>CAZKJT010000006.1:0-238923 GCA_964553225.1 uncultured Planctomycetales bacterium | reverse complement strand
CCAATCACTCCGAAAATCCGCCCGTTGATGCAAAAGCCTCGTCAGGGAGCGGGGAGACGCGCGATGGGAATCAATCGGGTTTCCCCGCTCCCTGACGGTCGCGGCTCTGTAGGACCGCTTCGACACCCCCGGATTCGGAATCGCGTCGGGTCGCGCGCGTAGTCGCCGACGCACGGTCTTGAATTGGAGAAGATGTCGCTTGATCGCGCGGCAAACAGCCACACGATCTTGTGCCTCTGCGCGGCAGCCACTCGTCATGTCGCAGGTACCACGGTCGCATGGGCGCGCTTCGTGCGGACGGGCGAGCGGGGGTTGATCGCCGACCGTCCGGCTGACGATTCCCCGTCAGCCGGTCTTGACGGCCCGAGCGGGGCAAAATAGGATTCCCCCACCGCTTGGCGCGGGACGCTTTCACTGCCGTTCCAGCAGTGGCAGGCACGCAGAGCACTTCATGATCGTCGATTGCCACACACAGGTCTGGGGTTCAAGCACGCGCGGAATCCCAGGAGTGACCGAGCCGGAAGAGCGGATTGTCAGCGCGGACATCAGCCGCCATCTCGAGGCGATCGACACGGTCGACCGGGCCATCGTGCTGGCGTTCAAGAGCCAGTATCTCCAGGCCGAGATCCCGAACCGCTATGTGGCCGATTATGTTCGCCGCTACAGCCCGAAGCTGATCGGCTTCGCCGGCATCGATCCGACCGATCCGCACTGCGTGGACGAAATCCGCCAGGCCCGCGAAGACCTCGGCCTGCGCGGCATCACGATCTCGCCGGCCTTGCAGGACTTCCACCCGTCCGACACGCGCGCCCTGCGCGTCTACGAAGCGTGCGTCCGCCTCGGCATGCCGATCCTCGTCGAGCAGAATCACCGGAGCCCGGCCGCCCGGATGGAGTTCGGACGCCCGCTCATGCTCGACGCCGTCGCGGCCGAGTTTCCCGAACTGCGCATCGTGATCGCCCACATGGGCTATCCGTGGGTCGATGAGACGGTCGTGCTGCTGGGCAAGCATCGCAACGTCTACGCCGAGGTTTCCGGCCTGCTCCAGCGCCCGTGGCTCAGCTACAAGTCGCTGCTGGCGGCGTACGAGTACGGCGTCATGAACAAGCTCCTGTTCGGCAGCGATTTCCCGTACCGCTCGCCGGCCGCCTGCATCGAGGCGCTCTACTCCGTGAACCAGCTTGCCGGCGGGACGAACCTCGTCACCGTCCCGCGCGAGATGCTCCGCGGAATCGTCGAGCGCGACGCTCTCACGCTCCTCGGCATCGGCGACGGAAGCCGGCTCAACGGGCGCGCCAGCGCCGAACCCAATGATTGATTGCCATCGCCCGATCGTCCACGACCGGCGACGAGCCTCGGCCGTCGCTGCGAAGACGGCGCTGGCGGTGTTGCTGCCGGTGGCGATTCTCTCCGGCACGACGGGCTGCGCTGGGCGTTCGGGCGTCCTGAAAGTCGTCTCGTATCTCGATCCCTACTTCCCCGAGACCTATTCCGTGAAGCTGGCGGAGGGCGCGTTCCGCATTGACTCCGGCGGCGACACGCACCTGCTGGCGCGGGCGTCCGGCGCCGAACCGCAGCCTACGCTTGAACAGTTCGTGCACGTGCACCTGTTCTGGCGACCCAAGCCCGGCAAGACGCACGACGATCCCTCCACGGTCGATTCCGTGATTCGCTACGTCGTGCGCTCGCCCGGCGGCGTTGCGGTGTATGAAGGCACCGGCTTCGTCTATGCCCGTCGGGACCGCCTGACCGGTCGTGTCTCGGCCGAGATCGAAAACGCGCGGCTGCAACTCCATCGCATCGACGGCGACGTGCCCGACATCCTGGGCGAGTCGCGGCTGAGCGGCAAGATTCTCGCCCGCGACGATGGTCACGCCGCGGTCGATCTGCTACGCAGCGTCGATCTGGCGGCCGGTCCCGCCGCGGAATGAGGCGCGCCGTGCGCTTCGCTCTGCTCGAACATGCCGATCCGCGTGGCGTCCATTGGGACCTGATGATCGAGCGCCCGGACGGCGCGGCGCTGACGACCTGGCGGCTGTCGCGCGATCCGCTGGCGACGGACGCGGATACGCCGGCCGAACGAATCGCCGATCACCGGCTCGCGTATCTGGAGTATGAAGGAGCGCTGTCGGGCGGACGCGGGCATGTGCGGCGCGTCGATGGCGGAGTTGCGCGGTGGCTGCTCGAAGAAGACGATCGCGCCGCGTTTGAGCTGGAAGGAAAAACGCTGCGCGGCGCGTTCGAGGTCGTTCCCGGACGCGCCGCGCAAGCCGTGTTTCGAAGGTGCTGAACGAGTCGCGGCCCGGCCGCGTCGCTTTCAACCGTACATGCCGCGCAGCCGCATGGCGCGTTCGACGCGCTTGATTCCGCACGCGAGCGCGGCGGTCCGCAGGGAGATTTTCCGCTCCTTGCCGAACGCACGGGCGCGCTGATAGCCCTGGCGCAGCAGGTTCGAGAGCCGGCTGTCGATTTCGTCTTCGCTCCAGAAGAAGTGCATGCCGCCCTGCACCCACTCGAAGTAGGAGACGATGACGCCGCCGGCATTGCACACGACGTCCGGCACGATCAGCGTTCCGGCCTGCTCGAGGACGCGGTCGGCGTCCGGCATGGTCGGACCGTTCGCGCCTTCGCCGATGATCTTGGTCTTGATCCGCGCGGCGTTGGCGGAGGTGATGACGTTACCCAGCGCCGCGGGAATGAGAATGTCGCACGGCACGGTGAGCACGTCGTCGCCCGGAACGGAATCTCCGAGCCCGCAGCCTGCCAGCGTGCGGTTCTTCTCGACGTAGCGGACGGCGCGTTCCACGTCGATGCCGCCGGTGTTGACGTATCCGCCGGAGACGTCGGCGATGGCGATGACTTTCGCGCCGCGCTGCGCGATCGTGGAAGCCGCGTGCGTGCCGACGTTGCCGAAGCCGTGAATGCTGACGGTCGCGCCCTGGAGACTCAGGCCGATTTCGCGGGCCGCTTCCTCGATCGTGTAGACCACGCCGCGCCCGGTGGCTTCGCGGCGCAGCACCGAGCCGCCGGTGTCCACCGGCTTGCCGGTGACGACGTCGGGAGTGAACTTGCCGGTGCGCTGGCTGTAGGTGTCCATGATCCACGCCATGGTGGATTCATCCGTGCCCATGTCGGGAGCGGGGATGTCCTGCTCGGGACCGATGACCGGGCTGATCTCGACCGTGTAGCGGCGGGTCAACTGCTCGAGCTCGCCGGTGGAGAGCTTGGTCGGGTCGACGCGGACGCCGCCCTTGCCGCCGCCCAGCGGCAGGTTCATCGTCGCGCACTTCCACGTCATCAGCATCGCCAGTGCGCTGACCTCGCCCAGGTCGACGTCCTGGTGATAGCGAATGCCGCCCTTGTATGGGCCGAGCGCGTGGCTGTGCTGAACACGGAAGCCGGTGTATACCGCCACGCGCCCGTCATCATGCCGGATGGGCAAGGCGGCGATCACAACCTTGTCCGGACGCCGCAATCGCACTGCGATGTTCTCGTCGAGCTCGGCCGCCTTGGCGGCGCGGTCGAAGTTCTCGATGACGCGCTGCAGCAGCGCCGATTCGCCGAACAGCAGATCCGATTCCG
The DNA here is from genome assembly GCA_964553225.1 of uncultured Planctomycetales bacterium. Classification (GTDB taxonomy): domain Bacteria; phylum Planctomycetota; class Phycisphaerae; order UBA1845; family Fen-1342; genus JABRWC01. Next base: position 235,341 of record CAZKJT010000006.1, on the reverse strand, counting down.
GCAGCGATCCGAGTTCCCTGGACATTTTCATCCTTTCACGAACATCTGTGCTCAGTCCCCAACCACCCGCGCAGGCCCTAGCGAGCCACGCCCTCCCGGAATTTCAGAATCAACGCGCGCGATGTGCGACCGTCTATGCGGGCGTCGAGCGGCGAGCCGAGCCGAACGTGCCGCACCAGCTCCGTCTCATGAGCCGCGGGCTGGGAGTCGAGCCAGGCCCAATCGACGAACCCGCGCTCGGCGTGCGCACTGACGGTCAGATACGCCGACCCGGCCGCCGTGAGATTGTGAAAAAAGTGAGCGCCCTGCGACGGATCCACCACGAACTGCTCCAGCCCGGCCTCCACGATAATGCGCGCCGTGTTGATCTGGCTCCAGTTTACCGGGATTCCGAGCCAGCGGTTAGTGCTGCCCCACCGGCCCGGACCGATCAGCACGCACCCCCGATCCTGCGCGCGAAGTTCGGCGTTGATGCCCGCGATGTCCCGCGCGATCTCCTGCGTGCGGGCCGCGTCGAACCGGTCCGGGCGAACATACACCACGTCCGCCAGCCCCTCGATCACGCCGTTGCCCATGGCATGCTCGCATGCGCACAGCACCGCGTCTTCGCGAATCTCGGACAGGTCCACCGACGGCCAGCTTGCGCCGCGACCGTACGGCCGCATCTGAAGGATGGCGAACTCGCGCGGACGGCGGCTCAACTCCACCGCAAACTCGAACTCGACCGGTCCGCCCATCGACTCCTGACCGATCTGCTGCACGTGCTCGAGGACGCGCGCCAGCGGGAACAAGTCGCTCTTGAGCACGTGCGCGAACGTCACGACGCGCTCGCCGGGCCGATAAATCCCGTCATAGAACGCGGCGTTCTCGGTAGACCACACCGACCCGACAGCTGCCAGCGTCCCGTGCCGTTCGGCCGCGTCGAGGTCAAGCGAAGCCAGCGGAGGCGGCGCGACGTCCGGGGTCGGCCCGCTCCGGCTCAGTTCGATCGCCAGGAATCGCTTCTGCGATCGTTGCAGGAACTCGCGCGGATTCGAGAACTGGGGCAGGATCTGTGGGCGGAGCGGGCAGAACCGCACGGACGGACCGCCGTCCACAACCAACTGCCCCAGCCCCAGCACCACGTTCGCGACGCCGTGTTCCGGCCGCGTCGCGCCGACGGGATAGAAATCGTAGGACCGGGCGACCCCGGCGAAGCTCGGGTAATGAAACATGTCGCGCCGCGCGCCGACGACGGCCTGGAGCACAACCGCCATGCGCTGCTCCTCCAGGCGCTGCGATGACGCCTCCAGGTACTGCCGCGCGGTCGACAGAAACGTCGACGCGTAGACCAGCCGCACCGCCGCCGAGAGCTGGCGCAGGCGCACCGCGGCGTCCGGGTGGTCGTTGGCGATCATGAACGTGTCGTACACGCCCGCGAACGGATGATGCAGAGAGTCCTCCAGCAGACTGGACGACCGCACCGCCAGCGGCGAATGGTGAACGGAAAGGAACGCCCGCAACGCCTCGAGCACGTCCGGCGGCAGCTCGGCCGCCAGAAACGCCTGCCGGATCCACGCGTCGTCGGTCGCGTTGAGCGCCGGGCCGCGCAGACCGCTGCCGGAAAGAAACTCGTCAAACACGTCGGTGCACAGCACCACCGCCGGCGGCACGTGCACGCGAACGTCCAGCTCTGCGAAGCGCTGCGCGCTGCGCGCCAGCATCGCGTCGACAAAGACCAGGCCGCGCGCCTTGCCGCCGATCGCGCCGCCGCCCACGCGCCAGAAGCCCGCCGCTGCGTCGTAACGTTGCGACGAGAACTCCTCGACCACGCCGCGGCGATTGTCGCGCAGCGTCTCTTCAAACGCCTGCACGAGGAAGCTCCGCAGTTCGTCCAGGCTCTCAAACTCGGAAACGCGCCGCGGTCGCATCCGCTGCGCCAGCTCGAATTCGGTGCGGGCCCGCAGCCAGTTCGAGAAGTGGTTGCGCCGCGCGTGATACTCGAGCGATTCCGGCGGAATCCCGCGAAGCACGTCGCACATCTGCCGGATGTCGCAGGCCCGCCCCACCTCGCTTCGGTCCGGGAGACGAAAGACGAAATCGCCGAAGCCGAAGTTCTCGACCATGAACCGGCGTAGATCGTCCAGCAGCGTGCGCGAACGCTTGTGCAGGAACGGCACGCCGATCTGCTCGGCCACGCGACGATTCGACTCGTCCGACGAGTGCAGCAGCACCGGCAGGTCCGGCGACGTCTCGAGCGCCAGGCGGATGAAGTCGATCCCGGCCCGCGGATCGTTCGCGCCGCCGCGCGGAAACGCCACGTCCGCGATGACGCCGAACAGCACGTCGCGAAAGCGATCCAGCAGCGCGACGCCCTGCTCGAAATTCTCGGCCACGAGAATTTTCGGCCGCGCCCGCAGCCGCAGGAGCCGCTGCGCGCGGTTCAAGCCGTCGCGCATGACGGAGCGCGTCTGTTTCACCAGCTCGCCGTACATCAGGGGCAGCAGCGACGAACGGTGCCGGACGGAATCCTCGACCAGGATCAGCACGCCCACGCCGCCGACCAGGGTGTCGTTCTCGACGTTCCAGGCGTCCTCGATCAGCTTCACCATGGCGACGAAGAGCTTCGGATCGCCCTGCCACACGTAGGTCCAGTCCGCGTTCACGCCCTTTCGCTCGGATCGAAGCTGCAAGAGCTCCGCTTCGCTCGATGCCAGCAGCACGAGCGGCGCGCCGGGCGCGGCCTCGCGCACGGCGTGCGTGAACCCCGCCAGGTCCTGGTCGCCGATCCGCGGCATCGTGATGATCAGGTCGAAACCGCGGACCCGCAGCGCCGCCAGCGCCTCGTCTCCGCTCGGCACGCGCGTCAGCGCCGGTGCGTTCGACAATCCCAGGTCGGCGTACTCGGAGTAGATCATCTCCGAGAGCAGCCCGTCCTCCTCCAGCACGAAGGAATCGTACGGCGTCGCGACCAGCAGGATGCTCTCGACGCGCCGCGACATCAGCTCGGACGATCGCCCGAGCCGACTCTCGCGGGCGGCCTGCGCGGCGACCTCCGGCTCGGCGCGATCGTCGTTCATGCGGGCCGGCTCCCGAACGTGTCGCCCGCGGAGCGCATTCCGGCGACTGCCCGCGAGCGGAGCTCATTGTAATGCCGGCCCCCCGCCACGCCCCGCCGCCCGTACAATCCGTCGTACGCCCTTGCACCAAGGAAACGCAGCACGATGCACGGAATCATGATCAAGCCGCGCGGCTTCTGCGCCGGAGTCGAGCGCGCCATCCGCGTGGTCGAGCTGGCGCTCGAGCAATACGGCCCGCCGATCTACGTCCGCAAGGAGATCGTGCACAACTCGCACGTGGTCTCGCGACTGCGGGCGTGCGGCGCGGTCTTCATCGACGAACTGGACGACGTTCCGGCCGGTGCGATCGCGATTCTCTCCGCGCACGGCTCGCCGCCCGAGGTCTATCGCCAGGCCGGCGAGCGCCGGCTCCGCCTGATCGACGCGACCTGCCCGCTGGTGACGAAGGTGCACAAGGAAGTGCATCGGTACATCCGCGACGGCTATCGCATCGTGTTCATCGGGCACGCCGGGCACGACGAAGTCGTCGGCACGATGGGGCAAGCGCCGGACCAGACCGTGCTGGTCGAAAGCGTCGCCGATGCCGAGGGGCTGCAGCTCCACCCCGACCAGCCGGGCGTCATTCTTACGCAGACTACGTTGAGCCAGGACGATACGCACGACATCGTCAGCACGCTGCGGGCGCGGTTTCCGCGGCTTGAGATGCCCCCGAGCGACGACATCTGCTACGCCACGCAGAACCGCCAGAACGCGGTGAAGCAGAGCGCCGCGCAGCTCGACCTGCTGCTCGTCATCGGCTCGAACAACTCCTCCAATTCGCAGCGGCTCACCGAGGTCGCCCGCGGGCGCGGCGTGCCGGCCTATCTCATCGACGGCCCCGAATTCATCGAGCCGCGATGGCTCGACGGCGTGGACTGCGTGGGCGTCACCTCCGGCGCGAGCGCCCCGGAAGACGTCGTGCAGCGGGTCGTCGAGCGGCTGAATGCGCTCGGTGTGACCGAATGGTCGGAAGTCGACGCGCCGGACGAGGGGGTCGTTTTTCGGCTCCCGCCGTTCACCGCGCTGACCCATGCGGGTTCCACCCTCTCGTAGCCGAACGCTTCGGCGGGACCGCCCGGACAACTCCATGACAAGTCCCGCCCCAACCAGTCTCGCGCCCGATGACGTGCCGCGGCTGCGACGCGCGCTGGGACCGTTCGACGCGTTCTCGGTCGTGGTCGGAGCGATCATCGGCGTGGGAATCTTCTTCACGCCCACGCAGGTCGCCCGAATCGGAGGCAGCGCCGAGTCCGCCCTGCTCGCCTGGACGATCGGCGGCGCGATCGCGCTGGCCGGGGCGCTCACGTTCGCGCAGCTCGGCGCCCGCTATCCGCACGCCGGCGGACAGTATGAAATCCTGAAGGACGCGTACGGCGCGCTGCCCGCTTACCTGTTCGCATTCTGCAACGCTACGGCCATCCAGGCCGGCAGCATCGCCATCATCGCGATCGTCACCGCCAACAACATCGCCATCGCGGCCACCGGCGCGCCCCCCGCGCCGACGGTCTCCACCGCCCTCGCCGCGACGCTGATCGTGGCCCTCGCCGGCGCCAACTGCGCCGGCGTGCGCTGGGGCGCCGGCGTCCAGAACGTCACCGTCGCCGCCAAGCTCGCCACGCTCTTCGGCATCGTCGCGCTCGCAGCCTTCCTCGCGCCCCCGCCGCCGGCCGCGACGCAGGCCGCCCCGAACCCCAGCGACGCCGCATGGACGTGGATGCTGCTCGCAGCCATCGTGCCCACCTTCTTCGCCTACGGCGGCTGGCAGCACGCGCTCTGGATGGCCGGCGAAATCCGAGAGCCGCAGCGAGACCTGCCGCGAGCCGTCATCGGCGGAGTCGCGGTCGTCGTCGCGGTCTACCTGGCGGCGAACTGGGCTTACCTCGCGCTGCTCGGGTTCGACCGCGTGGCGTCCAGCAGCGCGCTTGCGGCCGACGCGGTCGGCGCGGTCTGGCCGCAAGTCGGGCGACGCCTGATCGCCGGCGCGGTGGCCGTCTCGGCACTGGGCGTGCTGAACGCGCAGCTGCTGTCCGGACCGAGGCTGATTTACCGGATGGCGGCGGATGGGCGGTTCTTCCGCGTGTTCGCGCGCATCGGCGCTCACAGCGGCACGCCGTGGGCCGCCGTCCTCTTGCTGGGCGGCGCGGGGCTGACGCTGTTGCTGAGCGCGGGGATCGGGGCGATCGACCGCCTGGTCACCGGCGTCGTGTTCGTGGATGGCGTGTTCTTCGGACTGACGGCGCTGTCGGCGTTCGTGCTGGCGCGGCGCGCGAGAGCGTCTAATCAACCTTGGCGCGGATTCGGCTATCCGATCGCGCCGGCACTGTTCGTGGCTGGCGAGGCGGCGATCTTGTGCGGCGCCTTCTACGACCCGAGCCAGCGCGCCGCGGTCTGGATCGGCTTGGCGTGGGTGGCGGGCGGGTCCATCCTTTATGCGCTGCTGTTCCGAGACGCCAAGGCCGGCGCGCCGGCCGCGTCACCCGCGTCGAAGTAGTCCGGCGCGATCCGCCCGTCGCATCAACCGAGAATTCGCGCGAACTCGTCCAGCGCGGATGGGTTCGCCAGCGCGTCGCGGTTGCTCACTGCCTGCCCCATCACCATCTGCCGCACCGCCAGCTCCACCTTCTTGCCGCTGATGGTGTGCGGAATCTCGCGAACCTGCCGAATGTGCCGCGGCACGTGCCGCCGCGTCGCCCCGGCTGCGATCTGCTCACGCAACCGCTTCTCCATCGCCGCATCCAGCGTGCATCCCGGGCGCAAGACCACGAACAGGCACACTTCCACGTCGGCGTCGGGCGTGTCGCGTCCGATCACGATGCTGTCGATGACTTCCGGGATGGTCTCGACGACGCGATAAATCTCCGACGTGCCGATCCGTACGCCGCCCGGATTCAGCGTCGCGTCGGACCGGCCGTAGACGATCACGCCGCCGCGCTCGGTGATCTCGATGTAGTCGCCATGCCGCCAGACCTGCTGGCCAGCGAACGACTCAAAGTACGCGGCGCGGTATTTGGCGCCGTCGGGGTCGTTCCAGAACCCGACCGGCTGCGAGGGGAACGGCGTGGTGCACACCAGCTCGCCCTTCTCGCCGATCACCGCGCGGCCGCGATCGTCCCACGCGTGAACGTCCATCCCCAGCCCGCGACACTGAATCTCGCCCGCGTAGACCGGCAGGATCGGGTTGCCGAGCATGAAGCACGAGATGATGTCCGTGCCTCCGGAGATGCTCGAAAGCTGCACGTCCGCTTTGACCGCGTCATACACCCAGCGGAACAGCTCCGCGCTCAGGGGCGAGCCGGTCGAAAGGACGCAGCGCAGCGCCGACAGATCGTGCGTCGCCGCCGGGCGCACGCCGGCCTTCTCGCACGCGCCGAGGAATTTCGGACTGGTCCCGAACACGTTCACCTCAAGCTCGGCCGCGACGTCCCACAGCCGCGCCGCGCCGGGAAATGCCGGATTTCCTTCGTACAGCACCAGCGTCGCGCCGCAACCCAGCGCGCTGACCAGCCAGTTCCACATCATCCAGCCGCAGGTCGTGAAGTAGAACACGCGTTCGCCTGCGCGAATGTCGCAGTGGAGCAGGTGCTCCTTGGCGTGCTGGATCAGCGTGCCGCCGTGCCCATGTACGATGCACTTGGGCTTGCCGGTCGTGCCGGAGGAGTACATCACGAACAGCGGGTGATCGAACGGGACCGGCTCGAACGCGATCGCTCCGCCCGGAAGTGCGGTGAACTCGTCCCACGTCGTCCCGCGCGGAATCCGCGATGCATCGACGGCTTCGTCCAGAAACGGCACGACGACGACGGCCGCCAGTCCGGACAGCGCCGCGGCCAGCTCCGCGACGCGCGGCATCAGCTCGATCCGCTTGCCGGCGTAGGCGTAGCCGTCGCACGCGAGCAGAACCTTCGGCGCGATCTGCCCGAACCGGTCAAGCACGCCTTGCGTTCCGAAGTCCGGCGAGCAGGATGACCACACCGCGCCGAGGCTCGCCGTGGCGAGCATGGCGATGACCGTCTCCGGAATGTTCGGCAGAAAGCCCGCCACGCGGTCGCCTCGCCCGACGCCGGCGGCGCGCAGCGCCGCGGCGCATCGCGCCACCGCGGCGCGGAGTTCGTCGCGCGAAAGCGTGCGGCTTCGCCCGCGCTCGTCCAGCGCTTCGATGGCGGGCTGCTCGCCTGCGAATCGCAGCAGGTGCTCGGCGTAGTTCAGGGTCATGCCTGGGAACCAGCGCGTGCCCAGCATTCCCTCGCCTTCAACTACGGCGCGGGCCGGCGCGTGCGCGCGAATCCCGGCAAGTCGAAGCATCTCCTCCCAGAACGGCGCGCTGGATTCGATCGACCAGCGGCGAAGCCCTTCCCATGTGGGGTCGAAGACGAACCGCGTCGCGCACCGCTCCAGAAACGCGTGCATCTGAGAGCGCTGCACGCGCTCACGACTCGGAACCCACAGCGGGTCTTGCGAGACGGGCATGTCGATGTTCTCCGGGCGAATCGGGCGGCGCGACCGGATCGATCGGCGGCGCGGTTCATCAGAGTATCGGCGCGCCGGAGCGAAGCGCCAAGAGAATCACGGCCGCGGGACGAGGCGCGGCGCGATGTCAGCCAGGGATCGTCCGGCGCGTTCGCGCAGCGCCGCTGGACCGGTCCCGACCGGAACGTCGGCGAACTCGAGCTCGCCGTCCCAGAACTCGGACAACTCGGTCGTGCGATGCGCCGCGCGCGCGCTGCCGCTCAGCCGGATGGTCAATCGCTCGACCCCGTCGCCCGGAACGGCGCCGACGACGCTCACCGTGCGTCCGAACCGCGGGCGCGCCGCGCTGGTGACGAACCCCAGACGCGACGACTGCGGGCCAACGCCGGCCAGAACCTCGAACGCGATCGCGATCGGCAATTCTTCTTCCACCGCGACTCGCAGCTCGACGCGCTGGGCGTCGCGACGTTCCGGGTGCGGCCGACACTCGGCGGCGACAATACGAACGTGCTCGGGCATCTGCGCGTCGATGCCGGGATCGCGACGCGCCCGGAGCAGCTCGGGCGGCGGCTGATCGAACACCTGTACGTCGCCGGCAAGCGTCGCCAGCCGCTCGAACAGCACGCGCGGCTCGCCGGGCGAAAGTCCGTCCTGCGCGGCGGTGATTCGGACACGCAGTTCCTGTTCCAGACGGTACTTTCCGGGCGATTCGATGCGGACGTACGCGCCGGTCGAACCCGGTTCCTGCACCGACGACTCGATCACGAACGGCGACCCGCCATCGACCCCGTTCAGATCCGTCGCGCGCAGCTCGCCGGCTTCCACACTGGGATGGACGCGCGCCGAAGGCAGCCGGCCGCGATAGGTCGCCAGGACTGGGAAGTCCCAGCCGCGCACGACTTGGGCGCGAAAGCGGAGCGGGTCGCACGTCACGGCGTTCTCCAGCGCACGGCGGCGCTGCTCCGGCGTTAGCGTCCCGTCGTCAAACAGCTTCCCGAGCAGCGACGCGAGCGGTCGACTCACCCCCGGCACTTCCTTCGGGCGGGCCTGATCGGCCAGGAGAATCTCGGCCGCGCGACGAAGCTGCTGGGGCGTCAGCTCGCGCCGCAGATATCGGTCACGGATTTCGCGGATTCCGCGCGAGAACGCCGGCCAGGTCGGATACTCCAGATCGCCGAGCATCATGTCGACCGGTTTCAGGCGGTAGAGATCGATCCGATAGAACACCGCGGCGAACGTGCCGGACAACGACATCGCCCCGAGCACAAACAACGCCGCGCCGGCCGTCGCCAGGCGATAGTGACGCACGCGCAGACCGGTGCGGACGGCCCCCGGCGTCGCCACCGCGACGCCGCACTCGGCGCAGCGCGCCGCGGCGCTCTCCAGCTCGACGCCGGTGAGGTTGTATCCGCAGCGTCGGCAATGCGGGTCGGCGCCGACTCGCCGGCCGCGTAGTCCGATCGCGGCGAGCATCACGCCGGCCAACAAGGCCACGAGCAGAACGGCATCTAACGGAATGAATCGCAGCATCGCCGAGAGAGTGTACCGCGGCGGCGAGGGGGCGTGCGCGACCCGGGACGGTCCGTGGAACCTGGGATCGGCGTCGGCCGGCGCTCTTCGACCGCCCCATTGAGCGCCGCGGCACTTCGAACTACGTTACCCGACGTGCTTCTCTCACCTTACTGCACCAAGGAGACGCCCGATGTCCAAGCTGTGGTGTTCCCGAACGTTTGCGATGCTCTCGCTGGCGGCGCTGACCTGCGGCTGCGCGCCGAAGATGACGCTGGACGAGATGAAGGCGCAGATGCCGAAGCGTCCGCCCGAGCTGGACCTTCTGAACCCGATGGTCGGCAAGTGGGAAGGCAGCGGCGAGGCGAAATTCGCCATGATGGACGAGACGCTGAAGATGACCGGCAAGTCGGAGGCACGCTGGGCCGGCGACGGCTGGTACATGGTCGAGGAAGGCGTCATGACGATGGACGGCTTCGACCCGATGAAGGGCATGGGCACGTGGAGCTATGACACGAACGCCCGCAAGTTTCGTTCGACCTGGGTGGACAGCATGGGCATGACCGGAATCGGCGAGGCGACGCGCGGCGACGACGGCGTCTGGCACTGGAAGGCGAAGAGCCACGGCCCGTGGGGCGAATCGCGGGTCGAAGGCACCATGCGATTCGTCGACAACGACACGGTCGAATGGAAGATGACCGAGTACATGGGCCTGATGAAGACGATGGAAATGACCGGCACGAACCGGCGCGTGCAGTAGCGTCTCGACTCGAATCGCCAAAACGCGCTCGAAACGCCGTCGCGAAGCCCCGGACGATCAGTCGCCCGGGGCTTCGCAGAGTTCGGCGTCGCGCGCGGACACGAGCTGCGCGAGACAGTCCCGGCCGGCGGCGGCGTTGATCGCTTGAACCGCCCGCGAATCGCGACGTGTTCGACGGTAGGGTCACCATGATCGGAGGCCGCGGGATGCCGGCGACGAAAGTCACGACGATTCACACGTTCAAAGTCGCGCTGCCCGGCAACAAAAAAGTCTGGCGGCGGATCGCCGTTGGCGGCAACCAGACGCTCGACCACCTACACAAGGCGATCTTCAAGGCCTTCGACCGCTTCGACGAGCACCTGTACTCGTTCTACGTCGCCAAGCCCGGCAAGCGCGGCCGCGAGGCGATGCGCGACGCCGACGAGTATTCGCACCCCGGCGCGCTCGGCGGCCCGTTCGACGACGGCCGCCGCGGCAACGCCAAGAAAACTCGCCTCGACGACCTGGGTTTGCAGGTCGGCCAGCGGCTGTACTACCTGTTCGACTTCGGCGACGAGTGGTGGCACGAAATCACCGTCGAGGCGACAGACGGCCAGCCGCAGCCCGGCCGCTACCCGCGCCTGCTCGAATCGCGCGGCGATTCGCCGGAGCAGTACGAGCTCTTGGACAACAACGATGAATGAGAGGCTTTGAGAGGCGTTTTCAATGGCTCCGGAGCTTTGAAACAATCTGCCGGAAATTTACAAAGCAATCGGCGGTCTGCAAATTGCTTTCGGAGCGCCTAAAGTATGGACCCGAAAAGCTTTGTGACTGACCAGGCCGGCGATGTTCGCAGGGTTGCGACCGGTTACTGGACCTTCGTGCCGCGGCCGCTGCCGCCGAGGTTCGAATTCACGCCGGAACTGGCGCTGCTGCTGTCGCAGGCGGATGCGGCGCTGGCCCGGCCGATTCTGAAAGTCGTCAAGACGACCGCACCGATTGGGGCGTAGCTCGAGCGGTTTCGGAGTCGTCATCGCATCTGAACCGTGGAATTGGACCGCTCGCTCACGCTCGCGGCTCGGATGGGACGGCGCGTCAGAATTGAAGACGCTCCAAGAATTCGTGTTCACGCACGCCCGTAGTCGGCGCGCGATGGAGGACTTCATCGCGACGCAGGAGTCGGGTGCAGTCTGCTGCGGCGCGCCGGACAATCGATCGCAACCTGGGGCGTTCAAGCCCGACGCCGCGAAAGTTCCCATGCGAACCCTCGCGGCGTCGGTGTTTCAGGCCACAAGCGTCAGGCCGACGTTACGGGCACGAGCCTCCGAACAGTTCGAGCAGCTCCGACAGGTCGGCCAGGTCGACGTTGCCGTCGCCGTTGATGTCGCCTTGCTCCGGCGTGCCCGGACCGCCGAAGTTCTCCAGCAGCGTCGAGAGGTCGCTCAGACCCACCGCGCCGTCGGCATCCAGGTCTTCCGGGCACGTCCCGCTTCCGTCGTCACAGACGAATTCAGCCGCCTGGAAGTCGTCGATCGCCGCTTCGACCAGCGAAGCGCCGCCGTTGTCCGAGGCGACGAAGCGCATCTGAACGTTGGCCGTCGGCGTGACGAGGCTGCTGACCACGAATTCGTGGTAGTACCAGCCGCCTTCCGTTTCGACGCCGGACGGACCGACCGTCTCGACGTTCACCCACGAACTGCCGTCGTTGGTGATGTCAATGACGAACGTGTCGGCGTTCGGCGCGCTGCCGGCGTGGTTGCTGTACCAGCGCCAGTAGCTGATGATCGCGTCGGTCCCGGACAGATCGACGACCGGCGAGAGCAGCGTCGTCGCGCCGTTGTCGACATCGAAGACGCCGGCGCTGGCGCCGGCGCGGCTGTCCGTCACCCAGCAGATCGTGCCGGCGGCGGTCGTATCGTCTTCCGGCTGAACCTGCTCGCCGGCGTTGACGGTGCCCTCCGGGTCGGCCCGGTCCCAGATGCCGAGCGTCGCGGTATCGCTCGGAGCGCCGACCGTCCAGCCCAGGTCGGTCTCCATCGCGTCCGTGAAGTACACAACGTCCTCGCCGACCAGCGCGGTGAACACGCTCGCCGGCGCGTCGGCCGGCAGCGTTCGCACGCTGCCCAGATCGCCGCTGGCGGTGACGTAGAACTCCGGCGTGTCGCTGCAATCCGGCGTCGGCAGAGTCGCCTGGTAGATGTCGCCGCCCAGATCGGCGAGCGCAGCGGTCTGGAACGCGCCGCCGTCATAGCGGTAGACGAGCTGGAGGCTGCTCGGGACGAGATTCTCCTCGCCCGGCAGAATCTCAACATCGAACGTTTCGGTCGCGCCCGGCGCGATCTTGTCCGGCGTCGCAGTGACCAGCGACAGCGTCAGCGGCGGAAGGTCCGGGGCGATGTCGCCGGTGGCGCACACCGCGAATCCCTGCGGGCCGACCGGCACGTTCAGCGCGTTGACGCGAATCGTCCAGACGCCCACGGAGGGGTTCTGCACGTGCACCTGCTCGACGTTGTTGCGGAAGTCGGCCGATCCGCCCGGAGCGGAGACGCCGCCGCTGAACACGTTGCCGCGGTAGATCGTTCCGTCCGGCGCCTCGACTTCGAGATTCAGATCGTTGATGTACGCCGGGTTCGCACCGGCCGCTGCGGCCGGCTCCGTCCACACGAGCGTGACCTTGAGTTTCTCGCCCGCGCCAAGCACGTCGATCTCGCGTTCGTACATCTCGCTGGTCGCAAGTCCGTCCGCGTTGCGAACGTCGACCACGACCATTTTGCGGACGTCGCCGGTGAAGTGCAGCGCATCGTCCGCCAGCACGCGACCCCAGCCTTCCGTGTTGCTCGGGTATCCGGAGACGCCAGTCATGTCCACACCCGCGTTCAGCAGGGTGGCCTTGGTGAGCGCGGCGGTGGGGATGAACTCGTCCTCGGCGACCGGCGCGCCGGTGGGATAGAAGCCTTCCTCAAAATACTGACGGATCAGGGCCGCGACTCCGGTGACGGCCGGGCTGGCCATCGACGTCCCGGTCGCGGTGGTCGTGCTGCACGTCGTGCCGGAAGAGGCTGATACGGTGCTGCAACCGGGAGCATAGATTTCCGGCTTGCGTCGCTGGTCATTGGTCGGACCGGCGCCGCCGCTGCAGTGGTTGGCCTGGCTCGGCGTGTCCTGCGAAGCGCCGACGCCCACGCAGTTCTTGGCGTTCTCCGGGTTCTTCAGCGTGCTCTGATTGGTGACCGCGAAGAGCACGAGCGAGTCTTCGAAGTCGTAGCTGAAGCGGTCGATGCCTCGGCACAGTCCGTCATAGGCCGTGGTACCGTCGTTGCCCCAACTGTTCGTGTGGACGCGCGCGCCCTGGCTGTGGTGAAGTTGCAGGTTGCTGTACATCGCCGTTTCGGTGAACGACGGGATGTCGTCGAAGACGATCTTGGCTTGGTATGCGATGCCGCGCGTGGCGGTGTCGTCGCCGTTGTCGCCGGCGGCCGTCCCGGCCACGTGCGTTCCGTGGAACACGGCTCCGAGCGAGGTGTTGTACGCGAAGATCTTCCGGTGATTCGCCCCGGGCGGCACCGAGTCGTTGAACGAGCAGTGGTTCTCGTCCAGCTTGCTGTCCATGATGCCGATGAGCTGGCCTTCGCCGCGTATGCCGTTGGCGTACAGCGGCGTCACGTTCAGCGTGTTGCTCTGGACGATCCAGCGCGTGGTGTTGTTGCGGAACGTGACCTCGGGCGTCTCTTCGACGAACTGAATCGCGCCAACGCCCGCCAGCGCCGGGAGCGTCTCGGCCGGAATCAGGGCGGTCACGACCCAATTCGGACCGAGCTGATTCCACATCGTCACCGTGACGGCGCCGACGCCTTCGATGTCGGACAGCGCCTGATCGAGGTCCATCCCCGGCAGCAGCGTCACATCCACCGCCAGCATGCCGCTCGCCGCAAGCTTCTGACGCATCTCGGTGAAGTATTCGCGCTGCCCGATGCCCGGCGCGATCTTCCAGCCCGACTGGTATTCGCCCACGAACGACACATCGGCAACGCCGGACAGCGCCGCCGGATCGACGCCCGCCAGATCGACGATGAAGCTGTTCGGCGGAAGGTAATTCTCGCCCAGCTCCACGCCGATCGCCGCCAGCGCCGAGCGGGCTTCTTCCGTCACGACGCCGCTGAGCTGAAGAACGTATCGCCGCTCGGCCGAGAACGCCGCCGGCGGGGTTTCGACCAGGTTCACGGCCGAACGCAGGTCCGCGTCGCCGACGGCGAGTTGCAGCGGCCGAGGCGCCGCGCGAAGCGGCGCAGCGGCCGACGCCGGCGTCAGCGCGCCGAGCGCAGCCGCGGTAGCCGCCGCGGTCAAGACAGTGCGAAATGTGAATCGTCTCATCGTCGCCAATCCCTCCACGAAATGTGCGCTCAAGTCGACAGGCTCGCCTCTGGACGCGGTCCCGGCGTACCGCAACCCTCGTCGAGAGCGAAGCGCGGCGACCACTCGGGCCGCCGATCGTTCGATCGAAGCGAGGTCTTCGGGGTCCGGGAAAAATTGGCCGAACGGCCAACCCGGAGCCGGCGCCGCACGATGCGGTTCGATTCGCCGCAGAAGAACATACTCAGTATACGCCCCGGGCATGCCAAACGCGAGAGCGAAGCGCACTCACCGCCGCGCGCGTTTCGCTCGAACGCGCTTATCCGGACGCTGGCGGTCGGGTGAAACCTGGATGGCCGTTTTCATACGTTTCGCGCGTGCCGCGCCGCCCGGTACATTGGCGCCGAATGGCCATCCTCGAACGCGTCCAGCTTCGCGCCGCCGTGCACGCGATTCGCGAGGTTCGCCTGGCTGTCGAGCCGGAGCGACTCGAATCCACCGAGCAGTTTTACCGGGACGTCCTCGGCCTGCGTCGCTGGCCGCCGCGGCACGCCGTTCCTGGCGGAATCGGGCTTGGAAATCCACGCGTCGGACTGCTTCTGCAATTCCGCCATGACCTCTCGCGAAACGTCGGTCGACGCCAGTGCACGGTGCTCGTCAGCGATCTCGACGAGGCCCAGCGCCGGCTTCAGGGCGCCGGAGTCGCGTTCGAGCGCGTGAACGGCTTCTTCCTCTCCGACGACCGCATCCTGACGACCGACCCGGCCGGCAACCGGGTCGAGGTGCGGCCGAGTCGATCGCTGTGATTCTGCCGAGTGTAGTGCTTCATTGAAGTCGCAACGTATCCGGAACCGAGCCGCGACCGTCAGGGAGCGGGGAATGGGACTGGGCAGAGTATCGGGAAGCCCCCGCTCCCTCACGGTCGCGGCTCTGAACGTCGCAGTTTTTCCGAGGCACTACACTTTCGCGAATGCGCGAACCCCGGCGTATCCGGACGAAGCGGCATGGACCAGGAAAAGGCTCTCGGCCGCGCGCGGGAAGCGCCGGCCGAGAGCGAGGAGCTTTCAGTCGCGTGTCGCAGCGCCGGAGAGGAGAATCCGGCGACGCGGTTCTTACTGAACGTCCTCGCAGTTGATGATGGTGCCGAATCCGATGGCCGAGTCGAAGCCCGCGCCGCCGTCGAGCAGCGGGGTGGCGATCTGCGGACCGTCGATGACGATCTTCAGGAAGTCGTTGCCGTTGCCGCCCAGCAGGGTCGGCGTGCCGGTCACGTCGCCCTTTCCGGCGATATCCAGGTAGTCGTTGCCGTCGTCACCCGACAGCGTCAGGTTCAGCGCGCCGCTGCCTTCGCCGGTGAACTTCAGCGTGTCGTCCGACGAGCCGCCCAGCACGGTGCCGGACGCGTTCGTTTCGCCGCCGCGACCGATGACCTTCAGGTCGGCATCGTCCTTGCTGCCGCCCATGTCCAGCGCGAGATTCACATCGCTCGCGCCCTGATCCAACTGCTCGACCGACACGCCGGCGAAGTCTTCGCCGCTGCCCATCGCGCCGCTCAGATTCAGCGTCGCGAGCGATGCGTCGGCCGTGATCGACACGTCGAGCGTGTCATCCGAATCGCCCATTGCCACGTTCAGCCCGACATCGAGCAGATCGCTCGCATTCGGCGAGATCACGGTCGCCTTCACCTCGTTCTTCGAGCTGCCGCCGTTGACGGTCCAGGACGAAATGAACCCGGCCGCCTCCGACTCGACCAGGAAATCCACCTTGTCTTCGGCCGAGTCGCCGTTCACCACCACGTTGGTCGCGACGGTCGCGCTGGTGCTGGCGAGCATGTAGATGAACTTGACATCCGAGTGACCGCGGCCTGTGTTCACGGTGATGTCGGGAACGACCTCGGAGAACACTCGGAACTCGACGTAATCCTGCGCGCGGCCGGTGGTCAGCGAGATCGATGTGACGCCGTCGATCGGATCATCCGAAAAGCCGGAGATGCCGAACACGCGCACCTGACCGATCACCGGACCGACTTCGATCTGAATCTGCTGCTGGGCGTCGTTGGTGGTGATCACCAGCGCGCCGTCGGTCGCGACGAACAGGTCGCTGCCCGGCTTGGCCTGCTTGGCGACCGGCGTGACCTGGGCGACGGCCCCGCAGCCGGCCAGGGCGACCACCGCGCCCGAAACGAGGAACGAACGCATCATCGACGTAAACATGCTCCCGACTCCCTTGGCGATGCCTTCTCGGCGGCTCTGAATGCCGGCGGGCCACGTGCCGGCCGGACACCGCTCGTGAGGCAGTCGGCGGTCGCTGCCGTACAGCGAGAGCGAAAAATCTCGCTGCCCGCCCCTGCCCGCCGCGATCACGTCTCGCCCACCGCCGAAGACCGCGGTTCCGGAGTACACTGAACCGGAACGGAACTCCGGAAACCCGACCGCATGGGAATCAACATCCCGAACCAGATCACGCTCGCCCGGCTGCTGCTGGCGGTGCTGTTCTTCGCGCTGCTGGCCGTCTATTCAGAATCCGACGCGGACCGCGCGTGGATCCTTCCATGGGCGTTCTGGCTGTTCCTGGTCGCGGCGCTGTCCGACGTGCTGGACGGCTGGCTGGCGCGGACGCTCGGACAGGTGACGCCGTTCGGCCGCGTGGTCGATCCCATCGTGGACAAGGTGATGGTGTGCGGGGCGTTCGCGTTCTTCGCCGGCGGCGCGTTCGTCGATCCCGTAAGCCGCGAGAATGTCACCGGCGTGTCGCCGTGGATGGTCGTTCTGATCCTGCTTCGCGAATTCACGGTCTCGGCGCTGCGCGCCTTCAACGAGGCCGGCGGCACCGAGTTCGCGGCGCGATGGGAAGGCAAGCTGAAGATGTTCGTGCAATCCGCGACCGTCTGCGTCGTCCTCGGGGTGCTGGCGTGGCACCGCGAATCTCTCGCATGGCTGCGCGTCGCCTGCGTCTGGCTCACCGTCGCCGTGACGACCTGGTCGTGCGTCGCCTACCTGCGCGCTTCGCGCCATGCGCTCTTCTCGCGCGCCGCGCTGGGCGGCGTCCGCGCCGCGCCGACGCCGCGCGAACCGAGCGCCCCCGACCCCGCGCCTCGCTCCGCCGCATCGGCCGGAGGTCCGCCGTCGTGAGCCGCTCCGCAGACCTGCTCCGAGAGGCCGCCGTGACCGTGCTCTTTTCCGGCCACCTTCGGCCGGCGAACGCCACGTGGGGCGCTGCCGCGTCCGCGGCGATCCTGGCGGGGATGGCCGCGGGGCTCGCCGCGGGCGGCGCATCGCGATGGGTGCTCGACGCCGTCGTCATTCCGGTCGGCGTGCTGGCGGCGTGCGTGCTCTCGATTCAGCTCGGCGCGTGGGCCATTCGACGATTCGGGCGGGAGGATCCGCGACCCTTCGTGCTGGACGAATTCGCCGGACAGTGGATCGCACTCGCGCTGATGCCCGGCGCGACGTTGTCGGACGACTGGACGTACTTCGGCTGGTTCGCGACACAGTGGCTGCTGTTCCGGTTCTTCGACGTGTCGAAGCTCCCGCCCGCGCGGCAGCTCGAACGCCTCCCGGCCGGCTGGGGCATCCTGTGCGACGACCTGATGGCGGGCGTCTACGCGAACATCGCCGGGCAGGCGCTGTGGCGATTCACGCCGATCGCAGCGTGGCTGAGCGGATCGTAGGCGTCCACGCCAGCCGCGCCGCTGGCGACCGCGCTTCGACTTTCGCGCCGGATTCCGTGGACATCGGACGGGAATGACGCGACCGCCGGACGCGCGGGCTGCGCGCATCGGCGGTCGCGGGTCGGATTCGCCGACTACCGTTCGCGGGTCGGCAGAGGACGCCGCCCGCACGGACGGGCGATTCGCTCGTTTCCGTCAACCTTCGGCGATCGCGCCCTCCTCGTCCCCCGGCTCGCCGTCGCCCGAGTCGTCGCCGCCCTCGTCCTCCTCACCGAAATCGACGCCGGACCAGGTTCCGAACAACGGCCCGCCCGGACGATTCGGCGCGTCGTCCCAGCGCCCGCGAATCACTCCGCGGCGCTCGCCGTCCACCGTGAAGTAGCGCCCGCGAAAGACGCCTACGCCGTCGCTGGTGATTCCGTACTCGCCGCGCACGTGCCCGCGAATGACGCCGTTGCGGCTTCGATAGCGCGCGTGCAGCACGCCGAGCTTCTCGACGATCGGGTCGCCGTCGCCCTCGCCCTCGGCGACGCCCGGTTCATAGAGCGCCTCCGCGCCGCCGAGCGGCTCGTCCGAAGCGCCGCTCCCATCCTCCACCTGCGCGCCATCGGAAGTCCGCGCCACCGAGACGTAGTGACCCACCAGACGCCCGCCGACGCGGCGGTTCGCCGCGTGCCAGCGCGCTCGAATCACGCCCTCGCGAACGTCCGGACGATTCGGGTCGCGCGGCAGCGGACGGTGCCAGCCGCGCAGAAAGCCCGACGGACGGCCGGGATCGATGCACGGGGGACCGCCGTGCAGTTGCGGATCGATCTCCTCCGCCACGGGCGGTTCGTTCGCATCCAGCACGATCGGATCGCGCTCGAACGCCGCGTCCACGTCGGGATTCGCCGCGACCAGACGCTCCAGCTCCGCTTCCAGATCGATGCCGGCCGGCTCTTCGGCGCCGTCGAGCGCCTGCACCTGGCGGCACACGTCGAACGCCGCCCAGTGCCCCTCGAATCGTCCGCCGCCCGTGTCGGGTCGGTCGTTCCAGCGGCCGCGCAGCAGCCCGACCACGCGATCGTGCCGATCGTGCCACCGGCCGAAGAAGAAGGCCTCGCCGCTCTCGGACCGGCCATAGCGACCGCGCAGCACGCCGCGCAGATCGCCCGAGTCGTTCACGTATCGACCCTGGAACGCGCCGGCGCCAGTCAGGCCGGGCGGCAGATCGTCGCCGCGCAGCGGGCGATACTCGCCGCGCAGAAGCCCTTCGACGGCGCCGCTGGACGCGAACCAGCGGCCGCGAAACACGCCCGGGCTTTCAAACGAACTCTGTCCGGGCTGGTCGTTGGTGAACTCGCCGGCAAGCGAGCCGCGCGCGATCGCGACGCCGGCCAGCAGCGGCTCTCCATCGCCGTCGTTCTCGGGCGCAATCTCTTCGTACGCGACGGTCTCAAACAGCGCGGCGCTTTCGCCGAACGTGGCGTCGTCCGGCGCGGCGAACAGCGCCATCAGCTCGGCGTTGCCCACCGGTGCGGTCTCGCTCGCGAGGTCCGCGCTGAGCTGCTGAAACACCTGGTTCGCCGTGAGCGCATCGGCGCCCTGGTCGATGAGCTGCTCAATCTGCTCGGTCGCGTTCGGGCATCCGCCGGCCACGACCGTCGCGGCGAATGCGAGAATCCAGCCCGCTCGACGATTCAGATCCCCATGCATGTGTTGTCACTCCCGGTGCTTGAGACAAGGGCTCGCAGGAGCGCGCTGGCGCCGGCGTCCGGGCTGGGCCCGAAACCCGGAAGGCTGCGCGGGGCGCGCGACGATGCCGTGCAAAACGTCGATTTCGCTTGGCTATTGCGGGCAATGACGCCGGCGCGACGCGCCGGGACCGGCGCGTGCGCGCGGCGGGCATAATCGGGAGGTGCGGCGCGGGGCGGTTATTCGGCGAAGATGCTCTTGGCTTCCTCGATCCGCTCGGGCAGGCGCTCGAGCAATTCGCCGACGCGCGCCTCATCGAGCGACACGACGGCGAGCATCTCCGACGTCACCTGCGCGTTGTTGGCGGTCAGGAAGAAGCCCATTTCGTTCTGCGCGCAGATGATGTCGGCGACCTGGACGGCCGTGACGGTGGGCTTGAACTCCGGACGCAGATTGGCCGGCTCGTGGTGATAGGCAATCGCGAAGCGCAGTCCGGGCGGGAACTTCCACTTGATCGCGAGGGCTTCGCCGAACATTTCGTGGTCGGCGCCGATCAGCTCGCGTTCGACCGTGCGGAAGTCGCTTGGACCGGTCTGGCAGCGTTCGATCACCGCGCGCAGCTTGTCCGGATAGAGCTGATGCTCGACGAGCAGGCCGATGTCGTGCACCAGCCCGGCGACGAACGCTTCTTCGGAATGTCCGATGCCGGACTCGGCCAGCATTCGCGCGCAAACTCCGACGGCGACGCAATGTTCCCACAGGTCGCGGGCGGAAAAGCGTTCGGAGATGGAGCCGGGTCGGAACAGACGGGTCAGCGAGGCGGCGAGCGCGATGTTCTTCACGGCGCTCAACCCGAGCATCACGATCGCCCGGTCGAGGCTCGAAATCTGCGACGGCAACCCGTAGAAAGCCGAGTTCACGACCTTCAGCACCTTGGTCGCCAGCGCCGGGTCGGTCTTGACAATCTCGTGCATGTCCTGCGCGGTGCTCTTGGGATCCTCGACGACCTGGATGATGCGCGTCGTGACCTCCGGCAGGGAGCCCAGCTCGGTGAGCTGCGCGAGCGATTTCTGAAGCGCCTCGGACAACCGCGAGGCGGGCGCGGCGTTCGGTTTGGCCGTCGTGGCGTTGTCTGTAGCGGTCAACAGCGGCATGCGACATCCACTCCTTCCGATGACGCGCGGCGGGCATCCGCAGGCCGGCGCGAAGTGTTTTGATCCCGCGCCGCGTCCGCAGCGATCGGGCGATCCGGGGCCGAACGCGCAAACCGGGGTCCGTGGTCGTATCGGTTAAACGCGCCGCCGACCTTCGTTTGCGCCGGAATCGTCAAGTGTTCCAAGCGTTCGACCCCAGCCGCACAGTCGTGCGCGCGCCCGATAGCCTGCGATACGCCGTGCCGCGCCAGGACCGTTTATCGGCGCGGCGCGTGGGCTCGGCCCGTCGCTTGCCGACACGCGCCGCGCTTCCTAGAGTAGGGTCTGTCGCGCACCGGATGCGCGGCGGGCGCGCCAGAGTCGCTTCCATGCAGACAACGCCGGAGTCTCGAGTGGATCGGACCGGGGACGTGCTGACCCGAGCACGCGACACTCTGATCGTGCGCGAGGGCAGCGCTCCGCCCGATCTCTGGCTCTGGGAACACAGCGTGCGCGTGATGCACCTGGCGCAGATGATGACGATGCTGCCGGAGCTCGGCGCCGAACGTCCGGATCCCGCCGCGGTCGCCGTCGCCGCCCTGTTCCACGACGCCGGCTGGGCGGTGCAGCTCCGGCAGGGCCGCGTGCCGCGCTGGCAACTGCTCAATCGTCCCACGAACGACCTGCAACGCGAACTCGGCGCCGGCGAGCTGCGCCGGCAACTGCTCGGCGTGCTCTCGCGCGAGACGGTCGACACGGCCGCCGAGGCGATTCGACAGTGCAACGATCGCTATACCACGATGACCGAGGCGCAGATCGTCGCCGAGGCCGAGAACCTCGACGAAATCGGCCTGACCTACGTCCTGCGGCAATTCCGGCAGTACCAGTCCGAAGGCCGTCCGCTCGATCAACTGATGGTGAACTGGTCGCGCCAGCTCGAATATCACTATTGGGAAGCGCGCATCAATGACTGCCTGAGGTTTGAGTCCGTCCGCGCGCTCGCCCGACGCCGGCTGCACGGCGTCGAGCAATTCATGACCAGCCTCGCCAGCGACGGCGAGGGCGGCGACTTGCGCCGCCACTTGCGCGAATCGGGCGTCGATACCAGCGCGGTGCCATTCAAGGAAGCCTGAATCGCCAGGCCAATCGTTACGGCGCGACGCGCACCACGCGAATCCGAAGCGCCACGCGCGGTGCGACCGCCGCTTCGCCCGATTGGACGCTCGCATCCGCGCCCGGCGCGGCGCGCGAGCGAGACTCCGTAAGACTCGACGCCGCAGCGGCGCCGGGCGGCGCGTCCGACTCGCCTCTATCGGCCTCTTCTCGCCCGGCGCGTCCCGCTCCACCCGCGAACTGCGGCTGTGCGAGACGGTCCCGCGCGGCGGCGGCGGCACTCAACACCCGGCTTACGCCCGCGAGCCCGTCCGGACTCGCGCTGAACGTGACGCGCGTGCGCTCCGGCGCGGCCAGCTCGAGGCGCGCCAGCAACTCGCCCGCCCGATCGGCGTCGAGTTCGAACTCGAGCTCGCCGACCGCGGCGTCAGCGGCGATGAAACCGTACGCACGCGCGCTCTCCCTGGGCGCGCCAGGCGACGAATCGAGCTCGCCGGTCGGCGCGAGCGCCTCAGAATCGGACTTCGCATCGAGTGCATCGGCGCGGTACGCCGCGGAAATCCGCTCATCGACCTCGCGTGAGCTGGCTTCATCGGCCGGCTCTATCACGATTTCGATCACTGCCGCATCGCCGACGGACTTCATCTCTGCCGGCAGAAAGTCACGCGATCGGGTCGCAATCGGCTCTGCGGCTGAAGGCCTCGGCGCAGCGATGGCGGGCGGCGCGTCCGGGGCGATCTGCCGCACGGCGACGCCCGCCTGCGCGACGTCTTCGCGCAACGTTGCAGCCGAGAGCGCCGCATCCAACGGAGAGCGCTCGCCTCCGCCTTCGAACGCCAGCGCTTCGAGCGGAGCGTTTTCTTCCTGTTTGTCGGCGCGCGCAAGCGCCGGTTCGGGCATGCCGGCGAGCGCAGATTCCTTGGGATCCGCAGCGTCAACCGCCGCTTCCCCGGCGGCCAGCGCGCCGCCGCGACGACCGCCACGCGCGACGTCGCTCGATTGCGCTTCGCCGCCGTCGGGAAACGCGAGCGATGCGCCGAGCTCGCGCGAATTCGAGACTCCCGCCGTCCACCACCCCAGGAACACGCCAAACACGAGCATGGCGGCCGCGGAGAGCGTCGCCCGCGGCCAAGCTCCGAACGGACGGACAGCGCGGCGCGCCGCGCTCTGCTGGCCGGCCGGCCGGTCCGCATGCCGGGCCACTATGGCATCCGCCAGACCCGCCGGCGCGCGCAGCCGCGGCAAGTCGCGCAGTCCGCGCGAGACGGCGCGCAGCTCGTCGAGCGCGGCGCGCGCCTCGGCCGATCGTGCCAGCCAGCGCTCGACTTCCGATGCGCGGGCCGCGTCCAGCTCCCCGTCCAGGTAGGCCGACAGGTCCGCCATCTCGACGTCGCGGGGATCATGCGTCACGGCGCGCCCCCTTCTCGGCCAGCGCGGCACGGAGCGCGGCGCGCCCGCGGTGAACCCGGCTCTTCACGGTTCCCACGGGCAGGTCGAGCATGTCGGCCACCTCCGCGTAGTCCAGGCCTTCGATGTCCACGAGAACCACCGCCGCCCGATATTCCGGTTCCAGTTCGCGAAGGGCGCCGGCGAGCCGCTCGCACAGCTCGGCGTGTTCCGTCAGCGCCTCCGGCCCGCTCTCGGGTCGCGTCGGAGGCGCGATTTCCGAGTCGCCGCGCGGCGTCGGATCAAACGCGCGCCGTCGGAGCGACTGGCGCCGGCGATCCGACAGCACCACGTTCACAGCGATGCGATAGACCCAGGTGCGAAACGCGCTGCGCCGCTCGAATTGCGACAGCGACTCCAGCGCCCGCAGCAGCGCCGTCTGCGCCAGGTCGCGGGCATCGTCCGAGTTGCGGCACATCCGAAAGACCAGGTTGTACACGTCGTCCTGGCACCGGCGCACCAGCGCCGCGACCGCGTCCCGATCGCCGCGCCGCGCGCGGTCCACCAACTCGGCGTCGGGAAGCGCGTCGACTTCTCCGGGATGCCGCACGTGGGCTCCACCAGGTACTTGGACGCCGCGATCGCGATCCGGTTCCCGAGACGGCCGGTCGCGAACCGGCTCGGCAGCGTGGAAACGGCGGTCGCCGCCCGGCCGGAATGGCGGAGCGGCGACCGAACGCAGAGATCAGCGGAGCGCGCGATTAGGGCCGGCAGACGGCGAGATAGGCGTCGAACTTCTTGGCCTGGTCTTCGCTGAAAACCGCCCTCAGATCGGTCGCGAGCTGGTCGAGCAGCTTGGCCTCGCGCTCTTCACGCGGTCCGCGACCGCGATTCTGCTTCCTGCGAAACTCGGCAAGTCCGGCGTCGATCCTGGCGAGCTGTTCCGAGTTCGGAACGGCCGCCTCCACGGCGCGGAGCACGTCGACGGCCTGGAATTCGCCGCCCGGGTTTCGTTTCAGGCGCTCGATTCCGAGGTTGAGCGCGGTCTGCTGCTCCGGCGTCAGCACCTTGACCATGTTGTCGAGGAATTCATCGGACGCGTCGGCCTTCTGCCCCATTCCGCGCAGCTCGGCCTGTATCTCCTCTTGCCGGGCCGTGTCACCGGCAGCCTTGGCGGCTTCCATTTCCTTGACGAGTTGCTGCACGCGTTCGAGATTGATCTGTTGCGACGGATCGGCGCTGAACAGCATCTGGAACAGCCCGGCAGCGTGATCGCGCTGCTCCTGGGTCAGCTCCAGGCCCTGAATCAGAAACCTCGCGCGCTCCTCGCCGGCCAAGACCTTTTTCGGCGCGTTTTGCCGGGCGCCCTGTTCGATGGGACGAATTCGCTGCGCCAGCGCCGGCGACGCGAGCAAGGAGACGGCCAGAAGTCCGACTAGAACTCGCATGCGTAACCCTCCGCGGGCGTGATACTTGTGCTCGGGATCCCGCGGCACGCCCGTCCTTCTCCAGCCTTGGGACGTTTCAACAGTGTAGACAGAGCGCGGTCGCGCGGCAATCGCGTGAACGCGCCCCGGCTTATCGGCTGCCCAGCAGGCGATTATCCTCCCGCTGCGCGGTGGACGTCGGAACTTGCCGCGCGGCGCTCATCGAGACGTGGCGTGCTGAAGAACCTGCTCCGGAGAACCGAAACCCCGCTGCTCGTTTCGTTCCTGGCGCTGATCCTGGTCGGGACGATTGCGCTCAGCCTGCCGATCTGCCATGCCACCGACAAGGTCACCTGGCTGGACGCGCTCTTCACCGCCACGTCGGCCGTGTGCGTCACCGGTCTGACCACGGTCGACACAGCTAAGGACTTCAGCCACGTCGGGCGGGTCGTGATCCTGGCGCTGATTCAGCTCGGCGGACTGGGCGTGATGACGTTCAGTGCGGTGGCGGTCCAGCTTCTCGGGCGTCGCGTGTCGTTCGGTTCACTGGCCATGCTCAGCGATGCGTTTTTTCAGGGCGAGGCGAAGGGCAATCTGCACCGCGCGCTTCGGTCCATCCTGGTGATCACGCTCACGCTGGAGGCGATCGGAGCGCTGCTGATCTATACCGGACTCGGCGCCACGGGCGTGCCGCATCGAACCTGGTTCGACGCGGTGTTCCTGTCCGTCTCCGCCTTCTGCAACGCCGGCTTCTCGGTGTATTCGGACAATGCCGAGAGCTTCCGCGCGTCGCCGCTTGTGCAACTGACGCTCATGTCCCTGATCGTGTGCGGGGGTCTTGGATACACGGTGCTGATCGAGATCGCGCAGCGCGTGCCACGCGCGCTCGCCCGCAAGCGCGGACGCCCGGTCGTCTGGAGCCTGCATTCGCGCATCGTGTTGCGGTTCAGCTTCGTTCTGATCGTGGGCGGCGCGGTCGGGCTGCTGATCACGGGCCTGACAACTGGACTGAAGGGCTGGTCCGAGCACGTGCTCGCGGCGACGTTTCAGTCCGTCTCGTCCCGGACCGCGGGCTTCAACACCATTCCGATCGGGCAGCTTCCCGCTCCCTCCCTGATGATCCTGATTCCTCTGATGTTCATCGGCGGCTCGCCCGGCTCGTGTGCGGGCGGCGTCAAGACCACGACCGCGGCCGTCTGGGCCAGCCGCATCTTCTCGAACGCGTCCGGCCGATCCGGCGCGGTGATCCGCGATCGGCGTATTCCGTCCGAGGTGGTGCAGCGCGCCACGCTCGTGGTCGGAATCTCGCTGCTTTGGTGCGGGCTGGGGACCTTCCTGCTGTCGATTTCAGAGCTGGTCGGCGAGCGCAACCGCCTCGAGCACGTGCTCTTCGAGCAGGTGTCCGCCTTCGCAACGGTGGGATTGTCCACCGGCATCACGCCATCGCTGAGCGTTTTCGGAAAGCTCTGGATCATCGCCTCGATGTTCGTCGGACGCGTCGGCCCGCTGACCATCGCGCTCACCGCGCTGGCCACCGCCGGACGCCCGAAGTTCGAGTATCCGCAGGAACGCGTGATGATCGGCTGACGCCGCGATCAGGCCGCCGACTCGACGCGGTTTCGTCCGTTTCGCTTGGCCGCGTAGAGCTGCTGGTCAGCCAGCTTCACGAATCTCTCGGGAAGAAGATCTGGAGTCGGCGTGATCGTGGCCGCGCCGATGCTGGCGGTCACGCGCATCTGTCTGCCGTCATAGGCGATCGACCGGCTCTCGATCCCGGCGCGAATCGATTCGGCCAGCGCGCGAAGCTCGTTGCCCACGGTGGCTTCGGCGATGACCGCGAACTCCTCCCCGCCATAGCGGGCCGCCAGCCGCGTCCCCGTCGCGATCTCGCTCAGGCAGCTTCCCACCTGGCGCAGCACTTCGTCCCCGGCCGGGTGCCCATAGGTGTCGTTGAGCTTCTTGAAGTGATCGACGTCGATCATCAGAAGGCTGAGGGGCGCGCCGGCCTTGGCGGCCTGGCGCAGCGACTCCGCCAGCGCCTCATCGAACGCGGCCCGATTCGCCAGCTTGGTGAGCGTGTCGGTCGCGGCGCTGCGCGCGATGACGCGATTCTCCGTCTCCAGCCGCTGCGCCGCCTCGCGGGCTTCCAGTTCCCGACGCTGTGCCATCGCGCACTCCGTCTCCGACTCCATGCTCAGCTCGGCCAGCTTCGCGGCCGCCTCGGCCCGCAGCAATTCGTAGTCCGCAGGCTGCGTCACGTTCAGCGACAGCAGCGTTGCCATCTCGCGCACCGCCGCGGAAACCTGCGGCAGCGCGTTGTCGAGCTTCTCCGGATCGACGCCCAGCCGCTCGCCGCAGGCGATCAGGACCGGCTCCAGCTCGCCGGCCCTGCCCCGGTCGCGAAGCAGTTGCGTCACTTGCTCGGACGCCTGGATCAGCGCCACCAGCGCCCGCGCGTCGGCCGGCGCCGCACTCGAATCGGCGTCGTGGTGACGTCGGGCGGCCTCGCAAATCACCGGGGGCAGTCCCCACGCGTGAAGCAGCGCGTCGCTGAACTCCGCGTGCGTGCCGCCGAACGCGGAGCTCTCGACCTCGCACAGCTTCCGCCGGTCGGATTCCGCCGACTCGAACACCGGAGCGTACTGCGCTTCGCATACGCGCATCGCGGCGAAGATGCCGATGTCCGCCAGCAGCCCGGCCACGAACGCCTGCTCGGGATCGCCGAAGTCGGTCGCCTTCGCCAGCACCCGGGCTGTGGTCGCGACCGTGAGCGAATGGCCCCAGTATTCGCCCTGGTCGAATCGCCCGCGCTTCGCGGCGCCGACCGTGTCCACGATGCAGAAGCTCAACGACATCGTCTTGACCGCGCGGATGCCCAGAATCACTGTCGCCTGCCGCACCGACGAGACGCTCCGCCGCACGCCGAACATCGACGAGTTCACCAGCTTCAGCAGGCGGCCGCACAGGCTGGGGTCTTTCTGGATCACGCCTACGAGGCGCTCGATCGGAACATCGCGATCCCGAAGGAGCTTCATGAGCTCGAGCGCGATGGCCGGGAGCGTGGGCAGGCTCGACGTGGACCGCATGATCTCGAGCAACGATGACATGTTCGGAGTTCCCCTCATCCTGCGCCCGCGGCGCGCTTGCCGGCCCCGCGCTGCACGCGAGAACTCGCGGCGTCGCGTCGGGAATCGGTACGCTTCGGGACCGTCGCCTGGTTGGACGGCAAACCCGGCCGAGAACCGGCCTGACCCGTCCGAGACCGAAGTCGTGACGTTTGACGACTACAGGATCGGCTCCGGGGATATCCCGGTTAACGGGAGCGCTTCAGATTTCAATCGGGCGAGTGTTACTCGGTCGAATCGGCAAATCACGCGCCGCCACCCAAGGCCCGCCGCGCCGCTTCCGAGCAGCGCTCAGTCCGAAAACGCGCTGGGACAGTCGGCCGAGAATTCGCACTGCCCGCATCGCGGCGACCGCGCGACGCAGACCCGCCGCCCGTGCTCGATCAGTGCGTGCGACAGAAACGTCCACGACTCGCGCGGAAACAGTCGCATCAGATCCTGCTCGATGCGGACCGCGTCCTTGCCGTCCCGCGCCGACGCGGAAAGCCCCAACCGCAGCGCGAGCCGGCCGACGTGCGTGTCCACGACCACGCCTTCGTTCTTGCCGAACCACGTTCCCAGCACGCAGTTGGCCGTCTTGCGGGCCACCCCGCCGAGCGTGACCAATTCGTCCATCGTCGCCGGAATCTCGCCGCCGAACCGCTCGCACACCGTGCGCGCCATCGCCAGCAGATTCCGTGTCTTGTTCCGATAGAAGCCGGTCGAGCGGATCAGCGCTTCGACCTCCGCCGCGCTGGCCTCGCTCAGCGAACGCACGTTCGGAAAGGCCTGAAAAAAAGCCGGTGTGACCTGATTCACGCGCTCGTCGGTGCACTGCGCCGAAAGAATCGTCGCGACCAGCAATTGATACGCGCTCGCGTGACGCAACGCACACTCGGCGTCGGCGTAGCTCTTGCGCAACCCGGCCAACACCTTCACCGCACGCGACGCTGCGGCTCCGCGCGTCGCGCTGGCGCCACGCAACCGCGCGCGCTGGTCGCCGGCGCCCGGGTCCGGAATTCGCCCGGAAACGCCCGCGGTGGAGACGCACTTCGCAGTCTTGTCCTTTCGGGGCGGATCGCCGGCCGGGCGGCGCGCCGCGCGCTTCGTCCCGGCCCCCACGGCGCGCGACTCTCTCGGCGTCAGCACGACCCCGACTCCCTTTGCGGCGTCCCGGCGCTCAGACGCTCGCGACCCACGAGCGTCCGCCATCGGTCCAGTGCTCCTGCTTGAAGATCGGCACGTCAGTCTTCAGCCGCTCGATCACGGCCCGGCAGGCGTCGAAGGCGGCGGCGCGATGCGGCGCCGAGACTACCACGATCACGGACGCCTCGCCCACGCGCAGAACGCCCAGTCGATGCGCGGCCCGAACGGCCTGCGTGTCGTGCTGCGCAGCGACTTCCTCGACAATCCGCCGCATCTGCCGAAGCGCCATCGGCTCGTACGCCGTGTACTCCAGCGCCGCCAGCTCGCGCCCTTCGGGGCCGCGCTCTGCGCGCACCGTCCCGACAAATGTCGCGACCGCGCCGGCGCGCGGCGACTGCGCCGCCTGCGCGTGCGCAGCGGCGTCCAGGGGCTCGTTGGTCAGCTCTGCGAAACACTCGCTCATCGCGTCGTCCGTCCCGCCGTCGCCGACGTCCCTCATCCGCCGCTGACCGGCGGGATCACCGCGATCTCATCGCCCGCGCGAACCTCGGTGTCGGGCGCGGTGAATGCCTGGTTCACGGCGAAGCGCACCCGGCCGCGCGCCTGCGCCAGGCGCGGGCACAGTCCTTCGAGCCACGCCTGCACGTCGCGCACGCGCATCCCGGGGGAGAACGGCGCGTCGCGCCGCTCCCAGCCGAGCGCCGCCGCGGCACTGCCGAACGCGAGCACGCGAATCGTGGCGTCGGACGACATCGGCAGCCTCTCTGCGCGGGTCCGGGCCGGCTTGCTTATCCCCAGGCGACGGCGACGCGCTTACGCGTCGACGATGCCCAGCGGCGGGCGGGCGCTCCACTTGCCGCGCGTGAAGTCCGGAACGTCTACCGCCGCGCTGCGCGACGCGACCGACTTCTCCGTCAGCTCGGTGATCGCGCTCCACGCGGCCGCGTCATAGACGTCCATGTCCATCGGCTCGCCGCGCCGCAGACACTGGATCAGCCGGTAGTTCTCGAGGTAGTCCATGCCGCCGTGCCCGCCGGTGGCCTCGCGGACCTTCTCCGATCGCCATAGCGGATGCTCGAACTCCTCGGAATACTCCTCGAGCTTCTGCCAGCCGTGCCCTTCGCCCCGACCCTCGATGTGGATGCGGCTGGGATATCCGGCGTGAACGCCGCGCGTGCCCTGGAGAATGTGAATCCGCGAGTACGGCCGCGGCAGGTTCGTGTCGTGAACGAGATAGATGGTGCGACCGCGCTGCGTGCGGATCAGCGCCAGGTTGACGTCGCCGAGCGCGTAGGTCTCGGCGCGGCGCGGATCGTCCGGCGCGAGGCGTTCCTGCTGCCAGAGCTGCAGCCCGCGCGACGGACCGCTCATGGACACGAGGTAGTCGAAGCGATCGCCGCGATGGATGTCCATGCATTGCGCGATCGGTCCGAGGCCGTGCGTGGGATACAGGTTCGCGTTGCGCTTCTGCGAGTGCGCCCGCCGCCAGAGCCCCTCGCCGTCCGTTGCGAACTTGATCCCGCGCAGGTCGTGCAGGTAGCCGCACTCCCCATGCAGCACCTCTCCGAACAGTCCGCGCCGCACCAGGTTCAGCACCAGCAGCTCGGCCCGGTCATAGCAGCAGTTCTCGAGCATGACGCAGTGCCGCGCGTGCTTTTCCGCCAGCTCGACGAGCTGCCAGCACTCTTCGACTGTGGTCGCGGCCGGGACTTCGGTCGCGGCGTGCTTGCCGCTCTTCATCGCCGCGGCGCAGACCGGAACGTGCCACTCCCACGGCGTCGCCGTATAGACGATGTCCAGGTCCTGCGTCTCGCACAAGCGCTCGAAGTCGCGCTCGCCGTGCGTGAACAGCGCCGGGCGCGGCTGCCCGGCCTCCTCGATCATCTTCGCGGCCCGCTCGGCATGTTCCGCACGCACGTCGCACACGGCCGTGATGCGGGCGCCATCGACCTGCAATAGCTGGTGCACGTGATTCGTGCCCATGCCGCCCACGCCCACGAAGCCGATGCGCACCTGCTCCATCGGCGGCGTGCGAAACAACTCGCCCGACGGGGCCGCCGCCGGGGCTTCGCGAGCCGTCTGCGCGGCGCGCGCGCCGCCGGCGCTCAGGTTCGCTCCCAGCGCGGCGCCGACGCCCGTGAGCGCGCCGAACTTCAGAAAATCGCGTCGCGAACGATCGCCGAGAGTCGGTGGTGCGGGCGAGTCCGATGGCATGGCCGTCTCCTCCCAATCCAGACGGAGTCGAGCGCCCGCCCCCGCGTGTGCGCGACGGACGGACGCAGCCCCTACAATTCATGTCCGGGCCTTCTGCGAGAGTGTCCCGCGTGCGCCCGCGTCCCGCAAGCGGATCGGACTTGATCGACACGATCGTCATTCTCGCCGCCGGCGCCGCGCGTCGGTTCGGCTCGCTCAAGCAGCTCGCGCCGGTCGGACCGGACGGCGAAGCCCTGCTGGACTACACGCTGTTCGACGCGACCCGCGCAGGCTTCTCCCGCGCCGTGCTCGTCGTATCCGATCAGACGCACGCTCCGCTCGCCGACGCGCTCGAGCCGCGTTGCGGGCGCTTCTTTCGCCTGCACTACGCTCCGCAGCGACTGGACGACCTGCCGGGCGGACGATCTCCGCCGCCCGATCGGACGCGCCCCTGGGGAACTGCGCACGCCGTTCTGTGCGGCGCACGGGCCGCTTCCGGACCGTTCGCCGTCGCCAATGCGGACGACTTCTACGGGCGCGAATCGATCCAGCTGCTGTGCGGGTTGATGCGCGACGCCAAGCCCGACGCCGGGCGGACCCACGCGCTCGTCGGATTCCCGCTGGGCGCGACGCTGCCGGCGCACGGCGTCGTGTCGCGCGCCGAGTGCCGTTGCGACGCGACCGGGCGACTGCGCGACATTCGGGAATGGACCGGCGTGCGGCGCGAGGGCGACGCGGCGCGCGCCGTGGACGCAGCAGGCGTCGAGTCGGTGCTGCCGCTCGACACGATCACGTCGATGAACCTGTGGGCGTTTGCGGCCGAGTTCCGGGAAACGCTCGAGGCCGCGTGGGCACGATTCGCCGCGGCGCACGGCGATTCGCGCACCGAAGAGCTGTTTCTGCCGGACGTGGTGAGACTCGCGATCCGGGCGGACTCGGACCGCGTGCGGGTGGCGCGGTCGGCCGGGCCGTGGTTCGGACTGACGCATCGCGACGACCTGGACCGCGTCCGGTCCGGCCTGCGCGAGTTGATCGACGCGGGCGTCTACCCGTCGCCGCTGTGGCGGGACGATCCGCGCGCCTGGAGCGGCCGCTCGCGCGGGGGCGAAGCGGGGCGAACGCGATGACGCCGCACGTGCCTGCGTCGGAAATGGCGGCGCGGTTCTCGATCAGCGGCACGCTGCTCAGCGTGCAGCCGCTTCGCCGCGGCCTGATCAACGATTCGGTGCTGCTCGCGTTTCAGCAATCGCACGAAAGAGTCCGCTTCCTGATGCAGCGCATCAACCCGCGCGTATTTCCGCGCGCCGATCTGGTCGTCGCGAACATCGCCCGCGTGACCGACCACGTTCGCCGCAAGCTTTCCGACGGCGGCGCGGTGGACACGGCGCGCCGGGCGCTCACGCTCATTCCCGCACGCGACGGCCGGCTGCTGGCGACCGACGCGTTCGGCGCATGTTGGCGCGTGTATCGCTTCATCGAGGCTTCGACCTGGCTGGAATCGCCGCGCACCCCCGGCGACGCCTACGCGGCGGCCCGCGCGTTCGGCGAGTTTCAGCGCTGGCTCGCCGACTTGCCGCCGCCCCGGCTGCACGAGACGCTTCCGGGGTTCCACGACACGCCGCGGCGTCTGGAAGCGCTGTTCGCGGCGGCGCGCGACGATCCGCTCCGACGCGCCGCGCAGATCGAGCCGGAGCTGGCTGCTATCGGCGAACGAGCCGGCGACGCGGCACGCGTGCAACGAATGCTGGCTTCAGGCGAGCTGCCCGAGCGCATCGCCCACAACGACGCCAAGATCGGAAACGTGCTGTTCGATTCGCACTCCGGCGACGCGCTCTGCGTGGTCGATCTCGACACGATCATGCCGGGCACGGCGCTGTTCGACTTCGGCGACCTGGTTCGATCGTGCGGCGCGACCGCGCCGGAGGATGAGCCGGACGCCGGCCGTGTCCGGCTCGACCGCGAGTCCTGCGGAGCGGTGCTGGCGGGCTTTACGGACGGCGCGGGCGACGCGCTGACCGCCGGCGAGCGCGCCCAGTTGTGGCGCGGCGCGTGGACGATCTGCATCGAGCAGGCGGCGCGGTTCCTGGCGGACCACCTGCGCGGCGATGTGTACTACAAGATTTCTCGCCCGCTTCAGAACCTCGATCGAGCGCGGGTGCAGCTCCGCGTTGCGTTCGAACTGGAGGCGTGGCGGATCCTGGAATAGGCTCGCAGCCGACGCCAGCGCCTCGTAACTCTCGAACCGATGGTCGCTTACTTCGATTGACGGCGCCCGTTCCGTTGCGAGCGTTGCGGGTTCACGCGATGCCGGAAAAAAAGAGAGACACCGGAGGCCCGAAGGCGTCCCGGTGCTCTCCGGAGGGGAAAGAAGCCAGGTACTACGATGCGGCCGAAGCCGCGAATCCTATTATCAGACCACTATGTATTATTGCAACCAGTCCTGCAACCGTCAAGTTTCTCGTCAAGATTTTGCGCTTTCGAGCAACAATTCTCTATCGGTCCGAATGGCGTGCCGTCTACACGGGTTTCCGATGGGAATGCGCCTCATCCAGCAGAAGCTGCGCGGCGATCACCTTCCCGACGGCAATCCTCGTCGCAACACACGGATAGTCTGATAAGATCGCCCCTGCCTGTCAAGCAGGCTGATCGCCGACTCCTTGCTACTTACCTATACAGAACGCCGAGTAAATGCGACCCAGCACGGACTCGACAAAACTAACTCCACCCGGTCCGGACAACCGCGCATGCGCATCCCGAAG
Source organism: uncultured Planctomycetales bacterium (assembly GCA_964553225.1). Taxonomy (GTDB): domain Bacteria; phylum Planctomycetota; class Phycisphaerae; order UBA1845; family Fen-1342; genus JABRWC01. The sequence goes on along the minus strand of CAZKJT010000006.1, from coordinate 201,573 downwards.
CTCGGCCGCGATCAGCTCAGGAGATTGAAGGCAGTCGCTGGAAACCACCGCGAGCCGCCGCGCCGCGCGCAGCGCCTGCTCCACGCTCTCCAGCTCCATCAGCGCCGGCGACGCCTCCTCGCCGGCGCAGCCGAACAGCCGCCACGCGACCCATTCAGCGAGCGCCGGAATTCCCTCGCCGGTCAGAGCGCAGACCGCCACGTCGGCCCTGACGTGGTCCTGAGCGGCCTCGGCATGGGCAGCCGCTCGATCGCGCTTCGTGCTCACGATCATGCGCCGCGACGCCGGGATTCGCGCGAGCGCCGCCGACTCGGCCTCCGTCCACGCCGACGACCCGTCATGCAGCCACAGCACCAGATCCGCCTCGCCGCAAGCGCGCTCCGTCATCACGCACGAGGCGAGATCGAGCTCGTCCTGGCGCTCGCCCAGCCCGGCCGTGTCCTGCAACACGATCTCCGCGCCGCCGAGCATCACCTGCGCCGACAGCACATCGCGGGTCGTGCCCACCAGCGGCGAAACGATCGCGCGCTCACGGCCCAGCAGGCGATTGAACAGCGTGCTCTTGCCCGCATTCGGAAGACCAGCCAGCGCCACGCGAGGAATGGCGCTCGACGCGCCCGACCCCAACGCCGTCCGGAGTCGCTGCACGCCGTCCAGAAGATCGTCCAGTGCGGCGGCCACTCCCGCGGGCGTCGCGAATCGCACGTCCTCTTCGTCCGAAAAGTCGATGCCGGCCTCAATCTCCGCCGCCAGACGCTCGATCCGCTCCAGCACCGCGCGAAGCCGCGCCGTCACGCCCTCCGTCTCGGTCCGCCCGCGAAGCCGCTCGGCTTGCTCTTCGCCGCCCCGCAAGAGCGACAGCACCTGCTCCATCTCGGATTCGTCGATTCGTCCGAATAGGAACGCGCGGGCGGTGAATTCCCCGGGAAGCGCGCGGCGCGCCCCGGCCGCAATCAGCGCCGCGCACAGCGCGCGCAGCAGCGGCGGACTGCCGATCGTGTGGATCTCTACTACGTCTTGACCGGTGTAGCTGCGCGGCGCGGCGAAGCGATAAGCCGTCGCCGGCACTTCCAATCCCGCGTCGATTCGGATGCGCGTGTCGCATACGCGCCATGGCGGCGGCGGAGCGCTCGAGACATCCGCCGGCGTGATCGCCGACAGCAGCGAATCCGCCGCCGGACCGCTCAGCCGGACGATGCCGACCGCGGACGCGGACCACGCGCTTGAAACCGCGACGATGGTGTCCTCGGTCGAGGGAAAGAGCATGCGACGGAGTGTAGCCGCGCGCAGACGCCGAGAGAAAACGAACCGGCGCGCCGTGCGCCCGGGGCGGCGGCGCGCATCGGAGCGCTCGTCAGCCGGGGGGCGCCCGGCTGCTACGGCCCGCCGAGATTCGTCACGATTGCGTCGCTGAACGCGCCGACCGGATCGGGCAGGTTGGCAAGCCGCGCGTAGACGCGCGTGCGCACGTCGAATCGGAACTGCCCGCCGCCGATGTTGGTGACGGGGACGGCGTTGCCGAACGAGTCCGTGACGCTCACGCTGCCGGCCGGCACGCCGTGAATCGTCACCGACGTTTCGTCCGACGCGTCCACAGGCCAGAAGGTTGCGAAGCGGTCGCTTCCGAAGCGGACGTCCGTGACATAGGCGCGGATGCGAGGCGAGCCGCCGACGTTCAGAAGCGACACGGGCGCGAGCTGCCACGCTCCGACGCTGTCACGGAAGAGCATGAAATCCTTGTTGAGCTTACGGGCGGCGGTGCGCTGCGCCTGCGAGATCGAGCCGGCCAGCCGGACCTGCTCGTACTGCTGCATGAGCCGCAGGTTGGCGTCGCGGTGTGGCCAGGTGCGCAGCGACGAAATCCAGACCTGAATAGTCAGCGACGTGTCGTAGGCGATGCTCTTGGCGAGCGCGTATTCGATCTCGTCCACGGTGGTGTGCCGCGTCGACGGGTTTGACAGCTCGATCCATCCGATCTGGAGCGGCGTGCCGACCATCAGCGTCTGCTGCGAGGCCGAGAACATGCGCTCCAGGTTGCGGTTGATTTCGCTCTTGAGGCCGTTCGTCTCGATGTAGGTATAGTCGATCTGCCCGTCGATCGGCAGCAACGGCCAGGAGTGCGTGCCGGCGTTGCCGGAGGACTCCATCCACATCGGGCTGTTCGCGAAGGCATCGTAGAGCGTCCGCTGCTGCGCGCTCAGCGTGTACCACGCCGGCACGTCCTTGTACTCCAGACCGTCCAGATAGATGAAGTCAAATCCGGCCGCGTCGTACGTCGTGGCGATGTCGGCCGCGTAGGTCGCCAGGCCGCCGCCGGCCAGGTCGAGCTCGTAGCCCCAGTTGTCGTCGGTCACGTTCAGGCCGCCGATCACCGAGCCGGCCGCATGGAACTGCGCGCCCAGCCCCCCCGTCTGATTGCGTGCCCGCAGGAAAGGCCCTTCGAAACCGTACGGCGGAGCGTCCGTCTTCAATCGGCGGAACGCGATGATCTCGCCGTTGATCGTGATGTCGCGCTTCTCGAACCCGTCGGGCCAGCCGGTCGGCGGCGTGGTGGTCTGGATCAGTCCGAGCACCTGGTTCGCCGGCACGTCGGTTGCGAGCGTGATGGTGCGCGCGCGGCGGACGATCGGGCTGCAACCGTCTCGGATATAAGCGATCGAATCCTTGCGAATTTTCACGGGCAGCGTGTGCGCGCCGACCAGAATGCCGGCGTCGTGGCACGCGTCGATCCAGTTGGCGAGGTTGGTCACGCTGCCCCATTTGTCCGCGCGGATCGCGTAGGCGTTGAACGTGTCCGCCCACTGCGCCGAGTTCAGCAGGATCTTTCCGTAGCCTGCCGCCTCGGTGTACGCCAGCACGTCGGCCGCGTCGGCCTGCACGAAGTCCATCCAGAACAGTTGCGACGTTCGAATCGTCGGCTCCTGCTTCGCCACCACTCCAAGCGGAATGGCGTGCGCCGCTTCGATCGTCGCGCACGCGGCGAATGCCGCGACCTGCGTGTCCGCGCAAGTGAACAGCGCCGCGCGCCGTCCGACCATGCTCACCGGGGTGGACCACGGCAGGTCCGGATACGCCTCCGCCCGCAGAAAGCCGCCCTTGCCGGCGGCGCCGACGTCCGTTCGCGTGAAGTGATCCAGCGGGTAAACGCCGAGCCGCCGCGGCGTGTTGCAGTCGGCGTACGTCATGAACCGCATCAGGCTGTCCGTCAGCGAATTCAACGTCGAGAAATTCAGGAACTGAATCATCTCGATGTCCGTCGCATCCGAGACGTTGTCGAGACTGAAAATCAGGTACGTGGGGCGCACCGTCACGCCCACCGTAATCGACGGCGTAGTCGGCAGTGAGCCAAACGTATAAATCATCTGGCTGCCGACGAACACGAACGAGGTCGGATCGACCATGTTCCCGCCAAACTGAATGCGACATCCGTACGGGCGATTCGCCGGCAGCATCGCCGCCACGCGGTCGCAGCCCGACACCGTGTCCAGCAGCGACGTGACCTTGCCGTCGTCGCCAAACGTGATCGAGATGCCGCTGGTCGCATACGTCTGCGCCGCGCGCGCCACGGAGGCAGACGAGAGCGCGACCACGCCGCACAGCGTCAGGTGACGCAGGAAGAGCAAACACCGCCGGTTGCACATGATTGAACGATCCCTCTTAAGACTCGCGCCGGTGACGCCGCCACCGTCGCGCCGTTGCCTCGAAATCCCGCTCCGCTTGCCTACGGGTTGGGCAGACACGCGACCCACGCACGGCTCGCGCCGTCCGGTGCGATGCCGCGTCCGGCGATCACGCGCCCGCTGTCCGAAACCGCGTGGGCGCTCGTCAGCGTCCAACCGGTCAGGTTCAAAGACAACTCGTTCTCCAGAACCGCGCGAACCGAACGCATGCCGTCCGCCGCCGTCCAGACGAACGCCTCGAAACCTTCGTCGGTTGAGGCCGTGCCGACGATCACCGAACCGTCCGCGCTGACCGCGTGCGCCGTGCTGTTCACGTCGCCGCCGTCCAGGTCGCCCAGGCTGACCATTCCATCGACCGCGTCGTGCCGGAAGGCCACCACGCCCGTCGCCGATTCGCTCACGCCCACCACCGTCGAACCGTCATCCGAGATCGCCAGCGCCCGGCTGTAGGTTCCGCCGCTGAGCGCGCCCAGTCCCACCATTCCGTCGGTCGTCGTCCAGATGAAGGCCTCGTCTCCGTGCGAAGCCAGCCCGTGTCCTACCACTTTCGATCCGTCGCCCGAGACGCCGCTCGCCCAACTCTGGCCTTCGCCGCCCGGCAAGCCGCCCAGCGACACCATTCCGCCCGCCGAAGTCCAGCGGAACGCCCGGTAGCCGCCGCTCACGGCCCCGATGCCCACGACCACGCTGCCATCCGCCGAAGCGCCGGTCGCGCGGCTGTTGAACGCCCCGCCCGACAAGTCGCCCAGGCCAACCATGCCGCCCAGCGGAGTCCATCGGAACGCCTCACTGCGGTCCGAACGCGTCACATACCCCACCACCACGGTCCCGCCGCCCGAGACGGCCGTCGCGAGACTGTCGGTATACGAGGAGAACGTGCCGAGCTCGCTGAGGCCGGACTGCTCGCTCCACCAGAATGCACGGCTCGCGCCAAGGGTTTCCGAGAAGGCCGCGCCGACCATCACCGACGCATGCCCGGAGAGGCTTCGCGCCGCGCTGTACGCGCCCCAGCCGTCGGAATCGGCGACGCCCTCGAAGAACGCCGTAGACGGCTCGACGCCGGGATCGACGGCCGGGTGCGTCTCGTCGTCGCCGTCATCCGGTACATCGATCGGGTCGCCGCCGTCGTCCGCGCCCGAGCCGTCGTCTTCGTCGTCATCGCCGACGCCGTCGGAGCCGATCGGGTCGCCACCGTCGCCGGGGCCGCCGCCGTCTGCGTCGTCGTCGGAGTCATCATTCGACTTGCTGTCGATCGGGTCGCCGCCATTCGAGCTGGTCGGTCCGCCGTCCTGGTCGTCCACGCCGCTCGCGTCATTCGACACGGACGAGCCGTCCTGCGATTGGTCGATCACTTCCGACTCGACGATGGTGTCGCCGACGCCGTCGGCCGGGCAGCCGCCGGGCAGCAGCGCGACCAACGGCAGCGCGAGAACGCCCAGGACGTTGGCCCACGATCGGCTTGAGACGTTCAGGCGAGCGGGCCGGCACGGTTGCATGTTCGACACCTTTCGGAACTCCCATCGCCGCGACTCGCGCATTCAAGTCGCGCACGTTCCCAGCCGAATAGTTCGAATGTTCAGGGTTCTGACGCAATCCGGGGTGAGATCACGACTCCGCGTGGCACTCCAGCTCCCATAACAACTCAACTCGCAGTTTCCATCCGTGCCGCGCGCGGATTTCCGTCCGGAATGCCGCGTGCGCCCAAATTTTTGAGAAATTGACGGAAACTCGTCAGGTAAGCCGCGCGGCGCCCTCGGCTGATGGGGCCGAATCGACCGGGCATTGGTGGACGGCACCCGCGGACGGAGATTCCGACGGGCGCGCGAATTGCGGATTGCGCGGAACGTCTTGGTAGGGCGGTGGCTACAATGCGCCAAGCCCGGCTGAGGCGCCCCTCATGAGCCTCAACCGGGCCTCGGAAATACGCGGAACCGGAGCCCTAGCGCGAACGCAGGCTCAGGTCATCGACTTCGGTGATCACGACGATCATGGTCATTCCCCTGAATGGCGAGTTCCTTGCTGGAATTTCTTGACACATGCGACAGTACCGTGTGTTCAGGTGATCATTTCAATGATCAGTTGGATGAACCCGTTGATGACATCTTCGAGAGTGCTGATGGACAACATGACTTTGCTCCTGGGCAACTTGGGTTTCAATTGACAACACAGGGTTGCAGTCGAAGCGAAGACAGGGTATTTTTTCGTCAGGTCAATAGAGAACCTGGGAAAACCGTCTTTGGTTTTCCGGTGTGGGACGGGGAAGCTTCGGGCCCTGAAGCCGCCGAGCCGCCTCACGAAACTTCGATTGCGAAACCCTCGCTCGAAGTCCCGATAATGCCCGAAAATGCTGGAATGTCAAGCAGATTGCAGCAATTTTCCCAAAGTGCCTGGAACGGCGTGACCTAGATTCGCAGCAATCTCGACGCAGTCGAACCAAGGAACCGTCATCATCGTCGCGCGATGCAGAAACTGTCGAGAAACCGGCGCGCTGCGTAAGATCGGCAAGCGCATCCTGGAGTGCGCCGTTTGCCGATTCATCCGGCCCATCGACCAGGCAGATTATCTCGAGCCAGAAGCCGCCGCCGACCTGCCCGCTTCGCTCCTTGCAGACCGCGCCTTCCGCGACCGGTATCGCCTCGTTCAGGAGCTCGGGCGCGGCGCTCACGGCATCACGCTGCTGGCGGAGCATCGCCTGCTTGCGCACCCGTGCGTCGTGAAGGTGCTCCCCTTCCCGACTCGCGACGCCGGTGAACACGCCGCACAGCGCTTGCGGAATGAAGCCCGCGCCGGACTTCGCGTCAGCAGCCCGAACGTCGTTCGCGTCCTCGATTGCGATCAGGCCGGCGGCTACTGGTACTTCGTTACCGAGCACATCGACGGCGTGGACCTGGGCGAACTGCTTCGCTGCGGCGCCACGCTCGACTGGCGGCAGGCTGTCGAGGTCGCGTGCGACGCCACGGCCGGCCTGGCGGCGATCCATCGCGCCGGCCTGCTTCACCGGGACGTCAAGCCGGGAAACCTGATTCTCTCCACCGAGGGGCGCGTGAGCGTCGCCGACCTTGGGATCGCGCGATTCGTCGAGGCGCACCTCGCCGCGGACCCGGAGGTCGCTCCATCCGGCACGCCGATGTACGCCGCACCGGAGTCGCTGCTGCGCGGAGCGCTGGTGGACAAGCGCGCCGATCTCTTCTCGCTGGGCGTGACGCTGTTCGTGCTGCTCACCGGCCGCGCGCCCTATGGCGCCGGCAGCCTGTACCGTGCGCTGCTCGACTCGCACACGCGCTCCGTCGATTGGCCCTCCGACGCCGCCTGCGACGCGCCGGACTGGCTCCGAAGGGCGGTGCTGAAGCTGCTCAGCGCCGCGCCGCAGGAGCGATTCGGATCGGCGCTGGAGCTGCTCGATCATTTCCAGCACTCGAGCGGAACGGTCCAGGTCTCGGCCGCGCCGCGCGAAGCGGAGACTCAGCCGCGCGGTCTCACCGTCCTGACGTTCGAGAACGAGACGCGGCGCGCCACGGACGAATGGATCTGCGTGGCGCTGGCGGACTACCTGGCGCGGTCGCTGGCGCGCATGCCGAACGTCTATGTCTCCGATCGTGACGAGTTCTCGCGCGTGTTGGCGCGCGTCAGCGCCGACCTGAGCGCCGCAAGCATGCCGGCGCTGTGCGAAGCCGGACGCCTGACCGGCGCGGCCAGCGTGGTTCGCGGGCGGTTTCAGCGGCGCGACAACCAGCTCACGGTCTGGGCCGATGTGGTGAGCACGCAGACGGGCCGCGCGGTGGCGCTGGAGCCGCTGGAGGGCGCGCTGTCCGCGCTGTCCGACCTGCGAACGCGCCTGCTCAGCCGCGTCTGCCTGGCGATGGGGCTGGAGACGACCTTTGATCGCGAGCCGGAATCGACCACTCCGCCGCCGGCTGCGCAGGCGGCGTTCTTCGCGGCGCGTCGTTCGCACCTGGCGGGCGAATATGAAGCCGGCATTCAGCACGCATCCGACGCACTGTCGCTCGATCCGGAGTTCTGCGAGGCGATCGGATTGCTTGGGGCGTGCTCGTCGCGGCTGGGCCGCTACGAGGAAGCGGCGCGATATCACGAGCGGCAGGAAGCGCTCGCGGCGCGGCGCGGCGACGGGCGGCAGGTGGTCGAAGCTCAGGCGAACATGGGCGTGATGTGGTATTTCCGGGGCGAGTACACCGCCGCGCTGGAGTACTACAGCCGCGCGGCGCACACGGCCGAGGCGCTGGGTCTGACGACGGAGCTCGCGCAGATCTGCAACAACCTGGGGTTCGTGCACTATCGGCTGGGACGCCTGGACGACGCGCGCGGCGCGTTCCAGCGCGCCATCGAGACGCACAAGGCGTTCGGCGCGCTGGTGTTCCTGATCGGCCCGTACAACGGGATGGGCAACCTGCTGCGAGAGGAGCGACGGTTCGAGGAAGCGCGCGACTACTACCAGCGCGCCCTCTCGCTGGCTCTGGAGAGCGAAGACCGCGTGAACGCGGGCATTTCGTACATGCACCTGGGGCGCTGCGCACTGAGCCTGGGACGGATCGCGGTCGCCAAGCACGAGCTGGCGATGGCGCTCAGCGCGCTGGAGGAAACGCGTTTCTGGAACGGGCTGACGCGCGTGTACGAGAGCATCGCGGAGTTGAACTTGCAGCTTCAAAACTATGTCGAGGCGTCGCGCTGCGCCGACCGGCAGATCGAGCTGGCGCGCGCGCACGATAACCGCGGCATGCAGGCGGCCGGCTGGCGTCTGAAGGCCCAGGCGCTGCGGGCCGTGGGCGACGAGACGCAGGAGCGAAGCTGCCTGGAGAAGGCGACCGAGCTCGAGCAGCCGCACGTCGGCGCGGCGTAGAACGCCGACGCGCAAGGGCTGCGCCACGAACGATCGCCGGCGGCGACCGGCGCGCGAATCCGACCGGCCGGCGAGCCGGCGGATGTGCTATTCTGACGGGCTGGGCAAACGGCGCGCGGCGCTCCGGCGAGGCTGCGCGACGAACACTGGGGTCGGAGGGTTCTGCACATGCTGACCGCAGCGATGCTGCTGCTGGCGGGGTGCGTGGTTTCGGCGGCGGGCTGGGCCGCGACCGCGCGGCGTCTGGCGCGGCTGCGCGCCGCGGCGGACCAGCAGTCGCGCCAGCATCACCTGGCGAGCGCGGTGCTGCGCGGGCTGTCCAATTCGCTGCTGCTCGTGGATCGCAACGGCCGCACGCTCGTGAGCGAAGAGGCGCCGACGTGGTTCGACGACGACCTTCGAACCGAGCTGCTCGAGCGCGCCCGGCAGGCGCTCGGCGACGGCTTGCGGCGCACCTATCGGTTTACGCACCGGCAGCGCGCCTATAGCGGCGACGTGTTTCCGTTGGGCGGCTGCGACGACGCGGTCGCCGTGCTGGTGCGCGAGTCGTCGGACGCGGACGGGTCGGTGGCGAAGCTTCAGCGTCTGGCGGCCCGCAACGAGGCGATTTTGCGCAGCGCCATGGACGGCTTCTTCATCGTGGACCAGGAGTATCGTTTCACGGAGGTGAACGAGGCGTTCTGCAGGATGACCGGCTACAGCGAGGCCGAGCTGCTCCAGCTTCGCATCACGGATATGGAGATCAGCAGCGGCGTCGAGGGGACGGCGCCGATTCCGCTGCGGACCGGGCTGCACCAGTTCGCCGCCGCCCATCGGCATCGGGCCGGGCACACGATTTTCCTGGAGAACAGCGTCTTCGTGCTGCACGACGACGGGCGGAAGATTCTGGTGGGGTTCGCGCGCGACATCACCGAGTTCAAGCGCCACCACGAGGAGATCGACCGTCTGCACCGGCAGAACAAGCTGCTGCTGAACTCGGTCGGCGAGGGGATCTTCGGTGTCGATCGCGACGGACGCGTGACGTTCGTGAACGCCTCGGCGATGCGCCTGCTGGGTTGGACGCTCGAGGAGCTGCTGGGCGAGGATCTGCACGGGTTCCTGTACGAGCCGGCCGCGACCGGATCGCGCGACCATTCGCGCTGCGCGATCTGCACGGCGACGCAGGCCGGCGCGGCGCATCGCTGGGTCGAAGCGGCGTTTCGCACGCGCGACGGCGGAAGCCTGACCGTCGAGTTTTCGAGCACGAGCATCACCGAGGGCGAGCAGTCCGTCGGAGCGGTGATCGTGTTCCAGGACATCAGCGAGCGCAAGCGCGCCGAATCGGAGCGGGAGCGGCTGGAGGGCCAGATTCGGCAGGCGCAGAAGCTCGAAAGCCTCGGGCTGCTGGCGGGCGGAATCGCCCACGACTTCAACAACGTGCTGGTCGGGATTCTCGGCAACGCGTTCCTGGCGCTCGAGCAGCTCGCGCCGGATTCGTCGGCCAGCGTGCGCATCCAGCGCATCGTGAACGCCGCGCAGCGCGCTTCCAAGATCATCCAGCAGATTCGCGCGTACTCCGGGCGGCTGTCGAAGGAAGTCACCGAGCTCGACCTGAACGAGCTGGTCGAGGAGACGATCGACCTGGTGCGGACCGGGATTCACAAGTCCGTGCGTCTCATCACGGACCTGCAGCCCGACCTGTCCACCCTGCCCGCCGACAGCGGACAGGTGCAGCAGATCATCATGAACCTGCTCATCAACGCGGGCGAGGCCGTCGGCGATCGCGGCGGCGCGATCACGGTCCGGACGCGCCTGGAGCGCCTCTCCGCTTCCGCGTTGCAGCAGGAATTCGCGGGGCAGGCGATCGAGCCGGGCGAATTCGTGCGCCTGGAGGTGCGCGACGACGGCTGCGGCATGGACTCGGCGACGTTGGCGCGCGTGTTCGATCCGTTCTTTTCGAGCAAGGAGCTGGGGCGCGGACTCGGGCTGGCGGCGGTGCGCGGCATCGTGCACGCGCACTTCGGCGGCATCCGCATTCACAGCCGCGTCGGCGCCGGAACGACCGTGTCGCTTGTCCTGCCGCGCGGCGCGAGCGTGCGCCCGGCGCCGCCGCCCGCGCGGGCCGACGGCGCGCTGCCCGAGAACGGGACCGTCCTGGTGATCGACGACGAGCCGGATATTCGCGAGATCGTGCGGTCGGTGCTGGAGCGCCGCGGCCTGCGCGTCCTCACGGCCGAGGACGGCGCGTCCGGGCTGCGCGCCATTCGGGAGAGCGGGGCCGACGTGGACGTGGTGCTGCTCGACATGAACATGCCGGGCATGAGCGGCGTGGAGACGTACGAGGAGCTGGCGCGGCTGGACGGCGGCGTGCGCGTGATCTTCTCCAGCGGCTATGGGCAGCGCGAAGCGTTGTCGGGCTTCGGCGAGTCTCCGGCGATCAGCTTCCTTCAGAAGCCGTACACGATGGACGAACTGGTCAGCCGCGTCGGAGCGGCCGTTCGGGCGCGGCAGAGCGAGCGCGCGATTCGGGCGTGAGGGCGTGGCGCGGAGCTGACGCGGCGTCGCTTCCGTCCGCCCGCGGTGCAGCCGGGATGCGTTCCGGGTAGACCCGCGCGCGACGGCGCGCGGCCCATGGTTCCTGAGCGCGGTATCCGGGGCGACGCGGCGGCACGTCCCGGTCTGATCTCAGTTTGAACCGGCGTCCCGGCCGAGCCGCGAGCGCGAGCGAGCGGTCCACTTCGGCGGTTCAGACAAAACGGCGATTTGAAGCAGCTTCAGCCGCGAACATCGACGAGCGGACGTTGCCGTCGCTCGGACGCGCATGCACCCGTGAAGCCGCTTTCGAACGGTTTCGCGTTTCCCCGAGTTTCGCTGCGCGGTGGCAGACGGCGTGTCGCGCGAACAGGGCGGATCCAACGGCATCGGTCGCGGAGGGCCGACGCAACAAAGCTTGCCGAGGGACCGCGCGCCGACAGCGCGGTCTCCATTCGTTGCGTCGATTGCGATCGGGGAATCTGCTCGTGGATGGCAGCGGCCGGGGCGCAGTCGGCTGTGGGCGAGCGCCGCCGGGGGCGCGAGGGTCAATCGGGCTTGCGGGCGGCTGCCCAAGCGTCTCGCACGTTGTACGACGGTCGTCAGGCCGGCAGTTCGCGCAGGATGCTCTGGATGAGCATGCGCTGACGCGTGTGATACCCGAACAGGACGATCGGGTGGGCGAGCTGGCCGAAGCGGCGGACGGCGCGGCAGGTGAGCCGCTCCCAGGCGCTGGTGGCTTCCTGAATGCGGCGTTCGACCGATTTCTGAATCAGGATCCACACGTCGTCGCGCAGGCGCTCGGGCGTGCCGAACGCCCCGCACGGCTCGGCGATGCCGGCGCGGATGCTTGCGAGCACCTCGGCGCGGGTTTTCCCGGCGGTGAGCGTATAGGTGCTGCCGACGCGCATGGTGTGCGAATCGCTGCCGGCGACGAGCACTTTGCCGCGCCCGCGGGTCGCGTACCAGGCGAAGACGTTGTGAGCGTAGCTGCGCGTGCCGTTGATGCCCTCGAACACGTCGAACAGATCGAGCATGGTCTCGATCTGCCAGCGCTGCAACACGCGGTGCTGCTCGGTCCAGGTCATGTGGTTGAGGACGGCGAGCTTGTCGATCGACCGGACGTAGGCGACGAAATCGTGGATGTTGTCGCGAACGCGCTGAATCTCGCGATGCTGGCTCTCGTCGATGTCGAACACGTTGACGTGCACGACTGTTCCGTCTTCGGGAAACCGAACCGACACCTCTTCGCCGACGATGAAGTCCGGCAAGTCGCCGCGGGCGTCGAGCACGCGCTTGCAGCCGTCGATCGTGTCATGGTCGGTGATCGTGACGAAGTCCATGCCGCGGACTTTCGCCAGGTCGTAGACTTCTTCGGGTTCGAGCAGCGGATGGAACGTCACACCGGGCAGGTAGCGGATCGTTTCGAGTGACGCGGTGCTGTGGCAGTGCAGGTCGATCCGCACCCCCGCGCGAAGCTGCCATCCGCGTACACCCGTAGGCTCCGACTCGCGTCGCAATTCCAGCAGCGGGGTCAGTAGCTCGGACATGATGCGCATCCACTCGCACGTGCCGATGGTTCCGCGATCCCGTCTGCGAGTATCCCGTGCGTCCGTGAAGATTCAGCCGGCCGCGCGTGAAATCCTCGTGTAGGCGTGCAGCGCCGGATACTGCCGGTAGTGTATCGTGCCCGGAGTCGGACCGCCCCCTATCCCGTGATAATTTCGAGCCGCATGGCGTGCTCTTCAACCGGCAGCGACGGACCGGCGATCCGCTCGCCGGGGACGAATTCGATCCGATCGACCAGACATTCGGATTTCAGCGCGCTTTCCATCCGACGGACCACCGCGGCGACCGGCTCGTCGGCCGCCAGGCGCAGCCCGACGCGAGCGTGATAGGGCAAATTGTGGTCCTTTCGAGCGGCCTGCACGTGGTGTACGACCTCGCGCAGCAGACCTTCGTCGCGAAGCTGCGGCGACACTTCGGTATTGACGACCACGACCCCGGCGCGGCCCTGGGCGGCGGACCAGCCCGGCTTGGGCGACAGGCGGATTTCGACCTGCTCCGGCGTCAGGGTCACGGGATGGCCGGCGACGCTCAGCTCCAGCGCGCCCACCTCGACCAGCGCGCGACGTGCGGCGGCCGGATCGGGCAGCGCCTGAAGCGCGGCCGCGATCTGGGGCGCGAGCTTGCTGAACTTCGGTCCGATGGCCTTGAAGTTGGGCTTCACCTGGTACTGCACGTAGTGATCGGCCTGGGTCGCGAATTCCACGCCTTTGACGTTGAGCTCCTCGGCGATGAGCGGCGCGTGCGAACGCAGCCAGGCCTCATGTTCATGGCGACCGAGCACGATCTCGACCTGTGCCAGCGGCTGACGCACGCGGATCTTCGCTTCGGTGCGCGCCGCGCGGCCGAGCGAGACGATCTCGCGCACCAGGTCCATCTCGGCCGCCAGGTTCTCGTCGATCAGCGCGGCGTCGGCGACCGGGTAGTCGCACAGGTGCACGGAGCACGGCCGCGCGCTGCCGGAGGCGTCGGGGCCGGCGCCGATCAGGTTCTGATACATCGTCTCGGCGAGGAACGGCGTGAACGGGGCGATGAGCTTGCTGAGGTCCAGCAGGCATTCGTGGAGCGTGTTGTAGGCGTCCCACTTGTCCTGGTTGGCGGCGGTGTCCGATTCGAGCGCGCGCCAGAATCGGTCGCGCGAACGGCGAACATACCAGTTGCTGAGCGCGTCGACGAAGTCGCTGAGGCGCTGCGCGGCCGGGTAGTTCTCGAATCGGTCCATGCTCTCGCGGACCGCGCGAATGGTCCGGTGCAGGTCGCTCAGGATCCAGCGGTCGATCTCTGCCCGCTGGCGAGGAGCGCGCCAACCGCTAGGCCGCTGCGTGCCGTCGGCTTGGCGGAGCTCGAAGCCGTCGATGTTGGCGTAGATGTTGAAGAAGCTGAGCACGTTGTACATTTTCACCAGGAATTCGCGCTGCGCATCGCGAATGGCGGCTTCCTGAAAGCGCACGCTGGTCCACGGAGACTGCGCGGAATAGAAATACCACCGCATCGCGTCGGCGCCGTAGTGGTCGAAGATGTACGACGGCTCGCGGTAATTCTTGAGCCGCTTGGACATCTTCAGCCCGTCCTCGCCGGCGATGTGCCCGAGGACGATGCAGGTTCGGAATGGAATGGGGTAGGCCTGGGCATCGCGGGCGTCCCGCGCGGGCGGGACGCGCGCGCCGCCCGCATCGGCAACGCCGTCCTTGAACAGCAGCGTGTTGATCGCCAGAAGCGCATAGAACCAACCGCGCGTCTGGTCAATCGCCTCGCTGATGAAGTCGGCGGGGAAGCGGTCCGTAAAGGTCTCGACGCTGGCCGGCGCGTGGGGAAAACCCCACTGCGCGAACGGCATGCTGCCCGCATCCCACCAGCAGTCGATCACCTCGGGCACGCGACGCATGCGGGCCGGCGAGCCGTCCGAGGCCCCTGAAGCAACCGGCGGCACGCTCGCGCTGCCCTTCTGGTCCCCGCACGCTCCGCACGCATACGTCCACGCGTCGATGTACGGCTTGTGCACGCGCAGGTGATCCGGCAGCGTCTCGCCCTCGGCCGCGTGCTCGGCGACCTTGGCGTTCCAATAGCCCTGCGGGCACTCGGCGGTCGCGTCGGTCGCGCCGGGCTTGCCGTGCAGCTCTGCGAAGGAGGCGATCGCCTCCATCCGGCCGCACGTCTCGCACTGCCAGATGGGCAGCGGCGTGCCCCAGTAGCGTTCTCGCGACAGCGCCCAATCGACGTTGTTGCGGAGGAAGTCGCCGAATCGACCCTCCTTGATGTGCTCGGGGAGCCAGTTCACCGCGGCGTTGTTCCGCAGGAACTCGTCCTTGAGCTGGCTGGTGCGGACGAACCAGCTCTTGCGGGCATACTGAATGAGCGGGTCGTTCTCGGCCCGCGGGCAGAACGGATACTCGTGGCGGTAGGTTTCCTGGTGGAACAGCAGCGGCGTGCCCCAGGGCGTCCTGCGCTCGTCGCGCAGCTCGCGAATGATCTCCTTGTCGCAGTCCTTGACCCACCGGCCGCGGTAGCGCTGCGGCGCGTCGTCGTTGAATGTGCCGTTGGGGCGGACGGCGTTGAGCAGCGGAATCGCGTTCGGGTCTTCGAAGCGCTTGCGCTCCTCCTGGAGCAGGTTGAAATCGACTTCGCCGAACGCCGGGGCCTCGTGCACCAACCCCGTTCCGCTCTCGATGGTGACGAAGTTCGCGGCCGTAACGCGCCAACCGATCGCTTCCGGCTGACCGGACTGCGTCGCCTTCCTCGCGCTGCTCAGAGACGCGTGGTACGGCTCCGTGAACGGCGGTTCGTAGTGGAGTCCGATCAGTTCGGTTCCCTTGCACGTGCTGACGACTCTCAGCTCGCGCTTGACCTTCTTGCCGATCGCCTCGACCAGATTCTTGGCGATGTAGAGGTACTCGGGCTGACCGCCTTCCGGACCAGGATCCTCGACCAGCGCGTATTCGAGTTCGGGATGGACCGCGGCGAAGTGGTTGCTGACGAGCGTCCAGGGCGTGGTGGTCCAGACCAGCAGCGAAACCCGGGGCGCATCGGCGTCCGCGGATTCCGGCGGGACGCCGCGGTTCCCCAGGAGGGCGCGCGACCGGTCGCCGCCGACCAGCGGAAACTTCACGAACACGCTTGGATCATCGACCGTGCGATAGCCCTCTCCCACTTCGCCGCTGGACAAGGCCGTGCCGCCCTGGGCCCACCACCAGACCACCTTGTGACCCTGGTAGAGCAGTCCGCGCTCGAAGAGCGTCTGGAGACTCCACCACACGCTCTCGACGTAGCTCTTGTGGAAGGTGACGTACGCATCCTGGAGATTCACCCAAAACCCCAGGCGCTTCGTCATCTCCTCCCATTCGCGCGTATACCGAAAAACGCTCTGGATGCACTTGAGGTTGAACTTCTCGACGCCGTAGGCCTCGATCTCCTCCTTGCCGTGGATGCCCAGCTCTTTGCAGACTTCAACCTCCACCGGCAGGCCGTGCGTGTCCCAGCCGGCCTTGCGCTCCACCAGGAATCCGCACATCGAGCGATAGCGTGGAAACAGGTCCTTGACGGCGCGCGTCAGGCAGTGGCCCGGGTGCGGCATTCCGTTGGCAGTCGGCGGACCCTCGTAGAACACGAATCGCGGCGCGCCCGCGCGCAGCTCCAGAGACTGCTCAAAGACGCGACGCCGATCCCAGTACTCCAGGATCTTCCGCTCCGACTCCGGAAAATCGAACTTCGACTGCAACGGCTCAAACATCGGTCGCTCCACTCTCCTCGACAGCGCGGCCGGACCCCCGTCGGCAGAACGCACCACGGCGCAACGAGGCCCTGCACCCGACCCCTCCGCCACGCGGGGCGCTCGCAGCGGTCGTTCTCTCGCGCTGGTCCTGCCGCATTCGCTCTGCCACCGTATCGTGCGGCCTGTGTCGTGCAGAACAGGCTCTGCACGATACGGACCGGTTGATTCCCCCGCCACCCGCACTCCGGCGTTCTGCGGCCGCGCAGACGCGGCCCCGCACCGTCCGTCCTTTCACCGCGCAGACGACGAGCGCGCTACTCGATCCCGGGCGCTGGCGCGCGCGACGCGCGGACGTCCTGCACGTCAGCCGGTTCGGCGGCCGCCGCGGGCGACGCGTCGAAGAGGCGCACGCGGCGCCACGTGCCCGCCCGCCATCGCCAGTAGAGCAGCAGCCCCAGCACGACGATGTAGAGCGTGCACATGGCCCACGGGCCGCCGTAGCCCCAGCCCGGAAGCAGCCAGACCATCGCGTAGCCGCCGCCCACGAAGATGCCCCAGCAGCACGCCGCGAACATCAGCGCCGGCACGCGCGTGTCGCCCGCGCCGCGGAACGCGAAGCTGTAGACGATGCACAGCGCGTCGAAGACCTGGAACGCGGCCACCCAGATCAGCATCGCCTGCGCCGCGTCCAGCACCGCGTCGCGGGTCGCGTCGTCGGACTCGAAGCACAGCAGCGCGGACAGCGGGCGGCCCCAGGCGACGAACACGACCGCCATCAGCGCCATGTACGTGAAGATCACGCGCTGCGCGACGGTGACGCGCAGCGCCGCCTCGTCCGCCCGCTGCGCGCCGACCGCGTTGCCGACCTGCGTGGTGAGCGCCATGCCGATGCCCAGCGCCGGCATGAACGACAGATGCATGAACTGGATCGCCAGGTTCGAGCCGGCCATCGCGACCGCGCCGAACGGCGGCATCATGAGCTGCGCGAACACCAGCCACGCGCCGATGTCCACCAGCCACTGCACCGAGATCGGCCCGCCCACGCTCAGCATTTCTCGCGTCTTGCGCACGTCCAAGGCGAAGCTGCGCCGCGTGTGATACCGCGCGTCGATCGCGGTCGAGGTCAGCGGGATCGCCAGCACGAGCAGCCGCACGCACCACGCCAGTACCGTCGCCAGGCCGCTGCCCGCGATGCCCATGGCCGGGAAGCCGAACTTGCCGAAAATCAGCACGTAATTGGCGGCCGCGATCGTCACCAGCGAGCTGATCACCGCCACCAGCCCGATTCGCGGCTTGCGGATGCCGTTATAGAAACTCTCCAGCCCGGCGCACGCGGTCATCGGTCCGATCGACCAGAGCGCGTAGCGCAGGAAGGCGATCTCCATCTCCTGCACGTCCGGCGGATGGTGTCCGAGCTGCCCCAGCCGCGGGAACCAGTGCGGCGTCGCCAGCGCGATCGGCGCGGAGACGGCCGCCGCCGCCAGCGCCAGGTAAACCGTCTGCCAGACATACGCGCCGCCTCGCTCCGGCTCGCCACGACCCTCGGCCTGCGAGACGAACGTCTGCACCGCCTGGGCGATGCCCATGCCGGCGCACGCGATCACAAACAGGAGCAGCGTAGAGGGCGAGATCGCGGCCTGCGCGGCCGTCCCGAGTTGCGAGACCATCGCAAAGTCGATGAACCCCATCAGCATCCGCGAGACGGTGATGCCGATCATGGGCAAAGCGAGCAGCAGCAGCGCCCGTGTGGCGTGTTCGGCGGGCGTCGGGCTCGCGCGGCTCATGGTTTCTCGCGATGTCCTGGACGGCGTCGGCCGTCGGTACCGGCACGCCTGGAGCGCGTCACGGCAACAAAAAAACCCCGGTCAAGCCCATGCTCGCCGAGGCGCCCGCTGACTTTCGTGGTGATTCGCGAAAGCTAGGTCGGCGCGTGCGAGCTCCCGTATGCGACGACGATGCGCCATGGATATTGAATAGCGATCGGCATCACCCGGAAGACTCCCGCACGCCCGGAATCCGCGAACCGCGGTCCGCGAATCCAGTACGTTCCAGGACTATTACTATCGAAGCCGCGATCGGACGTCAAGCGTCCGGTTGAATCGCCGTTCGCCAATATAATGGCCGCCGCCCGAGCGGAGAGTGAACATTCGCCGGCTTAGCGCCGGGATCCGGAGGAGACGAACGGGTGAACGAGGGTCGCAAGCTGGCAGGCCTCTTCGCGTGCGGCATGCTGCTGTGCCTCGTGGCCCGCGCGCAACCTGTCGCCGGGGAGGTGGTTTCGGTCGGCTTCGAGGCCAATACGAACACGCGCTACGTCGTGCGCGAGGGCCAGTATGTGCCGGTACTCGTTCGACTTCGATCGCAGAGCGCCGATCCCGTCCAGTGCCGCCTGACGATTGAGCGTTCGGACGTGGACGGCGACCGGATCGACTACGAGCAGGCGCTCGTGGCGCTGACGCCGGACGCCGGCGCGCGAAAGGTTTGGTGCTACGCGGCCACGCTTCGGCAGGACGCCAGCGCGCCGCTGCTCGTGGACGTTCGCGACGAGTCCGGGGAGCTGCTCGCCCGGCTGGCCGCGCCGGCGTTCGACGTCGTCAGCAACGACTACGAGCTCATTCTCGACATCAGCGAAAAGCCGGTGCAACTGCTCCGCCGGCTGGATGCGGAGACCGGGTCGTACATGGCTCGGCGGCTGGGCGAACGGCAGTTCGTGCAGGACTATTGCGTTGCGCGGCTGCCGGCGGCCGACCTGCCCGATCGCTGGTTCGGGCTCGAGTCGGTGGACGTGCTCGTGTGGGATGAACCGTCGCCGGACTCGCTGACGAGCTGGCAGCTCGCGGCGCTGGTCGAGTGGGTGCGGCGCGGCGGGCAGCTCGTGCTCGGCGTCGGCCGGTCGTGGCCGCGCATCCGCGAGGGCGAGCTGGCGGAACTGCTGCCGATCCGCGGCGATGCGGCGACGATCGAACTCGACGACCTGCCCGTTTTCCGAGGGAAGTTCCTGTCGGGGGGCGGTGCGCGGCTCGACGGACCGATCGCGGCGGCGATCGGCGAGCGCGTCGCCGGAGCGGCGGCTTCGGTGGTGGACCTCGCGCGCGGGCGGCCGTTCGACCTGATCACGCAGCGGCAGTTCGGCTCCGGGCGCGTCACGGTCGTCGCGACGACGCTTTTGGACCTGGCGCGGTTCGGCGAAGCGCCGGCGCTGCTGCCGGAGCTGGTGGACGTCTCGCCGCTGACGAACGAGTATCGCAAGAGCGAATCGGAACAGCTCAACCTTCTGGCGCAGTCGTTCGCGATGTACGCGCCGGTGATGGAGGGCGTCGAGTTCCGAGCGCAGGCCAGCCTGCGCGTGCTGGGCGCCTTCGCCTTTGTGGCGGCCTACATCGGCTTGTCCACGTTCGCGAGCTGGTGGTGGCTTCAACGCCGCCAGCTCACGCACCTGAGCTGGACCGTGTTCGCGGTGTTCGCGCTGGCGGCGGGCGCGCTCAGCCTCGGCGCGGCGGCTCTGTCGCGCGGCGTGACCGACGTGATGGATTCCGTCAGCTTCGTCGATCTCGATGCCGGCTCGTCGGACGCACAGGGGACCAGTTACTTCGGGCTGCGCAGCGCGCGTCGGCAGCGCGTCGAATTGCTCGCGCCGGGAGACGCGGCCTACGTGCGACCGCTCGCCTCGGGGCCGGAACCGCCGGGTACCTACGCGACCGCGGAGCGATACGCGGCGTCGCTATCGGACGGCGGGTTGTCGCAGACGCCGCTGCGCGCGACGCTCAAGCAGTTCGAGTCGCGCTGGCGAACGCCGATCGAAGGCATGATCCGCGGAGACCTCGTCGCCAGCCGCGAGACCGGACGGATCGATCCGAAAAGCTGGATTCAGAACGATCTGCCGGCGCCGGTGGGCCCGGGCTGGCTGCTCTACATCGATCCGCGCCTGGAGGGCCGCGACGGCGTGCCGCACCGCGTGGCGGGCCTTACGTCGCGAACCGACCGCAACGCGGTATTTCAGTCGGCGATCGTTCCGGCGGCGTTCAACGTGCTGGCGGTGTCGGTCGAGGCGATGTCGCCGTCGGCCCGCATCGGACGGCTGGGCGAGCCGGACTACGCCGCGTTCGATCGCGCGCTGGATCGCTGGTCGCAGAGCGGCGCCGACCCGCTCACCGAACCGGTCTTGCCGACGTTGTGGTCTGCGCAAAACGTCTCGTGGGTGTCGGCGTTCCAGACGCAGCTCACCTGGCAGGCCCGGGTAGCGCCGCCGGTCGCGGCGATGCTGCTGGCGTCGACGCGCGGTCTGTACCTGCCGGCGCGCGAGGAGAACCGCTTCGATCGGACCGGAGCGACGATCACCGTGGACGGGCTGCTGGACGCGGACGTCACGCACTGGCTTACGCAGGGCCAGGCCGTGCTGCTGCTGCCGAGCGAGTCGCCGACGCCGTCGTTGACGCTGACGAAGGACGGCGAGCCGCAGCGCGTGCGGAGCGGCCGCACGCTGTACCGCGTCCGCATGCCGATTGCGTACGTCGGGCGTCCGCCCGCCGGGAGTGCCCCTTGATCATTCAGACCATCAATCTGACCAAGCGTTACGGCAAGCTCGTGGCGCTGAACAACCTGCACCTGAACATCGAGGCGGGCGAGTGCTTCGGCTACATCGGGCCGAACGGCGCCGGCAAGACCACGACCATCCGCATTCTCTCGACGCTGCTCCAGCCCACCTGGGGCGAAGCGCGCGTCTGCGGACACGTGGTCGGCTACGAGAGCCGCAAGATCCGGCCGCTGATCGGCTACGTGCCGGATTTCTTCGGCGCATATGAAGACATGGTGGTGCAGGAGTATCTCGAGTTCTTCGCGGCCGCGTATGGCATCACCGGCAAGAAGCGCACGCAGATCGTGGGAGACGTCCTGGAGCTGACCGACCTGACCTACAAGCGCGACGCGCTGGTGGATTCGCTCAGTCGCGGCATGAAGCAGCGCCTGAGCATCGCGCGGGTGCTGCTGCACGATCCGCAGGTGCTGTTCCTGGACGAGCCGGCCAGCGGGCTCGATCCGCGCGCCCGCATCGAGATTCGCGCGCTGCTGAAAGAGCTGCACCGCATGGGCAAGACGATTCTCATCAGCTCGCACATCCTGCCGGAGCTGGCCGATCTGTGCAGCAGCATCGGCATCCTGGAGCGCGGCGAGCTGGTCTATCACGGCTCGGTGAGCGAGGCGTTGCGCCGCGCCCGCGTGGGCACCGTTGTGCACGTCATGACGCCGGACGACCCGGAGCGCGCCCGACAGGCGCTCGCGGCGCTTCCGGCAGTGCAGAGCGCGCAGCTCCGCGACGGGCGCGTCACGCTGAGTCTCGATTCGGACAGCACGGACTTCTCGTTCATCGCCCGGGCGATGCTCGACGCGAAGCTTCGCATCCACGAGATCAAGCAGGAGGAAGTGGACCTGGAGACCGCGTTCATGCGGCTGACGAAGGGGATCGTGCAGTGATAACGCCCGCGCTCGCGACCGATCGTCGTCTCTGCGCCCGCGTGTCGGAGGCGCGTCTCGCATGAATGTGCTCGCAGACCTGGGCCTCTGGCTCTGGCGGCTGCTACCCGCCAATCCGATCCTCGTGCGCGTGGTCAGCGCCGGCGGGAAGCGGCAGCGGCACCTCTGGGCCCGCGTGGCCTACCTGTCGGCGCTATTCCTGGTGCTGCTCGTTGCCGACGCCAACGCGTTCAGCGCCCGACCGGCCTCGCTCGCGTTTCTCGCGAAGCAATCCACGCAGTCGTTCCTGTGGGTCAGCTTCGTGCAGCTCTTCCTCATGGCGTTCATCGCGCCGATCTTCACGGCCGGCGCGATCACGCAGGAAAAAGACGCCAACACGTTTCACATCCTGCTCACGACGCCGCTCTCCAGCGCGCAGATCGTCCTGGGCTCGCTGCTGAGCCGGCTCTACTTCGTCTGGGCGCTGCTGGTCGCCGGCTTGCCGATCTTCGGCATCACCATGCTCTATGGCGGCGTCACCAGCGCCGAAGTGATGCTCAGCTTCGGGCTCTCGGCCTGCACCGGACTCGTCACCGGCGCGCTGGCGATCCTGATCAGCGTCGCCCGCATCGGAACGCGCCGCACCATCTTCGCGTTCTTCCTGGGCGTGGCGGTCTACCTCGTCTCCGTCGGGGCGCTCGCGACCACGCCGTATGCCGCGCTCCCCGAAGCGCCGCCGAGCGTCGCGACCGGAATGAAGATGAGCTGGCTCGCGCCCGTGCATCCGTTCCTGGCCCTGATGGCGGTCGTCGGAATGACGCCCGCGCCGCCGCCGGAGGACCTGGCGCGCTTCTCCGAGCCGTTCCGCTCGATGCTGGCATACCCGGCGATCGGCTTCATGGCGCTCACCACGCTCGCGTCGATCGGGATGATCCTGATGAGCCTATGGTTCGTGCGCGGCGGCGCGCGCGAGGGCGAAACGACCCTTTGGACGCGCCTCGTCGCGTTCGTCCCCGCGCTTGCATTCGCCGGCGAACGCCGCCGTGCCCCCCGCAACGTCTGGCGCAATCCGATCGCGTGGCGCGAGGCCGCCACCCGCGCGTCCGCCGGCGGACGATCGACGCTCCGCTGGATCGTGGTCGTGATCGGCATCCTGGCCGGGTTTGCCCTGCTGCTGGCCTACCGCAACGGCTGGTGGGGACTCAGCACATCGCAGCCGCAGCAGATCCGCTACTGGCTGACGGTGCTGGTCTGGCTTCAGATGACCGTCATCCTGCTGCTGGTGACGAACACTTCCGCCACCGCGCTCACGCGCGAGAAGGAATCGCAGACCATGGAGCTTCTGCTGGCGACGCCGCTCACGAGCCAGTACATCGTCGCCGGCACGATCCGCGGACTGGTGAGCTTCGTCGCGCCGCTGATCGCGGTGCCCGGCATCGTGCTGCTGGCGTTCGTGATCGTCGATTTCGCGTCCGGCGCTTCCGCGTGGGTTGCGATGCCCGAGGCGGTGGTTCTCGCGCCGGCGCTGATCACCGGGTTCGCGGCGCTCTCCGCGATGATTGGCCTGCAATTCTCGCTCATCTCCCGGAAGACCGTGCAGGCGGTCATGCTGGCCACAAGCGTCGTGCTGGGCGCGGCCGGCCTGCTGTGGGCGTGCGGCGCCGCGCTGGCCGGCGGCGGATGGGTGTTCGGCGCGGCCGTGCTGCCGTTCGCGCCGTTTCCGGCGCTTCAGACGCTCGTCGATCCGGAGTCGATGTTCACCACGACCGTGGGCCCGCCCGGCGCCGATGAAGTGGCGACGGCGCGCGTGCTACGGCTGGTGATGAGCATCGTCGCGCTCGGGGTCTACTCGGCCGTGGCCTACAGCGTGTACGCGGGGCTGGTGCGGAATTTCGACATGACCGTTCGGCGGCAGTCGGCGTAGGCGCGCGATTCATCGCCCGCGCCGTCGTGGCGCGAACGGTTTGCGGTCTGTCAGAATGGCACGAAACCCGCGACCGCCGGACGCCGCGGGTTCGAATCCGGCTCGCCTCAAGAAGCTTAAAGCACGCGGCGATAGCGATTTATAGAACTACCCGTCGAGCGCGTGCGAGTCTGGCACCCGACTTGCTACCTCTCCGGGTGGGAGGGTCGTAGCGCGCCATTTTGGCGGACGACCACCCCGGAACACTCTCAGGCATTCAACGCATCCTGCACAAGGAGTTCGACCGATGGCCGTCAAACAGCTTGCGTTTGACCAGGAAGCCCAGCAGGCCATGCTCGCGGGCGTCACCAAGCTGGCCAGCGCGGTGAAGATCACATTTGGTCCGCGCGGCCGAAATGCCGTTCTCGACAAGGGTTGGGGCGCTCCGACCGTCACCAAGGACGGCGTGACGGTGGCCGAAGAGGTCGAGCTTCAGAATAAGTACGAGAACATGGCCGCCCAGCTCGTGAAGGAGGCGGCCAGCAAGACCAGCGACGTCGCCGGCGACGGCACCACGACTGCGACCGTGCTGACCGAGGCGATCTATCGTGAGGGGCTGAAGGGCGTCGTGGCAGGTCTGGACGCGAACGGCATCAACCGCGGTATCGAGCTGGCCGTCCGGGCGATCGTGGCGGAAATCAAGAACCTCTCCCGCCCGGTGGACCTGAAGAAGGCGGAAGACATCATCAACATCGCGACGATCTCGGCGAACAACGACCGCCGGATCGGCGAGCGTCTGAGCGAGTGCTTCGAGAAGGTCGGCAAAGACGGCGTGATCACGGTCGAGGAGGGCAAGAGCCTGGAGACGACCGTGGACGTGGTCGAAGGCATGCAGTTCGACCGCGGCTATCTCAGCCCGCACTTCGTCACCGACGCCGACAACATGCAGTGCGTGCTCGACAAGTGCTTCGTGCTGGTGTTCGAGGACAAGATCAGCAGCGTGACGAAGCTCGTTCCGCTGCTGGAGAAGATCGCGCAGGTCAAGCGTCCGCTGCTGATCGTCGCCGAAGACGTCGAGGGCGAGGCGCTCGCGACGCTGGTGGTGAACAAGCTGCGCGGCATCGTGAACGTCGCGGCGGTGAAGGCCCCGGCGTATGGCGACCGCCGCAAGGCGATGCTCGAGGACATCGCCGTTCTGACGGGCGCCAAGCCGATCTTCAAGGACCTGGGCATCGAGCTGGACGGCGTGACGATCGCCGACCTGGGCCAGGCCAAGCGCGTAAAGATCGACGCGGACAACACGACTATCGTGCAGGGCGCCGGCGACACGCAGGCCATCAAGGGCCGCATCGAGCAGATCCGCCGCGAAATCGAGACAACCACCAGCGACTACGACCGCGAGAAGCTCCAGGAGCGCCTGGCGAAGCTGTCCGGCGGCGTGGCGCAGATC
The DNA here is from genome assembly GCA_964553225.1 of uncultured Planctomycetales bacterium. Classification (GTDB taxonomy): domain Bacteria; phylum Planctomycetota; class Phycisphaerae; order UBA1845; family Fen-1342; genus JABRWC01. Next base: position 176,451 of record CAZKJT010000006.1, on the reverse strand, counting down.
AATGTCGGCGCGGCCACCGAGGCCGAGCTGAAGGAGAAGAAGGCCCGCTTCGAGGACGCGCTGCACGCGACCCGCGCGGCGATCGAGGAAGGCATCGTCCCGGGCGGCGGCGTGGCGCTGCTGCGGGCCCGCAAGGCGCTCGACGGCGTGAAAGCGAAGACCGACTCGGAGAAGGCCGGCATTCGCGTGGTGCGCGAGGCGGTGGCGATGCCGCTGCGGCAGATCGCGGCGAACGCGGGCTATGAGCCGGCGGTCGTGCTGAAGAAGGTCGAGACCAGCGACAAGCCGACGTTCGGCTTCAATGCGGACACGGGCGAGTATGGCGACCTGCTCAAGATGGGCGTCATCGACCCGGCCAAGGTCGTCCGCAGCGCGCTCGAGAATGCGGGCAGCGTCGCGCGGGTGCTGCTGAGCACGACCTGCATGATCTCGGAGAAGCCGCAGAAGAAGGGCGCCAAGGGCGGCGCCGGCGGCCCCGGAGGCATGGGCGGAATGGGTGGCATGGGCGGAATGGGCGGCATGGACGACATGGACGACATGATGTAATTCGCCCGCGCCCCGCGAGAGCCGGAACGGAAAACTCAGGAACTCAACCCGAACGAAACTGGAGGTAATAGCCATGGCCGTTGCGACCGCTGCGAAAGAGAGCAAGAAGGGCACGAATCTGAAGGTCCGTCCGCTGGAGGACCGCGTGGTCGTTCAGCCGGACGAGGCCGAGGAGCGCACCGCCGGCGGCATCGTGCTGCCGCAGAACGCGCGCGAGAAGCCGATGCAGGGCAAGGTCGTCGCGGTCGGCCCCGGCAAGCTGATCGAGAAGAGCGGCGAGCGGGCCGAGATGTGCCTGAAGATCGGCGACACGGTGGTGTACGGCAAGTACAGCGGCACGGAGATCGAGCTGGACGGCGAAGACTACGTCATCCTGCGCGAGAGCGATGTCCTGGCGGTGCGAGACTGAATTGTCGGCGCCAGGCGCGGTTTCAGGATTGTTTCGCTGTCTGCGGTGCGGGCACGGCCTGCTCGACGTGCGGCGCCTGGACAGTCGACTGGAATCACTCGACTCGATTCGTGAAGCGTCGCGTGATCCGACGCGGTCTAGTTTCGTGCGTGACGGGCGCCGCCCGTCACTCGACGCCAGGATTCGGTTGCATTCAAAGAACTGAGGTTAAGCGGATATGCCAGCCAAACAACTGATGTACAGCGAACGCGCCCGGGCCGAGATGCTCGAAGGCGTGCGCAAGCTCGCCCGCACGGTCAAGAGCACGCTCGGACCGGTCGGGCGCAACGTGCTGCTCCAGAAATCATGGGGCGCCCCGCGCATCACCAAGGACGGCGTCACGGTCAGCAAGGAAATCGAGCTGGCGGAGCCGTTCGAGAACATGGGCGCCAAGCTCGTCAACCTGGTCGCCAGCAAGACCGGCGACGTGGCCGGCGACGGCACCACCACCGCGACCGTCCTGGCCGAGGCGATCTTCGCCGAGGGCCTGAAGGCCGTCACGGCCGGCGCGAACCCGATGGCGCTGAAGCGCGGCATCGACGCGGCGGTCGAGATCGCGGTCAAGAGCATCGCCTCGCAGAGCGTCAAGGTGCGCGGCAAGGACGACATCGCCAAGGTCGGCACGATCAGCGCCAACGGCGACAAGGAAGTCGGCAAGATGCTGGCCGCGGCGTTCGAGAAGGTCGGCAAGGACGGCGTGATCGAGATCGAGGAGGGCAAGGGCCTCGACACCACGTGGGAGCACGTGGACGGTATGCAGTTCGACAAGGGCTACATCTCGCCGTACTTCATCACCAACGCCGGCACGCTCGAAGCCGTGCTCGAAGACCCGTACATCCTGATCTACGAGAAGAAGATCAGCTCGCTGCGCGACTTCGTGCCCGTGCTCGAGAAGATCGCCAACGTCGGCAAGCCGTTCCTGGTCATCGCCGAAGAGGTCGAGGGCGAGGCGCTGGCGGCGCTGGTGGTGAACCGGCTGCGCGGCGTGCTGAACGTCGCCGCCGTGAAGGCCCCGGGGTTCGGCGACCGCCGCAAGGCGATGCTGAGCGACATCGCGACGCTGACCGGCGGCACGTTCATCAGCGAGGACCAGGGTCTGAAGCTGGAGAGCGTCGAGCTGGAGATGATGGGCCGCGCCAAGCGCGTCGTCATCACCAAGGACGACACGACGATCATCGAGGGCGCGGGCAAGAAGAAGGACATTGACGCCCGCATCGCGCAGATCCGCATGCAGATCGACAAGACCACCAGCGACTACGACCGCGAGAAGCTCCAGGAGCGCCTGGCGAAGCTGACCGGCGGCGTGGCGGTGGTGAACGTGGGCGGCGCGACCGAGATCGAGGTCAAGGAGCGCAAGGACCTGGTGGATGACGCGTTCCACGCGACCAAGGCCGCCAGCGAGGAAGGCGTCGTCGCCGGCGGCGGCGTGGCGTTCCTGCACGCGGTCAAGCCGGTCCGCGACGCGCTGAAGAGCGTCGAGGGCGACGAGAAGACGGGCTACCAGATCGTCGCGAAGGCGCTTGAGTTCCCGGCCCGGCAGATCGCCGAGAACGCCGGCGTCGATGGCGGCGTGGTGGTCGACGAAATCCTGACGCGCGGCAAGAACATCGGCTACGACGCCGCCAACGACAAGTACGTGGACATGCTGGAGGCCGGCATCATCGACCCGGCGAAGGTGGCGCGCGTCGCGCTTCAGAACGCCGCCAGCGTCGCGGGGCTGATGCTCACCACCGACGTGATGGTGACGGAGTTCAAGGAAGACAAGCACGAGTCGATCCAGGGCGCGACGCGCTGATCGGCGCCGCTTGTCTCGCAGGACCGCGCAGGGGCGCCCCGGAGCCAAGCGTTCGGGCCGCCCCTGCCTGTTTATCGCGCGCGGCGCGCCGGGCGCCGACCGCATGCTCGGCGAGCTCCGCCGATCGACCGTAAAATCACCGGACGCCGCGCGGGTCCGACGCGACGGGTTCGCACCGGGATCGCAGGCCGCCGGATCGAACGCGATCGGAACGAATCGGGGGTGATCGTTGGCCGGCAAGCGCGACTACTACGAAGTGCTCGGTGTCGCGCGCGACGCGTCGCCGGACGACATCAAGCGCGCCTACCGCAAGGCGGCGATGCACTTTCACCCCGACCGCAACAAGGCGCCGGACGCGGAGGAGAACTTCAAGGCCGCGGCCGAAGCTTATGAAGTGCTTTCCGACCCAGGCAAACGCGGGCGATACGACCGCCACGGGCACGCCGGACTGAATGGCGTGGGCGTGCACGATTTCTCCGGCATGCACGCCGAGGACATCTTCAGCGTCTTCGGCGACATCTTCGGCGAAATGTTCGGCGGGCGCGGACGTCCGCAGCGTGACCGCGGCGTCGATATCCAGGTTCTGCTGGAGATCGACCTGGCCGAGGCGGCCACCGGCGTCGAGACGCCGCTGCGGTTCGAGCGCTCCGACCTGTGCGAGGCGTGCGACGGCAGCGGCGCGGAGGCGGGCAGCCAGACGGCCAAGTGCCGCACCTGCGGCGGCTACGGACAGGTCGAGCAGCAATCGAACATGGGGTTCTTCGTGACGCGCACGGTCCGCGACTGCCCGACCTGTCACGGGCGCGGCGCGACAATCACGAAGCCCTGCCGCGTATGCCGCTCTTCCGGGCGTGCGCCGCGGGAAGTGTCGCTGACGGTCAAGATTCCGCCGGGCATCCATGACGGTCAGCGCGTACGTGTGCGCGGCGAAGGCGAGCCGGCCGCCGCCGGCGGAGCGCGCGGCGATCTGCACTGCGTGGTGCGCATTCGCGAGCATCCGTTCTTCGTGCGTGACGGCGACGATCTGGTCTGCCGCCTGCCGATCAGCTTCACGCAGGCGGCGCTCGGCGCGCAGGTCGATGCGCCGACGCTCAATGGGCGAACGCCGCTGCGCATTCCGCCGGGAACGCAGTACGGCGCGGTGTTCCGCCTGCCCGACAAGGGCATGCCGAACCTGCGCAGCGGGCGGCGCGGGGACGAGATCGTTCAGGTCATCATCGAGACGCCCAAGAAACTGACGAAGGGGCAGGAAGACCTGCTGCGCAAATTCGCGGCCACCGAGGACCGCGACGTGCTGCCGGAATCGAAAGGGTTCTTTGAGCGAATGAAAGAGTATCTCACGGGCGCCGACGAGTCCGACAAGTAGCGGAGCGGCGTCGCCGCGGGCGCAGCGCTTGCCCCGCGGATCATCGCGTGCGGAGGTCAGGGTGACCGATTCGGAGAAAACGCAGGCCACGACGGCCGACACGCCGGATGCCGGCGAAACTCGTCCCCAGGGCGACGAAGCGTCCGCGCTGCAGCGCGAGCTGGCCGAGCTGAAGGACCGCAATCTGCGGCTGATGGCCGAGATGCGCAACGTCCAGACGCGGTTGCAGCGCGACAAAGAGGAGTCGCTGCGCTATGCGGAGGCGGACTTCGCCCGCGAACTGCTCGTGATCCTCGACGATCTCGAGCGGACGCTCGACTCCGGCCGCGACGCATCCGACGTCGCGCCGCTGCGCGAAGGCGTGCGGATCGTGCTGGAGCACTTCGAGAGCCTGCTGCGCAAGCGCGGCATCGAGCGGATCGAGGCGACCGGCGCGGCGTTCGACCCCGAGCTGCACGAGGCGCTGCTGCGCGCCCCGAGCGACTCTGTGCCGGCCGGGCACGTCGTGCAGGAGCTGGCTCGCGGGTACCGAATGCACTCGCGCGTCTTGCGGCATGCTCGGGTGAGCGTCTCGAGCGGGCCATCGCCGGACGCTTCGACCTCGACGACGTGACGGACCGCTGCGAACGGACTGTGCGACACTGAGGGAGATCGCCGGATGCCGACGTATCAATATGCGTGCGAATCCTGTCGGAACGAATTCGAGGAATTCCAGAGCATTACGGCCAAGCCGCTGAAGACCTGCCCGAAGTGCCGCAAGCCTCGGCTGCGACGACTCATCGGCACCGGCGCCGGGGTCATTTTCCGCGGGTCGGGCTTCTACCAGACCGACTACCGAAGCGAGTCGTACAAGAAGGCGGCCGAGGCGGAATCGAAGCCGGCCGCAAGCAGCACCGATTCAACCGCTCCCAGCGGCGGCGGCGCCGACAGCACGAAACCTGACTCGAAGCCGGCCGAGGCGAAGCCGAGCACTCCGGCGAAGCGCAAAGGCGCGAAGTCGAAGACCGACTAGCGCGGGCGGACGCCGCGAGCCGCTTGACGCCTCCGCGCGACGCGCGTTAGAAACTCGGGACTATGGCCAAGCAAAGCAACATCCGGCTGGTGGTCGTCACGCCCGAGCAGCAGGTGCTGGACGACTCGGTCGATTCGGTCGTCCTGCCGGCCCACGACGGCGAGCTGGGCGTCCTGCACGACCGGGCGTCGCTCATGTGCGAGCTCGGCATCGGCCAGCTCCGCTACACGCGTTCCGGGCGCGTGCAGCGCGTCTTCGTCGATGGCGGCTTCGCCCAGGTGCACAAGAACGAAGTCACGGTGCTCACGCCGCAGGCCTGCCCGGCGGAGGACATCACCGACCAGATGATCGCCGACATCGAGAAATCGCCGCGCGACCCGGCCGGCCGCGCCCGCCGGAAGGCGAGCGTGCTGCGGTCCCTCCGCGCGCCGCGCTAGCGTCGTGCCTCAGAGATATTTCGACATTCGGAGCCGCGACCGTGAGGGAGCGGGGGCTGCGCCAGACGCTGCCATGTCCGATTCCCCGCTTCCTGACGGTCGCGGCTCGGTTCCGGATACGCAGCGTCTTCAATGAGGCACGACACTAGGCCCGTCGAACGCGCGACGACTTACCCGCCGCGTCACGAGGCCGAAAACAACATGGAAACGACCACCAAGGGCCGCCTCCTTGTCATCAGCGGGCCGTCGGGCGCCGGCAAGACGTCGATCTGCCACGAGCTGCTCCGCCGTCTGCCGAACGCGACTTGGTCCGTGTCCGTGACGACGCGGGCGCGCCGCGGCGACGAGGTGGACGGCGAAGCGTATCACTTCGTTACGCACGAGATGTTTCAGCGCATGGTCGAGGCGGACGAGTTTCTCGAGCACGCGGTCTATCTCGGCAACCGCTACGGGACGCCGCGCAAGCCGGTGGAAGAAGCGGTCGCAGCCGGGCGGGTCATCATCCTCGAGATCGACGTTCAGGGCGGCGCGCTGGTAGCGCAACGTGCGCCGGAGTCGATTCGCGTGTTCGTTCTGCCGCCCACGATGCAGTCGCTGCGGGCCCGGCTGGAGGGTCGGAACACTGAATCCGAGACGCTTCAGCAGAAGCGGCTCAGCGAGGCGGACGGCGAGATCGCGTTTGCGCGAGCCAGCGGGCACTACCAGCACTTCATCACCAACGATATACTCAGTGATTCGGTTGCGCGCGTGATGACCATCCTCGAGGAGTCGCAGCGGACATGATCAAAGGCCTGAAGAGCGACGAGATCATCAACAAGGTCGGCGGCCGGTTCCGGCTGACCGCCCTCATTCAGAAGCGCCGCCTGGAGTTGATGCAGGGCGCCCGCCCGCTGGTCGATACGGCCGGGCTGACGGACATGGAGATCGTCATCCAGGAGATCCTCGAAGGCAAAGTCGGTATCGACTATAGCGCGTCGGGCATTCGCGAACCGGAGTGAGGCTCGCGCCAGCCGGTGCTCGCCGCGGTCGACTGGCTGCTGCGTCGCGCCGACACTCCGCTGCGCCGCGCCCGCGGCGACGCCACGACGCGCGGCCGGAGCCCCCGCCATGACGACGGATCGCCCGTCCCTTGTCGGATACGAAGTCCTGGTCTGCGTCACCGGTGGCATCGCGGCGTTCAAGACGGCCGCGTTCGTCTCGCAGCTCGTGCAGCGCGGCGCGGGCGTTCGTGTGGCGATGACGCGCGCCGCGCGGCGTTTCGTCGGTCCGCTCACGTTTCAGGCGCTGAGCGGGCGTCCTGTCTACACCTCACTTTGGCACAGCCAGGGCGACATTCCGCACCTGCGGCTCACCGAAGTGGCCGACCTGTTGATCGTCGCGCCGGCGACCGCCAACTGCCTCGGCAAGCTGGCGACGGGGATGGCCGACGACCTCGTCAGTTCGCTGCTGCTGGGCGCAGCGTGCCCGGTGTGGCTCGCGCCCGCGATGAACGAGCGGATGTGGCAGCAAGCGGCCGTGCGGCGGAACGTCGCATTCCTGCGAGAAAGCGGCTACGTGCTGATCGGCCCGGAAGACGGCTGGCAGGCCTGCAGGGCGGTCGGTCCGGGCCGAATGGTCGAGCCGGACGATTTGCTCGAGGCTGTCGCTGCACGGCTGCTTGAAGCGCCGCCGCGCAACGGCTCGGCGCCTTAGGGGTTTCAGAGGCCGTCGCTGGGTCTGGGCCGCTGGAATGGACCGCTCGCTCACGCTCGCGGCTCGGTCGGCACGCCGCGTTCAGCGGCGAACCGCCCCGGACAGGCGGCGGGATGTGTCGCGCGGCGATCCGGGCGATCGAATCCTCAGACCTTGGTCGGCGGGTCGCGGACCACGCGGCGCGCGGCCCCGGTCGGACAAGGACGTGCGATGTCGGCGCGTTTCACCATCGGCCTCGACCTGGGCGGCACGAACATCAAGGCCGGACTGGCCGATGCCGCCGGGCGGCTCGTTCGCAAAAGATCGATCCCCACGCAGGGATCGCAAGGCTATCGGCACGTCCTGGAGCGGCTGGCGCAGGCGGCGCGCGAGCTGGCCGCCGAACACAACGCGAGCGACGGCGAAATCGGCGCGATCGGCCTGGGAAGTCCGGGACCGCTGAGCATCGAGACCGGCGTCGTGCACGGCGCGCCGAACCTCCCCGGCTGGGAAAACGTGCCCGTTCGCGACGACCTGTCGCGGCTGGCTCGCCTGCCGGTCGTGCTCGATAACGACGCCAACCTGTACGCCCTGGGCGAGCACACCGGCGGCGCGGGCCGCGGATTGCGCGACCTCGTCATGCTCACGCTCGGCACGGGCATCGGCGGAGGCGTGATCCTCGACGGGAAGCTCTATCGCGGCCGGTTCGGCAACGCCGGGGAAATCGGGCACGTCATCGCCACGCCCGGCGGGCGCGAGTGCCCGTGCGGGCAGCGCGGCTGCCTGGAGCGTTACGCGTCCGCGAGCGCGGTCCGCGAGCGTTTCGAGGAGGCGCTTCAGCGAGGCGAGCCGAGCGTGCTTCGGCCGGTCCGGCACGACGGCGAACCGATCGACGCGCGCGACGTCGCAGACGCTGCGGCGCGCGGCGACGCGCTCGCGCAGCGCGTCTGGAGCGACGCCTGCGAGCACCTCGCGACGGCCTGCGTGAATCTCCAACATCTGCTCAACGTGGAATGCGTCATCCTGGGCGGCGGAATGAGCGCGTCCGGGGCGGCGCTGCTGGATCCGGTGCGCGCCCGCGTCGCGGCGTTGACCTGGCGCGTGGCCGACGACGTGCCGCGCATCGAGCTGGCCGCGCTCGGCGACGATGCCGGGATTCTGGGCGCGGCCGCCGCGGCGTGGGAGCTGCTGAGGTCGCGCGATCGGTAGCGCGAGGTCGTTTCGGCCGCGCAGGGACCGAGAAACGTTGCGACCGGTGAAGCGAGGATCGACGACCTCGCGCCGACGAAGGACTCACGGGCCGATCCCGCTCGCGGGCGTCTCACTCGCCCGAAAGCAGCCCCTTTCCGGCCATGAAGTCGATGACTTGCTGGGCGAGTTCGAGGGGCGACTTGGCGTTTGCGTCGAGCACCAGCTCCGGCTTCAGCGGCTCCTCGTACGGCGCCGAGATGCCCGTGAACTCCTTGATCTCGCCGGCGCGGGCTTTCTTGTAGAGACCCTTGGGGTCGCGCTTCTCGCAGGTCTCGATCGAGGCCTGCACGTAGATCTCGATGAACGGCAGCTTGCCGTCGTCGTGGATTTTGCGGACCAGGTCGCGGTCGGCGCGATAGGGGCTGATGAAGCTCGTGAACGTCAGCACGCCCGTGTCGGCGAAGAGCTTGGCCACCTCGCCGATGCGGCGGATGTTCTCCGTGCGGTCCTCGGGCGAAAAGCCGAGGTTCTTGTTCAGGCCGTGCCGGATGTTGTCGCCGTCGAGCACGTACGCGAGCCGGCCGCGCTCCACCAGGGCGTGCTCGACGGTGTACGCGACGGTGCTCTTGCCGGACCCGCTGAGTCCGGTGAACCAGACGGTCGCGCCTTTCTGCCCGAGCAGGCGGAAGCGCTGCGCCCGCTCGACGTGCCCCTCGTGCCAGGTGATGTTGGTCGCTTTCTGAATCGCCACGGCATTGCCTCCCAGGGTCGCTCGCGCGGGCGGGGCCCTCCGCGGCCGGCCGACGAGCGAGGCGACAAGCGGGACACTGTAGCGATTCCGGCCGGGGCGTGCCATGCGAATCGGCGCGAGTGGATGGGTCGCGGGCGATCGAAGCCGTGCGCGGGCCGCGCGTTGCGGAATGCCGCCAGCCTACGTAGTGTAGGGTTTTGAGTCTTCCCGAGCGGCGCGTGCGCCGCGGGTCGCCGGAACTTGAATCGCTCCGACCCCGACTCCCGAATGGACTTGCCGCCCGATGAGCGACGTCCCCGGCATCACCGACACGGCGCTTCAGGGGCGTCTGGCGCGCGAACGAGCCGGCGTCGCGGCGCGCCCGGCGACGCGGGGCGTGTTCTGGCGCATGGTCGGGCTGATCCGCCCGCACCGGCGGATGATGATCGTCGGCATGCTCCTGGGTCTGGGAGTCGCGCTCACCTACGCGGCGAGCCTGGCCGGGCTGCTGCCGGTGCTGAAGATCATCGTCGAGAATCGGAACTTCCACGAATACCTGATCGAGCGTTCGAGCGCGGCGCCGGCCTGGGCCGCGCCGCTGCTCGCGGGTTGCGCCGGGCTCTTTCCGGCGGAGAACACACCGCAAACGCGGCTGACGTCGCTGCTGCTCATCCTGTCGGCGCTGTTCTTGCTGAACGTCGTGGGCAACGGATTCCGCGTCGCGTCGCAGTACATGGTCGTCTACGCGTCGCACCGGACGATGATGGATCTGCGCCGGCGGATGTATCGCAAGGCGCTCCACAGTCCGCTCAACGAAGTGACCAGCGACGTATCCAACCGCGTCAGCCAGTTCCTCACCGATTCGCGCGAGATCTATCTCGGCATCGCCACGCTGTGCGGCAAGGTGGCGCGCGAGCCGCTCAAGGCGATCGCCGTGTTCAGCGTGGCGCTCTTCGTCGACTGGCGTCTCACGCTCGTGGTGCTGGCGATCGCGCCGATCGCGGTCGGCCTGCTGTGGTACTTCGGCCGCCGCATTCGCAAGGCCGCGGTGCGCCTGCTGGCGGGCTACGGAAAGCTGCTGAGCGGACTGGAGGAGTCGCTCCAGGGCATCGAGGTGGTGAAGAGTTACGCCCGCGAGGCCGAGGAGCGGCGCCGCGTCTGGCGGACCGAGCGCGAAATGCTGGGTCAGGTCCGCAAGCTGAGCTGGATCGAGGCGGTGTCGTCGCCGCTGATCGAGGTGGCCGGCATCGCCATCGCCTCCGCGGCGATCGTCTGGCTCGCGGCGCGAACGCTGAACGACCCGGTCACCCACCCGCCCAGCCGCCTGGTGACGATGGTCGTACTGCTTTCGGCGATGCTCGATCCGATCCGGAAGATCGCCAGCGTCTACAACATGGTGCAGCGCGCCGGGGCGGCCGCAGGGCGCGTGTTCGAGTTTCTGGACCGTCCGGAAGAACGCTCGCCCGCCCGCCCGGTGCGCCTGCCGTCGTCCGGCCCGCCGGTGGTTCGGTTCGACCACGTGACGTACGCGTACGCGTCCGACCAGCCGCCCGCGCTGAACGCCGTGTCGCTGGCGGTTTCTGCGGGCGAATGCGTGGCGATCGTCGGTCCGAACGGCAGCGGGAAGTCCACGCTGCTGAAGCTGCTGCCGCGGTTTTTCGATCCGCAGCAGGGCGCTGTGACGCTCGACGACGTGGACGTTCGACGAATCGCGCTGCGCGACCTTCGGCGGCGCATCGCGGTAGTGACTCAGCGACCGGTGCTGTTCGCGCGGTCCATCCGCGAGAACATCGCCTATGGCGACGAGACGGCCGGCACCGACCAGATTCGCGCGGCCGCGCGAAAGGCGCGGGCGGACGACTTCATCGAGCGTCTGCCGGGCGGATATGACGCGCCGATCGGGGAATTCGGGTCGAGCCTGTCGGGCGGGCAGCGGCAGCGGCTGTCGATCGCCCGGGCGTTCCTGAAGCCGGCCGACGTGCTGATCTTCGACGAGGCGACCAGCGAGATCGACGCGGAGAGCGAGCGTCAGATTCACGAAGCTCTGGCGGAGCTTCGGCGCGGAAAGACCACGTTTCTGATCGCGCACCGACACACGGTGATGGAGCTGGCCGACCGGATCGTGGTGATGGACGGAGGGCGCATCGTGGACGCCGGCCGGCACGAGGAGCTGACCGCGCGCTGCCCGCTGTACGTGGCGATGTACCGCACGCCGACGTGAGCTTGATCGGCGATGCCGCCCGACCGATGCGATCCTGCTCGCTGCGACCGGTGCCGAGCGCACCGGTCAGCCGACGATCCGCCGGCATCGTTCCACGAGCGGGTCGATAAATCCCGCAAACGTCAGTTCCGAGTTCGGCTCCGCGTACGCGCCTGTCCGAGCGGCCGAATCGTCGGACAGAAGAAGGCACGCACCGTCGTAGAGCCGGTCTCGCAGAAGCTTTTCCAGAAGGTGGGAGTAGCGATCGCCATAGGACGCGCCGCGAAACTCCTTAAAAACTTTGAAGTGAGGCTCCGCCACGCGAACGGCGGAACGGGACTTCTCGCAGTCCTCCAGCAACATGAAGTAACCGAGAAACGGGCGCGCCGACGGGCGGAACGCGCCCTGCTGAAATGCCGCCCAGATGTCGGTGGCGCTGCCGATCGCTTCTTCGGCGCGATTGTTGAAGTTATTGCCGAAAGACGGCCCGACTTGCGACTTGAACTCGGCGGCGGCGACCAGCTCGCGGTCATGCACGACAACCAAGTCCCATTTCTTCTCGGCCCGGAACCACCCCGGCAACTCGATGCGCGAGTCCACCGAGATACTCGCCGCTGGGACGCCTGCTTCCAGAAGGCGCTCGCGCGCCAGGCGGATGAAACCGTCCATCTGCTTGCCGCCGGTGACCGCGGCGCGCGCGCCGCGGTCCCGATCGGCGTGGGCGCGCTGCGCGGCGGACTGCCTCGCGCGTGTTTTCCAGAACTTTTGCACCGCAGCGCGCAGCGCCCGCTCAACGCTGGTCATCGTCGCGCACCTGGAGGGTGGGTCCGGCGCCGAGGTATAAATCCGCCCCGTGAGACGCGATTCGCTTGCGAGCGATTTCGAAATACGCCGCATCGAGCTCGATTCCCACGCTGTTCCGGCCCCATCGAGCGCACGCCAGGTTGGTCGTCCCGGTTCCCATAAACGGATCGACGACCGTGTCGCCGACGAATGAGAACATCCGCACCAGGCGTTCGGCGAACTCGAGCGGGAAGGGGGCGGGGTGATTGGGGCTCGACGTGCCGCGAAGATCGGCCCAGATCTGTCGGAACCACAACTGGTGGTTCTCCACGCTGATCACGCTCAACAGTCGCTCTCGCGCAGTCGGGCGTCGATACCCTCCCGGCTTGCGCTGCATCAGCACGAATTCGATGTCGTTCTTGATGACCGCGTTCGGCTCGTACGGCTTGCCGAGGAACCCCCCGCCGCCGGACACCTCGTATTGCGCGTTGGCGATCTTGTGCCACACGATTGGCGCGAGATTGTCGAAGCCGATCGCCCTACACCGCTCCTGGATGGTCGCGTGCAGCGGAACGACCGTGTGCCGTCCGCCGTTCCGCCGCCGCGACAGGCATACATCCCCGACGTTGATGACCAGTCGCCCGCCGGGCACCAACGCGTCGAAGCAATTCCGCCAAACATCATCCAGCGCGGCGTTGAATTCGTCGTAGTCCGCGACGTGCCCCAGCTGCGCTTCGCCGTCGCGGTAGCGCTTCAGCGTCCAATACGGCGGCGACGTGACCACCAGGTGAACCGAATTCGGCGGTAGCGACGACGCTGCGCGCGCGTCGCCTCGAACCAGCTCATGCCGCGTAGCGAGCCCGCGAACGAGCGTCTCGATTCGTCGAATCGCGAGCCGGTCGCGCGCCAGTTGCGGAATGCGCTCGTCCAGCGTGCCGCCAGACAACAGGTCGACCAGCAGCGCCTGCTCTTCGTCTCTGCGGCTCTGGAAGGCTGACTCGGCATTCATACGCTGGTTCGCACTCCGTACGCCAGCCCGCGTTCGAACGCGATCGCCGGCGCCGGCTTCACGGATTCAGGCGACGGTTCCCGCCGCGATTCCACTCGCGCCGGCGACTTGCAAGGCCCGACTCGCTACCGGCCGTCCGACTGAGCCACGGCTTCGGACGACCCCTCTAGAAACCCACGCGAATCTTGCCCTTCTGCCACTCCTGCACCAGCAGCTTGAACTCCTGCACCGTCTCCGCCAGCCGCTGGAACGTCAGCACCATCGCGTCGTACAGACGCGGGTCCTTCATGAGCTGCCCGACCGTCCCTTCGCCACGCCCGATCGAATCCGCAAGCTGGTTCAGCTTTGCCAGCAGCGTCGCCACCGAGTCGAGATCGTCCAGCAGCTTTCGGCTGACACGCTGCACGCTGTCGTCCACGTTGCGGACCATGCCCTGCGCCGAGCCGACCAGCTCCTTGGCGTCGGCCGTGATCTGCCGCGCGTCGGCCGCGGCCTGCCGCAGATCGGCGAACATCGCCTTGCCGTCTTCCGACATCACGCTCACGTTCGTGATCGCGCCCTTCAGGTGGCTCTGCACCTGCGGATCGCCCAGCACCTCGTTGAAGTGCCGCAAGGCAGAATCGAGCCGCGCCATCGCGGTCGAAAGGTTTCCCGGCGGACCGCCGGGAGAATCCACCGCGATCATTTCGCGCCGCTGCATCAGGTCGTGCATGTCCTCGAGCACGGGAGTCAGCGCGGCGGCCGCGTCCTCGATCCGCTGACGCGTGCGGTCGAAGCTCGACACCAGCGCCGGCGGAATGAGCGATTCGACCATGTTCGTGATTTCGCCGTAGATCACTTCGCCCGAGGCCAGCAGGTCCTCGTCCGGCGGTCCCGGGTCGACCAGGATCGGCGGGCGGCCCATGCCCATGCCCGGCTCGCTGGTCCGCGCCCGGCTGCCGCGACGAAGCTGCACCGCGCTCTCGAACGCCACCATGACCTTGACGCCGTCGGCGAAGCGCGTGCGATCGACGAAGTCCACGTCGGTCACTCGACCGACGTCGATCCCGCCGATCGTCACGACCGTGCCGGGCCGGATTCCAGCGGCGCTGGTGAAGCGCATCTCGATCTGGTACGCCTCGCGCCGCGTCAGCCACGCCGCGTGTTGACCGAAGAGCACGATCAGCGTCGCCAGCGACCCGAGCCCTACCAGCACGAACAGTCCGACCAGCGTGTTTCTGCGAAGCTCATTCATCGTGGCGATCCTCTCGATGCCTCGATCCGACCGCGGCGCTGCGCCGCCGCCCGCGGTATCTTACGCGGTTGTATGGCGTCCGGCTGCGTCGTAAGATTCTGCGGGGCCAGGGGCTGGACGCGCTCTGCGCAAGGAGACCGACGTGCCCGGACGGTTCGAAGGCAAGCGAATCCTCATCGTCGATGACGACCCCGATATCGTGACCGCCATCCGCGCGTCGCTGGCCGACACCGGCGCCGCGATCGACACCGCCGGCGACGGCAATACCGCCGTCAACCTCGCGGAGAGCAAGCAGCCCGATCTGGTGATCCTCGACATCATGCTGCCGCAGAAAAGCGGATTCCTGGTGCTCGAAAAGCTCCGACAGGGAAAGCCGCGCGGCGAGAAGCCGTACGTCGTCATGATCACCGGCAACCTCGGACGCCGGCACAAGCAGTACGCCGAATCGCTCGGCGTCAACGAGTACCTGAACAAGCCGTTCGCCATGGAACGCCTGCTCGAAGCCAGCGAGCGCCTGCTCGCCAAATAGCCATGCCGAGACCCCGAGCGCTCGCCGCCTGGCTCGACCATTATCCCGGCGATCTGAAGGCCGCCCTCGAGGCCGCGCGTTCGGACGGCTTCGCGGCCGCGCACGGCGACTGCGCCGCGGGCACGCTCGCGCCGTCGGAGTTTTCCGCCAGCGCCCGTCGGCACCTGACGCGGCATCTCGCAGCGCTCGGCGTCTCGCTCGACGCGCTCTCCGCGTCCACGCCCGCGGCCGGCCTGGCCGATACGGCCGACGGCGAGCGCCGCCTCGACCTGCTTCGACAGACGCTCGAAATGGCCCGAAGCCTCGGCGTCGCCCGCGCAGTCGCCTCGATCGGCGGATTCTCCGACGAGAAGACTCGCGACCGGGCGCGCGAGATGCTCGCCGCGGCCGCGTCGCTCGCGGAGCGGACCGGCGTGCTCGTCGCGATCGAGCCGGGCGGCGATCCGCTCACGACCGCGGCGGAGGAGATTGCGCGGCTGCGGTGCGAGCGTCTGGCGCTGGCGATCGATTCCGGGCGCGACGCCGACCTGAACGGCGCCCTTCGGGTCGCGCGGGCCGAGTGCGGCTTCCTGCGCGACGTGCGGCGCGGTCCGGCCGGCTGGGAGGAGACGCCTCTTGGCGCGGGAGATGTGGATTTTCGGACGATCCTGGGTGAGCTGGCGGCCTGCGGTTTCGGCGGCAGCCTCGCGATCCGATCGCGTTCGGGACGAGCGCCGGTTGACGCGCTGCGCCGCGGACGCGAACATGTCGTGTCTTTGACCCCGGAGTTTCGCTGACCGGGGGAATGCAGACCCGGCGACGGACCCTCCGGGCGCCGGGCGCGGAATTACTGGGAGTGTTGGTCATGCGGAATCACTGGCGGGTGGTCGGCGCAGTCGTGGCGATGTTCGCCTCGGCGGCATGGGGGTTCGCGCAGGATGGCGACGCCGCGGAAGGGCCGCCGCCGTCCGAGCAGGCGCCCGAGATGGCCAAGTTCGAAGGGCCGACGAGGTTCGAGCTGTTCGGCACGTTCGAACAACGCGTTCAGTACGCCATCGAAGGCGCCCCGATCAACATCCAGCCCAGCACGCGCGTGCAGCTCCGGCTGCTGGGTGAGAAGCTCCCGACACTGGCTCGGATCGGTTCGGCCATCGTCCTGGAAGCGATCGACGACCTGGGCAACAACCTGCGCCGCAATCCGGACCCGCGCGAAGACAGCGGCGAACGCACCAAGGCCTTCACGGTCAGCGGCGGCCTGCTGCGTACCGGACACCTGCCGATCGAGGTGAACCTGTCGCCGTCTTCCCGCACGGCCACGAAGCTCACCCGCCTCAAGGGCTTCCTCAACGTCGCCTACTCGAGCAAGACCGAGGAACTCACGATCCGCAATCCGCGTGCATTCATCGGCCGGTCGCTGGCGCACCCGCGCCTGACCGAACTCGGCGTCGAGGTCGAGATGATCGAGCCGACGCCCGAAGAAACCGGCGGCGAGGGCAAGGGAGTCGGCGTGCGAATCCGCAGCGGCGCCGATCTCGTCCGCGGCTTCGAAATCTACGACGCCGATCTGCGCCTGGTCGCGACGCGCAGCTCGAACCGCAAGGCGATCGACCAGGAGCCTTACATCGTCATTTCGACGGGCGGAGTCACGCTCACGGAAGACCATTCCATCGTCGCGCTGCTCAACCCGGACATCCAAACCGAGAAGGTCGAATTCGACCTGAAGGACGTCCCGCTGCCGTAGCGGCCCGCCCGACGGGCGGCGCGCCTCGCGGCGCGAGCCGGAGAACGGCACGTGACCGACACTGCCGGCGGCGACGCCCTGAAATCCCGAATCGACGCGGTCCGCGCTGCCCCGACCGGGTTGCCGCGGGCCGCGCTGTTTTCGGTCGGCGCTTCGGTCGTGTTTAACCTCTGCCGCTTCGGAGCGGTCGTTCTGCTGGCGAAGTTCGCCGGACCACAGTGGGTCGGCGCGTTCGACTTCGCCAGCGTCGCCGTCGCCGCGCCGATCGTGATGTTTCTGGCCCTCGAACTGCGGGCCGCCTACGTCGCCGACGCGCACAACGAATTCCCATTCGGCGCGTACCGCGCGCTGCGACGAATCGGACTCGTCGCTGCCGCGATCCTGGTCTGCGCGGCCCTCGCCCTGAGACCCCTGCCCGATGCGCCGGCCGGCGCGCTCGCGTTCATGCTCGCGATCGGCCTGGGGCGCGTCACGCTCAATTCGTCCGAGCTCTATTACGCGGATTACCAGCGACGAGAACGCCTCGACCGCCTCGCGACCGCGAACCTGCTGCGCGGCATCGCGATGCTCGCCCCGTTCGCGATCCTGCTTCCCATCGCCGCGTCCGCCAACGCGGGCGATTCTCGAGCGATCGGCCGGAGCGCCACGCTCGCGGCGACGGTCTGCGCCGTCGGCTGGATCGCCGTGTGGCTGCTGTACGATCGACGCTGGACGAGCCGCCGGCACGCCCAGGACGCCGCTTGGACGTGGTCGCAGGTGCTGCGGCTGGCGTGGCGCGCGCTCCCGCTCGGCTGCGTCATTCTCATGATCCACCTGGGCGACAGCGTGCCGCGCTGGGTGATGGCCGGCAGCGGCGCGAGCGCCGACGCGCTCGGCTATTTCGGCGCGATGCGGGTCGTCACGCTCGGCGTCGGGCTGGTGATGATCCAGATCGCGACCGCGGCCGGAAACCGGCTGGTGGTCTATTTCCACGCTGATCGCTCCGCATTCCTGCGACTGGCAGGGCGGCTGCTGGCGATCGCTCTGGCGCTGGGCGTGACGATGATTGCGGTGGCGTGGGCGCTGGGCGAGTGGTTTCTCGGCGCGGCGTTCTCGCCGGAATACGCGGAGCGCTCACACGATTTCATCGTGCTCGTCGCGGCGCAATCCGTCTCGCTGCTCGCGACCGTGCTGGGCTTCATGACGACGCAAATCGGGCGATTCTGGATTCAGGTGCCCGTTCAGGCCGGAATCCTCGCCGCGACGACGCTTGCGGCGCTCTGGTTCGTTCCGAGCGATCCGGTCGGCGGCGCGGCGCTCACGGCCGTGACGCGATCGGTCGTGCACGTCGCGCTCTACGCGTGCGTCGTCGCGGCGACGCTTCGCGCAACAAGCCCCGCCCCGCACCGATCACTTTGACAAGCGCTCCTCCACCCACGCCTGCCCCGCGTCCATCGCTTGCGGCAGCGCACTCGGGTTCTTCCCGCCGGCCTGTGCCATCGTCGGCGGTCCGCCGCCTCCGCCGTCCACGATCGGCGCGACCGCCTTGATCCAGTCTCCCGCCTTCACGCCCTTCTGAATTAGATCATCCGACACCGCGGCCAGCAGCATCGCCTTCGCCGGGGACTTGTCGGTCGCAGCCACCATCGCCCCGAACAGGATCGCCGCCGACCCGCTGCGCTGCTTGATCATGTCGGCCGCGAGCTTCAGATGATCGCCCGGCATCTCGCCCATGTCCGCCACGATCAGCGTCGCGCCGCCGACCTTCGTCGCCGACGCCAACAGCCCGTCGACGCGCGTCCGGACCTCGTCGGCCGCGGCCGCAGACGTCTGCTTCTGCTGCTTCTTTGCGACTTGCTGCAATTCCGCCAGCAGCTCGCGCAGTCGGGCGCGATCGACGGCGCGCATCGGTCTGTCGGCCGCGGCGCGTTGAATGTCGGCCAATTCCGTCTCGAGCTCGCCGCCGCCCGACGAAGGCTTGCCGGCGGCGCTTCGCTTCAGCAGCCGCTCAGCCTCGGAGATCACCAAGGCTCCGTGTTTTTTCGCGTCAGTTGCGGCCTCGCCCGTGACGCCCACGACGCGGCGGATGCCCTTCGCCACGCCCTCCTCGTGTGTGATCGCGAACGCGCCAATCTCGCTCGTCTTCTTCACGTGCGTGCCGCCGCAGAACTCGATCGAGTACTTCCGCCATTCCGGGTTGTCCGGATTCTTCAGCAGCTCGCTCACCGGCACGCCGATCGACACCACGCGCACCTCGTCCGGGTACTTTTCGCCGAAGACCGCTCGCAAGCCGTTGATCTTCATTGCGTCGGCCAGCGGCGCCGGCTCGTTGCCGTTCGTCTCGACGGGCAGATCGCGTCGGATGTGCTCGGCGACGAGCGATTCGATCCGCTCCAGCTCGCTCGCGTCCAGGGCCTTGCCGTGCGAGAAGTCGAAGCGCGTCTTTTCCGGATCGACCAGCGAGCCTTTCTGCTGCAAGTGCTCGCCGGAGGGGTCGAGCGTCTCGCGCAGCGCCCAGTTCAGCAGGTGCGTGGCGGTGTGGTTCGACATGATCGACTCGCGGCGTGCCCGATCCACGCGCGTGCAGGCCGGCGACCACTGTGTCGCCTCGGGAACGGGAAGCGGACTGCCCGGACTCCATGGTCCGACGCGAAAACCGAATTCCGTCACACGCACACGTCCGCGCACTAGACGTCCGACGTGCAGAAATCGACCTCGGTAGCTCTGGGTGTCAGAGACTTCAAACTCCCACGAGTTGTTCGGTGCAACGATGCGGCCGCGATCGCCGACTTGACCTCCCTGCTCTGCGTAGAACGATGTCTCGCTAAGGCAGATCACTCCGCGCTCGCCCTCGCTAAGCTCCACTGATGAGATTTCAAGTGAGTCGCCCTTGAGGATGTGCAACACGTAAGCGCCCTGATCAAGGTCAGTTGCGTCGAAGCCCCTGAATATCGTCGAATTTGCCTCTTCGACGCTGTATATCGCGGGGGATGCGAGCACGCTGGCAACGGCGCGGTCTCGCCCCCGCGCCCGCTCGCGCGCCTCTTCCATGAGCCGCTCGTACTCCGCGACGTCCACCGTCATCCCGCGCTCGGCCGCCATGATCTGCGTCAGGTCGATCGGAAAGCCGTAGGTGTCGTGCAGCTTGAACGCGTCCAGCCCGGAGATGACGCCCCCAGCCGAGCCGCGACCGGAAGAAACCGCTCCCTCACGGTCGCGGCTCGGCCGGGACGCGTCTGCGCGCTCGAAGGCGTCGTGTCGAGCGCGAGTCGCCGCGTCTTCGAACAACGCGATGCCGCGCTCCAGCGTCCGGGCGAACGCGGTCTCTTCTTCCCGAATCGCCTCGACGATGCGCGTCGGGTTCTCGCGCAGCTTCGGAAAGGCGTCGCCCATCGCGTCCACGACGGCCGGCACCAGCTCGCACAGGAACACTTTGTGCAGGTTCAGATACTGCCAGCCGTATCGCACCGCGCGGCGAAGAATGCGCCGCAGTACATATCCGCGGCCCTCCTTGTCCGGCAGCGCGCCGTCGCGGATCGCGAACGTCAGCGTGCGGATGTGATCGGCGATGACGCGATATGCAACGTCGCGCATCAGCGCGGAGTGCGCTGGGCCCGTCGCGGAAGTCGCGGGGTTTGTTCCAGTCCCCGCTCCCTCACGGTCGCGGCTCGGTTCGGAGCGGTGGCGGCTCCGGTCGGAAGGGTCGCGGGTCGGGTCGGAGTCGTCGCGGCTCGGCTCGGCGGCATCGCTCTCCATCCGCCCGCCATACGCCGGCGCGCCGCTGACGCGCTGAATCGCCGCGAAGATCGGCGCGAACACGTCCGTGTCGTAGTTGCTGTTCTTTCCCTGGACGATCCGCGTGATGCGCTCGAACCCCATGCCGGTGTCGACATGCTTCGCCGGCAGCGGCGTCAGCTTGCCGTCCGCTCCGCGATTGAACTGGATAAACACCAGGTTCCAGAACTCGATCACGCGTTCGTCGCCCGCGTTCACCAGCGGCCCGCCGCTGCGGTCGGGCGTCAGGTCGATGTGCAGCTCGCTGCACGGCCCGCACGGACCCGTCTCGCCCATTTCCCAGAAGTTGTCCTTCATGCTGCCGGGGTGAATGTGGTCCGCCGGCAGATGTCGCAGCCACAGTTCGCGGGCTTCGTCGTCCGGCGGCAACTCCCAGCTCTCCCCCGCGGCCGGCGTCGCCGGACCGGTCGCGCCGGCGCCGGACTTCGTCAGCCCGCCGAAGTAGGTCGCGTGCACGCGGGTCGGGTCGATCTTCCACACGCCGGTGATCAGCTCCCACGCCCATGCGATCGCCTCGGCCTTGAAGTAGTCGCCGAACGACCAGTTCCCCAGCATCTCAAAGCACGTGTGGTGATAGGTGTCGTGCCCCACGTCGTCGAGGTCGTTGTGCTTGCCGCCGGCCCGGATGCACGGCTGGCTGTTGACCGCCCGCCTCAGCCGACCGAACGCGCTGCCGCGGTCGGCCGTCCCCAGAAAAAGCGGCTTGAACTGATTCATGCCGGCGTTCGTGAACAGCAACGTCGGGTCGTCGTGAGGCACCACCGGCGAGCCGGGCACGTGCTCGTGCGCGTGCCGCTGCGCGAAAAAATCGATGAAATCCTGCCGAATCTGAGACGCAGAACGCACCGGCGCTGTCGGGTTCATGGCCGCGTAACTCCTGAAAGACCCGGCATTCTAGCAGGCGGGGCGCTCGGCGCGCGCCGGGAGCGCCGCGCCCGCTCGGCGATTGCGTTTGCCCGCGCAGCGCTCGAGAATGCCGTTTCGCCGCCGGGGGGCGGCGCGCCACGCTCCGAGGGGTTCTCCATGCCCGAGAAGACGGTCGCGTTCGAGCCGGACCTGCATTTCGACCTGTCACGGGAGCAAATCGCCGACCTGCCGACCGAAGAGATGCTCATCAACATGGGGCCGCAGCATCCGGCGACGCACGGCGTCTTTCGCGTCGTGCTGCGCACCGATGGCGAGGTCATCCGGGAAGCCACCCCGTACATCGGCTACCTGCACCGCTGCGCCGAGAAGATCGGGGAGAACCTCCAGCCCTACCAGTTCGTTCCAAAGACCGACCGCATGGACTACGTGGCCGCGATGAACAACAACCACGCCTGGGCCATCGCGATCGAGCGACTGTGCGGCATCCAGACGCCGGAGCGCGGCCAGTACATCCGGGTGATCGCGTCGGAGCTGAACCGCGTCGCGTCGCACCTGGTCGCGTTCGGCACCTACGGTCTGGATATGGGCGCGTTCACGCCGTTTCTCTACGCCTTTCGCGAGCGCGAGTACATCCTGGACCTGTTCGAGGCGCTGTGCGGCGCGCGGCTGACCTACTCGTACATCTACCCCGGCGGGCTCAGCGACGACCTGCCGGACGGATTCGTCGAGCGCTGCGTCGAATTTCTCGATTACTTCGAGCCGAAGATCGACGAGTACAACCAGCTCCTGAGCTTCAATCACATCTTCGTGCGGCGCACCGCGGGCGTTGGCGTGATCTCGGCCGACCGCGCCATCGCGTACGGACTGAGCGGCCCGTGCCTGCGCGCCAGCGGACCGAAGTGGGACTTGCGCCGCGCGCGACCGTACGACCTCTACGACCGCTTCGAATTCGACATCCCGGTCGGCGTGGACGGCGGCTCGGACGGCATCCCGCGCGAGGTGACGCTGGGAGATTGCTGGAACCGCTACTTCGTGCGCATGCTCGAAATGAAGCAGAGCTGCCGCATCGTCCGACAGGCGCTGAAACAGCTCCCGGACGGGCCAGTCCGCGCCAAGGGGTATCGCAACATCAAGCTCCCGCCGGCCGAGGCCTACTTCGAGGGCGAGAACCCGCGCGGTCAACTCGGCTTCTACGTCGTCGGCGACGGCTCGGCCATCCCTTATCGCGTCAAGGCCCGCGGACCGAGCTTCTGCAATATCTCCATCCTGGGCGAGGTCTGCCGCGGCGTGATGCTGGCGGATGTGCCCGCGATCGTAGGAAGCATCGACATCGTCATGGGCGAGGTCGATCGCTGACGCGGCGGCGGCGCTCCGCGCCGGCATTCGAGTGCTGAAGGCGCCGCGTCTTCGAGAATCTGCGACCGCCGGCGTCTGGCCGAGTGGCGATCGACGCAGGCGCTTCGCATGGTCACTCCGTGTATGGCGAGAGCATGCCGCATGAGCGGAGCAAATTTTGAGACTAGGCTGTTGGCCGGTTGGAAGCCGGCCCCACAGATAGTGGGCAGTTGGAAGCCTGCCCCACGAGAGCCGACCCCTGAGTACGCTAAATCTTGTATACTGCCGCTCAGTGCTCCATGCCGACTGAACGTGCACGAACCGAATACGACAGCCCACTCGCGTACGAACGCGCCCGAATCGGCGCAGCGGCGATTTACTGTTCCGATGGCCGCGTGGGTGAGCACTTCGACGACTTCCTTCAAAACGGGCTGCGGCTGCCGCGCTACGACCGGGTCGCGCTGCCGGGCGGCGCGGCCTGCCTGGCCGGGCATCCGCAGGCGCACGTCGCGGAACAGGGCGTGGTCGATGAGCTGAAATTCCTTGTAGACGTTCACCAACTCCGACGCGTCGTGCTGATCGCCCACCAAGGCTGCGCGTTCTATACCGAGCGGCTGCAGCTCTCCGACCGGCGGCTGGAACTGGTTCAACGGGCGGACCTGGTGCGTGCGGCCAGCTTCGTGCGGCGTGTCACCGGCATCGACGATGTGCAGGGGTACTTCGCCCGGCTCACCGACAGCAACATCCGGTTCGAGTGGATCGAGGTGTAGCAGCCCGTTGAAGATTTGACCCCCGCGTGCGTGGTGCAGCGCTGCCGCCGACGAGAACGCGGGTTGAAGACCCGTGCGAGGTTTTCAACGGACTCGCGAGAACGCGGGTTTAAGACCCGCGCCAGAAGTTCATCAACCGACTGGTGGCGATTGGCGGCTTCTCGCCGATCCCTCGAGCCCTGGATCCCTGGATCCCTCGATTCCCCGATCCCTTGATCCGCCGTTCAGACGCAAAGTTCGCCCGTTCGCGGCGGGGCGCATCCAGAAATTCGCTCCGCGACACTTGATCGCAAACAACTCTGATTAATTGACTTACCGGTGCTCATCGCGCGGTCTGCTTGACTTCGCGCCCGCGTCGCTACACTCTTTAACGTTTTGCATGAATTGGACGTTTTATCGTTCCGCGTGCGGACCGGTCGGTGGTCGGTCGATCCGCCGGAATGACCTCTGGAGTTCAAGCCCTATGCGGAACTTGCTGCTCATTCCCGCCGCGATCGGGTTCCTGGCACTCACGACTGGTTGTCCGATGGATCAGCAGACCGCGCGCGTTCGCGTGATTCACGCCAGTCCGGACGCCCCGGCCGTCGACGTTTGCGCTGACGGATCGGCGCTGTTTCAGGGCGCGGAATTCCCGGGCGGCACGGACTACGCCACGGTCCCGGCGGGCACGTACGACATCGCCGTCACCGGCGCCGGGGCCGGCTGCGACGCGACGGCGGTGATCGCTGCGACGCTCCCGTTCGACGACGGAACCGACACGACCGTTGCGGCCATCAATGTGCTGAATGACATCGAGCCGCTGGTGCTGGCGGACGACAACACGGCGCCGAACAGCGGCGAAGCGCGGGTGCGCTTCGTTCACGCCGGTCCGGACGCGCCGACCGTGGACATCACGCTGCCGGACGGGACGACGCTGTTCGACGACGTGTCATTCGGCGAGAGCGGCGGATACATCGCGGTCGACGCGGGCACATACACGCTCGAAGTGCGCGACGCGACCGGCACGGTCACCGTCCTGACGCTGGACGGCGTGAGCCTGGCGGATGGCGCGGTCTATTCGATCTTTGCGGTCGGGCTGCTGAACGGCGAGCCGGCGCTCGACGCCGCGATCTTCCGCGACCGTTAGGCGGATGCTGAGCGCGGCCGGCACACGCCGCGTCCTGTGTGTCACGAAAGAGGGGCAACGCGCTCGCCCAGAATGGAGCGCTTCAGTCAGGAGACGAAACCTATGAAACATCGAACGTTTGCAGCGGCCGCCCTGATGTCGTGGTTGTTCGGCGCGAGCACCGGGCTGGCCGGCGGCGGCGCCTCGGCCAAGGACATCGTCGACACCGCAGTCGGCGCGGGGCAGTTCAACACGCTCGTCACGGCCGTGAAGGCGGCCGGCCTGGTGGAGACGCTGAAGGGCAACGGGCCGTTCACAGTCTTCGCGCCGACCGACGAAGCGTTTGCGAAGCTTCCGAAGGGCACGCTCGAGGACCTGCTCAAGCCGGAGAACAAGGACAAGCTCGCGTCGATCCTCACGTACCACGTCGTGCCGTCGAAGCTCATGGCCGCCGACGTGACGAAAGCGCGCGGCGCGGCGAGCGTTCAGGGCCAGTGGATCAGCCTGACGTCGGCCGGCGGCGCGGTGATGGCCGATGGGGCGAAGATCGTGAAGACCGACATCGCCTGCTCGAACGGCGTGATCCATGTCATCGACGCCGTGATTCTGCCTGAGGATGCCAATCTCGTGAAGGTCGCCGGGGGCGCCGAGACGTTCAAGACGCTTCTGGCCGCGGCCACTGCGGCGGGCCTGGCCGACACGCTGGCGACGGGCGGACCGTTCACGGTCTTCGCACCGACCGACGAGGCGTTTGCGAAGCTGCCGAAGGGCGCGCTCGAGGATCTGCTGAAGCCGGCCAACAAGGAGAAGCTCGCCGGCATCCTGAAGTATCACATCGTCGCGAACCGCGTGTACAGCGATGCGGTGGTGGGGATGAGCGAGGCCAAGACGCTGCAGGGCGGCGTCGTGAAGATTCAGGTCAAGGGCGGCAAGGTCATGCTGAATGACGCGACGGTCAGCGCCACCGATGTGGACGCGTCGAACGGCGTGATTCACGTCATCGACACGGTCCTGATGCCGGGCTAGGCGTCGTTCCCGCGCTCGCGGGTCTGCGTGAGCGGCGCGGCGTACGAGTGAATCGCTGCCGCGGGGGCAGCCAATGTAGGGCGTTCGTGGGCTTGCTCACGGACGCCCTCGGTTTTTTGCCGTCCGCCGGCACGGTCGGCGAAGCCACCGTGCCACTTGCCGCGTGCGCAGGGGTCGTCGAAGATCGCTCCGGCCCCGGCGCGAAGCGTGCGCTGCGGCGCGGGGCGGTGGAGGCGCGAATTCGATGGACACTTCGGTCTGGCTGACTTGCGCGTTGATCGTAGTGGCTCGAATCTGCGACGTCTCGCTGGGCACGTTGAGAACCGTGGCGATTCTTCGCGGCATGCGCGGGCTGTCCTGGATTCTCGGCTTCGTTGAGGTGCTGATCTGGATTTTCGCGGTCTCGCGCGTCATCAGCAATCTGCAGCATCCGGCGTACGCGGTGAGTTATGCGCTCGGATTCGCGACCGGCAATTACGTCGGGCTGATGCTCGAGCAGTGGCTGTCGCTGGGCAAGCAGGTGGTGCGCGTCTTCTCGCGGAACGGGCACGAGGTCGCGATAGCGCTTCGCGCCGACGGGATCGCGGTGACGCGATTCGAGGGACACGGCAAGGACGGCCCGGTCTGGCTGCTCTACGCGGAGACGCAGCGGCGACGTGCGCCAGCGATCATCCGCCGTGCGCGCGAGCTGGATCCAAACTGCTTCTATGTCGTGGACGACATCCGCACCTCATCGACCGCCTCGCCGGACACGTCGGTCGGGTGGAGGGCGATCCTGAAGCGCAAGTAAACGAATTGGTTGATGGCTTCACCCAGGCATCCGCGCGGGCCGAGCGGTCGCAGACCGGCCCGCCGATAATCCTGAATCGCCCGATTGCGTCACCCGCGCTGAGCATCGTGCCGCCACACGATCCGCGTCGCGCGCCCGCGATCGGCGCAAAAAGCGAATCGTTACGAACTTGAGCGGCTCGCGCGCTGTCTAGAATCGTAGGCGACGGCGGCGGACGGCGGCGCGCCCAATCTCCTGCGAGGACTTGTGTCATGAACCAACGCTGGAAACTCCTGACCGCGGCTGCCGCGCTCGCTTGTGGCGCCTGCTCGAGTTCGCGGCACGAGTTCATCGACGCGCGCGGAGAGTGGCTCGAACCGCACGAAGGGGCGAGTCCCGCGCGCGACGGGTCGTTCGACCCGCGCGAGGAGGGATGGCGCGAACGCGACGGTGCGCCGCCGCAGTGGGCGGCCGGCGCGTATGAACCGGGCACGCTCGAAATCGCAGGCGTCTCGTTCGATCCGAATTCTGCGTATGGAGTCGACTATCCGGTCTATGGCGGGCTCACGACACTTGCGGGCGGCGTCGGGAGCGGCGAGTTCTGCCCGCCTTCCGGGCCGCGCGAGCTCGTGGTCGTCAACGCACCGGCGCACGTCGCCGCGCGGAGCTTCTACTCGCGCTCGACGCTGACGCGAAGCTACCGCGGCCTTTCGCCGGCCCCGATCGGGCCGGCCCGGTGCGATCAGCGCGACGTCGGCGTCGCCGTACGGTTCGGCCCGGATGATTTTCCGAATTCGCAGCGACGCACGCTGCGCGGCGATGGGCGCAGCTATCCCGCGCCGGCCGATCGCGGCACGCGCTTCGGGCGATATCATCCCGGACCGGGCGAGCGCGGCCAGACCTTTGGCCGCTACAACGTCGGCGGGACGGGGCGCGGCGTTCACCTCGGCAGCCCGTCGTATCCGCGATATGGCGGCGCGATCAGCGGCGCGCCGCGACAGAGCTGGAATACCCTTC
This sequence comes from uncultured Planctomycetales bacterium, assembly GCA_964553225.1. GTDB lineage: Bacteria > Planctomycetota > Phycisphaerae > UBA1845 > Fen-1342 > JABRWC01. Next base: position 149,117 of record CAZKJT010000006.1, on the reverse strand, counting down.
AGTACGCGCCGCAGTATCTCGGCCGCCCCGTGACGACGCCGCAATGCGGTCCAACCGGTGCGATTCGCCAGCCGAACGTGCGTGAGCACCGGGGGGTGAGCGTTTCGCCGTCGGCGCTGCCGCCGCGCCGCGTGGGTAGCGCGTCGCGCCGGCCGTAGCGCCCGCAGGAAACAGGCGGACTTCAGCGTGAATCGAACAGATGCCGGCGGGACGACGACGCTCCCCGGGTTGTCAGGGTCCGACAGAACGAACGCGGTAATCCGTCGACACGTCGAAGCGCCCCTCGAACTCCGCCGCCGACACGTTCAGCCGGACAGACTCGACGGTGGCCGTCTCGCTCGCCTCGGCGGTGCGGCGCGTTCGCGAGAATGGCGCCCACGAGCCATCGACTTCGCGATAGTCGTCCAGCGTCAGCGACTCCACGCTCGTTCCGTCGGCATCGAACGTCTCGAACCGCGTCACTCGCCAGCCCTGGTTTGCGCTCAGCCGCGCGATGCCGCGACCTTCCGCGGCCGCGGACGTCAGCGTGACGTCGCCGGTCGCCGGGTCGGCTTCGAACGTCGTCGTGCGGTCGGCGGCGAAGAATCCCGGCGGCAGGACGCCGAACGTCAGCAGTTCGGCGTCGGCGTCGAACCGGTCCGCGCGCGATGCGACACCCAGCGTCGTCGGGCGCGGATAAAGAACCACGCCACGCTCGTGGGTGTGAATCCGCGTGCGCGTGCGGCTGAGGTCGAGCGCGTCGTTTTCGTCCGTGAGTCCGGCATCGGTCGCGATCTGCGCGACGTTCCGCGCGTCCACGTCGTCGTAGCGGGATCGCCCGGCGGCGAAGTCGATCGTGCGTGTGCGCGTGAGCGCAAACTGCGCGCTCAAACGAACCAGCGCGATGCGTTTGTCGATCTGCGCATGCTGCGCGGCGCGTTGCGCGGCGATCCACTCCTCGTCGGTTCCGCCCTCGGCGGCGATGGCCGCCCGCCACTGCCGCTCGTGCTCGGGCAGGTCGCGCTGCATGCGTTCGCGCAGCGCTGCTTCCTGCGCGGCGGCGAACGGACGATTGAAGTCGATGGATTCCTGCACGACGGCGCTGCGCAGCGCGGCGCGGTATGACTCGTGCGCGGCGCGAATCTGGGAGTGCGGTTCATCGGCCAGGGCAGCAGGCGCGGTGACGACGAGCGTCGCGGCGAAGGCTGCCAGCGAAATACGTCCACAACGGCGCAGTCGCGTCGACATTTCGGCGTCCTCGCTCACGTTTCCAGGTGGCAGTCGCAATCCAGAATCACCCATCCCGTGTCGAACACCTCAGCCACAGTATTGCACGTGCTCGGGCAACCCCCTTCGCACTCACGATAGTACCAGACGACGTCCAACTCCTGAGCAGCCGCCACACACGTGCGGCCAATCGGACATGCTCCGGCGCAGTCGCTGGCGACGATGCTTTCCGTGTAGTCGCATGCGTTCACATCCGGTTCGCAACAGCCCTGCCCGGTCTGTGTCGCGATGACCCGCGCGCGGCACTGGCCGATCGGCTGCGTTGGGCTGATCGCCGCGGCCCAAGCGCAGGTCACGATTACGATACTCGCGATGAACACAGCACACACGCTCATATGCCGAGCACGATACACGGTTGCACCCTGAACGACGCAGGACTGAACTGATTGCCCCAATCTCACGCGAGAACCAATGTTATCGCGTCTTTTTTTTTTGCAAGCCGCATACCCGGACGTGCGATCTCCGATCTCGTCGGAACGGGCAAGCCCACTGGGGCGCCTGCGAGAGCCCATGACCGGCACGCCCGTTCGCGGGGAAGCCGCCGTCCCGCGATGCCGCCGCACGTGACGCCGCCGACGGCGCGTCGTAGCATTCGCGCATGCCGCAGACCCTGTATCTCATCGACGGGCATGCGCAGGTCTACCGGGCGTACTTCGCGCCGTTCGGCAACCTGACCTCCCCGACCGGCGAGCCGACCCGCGCCACGCACGTCTTCTTCCAGACGCTGCTGAACCTGGTGCGCAATCGCAAGCCCGACTACCTCGTCATGGTCACCGACGTGTCCGATGAGACCGTCTTCCGCAAAGACCTCTACGCCGACTACAAGGCGCATCGCGACCCGCCGCCGGCCGACCTGCCGTTGCAGTTCGACCGCGTCATCTCCCTGCTGCGGGCCGCGAACATCCCCATCCTGCGGCGCGAGCGGTTCGAGGCCGACGACATCCTCGCCACGCTGGTTCGCCGGCTGGCGTCGCCCGACCTGCACGTCTACCTCGTCAGCAAGGACAAGGATCTCGAGCAATTGCTCGGCCCGAACGTGTCGATGTTCGACCCCGGCAAGGACGAGGTCGTTACGCCGGAATCGCTGCTGGCGGACAAGGGCTGGCGGCCGGACCAGGCGATCGAAGCACAGATTCTGATCGGCGACAGCGTGGACAACGTGCCCGGCGTGGTCGGGATCGGCCCGAAGACGGCGGCGAAGCTCATACAGAAGTACGGCACGGCGAAAGGCGTGGTCGAGCACGCCGACGAGCTGACGCCCAAGCAGCGCGAGAACGTGCTGGCGTTCGCCTCGCAGATCGAGCTGGTGCGCCAGCTCGTGACGCTGCGCGACGACGTGCCGATCGAATTCGAGCTCGAATCGTCCCGATGCGACCGCTTTGCGTGGGGCGCGCTGCGCGACGCGTTCGAGCAGTTGGGCTTCCGCCGGCTGCCCGAGCTGCTGCCGAAGTCGGATGCGACGCCGGCGAACGCCGCGCCGCTCGAAGCGCCGGCGCCCCCGGCGACTCCGCCCGCGCGCCCCGCGCCCGGCTCGCTGTTCGCGGAGCCTGCGACGCCCGCCGCCGGGTCGTCCGGGCTGGGCGAATACGAGCTGATCGACACGCCGGACGCGCTGCGGGCGCTCGTGGCCGAGCTGGCGCAGCAGCGCGCGTTCGCGGTGGACACCGAGACGACCGGCATCAGCCCGATCGACGCCGACCTGGTGGGCATTTCGCTGTCCTGGCGGAGCGGGCGCGGCTGCTACCTGCCGGTGCGCGCCCCGGTCGGCGACACGCTGCCCCTAGCGCTGCTGCGCGAGACGCTCGGACCGATCCTGGCCGACGAGCGCAGCACGAAGGTCGGACACCATCTCAAGTTCGACCTGAACGTGTTGCGCGACGCGGGCATGCCGGTGGCCGGTCCGCTGTTCGACACGATGATCGCGGCGTTCGTGCTCGATCCTGGGCGCGGCACGTACAAGATGGATGCGCTGGTCGAGAGCCTGCTGGGTCATCGCATGATTCCGATCACCGACCTGATCGGCAAAGGCCGCGACCAGCTTCGCATGGACCAGGTGTCGGTGCGGCAGGTGTGCGAATACGCGGCCGAGGACGCCGATTTTACGTGGCGGCTCAAGGAGCGGTTCGAGCCTCAGCTTGAAACGTCGGACCTGCGTGCTCTTTTCTTCGAGACCGAGATGCCGCTGGTGTCGGTGCTGGCGGAAATGGAGCACAACGGCATTTCGATCGACGTCGAGATGCTGGCCGGCATGAGCCGCCGGATGGCGTCGCGGATCGACGAACTGACGGACGAGATTCACAAGCTCGCGGGCGCGCGGTTCAATCTCGACTCGCCCAAGCAGCTCGCGGAAGTGCTGTTCGACAAGCTCGGGTTCCGCGTGGTGCGAAAGACGCGCACGGCGCGCTCGACCGACGCCGAGACGCTCGAGACGCTGGCCATCGAGAACCCGGACCAGCAGTTGCCGGCCCGCCTTCTGGAGTATCGCGAGATTCAGAAGCTGCGCAGCACGTACGTGGACGCGCTGCCGGCGTCGCGCAGCGGCCGCACCGGGCGCATCCACACCAGCTACCACCAGACCGGCGCCATCACCGGTCGGCTCAGCAGCAGCGAACCGAACCTTCAGAACATCCCCGTGCGGACGGAAATGGGACGCGAAATCCGGCGCGCGTTCGTGCCGCGCAGCCCGGACGAGCGGCTGATCGTAGCGGACTACTCGCAGATCGAGCTGCGCGTGCTGGCGCATTTCAGCGAAGACGAAGCGCTGATCGGCGCGTTCCAGGAAGATCACGACATTCACGCGTTCGTCGCCGCGCAGGTGAACGGCGTCTCGCCTGAGCAGGCGACGCGCGAGATGCGGGCCCGGGCCAAGGCGGTCAACTTCGGCATCATCTACGGGCAGACGGCGCACGGGCTGGCGCAGTCAACCGGCATGAGCCGCACCGACGCGCAGGGCTTCATCGACGCCTACTTCGGTCGGTATCCGCGCATCCGTGCGTTCATTCAGAGCTGCATCGACAGCGCGCGGCGCGACGGATTCGTGCGGACGATGCTGGGACGGCGACGCCCGATTCCGGACATCGACTCGCGCAACAACTCCGTGCGCGCGCAGGCCGAGCGGCTGAGCGTCAACACGGTGGTGCAAGGCTCGGCCGCCGACCTGATCAAGCTGGCGATGATCCGGCTGGACCATCGCATCCGCAGCGCGAGCCTGCCGATGCGGATGCTCCTACAGGTGCACGACGAGCTGGTGTGCGAAGCGCCGCGTCTGGACGCCGAGCGGTGCGCGCGGGCGGTGGCGGACGTGATGTCGAGCGCGATGAAGCTGCGCGTGCCGCTGCGGGTGGACGTGGCGGTCAGCGAGAACTGGCTCGAGGGCAAATGAGCGCGTCGCGTCCCAGCCCGGACGCGCAATTTCCGCCGATCGCGGCGCGAATCTGAGGCTGGGGAGCGTTCCCCACCCGGATCGGATTCGGCCTATACTCGGTGACTGCGTCGCGGGAGTGATTCGCGGCGCCTGAGGGCGTAGCTCAGCAGGTAGAGCAACGGCCTTTTAAGCCGTGGGTCCTGGGTTCGAGTCCCAGCGCCCTCATTGGATGGTCTGCCCCGCGCCACCGGCGGCGCGGGGCGCTCGACACCCCCGGGGACGCGCCAACATGAGTCAATCCGCGGTCCGCATCGCCTCGGCCGTTCCGGAGTCTTTCGGCGGCCTGCCGCGCACGCTGTATTGGGAAGGCGGCGACGACGGGGCGCTCCTGCTGCTCGACCAAACCCGACTGCCGTTGACGGTTTCGTACCGCCGATGCGAATCGTCGCGCGAGGTGTGGGAGGCCATTCGCGAGCTGTGCGTGCGCGGCGCGCCGGCCATCGGGGTCGCGGCCGCATTCGGACTGTGCCTGGGGACGCGGAGCTTCCGTTCGCGTCCGATCGAGCAATTCCGGATTGAAGCGGAGCGTTGTGCGGCATATCTGGAATCTTCGCGTCCCACGGCCGTGAATCTGTCCTGGGCGGTGCGGCGGGCGTTATCCGCGTCGGTTGGCGCGCGCAGCGGCGAAGCGGCGTGGGCGGCAATGCTGGGGGAGTCGCGTTCGATCGCGGCTGAGGACGCGGCCGTCTGCCGTGCGATCGGCGAGCACGGCGCGCATCTGGTGCCGGCTGGCGGGTGCGTCCTGACGCACTGCAACGCCGGGGCGCTGGCGACGTCGGCGCATGGCACGGCGCTTTCGATTCTGTACGCGGCGAAGTCGCGCGGCACTCGGTTTCGAGTTCTGGCGGACGAGACGCGTCCGCTGCTTCAGGGCGCGCGGCTGACGGCGTTCGAGTTGTCGTCGGCTGGGATCGAGGTGGATGTGATCTGCGACGGGGCGGCTGCGAGCCTGATTCGTCGCGGGCTGGTGCAGATGGTGGTGGTTGGCGCGGACCGGATCGCGGCGAACGGGGACACGGCGAACAAGATCGGGACATATGGATTGGCGCTGGCGGCGGCGGCGCACGGGGTTCCGTTCTACGTGGCGGCTCCGTCGAGCACGTTTGATCTAAGTCTGGGGAGCGGCGACGAGATACCGATAGAGGAGCGAGCGGGATCGGAGCTGGAATGGGGATTGGCTCCGGGGATGGTTGCGTCGGGAGCGGGTCGGCTGAACCCGGCGTTTGACGTGACTCCGGGCGGATTGATTCGGGGGATGATCACGGAAATCGGGGTTTTGGAACCGGTTTCGGAAGAAAATATTCGGGAAATTGTGGGAAGCGGGACTTGCAAAGGGGGTTGAAGGTCGTATAGTTCCGGCGCAATTGTACGGCGCGGTCAGGTCTGGGCGGCCCCCGGGATGGGTTGTCTACAGCCTCTGTAGGTTTGAGCTGACCGATGCGGAGTCTCTCGGGTCGATCGGTGCGTTACCGATCGTGTGCGTGCAGATGACCCGGGGCAAGCGTTCTGAAATTGGAGGCTCATTGCGATGAACAAGAAGTTCTGGATCAAGGCTGCGTTTCTGCTGTCGGCTGGAAGCCTGTTTCAGCTGACGAACGTCGGCGGGTGTGCCGAGGCGATCATTCAGCGCGTGATCATCGCCGCCCTCTTCGACTAAACGGAATCGACGAAGCGAGTGGTAAGCAAAGTAACACATCGGAGAGAACCAAAAATGAAGCGTGCAAAGGCTCTGTTGTTGGGTCTGGGTATCGGGATGATGGCGTTTCAGTGGGGCCAGTGCGGCGCCTTCTGGGGCGACATCCTCGGCGACATCATCGTTCTCGGCGCGGTTGACTAAACACACGACACGTTCGGCCGTCGCGTGATCGACGCGCGCCGCATGCGGCGTCAGGATCGCGTGCAGGCCATACGGAAGGAGTCCACAGTGAACAAGAATGCGAAGTGGTTTGCCCTGGCGTCGGTTCTCGCCAGCGGCTCGATGCTGTTCCAGAACGGCTGCCTGGGCAGCTTCTGGAAGGGTCTGTGGAACGCGGGTTGGCCGACGGACAACCGTTGGATCAACATCGCCATCGACATCATCAAGGAAGACATCTTCCTGTAATCGGTCGGCGTCCGGGCGTCCCGCAGCGCCCCTCGGGGGGGGCAGCGGGCTCGGACAGCGCGTTCAACGCGTCACGGCTAGCTTTACGCTGGAACAGCGAACCAGTCTGCGGCGCTGGCCGCCGCAGTCAGAACTCAGTAGGGAGAAATGGACTATGTCGAAGCGCAAGATCGCCGCTCTCGTGCTGATGTCGAGCGGCTACATGATGGCTCTGGGCTGCAGCCTCTTTGGGCCGCTCCGCCTGAGCGTCAACAGCATCCTCGGCACGCTGGGCATCGACCTCACCAATCTGGGTGGTCTGCTCGGCGGCAACAACACGAACTGAACGACTTCACGGCGTTCAGACTCAGAACTCAAGCGGGGCGCCTCGCGACAGCTCATTACGCGACGCCCCGCTTTTCTTTTTGCGCCCGAAGACCCCTTGATCGACCAGTCGGCGAAACCGTATAGTTCTGCGCAGGTCTCAGCCTGCGACGGAGTGCCCTGCATGTCCCCGTTTCGAACCAAAGTCACCGCGGCGCTCGTCCTGTGCGGCGCTGCCACCGTCTTCCAGACCGGACTCGTGCCCCAGGGCTGCGCGCAGATCGCGCTGCAGACCGCGGTCGGCCTGTTCGACGAATGCGCCGTGCTGAACTGCGCCGGTGGCTCGTTCTTCAACTTCTGCGAGCCGGTGCGATTGCTGATCGATTGCCCCGTCACTGAGGCGACGACGCCCTGACCGCCCTGACTGGAGATTGCCCCGATGAAGCGCTTTCGCCTGTCCGCAGCCATGCGATCCGCTGTCGCCGTCGCCATCGGCGGCTCCGCGTTTCAGTTCGGCGGCTGCAACCTCGGGATCGGTCAGGTTCTCAACAACTTCAACCCTTGCGGAACTGTGCTCGACTGCGACCCGCGCCTCTACCAGTTCAGCACCAGCGGGATCGACGAGCCCGGCGAGGGACTCGACATCGATCCGTTCTGCACGTTCCCGCCGTTCTGTGACGCGTCTCAGGATCCGATCTTCGGCGGTCTGGCCGAGAACCCCTAGTCCGGCGCTCGCACCCGCGGCGTCGCCGCCCGCCCGCGCAGCATCCGCGCTGCAACGCCGCGGTTGACGAGCTCGCGGGTTCGCAGCCCGTAGACTCCCGAATAGACTCTCAGAACCGGCCCGCAGCGCGATCCCCGCGCGCGGCTCAGCCGGCGAGGGCGCACGCATGCGCATCCGCATCCGCATCGTCCGATGGGTGAACGCAGCGCTGCTCATCGCCGCTGTCGGCGAAGCCGCCGCTCAGCAACCGGCGGCGCGCGCCCGCCCGGTGCTGGCGACGCTGCCTGAGAGCAACGAGGCCCTGATTCTCTCCGACCGGGTCGACGAGGCGCTGTCCGCCGGCGACTACCGCCTGGCGATCGAACTGGTCGATCAGATCTCGGCGTTGCCGGGCGCGCTGGTCGGCGCCCCGGGCAGTCGCACCTACTTCCCGGTGTGGCATCAGGCCGCCCGCCTGCTGTCGCAGTTTCCCGCCGAAGGCGTCGAGCTCTACCGCAGCCTGTACGACGCCGAAGTCACGGCGCGATTTGACGCCGCGCGGAGCCGGCTCGACCTGGCCGAGCTGCAAACGCTGTTCCGCCGATATCGTCTCAGCACGGCTTGGCCGCGAATCGGCATCGAGCTGGCGGACCTGCTGCTCGACGCCGGACGATTCACCGAGGCGATGCAGATCGCGGACGAGTTGTGCCGCGCGACTCCGGACGACCCGGCGCCGCACTGGCGCCTGGCGGCGGCGCTGGCGGTGACGAGCCATCGCGAGGGCGCGGCGCGCCACATGGAGATTGCGGCTCGGCTGGATGGCAACGGCGGCGGCGCGCCCGGCGCCGCACTGCGTTCGTGGCTCGAAGCGGAGATCGCGGACGGACCGGACACGGCGTGGACGCTCTCTCCACGCATCGGCTCGGCGCTGAGTTGGACCCGGCCGGTGTCGGGCGCGCCGTCCGCGGCGTCCTGGTCGCAGGAGCTCGCCGAGCAGATCTCCGCGTCGCGCCGCATGCCGCTGCTTGAACCGCGTTTCGTGGACGACCGCGTTGTCGTGCGGCTGTTCGGCCAGATTCTCGCGTTCGATGCGCTGACGCTGGTCGAGTTGTGGCGGGTGCGCGAAGCGACCTCCGGTCCGGTCTCGCCCGACTCGTCGGGCGAGACGCCGCCCGATCCGACGACGCTGATCGACGATCACCTGCGACACACGCTGTCGGTCGGCTTCGGCAGGGCGTTCACGATCGAGGGTCTTCCGGAGCTCGGCGCTCAGAGCGAACTGGACCTGATGCATCGTCCATTCCGCGCCGCGCCGGAAGGCGCGCAGCGCAACGAACTGGTGGCGCGCGACCTGAGCTCCGGGGCGATCGCCTGGCGAACCGGCACGGACGCCGGCGGCATTCTGTACGACGTTTCGTTTCAGGATCGCCCCCTGGCGCTGGGCGAGCGCCTGATCGCCAGCTATGTGCGCAATGGTTCGCTGTGCGTGGGCGAACTCTCGCCGGCCGACGGTCGCGTGCTCCGCGAAGCGGAGATCGTCGGTCCGCCGACGCGCTTCCCGCCCGAGGGGGGCGCCGGCCTGATCACGTCCGACGACACGGCCATCTACGTCAGCACCGGCAACGGGGTGATCGCGGCTCTTTCCCCGAGCGATCTGAGCTGGAAATGGGCGACGGTCTATCCCAGCACGGTGGCCCGGGAGCGCGGGCAACCCTGGTGGCACCCGGTTGAGACGCCGGAGCGCTACGGCATCGAGCGGCCCCAGATCGTCGGAGACGTGCTGGTCGTCGCGCCCATAGACTCGACCGAGATTCTGGGGCTGGACCGCTTCGAGGGGCATGAGCGCTGGCGCGTCGCGCGCGGAGAGCATTCGGCGCTGGTCGGCGGCGTCGGCGCCGGAGTCGTGTTCGCAGGCCATCGGCTCACGTGCCTGAGCGCCGCCCAGCCCGACCCGCAGTCTCCGCTGTGGCGGTCGGCCCCGCTCGAGCTGACGGGGCGTCCCGCCATTCTGGGCGAACGAATCTATGTCCCGTCGCGCGGCGGCCTGGTGGTCGTGGACGGACGGACCGGCAAACTCCTGTGCGTCGAGCAGTTTGAGCGGCACGGCGCGCAGGACGACCGCCACACGGCGAGCGACTTCGACGCGTGGGAGTTTCCTCGTGCCGCAGACGGGCTGTCGACTGCGATCGTGGTTGCGCCCGACGCGATCGTCGCCGTCGGACCGCGCGGCCTGACGCGCTACGCGGACTTCGACGCCACGCGAAGACGCTGTGAATCGCTTGCGGACGCGCCGGCTGAGGCAGTCCGCGGCGCGTTCGGATTGGCCTGGCTGGCGGCGCAGGAGGGCGATTACGACGGTTCGATCCATCAACTGGACGCGCTGGCGGCGGCTGGTCCGGGACTGACCGAAGCGAGAGACGAGCTCTATTCGCAACTGTTCGAGCGTTTGTCCGACGAAGCCGGCGACATTGCGTCCGAGCTCGATTGGCTGCGTCAAGCCGCAGCGCGGGCCCACGATCGGGCCGCTGCGCAGCGCCTACAGGTCCTCATCGGAAGGCGGCTCGATCGGGCGGGCGATCCTGGCGCCGCGATCGCGCACCACGCCGAACTGGTGCTGCTCGGCGATTCCGTCGCGCTCGATGACCCGGACGATCCGCGTCGACGCATTCAGACGTGGCTGCTCGCCGCCGACCGATTGCGCGAGCAACTCGCCCAGGCCGCCGAGCCGGCGGCGCTGGCCGTATTCGAGCGCTGCGTCGCGGACGCTTCCGCGGAAGGGAAGACGCTGCGGCTGCTGGAGCGTCTGGGCGAGTGCGCGACGAGGCCCGAACATCGCCGACTGATTGAGCGTGCGGTCCTCGACATGGTCGACGCGCCGCCGGAGCGCGCCATCCTGCTGCTCGCGGGCGACGCGGGAGCGGACGTTTCGATCGGCGAGCGTCGTCGGCTCGCGCTGGCCCGCTGGGACGTTCACGCGTCGCTCGGCATGCTCGACGAAGCCGCTCGAGACCAGGCTGCATGGCGGACCGATTTCGCCGAAGGCGCTTCTGCGGAGCAGCAGCGCCGGGCGCAACAGATCGAGCTCGCGCAGCGCAAACTGACGGCGGCGACGCCGCCGCCGTTCTCGGAACATCTGCAGCGCCAGTGGCGGCTGGCGAATTGCGAGCTGGTGATCGACGTTGGCAACCCCGAGCGCGCGGCGCGCGACTGGATCGTCGTCCGAAACAACGAGAAGCGGCAGATTGAGCTGCGTCGCGCGGTGTCGGATGGGTTTCCGCTGCGCGAATCGCCCGATGCGCTCGGTTCGCCGTCGGCGGCGATCGAGGCGCCCGGTCCGGACCTGCGGCGAATCGCGTGGGAGGGGCCGGAGCGCGCCGCGTGGCCGGCCGCGATTCACGGCTCGATGGCCGCGGTGGCGACGCCCGGCGGACTGATCGGGATGGGCCTGGGGCCGGAGCGCTATGGCGGTCGGCTGCGGTGGGATCACCCGATCGCGGCCTGGGAGGCGATTCCGCTTCACTTTGAACAGGAATGCGTCGTGAGCGATAGCGGGGCGCACGTGCTGGCTCGGCCGGATCGCGTCCTCTGTCTCGGTTGGGGGAACGGGGAGCTGCGCTGGCAGCGCGACTTTCCGGGTGTTCGGCTGGTTCGGCTGTTGTCGTGCGGGGAATGGCTGGCGGCGGTGGGAGACGACCTGTCTCTATGGCTCATGCGCGCGTCGAGCGGAGGCGAGCTGCGCCGATTCACTCCGCCGTCGGGGTCGATTCGTGCGGTGGATGCGGTGTCCGGGGCGCTGCTGGTCTGGACCGACGCGGCGCTGGTGCGCGTTTCGCCGGAGACGCTGACGGCGGTCTGGTCGACGCCGACGGCGCCGGCGTTCGTTCGACACGTCGCGCAGGCCGAGGGGTGGGTCGCGTGGCGAACGCGGGACGAGTCGACGTGGCAGGTCGCTGAGGCGGATTCGGGCGCGCCGGTTACGGCATCCGGGCTGCGCGACGTGGGTGTGATCACGGCGATGGCAGGCGACGGAGACCGCGTGTACGTGGGCGGCCTGTTGCCGCCGGCGGGCCATGAATCGCAGCCGATGTCGGTGCGTCTGAGCGTGCATTCGCGTCGCGACGGCTCTCTGCTCTGGTCGCACGACTTTCGCACGCGGGTGGCGATCAACCCGACGCAGCTTTCGGGGCATCCGCGGTTCATCCCATTGCTGCTGGACTGGCGCGACGTGGATTCTGACGCCGGTGAAGGCGGCGACGGGCCGCGCCTGCAACTCGTCGATAAGATGGACGGCACGCTGACGGCGCCGCGGTCGCTTCGCGACGATTACGCGGCGCAGGATTCGGCGTGCGACGTGTACATGCTGGTGACGCCGCAGCGGATCGTGGTTCAGTTGGGTGGAAACGTGATTGGATACGGCAGTTCCGTCCTGAGCACGACGCCATGACGCGGGCTGCGCAGCGCACTGCGCGGCGGCGGTACGGGCGGGCGCTGGCCGCGCTGAGCAGCCTCGCGGCGCTGGCGACCTGCGCGCGGGCGCAGCTTCCGGAGCATCCGCCGGAAGTCACGCCGGCTGCGCGAACGGCGATCGAGGCCGGACTGGTGTATCTCGCGTCGACGCAGAACCGCGACGGGAGCTGGCGCACGAACGGCGCGACCGGCGGGTATCCCACGGCGATGACCGCGCTGGCCGGACTGGCGATGCTGGCATCGGGCAGCACGCCGACGCAGGGCCCGTACGCGGCGAACGTGAGCGGAGCGTTGACGTACCTGCTGAACGGCGTACGGCGCGACGGACTGATCGCGCAGGTCGAGGAAGAAAGCCATTGCATGCACGGGCACGGCTTCGCGCTGCTGTTTCTGGCGCAGGTGTACGGCATGGAGGAGAACCCGGCCCGTCACGCGCAGCTTCGCCTGGCGCTGCAGCGCGCGGTCGAGCTGACCGCGCGCAGCCAGAGCGCCGCGGGCGGCTGGCTGTACACGCCGGATTCACGGGGCGACGAGGGTTCTGTGACGGTGACGCAGGTGCAGGCGCTGCGGGCGTGTCGCAACGTGGGCATCGCCACGCCCAAGCGCGTGATCGACCATGCCATGAGCTATCTCGAGCGCTCGACCAACGAAGACGGCGGGATCCGCTACCAACTGAGCGACAGCGGCCCGAGCCGCCCGGCCATCACGGCCGCCGCGGTGGCGTGCTATTTCAACGCCGGGCTGTACGAAGACCCGCGCGCGCTGCGGGCGCTGCAGTTCTGCGAGCGGCATCTGTCGCCGCGGTTCGGTCAGGCCAGCAGCTATTTCGGGCACTATTTCTATGCGCATCTGTACATGGCGCAGGTGAGCTATCTTCACGGAGACGCAGCGTGGCAGGAGTACTTCCCGGCGATGCGCCAGTTGCTGATCGACAAGCAGGACCGCGCAGGCGGCTTCTGGAACGGCGACCACGTGGGGCCGGTCTACGGCACGTCGATCGCGCTGATCATTCTCCAGATTCCGTACAAGAATCTGCCGATCCTGCAGCGCTGAGGCCGCATTGCGTCGCGGCGCGGCGCGGGCGGCGACGCACCGGGAGCAGCGAATGAGCGAACACGATTCGGTGCAGCGCGGCGGGGCCGACGCGACCGACGACCTGCGCGCGGTGGCGCGGCTTCACGAAGCGTATCGCGTGATCCGCTCGTCGCTCAGCGCCGTCATCGTCGGCCAGCACGACGTGATCGACTTGCTGATGATCGCCCTGTTCGCGCGCGGGCACGTCATCCTCGAGGGCGTGCCGGGACTGGCGAAGACGCTCCTGATCAACAGCCTGGCGCGCTGCCTCGGGCTGGAGTTTCACCGGATCCAGTTCATGCCCGACCTGATGCCGTCGGACATCACCGGCACCGAGGTCATCCAGGAAGACCGCCGCACCGGGCAGCGCTCGTTCCGCTTCCTGCCCGGTCCGATCTTCGCGAACATCATTCTGGCCGACGAGGTGAATCGCACGCCTCCCAAGACGCAGGCCGCCCTGCTCGAAGCCATGCAGGAGCAGCACGTCACCGTCGGTGGCGTGCGACACCCGATCGAGCCGCCGTTCTTCGTGCTCGCCACGCAGAACCCCATCGAACAGGAAGGCACCTATCCCCTGCCGGAAGCGCAGCAGGACCGCTTCATGTTCAAGGTCTTCGTCGACTATCCCGACTACGACGAGGAATTCGAAGTCGCGCAGCGAACCACCACCGGGTCGCTGCCCGAGCTGAAGCCCGCCCTCTCGCGCGATGAAATCCTCGCCCTGCAAGACGTCGTGCGCCGCGTGCCGGCCGCCCCAGGGATCGTCCACTACGCCCTGCGGCTGGTGCGCCTGACGCGACCGGTCCGCCGCGGCGTCGCCGAGCCGACGCCGCAGGGCGGAAACGGAGCGAGCCGCCCCCTCGAACTCATCCAGCGCCTGGTCACGTTCGGCGCCGGACCGCGCGCAGTCCAGTTTCTCCTGCTGGGGGCCAAGGCGCGGGCGGTGATGCGCGGCCGCAAGCACGTCGCGGTCGAGGACGTGCGCGCCATGGCTCATCCGGTTCTGCGACACCGCATCATCACGAACTACGCGGCCGAAGCCGACGGCTTCGACGCGGACCGGATCATCGATCACGTGCTGGAGGCGCTGCCTCCGACTCTCGAGGACGAGGTGGTGGATGCCGGCGTCCGCAAAGTGCTTGGATCCTGAAGTCATCGCGCGGCTGCGCGGGTTGGAGCTGCGGGCGCGGTCGATCGCGGCCGGCTTCATTTCGGGCATGCACCGCAGCGCATATCACGGCTTCAGCGTCGAGTTCGCCGAGCACCGCCAGTACGTGCCCGGCGACGACATCCGCTACATCGACTGGCGGCTGTTCGGGCGGGCGGACCGTTTCTACATCAAGGAATACGAGGAAGAAACGAATCTGCGCTGCAACCTGCTCGTGGACGCCAGCGCGTCGATGGCGTATCGCGGGCGCGCCGCGCACGACGGTCTGAGCAAGTTCGATTACGCCGCGCGGCTCGCGGGCAGCCTGGCGTACCTGCTCACGAACCAGCAGGACGCTCCGGGCCTGGTCACGTTCGACAGCGCCGTTCGGACGCACCTGCACTCCGCCGCCGGGCGCGTGCAGCTTTCCAACCTCGTGCACGTGCTCGAATCCACGACGCCGCAGCGCGCGACGGACGTGAAGGTGCTGTTCCATCGTCTGGCCGAGGAGCTGCGCCACCGCTCGATGGTGGTGCTGATGAGCGACCTGCTGACTGACGCGGACGACGTCGTGTCCGGACTCGAGCACATGTGTTACGCCGGGCACGAGCTGATCGTGCTGCACGTGCTCGACGACGACGAGTGGACTCTGCCCTTTCCGGAAAACGTCCTGTTCGAAGGGCTGGAATCGCCGATGCGCCTGCTGGCAGACCCGCAGGCGTTGCGAATCAGCTATCTCGAAGCCGTTCGCGCGTTCTGCGCGCGGGTCGAGGCGACCTGCCTCAAGCACCACGCCGACTACGTGCGCGTCAATACGCGCGACCGCGTCGACGCGGTCCTGTCCGGATACCTGGCGCGCCGCGCCGGGCGGCAGGCGGGAGTCGCACGGCGGTGAACCCCCCCACGGCCTGCATCCTCGCGATCGGGTTCTTGCAGCCGGCGATGCTCGGCGCGCTGGCGCTGGTCGCCGCGCCGATCGTCATTCACTGGCTTTCGAGACGCCGCTACCGCCCGCTGCCGTGGGCGGCGATGATCTTCCTGCTCGACGCCGAGAAGCGCAACCGCCGCCGCATGCGCCTCGAACAGTGGCTGCTGCTGGCGCTGCGCTGCCTGGCGATGGCGCTGCTCGCCCTGCTGTTCGCGCGACCCTTCCTGCAACCCGGGCTGATCGCGTCGCTGCTAGGCGGACGCCAGAACGTCGAACGCATCATCGTCCTGGACGACTCGCTCAGCCTCCGGCACCACAACGGCGCCAGCGCCGAATTCGACGGGCTGCGCGCCGCCGCCGGCCGGCTGGTCTCCTGGCTCGTTCAGGAAGCTCCGGGCGATCGACTCACCGTGCTGCTCGCTTCCGATCCGGAAAACCCGCTCGTTTCCCGATCGAGACTCGACCCGGTGGCGCTCGCGGACGCGATGCGCCGCCTCGAGCAGCTCCAGCCGGAGGTCACGCCGGCCGCCCCGCAGCGAAGCCTCGACGCCGCGGCGTCGCTCGCGGCCGAGCTAGCCCCCGGCGGACAGGCGGATTTGTACGTCTTGTCGGATTTTCAGAGCAGCGAGTGGATTGCCGGGGACGGTCGGGGACGTTCGCCCCTTGCGGCCCTGGAAGGATTTGAACCCGATCATCTTCGCGTCGTTCTGATCGCGTCCGGCGTGCAGCGGCGCGACAACCTCGCCATCACGCAACTGGAAATCGTCCGGCCGATCGTCGTGGCCGGCATCCCGGCGCGCGTCCGTGCGTCGCTGGTGAACCACACCGGCCGGCCTGTCACGCGCCTGCCGCTTCAGCCGCTGCTGGCGGACGCGGCGCTGCCGGGCGTCGAGATCGAACGGCTCGAAGCGGGCAGTGTCGCGTCCGTCGAATTCGAGATCACTGCGGCGACGCCGGGCTGGAGCTCGTTGCAGGTCCGCGTGGGGGCGTCCGATCGCCTACCTGACGACGACGAGCGGCAGTTGGCGATCGATGTGCGCTCGGAGGTCCGCGTGCTGCTGGTGAACGGGCAACCGGACGCGGATCCGCTACGCGACGAGGTCAGTCGCCTGCGCAGCGCGCTGGCCCCGCCCGGACCATTCTCGTCCGGCATTCGGACCGAGGCGATCGGCGCGGAAGAGCTGCCGACGACCGACCTGTCGGCATTCGACTGCGTGCTGCTCTGCAACGTCTCCGCGCCGGTCTCGACCGCGGCCGACGCGCTGGCCCGCTTCGCGCGGTCGGGCGGCGGCGTGGCGGTGTTCTGCGGCGACCAGGTGGATGCCGAGGAGTACAACCGCACGCTGCACGCCGACGGGACCGGCGTCCTGGCCTGTCGGCTCGAGGGCGTCGCGTCTCGCACGGGCGACGCGGCCGGCGGAGTGGGCATTCGGCGAACGATCGATCACCCCGTCACCGCGCTGCTGGCCGAAAGCGGCGCGGAGGCTTCGGAAACGCTTCGTTTCCGCCGGTTCCAGCGCGTCGAGCTCGAGCCGCAGCGTGAACAGGCGGGCGCCGCGGTCGAGGACGACGACGATTCGGAGATCGCGCCGGCCGTGCTGGCGCGCTTCACGGACGCCGCCGGTTCGCCAGCGATAGTGGAGCGGCGGCTCGGCCGCGGGCGCGTGGTGCTGGTGACGACGACGGCCGACCTGGACTGGAACGACTGGGCCCGCGCGCCGGACGGAAGTTACGTCGTCACGATGCTTGAGCTCGTGCAACACCTCGCGCGGCGCGACTCCGGGACCGGGTCGGCGATCGCGGGCCGCGCCTTGGCCGTGCCGTTCGATCCGCAGACGGACGAATCGGTCGAATTCCGATCGCCGGTCTATCCGCAAGTGTCGGCCGTCGCGGGCGAGCCCGGCGGCGTGTCGGGCCAGGGCGGTCCGGATGAGAGCGTGGGGCCGATCGCCCGCCAACTCGGCACGCACGTCGCGCAGGTCCGGCGGCGAGACGGCTCGACGCACGAGCGATGGATCGCGGTGAACCCGGACGCGATCGAGGCGGATCTCGCCACCGCAGCGGAGTCGGAACTGCGACGCGCGCTGGGCGGAATCCCGTGCGAATATGTGGCCTCGGCCGACGCGTTCCTGCGCAGCGCGGAGCAATCACGGCGGGAAATCTGGCCGGCGCTTCTGCTCGCGCTCGCCGCGGCGCTGATGGCGGAGCAGGCGCTGGCGTGCTGGTTTGGGTCGGAGCGATCGGCGTCGGCGGCGCTGCCGGTGCGGATCGCTCGCTGGCTGCGGCGGAAAGTTGCATGATCGCGCTGGCGAGCGGCATCGTCGAGCAGCAGCGGACGGCGGTCGAGCTGGCCGGCATGCCGGACGGCTGGCTGCGGCTGGGCGGCTTGGCGCTGCTCGCGTGCCTTCTTTACTGCGTGTTCTGGCTATACCGGCGCGAGGCGCGGGCTGGCGCCAGCCTGCGCGCCCGAATGGCGCTGGCGACGCTGCGAGGCGGCGTGCTGCTCGCGCTGGTCGCGATCCTGCTGGAGCCGGTGGTCGCCACGTACACCAAGCGCATCACGCGTTCGGTCGTGCTCCTGCTCGTGGATGACTCGTCGAGCATCGCGATCGCCGATGAGGACGATTCACAGGCGCCCGGGGCGACGAGGCGCGAGGCGATCCTGTCTCTGTTCACCCAGGACGGACAGGCGTGGCTCCGTCGCCTCGCCGAACGAAATCGTCTCGCCGTCTACACGTTCGACGAGGTCGGCGAGCGGCTCGGCGGTCCGGCGGCGACGATGCCGGAAGGCGCGGAGGCTGTTCCGCCGTCCGATGTGCTGCGGGACGCGCTCCGTGCGGATGGCGGCGGCACCAACCCGCACGCGGCGCTCGAACTGGCGCTGGCCGATTTCGGCGACGGTCCGATCGCGGCGGTCGTGCTGGTGACCGATGGGCAGATCAACGCCGGCCCCGGAGCAGACGTGCTGACGCAGCGGATGCGCGGGGTCCGCGCGCAGGTTTTCACCGTCGGCGTGGGCGGTGTGGAAGAACCGCCGAACGTGCGCGTGTCGGGCGTCTCGGCCCCGGCCAGCGTGGCGCTGGGCGATCCGCTCGAGGTGCGGGTGGAGGTCGCGGCCAGCGCGATTCCGTTGAGCACGCTGGAAGTCGAGCTGCTGGCCGAGACGACCGCCCCGTCTCACGGAGCGTCGGCTGAGCCGAGGCGCGTCGCGCTCCAGTCCGTCGATCTCGATCCGGTCAGCGGCCAGGCCGAGCTGCGCGTGCGTGTCGAGCCGGACGCGGCAGGCGAGTGGGTCTATCGGGCGCGGGTCGCGCCGATGCCGCGCGAGGCGGCGTTGATCGACAACGAAGCGGGCGTCTCGGTGCTGGTGCAGGACCAGAAGCTGCGCGTGTTGCTGATTTCCGGGCGACCTTCGTTCGAGTATCGCTTCGTCTCAGGGCTGCTGCTGCGCGACAAGACGATCGAGCTGAGCACGTGGCTTCAATCCGCGGATGCGACGGCGATTCGCGAGGGCGACGCGCCCATCGCCGAGCTGCCGCGCCAACCGGAGCAGTTGCTGGCGTACGACGCGATCGTCCTTCTCGATCCCGATCCCCGCGAACTGGACTCGAGCTGGGCGCTGACGGTTCGGCGGCTGGTGGATGAATTCGGCGGCGGGTTGCTCTACGAAGCCGGCCCGCAGTATTCGGTCCGCTTCCTGTCCGATCCGCGTCTGGAGGAGCTGGCGCAGATGCTGCCGGTCTCTCCCGACCCGGACGCGGGCGTTCGGCTCAGCGAGGCGGGCGCGTTCGCGACGGACTCGATGCGGCTCGCAGCGGCGTCCGACGCGCTGGACCACCCCCTGCTTCGGCTGCAGGACGGCGTCGCGGACAGCGCGGCGTTCTGGCGCAGTCTGCCGCCGCTGTGGTGGTGCTACCCGGTGACGCGGGAGAAGTCGCTCGCCACCGTGCTGGCCCGCGCCACGGGCGAATCGCGCGGATCCGCCGCGCCCGGTACGGTCGCACTCGCGATCCAGCCGTTTGGCGCGGGGCGCGTGATGTTCTGCGGGTTCGACGGGACGTGGCGCTGGCGCGCCACGGCGGAGCGGGCGTTTGACCGCTTCTGGGTGCAGACGCTGCGCTATCTCGCCTCGGCGCGCCGCCAGGGGATGGACTCGCGCGGCGTGCTCACGCTGGATCGCGACCGCTACCGCGCGGGCGATTCGGCCCGGATCGAGGCGCGTGTGCTCGATCCGTCGTTCGCGCCGCTGCACGCCGAGCGGGTGATCGCCACGCTCGAGCGCGCCGACGCTCCGCCGCGTGAGGTCGAGCTGCGGCGCCTGCCCGATCGCGAGGGCTGGTTCAGCGGGCGGCTCGACGTGGACTGGACCGGGCTCGCGGTCGTGCGGCTGCCGCTGCCGGGGCAGCCGCTTCCGGGGCAGCCGGACGCGTTGTCGCGGCACGTGTTCGTGCAGCGCAGCGACGTCGAGATGCGCGCGCTGCGGCAGAACGTCGAGCTCCTGGAGCAGCTTTCGGCGCAGACCCACGGGCTGTACGTTCCGATCGCGCAGGCCGGCGAGCTGCCCGACTGGATCGAGAACGCCGACCAGGTCCAGACGATCCGCGGCGCCGACCGGTCGCTCTGGGACCGCACGTGGCTGCTGTTGGGCATCGCGGTCGCTCTCTCGATCGAATGGTTTCTGCGTCGCAGGATGCACCTGCTATGAACGTCGCCACGCCGCCGCCAGCCGAACTCGCGGTGCAGATTCTCGCGCCGCTCGCGCGGCTGCGCGTCCGAGCGCGCGCGCTGGCCGCGCTCGACGGCCTGGTGCGGCTCGCGGCCTCGATGGTGGTGTGCGGCGCGGCGCAGTTCGTGCTCGATTTCTCGTTGCGCATGGCGGTCGATCAGCGGGCGACGATCAACGTGATCATCACGCTCATCTGGCTGTGGATCATCCACCGCTGGATCATCCGCCCGGTGGCTGCGCCGCTGCCGGACGCGGCGCTGGCGGCGGCGGTGGACCGCGCCCACCCGCACCTTCAGGACCGGCTCGCGACCGCGGTGCAGTTCGCCGCGGGCGGTCGCGACGTTCCGGGCTCGAATTCGCCGGCGCTGGTGCGGGCCGTGATCGACGACGCCTGCCAGGCGGCGCGGCAGACGCGCTTCGCGGACGTGCTGAACGTCCGTCGGGCGCGAGGTTCGGCGGCGACGCTCGGCGTGCTGGTCGCGGCGAGCGCGCTCGCGTGGAGCGTGCAGCCTGGACTGATGAATACGTGGTTTCAGCGCAACTGGCTGGTTCGCGAGCTGCCCTGGCCGCAGCGGACCTATCTCTCGCCGATCGGATTCGACGCGGCCGGCGTGCGGCGCGCTCCGCGCGGAGAGGAGCTGCGGCTCGAAGCGACGATCGAAGGCGACGCGCCGAACGCGGTCGTGCTGCGCTGGTGGACGCCGAGCGGACGCGCCGGGCGCGAAGTCATGACGGTCATCGGCAACCGCCGGGCCGAGGCGACGCTGGCCGCCCTGACAGAGCCGCTGTCCTTTCAGATCAGCGGGGGCGACGAGCGCACGCGCGACTTTGCGGTCGTTCCGGTAGACCGTCCGCGCGTCGAGCGCTCGGTCGCGACGATTCGACCGCCGGACTACACCCGCATCGGCGAGACGACCATCGAACAGCAGGCGGTGCTCGAGGTGCTGGCTGGGTCGATCGTTCGGATCGACGCGGAGTTCAACAAGCCGGTGCACACGGCGTCGTTGACCGACGACGCCGAAGTCGAGCTGCCCATCGAACGACCGTCCGCCGATCGCGTGCGCGTCCAGCTGCCCGATCCGCAGCCGGGCGTGTACATGCTCCGGATGACGGATTTTGACGGACTCTCGGAATCGCAGCCTTTCCGATACACGCTGCGCGTGCTGCCCGACGCGCCCCCGACGCTGTCGCTCGATACGCCGGGCGCCGGCGAGGCGATCACGCCGCAGGCGCAGCTCCCGATTTCGGTCAGCGCCGACGATGCATACGGCATCGCGTCGCTGCGGATGCGGGTGCAGCGCCGTGACGATCCGCCCTTCGAGCCGGTCCTGAACGGATTCACGCCGGGCGACCGTCAACATCGCCTCAGCACGACCCTCGACGTGCAGACGCAGCGCGTCGAACCCGGCGAGCGGCTCCGGCTATGGCTCGAGGCCGACGACGCCGCGCCGACGCCGAACTCCGCCCGCACCGACGCGATCGAGTTCGCCGTGCTGACGCCGGCCGACCTGCGCGAAGCGCTTGGCGAGCGCGAGCTCGAGCTGCGTCGCGAGTTCGAGCGGATCATCAGCGAGCAACGCCGGGTAAAAGACGGGCTGGAGCGCGCCGCGCCGCTGCTGATCGGCGAGACGCCGGACGCCGCCGCGCCGGCGCGCGTCGCCGGACTGGCGCGGCTTCAGGAAGCGCAAGCCGGGCGATGCACGACGATCGCGCGCGGGTTCGAGGACATCCTGGTCGAGATGCAGATCAACCGCCTGGCCCGCGCCGCGGACGAACGCCGGCTCTGGACGCGCATCGCCCTGCCGCTGCGGCGCATGGCGCAGGAATCCATGCCGGCGGCCGAGACGGAGATCGCGTCGCTCCGCGCGGCGCGCGAGCCGGACGCGCTCGCCGAAGCGCTGCGGCGACAGGACGGGCTACTGGGCGAAATGGACGACATTCTCCGAAACATGCTCGAATCCGAGGGCTTCCGCGAAGCGGTGGCGCTGCTTCAGGAGATGATCGGCGAGCAGCGGCAGGTCCGCGAGGACACGCTGCGGGCGATCGAATCCGAGCTGGAGGCGATCCTGGGTCTGGAAACCGAACCGGCGGAGCCCGATGTATCCGGCGACCGGCCGTAGCGCGGTTGGGCGGCTACGAGGAACTCGCCCAGCGTCGTACACCCGGCCGATCTACAATGAAGCAGTGAGGGACCGCGCCGTGAGGTTTATCCTGCCCGCCGACGACCGAATCCCACGCCGCGCCGCCAGCGGGCGCGCTCGCGTCGCCCGGCGCCTGGCGGTCTCTATGGCTTTGGCGGTTTGCGGCGCGGCGATCGCCGCGCAATCCGCACCGGCCGGCGGGCCGGTCCATGAGCGCCAGCAGTCGATTCGTGAGCAAATGCTCCGACTGGAAGCCCGGCTGCTGAAGCTGACCGGTCGCCTTGCGGAAGAGGAGCCGGAGAAGGCCGAACGCGTGCGCGACGCACTCGACCACGCCGGCCGGCTGCAACTGAAGGCGCGGCTCGAGCAGCAGGCCGCTCTGCTGCGCGAGGGTCGATTCAGCGAGTCCGAACGCGAGCAGTCGGCGCTGCTGCGTGATCTTGAAGCCTTGTTGGCGGTCCTGACCAGTCCCGGCGGCGAACTCGAGCACCAGCGCGACCGCCGCAAGCAACTCGAAGCGATGGCCCGAAGCGTCCGCCAGCTCATGGAAGAACAGGCGCGCCAACTGTACCAGTCCCGGCACCTGGCCGACTCAGAGCAGCCGGACGCCGTCGGACCGGGGGACGCGCCGCCGCTCGACGCCGAAGCGGCCGAGGCGCTTCTGGATCTCGAGCGGCAACAGCGGCAGACTCAGCAGAAGGCTCAGGAGCTTTCGCGGCAGATTCGACAGATAGCGCCCGACGATTCGTCGCCGCTCGGGCAGGACCAGGTGGAGAGCGCGGCGCAGGAAATGCGCTCTGCGGCCGATCAGCTCGGTCAGCAGCAGCCCGGGCCCGCGTCGGAACGTCAGCAGGCGGCGATGAACCAGCTTCAGCAGGCGCTCAACGAACTGGACGATTCGTTGCGGCAAGTGCGGCGCGAGGAAATGGAGGAGACGCTCGAAGCGCTCGAGTCGCGCGTCCGCGCGCTGCTCGGCGCTGAACGCTCCGTGCAATCCCGCGTGCAGGCGCTGGAGGACAAGCCGGCATCGGAGCGCACGCGGCTCGAGGCCGTGCAGCTCGACGAGGCGTCGTCGGAGCAGCGCGTCGCGGCGGAGCAGTGCGCCGCGGCACGTCGAATCCTGGTCGAGGAGGGATCGACAGTGATCGTTCCCGCGCTGCTCGAACACATTTCGACCGACATGAGCGACATCGCCGATCGGCTCTCGCGCGGCGACGCGGGCGCGGACGCTCGCAGCGCGATCTCCGAGGTGATCGCGTCGCTGGAAGAGCTGCTCGCCGCGGTAGAGCAGAAACGCGACGAGATGTCGACCCCGACGGACGAACAGCCGAGCGCCGGACCGCCGCAGGCGCAGCCTCTCCTGCCGGGATCGGCCGAATTGAAGCTGGTGCGCGCCGCGCAGGCGCGCCTCGCCCAGCGCACCGAAACGCTCGAGGCCGAAACCTCCGGCGAGCGGGCGGACGAACTGGCACGGCGGCAGCAGGAGCTGTCCGAGCTGGTGCGGAGGATGCACGAACGCCAATGAGCGCAATCGCCGCCCTGCTGCTGGTCTTCTCCGCGCTCGACGCAGCCGTCTCCGCGCCGGCCGAGACGCCGCCGGACGAGTCCGCGCGGGTCGCGCTGCTGAACGAGTCGTTCCTGCTGCACGTCGATCGACTCGGTCCGAACGCGGCGCTGGCGGCGCGCACGCTCCGCGACGCCTGGAACGACCGCTATCGCCACGGGCTGGAGACCGCGTTCGTCCCGGACGCACTGGCCGTTCTATCCGAGCCGTATCGCGATGCGCTGGCCGCATTCGACGCCGAACCGCCAGCGGTGGCGGCCGCGAAGTTCGAGGCGCTGCTGGGTTCCCCGGATCCGTACGTCGCCGCGAGCGCGGCCTACTTCCATGCTCGCAGCGTGTGGGAAACGGGCGACTTCGAGCGCCTGACTGCGGCGCTGGGCGATCTCGATCAACGATCGGACAGCCTGCGGCGTCACACGCCGCTCGCACCGCGGCTGTGGCTGCTCAAGGCCGCCGGGGAGGCGCGCTGCCTGCGGTATGACGCTGCGGCGACGACGCTCGCCGCGATGCATCAGCACTTTCGCGGACTGCCCGAGCTGGTCGCAATCGGCGCGCGGCAGCTTCAGCTGGAGGTGGAGCGGCGCGAATCCGGAACTCTCGATGAGGTCGCGTCGCTGATGACGTATTCGGCCGAGCGCCTGCGCGTCGACGACGCCGGGGGGCAAACCCGCGCGCGACAACAGGAGGCGATCGCCCTGCTGGACAAGTTGATTGACGAAATGCGCCAGCAGGAGCAGCAGCAGGGATCGGGCGGACGATCGTCCGGGCGGCCGGGCGGCGCGACGCCGCGCTCGGATCAGCCCGCCCCGGAATCCACGGCCCCGGAATCCGGCGAAGCGCCGATGGGCGAACTGCACGCGGCGCCGCGTATCGAGCCCGGCGAGAACTGGGGCAACCTGCCGCCGGCCGAGCGCGACCGGATTCTCCAGGCCATCCGCGAGCGCTTCCCGTCGCGGTATCGCGAGCTGATCGAGCAGTACTACCGCGCACTGGCGGAGGAGGAATAATGCGGCGCCCAGCATCGAGCGGCTCCGGTCGAACGTTCACGGCGCGTTCGTTCGCGTCCGGCGGCGGGTTCGCCGCATGGCTGGTCGCGGCGCTCTCGGCCGGGATCGCGGCTGCGAGCACAGCGGAACTGCCCACGCTCGAAGCCGCCGCCGCCGATGGACGGACGGTTCGTGGACTCTTGCGAAGCCTCTCGCCAGAGGTGGTCATCGCAAACGATGAGGGCGAGCAGCGGTTCTCGTGGGACGAGCTGCTCTCGCTGAGCTTCGAGGGCGGTCCGCAGGCAACGGCGCCGCCGGTTGAATCCGTTCCGATGGTGCTCGGGCTGACGGACGGCTCGGAATTCGCCGCGCGGATTCTGACGGGCGGGGCGGCGACGCTGGATGTGCAACTGGCCGGCGGCGCGACGATCTCCATCGATAAGCAGTGGATCCGCACATGCTCGGCCAGCGCGGCGGGCTCGTCCGCGCGGGCCCTGTTCGAATCGGTCCGCGCCGAGCGCGACGCGCTCGAGGACGCCGTTGTTCTGACGCGCGAAGGGCGTGCGGTCGCGGTGCGCGGGGCGGTTCAGAAGATCGACCCGCACGGCGTCGGATTCGCCTGGCAGCAACGCGAGCTGACGCTGCCGTGGGACAAGATCGCCGGATTGTCGCTTGCCCGACCGACTGTCGGTGGCGCGACCGTCGCGCTCACGACGCGAATCGGCGACCGCTTCTGCGGGCGCGTCGATTTCGGGGACGACGGACATCTGACGTTCTCGTCGCGCGCGATCGAGCGCTTGACGCTGCCGTGGTCGGATGTGCAGCGGATCGAATCGCTCGCGGCGCGCGTGCTCTATCTCTCCGCGCTCACCCCGCTCTCATTCGAATCCACGTCCGCACTGGGGCGGCACTGGCCGCTCGGAACCGACGCGTCGCTGAGCGGCGCGCCGCTGCGACTCGGCGGCCAGACGCACGCGCGCGGCCTCGCGGTGCACAGCCGTGGGCGCGTCGCGTACGAGATCGGCGGGGCTTTCCGAATGTTGGCGGGAAAGGTCGGTGTGTGCGACGACGCCGGGCCGCGTGGAAACGTCGAACTCGCCATCGTCGGCGACGGGCGAACGCTGTGGACGGCGGAAAGCGTGCGTGCCGGCGACTCGCCGCGCGACATCGCCGTCGATGTGTCGGGCGTGCGCGTGCTCGAACTGATGGCCGAGTTTGGCGACGGTCTGGACTTCGGCGATCATGTCTGCTGGGCTGAAGTGCGCCTGTCGCAATGAGCCGGTCGGCCGGCAGCGCGGCGGTCGCGAGGACTTCCAAAGGACGACGATGAACCCGCGGGCACAACCGCCTTCGCGTGCCGGACGAGCGAGCGCTCGGGTCGCCGCGGCGCTCGGGGCGATGCTGGCTGTGCAAGCGGTTGCGCCCGGGGCGACCGACGTCCGCGAAGCCGAGGCCCGGCGCGTCGCGGTGTTTGAACGCGCGGCGCGCTCCGTCGTGTGCATTCTGGTGGACCGCGAACGCAGCAGCGGAGGCAGCGGCGTCCTGATCGACGAAACCGGTCTGGGCTTGACGAACTTTCACGTCGTGCAGGAGATGCTCGAGACGCGCCGTGGATACGGCGGGCTAAGCGACGGCAGGCTCTATCCGCTCGAAGTGCTGGGGATCGATCCCGGCGGCGACATCGCCATGTTTCGTCTCACGGGACGCGAGCGCTTCGACGCCGCGCCGCTGGGCGACAGCCGCGCGCTTCACGTCGGACAGTGGGTCGCAGCGATGGGCAACCCGTTCCTGGTCGCCGAGGACTTTCAGCCGACGATCACGATGGGCGTCATCAGCGGTTTGCATCGATATCAGGCCGGCGAAGGCAACTTTCTCGAATACGCCGACTGCATCCAGGTCTCCACCTCGATCAACCCCGGCAACTCCGGCGGACCGTTGTTCGATCTCGACGGCCGCGTGGTCGGCATCAACGGCCGCGCGTCGTTTGAAGAGCGCGGGCGCGTGAACGTCGGCCTCGGCTACGCCGTGACGATCGAGCAGATTCGCCGGTTTATCCCGTCGCTCAGGGCCGGGCGGCTGGCCGAGCACGGCACGTTCGGCATGACCGTGCGCCGGGTCGGCGAGGAGTTGCTCGTCGACGCGATCGCGGCGCTCTCTCCGGCCGAGAGAGCAGGCATCGAGCTGGGCGACGTGCTGCTGAGCGTGGGGGACGCGGCGATGCGCACGCCGAACGAATTCAATAACGCTCAGGCGGTGCTGCCGGCTGACTGGCCGATGACGCTCCGCCTGCGGCGAGACGGACAGGAGCGCGCGGTTCGCTTGCGCACGGAGCGCGTAACGCTTCGGATGCCGGTCGCATACGTCATGGACCTTTCGCACAACCACCAGGAAGTCCGCCGGCAGTTCGAGCGGTTCGAATCCGCGGCGAAGCTGAGACGCGCTGCCGATGCCCCGCCGGTCGCGTGGCGCGTGGCGCTGACCTTCGGCGACCCGCCCGTCCGCGGAGAGCGCCTGTGGCGCGACGCGGACGACGCGGAGGCGCTCATCGCCGAAGAGTCCGCAGCCCGGTCGGAGTGGCTGACGCTATGCGAGCCGTTGCTGAGCGCCGTGCAGATCGGATTCGGCTGGGAGCTGCTGGGCGGCGACGAGGTCGATGGGCGCGTCGCGTCCGTGATCGAGCGGCGCGAGCGCGCCGGGCGCCGCACGCGCTGGAAGTTCTCGCTCGACGACGACGCGCTGCTGGCGTGCGCGTTCGGAGATGACGAGCAGCCCGAGCGCGTCCAGTGGCTGGCTCGAAACGACGGTCCGCGCGCGGCGATGCCGACGTCGTGGCGGAGAATCGAACCCGGCGCGGCCGAACTGGCGGTCGATCTGATCCAGCGCATCGACGCCGCAGCGAGCGGCGCGTCGTCCCCCGCCTCGCAGCCTGAAGCGGCGTCGGAGCAGGAATGATCGTCATGTCTTCGTGGGCGGCGATTCTGCTGGCGGCATCGATGGCTCCACCGGCGCACGCGCCCCAAGGCGCCGCCTCGCCGGCGAGCGGCGCGCCGCTCGGGACGTCCGCATGGGTCGAACACGTGCAGCAGCGCGTCGTCAAACTGCACGGCGCTTCGGGCGGGCGCGAGCGCGGGTACGGCTCGGGCGTGCTGGTCTCCACGGACGGACTGATCCTGACCACCCCTGCTCTGCTGCTCGAGAGCGCGGCGCTGCGCGTGATGCTGCCGGACGGTCGGCGCTTCCCGGCGTCGATCGTGTCGCGAAGCGACGAAAAGCAGCTCGTGCTGCTCGACATCGAGGCCGACGGTCTGCCCTGTTTCGAGCTGGGCGACAGCGAGTCCGTCCGCGACGGCGACTGGCTTCTCACGGGGGCGAACGCGTTCAAGGTGGCCGAAGGCGCCGAACCGGTCTCGGTCACGTTCGGCGTGCTGGCCGGCCGTGCGACGGTCGATGCGCGCCGCCGCGCGCAGGACTTTCCGTATCGCGGTCCGGCGCTGCTGCTGGACATGATCGTCGCGACGCCCGGATCGGCCGGCGGCGCCGTGGCGGCTTCGGACGGTCGGCTGGTCGGCATCATCGGGCGTCCGGTCGTCAGCGCCCGCACGAACACCTGGTTGAACTATGCCGTCCCGGCGGAAGTGATCGCGGAGTTTCTGGCCGCCCCGCGCGACGCACAGTCGCGCCCGTCGGCGCTCGCGATCGCGCCCTCCGGCGCGCGGACGCTGCGCGCGATCGGACTTCGCACGTTTGACGTGGGCATCCGCAACCCGCCGCCGTTCATCGAGAGCGTGATGGACGGCTCGCGCGCCGACGCCGCGGGCATCGCGCCCGGCGACCTGGTGCTCAGCGTCGGCGAGCGCGCCGTCAACACCTGTGAAGACCTGGCGAAAGCGGTGTCCGGGACTGACGACGACGCGCCCCTGACGCTGATCCTGAAACGGGGGCAGACCGTGTTGACCGTGACAATTCCCGCCGGGGAGATCGCGCCGTGACCTGCGCTCGGCACGCCCTGGCACGCTGCGGCTTCGCCGTCCTGGCGGTCGCGCTGGCGTATTTTGCGCTCCCCGAGCCGTCCTACGCCGCCGACCAGGCCGACGCGGCGCTGCGCGCCGCGCTGAGCGAGCAGGTCCGCCGGGCGTGCGCGAGCGCCGCGGAACACATTGTGCGCATTGACACGATCGGCGGCGCTCAGCCGGTCGCTCTCGAAGGCGCGCAGGCCGGACCGCGCGGCGCGGAATTCCGAGTCGCGGACGGACCGACGACCGGCGTGGTTTGGTCCGAAGATGGGCTGATCGTCACGAGCAGCTTCAACTTCGTGCGCGATCCGACGGTCATCACCGTGACGCTCGCCGA
The DNA here is from genome assembly GCA_964553225.1 of uncultured Planctomycetales bacterium. GTDB lineage: Bacteria > Planctomycetota > Phycisphaerae > UBA1845 > Fen-1342 > JABRWC01. The sequence continues at coordinate 119,937 of CAZKJT010000006.1, read as the reverse complement.
CGGCGGCAAGCACGTCGCCCGGCTCATCGCGCGCGACGCGATCGCGCGGCTGGCGTTGCTGAAGATCGACGCGGGCGGACTGAAGCCGCCGCGTTGGGCCGGGCTCCCGGACGTGCGACCCGGGCAGTGGGCGATGGCGGCGGGCTTCGGACACGGCAGCGCGACGCCGGCGATCTCGCTCGGAGTCGTCAGCGCGACGCGTAGGATGAACGATCTGGCGCTGCAGACCGATGCGCGCATATCGCCGGCGAATTACGGCGGCCCGCTGTTCGATCTCGATGCGCGATTCCTCGGCGTCTGCGTGCCGCTCGGGCCCGGAGAGAGCGAAGTCACCGACGTGCAGTGGTACGATTCCGGCATCGCGTTCGCCGTTCGCGCCGACGTGCTCGCGGAGCGCGTCGCGCGAATGGCCGAGGGCAGGACGCTGCGCCGCGGCGTGCTGGGCGTAACTCTCGATCTGCGCGATCCGGTCGTCGAGGACGCCGCCGCGCCCGCGTTGGATGCGCAGCCGCCCGGCGTCGCGATCGTCGCCGATCCGGTCGGGCCGGCACTCGACGCCGGTCTGCAATCGGGCGACCGCATCACGCGCGTTGCCGGCGCGCCGACCGAGACGCCGCTGGCGTTTCGCCGGGCGATGGCGCGGCACGCGGCCGGCGACGAAATCGAGCTGACCATATCGCGCGCGGGAGAGAGCCAGACGGTGCGTCTGACGCTCGTCGCGCCGGAGGAGCTGACGGGCGTACCCGCCTCTCAGCCCGGGTGACTGGCCGCATGTCGCAGCGAGAGCCGGCGCGCGTCGCGCTGTTCATCACGTGCCTGACGGACACGTTCCTGCCTCGTGCGGGCGAAGCGGTGGTTCGCGTGCTGCGCCACTTCGGCTGCCGCGTCGCGTTTCCCGCGGCGCAGACGTGCTGCGGTCAGCCCGCGATCAACAGCGGGTTTCGTGCCGAGGCGGCCCGGGCCGCCGGCGCGTTCGTGTCGGCCTTCGCCGGATATGAGTGGGTCGTCACGCCGAGTGCGTCGTGCGCCGAGACGGTCCGGCGGCATCTCGCCGAACTCATCGGCGAATCCGACCCGCGGCACGCGGCCGCAAAGACGCTGGCTGGGCGTACGTACGAATTCACGCATTTCCTGAAATCCGTCCTGGGCGTGGACACGTCGAGCCTGCTGCGTCTGCCGTGCCCGACGACGTGCCATTACGCCTGTCACTCGCGCGGCGTGTGCACGCCGGACGAGTTCGTCGATTCGCTGCGGCGCGCGGCCGGCGGTCCGTTGCGCGCGCCGCGCCACGTAGACCTGTGCTGCGGGTTCGGCGGCTTGTTTTCGCTGGAATTCCCGACCGTCAGCGCCGCGATGCTGGACCAGCGGCTGAGCGAGCTGAGCGAGTCCGGCGCGGAGCTGGTGGTGTGCAACGAGGCCGGCTGCACGCTGAACCTCGCCGGCGCGGCGCACCGCCGCGGTCTGCCGCTGCGCTTCGCGCACATCGCCGAGCTGCTCGCCGAATCGCTCGGGCTTCTGGAGCCGGCGCGATGAGCGGCGGGGGCGACCTCCATCGGCGAATCGCCGCGGCGCAGGCCGACGACGGCATGATTCGCGCGGTGCGTCTGGCCACATTGCACAAGGTGGATTCGCGTGCGGCGGCGCTGGCGGCGCTGCGCGACCCGGACGCGATCCGCGAGCACGCCGCGCAGATCCGCCGCCACACGCTCGAGCGACTGCCGGATTACCTGGCGCAGTTCGCGGAGAACCTCGAACGCCGCGGCGCACGAACGCACTTCGCCGCGGATGCGGACCAGGCACGGGCAATCGTGCAACGCATCGCCGTGGATCGCGGCTGCCGCCTGGCGGTCAAGAGCAAGAGCATGGTCTCGGAGGAGATCGAGCTGAACGCCGCCCTGGCCGGCGTCGGCGTTCGCGTCATCGAAACAGATCTGGGCGAGTTCATCGTCCAGATCGACGGCGACCGCCCGAGCCACATCGTCACGCCCATCATTCACAAGGACCGCGCCGCGTGCGCCCGCGCCCTGCAGCGCGAGATCGGCTGCGAATACACGGAAGATCCGCGCGAGCTGACGGCCATCGCGCGGCGCTACCTGCGCGACCGCTTCCGCGAGTGCGACCTGGGCATCAGCGGCGTGAACTTCGGCATCGCCGAAACGGGCACGCTCTGCCTGTGCACGAACGAGGGCAACGGTCGAATGACCACCACGCGCCCGCGCGTGCACGTCGCGGTGATGGGCATCGAGCGACTCGTGCCGCGCACCATCGACCTCGGACCGATGCTGAAGCTGTTGGCGCGTTCGAGCACCGGCCAGCCGCTGACCGTCTATACAACCTTCATCACCGGTCCGGCACGCGCGTCCGACGGCGATGGACCGCACGAGCTTCACGTCGTGCTCATCGACAACGGCCGCAGTCCGCTGCTGGGCGGACCGTATGAATCGGTGCTGCACTGCATCCGCTGCGGCGCGTGTCTGAACGCGTGCCCGGTGTACCGGAATGTCGGCGGACACGCCTACGCGAGCGTCTATCCCGGCCCGATCGGCAGCCTCGTCACGCCGCTGCTCTCGCGCGCTCGCGCCGGCGCGGAGCTGTCCCGCGCGTCGAGCCTGTGCGGCGCGTGCCTGTCCGCCTGCCCGGTGAAGATCGACATTCCGGAGCTGCTCGTCCGGCTGCGGGCCGAGACATCCGGCGACGCCCCCCTGCTCAAACGACTTGGTCTGCGAATCTGGAGCTGGATCGTCGCGTCGCCGTGGCGCTACGTCGCGTCGCAACGCTTGCTTCGGGTTCTGCTCGAACCCGGCGAGGACGGCTGGGCGCGGCGCGGCCCCGGCCCGGGCGACGCGTGGACGCAATGGCGCGACCTGCCGGTTCCGCGGCGTACGTTCCGCGACGTCTGGCGGCAGACGCTGGCCGACGAAGCTCATTCCTGCCGAAGCGGCGCGCCCGAATTCGCGCCCGCGCAGCCCCCCCAGGCAGAGCCGGCCGGGCGCCGCTCCGCTCCAGCCGAGCCGGCGATCAATCCGCCTGCACGCCCGCCCGGGGAACTGGGACGATTCGTCGAATCGCTGCGCCGTCGCGTCGCCGGACGGATCACGCCGACCACTCTGCCGGCATCGCACGAGGCGATTCGCCAGGTCGCGCACGGCGAGCGCCTCGTCGAACGCTTCGAAAATGCCGCGAGTGCCGCAGGAATGCGAGTTCTCTGTGTCACGGCTGAAGCCGCCCCCGCGATCGTCGCGGACTGCGTGGGCGCGGCCGGCTGCACGCGCGTACTCTGTCCGCCGAGCGACGACGGCGCGCTTTCGGGGTCGCTCCGTTCGGCGGTGCTGTCGGCCGTGAACGCCCGCGGCGCGACCGCGATCTCCTCGCCCGACGACGACGACCTCTTCGCGGCGCACGCGGCCGTCACCGGCGTCGCGGCGGTGGTCGCCGAGACGGGCTCGTTGGTGTGCGTTTCAGGACAAGGCCGAATGCGCTCGCTGACGCTCGCGCCGCCGCTGCACGTGGCGGTGGTTGGGGCGTCGCAGATTCTTCCGGACGGGATCGACGCATTGTCGGCGTCTGCGCTCGCCGACGGCTGGCCCGCGAACGTGACGTGGATTACGGGTCCGAGCAAGACCGCCGACATCGAGGGCGTGCTGGTGACCGGCGTGCATGGACCTGGGCAGGTGTGCGTGGTGCTGCTGACGGATCGCTGACGCGCCGCACGCCATCGCGTCAGGCCTGCGCGGCGCGCAGCGCTTCGAGTTTCTTTTCGCGCCGGTCTTCCGGCGAGAAACCGATCCAGTCGGGCAGGATCGCGCGAAGCAGCTCCACCAGGCGCGCTTCGGCGTCGCGCTTGTCCAGATCGCCGGACACCAGGTTCTCAAGCGCTTCACGCACCAGCGGCGCTGCCCGGCGCTCGCCCCCCAGGATCGTTCGAGCCGCCTCTTCGTCGCCGGGATCGTCGAGGATGCGCTGCACCGCGCTGCGCACGGCGGCCGATTCGTCGCTCTGCTGCTCGTGCTCATCGGGATGGACGAAGTGCGCGAGCGCGGCCCGCGCCGCGGGCGACCATTCCAGCGGCGACACTTGCTCCAGATGATCGACTCGCCCGGCCGCCGCCCGCAGGTATGCGGAAGGCTCTGCATCCCCCAGAAGCTGGACCACGCGCTCCCAGAACGCGTCCACATGCTCCGCGCGAACGCTCTCCCGCACGCGAGCCGCGATCGGGGCGTCATACCGGTCGGCCGCCAGAGCCGCGACGACCAGCTCGGCCGCCACGAGCGGAACGGCAGGGTCGCCGGCCGCCACCAGATCGCCCAGCGCGGCGGCGTACGCCAGGAACGCCGGCTCGGGTTGATCCAGCGCCGCTCGCGCCGCCCCGATCCGCCGGCGCACGTCTCCCAGCCGAGCCGGATCGGCCGGACCCACCTGCAACGCCTTTTCCAGAAGCAGCAACAGTTCCACTTCTCGCGACGCGCCGTCGTCGCCCGCCCGCAGCATGGTGATCCGCCGCTCGATCTGAACGACCGGGCGCCCGGCAAGCATTCGCGTCACGCCTCGCCATGCCGCCTGGCGGGCCGCATCGTCCGCGAACGACGCATCCTCGGAGAGGCTCCAGAGCTCATCGAGGTGCGAATCCTCCTCGGCCGCCTGCGCGAGCGTCTCGATCGCGGCCCGGCGGACGGTCGCGTCGGCGTCGCGCGTAAAAGGAAGCACCGCGTCCAGAAGCGCGCGAGCGCGCGCGAATCGTCGAGGGCGCGTGCTCGCCGGCTGGCTCGATCCACCCGTCGCGTCGGAGCAGAGCAGCGCGATTCCGCGCAGCGCAGCCAGGCGCAGCGGGGTCGGCTGATCCGATTGGATCGCCTGAACGAACACGTCCGAAAAACGTGTATCGCTGATGCGGCTCATGCTCCACAGCAGCCGCTCGCGTGTCGCCGCGCGGTCGGCCGCCGTGCGGCGCCAGGCGTCGAGGATCGCCTCGGACGTGATCGCGAGCTCGTCCGACGGCAGCACGCCGCGCTCCGCCGCCCGGCCCAGGGCCGTGATCGCCTCGTCCGCGACACCCGAATCGGGAGAACTCAGCAGCGCGCGCATCGCCGGCGCGCCCTGTTTCGTGGCGAGGTAGCCCAGCGCGTTCGTGATCGCCGCTCGAATCTCCGTCGCCGATTCGGTCTCCAGCATCGCCAGCAATCTCGGCTCGTCCGCCGGCTCGCGCAGCGTGGCCAGAGTACGTACGGCAGCCGCGCGAATCCCCGGCTCCGCCGCTCCGGTCAGCTCGCGTACGCGTGACGCCACCTCGGGCGGCACCGGGTTGCCTTCGGCCAGGATGGACTGAACGAGTTCGAGTCCGGTCGCGCGGACCGACGGCAGCGCGTCCGAGAGCAGGGTTTGCAGCAGCGCCGGGCGATCATTGGGGGGCGCTCGCAGGAATGCCTCGCGCATCGCGGCGACCAGGCGCGACTCGAGATCGCGCGTCATCCGCTCCGCCTGGCCGAGACGACGCTGCCCCGCAGCCAGCTCCATGGCGCGCCAGGCGTCGCCGTCCCGTCCGGCGACCGAATCCCACCAGGCGCGGGCGGCGGACGCGTCGGCGAACGCCGCGCCGGCGAAGAAGCCGACCGCTGCGCGGGCTGCATCGGACACGGCCGGAAGGTCATCGTCGACCGCCGTGATCAGGGCCGCAACCGCGTCGCGCGTTCCGATGCGGGCGAGAATCTCAACCGCGGCGAGCCGCTCGCGCCGCGCGCGCGTCGGATCGGCGAGCACGTTCAGCACCGCCGGAACGGACCGCGCCGACGGGAGCATCGCCAGGACCGAAATCGCGACGGACCGAGCCTCGCCGTCCGCGTCGGCCAAGAGCGGCATCAGCGGCTCGACCGGCACGCGATCCAGCAGGTGCGGAAACTCGTGCAGGACCGCCAGCACGGACAGTTGCGCGGATCTCGACGCGGACAGCAGTTTCAGGGCGGCCTCGTCACGGGCCGCGTCCCGCGCGGCGAGGAATCCGCGCACCGCGTCACGTCGCGCCGTCGCCGATTGAAGCGTCTCGAGCGCTGCGGTCAGCTCGTCCACCGGGCGAGTGGACGCCGGCGCGATCGATCGCGGTGTTTGCGCGCGCGCTGGACTCGACGCAGACGCGGCCAAGGCCATCAGGCAAAGCAGCGCGGCTCGTAGATTGGAACGTGCGGGCCTCATGCCGCGACCCCAACAGGTCTGGTACGACATCCATGCCGTACGGTGCGCGAACGCTGGCGCGTCGTCGGGCGATTTGCGGTCGACCGCGCCGCCCGAGGCGACCGCATGCCGCCAGGCAGGACACGGGTCCACGGGTAAAGTCGGCCACGCCGTGTGGGCGCTCGCCGGCACAGACTTGCCAACGCCGGCGCGGTCCTCCGGTGAGCCGGGGCGAGCCCCCTGCGTGAGGCGGCCCGACGCCGCGGATTATACCCAGCGAGTGCGCATTGGCGAGACGAAGTCTGAACCGAATGCACCCCAACTCGTAAACCTTCACGGCAGCGGACGGCACGGGACTCGGTTGCGGCAAGCGCGGCGGCGTTTCAGTCGCTCGCGCGCATCGCCGATAAGCGACGAAGACGCCGGCGTCGCCTGCACGGCGCGGAATCCGCGCGTCCGCCGGAGCGGGAAGCGCTTGTCCGCGTTCGTGCGGCGGAATATCCTTACAGGGAGCGGTGCGCCGTCGGGCGCGCGAAAGGGGACCGAGCGTGAGCCGTCGTCTGGTCGCTGTATCGCTGGTCGCGATTCTGTGCGCTCCGCCGCTACACGCCGGCTTCTTCGAGCGCATCTATCGCGGCCTGGACGTGCTCGCCACCCCGAGCGGATCGCCCATCTTCCCCTCAGGCGTCGGCGGGGCCTCGAACGGAAACCGGTTCGGCCGCCTGCGAATCGTCCCCGACCGCGCCGGCCGCGGATATACGCTCGAGTTCAACCGCACCTTCGGCACCGATGCGCTGGGACGCCCCGAAGTGCTCGACCTGGGCGCGTATGAGCTGGAACTGTCCGGCGCGATCAACAGCACAATGGGATTCACGCGACGGTCGTTCGGCGCCGACGGACTGGCCGAACGCGGCTTCCTGATCGGCAACGGCGACCTGGTTGTCTCCGCTCTCAACTACAGCCTCCGCGCCAAGTCCGGCGTTCAGGACGTGGAGCTGAACGGCACTCTGAACGTGTCGAACAACATCGAGATCAACGCCCTCGGCTTCTACGAGGCCGCGATCACCGTATCCAACACGAATTCTTCGCTGATCGCGGATGGGATCGCCGTCGAAGGCGACCTCGACACCGACTTCGACACCGGCCCGATCTCGGTTCAGGGGAACGTGTTCTTCGACCTGTTCGTGCTGACGCTTTCGTCGCTCGGCGTGGACACCGAGCCGCTGGAGAGCCTGTTCCCCCGATCGCCCATCGATCTGATCACGGCGGAGCTTCAGAACACGCTCGACCGCCAGGCCGCGGAGCTGAGCAAGGCGCTGGAATCCGGCGACGTGGATGCGGCCGCGCTCGGGCTGCGTGCCGACGTGCTGCCCGGTCCGGTCGGCTCAGAGTTCGTCTCGTCCGGAGCGGCCACGGTCGGTCCAGCGACGCCGGCAGCGGTTCCGGAGCCGACGATTGCCGCAACGCTCGCGCTTGGCGGTTTCCTCGCGTTCCGCCGGGGGCGCCGCTGACAACGAGGAATCGCGCCCCGGTTCCGACGACGCCATCCGGTACCCCTTTTCCGCAGCATTAGGGTCCGTTCCATCCTCGGCGTGTCCACGATGGCGCCGGGAATGCGGCGTCTCGCTCCCGGTCGCGGCCCGATCCGACGCCGCCCGCACCGGGACTCGCTCGCTGAACTCGGTTGACGCCGGTCGGGTCGCCAAGTAGCGTTCGTCAGTCCGCTAGTGGAGTATCTCAGAAACACTGCGGCATTCAGAGCCGCGACCGTGAGGGAGCGGGGACGGCCCGATACTCTGCCCAGTCCGATTCCCCGCTCCCTCACGGTCGCGGCTCGGTTCCGGATACGCCGCTTCTTCAATGAGGCACTACACTAGACGCGAGTGAGCGACTCCATGACGAGCCGAGCGCTGAGCCGTTTGCTGCAACAGTTTGCAGGCGTCGCCTCGGCGCAGCGCGATTCCTGGCTGGCGGCCCGCCTCATGACGGAGCCGCGCTGCCCAGTCGCTCGATACCTGACAGCCTGCCGCTCGTTCGAAACCAATCATCCGGCGGAAGCAGTGCGGCACATGATGATCTCGCATCACGCCGAGCCGCAGTTCGAATCCGCCGGCCTGATGGTGTTTGCCGGGCTGAACTGGGTGAGCCACCGCGGAAAAGCCTTACTGCCGGTGCTGCTGGCGACCTGGGAGGAGTTCCGCCGTCCGGAGTTCGATCGGACGGCTCGCGAACGCATCCTGCTGGACGCATGCGCCGAGCCGATCGTCGGACTGGAGCGTCTCTCGCTGCTGGCGCGACGGCTGTGGCGCATCCCGATCCAGTCCCTGCGGCGGCAGCTCCGGACGGCCGTGCAGTCCGGCGATGCGTCGCAGCACGCGCTGCTGCTGGCGCCGGCCTGAATCCGCGCTTCCAGGGAGTCCCCGCCGCATGCTTCTGTCGGTCGTGATTCCGGTCTATAACGAGGAAAAGACGCTTGCGGAGATCGTGCGCCGCGTCGTCTCCGCCCCGGTCGAGCTCGAGCGTGAGATTGTGCTGGTGGACGACTGCTCGCACGACCGCTCGTGGGAGGAATGCGGGCGGCTGGCGACCGCGCATCCCGGCGTGACGGTTCGAGCCATCCGCCATCCGGAGAACCAGGGCAAGGGCGCCGCGCTTCGCACGGGCTTCGCGCACGCCCGGGGCGACGTCGTCCTGATTCAGGACGCGGACCTGGAATACAACCCGACCGACTATCCCAAGCTCTTGCGCCCCATTCTCGACGGCCGTGCTGACGTCGTGTACGGCTCGCGCTTCGTCGGGGGCGACGAGCACCGCGTGCTGTACTTCTGGCACTATGCCGGCAACCGCTTCCTGACGCTCCTGAGCAACATGTTCACCGGCCTGAACCTGTCGGATATGGAGACCTGCTACAAGGCGTTCCGGGCCGAGGTGCTGCGCGGCATCGTCATCGAGTGCGACCGGTTCGGCGTCGAGCCGGAGCTGACGGCCAAGGTGGCGCGGGGGAACTGGCGCGTGTACGAAGTCGGCATCAGCTACTCCGGGCGCTCCTACGAGGAAGGCAAGAAGATCACCTGGCGCGACGGAGTGCGCGCCATCGGCACCATCCTGAAGTTCGGAATTTTCCGCTAGTGGATCCGCTTCCCGACAGCCGCGCCTCCGGACCGATCTCCGTCATCGTCCCCACACGAAACGAACGCGACAACCTCTCGCCCCTCGCGCAGCGCGTGCACGCCGCGCTCGCCCCGCGCCGCTACGAGCTGCTCATCATCGACGACGAATCGCCCGACGGCACCGCCGACGCCGCCGCCAATCTCGCCGCGAGATTTCCCGTCCGATGCGTCGTGCGGCGCGGCCAGCGAGGTCTGGCCACGGCAGTCATCCGCGGGCTGCGCGAAGCGCGCGGCGACGCGTGCGTCGTCATGGACGCGGACCTTTCGCACCCGCCGGAGCGCATTCCAGCGCTGTTGGAAGCGCTGAGCGCGGGTGACACGCAGATGGCGATCGGCAGCCGCTTCGTCCCCGGGGGACGCGTCGATCTGCACTGGCCTTTGCACCGGCGTCTGAACAGTCTGCTCGGGCGCCTGCTCGCGCGGCCGCTCACGCCGGTCCGCGACATGATGTCCGGGTTCTTCGCCGTTCGCCGCGCCGACCTGCGGCTCGATGAGCTGCGCCCGATCGGCTACAAGATCGCCCTCGAACTCATCGTCCGTCACGGCTGGACGCGGGTCGTCGAACTGCCGATCACCTTCTCCGACCGTCGTCACGGCCGCACAAAGCTCGACGCGGCCGAGCAGCTTCGCTACTTGCGGCATCTCGCCAGGCTTTATGCGTTCCGGCTTGGTGGCCGCTGTGCGGGTGGACCGTGACCGCGCGTCACGCGGGCTCACGCTTGACGGACCGCGACCGCTGGGTCGTAGCGGGGGCAGCCTGGATGGCGCTCACGGTCGTGCTGTCGCTCGTGGCCGCGGAGCGATCCGCGACAACCAGCGACTTTCGCGACTTCTGGGAGAACGCTCGCGAGTGGCGTCGCTCGGGACACATCAGCGGCGAGCTCGGCGTGCACAACTACCTGCCGGCGTTCACGATCCTCATGACGCCGTGGAGCCTGCTGCCTCTGCCGGCGGCGGCGGGCGCGTTCGTCGCGCTCTCGATGTCGGCCTACGCCGGCGCGATTCTCTTGTCGCAGCAGATGCTGCGCGGCGACCTCCGCGGCGGCCCGCACGCCGGCACGCTGCTCGCGTCGGCGCTGATGCTGCCCTACATCGTCTCGTGCGCTTCGCTCGGGCAGCTCGGGCTGCTGCTGGCGGCGTTGACGACGATCGGACTTCACCAAGCGTTGCGCCGCAGGGGCGTCTTTGCGGGCGCGTTGCTCGGACTGGCCGTCGTGATCAAGCTGATTCCCGGCGTTCTGCTCGCGTGGCTGGCGCTGCGAAGGCGCTTCGCGGCGGTCGCGGCCACGCTTGCGGCGTGCGCGCTGCTGGGGCTGGCGCTTCCGCTCGCGGCGCTGGGCTGGGCCGAAGCGTCCCGCCAGCATGCGGAGTTCGCGCACCGCGCCGCGGTCGGCCACTCCGCGGTTCGCACCATTCTGGACGAGCAGCCGATCAAGGCGAACTATTCGAACAACTCGCTGCCGATCGTGCTGCGAAGGCTGCTGTCTCCGGTGGACGCGCGGAAAGGGGATGCCGACGCGCTGCTGGTGACCAACGCGCTGTCGCTTCCGCGGCGCGCGATCCTGGCTGCATACTGGACAATCGCCGCGATCATCGCCGGAGTGAGCATCGCCTGCACGCCGTGGCGGGCGTTGTCGGACGAGGCGGGGCCGCCGCGACGCCGGCGCGTCGAGCAGGCGACGTACGGCCTGTGGATGTGCGTCTCGCTGCTGGCGTCGCCGCTGCTCTGGACGCATTACCTCGCGATGCTGATGCAACCGATGCTGTGCGTGTCCACCGCCGCGTGCGATCCCGGTTGCGGCGGGCCGTTCGCACGGCGCGCTGCGCGAATCGCACTCGTCGTGTGGGCCTGTGGAGCGCTGCTACTCGCCTGGCCGACGGCGCGGGCGTGCGGCGCGCAGCTCATCTCGGTGCTTGCGCTGTGGGTCGCGCTCGCCATCGTTAGCGTTGCAGCGCGAAGCGCGCCACGGGACGGCGGCAATCCGGGCGCGTAAGTGATTTCGTTTCATTGCCTTGCGCACTGATTCGGATTCATGTGGACGGCGGCGCGAGCGCGAAATTATAATGCGACAGCTTGAATCTGGTGATCGGCGAAACGCCGAGCCGAGCGCGTGTCGTCGCGGGACTCCGGTTCACGTCGACGCCGCTCTTCATGTCGTGGATCGGCAAGTCGTTCTGGCTGCGCGAATGGGAGAATCGCCATGCGTACGCTCGCGTTCTCAGCGCGCTCGAGACGATTCCGCGCCGGCCGCCGGAGCGCAGTCGCGCTACTTACACTGCTCATGTGCGGACCCGCCAGCGCCCAGACACTCGCGTTCGCGGAAGAGGCCGATCAGCTCGGCATCACCGCGACCTATGGCCTGCCGCTCTCGGTCGGCACGCTGCCGATGTACGGCGGAGGGTCGGCCGGCGACTTCGACAATGACGGCTTTCAGGACATCTATGTGCCGATGGGCGGCGCCGGGCCGGACCGACTCTACATGAACGACGGCGATGGGACGTTCACCGATCAGGCGGCCGCGTGGGGCATCGCGAACACGCTGCTGAGCATTGCGGGCGGCGTGGGCGACTTCAACTCCGACGGCTGGCTCGACCTCTACGTGACGAGCTTCGGCCCCGGCTCCACGCGCGTTCCCGGCGATCATCGCCTTTACCGCAACAACGGCGACGGAACGTTCACGGACATCGCCGCGTCCGCGGGCGTGCGGTATACGTCTCCGGTGGTGGGGGATGGGTTCAGTTCGGCCTGGGGCGATTACGACCTGGACGGCGATCTGGACCTGGCGGTGGCCGGCTGGTTTCTGAATTCGGGCGGCAATCGGCTATTCCGCAACAATGGGGACGAGACGTTTACCGACGTGACGTCGACGGCGATCCTGCGCAGCATGCTGCCGATTCGCGGCTTTACGCCGCGCTTCGTGGACATGAATCGCGACCGCTATCCCGAACTGCTCTGGGTCGCCGACTTTCGCACGACGGTTTACCTGCGAAACAACCGCGACGGTACGTTCACCGACCGTACGGCACAGGCGTTCGTCGGCATTGAATCGAACGGCATGGGCCAGACGATCGCCGACTTTGATCGCAACGGCACGCTGGACTGGTATGTCACGTCCATTTATTACGACGGCGGCCCCATCGGGCAGCCCAACGGCAACATGCTGTACAAGAACATTGCCAATCACGTCTATTCCGAGATCGCCCGCATCGGCGGTGTGCAGGACGGCGGCTGGGGCTGGGGAACCGTCGCCGTGGACCTCAACCACGATGGCTGGACCGACCTGGTCGAGAACAACGGCTGGTCGACCATCGAGTTCGTAAACGAGCCGATGTACGTCTTCCTGAACGACGGCACGACCGGGTTTCATTTCATCGACGCCGGAGCCCAGATCGGGTTGTCCGATCCCTACGACGGACGCGGCCTGCTGAACATGGACATCGAGAACGACGGCGACCAGGACCTGATCTTCTTCGCGTGGTCTGACCCGATCCGCGTCTACCGCAATCACCTCGCCGGTCCCAACACCAACTGGCTGCGCGTCTTTCTCGACACCCGGAACCGCCCGGACCTCGCGCCCAACGGCATCGGCGCGCGGGTCAGCGTCAGGGTCGGCGCGGTGACGCACGTTCGCCAGATCGACGGCGGCGGGAATTATCTCTCGCAGAGCGAGATGTCCGCGCACTACGGGCTCGCGTCGGCCACGATCGCGGACGAAGTGCGCGTGCGCTGGCCCAGCGGCGAGTCTGTCGCCTATCTGAACGTCCCGGTAAACCGCACGATCACGATCACGGCGCCGACGCTCGCCTACGACCCTGGCGGCCTGCCGACCCCGGCATTCCCGCCGCCCTAGCGACAGGAACGCTCGTCTCGAAGATGCCGGATGGCGCGACGCAGGCATCGCTGGCAGTGCACCGCACCGCTCACTTCGGGACGCGCCGCGCGAGCCGCTCGCACGATTCACCCGGCGGGCTAAGTGACGGTCCCGACTCACGCCAGTTCGCGGATACGCGAACTTCACACGGGAGCGAATCATGTTCCGAATCGCCGTCCGCGCTCTTCGACGATCCGACGGCTCGCTGCGTAATGCGATGATGGCGATGATGGCCGCGTCTTTCGCCGCGGCGCGCACGCCGGCCCAGTCGTTCTATTTCGTCGAGCGAGCCGCACAGGTCGGAATCTCACACACCTACTCGCTGCCGCTCCAGTATTACTCGCGCCCCATGTTCTCCGGCGGGGTCGCCGCAGACTTCAATCGCGACGGCTGGACCGATCTGTTCGTCACCGCCGGGGGCGAGAACGGCAACCTCGACAAGCTCTACGTCAACAACGGCGACGGCACGTTCACGAACCAGGCCGCGAGTTGGGGCGTCGCCGCGTCCCATCTCAGCGTCGCCCCCGCGGTGGGCGATTTCAACAACGACGGCTGGCCTGACCTGTACGTCACAGTCCTGGGCGTCGGCACGGGCGCGCCGGGCTACCACCGCCTCTACCGCAACAATGGCGATGGAAGCTTCACGGACATCGCCGACGCCGCCGGCGTGCGGTTTGCTTCGCCCACGCATGGCGACGGTACCGGCGCCGCCTTCGGCGACTACGACCTCGACGGCGATCTGGATCTCGCGGTGGCCGGCTGGTTCGAGAATTCCAACGGCAACCGCCTCTTCCGCAACAACGGCGACAGCACATTCACCGACGTCACTGCGACCGCGATTCTGCGCAGCATGTCCGGCGTTCGCGGATTCTCCCCGCGCTTCGTCGACATGAACCAGGACCGCTATCCGGAGCTGCTCTGGGTGTCCGACTTTGGAACCAGCGTCTACCTCGTCAATCGCGGGGACGGGACGTTCCGTGATCAGACGGCCGAAGCCGGCGTCGGACTGGAGTCGTTCGGAATGGGCCAGACCGTCGGCGACTTCGACAACGACGGGCGACTCGACTGGTACGTCACCTCTATCTTCTACGACTTTCCGCCGCCGAACGTGCACCAGGGCAACGTGCTCTACCGCAACCTGGGCGACCACGTGTTCGACGAGATCGCCACCAACGCCGGCGTCGTCAACGGCGGCTGGGGCTGGGGAACCGCGGCCGTAGACCTCGATCACGACGGCCTGCTCGACCTGATCGAGGTCAACGGCTGGAACACCATCGAGTGGAAATTCGAGCCGAACTACTTCTTCCGTAATCTCGGCGGACTCGCGTTCGAAGAAATCGCCGGCCACGTCGGGCTGGATGACGCCGTCGATGGGCGTGGCGTGATCCACGCCGACTTCGACCGCGACGGCGACGAAGACGTGGTCGTGCTTCCGTGGCGCGAACCATTGCGCTACTACCGCAACGAACTGTCCGGACCGGCGTCCAACTGGCTGCGCGTCCGGCTCGACACGTCCCAGCGGCCGGACCTGGCCCCGGATGGATTCGGCTGCCGAATCACCCTTCACACCGCGAGCGGCCCGCAGGTCCGTCACATCGACGCCGGAACCAATTTCCAGTCGCAGATCGAACCGATGGCGCACTTCGGGCTGGGCGCGCAGACCGTCGTATCACAGGTCCGCGTGCGCTGGCCAGATGGACAGGCTTCTCTGCGGCACAATGTGCTCGCCAATCAGACGGTGCTCCTCACTCCGCCGCCGCGCTTCGCGGACAGCGCCAAGACTCCGCTCGGAGCGCTCCCGATCGACCGCTGACGGTGCGCGGGTGCGCTTGCGTTCGTCGCGGCGCGGGAAGAGGTCGTCGAGGGTTGAGCGCCGCGGCGCTGCCCGGCCGGTCGGTTTTGCCGCGAGGCGCGCCGGATTCCTACATCACGAACCGCGCCGCCGCGAACGAGGCCGCCACCAGCGCCGCCGCCGCGCCCGTCATCGACAGCGATGCGAGCAGCATGCGTCGCCCGTGCCGGTCGAGCTGCTGACGCAGAACCTCGTCGCGAGCCGCCTCCGCCTGGCGGATCGATCGGATCATTTCGCTCCACGATGCGCGCAGCGCGTCGATCCGATCGAGACACAACTGAAGCGACGCCTCCACGCGTTCGCCGCCCTGGCCGACCTGCCGGACCGACGCGCTCAGGCTGCGCAGCTCGCGCGTGTGCGCGTCCATCGCCGCCGGCAGCTCGCTCGTGGCGGCCGAGATCGCCATCACCTGCTTGTGCGTCGCGTCGAGCGGCTTGCTGAGCGAGCCGATCTGGTCGCCCTGGGCGCGCTGCGCGGCCTGAAGCTGCTCGAGCGCGCCGGCGATCCACTCCGACGAGGCGACCACGCGTTCGGTGCGGCGGTCCAGGTCGATCAGGCGTTCGCGGATGCCGTCGACGTCGTCGAGAACCTGCTTCTGCTGCGAGTGAACCTGGGCCATGCGGCTCGGGCGCATCCAGCCGGCCGCCCAGGCCGACGCGCGGGGCGAGGTCGTCGCGCCGGCGTGCCCGTTCGATCCCGCGCCGCCTGCAACGGCCCCGTGCCGAACAGATCGGCGATCCAGAGCGTCGGACGGGTCCGCGGACCCCGGAAGAACGCCGCGAAGTGCGGTCGTCATGCGTTTCCAGAATGTGGTCGCGTGCGCCATCGGAGCATCTCCCTATGCCCACAGAGTTGAGGCATCCATGCCTTCGAAGCGCAGTATAGATGCGACGCTGTGAAGCTGCCAGCGGGTGCGGCGTCGGCGCTGCGCCAGACGAAGGACGCGCGCGACGCGAATCGCGGCGGTCAGTCGTCCGAATCGCACGCTTCCGGACCGAACCCGGCCGCCTCGAGCGCGGCCCGCGCGTCTTCGACGGGGATCAGCGTCACGCTCAGCGGTGCGTAAATCTGGTAGATCACGTTCGGCCCGAGTGACGCCGTGCGTAGGCCGGTCAACGTTGACACGAGACCGAACGGTGCAGTGGGACTCGGCATGGTCGTCATCATCACGCCGGTTGGCGGGTGGGATCCATTGACCGATTCGCCGACTGCGAGCGCGCCGCGCTGCACCACGCGTTCGCCGTCGAGTTCCAGAGTTCTCACGCAGTTTCCCGGGCAGCCAAGCGGCTGCCCCACCCACTCTGTCTCGCCGATGAAGAAAATGCGCGAGTACGCGACGGGATAGACCCGCCCGGAAGTTGCCTCGACGATCTGTCCCGGCTCGGCGATCTGCTGCGCCGTGCCGATCTCTCGACCATTGCTGCTCACTGCCAAGAGCGCATCGCTGGCGTTCCACGAAACGCAGGCGAACCAGTACTGTTGCTCCGTCGGCTGATCCGGAAGCGTCACGTCGAACGCGTCCAGCAAGTTCAGCTCCGGCGACCAGATCTCGAGCACGTGCCCGCCCGCATCGTCGCGCCGCACCACCGCCAGCCGATCGCCCGAGTTGCTCCACGCCACGCCCAGCGCACCGATGTCCAGGCTCACCCGCGCCGAACTCGAACCGAAGTCGCACACGTGCAGCAGCCCGTCCTGCGTCACCATCGCCAATTCGAGCTGCCGCGTCGCGTTCGCAGAGCCGGATACTACTCGGATGGGAGGAATCTCCTGCGCGAAGTCCAGCGTGTAGCTCTGTGGACACTCTCTCCACGGAGCGTCCGGGCCGACCGACAGCCCGTTAAAATTCATCAGCACCCACATCTCCCTGTCGCACAGTTGATTGTCGCACTCCTCCTTGCCCCGCTCAAGATAGTCGCTACAGCCGATGAAACACACAAGGCTGAAGACCGGAGCGCACGCCGCGCATACGCCCCGCGCGAATCGGTAATTGTAATGTGTAGACATGGCTTAGTTCCAATCCGAGTCTGAGCTGTACCCGCCGCACTCGTCATTCTCGTTGGCAACAATGTCCAGATTGCTCCACCCCGGCGTGAACCGCGTCCACCAGCCCGGCGGGTGCGGCCACGATCCGCCGCATTCGTCCACGCAGCGATGGAACGCCGTGTGGCTCCCGCCGTTGCTGTTCGAATAGTCGCCGGTGCGCGTGGGCGGAGTCCAGCCGTTCCAGAAATATCGACAGCACTCTCCGCTCGAGTCCGAATAGTTGAGCGGCGCGATCCACCGGAAGCAACTCCGCAGGCACGTGCTGTCGGCCGTGTTCCACGGCGTGTACGAACCCCACGAGTATGAGGATGGTGGTTCGTTCTCGTCGAGGCGGGATACGATTCGAGGCTGCCCTGCGTCATCGAACATCCGATACCAGCCATGCGGGTAACGGTTATTGACGTGCACGAGACTAACGTTGAATGCGCCGACGCAGCATGTGCATCCCGTCTGGTCCGGCGGCTGTCCATAGTCCAGGTACTCCAGCGCCCCATACCGGTAGTAGTCAATCCCCACATGCGCCCCGAACGGCGGCACGATCCAGTGAAACCGCCATCGCCACTGGTGAACCGCCGTCTCGATCCCGCCCGTATACGGCGCGGCCGACGCCTCCGTCCGCTCGAACGCCCGCTCCATCGGCCAGCCGCTGCGCTCGAACGGCGCGTGCCGCCAGTACGACCGGTAGTGCGTCCCCCAGCCCGTCGTCGGAAACGGACTCACCGAGCCCGGCTGAACCGACGGATCGTTCGGATCGCCCCCCGGCGAAAGCTCCCACAGCTCCGAAGCGGCCGTCGGATCGTTCGCGTCGCCGTACACGAACTCCGTCGAGAACCCGTCCTCGTCGATCGACTGGCCCAGCCGCCAAAACCCTGGCGACCCGTTCGGGTCCGGCTGATCCCACACGAACGTCACCTCGTTCCACACCGCCGCGTTCGGATCCTCCAGCGCACGCGACGGCGCGCACGCGCGACGCGAATCGCGGCGGTCAGTCGTCCGAATCGCACGCGTCCGGACCGAACCCGGCCGCCTCGAGCGCGGCCCGCGCGTCTTCGACCGGAATCAGCGTGACGTCGAGAGATGACGGTCCTTGGTAGACCATAGCCGGCCCCCGCTCGATGGTGCGCAAGCTAGTGAACCCGACAACCAGTCCGAACGGTGCCGTCGGGCTCGGCTCAATCGTCATCATAACTCCGGTCGGCGGATGCGACCTCAGAACGGAAGCACTAGCCTCCAGCGCGCCGAGCTGCACGACGCGCTCGCCGTCGAATTCCAGAATCCTCACGCAGTTTCCAGTGCTGCCCGGGCAACTGAGCGGCTGGCCCACCCACTCTGTCTCGCCGATGAAGAAAATGCGCGAGTATGCGACGGGATAGACCCGCCCGGAAGTTGCCTCCACGATCTGTCCCGGCTCGGCGATCTGCGTGTCCGTGCCCAACTCGCCGCCGGTGCTACTCACCGCTACGAGCGCATCGCTCGCGCTCCATGAGACCAGCGCGCGCCAAATCTCCAATTCCGCGGGCTGCTCCGGAAGCGTGACCTCGACCGCGTCCAGCACGTCCAGTTCCGGCGACCAGATCTCGAGCACGTGCCCGCCGGACCCGTCGCGCCGCACCACCGCCAGCCGATCGCCCGCGTTGCTCCACGCCACGCCCAGCGCGCCGATGTCCAGGCTCACCCGCGCCGCGCTCGAACCGAAGTCGCACACGTGCAGCAGCCCGTCCTGCGTCACCATCGCCAGCTCGAGCCCGCGCGCGGCATTGGCCGAACCGGACACGATGAAGTTCTGCGGAACTTCGCGGGCAAAGTCGACGGAATAGAACTGCTGGCAAGGGTGGTCCGGCGCGTCTGGCCACACCGTTAGACCATCGAAGTTCACAATCACCCACTTTTCTCGATCGCACAATTGTCCGGAGCACTCACCCGACCTGGCTTCAGGATCAACGCCGCAGCCAGGCATATGAATGCATGTGTATGCCAGCATCGCTCTGACGCACACATCCCCCAGCGTCAGCGCACGAGTCCAGACATTTAATGTAGACATGACTTAATTCCAATTTGGACGCTGATCGTAGCCGGCGCATTCGTCGTTGTCATTGCCAATAATGTCCAGATTGCTCCACCCCGGCGTGAACCGCGTCCACCAGCCCGGCGGGTGCGGCCACGATCCGCCGCATTCGTCCACGCAGCGGTGAAACGCCGTATGGCTCCCGCCGTTGCTGTTCGAATAGTCGCCGGTGCGCGTGGGCGGCGTCCAGCCGTTCCAGAAATATCGACAACACTCCCCGCTCGAGTCCGAATAGTTGAGCGGCGCGATCCACCGAAAGCAACTCCGCATGCACGTGCTGTCGGCCGTGTTCCACGGAGTGTACGAACCCCACGAATAGGACGAGGGCGGTTCGTTTTCGTCAAGCCGGCTCACGATTCGCGGGGCCGAGAGAGTATCTTGTTGTTGCCTGTACCACACGTGGGAGTATCGGTTATTGACGTGAATCGCGCTTGCGCCGAACAACCCAGGTACACAACAGGTGCATGCACTGGTATTCGGCGGTTCGCCGTAGTCGAGGTACCTCAGTATTCCGTAGTGATAGTAATCAATCCCCACATGCGCCCCGAACGGCGGCACGATCCAGTGAAACCGCCATCGCCACTGGTGAACCGCCGTCTCGATCCCGCCCGTATACGGCGCGGCCGACGCCTCCGTCCGCTCGAACGCCCGCTCCATCGGCCAGCCGCTGCGCTCGAACGGCGCGTGCCGCCAGTACGACCGGTAGTGCGTCCCCCAGCCCGTCGTCGGAAACGGACTCACCGAGCCCGGCTGAACCGACGGATCGTTCGGATCGCCCCCCGGCGAAAGCTCCCACAGCTCCGAAGCGGCCGTCGGATCGTTCGCGTCGCCGTACACGAACTCCGTCGAGAACCCGTCCTCGTCGATCGACTGGCCCAGCCGCCAAAACCCTGGCGACCCGTTCGGGTCCGGCTGATCCCACACGAACGTCACCTCGTTCCACACCGCCGCGTTCGGATCCTCCGACGCACGCGACGGCGTCAGCAGACTCTCCAACCGCCCGCCCGCGCCCCACGCCGCCTCTATCGGATCGCTCACATCATCCCCGATGCTGGTCGGGTTGTTGTCCGAATCATGCATGACATAGAACGCGTTCGACCCCGGATCGATCCGACGAGCCAGACGCCCGCCCGTGTCGAACCAGAACTCCCAGTCGGCGTCCTGCCAGTCCGTGTAATACGTCTTCCAGTGGTTGTTCAGCGTGCGGTCCGAGTAGCCCAGCACGTGCAGCGTGTCCGGCGCGTTCGGGTCGTTCGGGTCGGCCGGCGGGCCGGTCACGGTCTCCAGCATGCCCTCCAGGTCCTCGTCCGTGTGATACGTGAACGTCCACAGGTTCCCGCCGTTCTCCTCGATCACCACGATCCGGTCCGAAGCGTCGTACGTGAAGTCAACCCAGTCGATCGTCGTTCCGCAATTCGGAAAATTCACCCGGGCAAGTCGGTTCTCGCCGTCATACTCGAATTCCCAGGCGCACTCGTTCGGATCCGTCAGCCGCTCCAGCAGCCCGTTCGGGTCGTACTCGAACTCCACGTGCTCGTCGCCCAGCTCCGCAATCTCCAGCGCCCCGGTCACCTGCGTGATGCGGTGCCCGTTCTGCGCGTCGCGCTCCACCTCGGCGTACTGCCCGGTCGCGTCCACCAGCCGCAGCAGACGGCCCTCTTCGTCGAACACGCGCCGGAACAGGTCCGGGCGCGTCAGCGTCCATTCCGAAGCGCCCCCGTCCCACGTCAGCCGGTCGTGAACGCCGGCCGGCGGCTCGTACGCGCCCCCGTCGAGCTCGAACGTGTACGGATTGCCGTCGTCCTCCAGCACCGTCACCGTGTCGTCGCCGTTGTCGAGGCACGCCCCGCCAAAACTCACGCTCCAGCCCGCCCCCAGCGAGAACCCCGTCGGCGACACGATCGGCTCGCCCTCCGCCGCGGCCGCGCTGTTGTGATACAGCGTGATCCGCAGCACCGGCCCGAGCGTGCCCACCTCCGTGATCGGGATTTCCGTCAGCAGGTTGCCGTTGTACAGGTTCGCCACGCTATACGGCGTCGGCTCCAGCCCGGCCTCCCACGGACGGGGCAGCCCGCCCGCCGGGCTGGCGCGCTGCACCGGCACGGGCGGCGGACCGATCTGGGCGACCGCGGAATTCATGGCCGCAACCGTCAGCAGCAGAATGCCGCTACGAAGCCAGAGAGAGAGAGAGAGAGCAACATTGTGGCCGAACGGAGCGTTCTCCGCCCGTTCGCCGGCGAGTCCGGCCACAGGCCCGACCGCGCGAAACGACTTCGTTCATGAAGTGTCCCCCCGGGGCGGCACGACGTTGCGGGCGCAGATCGGCCGAAGGACCTCCCGCTGTCGCGCGCAGCCACTTCGCGGAGCGCCGCCCACGGAACGTCCCGCTCGCGGCTCACGCGCGCGGCTCGGACCGCGCGCCGTGCCCCTGTCAGGAAGTCTCCACCCAGCCTAGGTCAAAGTCAAGCCGTTTTAGAACGAAATGCCCGCGCGCCGTCGCCCCGCCGCGTATCCGACCCGCGCGCTATCGCCCGCGCGCACATCCGACTCCGCGCGCCCTCAACTCCCCACATACTTCGCGTACACGCTCCGCGCAGCGACCGCGTCGTTCGTCCCCTGCACGATCGCGCGCCCGTCGCGAAACACCGTCACGCTCAGCCCATCGGCCACGAACCGCAGCAGGAACGCATTGAACGTCGGCCTCGCTCCGCTTTTCAGTCGCGCCGAAAGTTCCTTGAAGTCCACCTTTCCCGGCGTCGCCGGCAGAATCTGCACCGCGTTCCGCCCGCACAGCACCGCGGCCGCGGACGATTTTGTGCCGTCCAGAAACTCGAATCGTCCCTGCTTGCAGCACGGACAATCGCCGGCGTCCCGCGCGCTCTGCATGTCGATCTGCCGGAACTGTCCGGTCCACACGTCGATCATCGTCAGACGGCGGCTCACCGCGCCCAGCTTGCCCGCCAGAATCTTCATGGCCTCCATCGCTTGCAGGCTGGCCACGACGTTGACCACCGGACCGAGCACGCCGGCCGTGTCGCACGTGGGACTCATGCCGGGCGGCGGCGCGTCCTCCCACACGCAACGCAGGCACGGCGTCTCGCTCGGCAGGACGGGCATGACCAGCCCCTCGGTGCCGACGCACGCGCCGTACACCCACGGAATGCGGTGCCTGACCGACACGTCGTTCAGCAGGAAGCGCGTCTCGAAATTGTCCGTGCCGTCCAGCAGCAGGTCGGCGTCGCGGCACAGCTCCTCGACATTGGAAGCGTTCGCATCCGCGACGATCGGCTCGATCTCGACCGACGAATTCACTCGGCGGAGCTTGCGGGCGGCGGCCTCGGCCTTGGGCAGGTTGTCGGCGAGATCCTGCTCGTCGTAGAGCACTTGCCGTTGGAGATTGTTCAGTTCGAGGAAGTCGCGATCGACGATGCGCAGCTGGCCCACGCCCGCTCGCACCAGCGTGCTCGCGGTGACGCTGCCCAGCGCGCCGCAGCCGATGAGCGTGACGCGCGCGTGTGTGAGCGCCCGCGTGCCGTCCTCGCCGAACGGCTCGAACAGGCTCTGACGCGCGTAGCGAGCCAGACGCGCCTCGCCGCCGCCGTCCGCGGTCATTCCGGTGTGCTCCGTCCGACCGCTTTCCACGCGGACCGCGCGGCGCCGAAGTTCAGCACGCCGAACAGCAGCAGCAACACACCGGACATGTCGCCATGCGCCAGCCAGACCGCCCCGATCCCCAGGCAGCCCACCGTGGCGACGCACGACAGCAGCAGGCCGACCACGCCCGCCGCCGCCGCGCGGAAGTGGATCAGCGCGGCCTCGATCAGCAGGCCGATTCCAACCGCGCGCGCCATCCACACCAGCAGCGTCACGGAGCCGTTGTACACCGGGCTGTCCGAGGCGCCGCGCAGCCCGAGCATGAACCCGACGAACAGGAACATCGCCGCGGAGACCAGTGTCATCAGCGGAGACTCGCCGGCATGCTCCGACCTCGGGACGGTTGGGGAAGGGTCGTTCATCCGCGAACCTCGCTGCGGACGCCAGCGTTCGATCTGCAGGTCCGCGCGAGTCCGGTCGCGCGAACCCGGCGAGGACTGGACGCCGCGGCTACGGCGCTGCGCCACCCCACTGCTGCATCTGCTGCCGAATGTCGTCCTCTTCTGGCAGGCGCAGCGCGTGGGCGATGTCGTATGCCTCGCGCAGCGCCTCGAGCGCCGCCGGCCGGTCGCCCAGCGTATCGCGCGACTCGGCGATTCGTCGCAGGCAGATGACCTGCTGCATCATGTCCTCGCTCGACAGCAGGGCGCGGTTGGCCTCTTCATATCGCGCCAGCGCGTCCGCCGTGCGCTTCAGGTCGCGCAGCACGTCGCCCAGCGCGATCAGCACGCCCGGCCGCGCGCCGGCTTCCGCCAGCGTCAGGCATCGTTCGACGCTTGCCAGCGCTTCGTCGAGCTTGCCCTGCGAACGCTGGAACTGCCCGAGGAACATCCAGCCGGTGGCTTCGGTTCGCGCCGAGCCGCACGCGCGGGCGGCCTCGATCGTGCGCTGGTGCAGCGCCAGCGCCCGCTCGGGCTCCCCGAGCCGCTCGCAGATCAGCGCCAGCTTGTTGGCCGCCGGGGCGATGCTCACGCGGTCGCCCAGCCGCTCCAACTCGCTCAGCACCGCCTCCTGCCAGCGGGCCGCTTCGCGCAGGTTCGCCGTGACCGCGGCGCGCAGCGCGGCTTCGTCGGCCGGCATCGATTCGGCGTCGGCCCGACGGCTCAGGAAGACGTCGCACAGGTTCGTCATCGCCGCGATTCGCGTGTAGACGTCGCCCAGCTCGGTCGCCAGGCGCAGCGCGTTTTCGAGCCGCTGCGCAGCGACCGAATGAGAACCGGACGACGCCAGCAGCAGCCCCTCCGTGACTTCGATCTGCGCCAGGTCGAGCGTGTCGCCCGCGCTGCGAGCCAGTTCGCGCAGGCTGCGCAGGCGCATCGCCGCGTTCGCACGGGCGCGGTCGTTCATATGCACTTCGAGCTGCGCGAAGAGCAATTGCGCCGGACGCAGGAGTGGATCGAGATCGACCGCCTGCCCGATGTAGCGCACGGCGTCGCGCGTCTGCTCGTCGCGAATGGCGCGGACGGCTCGGGCGAAGTTCTCCAGCGCGGCGCCCGATCGGCTCGGCGGCGCGAAGATTACGTCGTGCCGCGCCTTGTCCAGCGACGGCACCTCGAGCTGCGCCAGAGCCCAGCGCGTCGCCTCGTCCAGCACGTCGTTGAAGCGTCCGGGGCCGAACCGCGCCGACGACGAGGCAGCCCCCTCCGCCGCGGAACGATCCCTGCGCTCTACATCCAGAAGCAACTGATCGGGCGTGCCGCTGCATACTCCGCGAATCCAGCACGCCGCGCCGAGCGCGTCGGCCACAGACGACCACTCGACCGCCGTCTCCGGACCGCCGGAAAGCTCGCGCCGGGCCTGGTACGCTCGCACGGTGGGAGAAACGGTCAGCACGCCGCTTCGTCGCAGCCGCCACGTGAGAAACTCCTCGATCGCAACCGGCATCCAGTCGTCTCGCGACTCCACCGACGCTTCGCTGCGGAATCCGATCACCAGCACCGTCGGCGACGGCGTTCCGCTGCCGCCTGAAACGGACTCCGGCGCCTGTGCGTGAGCGACCGGGCTGGCGGCGCCGGCCAGCGCAGCGACGGAGCAGACGAACGCGGCGAACCGGCGAAGCAGCATGTCGATGATGACTCCCGGGATTCCGACCGGCCATCGTATCGCGCCGCGCCGCCGTCGGGGAGCGCCGCCGCGGAGCACGCCTACGGCGTTTCCTTCGCGTCGGACGCCCGGGACGCAGGTTGCGTTTCGGTCGCGTCCTCGTCCGCGATCTCGCCCACGTATCCCAGCTCCGACAACTCGCGGAGAAACTCCGGGCTAAGGCGCTGCTCGGGCTCGCTCGCCGTCCGAGAGAGCTCCTCGGCGCGGGCCAGCCGGGCCGCGATGAATGCCTCCGCCTCCGCGCGAAGCGCCGCTGCGAGGTCGGATTGCGCGTCGCTGAGATCGACGAGCTCGAACGGATCCCGCGCCAGGTCGAACAGGTCGAGCCGCGGGCGACGTCCACCGCGGTCGAAGTGCAGCCGCCACGACCCGTCTGTCCACGAATACTCCGCCCCGGCGCTTCGCCCGCACGCTCGCGTCGTCCGCTGCGTGAGGACCGGGCGCGGTCTCACATCGGACGCCAGCGCGTCGCGGCCCGTGGATTGCGAGAGCAGCGCGGCGATCCAGTCGGCCCCGAAGCGCGAGAGCGCCGTCGCGGTGACGTCTACGAGGCTGAGCGGCATCGCAACCCGCCGCGCGTCGGCGGACGTCGTGCGCGGGAATCGAATCAGAAGCGGCACGCGCGCCTGCTCGATCCATACCTGCCCGTGCTCGGTCCAGTGATGCTGATTCAGACCTTCGCCGTGGTCGCCGACCACGACGACCAGCGTGTCGTCCCATGTCCGGCTCGCGCGCAATGCCGCCAGCAGCCGGCCGACGTGCTCGTCGAGGTATCTCAGCTCGCCGTCGTAGCCGTTGTGATGCGTCCGCGTGTCGCCGCCGAAGGAGCACGGGGACCACTGCGTCTCGCGCGGCACGCCGCGCTCCGCCAGCCAGTTCTCCAGCGCGTCATCCGTTCGGAACGCGGTCGCGTAGGGCGGCGGCGCGGCATATTCGTGATGCGCGTCGAAATAGTGCACGAACAGCAGCAGCGGTCCCGGGACGCGCTCGCCGAGCCACGCCAGGGCCGCGTCGGTCGTGTCCGCGGCGCGGCGCTCGGAGCCGATCGGAGCGTCGTACTTTCGAAAACCCGCGTCGATGCCCGATTCCGGCTTCAACGGCGTGGCGCTCACGAATCCGGCCGTGTCGTAACCCGCCTCGGACATCACCTCGGCCAGCATGCGCACACGCGCGCCCAGTCGTGCCGCGCCGCCGCTGGCGAGCGCGTTGGCGGTTACGCCGTGTTCGAGCGGATAGAGCCCGGTGAACAGCGACAGGTGCGCCGGCAGCGTGACGGCCATCGGCGTGAGGCATTGTTCGAAGAGCGTGGACTCGCGCGCGAGGGCGTCGAGGCTCGGCGTGGTATCGCGAAAGTACCCGTAGCACCCGAGATGGTCGGCGCGGACCGTGTCGAGCGAGAGGATCACGACCGTCTGCGGCGGCGGCGCGGGGGCGCGCTGCGCCGGCGAACCCGCGCGTTCGCATCCGGCATGCGGCGCGAGCAGCAGCGCCGCGACCAGCAACCCGCCGGCGGGGCGGCGTGCGGGCATCGCCCGAGCGGCGCGCCGCCGACCCCGTTCGGATTCGCCTCTTCGCATGGCGCCCGGCACGATACCCGCCGGTCCGCGGCATGCCTATTCCGATCGCATGCACTCCATCCGCTCGCGAGTCTATGATGCGGGAAATGGAGCTGCCCATGACCGACCCGCGTCGACTCCGACGGCTGCTTCAGGCGCGCCATCCATGCGTGTCCCTCGCGACGACCGAAGAGTCTTACGCGTTGCAGCTTGTGCGCGACGCGGCGCTCGGGCTCGGACGCCCCGCGCTGCAGTGGTCCGCATCGGTCGGCGTGCGCGACGCGCTGATCGCCGGCGCGACGCCCATGCCCGGCACCGAATCGCTGATCGACGCGCTGCGCGCCCTGAACGCCGCGGGCGGACAGCCCGTCTGGATTCTGCTCGACGCGGCCGAACACCTTTCCCAGGCCCGGACGCTCCGCGCGCTGCGCGACGCGATCGAGACCTGCCGCGCCGACGGGCGGCAGATCGTCCTGATCGACGCGACCGAAAAACTGCCGCCTGCCATCCGCGCGCACGCTGCGTCGTTCGAAATCTCACTGCCGGACGAAGCAGAGCTGGAGGATCTGCTCCGCGAGACGCTGCGCGACGTGAATCGCGATCACCCGATCGTTATCGACATCCCGCGCAGCAGCCTGAGCGCGATCGTGCGCAATCTTCGCGGACTCTCGCGCCGCCAGGCGCGGCAGGTGGTCATCGAGCTGGTGTCGGCCGACCGCCGGCTCGACGCCGACGACGTCGGCAACGCGCTGGCGGCGAAGCGCCGCTCGCTCATGTTGGACGGTCCGCTCGAATACATCGAAACGCCGGCCAGCCTGGATGAGATCGGCGGGCTGCGCCGCCTGAAAGAATGGCTCCAGAAGCGCGAACGCGCGCATTCGGATGCCGCGACGCAGTTCGGACTCTCCCCGCCGCGCGGCGTGCTCATGCTCGGAGTGCAAGGCGCCGGCAAGAGCCTGTGCGCCAAGGCGATCGCCGCCGCCTGGCAACGCCCGCTTCTGCGGCTCGACGTCGGCTCGCTCTATGACAAGTACGTCGGCGAGACCGAGGCGCGACTGCGGGCGGCGCTCCGCCAGGCGGAGCACATGGCCCCGCTCATCCTGTGGATCGACGAGATCGAAAAGGCCTTCGCGTCGGCCGCGGCGCAGAGTTCGGACGGGGGCCTCTCTAAACGCATGTTCGGAGCGCTGCTCAC
Organism: uncultured Planctomycetales bacterium; assembly: GCA_964553225.1. Classification (GTDB taxonomy): domain Bacteria; phylum Planctomycetota; class Phycisphaerae; order UBA1845; family Fen-1342; genus JABRWC01. The sequence goes on along the minus strand of CAZKJT010000006.1, from coordinate 92,265 downwards.
CTGGATGCAGGACCACGACGCGCCGGTGTTCCTGGTCGCGACGGCCAACGACATCGAGGCGCTGCCGCCTGAGCTGCTGCGCAAAGGACGCTTCGACGAAGTGTTCTTCGTCGACCTGCCCGCCGAAGAAGCCCGCCGCGACATCTTCGCCATTCACCTGCGTAAGCGTGGCCGCGACCCGGGCCAATTCGACCTGGCGGCGGCGGCCGCCGCGGCCGACGGTTTCTCCGGCGCGGAGATCGAGCAGGCAGTCGTGTCCGCGCTCTATGACGCGTTCGCATCGTGCCGCCCGTTCGACGACGCGGTGCTGCGCCGCGCGATCGAATCTTCGCCGCCGCTTTCAATCACGGCGGCGGAGCGGGTCGCGTGGTTGCGGCAGTGGGCGTGGGGTCGGTGCGTTCCGGCCGACTGACAGCGTGCGAAGCGGCGTTCCGATAACCCGCCCGATTGGGCGACTGCCGAGCCGCATCGCGGCGCGTCCCGCGCGACGCGCAGCGGGTCGGGCGAGCGCGCCGTTATGGGTCCACCCAGAACGGCGTTCTAAATCGCGGCGGAAGCCCGCGACGCTTCTTGAATCGCGCCGCACGTGCCACTAGAGTGAGAAATGCGAGCCACATCGAGCGGCGCGCGGATTCCCGCGCGGGTATGCTCGACGATGCCTATCGGATTCGGATTGGAACTGGTTGCCGGGACTCCTTGGCAAGCTTCCAAGCCCAGGCCAATACGGGCATCCGGAGGAGGGCCGCGGGTGACGGGACGTCGCCTGGCCCCGGGAGAGGCGCACGCTGATTTTCTGAAGACGCCGACCGACGCGGCAGCGCCCGACGGATTCCGTTCGGCGCCGTCCGTCTACGGTTGTCGCTGCGCCGCGATCTCGAACGCCCTGATCCAGACTACGTGCACTTTCCGGCCGAACCTGCAAGGAGTTCTCATGACACGCAAGTGGGCACGGACGTGGGCTGCGACAACGGTCGCCGCCGCCGCGTCGACAAGTCTCGCCGATTCGATTCCCTGGCGCACCGCGCCGGAGGGCGCCAAGGACGCCGTCCGCGCCGTCGCCGCGACGGACCTGTCCGGACACCTTCAGCAACTCGCGGCTCGCCCCGGCGCGTCGCACTTCGTCGCGCAGTTCGCGGCGCCGCTGTCGGCCGAAGAGCGCGACGCGCTGTCCGCGCTCGGTCTCGATGTGCTGAGCTACGTCGGCGCGAACGCATATTTCGTCGGCGTTTCGGCTGGCGGTCTCGACGTGGACGCGATCCTGCGGTCGGGCGCGCTGACTCAGGTGAGTCCGATCGACCCCATCACGAAGTTGCACCCAGTGTTCGCCCGCGGCGAGATGCCGGACTGGGCCGTAGTCGAGACCATCGACTCGGACGTGATCATCGGCGCCTACGCCCTGTTCCATGGCGACGTCGAACTCTCGACCGAGGCCATCGGCCTGATGGACATCTACGGCGTCGCGGTCATCGACGTGCTCGAAAGCGTCAACGGCCTGGTCATCGAGCTTCCGCTGTCGACGGTCTATGCGCTGTCGGAAGAGGACGCGATGCAGTGGATCGAACCGGCCCTGCCGCGCATGGGCGAGAACAATGACAGCAACCGCGTCATCACCCAGGCCAACACCGTCCAGGGCGCCCCGTACGGTCTGACCGGCGCAGGCGTCAGCGTACTGGTCTATGACGGCGGCACCGCCCGCAGCACCCACCAGGACTTCGGCGGACGCCTCACCGTGCACGACTCGTCCGGACAGATCACGCACGCCACGCACGTGGCGGCCACGATCGGCGGCAGCGGCACGGCCAACGCCACGTACAAGGGCATGGCGCCGGCCGTGACGATCCGCTCCTACGGTTTCGAATACGACGGCACCGGCACGTTCCTGTACACGAACCCCGGCGACATCGAGACGGACTACGCGGCCGCGATCGCGCTCGGCGCCGACATCTCCAACAATTCGATCGGCACAAACACCGAGACCAACGGCTTCGCGTGCAGCATTCAGGGCGACTACGGCGTCACCGACAACGTGATCGACGCGATCGTTCGTGGCTCCGTCAGCGGCGGCGAGCCGTTCCGCATCGTCTGGGCCAACGGCAACGAGCGTCAGGGAAGCCGCTGCGACGTCGAGGGATTCGGGGATTACTACAGCACGGCCCCGCCGGCCACCGCCAAGAACCACCTCGCGATTGGCGCGTTGAACTCCAACGACGACTCGATGACCAGCTTCAGCAGCTGGGGTCCGACCGATGACGGCCGCATGAAGCCCGACTTCAGCGCGCCCGGCTGCCAGAGCAACGGCGACTTCGGCGTCACGAGCGCATCCAGCTCTTCCGACACCGCGTACACGGCGCTGTGCGGCACGTCGATGGCCTCGCCGACGGCGTGTGGTCTCGCGGCGCTGCTGTTGCAGGACTACCGCGCCCAGTTCGCCGGTCAGCCCGACCCGCGCAACTCCACGCTGAAGGTTCTGTTCGCTCAGAACGCGCAGGACCGCGGCAACACGGGTCCGGACTACCAGTTCGGCTACGGCTCCATCCGGATTCAGAGCACCGTGGACTTCATGCGCACCGGAAACTTCCTCGAAGACGTCATCGACCAGGGCGCGGCGGCCACCTTCGTCACCGTCGTGAACCCGGGAGACACCCAACTGAAGATCACGCTGGCATGGGACGACGTGCCGGGCACGCCGAACGCCAATCCGGCGCTCGTCAACGACCTCGACCTGGTCGTTCGCGACCCGCTTGGCAATCAGTACTTCCCGTGGACTCTGAACCCGGCCAACCCGTCCGCGGCGGCGGTCCAGACGACGCGGAACTTCCGCGACAATCTCGAGCAGGTGCTGGTCAACAGCCCGATGACCGGCGAATGGTCGATCGAGGTGGTCGGATTCAGCGTCCCGCAGGGTCCGCAGGAGTTCTCGATCTGCGGCGGCCCCAATCTGGCCGCGTCCGGCATCCGCATTCTGTTCCCGGGCGGCATGCCGACGTTGATGAGCCCTGGCGCATCCGAATCGTTCAACGTGCAGTTCATCGCGGTGACCGAGTCGATCGTCCCCGGAACGCCGACGCTGAACGTGAGCTATGACACCGGCACGTACTTCGAGATTCCGCTTCTGTCGCTGGGCGGCAACCTGTACGAGGCCACGCTCCCGCCGCCGGTCTGCGGAAGCACGCCGCAGTGGTACATCAGCGTAGTCGGCGACGAATCCGGCCTGGTCACCGCGCCGGGCGACGCTCCCGCAAGCGCTTTCAGCGCCGAAGTGGGCGCGGACGTCATCGCGGTCGACGACACGGCTGAAGTCGATCTCGGCTGGACGGTCGGCGGCCCCGGCGACGACGCCACCACCGGCATCTGGAATCGCCAGGATCCGGTCGGCACCGCGGCCCAGCCCGAAGATGACCACACCGCCGCGCCCGGCGTGAACTGCTGGGTGACGGACGGCCGTGGCGGCGCTCTGGGCGACTTCGACATCGACGGCGGCCAGACCACGCTGACTTCGCCGAGCATGAACGCGTCGACGCTGTCCGATCCGTACATCAGCTACTGGCGCTGGTACTCCAACGACACCGGCGCGACGCCCAACACCGACGTGTTCGTGATTCAGATTTCGAACAACGGCGGCGCATCGTGGCAGGCGCTCGAGACGGTCGGACCGGCCGGCGCCGGCACCGGCGGCGGCTGGATTCTCGCCCAGTTCCGCATCGCCGACGTCATTGCCCCCACCAGCCAGATGCGTCTGCGCTTCATCGCCAGCGATGAAGGCAGCGGCTCGCTGGTCGAGGCCGCCATCGACGACGTGCAGATCACCGGCCGCGAATGCTCGACCGTGCTCGCCGACTGCAACGGAAACGGCATCGTCGATAGCGACGATATCGCGTCCGGCCGCAGCGCCGACGTGAACGGCAACGGCACGCCCGATGAGTGCGATCCGACCGAGCCGTGCCCGCAGGATCTGGATGGCGACGAACTGATCGGTCTGGGCGACCTGTCCACGCTGCTCGAGGCGTTCGGCACGTCGATCGGCGACGCGGCGTACAATCCCGACGCCGACTTCGATTCGAACGGCTCCGTCGACCTGGCGGACCTGTCCGAGCTGCTGGAGGTGTTCGGTACGGCTTGCCCGTAACGCCGCGCGTCCGGATGGATGAAACAGGCCCCGGCGCGGCGCGTCGCTCCGCGTGCGGGGCCTTTTGTTACGGAGACCCATCACCGGGCCGTTCGCCCGGCGAAGCCAACAGACCGGCGAATCGCGTCCCGGGCGCAGACCGCCTCGGATCGCCGCGATTCCTTGAGAGGAGTTCACCGCATGTACGATCATCGCACCGCATTCGCGACGCTGACTGCGGCGCTGCTCAGCGTCACGGCGGCCTTCGCGCACGAGCCGCTCGAGCCGCGTGTCGATTACACCGGCCACCGACTCGTCCGCGTCTCGCTGGCCACCGACCAGCAGTTGCAGTCCATGCTCGCCATCACCGACAAGTTTCTGACATGCAGCCCCCGCCTCGGAGACGTGCCGTTCGTGGTCTCGCCGGCCGAGTTCGCGCGCCTTCAGGCCAGCGGACTCGCGTTCGAGGTCGCGCATGAGAACGTCCAGCAACTGATCGACGCGGAGCGCGCCGCGATGGACCAGGGCAACCGGGACGATTCGTGGTTTGCGACCTACAAGTCTTACGCGCAGGTCAACACGCGCCTCGACGAACTCGTCGCGGAGCGGCCCGACCTCTGCACGAAGTTCACCGTCGGCACGTCCATCCAAGGCCGCACGATCTACGGCCTGCGCATCACCGGTCCGGGCGATTCGACCGGACGCGCCGGCCTGTTCTTCAACGGCTGCCAGCACGCGCGTGAGTGGATCGCCGTCATGACGCCGATGTACATCGCCGATCGAATGATCGAGCAGTACGACGCCGATCCGGCGATCGCGGCCCTGCTCAACGAGGCCATCGTCTACGTCGTGCCGATCTCGAACCCCGACGGCTACGAATACAGCCGCAACACCGACCGGTTCTGGCGCAAGAACCGCCGTCTGAATGCCGGCGGAACCATCGGCGTCGACCTCAACCGCAACTGGTCCTACGGCTGGGGCGGCGAGGGCGCCAGCAGCTTCCCCGGTGACGAGACGTATCGCGGCACAGCCGCGTTCTCCGAGCCCGAATCCGCCGCGCTGCGAGACTTCATCGTCGCACACCCCGAGATCGTCGGATCGATCGACATCCACAGCTACTCCCAGCTCATCCTCTACCCGTTCGGCGACGACTTCGTTCTCCCGCCCGAGCCGGATCGCTCGCGATTCATCGACATCGCGGCCGACATGGCCGACGCGATCTTCGCGGTGCACGGCGAGGTCTACACCGACCAGCCGACGTACGACCTCTATCTGGCGGCCGGAAACGCGTCCGACTGGAGCTACGGAGTCCGCGGCATCTTCGGCTTCGCGTACGAGCTCCGTCCGGACAGCGCCTTCCCCGGCTTCGAGCTTCCGGAAGGAGAGATCCTGCCCACCGGCCAGGAAATCTTCCCGGCCATCATGACCATGTCGCAGCAGCTCGCCGTAAAGCTGCTCATCGCGTTTCCGGACGGCCGCCCGAGCAACATCCCGGCCGACCAGCCGCAAGCGGTCATGGTCTCCATCCAGGAAATCAACGCTGCGCTCGAACCGGGTTCCGCGAAGCTGTTCGTCAGCACCGCCGGCGGCCCGTTCGTCGAGTCGGCGCTCAATCCGCTCGGCGGCAGCCTGTACGAAGCGGTCCTGCCTGCCACGGATTGCGGCGACCAGCTCGCCTACTACGTCGAGGCCGAGACCACGCTGGGCGCGTTCGTGCGCTCACCGTCGGACGCGCCGGCGTCTTTCTACGAGGCGACCGCGAGCCAGATTTCGCTGCTCGTGGATGACACGGTCGAGGTCAACGCCGGATGGACCGTCGGCGTGACCGGCGACAACGCCACCACCGGCATCTGGAACCGCCAGGATCCGGAGCCGACCGCGGCGCAGCCCGGCGACGATCACACGCCCGCCGGCGTGAATTGCTGGGTGACCGACGGCCGCGCCGGATCGAGCGTGGGCACCTATGACGTGGACAACGGGCGCACGACGCTCGTTTCGCCTGTGTACGACCTGTCCGGCACGACCGATCCGTACATCAGCTACTGGCGCTGGTACTCGAACAACCAGGGCTCGGCCCCGAATGCGGACGTGTTCACCGTTCAGGTGACCGATGGTTCGCTGCTGGCGACGGTCGAAGTGGTCGGTCCGGCCGGCGCGGAAGCGGGTGGCGGCTGGTATTACCACGAATTCCGGGTTGCCGACTTCGTCGCTCCGAACGCGACGGTTCGCGTGCGCTTCGTCGCGGACGACGCGTCCGGCGGCTCCATCATCGAAGCGGCCGTGGACGACGTGCAGGTGCGCGACTTCGGTTGCCCGACGCCCGAACCGTGCCCCGGCGATCTGAACGACGACGGTCAGCGTGACCTGGGCGACCTCAGCGCGCTGCTCGAGAACTTCGGCACCGGCTCGGGCGCGACGTACGAAGACGGCGATCTCGACGCCGACGGCGACGTCGACCTGGCCGACCTGTCGTCGCTGCTGGAGGTGTTCGGGCTCGCTTGCCCGTAGTTCGGAGGCCGCAGCGCGGCAGAGGCCGATCTCCTGCGCACGCAGGGGATCGGCCTCCTTTTCTTCGCTTCAGCGGGTTCAGTTTTGGCACGGCGTCCCAGCCGAGCCGCGAGCGTAAGCGAGCGGTCTTCTTCCGCCGTTCAGACGCAAACGGCATTCTCGAAACCGCGCGAAGTCGGCTCGCCGGCTGCCCGCGCGGGGCTGGCACCCGGACCCGTCAGCCACGCATGTCGTTTCCAGCGCGAAGTGCCAATTCGCGTTTCGTTACCGTGAGCGACGCTGCGCGGTCCTTCCTCTCTCCGCACGCGGGAGTCTCCGGTCCCCCACGCTTCGGCGGCCGCGGGAGGCGTGATTCCCAGGCGTCGGTTGCTCTGCGGTGGGTCCAGCCGGCCCGACTTGGCAGTGCGTGCAATCCGCGTCGCTTCGGCGCGGTCTTGAGATCACCGGCCGACGCGAACCGCTGCCGGCCGGGCAGCCGGCAATGAACGCGCACGGAACCCCCCTCAAATCGGGAGAGTTCCGCACAACCCGGTCTCCAGTTACATAAGCCACTGGAGCCTGCCGAGCATAAATAGAGAGAAGTGTTGAGCTTGGGGCCATTCACGGGCAGCCTTCGGGTGAGCCGGGCGGGTTCATAGTTACATAAGCAGCACATAAGCGGCTACCCCCAGAACGGCACGTAGCGGGCGTGCTTCCGAGACTTGCTGTCCGGGTCGAACGGCTTTATCAGCCCCGCCTCGACCGTGTCGGCGATAATCCGCGACGCAATCGGATAGTTCTCGTCCGAGATTGCGAACCGCTTTCGAAGGGTCGCGTTCGTCATGTTCCGATTCGACACCCAGCACAGGCACGCGTGCTGATAGCACGCCCGCGTCCGCTCCTGCTTGTCCATCTGAGCGAGCTTTTTGTAGGCGAACAGAACGGCTCGCGTGTGGTCGCTGACGACCGCGAAGTCCGGCGGCGGAAGCTGAAAGAGCTCGACCTGAAAAATCACCTTGTCGATGCCGCTGCCACGCTCTTCGCACACGTTGATGCGTCGCATGAACGCCGCGAGCACTTCGTTTCGCGAACGCGGCGGCGAGTCGATGAACCGCATCGTATCGACAAGCGGCTGACCCGGATTCGTGATTTCGATGCGGTCGCTGAAAATCTCGACCATCGGCCCGGTGCCGGTCATCGAAAAGTCCTGGTGGATGATGGCGTTCGCCACGAGCTCGCGGATGGCCGCCTCCGGGTACATGCGAACCTCGCGGCGAAGAGCCGGACCCACCTGCTCGTTTTGCGGAAGCTGTGAGTTGATGAAGCCAATCGCCCCCTCGTATCCGACGGCGTAGCCCTTGGCCCCAGTCTGCTCGCGATTGGTCTCCACGCGGCTGGCCCCCCGGTAGATGATGACCCGCAGGGCCTTTCGGGCGAGCCGCTCAAACGCCGACAGCTCCTTCGCGAACAGTATCGCACCGAGATTGGTTATGTCGTACGTGCCGCCGGCGTGAGCGACGATGAGCTTCTCGCTCGCGAGCCGCTCCAGAATGCCGGTGCGGTTCTCGGGCAACGCCTGCTTGGTCACGTCGAAGTAGGCGGGGTAGTCGAGTAGTGCCAGCACTTCATCGGCGGCCACGTTTGCCCGAGCTATTCCCCCTTCAAAGGTCGTGCGAGCGAAGAGCTTCCATAGCTCGCGTTCTTTGTCGGGATGGTCTTTGAGCTTCTTCTTGTACGTGCCCACGCGAACAAATTCGGTTTCTTTGAATCGCACAGGCATCGACGTGGCGGGTGCCACTTCCAGGATGACGACCGGTTGTGCGGCGCACGTCAGTTCGTGAATTCGAAAGTGCGTGGGCGGGGTTAGAAGCGTGGCAAGCCAGTTCTCAAGCTCCTGGTTTCCAGTTTTCTCGTCACGCGGGCGAAAGTTCGTACCGACAACGGCCTGGTCCGCGTCGCGAATCCCCCAGACGACGTATCCCGCGTCCTTTCCGTGAAGAGCGGCGGAGTTGGATAGGGCGGAGAGGTACTCGCCGATGTCGTCGTGGCGGTGGTCGTTCTCCTTCCATTCAACCCACTCGGTTTCGCGAGGAAGGGCGAGAAGCCGCTTCAAGAGTGTGGCCGGATCGATCGTTTTCATCCGCCGACGATCCTCGCGCTTCCAGAGCTGTCAGCGATTACTGAGGAACGAAACGCCGTTTGAGTATCACGCATGCGCGACAAGCGCAGTTGTATATCACGAACGCCGGCTTCGTGAACCACAAACCGGTTTGTGTTCAGCGGGCGAGATGGAACGCGGCTGCGTGCAATAAACAGCTAATTGCAATGATCTTGCGATCCAGTTCGAATGGCCGCATGGGCGATCCCCCGGAAACCCAAACACCTCGTCCGTCCCTCGCAGAGCGCCGCTCGTCGACCCAGCGAGGACCGACGGTGCGCGGTCAACGAACCACGCCAGCGTGCCGGGGGCACCGCCGACAGAGTTTCGCGTCGGCAGGTTCCTGCGCGATTTCCACCGAGCACCCGGTGACGGCAGGACGACGCGACTGCATTGACGGACCACGCCGGCCGCACAGCGCGTCAGCGGAACGACAGCCCGCCCGCAAGCGAACTGCCCGTGAGGTAGAGAAACTGCTGCTGGTTGATCGTCGGAATGTACAGCGTCTTGGCGCGTTCGATCAGGTCGTAAAACTCGTCGCGGGCTTCCTGCTGACCCTGAACCAGGTCGCGGACCACCGGGCTCGCCGCGCGGTCGCCCGCGATCGGCGCCACCTGCGGCCCGCGGCCGATCACCACGAAATCCGTCGTCTCGTCCAGGTCGGCCGCCACCTGTCCGCCCCACTCGCGGATTCGCGCGGTGATCTGCTCGACGCCGTCCCAGTCGGTCTGCCCGTCATAATTCAGGTCGAACTCGCCGCGAATCACGAACTTCGGCTTGCGGCCCTGCTCGTAGGCGATGTTGACGATGATGTCGCCCTCGACAATCGGCTGAATGCCGGTGGTCGAGACCACCTTGCACTCGGACGTGTCGGTCATCGCCGTGTTCACCTCCAGCAGCGCCTTGCCGCGATAGTCCACGCCGCGGTCGGAGAACGGCGAGAACACCACGAATCGCAGCCCGGGGCGCATCGCGTCGCGCTCGCGCCGCGGCTGGACGGCCGGAGAGTCGGCTCTTGTTTCGGCACCGAACGGGAAGGTACGATTACAGCAACGAGCCGGCTTGACGCTTCGTCAGTCGGGCGCGGGAGGACGAGAAGATGCTGCCTCAGTTCCGCCGCCGCTCGTGGCTGGCGCCCCTGTCCGCTTTGTTTGTCGTGGCGCCGCTTGCTGCGCAGCAGATGTCCGACTCGCCGCCCGGACCGGTTCTCGTCGGCCCGCCCGCGCCCCAATCCAATGCTCTCTGCGTCGAGAAGCGCTACGTGAACGACGGTCTCGGCCCGGCCGGCGGGGTGTATTGGCGGATCGCGCTTTCGCCGCGGGCGGAGGAGTTCCGGCGTCACTGGGAGCAGCGCCAGGTCCGCCGCGGGCTGATGGGCCCGATCGCACCGCACAGCGACAACGGGCCGGCAGGCCCGGGCGGTCCGCGCGGCTGTCCGGAGACCGCCGAGGTCTTCGTCGTCGCCAGCCACATCGACCGCGGCGAACTGCTGCTGGCCGATCTGGATTGCGACGGCGTGTATGAACCCGACGACCTGGCGCTATTCGCGACGGCGCTGGCCGGTCCGAATCAACCCACCGGCGGCTCACCGCTTTGCAAGCCGACCGACCAGGACACCGACGGCGACACCGACCTGGCCGATGTGGCCACGATGCAGGCGCTGGGCGGGCCGGCTGTGCCGACGCGGCTGGATTACGCGGTGGATGCCGGGCCGTGGACGGCGCTCTTCGGCGATGCCGACCTCGTGCCCGGCGGGCCGAGCGATACGTTTGACTGGACCGGCGGCGGCGCGACGCTGGCGCTGCGGGCGCGGGCGGCGTATCCGGGCTTTGCAGGCGGGTGGTACTCGCAGGGCGTCGCCAGTGATGACGCGGTGCGGGCGATCGTGCTGACGGATGGGGCGGACCTGGCGCTGACGTTGCAGCAGAAGCAGGCCCAGCCGGCCTTCCCGGGCCAGCCCGAGCTGGCGACGCTGCTGGCGCCGTGGCTAAGCGGCGGGATCGTGACGCTGCCGGCGGAGGAGTTCCTCGTCCTGTTCGAGCTGAACGCGGCCGACCCCGCCAGCCCGGCGTTCGACTTCCAGGATCTTGTGCTGCGCGTGCGGTCGGAGTGCGCGGCGGGGAGTGAGGTGGTGTTGAGGGATAGTATTGGAAGCGGCAATTCCAGTACCAACAACAACTGGGTGTTTAGTAATACGCAGACGTCGTCTTACATGTTCATTCCTACAGCTATAATGGCAGGCGACTCTTTAACTCTATCTGACTTCCGCGTCATCAGTGGTGGATTGTTAGGTTCTGTTAACTATGCAGGCTACGACTTCACATTACGCGTTTGGTCGTCGCTTTCCGCACTTCAAGCAAGCCCAACGCTCGGTGATGTTCTCAATTATACGTACGATAATCCAACGACAGGACCGACGGACTTTGGAGTCGTTCGTTATTTTGGCGCGGGAGGCTTCACTACATCTTACAATCTCTCTTTTGATTTGTTGCCGCGTAACATTACGATCAGTTCTGGGCAAACATTGTATGTTGGAGTTCAGTTTTGGACTTCGTCAACGGCTGCCAATGGAGTGGCCTCAATACCAGAGACTTGGGAAGCCCAACAATCCGATATAAGGTATGGTAACTCTCTGCCAGGAGGATCTGAAATAATTGATCTGCACCCTAATTCGCTTTGGACTGGTCGAATGGCGTTTGCTGTGCGCGGAATTACCAATTGATGCGACCGCAAGTTCTAGCCGGGTGCCCTGCCGACGGCCTTTCGCGTCGGCAGGCGGTTTCGGTGATTCCCATCGTCCCGCGCGCGGCGCTCGCGATCCACGCGCCCACTCTCGGTTTACTGGGGCGGCCGGGTGCCCTGCCGACGGCTGTTCGCGTCGGCAGGTTCCTGCGCGAGTTCCACCGAGCACCTGGTGACGACAGGACGACGCTAACAGATCGGCGGACCACTCCCGCCGCTCGCCCCATCACCGAAGCGGCGGTTCGTCCGTCATCCGAACGCCGCACGGCGTGTCAGCGGAACGACAGCCCGCCCGCAAGCGAACTGCCCGTGAGGTAGAGAAACTGCTGCTGGTTGATCGTCGGAATGTACAGCGTCTTGGCGCGTTCGATCAGGTCGTAAAACTCGTCGCGGGCTTCCTGCTGACCCTGAACCAGGTCGCGGACCACCGGGCTCGCCGCGCGGTCGCCCGCGATCGGCGCCACCTGCGGCCCGCGGCCGATCACCACGAAATCCGTCGTCTCGTCCAGGTCGGCCGCCACCTGTCCGCCCCACTCGCGGATTCGCGCGGTGATCTGCTCGACGCCGTCCCAGTCGGTCTGCCCGTCATAATTCAGGTCGAACTCGCCGCGAATCACGAACTTCGGCTTGCGGCCCTGCTCGTAGGCGATGTTGACGATGATGTCGCCCTCGACAATCGGCTGAATGCCGGTGGTCGAGACCACCTTGCACTCGGACGTGTCGGTCATCGCCGTGTTCACCTCCAGCAGCGCCTTGCCGCGATAGTCCACGCCGCGGTCGGAGAACGGCGAGAACACCACGAATCGCAGCCCGGGGCGCATCGCGTCGCGCTCGCCCAGGTTGATGTACACCACGTCGCTGCCGGGGATCGCGCGGAGCACGCGCCCGTCGGCCTTTGTCAGAATATCGTTCACGTCGAAGCCGGCCGGGCGAAGCTCTTCGATCTTGCTCTGCAGGTCGGCTATCGTGCGGCGAAGCCGCTCCGTCTCGATCTCGCTGCGGCGGTCGGCCTGCTGGCGTTCCACGCGAAAGCGGCTGAATTCCTCGGTGACCGCGTCGGCGGCCGCCGACTGGTTGGTCAACTGCTCGTCCTTGGCGGCCAGCGTTTCGCCGCTCTCGGTTCGCACCCGGGCGAGCTCCGCTTCGAGCTGCCCGATCTGCTCCTGGAATTCCTTGCGCGCCGCCTCGATTCCGTTCGAAAGGTTCTGGTTGTCGGTGCGGAGACTCTCCAGATCCGCCTTTGCCTGCGCCAGCTCCTGCCGGACCAGCCCGAACTGCCGCTGAAGCTTGCCCAATGCCGTCAGCAGTGTGTCGCCCGGCAGCACGGCCTCGCCGGTCGCCTTTGCGATTTCCGCCAGGAGGCGATTCGATTCCGCCTCGATCGCGGGGCGGACCGCCTCGGCCTTGCCCGTGACGAGCTGCGCCACGGCCTCAAAATCTTCGCGCATCACGCCAAAAACATTCGAGCCGCGGGCGGTCGCCTCATCGGCGTAATAGGACGGCGGCGAACCGAACGTCTGAAGTTTTCGATTGGCGGCCGCCGCGTCGTCGGCGAGCTGCTGATTCGTGGTGAACTGCCAGATGAACGCGCCGAGCGAGGCCACGCTGACAACCGCGAAGCCGATCAGGCCGTAGAGCATTCCGCCGCCCCCGCCGCCTCCGACTCGAACTGCCGCCGGTCGCCCTGCCATGCCGCTGCTCCTTCTCGTTTCCCACCCGGCCGCGCGCCGCACCCGTCGGAGCGGAGTTGCGCAAGCCCGGTCATTCTGAGCAACCGGCGGGCAGACTGCAAGCGCCGTCACGCGCTCCGCGCAATCTCGCCACCGGGCCGCTCCGCCGGAAGGACTGGGCTCGGACCGGTCTCGATGGCGCGCAAGTTTCGGCGCTGCGGGCATTGACACCCATGGCTCGACGCGGACACTTCGCGAAATTGCCGCTTTGCTCGCCGCCGCTCCCAACTTCGGAGGACGTGCCGAATGAACCCTGCGACACGACCCACCGAGGCGGACGCGCGCCCCGGCGATCCGCCACGCGCAAAGCCCGGCGTTTCGCTGCACTGGCAGATTCTCATCGGCCTGGCGATCGGAATGGTCAGCGGAACCATCGCCGAAGCGCTCCTGCCGACCGGCGCAGACGGTTCGCCCCACGCCGGCCTCGACTGGTTCTCGCGAAACATCGCCGACCCGATCGGGCAGGTGTTCATGCGGCTGATCTTCATGGTCGTGCTTCCGCTGCTGTTTTCAGCCCTCACGCTCGGCGTGGCCGAATTGGGCGACGTTCGCAAGCTCGGCCGCATCGGACTCTGGACGCTGGGGTTCACGCTGCTGCTGTCCGGATTGTCCGTGCTCATCGGCGTAGGCCTGGTGAACGCGCTCCGCCCGGGCGAACACCTGGACCCCGCGCAGCGCGCCGCGCTGCACGAGCGTTACGCCAGCCAGGCGTCGCAGAAGGTCGAGCAGGCCTCGCACTCGAAGCCGCTGCGCGACACGCTGCTCGACCTGATCCCGCGGAACCCGTTGCAGGAAGCAGTCGGAGCGCTGGACGGCAGCTCGCCGGGAGGCGGAATTCTGGCTGTTATGTTCTTCGCGCTCACCGTCGGCGTCGCGCTCGCGTCGATCGGACCGCGGGCCGAGCCGGTGCTCGCCGTCCTGCGCAGCGTCTATGACGCCACGCTCGTGATCGTCGCCTTCGCGATGAAGCTTGCGCCAATCGGCGTAGCCGGTTTGAGCTTCACGCTGGCCGCGACGCTCGGGCTGGACATCTTCCGGACGCTGGGCGGCTACGTACTGACCGTTCTGGTCGGACTGGCGCTGCACATGTTCGGCGTGTATTCGCTCGTGGTGCGCTTCATCGCCGGAATGAGTCCGTGGCGATTCTTTTCCCAGACGTCCGACGCCCTGCTGACCGCCTTCGCCACGTCGTCGTCCAATGCCACACTGCCGACGACGCTGCGCGTCGCACAGGAGAATCTCGGAATCCGCCGCGAGATCAGCGGCTTCGTGCTCACGGTCGGCTCGACCGCGAACCAGAACGGCACCGCGCTCTACGAAGGCATCACCGTGCTTTTCCTGGCACAGGTCTTCGGCGTTCCGCTCGATCTGACGGCGCAGCTCACAGTCGTGCTCATGTGCATTCTCGCGGGCGTCGGCACAGCCGGCGTGCCGGGCGGATCGCTGCCGCTGGTCGTGCTGGTGCTTCAGACCGTCCGCGTGCCGCCCGAAGCGATCGGAATCATCCTCGGCGTCGATCGGCTGCTCGACATGTGTCGCACCACGCTGAACGTCGCGGGCGACATCGCCGTCGCGGCGTGCGTCCATCGATTCGAAAGCCGCTCGAAACCGCCCTCGCGGTAACACCGCGGCCCGTGGTCACTGGGAACCACGGGCCGCATCCGGCTCCACTTCCTTCCGTCCGGCTCGCGCGAGTTACCCTCCGATCGCCTCCAGGAAGGCGTCCGTGTCCGAACCGAGCTGATCCGTCTCGCCGTCGATCGACCGCAGGAATAACAGCAGGTCGTTGCGCTCGCTGGCGCTCAGCTCGCCGGCGATCGTCGCGGCGCCGAGCGCGTGCCGCTCGAACACCTCCTCGAGCGACTGGGCGCTGCCGTCATGGAAGTAGGGCGCGTGATACGCCACTGCCAGCAGCGACGGCACGTTGAACCCCAACCCGCCCAGAGCGCCCAGCGCGTTGCTGCGAATCTCCACCGGGCTGGTCGCGTCAAACGTGCCCACGTTCTCCAGGAACCGGATCGTGGCCGCGTCCACGGTGTAGCTGACGATCTGCGGTCCGGCGTTCGTCACGCCCGGATCGCGCGGCACTCCCGGCGCGGCCTGGTTCAGCGGATCGGCCGTGAAGGCCGGATTGTCCGCGTAGATCACCTGGCTCTTGGTCCACTTCGCGCCGGCGTGGCACGAAGCGCAGTTGTCGATGAATACGTCTCGTCCGCGTGCCGCGCCCGCTTCGTCGTCCGGCGGAGGGAGCAGCGGCGCACGCACGGTCTGCACCCAGAGCGTCTGGGCGTCGAGGGCGTCGCTCGCGCCCTGCGTCAGGCCGTGGTTGTAGATGTTCGGATTCGGCGGATCGCCCGCGAAGCCTTCGCCGCCCTGCACGCCGCGCGAGTTGTTGTTGAAGTCGGTCACGCTGCCGCGCACGCCGCTCCAATTGCTGATGCGCTGATCGGCCGGACTGTCCTTCGCGAAAAACGAGTCCAGCGGAATCGTGTTGCGCGGCCCGGTCTCGAAGATCCAAGTCACGCCGTCCGCCAGACCATCCGGGTGGCAACTGGCGCAACTGCTCCAGCCGTTGTCCGACGCCTTGTTGCGGAATGCCAGCGGCTCGAAGCTGCGCAGCGGCCGGTCGAAGATGCCGTCGTTCGGAATACCCAGACCGGTGAAGAAGGACAGCTTGCCCAGCGCCACCGCGTGCTCGAACGTGCCGGGCGCCGGCGGTTCGGACGCCGGAATGTCTCTCTCCAGCACGGCGTTGCCGGAAAGGCTGATGGCGGTCACCGATTCGTTGATCTCGTTGTTGACGTAGGCGCGCCGCCCGTCGCTGCTGATCACGACGCCAGTCGGGAGGTTGCCGGTCTGGAACCGCACCACCGCGTCGGGCGCGTTGATGTTCAGCGCTCCATCCACCAGCTCGGCCCGCATCACGTAATTGTTGCTGCGGCTCACGATCAGGAACGTCTCCCCGTCCGGATCGGCGTCGATGTCGACGATGTCGCCGCCGAACAGGCGATCGAGCACCGCGTTCGCCACCGCCTCGTCCGGCTGCGTTTCCAGTCGGATCTGCGCGTTAAGGTTTACGGCCTCGTCGGTCGCCTCGACGCCCTGCTCGACGTCCAGCACGCTCACCAGCGCCTGCACGTTCACGTTGAACCGCAGCGGCGGCTCTGGCGCCGCCGCGATGTTCGGCAGAAACACGCGATCGCCGCGAATAAGCGCCGCGTGAAGCTGGTTCGGAAATGCGCCCTGCGGATCGGCCGCCAGAACCGCGGCCGTGGCGTCCGCCTCGGCCGTGTCGGGGCAGAAGGTGTCGTTCGCCGCCGTCGCGTTGATCTGCTGGCAGAAGTTCGAGCGATCGCCGGTAAAGCCGGAATCGACGATCGGCGCCAGCGTGAGCGTCTCGACGTCGTCCGGCGCGTTGATCGCGAAGGAGAACACCACGCCTTCCTTGCCATCGTCGAACGCCTCGCGGCCGCCGTCGCGCAGCCGGGCGTAGAAGCTGGTCACGAAGACCGTCTCGTCCGTATCCGAATCGTCCCCGTCGTTCGTGATCGCGACCGCCATCGGTGTGCCGCCGGTCTCGACGGTCCGCAGCACTTCGCGGGCGGCGATGTCGATGATCGACACCGTGCCGGACGTGTGATTGGCGACGATCAGGCGCGTGCCGTTGGGCGTCACCGCGCAGCCGCGCGGCTCGCTGCCGACCGTGATTTCGTCGACGACCGTGTAGGCGTCCGCGCCGTTCAGGCGGATGAATGAAACCGTTCCGCTGACCGCGTTCGTAGCGAACGCCGTGGCGTCATCGGGCGTGACGGCGACGTATCGCGGCTCGATCCCGACGCCGATCTCGGCGATTTTCGCGCTGGTGTCGTCGCCGTCGGCGTTCTGCACCTCGACCACCGACACGGTGTTGGCGTGACGGTTCGCTACGAGCACGTAACGGTCGTCGGTCGTCATCGCGATCGTTGACGAGCGCGTGGGGGTCTCAAACCGGAAGACTTCGGCCGGCGGCGGAGGAGGCGGTGGCGGCGGCGGGGGGGGCGGCGGCGGATCCTCGACCACGACGCAACCCGCCAGCAGCAACAGCGGCGGCGAAAACAGTGTCCATTTCGCGAATTTCCTCATCGAAATCTCTCCTTCCCAGTTTTCTGAAGAGCCGGAGTATCGCAATCCGTTTGTGCGCATCGCCTTATTCGCGGCTTCTGATGTCGCTAGGCCGCGCTCTTCGCGCGCGTCCGAACCGGCGTTCAGATCGGCCGACCGACCCGCTCAATTCGCGCCGCTATCGCGCGCAAACCATTGTCTCACAACAGGAAAAACACACTCGACCGGCACGACCGCTCGGGTCGGCTGCCGACCTCTCCGCCAGGGCGTCCTTGGCATACGCGACGTGATGCCGACTGCATCCACGCCGCACCGCAGATTCGGCCCTCAGACACTGACACGCGGCCGGAACGGCGGCGGACCGAAAAATCGGGCGCGGATCGTTACGATCGATTCAAGCGACCGGCGCCGCAGTTCTCGGGGAGCGCCGATCATCCACGCGCAGGGAGTCCATTCTCCAGCGAGCTGCGCCGGGTATGCTCTCCGTAGCTCGGGGTAGATGACGGGCCGATCGCCGTACACGCTGACACTCGAGCGTGCCGGCGCGAGCGTCCGCGCAAGCGGCTTTGATACGCTCCAGGGCGCGGCGCGCGCCGCGGATACTGAAGCGGGCGAACGCGCACGGCGACGGCGCAACCGGGTCGAATGCCGCTTGCCACCCTTCTTACAGCGCCGCGCGGATCGCCTCCGCGGTCCGCTGCGCGTCGAGCAGCGAATTCTCCACCGCCGGCAAAGCCCAGTTGTCTTGGTTCACGAAGTGAATCCGTCCGGCGATCGCACGCGACGCCGTCTCGCACACTCCGTCCGCGATCAGGTTCGGCTTCGCGATCGGCATCGCGTGCCCCCAGCGTGACATCCGCACCTGCCGCACGGCCGACTCGTCCAAATCGAGCAGCGCGAGCATCTCCCGCACCTGCGGCGCCAAGCTCGCGGAATAGTGATTCCACGCATCGTCCAGCAGCGAGAAGCGCCCCGACGGAAACGGCAGCGGCCAGTAGAGCGTCAGCACGCTGCGGCCGCGCGGTTCGGCTGCGAAATGTCCGCTGAGCATGTCGACAACCTGCGACCGCTGCTCGAACTCTCCGGGCGTGACCGGGAACTGCTTATCGCCGATCAGAAAGCAGTCGTAGAAATCGCGCTCGACCCGTGCATCCAGCAGCACGTTCGCAACGACGTACGCGGCCGTGTCGATCTGATCCATCGCCGCCAGCTTCGCCGGATCGACCTGTTCGAGATCGCGCAGCACGTGCTTGGCGATGTGCTTCGAGCCGGCCATCACCACGTGCCGCGCGGCCAGCGTGTGCAGCGTGCCGTCGGCGCGGAGATACGAGACGTTGACGCCCGGGCCCTTCAAGCGCACGTCCACGACGCGGCAGTTTGCACGCAGGCGTTGCTGCGGTCCGTTGCCGGGAATCGCCTCGTCGAGGCGCGCCAGCCGCTCCCACATCGCCCTCGCCAGCCAGCCGTTGCCGCCAGGGAACACCCACCGCCCGTATTCTTCCGCGGCAACGAAATTCCATCCGCTCGCCGCGGAAATCTCGTGGAAGCCGGCGCCGAACGAGGAGTAGAAGTAGGCCTGCACCGCCGCGCTCAGCAGTGGCGGCATGGGCATTCCCATGCGCTGCTCGAGATCCTCCCGAAACGTGTGCCGGTCCAGCTCTCGCACCCATGCCGCGGCTTTCGGATCGTCCGGCAGCGGAATCTCCGGGTATCCAGCATCCGCCATGTATGCGACGGCCTCGGCGTAGCGCTCGAACGCGAGCCGCTCCTGCGGCGGGCAGCCGGCGCACTCCCAGAAGTCGTCTTGGATCGCGCCGTCCAGCTCGATCGGATCGGGTGGGAAGCTCACGCGCGCCACACGGTGAACGTCCAGCTCGCGATAGAACGACTCGAGAAACGAGCCGGCGTCCGGCACGATGACATACGCGCTGCCCAGCGAGAAGTGCACGCCGCGCCAACGCTCGCCGAGCGCGTTTCCGCCGAACCGGTCGCGCAGCTCGAACAGCACCGGGCGACGATCGCGAAGGAGGTACGCCGCGGCCAACCCCGAAATGCCGCCGCCCACAACGGCGACGTCGACCGATTCTTCCGGCGGCGGAAGATGTTCCAGATCCGGGATCGAGTGAAACGGAATCGCGTCATCGGCGAAGCCGTCCGCGGTGAAGCCCGGCATGAATCGCATGCCATCGACCAGCAACGACTCCGGCGCATCCGGCAACCGCAGGAACGGATCGGCGGCGCTCTCCGGCGGCCGACGTCCGCGGGAGTCGCCCGGGGCGCGACCGACCGACCCGGGCGGCGCGAGCCAGCCGAACCCGGAGCGTGTGGCCAGCCCAGCGCTGATCGCGGCCAGCCCCGCGCGCAAAATCGATCGCCGTGTCGGCATGACGCCCCCTCCCGGACCGCCGGCTCCGCAGCCCGAATCGTCTCAGCATAACAAGAACCCGTGGCGGATTTCGCGGGTTCGAGGCCGAGCGACGGCTCTGGCGCGTTCGCGCAAGCCTCGCGGGATGTGGGCCGACTGCGCGCCGGTTTGATCCGATAGACCGTATGGGCTACCTTTATGGTTTGCGCGACGACCGGTTTGATCGCGCGAAAGAGGACTGCCCGGCCGCCCGCGCACAACCGGGACGCCGGTTCACCCATGTGACGAGAAAGCCGATGGCCAACCGCGATTACCTGACGATTGTCTCCGGGCTGCCGCGCTCCGGCACCAGCATGATGATGCGCATGCTCGACACGGGTGGACTGCCGGCGCTCATCGACAACGTCCGCGTGGCGGACGAGGACAATCCCGGCGGCTACTACGAGTTCGAGCCGGTCAAAAAGACCCGCGAGGACGCCTCGTGGCTGCGCAGCAGCGCCGGCAAGGTCGTGAAGATGGTCTATCGCTTGCTCTACGACCTGCCCGCCGGTCATTCGTACCGCGTGATCATGATGCGGCGCAAACTCGACGAAGTCATCAAGAGCCAGGAAGTCATGCTCGAACGCAGTGGGAAGGCCGGCGGAAAGCTCAGCGACGAGAAGCTCAAGCAGATGTTCGCCGACGAGCTCGCCAAGGTCGAGAAATGGATGGACGAGCGGCCGCACTTCAAGTACATCGAGATCGACTACAACGAAATGGTCTCCGATCCCGTTCCGCTGGCCGCCCGACTGAACGCGTTCCTGGACGGCGGACTGGACGAGCAGGCCATGGCCGGCGTCGTCAACCCGTCGCTCTACCGTCAGCGGAAGTAGGCTGCGCGCCCGCGCTGTCCGACGGTCCGGAGGCGCACGCGATGGCCGAGCGTATCGTCTCTCTGCTGCCTTCGGCGACTGAGATCGTCTGCGCCCTCGGGCTTCGCGACCGCCTGGTCGGCGTGACGCACGAGTGCGACTTTCCCGAATCCGTCCGGGAGCTTCCCCGCGTGACGGGTTCGCGAATTCCCGCCGGCGTCGCCAGCGGCGAGATCGACCGGCTCGTGTCGTCCCAGGTCGGCGGCGGGGAGTCGCTCTACTCGCTCGACGCCGCCGCGCTGAACACGCTCGCGCCCGACCTCATCATCTCCCAGACGCTTTGCGACGTGTGTGCGGTGGCTGAGTCGGAAGTGACCGCCGCACTGCGCGGGCTGCCGAGCCGGCCGCGCGTGCTCTACCTGGAGCCGACGCGGCTGGAGGACGTGTTCGAGAGCATCCAGCAGGTAGCACGAGCTGCGGGCGTGGAATCCGCGGCGCGACCGCTCGTGCTCTCGCTCCGTCAGCGACTCGCGCGATTGCGTCCCGAGGCTCCGGAACACGGCGGTCCGGTCGGCGGCGCGACGCGCTCCGGGATCGATGTGCGCGTCGGACGGGGCGACGTAGCGGCATCGCGCGGCGGACCGCCGCGCGTGGTCGTGCTGGAATGGCTCGATCCGCTGTTCACCTGCGGGCACTGGACGCCCGACCTGGTCGCGGCGTGCGGCGCGATCGAGCCGCTCGCGGGCAGCGGCGAGCGCTCGCGCCGCATCGAGGAGTCCGATCTCATCGCGGCCGACCCGGACGCGCTGCTGATCGCCTGCTGCGGCTTCGACGTGGCGCGAACGATGGCGGACGTGCCGGCGTTTCTTGCTCGCAGCGGCGTGTCGGGACTGCGCTGTGTTCGTCAGCGCCGCGTGTTCGTGGTGGACGGCTCGCAGTACTTCAGTCGCCCGGGGCCGCGCCTGGTCGATAGCGCCGAGCTGCTGTGCCACGCGGTGTTTCCCGGGCGGATCGATCGGCCGGCTTCGGCGGGGACGGCGGTGGTCGCGGCGTGCGGGCGGACCTGATCCGAAGATCGGCGCCGCGGACGTCTCGCCCATCGGAATGCGGACGCGCGCGATCGGCGCGCGTGGCAATTTTGGCGCGCGTGGCGCGCTCGCGTCGCTCCGCGGCCGATGCACGCGACGGCGAGACCGGTTCGACGACGAGTGACCGATCGTCCGGGCGCGCTTCGGACGCAGCTCGGGCGGCGCGGCGCGCTTCATGCTGGACGGGGGCGCGGAATCCGCAATAATGGTCGCGTGAAACGGGAGCGTCCGGCTCGTTCGCCGCGTTGCAGCCGCACAGCGGTCCGCGACGCGGAGGCCGTCCGACCCGATGTTCGCAGTGCCTTCGCGGGCGTAACTCAATTGGTAGAGTGTCAGCCTTCCAAGCTGAATGTTGCCGGTTCGAGCCCGGTCGCCCGCTGTTCCTGACTTCGATCGACTTCGCGTGTCCGCCGCGTCTTGCTCTTGTCCCGGGCGCGGCTTGCGCGCGTTTGGCTCGCTCCGCGTACCGACCCGTCCAGCGCCGGTGGGAATGCGCAGCGCCGGCGACGGTGCGAAGCGGCGGTACTTCGTCGAGTGCGCTGCGAAGGCCGGGTGCTCCGCCCCGGCCCGCAGCCGCGACTCAAGCCGGACGTTCTGCCCGGCGACCTGCGCCGGCGCGGCCGAATCGAACCGCAGCAATGGACGCCATCCACATCGCCCGCATCTTGCACTGGATCCACAGCCGGCGCGTCCAGTGGATCGAAGTAGTTGATCGCCTCCGCGGTGAGACGCATATCGCCAATGCGAATACACTCCGGGGATCATGATTCCCGGCTCGAAGGCCGCCCCCGGGGCCGAGCAGTCCGGTTCGGAGGGCGCGGCACATGTCCGATCCCCTCGCCACCTGCACTTCGGACGTGCTGCGCTGATCGGATTCTGTGCGGGCCTGATCGCGGTCGCGTTTCGCCGCGCGCTGGCGATCGCGGAGTCCGGCCGCGAATCGCTGCTCGACCGGTTGCATATTCACCCGCAGTGGGGCTGGCTGGTGCTGCCGGCGATCGCCGGCGGGATCGGCTGCCTGGTCGGGCTGCTGACGCAGCGATTCGAGCCGTCGGCGGCCGGCAGCGGCATTCCGCACGTGAAGGGCGTCATGCTGCACGTGCGGCAGCTTCGCTGGCAGCGGCTGCTGCCCACGAAGTTCTTCGGCGGCGTGCTGGGGATCGGGGCGGGACTCTCGCTCGGTCGCGAAGGTCCGACGGTGCAGATGGGCGCGGCGGTGGCGCTCGGGTTGTCCGGACCACTCGGCGCCCGCCCTTCCGACATTCCGCAGCTTCTCTCGGCCGGCGCCGGCGCTGGACTGGCGGCGGCGTTCAACGCGCCGCTGGCGGGGCTGCTGTTCGTGGTGGAAGAATTGCATCGCGAGCTCTCTTCGCGCACGGCGGCCGGCGCGCTGATGGCAGCGGTTTGCGCAACGGTCGTGACGCAGTGGCTCGCGGGCGACACGCCGTCGTTTGAAGTGCGCGGGCTGGTTGCGATGCCGTTCTGGGCGTTGCCCATTTCGCTGGTGGTCGGGGCGCTGGGCGGCGCGCTGGGCGTCGCGTTCAACCGCGCGCTGTTGCTCGCGCAATCTCTCGCGGTCTCGCAGAAGCGCGTGCCGCTGTGGATGCTGCCGGGCTTTGCCGGACTGGCGGTGGGCCTTGTCGCGTGGTGGATGCCGGACGCGGTCGGCGGCGGCCAGGGCGTGGCCGAGCGGCTGCTCGGCGGCTCGATGAGCGTGACATTCGGCGCCCTCGCCCTCCTGCTCGTCGTGAAGTTCGCGCTGTCGGTCAGTTCGTACGCGTCCGCCGCGCCGGGCGGCATCTTCGCGCCGATGCTACTGCTGGGCGCGCTGCTCGGAGCGGCGCTGGGCAAGGGCCTAGCTGCGGCGTGGCCGGCGCTCGAGGGACAGACTCAGGTGCTGGCCGTCCTGGGAATGGCCGGGATGTTCGTGGGGTCGGTGCGCGCGCCGCTGACCGGGATCGTGCTCATCAGCGAGATGACGAACGGATACCAGTTGCTCTTCCCGGTGTGCATCGCAGCACTGGGGGCCTACCTGACGGCCGAGGCGTGTCGGACTGCGCCGATCTACGAGGCCCTGCTCGAGGCGGACCTGCGCCGGTCCGGACACGGTCCGGCGCGTCGCGAACCGCGCCCGGTGTACATCGGCGTTCAGACGAACTGCGCGATCGCGGGCCAGCGCATCGCGGACGCGGGTTTTCCGCGCGGGTGCCTGGTGATCGCGGTGGAACGCGACGGAAAGTCGATCCTCCCGACCGCGGACACGGTGCTGCAACCAGGCGACCACATCTCGATCCTCGCTCCGGGAGACGCGCCGGCCGCCACGATGGAAATCGTGCGGCTGTGCACGGGTCTGTAGCGTCTACACGCTCCTCTCGCTGCGCGGATTCGCAGAGGTCAACACCGCTCTTCGCGGTGAACTCACGGAGCCAGCGTTCGACCATTTTCGCTCGTCGAATCACGGGTTGCCCGCATCCTCACGGAATCGCTGGCGCCGACGGACCCGTTGACCCGCGGAATCGTGCGTGCAACTGGTTGAATAACCCTCCAGCGTATCGAGCGGTGCAGCAGCGCGACCATGGGCATTCAAGGCTGCGATTCCGCTTTGTTATTCCAGAACTCGCGCGGCGTCAGGCAGGGCGGGTCGTTTTCGTAGCCAATGATCGGCGGAAGCGGACGCAGCTCGAGGTGATCCAGCGCGCCTACGTCCTGCGCGGATGCCCCGGGGTTGCCTCCAAAGACGCGTCCGCCGGAGAGCAACTCTCCGCGTTCATTCAGGTTCCAATCAACAGATTTCGCAAGAGTCGGACCAAATGCGATTCCGACGGCGACGCCGCGCCCGGGCTCACCGATGCTTGGCCGCGAGAGCGAATACCTCGGGGCGGCGTCCGGCGCAAAAAAGTCTCGATAGTTCGGAGGCCACAGGCACAAATACCAGGCCGGGTAGTGCGGATCTGAATCGTCATCCGGGCGTGGCGTTTCGCGCAGGCAACTGGGCGAGACAAACCCAAGCCGAGGCCGAAGCGCGAAAATTACGAGCGGGTGCTCGCTCGGGAAGGTCTTGCTCGGCGCCTGGCCGCGATCTTGCCAATGGGCTACGCCATTCATGCCGAGGCAGACGAGCAGGCGCGCGTCCCGCATCCAGTAAGCCACCGTCACGCCGCCGTCCAGCCAGATTTGAAACAGCGGTTTGTCGCGCTTCTGCTCTTGGCCGTAGATGCGGATCATCCCCGCCGAAGCCGGACCGCCTCGAATATTGGTGACGATCTCCTCGCCCGGCACTTCGGGGTAGATGTCTGCGATCAGGACGATCGTATGCCCGAAGTTGGCGGCGGGAATGTTGCGCTCGATCCGCAGGGACGGCAGAATGTCTTCGTCGCGGATGGAGCGACGCCACAGCTCCCGGCTTGGTTGAGATAGGTCATACGCACACAGCGAACCGGAAAGCGGCGGTTCGCCGCGCGGGGCATGCTCAATAATAACGGCTCTTCCGCCGCCCAGCTCCGCAGGCCGGTCTATGACTTCGAAAGAGTCGATCGCGCCGCCCGGTGGCGCAGACCAGCGATAGAGTTCGCGCCCGCCAGCGGACAGGAGCACAACCGAACGCTGATCCGCGGACCACTCGACGCGGGCCGGCGCCAGGAGGCGCCACCAGACATATCCGTAGGACAGGCACACCGTCAGCAGCAGCACAGCCGCGCTGCCGACGACAGACGCCAGCAACGGCCGGCGCCCGATCCAGCGTATCACTCGCAGCCAGCGCCCCGGAGGCCGGGCATCGATCGGCTCGCCCGTCAGGTGCCGGCGAATGTCCTGCGCCAGGTCGGCCGCGGACGCGTAGCGCCGCGCCGGGTCTTTGTCGAGCGTCTTGAGCAGGATCGCGTCCAGGTCGCCGCGCAGCGCGCGATTCAGCTCGCTCGGCTGCCGCGGGGAATCGTCCTTGATGATGCGGATCGCGCGGTAGACCGTCGTGCCGGATGTGTCGTACGGCGCGGCGCCGGTCAGCAGCTCATACAGCACGACGCCCAGCGCGTAGATGTCGCTGCGCGTGTCGATCTTTGCCGGGTCGCCGTCGCATTGCTCCGGACTCATATATCGCAGCGTGCCGATCAGGTCGCCCGCGTGCGTGCACTGCGTGGTGAGCACGATGTCGGAATCCGACGCGCGGGCCACGCCGAAATCGATCACTTTGGGCTGTCCGTCCGCCCCGACCAGGATGTTCGCCGGCTTCAAATCGCGATGAATAATGCCTTTCTGGTGCCCGTGGTGCACCGCATCGCAGACCGTCGCGAACAGCTCTAAGCGATGTCGGATCGACAGGCGCCGCGCGACGGCGTGCTCGATCAGCGGCTGCGCGCCGGGGATCAGCTCCATCGCGAAGTACGGCAGCGCGCCGTCGGCGTCCTCGTGCACACCGGATTCGAACACCTGCGCGATGTTCGGATGTTGGAGACGACCCAGGATTTCCGGCTCGATTCGAAAGCGAGCCAGCGCCGCCGGCGCGCTGAAGCCGGGCCGCAGAACTTTCACCGCAACGGCCCGCGACGGTCGCTCCTGCCTCGCCTCGAAGACGCAACCCATGCCGCCGGTCGCGATCAGGCGAACGAGGCGATAATGGCCGATCGGCCGGCCGGTCAGCTTGTCTGCCCACGCTGTGTCGCGTGCGAAGACCGAGGTCAGAGCGCCCGGGCGCGACGGACTGTCCGCGGTCGCGACGGCGGACTCGGCGTGCGGACCGGCGCGAGTGCGCCACCGCGCGTCCGATGCGAGAAACGTCTCGCGGGCCTGCTCAGCGTGCTCCAGCAGCGACTCGACCTCTGTCCGAAGCGCGATGTCGCCGGCGCAGGCGGCGAGCAGCTCGGCCTGGCGGCGTTCTCGCGGCAGCACGCGAAACCGCTCGAAGAGCTCCTGCGCCCGTTCCCAGCGATCATCGACGGACATACATCGGTACCTCGCCGCGCCTGGGCCGATCGCGCCTCTGTGGCCCACGCGCGAGCGCGCTCTTCGGTCGCGCGCCGCCCGATCGTTCGACTGGCGTTCCAGCCGAGCCGCGCCCGTGAGGGAGCGGTCTCTTCCGTTTCGCGGCCGTTGGTCGACGCCGTCCGCGCCGCCCCGCGAGGCGTGCTCTGTCCCGCGCGCTCGGGTGCCGGGCGCGCCCCGGCCGCTGGTCAGGACAGCTCGCGGTGCAGCCACGCCCGGGCAAACTGCCATTCTTTGTCCACCTGCCGGGGCGAGACGCCCAGCACGTCGGCCGTCTCGTCCACCGTCAGGCCGGTGAAGTAGCGCAGATCGACGATCTGCGCCTTGCGCGCGTCGCGAAGCCGGAGCTTCTCGAGCGCGTCATTCAGCGCCAGCACCTCGGCCGGCGGGCGGTCGAGCGCAGCGTGCGCGCCGACTATCGCGCTCACGTCGCAGGCCTGCCGTCCGCCGCCGCGTTTCTGCCGGCGTCTTCTCCGTGCGTCGTCCACGAGGAATTGGCGCATGGCATTCGCGGCGGCGGCGAAGAAATGCCGCCGATTGGCGGGGACGGCCGCTCCGTTGCCGCCGAGCAGTCGCAGGTACACCTCCTGAACCAGCACGGTGGTCTGGAGGTCCGCGCCCCGGCGTTCATTCCGCAGCCGCGCGTGGGCGATGCGATGCAGTTCGTCATAGACGGCGCGCAGAAGCCGGTCGGCCGCGCCGGCGTCGCCGGCCGCGGCGGCGGAGAGCAGCAGCGTGACCTGAGTCTGCGTCTGTTCCATGCGCCGCCTTTCGGGATCGTGCGCGACGTCGCCGCGGTGCAGGCCTTGTCCGTCGAAGTGACACGGATGTACGGGTGTATGTCGGCCTGCGCGTCCAACTTGGGACAGTGTAGCAGCGCGCGGGCCTGCGACGAAGCGGGCATTCGCCCGGGGATCGCGCGAATGCGGGAACGGGCATCCCGGAGAGCGGCAGGACCGCTGGCGGGTCGGCGCGGGGGCTTGGTTCAGAAACCTTTCTGGAAACCGTGCGCCGCATGCGGAAATTCATCGCACGGCGGGGTGAGCGAGAACACGTCCCGCGACTCGGATTGTCATTCAGACGCAGAACGCGGTGTCGCCGCGCGTCTGGCCACTCAGGAGGCAAGCCATGATCGAGTCCCAGTCACAACGATGCCGCGCAACGCTTCGCTTCGCATCCTCACGATATCTCCTGTTGCCGTGCCTCGGCGCGATGCTGGCGCTGAGCTCCGGCTGCGCGATTCTCGGCGCAGCCGCCGGGTCGCACATCGGATCAACGCTGTTCAATCACGCGGCCGGCGAAATGGTCGGTCGGATGATCGGCAATTCGGTTGGGAGGGCGATGGACCAGCAACTCGCGAAGCCTCGCGAGACACAACCACCGACGATCATCGTTCCGGCGACGCCCGCCAGCTTGTGGAGACAGCCGCCGACGATCGCGCCGATATCCGTCGGGATCGCGCCGAGCCGGGACGTGACGCGAAACGATGTCGCGATGCAGGTACCTCCGCCTGTGCTTCGGCCGCTCGTGTATGAGTCGCGCCCGGCCTGGCCGCCGCCAGTTCCGTCCGATCCGACGCCATCCAAGAGTTAGTTCAGACTTCATCCATTGAGAGGATTCACCATGTCGATTTCAAAATGCAGACGTTCGACGCTACGTCGCGCGCTGGCGCTGCCCAGCGCCCTGTTCCTGGGAATGTCCGGCCTGCTCGGGCAGGCAACGTGTGGTTCGGCGATCGATGGCGTCGCGTCGCTCGAAGACGCGATTCGAGAGGTCATCGAAGACAACCCGGACGAATTCGTCGGGCCGCCCGGCGAGCCCGGACCGCAGGGCGAGCAAGGTCCGCGAGGGGAACAGGGACCGCAAGGCGATGTTGGGCTATCCGGACTCGGGCAGAGGGGCCCTGAGGGGCCGCAAGGTCCGGAAGGACCCCAAGGACCAGAAGGTCCGCAGGGTCCGCAGGGCGAGCTCGACGAGTCCGCCGCGCCCGCAGTGGCAACGTTTGTCACGCTCTCGAATCATCCGCTGCTGCCAGGGGAGCGAGTGTTGACGCCCGGGCCGGGGCTGATGCTTCAGGATGGCGGCGCGAATCAGCCGGTCACGCTGTCGATTGCAGACGGCGGCGTCACTGCGCCGAAGCTCGCGCCGATGGGAGCGTTGATCGGGCAGGTGCTGAAGTGGAACGGCGCGGCGTGGGGACCGGCGGAGGACGCCGTGGATGGGAGCGGCCAGACGTACACGGCCGGCAATGGCCTGACGGAAAGTCCGGCGGGTACGTTCAATGTCGGCGCGGGCACGGGAATCTCGGTCACCGCGGAAACCGTGGGCGTGGACCAGGGTTGGGCGGATGGGCGGTATGTGAACGAGCAGGCCGGCGCGGTGACGGAAGGCTTGATCGCGAATAACGCGGTGACGTCCGCAAAGATCGCAGACAACGCGGTCACCGCGTCCGAGATCGCCAGCGATGCGGTTGGATCGAGCGAGATTGCCGCGGGGGCGGTGGGAAATTCTGAGGTCAGCGACGGATCAATCACGGACGCGAAGGTGGCCAACGTCGGGTGGAGCAAACTGACCGGCTCGCCCGGCGGGGACTTGGGCGGGACACTCCCAAGTCCCGTGGTCGATGGACTGCAGGGCCGCGCCGTCTCGAACTCGGCGCCTGCGACCGGGCAAGTGCTGAAGTGGAACGGCAGCGCTTGGGCGCCAGGCTCAGACAACGAAGGTGGCGGACAATGGACCCCGGACGCTAACGGAATCCACTACCAGTATAACGTGGGAATTGGCACGAACACTCCCAGCCCAGACTTCAGACTACATGTGGATGGTGACGTCCTAATCACACAAGACGCGCAGATTAACGGCGACGTCACGCTCGGGGACGAGAGCAGCGATGTTCGCGTGGTACCAAGTCTGTTTCTTGGCGGTAACTTGTACTTTGACAACGTGAGCAGCGCGGAGGGGACGGTTCTCGTTCTCGGCAGCAACAATCGAGTCTATAAGCAAAGCTCAAGTTCTCGGTACAAGAGTCAAATTCAGGACATGGCGCCCGTCCCGAGCGCTCTGAGTCTTCGTCCGGTGACCTTCGTGTGGGACGAGACCGGTGAGCCGGACATCGGGTTGATTGCCGAGGAGGTGGCTGCCACCGTCCCCGAACTTGCGCTTTACGACAGGCAGGGTCGCCCGGACGGCGTGAAGTACGATCGCTTGGGCGTCTACCTACTCCCGATCGTGCGGTCCCAGCGGGAACGGCTCGCCGAACAGGAGCGGCGACTTCAAGCCCTCGAACGCATCGTGGCCGAGCTTCAGCCGAGCGTATCAGGAGCCGGTAAGTGAACACGCGGCGCGCAATAGATCTCCGACGATCCAGTCTCGTTTCGCTGGTGTTCGCCCTCGTCGTCGCTTCCGCCGGCTGCGCCCACCGCGCCGACGTCGCCGTCCGGCCGGAGTTCGTCGGCTACGACAAGGTCGCCATCTGGCCGCGGTTCGAGGCGGATGTCGGAGACGGCGGACTTCAGCGCGTGCACGAGGAACTGTTCCTGCCGCTCTACATGCAAGCGTTTCCGCAGCACCGGATCTACGATCGTCGGGACTTGCAGGTGGTTCTTGGCGAGCAGGACATCCTGCCCGAGCGCCTCGACCCGAAGTTGCGGGCCGAAGTGCGGCGGATTCATGGCGTCAAGGCGTTTGTGTTCCCGAACTACACGCCGCAACTTGCCCAACTGGCGATCAAGGTGATCGACACCGAGACCGGCGAGATTGTCGCCTCGTCAGTCACAAAACGATCGAGCGATTCGGACAAGGAGAGCCTCGACACGGTGGCGGAGAGGCTGATCCGCGAAGCAATCCGGGAGCTTCATCGAGCGGCGGTGGCCGCCGGCTCCAAAGCGAAGTGATGCGGCCGTTGCCGTAAGCCCCTCGAAATCGACCAAGCCCTGCCGACGCTCGACGCCGTCGGCAGGGCTTCGGCGTCTTGCGTGGTCACGGGGCGTCCTCGCTCCCGTTGTTTCATGGGAGACCGGTCTCCCGACCGATCTTTCGACCGATCTCCCGACCGATCTTCCGCCCGATCTTCCGCCCGGTCGCCCGCTGTTCCTGGCCTGAATCGCCTCCAGCCCCCCGGCGCAACCGACTGCGCGACCGCGTGCACGGCGTTCGCGGTGCGGGGCCGGGCGAGTCGCGGATCGTCAGCGCTTGGCGTGCAGGCCGGACCGGACCCAGCGCTGCGCCAGCAGCAGCCCGATCGGGCTGGTCATGGCGATGCAGCCGTAGATGAGCCACATGGTCTCGGTCTGCAACTGATCCGCGGGCGTGTCCGGCGGGCAGTAGGTCGCCAGCATCAGTCCCGAGTACAGGCCCGTGGTGCCCTTGGCCAGCAGCCAGGGGATGTTCGCCAGGCCCATGTACTGCGCGATGCGCCCCGGCGGGGCCAGCTCGGACGCATATTCGAGAAACCGCGCCGACCAGAGCGCTTCGCCGACGGAGAAGATGACGAAGTAGGTGATGAGCATCGTCAGATCCGGACCGGTGCACAGCAGAAACGTCGGCGCGGCAGAGACGAACGTGCCGATGATCATCATCGTGTACACGTTGACGCGCCGCGTGAGGGCCGTGGCGATCGGCACGCCGACAAGAATGATGCCGGGATTGATCCAGTTCACCAGCCGTTCCATGTTGTTGCCGACCTCGGCCGAGTAGGCGCGCAGGATGTAGTTCGGCATCGTGAGCCATTGATGCGCGAACAGCGTCCGCACCGGCAGCAGCATGAAGATGAAGAAGAGGAATCGCGGGTTCGTGAACGGACCCTCGGCAAAGTACGTGTAGATTCGCTGCGACCACGGGCGACGCTCGGCCTGGCGCTGCTGCTCGGCTGAGTCGGGACGGATCTTGGCGCTCTCCGTCCGCTTCGTGAAGAACAGGAGCACGAGCAGCAGCGTCAGCGCCGTGATGCCCCAGCAGATCCAGTTCACCGCCTGCACGCCGCTGCCGGTCGCGTCCGCCAGCCAGACCGCCCAGGCCGGATGTCCCGCGCCGTCGCCGGGCGACCCCGCGCGACGCTCGTCCATCACGGCCTGCACGGCCGGGCGGGCCCGCGCGGACAGCTCGCCGATGATGACGATGCCGCCGTTCATCAGGGCATAGATCAGGCCGTAGCCCATCGAGCTGGTGCGCTCGTCGGTGTACTGCTTCACGCCGGAGTAGCACACCGGCTGCAGGATCGCCTCGCCGATGGCGATGACGAGCAGCGCGGCGAGGACCAGGATCACGGCCCCCTGCACCGCCTGGAGCGGCGCGGCGTTGTACATCAGTCTTCCGATCACGCACAGAACGAGCGCCGCGATCAGCGCCCGCCGCAGCCCGAAAGACTCGGCATAGCTGCCGGCGCCGAGCATGAACAGCGTGACCAGCATGGTGAAAATCGAGACGGCCAGCCCGGCCCATTCGTCTCCCCAGCCCAGGTCGGCGCCCAGGTAGACCGTCATCAGCGTCAGCACGCCGAAATAGGCCATCGACTCGAAGACGAACGCCAGCACGATGAACCAGAATGCCCGCGGCAGCCGCGCCAGGTCTGCGAAGGCGCTCAGCGCATCCCGTAGTCTGCCTCCGATGCCCGGACGATTTGCCGGGGCGGGTGACGAAGCCATCCGAATCTCCCTGAGCGGACAACACCTGACGGCGCCGCGCCGCAGCGGCCGCGCCGCGTGCGAGACGGCTAGTGTAGTGGCTCAACGGGTCCACTTCCTGCGGGGGCCGGAAGTGTGCGGCGCCGGAGCCCTGCCGCCGGGTGCGGTCCGGTCGACGTTGTAGACGTTTGCTCCGTCGCGGAGCGCGTGAAACGGGAGGTCACTCGAAGTCTTCGCCGCCGCAGGCGCGCAGCTCCAGTTCCGCGATCGAGTTCCGCAGCGGCTCGGAGCGCCGGAGCGCGACGAGTCCGGGATCGGACTTCACGCAGTACGCGTCGTCGAATGCGGCTCGCGGCTCGGCGACGGACGCGCCGGCGGTGTCAAACGTCGAGACCAGATAGCGGGACCAGTTGTCGAAATATCGGCCGAACGACGTGGCCAGCAGTTGCTCGCAGTGCAATCCGGGCGTCCACCGCAGCACGATGCCGCTGATCTCGGCCGCGTCGACCACGAGCCAGTCGGCGCTCCCGTCGGGATTGCTGCGCAAGCGAACAAAGCCCTCTGGGATCGACGGCGATTGTGGCTGCGCGCAGGCTTCGAGCACGTCATGAACGCTGCAGAGATGCTCGTTGTCCTCCTGCGCGGCGAGCTGGACACGCAGTCCGTTGGTGGTCATGAGCAGCAGGCTGTAGTCGCGCGGCAGCGGGCCGACCACGGCCTCGAGGCGGCCCAGGTCCGCCGCAGTGGCCGGCGGGCGCAGCACCAGCCGCGGCCCGAAGTGGGCCATCAGTCGGTTCATCGCCCGGTCCACCACCGTCTCTTGAATCATGTCAAGCTCCTTGCCGCCTGGCCGGCTGTTCGCGGCGCGGCGGCGTGTTCCTGCCCCAGCGTCAGACCGAACTCGATGGCGCGGAGGTTGGCGTCGCGGTACTTGCCGCGGAGACCAGACCGCGCGGTCTCGCACAGCGCGACGCCGTCGATCCGACCCGCGACATCGAGCGCATGAACGAGCGCCGCCAGCGCCGCACCGGACTTTCCCACGCAGCGCCCAATGGCGTCGCAATCGATGCGATTCACGGACGCGGCCGTCGGCGGAATCGCGAGCGTTGCGTCGAGAAAAACCCGGCACGTCGGCGCGAGCGCGGTGAGCGATCCAAGCCGGGCAAGCCCGTCCTCGCTGAGCAGCAGCAGGACATCGGGGTGGTCGAGGCCGGCATAGAGAATCGCTTCGTTCGAGAGGATCAGATTGGAGACCGAGTGCCCTTTGCGCACGGTGATGGGAAAGTCATCCTGCTGCGCGGCGAAGAGCCCGCCGGCGACGGCGATCTCGCCGATCACGCCCGCGGCCGAACGAACATGCTGCCCGGCGGAGCCGGCGACGCAGATTTCGGTGCGGCGCTCCCAGTCGAGGCGCGGCACGGCGCTCGTGGCGGTCGCCCGATCGAGTTCTTTCTCGATTGCGCCGGCGTGTCCTGGCGGCTCCCCCGCGGCGGCGGGCCGGCTCTCGAGAATTCCAAAGGGCATGTCGAGCCGTTTGGACATCTCCACCAGCCCCGGCGGCGCGAGCTTGTTCGTCGGGACGTAATACGCGACGCACAGCTCCCACAGATCCACGAGCGCAAAGCCGGGACTGCGCAGCGCCGCCTCGATCAGGTCGGTCGCGCCTTCCGAATGCACACTGCCGCGGGCGACGAACCCTGCTCCCGCGGCGAGCGCCGTGCGGCAGATGTCGAACGGGCGCTGGTCGGCGCCCCATGGCGTGGTCGCTGTGCGCCCGAGCTCCGGCGTCGTCGGCGATCGCTGCCCGCCGGTCATTCCGAAGTTGAAGTTGTTGCAGACGAGCACCTTGATTCCGGCGTCGC
Source organism: uncultured Planctomycetales bacterium (assembly GCA_964553225.1). Classification (GTDB taxonomy): domain Bacteria; phylum Planctomycetota; class Phycisphaerae; order UBA1845; family Fen-1342; genus JABRWC01. The sequence continues at coordinate 58,178 of CAZKJT010000006.1, read as the reverse complement.
GTCGGGCGGAGTGAACCAGGTGGGCGGTGCCGATGCCGCAGCCGCCGTCGCCGACAAGGACGATCACCGTCAGCTCCGGTCGGACACGCCGAACCCCCTCGGCGTACGTGAAGGACCGCCCGTGCAGCCCGTGAAACGTGTGGCACTCGAAGTAGCGATCGGCCGTGCCGATGCAGCCGATGTCGGAGACGATGCAGACGCGCTGCGCCGGCAGGCCGATCCGCTGCATCGCCGCGCCCAAACGCTCCAGAAGCAGCCCGTGCGAGCAGCCCGGGCAGTAGCACATGTCGTTTCGTCGCACGCTCAGCATCGACACGATGAATCCTCGGCTGGTCTGATCGCGAAATCGCCGGCCGCGTCGCCGGCGCGGACGCACGCCACGATGGTCTGCGGCGCGATCAGCCCGCCGTCGTAGCGCAGAACCGACGCGATCGGAATCGGGGACACAATGTGCCGCAGGGCGTCGCAATACAGCCCGATGTTCAGTTCGGGCATGACAATCCGCCGCACGCGCGCGGTCAGCGCGGCCCGAATGGCGCGGACCGGAATCGGCCACAGGCTGTACAGCGTGAGCTGCGACATCGGCGTTCCCGCGTCGCGCAGCATTGCGACGGCGACGCGCGCCGCGCCATCCGCCGCCCCGTATGAAAGGACCAGCGTCTCGGCGCGCGGATCGAGATCCGGCGCCGTGTCTTCGAGCGTCTCGGCCACATCGTCGATTTTCCGGCGCAGGTGCGTGAGCTTTCGCTCGATCCGCGACCGGTCGATCGTCAGTATTCCGTTTTCGTCGTGGATCGAACCCGTGAAACGAACGCGCATCGATCCGCCGATCGGGGCGAACGCCGGCACGTCGGCCGGGGCATCGATCGCGTACGGGGCGAAGGGACTTCCCGGCGCCGCGGCGCGGCGGCGCTCCAGCGGGGCGAGCTCGACGGCGTCGAGGTCAACCGTCTGGCGCGTCAGCGCGATGTCCTTCGACGTCAGCAAGATCACCGGGGTGCGCAGCCGTTCCGCTACGTTAAACGCGCAGTACGTGAGTCGAAACGCGGAGCCCGCGTCGGTGGCGGCGAGGACGGGGAGCGGATAGCCGCCGGAGGTGACGTGTCGAGCAAAGAGCACGTCGCCCTCGCCCGTGGCCGTGGCGCCCCCGGTGGCCGGTCCCATGCGCTGGCAGTTGACGATCACGAGCGGAACTTCGCCCATCTGGGCGAGACCGATGCTCTCGCTGTAGAGACTGATCCCGGGACCGGAGGAAGCGGTCAGCGCTCGCGCGCCGCACATCGCCGCGGCGATGCACTGACCGATCGCCGCGATCTCATCCTCGGTCTCAACGGCGATGCCGCCACCAGTGTGAAACGCACGGACGAATCCGGTCAGGATGGAGCTGGCGGGCGTGATGGGATAACCGGCGAAGAAATCACACTCGGCCCGCAAGGCGCCCCGGACGACCGCCTCGTTGCCCGAGATAAACTCGCGCGCAGACACAGATTGTCCCCCCATTCATTTTACCGATTTCCACCTCTTTCCGTCAGGGCCCGGAATATTGCCCGCCGGCGCTTTGAACCGAGAGGATTCGACGGGCGTCGGCAACGCCGCCCCCCTACCCGCCGATCGTGACGCTCGTGCAGCCGGCGGAGATCGGATTCGCTCCGCCACACGCCTCCATCACCTTGTCCCCGACCCGCGCGGCCGCAAGCCCATTCACCCGCACACTGGTCGAGCCGCTCGTGACGACCCCGGGGCCGTGCGGCGGCGCCGGGCATGGAACAGGGCACGTGTGCAGGTCGACCGGGCCGGCGATGGCCGTCATGACCGCACCGACCGCCACCGATACTGCCGCGTGCAGAGCCTGCGTGAATGCGCTGGTCGCGGGCGCCATCCCGCCGGGCACGGCCGACGCCGCCGACCAGGCCGAGGTGAGCGCCGCATGCGCGGCGTTGAGTGTCGCCAGGGCGGACGCCGTCGCGGCTGCCGCGGCCGGGTTCGTCTCGACGCTGGCGGCCGCCCCGGCGCGCTGCATTCCTTCCTGCGCCTGCGCGAGCAACGGGGTCGCGGTGATCGGCGTCAGCGAACGATTCTTCATCAACGTTTGCGCTGCTTGCGAAGCCGCCTCGGCCGCGGCCGCGAGCGCTCCACCGCGCAGCGCTCGCCAAGCGGGCAGGTTGCCGATCCGCACATTGGCGCTGCCGGGACCGGCGCTCAACGGAACGCCGTGCGCGGTCGGATCGGAGAGGCGTGCGGCGTGCGGCATGGATTGCTCCGTTCAACGTCCTGTTCTCTCGCCTGGCGGCGGGCGCGGCCGGCGCTCCTAGAGCATCACCGGCTCGAGGCCCGGCGGCGGCGCGCCGGTCGTCCGCGACGTGGACGAGACGCCCGTTCCCTGCCCATGCACGAGGAGGTCTCGCAACACCGCGGCGCGGTCCACGCCGCGGCGCAGCGCGAAGTGCTGAGAAATTCGCAGGCGCTGCGCGCCGGCCGCGGACGTGCGGCTGTCGTAGTAGAGCGCTCGGGCCTCGTTCGGCCCGGGCTCTCCCCAGGGGTTGTTGACAATCAGCTTGTGCACCGCGCCGTCGTTTCGAATCACGACGCCGCGAACGACGACGATGTGCCCTGCGCTGGTCAGGTTTGTTCCGACGACCATCGGCCAGCCGCGCCCCATATGCCGACGGACATAGCGCGCGTTTCCGGCGGCGATGGGATCGAGCGCGCCCCAGTGCGTCTGCCACTGACCGGCCGCCGGCAAGGTGTCGAGACCGTCCACGTCGTTTTCGTACGGGTGCCAGTTGTTGGCGAGCGGAAGCCCGACCAGATGCCGCGCCGCGCGATTCTCCCACAGCCACCACTCCCAGATGTTCTGGCCTGCCCCGCTGCCGTAGTTAAATCGGTACCGCTCCAGCCCGGTCGTGCCGACTCGATAGGGGAAGTTCGCGCTCTGCCAGGTGCGGAACGCCGCGCTGGCGATCGATTCCGTGGTCGCAGCCGTCCCACCGGCGCGGAAGTGGCTGACAACCATCGCCATCGACGTGGGGAAGCACAGGATTCCGCCGCTGACGCCGCCGATGCCGTTGAGATTGACGACCTTCTGCGAGTTGTCCGGGTTGCGGTTCTGATTGATGTACGGCGTATTGAGCAGAAGCGTGTTGAAGAGCAGCGCGCTCGCCCCGGTGAGCGACAGTGTCGCGTTCCCGGCGGTGCGAACATCGAGTGCGGCGCGAATGCCCTCGGTCTCGTCCGCGACGTAGTCGCTGCCGGCCGCGTGATTGCGGTGACGCAGCGTCACCGGCGTCGTGGAGTCGTGCGCAGAAAAGCGGTCCACGCGAATGCCCGATACCGTGACGCGCTCCTCCTTCAGCCGCTGCTCGCCGTTCAGCAAGTACGCGGTCAACTCGTACTCCTTGCCCTCCTCCAGCAGATCGACCAGCTCAAAGCGTCCGTCGGCGTCGGTGACGACATCGGCGTAGGGCGGGTCGCGATCGGGGTCGCTCCCGGCCTCGCGCAGCTCGACCTGAACGCCGCGCAGCGGCAGAACACGGTCGCGAGCGGGTTCGACCGACCGCTCGATCATCGCGGCATCCGAAGCGTCCGACGCATAGGCAATGCGGCTGAGCGCCTCGCCTTTGATCGTGTAGCGCCGAGCGGCCGACACCACCAGCGTCGAATAGACCGCCGACGCTGACTCGACGCTCGAACGAACAACCGGCCGCACGTGCACGGGCCGGTGCGGCGACGCTTCGCTTGCGGTCGACCGATGTCGATTGTCGCGCTCCGGAACAGCGGATTCGTCGGCGCGTGCAGCCGCGCGCGGCGCGCCTCCGGGCGCAGTCTGATCTTCAAAGACCACGTTCTCGTAGACAAAAGTGATCGTCTCGAGTGGAGGACCGAGCGCGGACTGCTCGACGCTCGCGACATACACACTGTCGAACGTGAGACGGTTTGTGACCGATCCGCTCACCGAGTCGATCGCGATCATGTCGAAATGCTTTGCGTCGCGCTGCGCGGCGCGAAGCTTCTCGGACGACGCGTCCGGCTGCTTCATGACCTGAACGGCCAGCGTTCGCTTCGGCATCGGCTCGCCGGTCTCCCGGTCGTCCTCCGGCGCCTCCGGGTTCGTGAAGCCGTCGATCTCGATCCAGCCTCTGTGCGCCGCATCGCGGGCCGAGCCGGCGATGCCGGGAATTCGCAAGTAGTATCGTCCCACGTTGTCTCCTTCGAACCGTATGCCGGCCGCTCGCCGTGAATCCTGACGCCCCTACGACCCGTGCGCCTCTGTCAGTCGGACGCGCGTCGCCGCGTCCGGCCGTCCGGTCTCGGGCAGGCCCCGGCGCCGTTGGAAGCGGCGCAGCGTCGCGTCGCAGTGACGGTCCCACACGCCGTCGGTTCGGCGACACTCGTAACCGAGGTTCAGCAGCCGTTTCTGAACACCGGAGAGGCTATCGACCGGATCCATGTGCCCCAGGTCGAGCACGAATTCGTGACGCTCTTCGCCGGCGATCAGTCGTCCACGGCGCGCATCCCCGGGAATCCGGCACTGAAGCTTCCCGTCGGGATCGGTGTAGCCCGCTGCCGGCTCACAGCCGTCAATGTTCAGCGTGTACGGCTGATTCGCGAGCGGCTCGTCGCGCACCAGCAGTCGCAGCGACAGCACGGCCGGCTCGCCGCGCCGTCGAAAGCGATGGCGCGTCTCGGTTTGACCCGGCTCCCATTTCTCGCGCGGCGCTGGAACATGAACGCGATCCTCGGGCAGCAGCACGTTTGGATGGCGTCCCGCCGCGCGCAGCTCGCCGTTGGCCGGATCGTCCCAGATCGTCTGCCACACGTGACCGGTGTCTGTCGCCAGACTGCTGAGGCACTCGCCCTGTCGGACGGAGCGCTCGCCGCTGCCGACGGGCGCGCAGAGTTCTGCGGGATCCGTAGCCGTACCGCCTTCGCCGACCGGTTGAAAAGCCGGATCGCCGCCCGGCTTCTCAGCCCCTTTCGACGCGGCCGAGAGGCGGCGGCTGAACTCGTCGTCCACCGGATCGGGACGGTTTGCGCGCCCCGACTGCGGCACGTCGTTCGAAGGCGATGCGGCTCTGGAGACCGGCGCGCGAGTCGGAGCGTCCGAGTCGCGCGGGCTGCGCTGCGCGAGCTGGTCGGCGAGGGATCGGCTGAAGTTGTCCAGTTTGGCGGGCATGGGTTTCTCCGTGCGCGCGAGGCCGGTTTCGGTCGGCTCGCGCGGGGCTGCCGGGCAAGAACCGCGGGGCGATCGCGAGTCAAGTCATCGGCGGACCGCCGGGACCGACGTCCGGCGGAGCGTCCGGCGCGGGCGCGGCGCGGTCCCAGACGGCGCTGTCGAGGTTGGGGAAGCTGATTCGGCACAGGCCGGCGACTTTCACGCCGACGCGCGCCCGGCCTTTAGCGTCCAGCGCGCCGCGGCGCAGCGTGCCGTCCGGCTCGGCGACGACGTAGGGCTCGCCGCGACACGCCCGACCAAAGTCATCAACGAGTTCGATCTCGATCCAGGACGTTGGGGCGTCGGGCTGCGATTCGTCCGGCGTTGCGGGCGCGTCCGCCAGCGCGAGCGCATCGGCCTGCGCTGGGTTGGCCGAGTAGGTGCAGTTTCGGCCGAAGCGGGTCGTCTCGGCCGGCGCGGGCAGCGTGGGCGTTTCGGGCGCGTCCCATTCCCAGGAGTCGGCGCTGCCGCCGCTGTTGATGTGGACCATCTTGCCCAGGATCGTGACGCCGCTCTCATCGATACGGATGAAGTTGCCCTTCACCTTCAGGCAGATGGACGTGTCGGACTCGAGCACGATGCCTTCGGAATTCAGGATGGCGTACTTCTTCATGACGTGGGTCGTCTTGCGGCCCATCACCGATTCCTTCACGTCCTGCTCGACGCGAAGATGCTGATTGCCGTCGATCTGCTCGAGGCGGTCGAGCTTCACCCAGGCGTGCTCGTTCTCCTGGATGAGCCTGTACGAATCCTTCTGGACCGTGCAGTGCTGATGCGCGCCGACGCTCTCGAAGCGGCTGCCCAGCGAGCGAACGTGCATCGCGTTCTGCGCGAACAGCAGCAACTGCTCGCCGCCCTTGGCGTCGTCGAAGCGGATCTCGTTCCCGCCGCCCGCGCCGGGGCTGCTGCACGTGCGGATGGCGCTGATCGTCCGATGGTCCGGCAGCTTGTAGGGCGGCATGTGGTCGCGGTTGTAGACGCGCCCGGTGATGATCGGCTGGTTCGGATCGCCTTCCAGGAAATCGACCAGGACTTCCTGCCCGACGCGCGGCAGAAACATCAGGCCGTACTGTCCGCCGGCCCAGCCCTGGCTGACGCGAATCCAGCACGACGCGCCAACGTCGAACGCCGCCTGCTGATCCCAGTGAAAGCGAACTTCCACCCGGCCGAACTCGTCCGTGTGGATCTCCTCGCCCGGCGGACCGACCACGATCGCGGTCTGGCTGCCGAGCACCGTCGGGCGCGGCGTGCAGCGCGGCGCGCGGAACGGCACGCCCGCCGGGATGGCCCGAATCTCCACTTCATAGCGAGAGCCGTCGCCGCCGGCCTCTTCCTCGGCGCTCTGCGGCTGCTCCGCCCGATGCGCCAGCGCGACGACCAGATAATCCCCGTTCAGCGCCCTGTCCGGATGATCGGTCAGCGTGAAGCGGTAGCCGGGACGCAGGCCGCGAGTCGTGGCGGTCATCGACAGTACGCGCCGCGCGCATTGACGCTCCTCGAGCCGATCCGCGACACGTCGCCGTCCGAGCTCCGTGTCCAAAAAATCGCCCGGCGAATCCGCGAACTCGAGCGCCGTGAAGCGATCCGTGCGGGAGCGGAGCCGAAGCTCCTTGCCCGGCTGGCGGAAATTGAAATCGTCGAGCGAGACCGAGCCGATCTGCACTTCGCCGGCCGCGCGGACGCGGAAGACGAACTCGCTCTCCTCCACCAGCCCGCTCAGCTCGCGGAACGGAATCTCGAAACTTTCCGCGACGAACGACTCGTGGAGTTCGCTCGCGTCCATCAGCACCAGGCGGCAGCCCTCGTCGCGGTGGTCGAAGAAGTAGTAGACCCCCTCGTGCTCGAGCAGGCGCGACACGAAGTCCCAATCCGATTCGCGGTATTGCACCGTGAATTCGCGGGGTTCATACTCCCGCGCCGTCGCCACCTGCAAGTCGTCGGTCGGAACTCCCGCGTCCTCGAGCACCTTCGACACGACGCCGATGACGTCCATCCGCGGGCAGCGTTTCTCATTGAAGACGCGCGACTGGATGCGACGCGTCAGCAGCCAGTGCGCAGGAACCAGGTGCGCTTCGTAGTGCGTCAGGTTCACGCCGTCGCCCAGGCGCTCGAACCGCGCGAGGATGCCCGTTATGCGTCGCAATCCATGCTCGCCGTCGATCTCAAGCGTGGCCGGCGCCCCGAGCATCGCTTCAGGGTCGATGGAGCGATGCTCGCTGCACAGCCTAATGCGGAAGCTGAACAGCTCGCTGATGCCTTCATCGCCGTCGAAGGCGGTGACGCGCAGCTCGTCCGTGTCGAACCCCGGCACGCGAAAACGCATGTCGGCCACATGGGCGGCGCTGGCGGCATCCGGAGCAGACCGCGACATTCAGACCTCGCAAGCAGGGCAGGCGGCGTTCGCGCCCGCGCCTCAGTATGACGCGACGGATCGCGCGAACCTTCACGGTGAATTCGCGGTCATCTTCGATCTGGACAGCGAACGAATCCCGCAGGCGATGCGGAGCTTCGATTTCGCGTCGCTTCCGCCCGACCGAGAGCGGGAGCGCGCGGTCGTCTGCTGCAGGTGCGCCGCAACAACAGTGTCTGAACCCGCTCTAATCGCATGCCGGCGATGCATGCGCGCGCGGCGAGAGGAACGGGCACGTCTCAGGCGGATTCAGGCTCAGCCGCTCATTGTTCGAGCCCGGCTCGCACCAACGGAGCTTCCCCTGCTCCAGCCACGGCCGCAGTTCGAAGTCGCACTCGGCGTCTTCGAGACGCCAGCGGTGCTGTCCGAGCGCGCTGGTGTACAGATGCACCTCGCGGCGCCAGTCCGCGACCCGCTCATGCGAAAGCGGACGGCGCTGCGCGAAGTACGCTACGACGGCGATCGGCGCCCCTGAAGCCAGTTCGATTCGGGAAAGCACGCCGACGACGCCGGGTCGCTCCAGCAGGCGCGGCAGCACGTAAGGCGTCTGCCCGCCTCGTCGATCCCCGGGGAGGCCGTGGCGCGGGCCGGCCTCGACCGGGGATCCGAAATGCACGCCGCAAAAGTGCGGACAGCTCGGCAGTTCTGCCGGCAGCGCGCCCGGCCGCCACCACAAGCCGTCCAACCCGTACGGGTCCATCGTCCGCACGAGCGGCTTGCCGTCCAGCGGGCAGCAGCTCATCACCACGCGCGGAATGCGATCCAGGTAGGCCGCTTCGGCCCGGCCCGCTTCTTGCAGGCGTTCCTCCGCGTCTGCGATGAGCTCGGCTTCGGCGTCGCTGCCGGGCGGAACCCGCGCGACCTGTTCCATCGCACGTCGATACGCGCACAGGGCGGCCTCGCGCGTCGCGAGAATGCCGGACCGCTCTTCGGCGCTCCAGGGCTGTCGAATCACGCCTCGCCCTCCGCCGATTCCGCCTCGTCCGAGTGCGCGGCGGGATAGAGCACGTCCCAGTTGATGCCCAGAAAGCGGTAGAACAGTTCCATTCCGCGCGCGTCGGTGCGAACCTCGATGCTGCCGTCGGGCAGGAAAAACAGCGTCGGCGCGAGCGGTTCGTGCAGCCGATTCGATCCGGACAGCTCGAACCGCCGTGCCCAGGTGTCATGCGGTCCGGTCATGACGAGATCGTCGCCCAGTCTTCGATTCAGCTCTGCGCGGAGCGCCTCCCCTTGCGTCGCCGTCCAGGCGTTCGCGCCATTGTCCAATCGGAACGCGCCGTGCAGGTAGTAACCCGGATACAGCGCGCGGCCATCGTCGTCGCGGATCAAGTAGGCGTCTTCCGCCGATCCGACGTGCAGGCCGTGCCGCGCCAAGGCCGAACGATAGCCTTCGTAGGTTCCGTCGAGACTGAAGCACTCGACGATCGATCGCAATTCGTCCGAATCCGGATCGGCCGCGAGCAGACCCTGATCCGGCGCTGCTTGCCGCGGAATCCCCAGCAGCGGGTGCGGCGCCGGGCGGAACTCGTCCTTTCCCAGGTACTGAGCACTCGCACGATCGGCTGCGCAGACGACCAGGACGACTCCGTGCTTCCGGGCGGTCTGCGCGAACGCGATCCGGTCGCGACGCCGCAGGAGATCCGGATAGGGACGGGCGCGTTCCCATTGCGCGCGAGCGGCGTCGACGCACTCGGCGATGTACCCATCCAGGATTCGAGGGTCCGGCTCGCCGGACTCGAGCTGCGGAATTAAACCGACGTTGGCCTGCCCCGGGAGCAGGAACGCCTCCCGCAGGCAGCGGGCAACGTTCTGCAAAGGCATGCCTCGGCGCCGCAATTCCGCGACGAGTTGTGAAATCGGCGTGCCGCGCGACCTGCGCGCCCGCAGGTCGTCGATGATCTCGCCCGAGATGTCCATCGAACCCGTCACTTTCGGCTCCGATCGCGCGCTCATGGCGTGCCCGCCGGACGCTCAAACCTTACGCTGAACGTGAACCAACTGTTCCGGTCCTTCGCGTCTTCCACAACGATGCTCAACTTGTTTTTGCGCGCCCACGGCAGCCAGAACTTCTTACCGGTGATCGACTCCCACAGCGCGTCGTCGTCCTGCATCTCCGGGTTATTGCGCTTAGCCTTGGCGATCGCTTCGTAGTTGTCGCGCATCATGATGCCGTGCCAGCCCTTGACCTCATGCCCGTAGTGCGCGAAGTGCTCGAACATGCGCTCGAAGTTCTCGCGCCCGCTTCCCAGGTGCGGCGACTGCTCGTCGCCATTCGGTCCGCGGCGGCGCGTGTGAATGTCGACCGTCACGTACCCATTGTGGTCGACCTGCGCGACGAAATAGAACCCGTCCTTCGTCCGAAGCTCGATCTCCCGGTCCGTGATCTTGTACGGCTGGATGAACACCTTGTCATCGAAGGCCGGCCACTTCGGCGGACCCTTCGGCTTGCCCGCACCGCCGGGCGGCTGACGCTGCTGCTTGTTGACTACGGTGACCTTCTTCTGCCCGTCATCCGTATGACCGCGAAAGCCGGGCGGATCGACCAGCGTGTCATGCGTATCGCTGCGCTCCAGCAGCCGGCCCCAGTCTCCCCGTTCGGCGCCGGACGCCACCTTGTTGTTCACGCCGTGCAGCGCGCCTTGCGCGGCCGCCTCGGCGAACAGCTCGAGCAGCGCCTCGGCCCGGCGCTCGGGCGGGCCGCCCATGTTCATGATCTGAAAATAGCGCTGCGTGAACTTCACGCCCAGCAGCAGGCCGGCGAATCCATCCGCCCAGACCTCGCCAATGAACATCGCATCGAGAACCTTGTCCGAAATCTTCAGACGCAGCGTGCGCCCGGCTTTCCAGGCGACCGTCTCGCTCGCGCCCGCAGACAGGGCGCGTTGGGCGGCCTTGCCGGCGCGATAGCCCACGCCGAGCACGTTCGCGACCACGTCGAGCACGTCGATCGCGTCGTCGATGAAGTCGCCCTGCCCCTTCGAGTGCCGGTGATGAATCGAGAGCACGGAGGCCGTCGCACCCGCGACCAGCGACGTCACGATCATCGCGCCGGCCACGGCGCTGCCGACGCCGGTCAGAACAAGCCCGATCACCGCGGCGCCCAGGGCAATCTTCTTGAGCACGCCCGCCAGATCCTCCGTCCAGCTCGTGTCGCCGGTTCGGATCATTCCCTCGGCCGCAAGCCGCGCGCCGTTGCCGAACGTGTGGTCGATGCTGTATCGAATTCCGCCCGGCCAGTAGCGGTTGTCGCTCTCCCAGTCCTTGACCGCCGCCTTGAACGCTTCGGCGAGGATTTCGTCCGAAGTGCGACCCTTCCAGGCCGGGAACTTGCCTTCGTACGACCCGTGCAGCTTGGGCTCGTCGAGATTGGTCCAATCGACGAGGACCACGCGCCGGTCGTCGTTCCGCGGCTGCGTCAGGAAGACGCGCAGCGGCATCTCCTGCATGCTTTCCTGGGCCAGGTAAACGGCACGGAACGGGGCGACGGCGCGCTCGTTGAACCGCGACAGAAACGCCTTGAGCTTCTCGGCGTTGCGCTCCAGCTCTGCGATCCGCCGCGCATTCTCCGCCTTGTCCGCAGAGCTCATCCGGTCGGCCTGCTGCTTACCCAGATCGTGCAGGATCGACGCCCACTTCCAGAGCATCACCAGCTCGGCGTGCGGATTCGGCAGCTTCTGCTGCCTGGCCTCCTTCATCTGCCGTTCGAGAATGGCGTCGAGCGGCGCAACCTGCTGCTCGAACCGGGCATAGCCGGTTCCGTCCGTCACAAACTCGTTCGTGACGCGGCTCCGCGCGGCGCACTGCACCAGGTGACGCCCGTTCTTCGGCCATTTCTTCGTGAAGCGAACCGTGTTCACAGCCGATCGGCCGGCATCGTCCTTCTTGCCGGCCCATGATTCCGACTCGATGCCGTCGTCGTCCAGATGGTGATACGTGACAAACCAGCGCCACGCGTGCTGTGCGCCGTCCGTGCCGTCGGGCAGCCGGGTGACCGTGTAGTCGGACAGGCTGTAGTCCACCGCCACGCCCTGGGCCACCGTTTTCATGCCAAACCCGGAGTGAATCTTCGGCTCAGACACCAGTCGCCCCCTCGCCGCCGGCGCCGGCCCGCGCGCCGTCCGGGAGCATCCCCGCACTGGCGTAGTAGCCGAAGAAAATCAGCGCCGCGTCCGGATCGCCGCACAGTTCAGCCTCGATGTCCTCGCGAAGCCCGCGGCCGTGATAGTCGTTGAAATAGCGGTCGTACGCTGCGAACGCGCGCCGGATCGTTTCGCTCGGGTACCGGAACAGCCTGTGCACTTCAATCGGGCGACGATCGTCGAACGCCTGTCGCACGGTCGCGGCCAGCGACTTGGCTTCGACGTCGTCCAGGTCGCGGTATCGAACCTCGACGCTTCCCGGCGGCGGATCCTGAATCAGCGCCAGTCCCGAGCGCCCGAGCCGACCGGTCCGAACGCGGCCGTCCGACAGCGTCGCTTCATACTCCGCCTCGGGAATGCGCAGCCCGTCCTCGTTCTCCAGAATCAGCCGGAATCCGGCCGCCAGCCGCACGCGAATGACGTGCGTCTGCTCGGTCGGCAGGCCGTGCTGCGACCACGCGCGCGGGATGTAGATCAGTCCCGGCTCGTCTTCGCTGGTGAAGCGGTAGTTGAAACCATCCAGTGTTTTCTGCGTGCAGCCGACATCGTCCCGCAGATGACGGTTCACCGCGTCCGGACTGGACGTGCCCCAGTTGAACTCGGCCAGTTCGCGCCACGAGTAGCCATGATGCCGTGCGACGCTCTCCAGCGTCTCGCCGGTTTGCACGCGATGCTGGTCTACATGCGCGATCCACTGCGCCGCTGCGCGCCGACCCGAGCGTCCCGGGCGACCGTCCCCTCCGGGCCCCGCCGCGGGCTTGCCCATTCCGACGAACGCTGTCGTCGTCGCCAGGCGCGCTCCGTTCAACGGACTCCACACGTCGCAGACTCCCGGTTCGATGTCGCGCACCGTGACCGCGCCCGCCGAGTCCGTCCGGAGCGCCAATTCCGCGCCAACCGGCGTTCGGACGTTCAGCCGCACGTCCGCGAGCGGCTCGCCGGTCGCATGGTGCAAAACCTCGAAGCGAATCCACGAGAGTCGCTTCAGAGCCTCGAACGGTTGCTCAATCGGCGTGGGTAAGGCCTTCCGACGCAACGCCGTGACGGCGATCGGCCTATCGATTCGTCGCTGGATCAGCACCAATCGGCCGGCGTTCATCATTGCCACAATCGTGCCGACGCCGCCGCCAGCCGGTCGCGTGGCGAGCATCCGGGCCGCGGCGGGGGTCAGCCGATGCGGACTCTGCGCCAGTCGCCGCAGCGCCGCCGCGCGACCGTCCATTTCGCACACCACGTCTGTCGAGCGCAGGCTGATCTCGTCGCGGGCCGCGACGACGATTTCACTGCCGAGCGGGTCAGCGTCGCGACGATCCAGGCGATCAGGTCGGGATTCGGGACGCAATCTTCGCTCCAGGGTTGCGAGCGCCGCCGGTCTCGTCCGCGCCGGCGGCGGCGTGGCGGCGTGCGGTTCTTGCCGAGCGGCGCATCGGCCGCTGGGTTTCCCGGCGTCTCACCGGCGATGGCGCGGCCTGCTGGGCCCGCCACTTCCTTTCGCGACAGACGGCGCGCGACATTCACGCCCTTTGCGGCATGGGCCTAGAATAGACGCGGGTCGAAGGAGTCAGCATGAACGGCAGCGACGCGCGCGTGCGGGCCGCCGTCGCGGGCGACACGGAGGCGCTTTCCGAGTTGCTTCGCGAACACGGGCCGGCGGTCGAGCGTAGTTTGTCGATCGGACGCGAGTGGCGGGCGGTGCTCGAGCCCGCCGACGTGATGCAAGTGACATACCTCGAAGCGTTTCTTCAGATCGCGCGCTATGACCCCGACCGAGCCGAGCCGTTCCGGGCCTGGCTCCAGCGCATCGCCGAGAACAACCTCCGCGACGCGATTCGCGGCCTGGAACGCCAGAAGCGACCGCAACCCGCCCAGCGCGTGGAAAGCCCGCCCGACGCCGACTCGGCATCGGGCCTTTACGCGCTCCTGGGCGTCACAACCACGACGCCCAGCCGGCACGCCTCGGCCGACGAGCATTCCGAACGTCTGCAAGCGGCCCTCGAAAGTCTGCCGGACGACTACGGCACTGTGGTTCGCCTGTATGACCTCCAGTCGCTTCCGATCGCGGAAGTCTCGAATCGAATGGCGCGCGCGCCCGGCGCCGTGCACATGCTGCGTGCGCGGGCGCACGAGCGCTTGCGCCAGCTCCTCGGACCGGAGTCGGGATGGTTCGGATCTTCCGCGTGAATCGCCCAGGTGGTTTGTCGCGTCCATGGCGGGCTCGCTCGCCGGCCGGCGAGCGGGTGGTCCGACGATGCCCTGTTTCGAATCGCGGTTTCGCGCGATCGATGCACCTCTCAGGAAAGCGGCGTCAGGATGTCGACCGAATCCGACAGCGATCTGAACCGAACGAACGACCGGCGAACCCCGGACATCGAGGACGCGCGCGCCCAGTTCGAAGCCGCGATCCTGCGGCAGGAGCGGTTGACCGGGACCCGCCGCATGTCGGGGACGCGAACCGGCGCATCGCTTCCCAGGACCGTTCTGCCGGGCTATGAGCTGCTGCGCGAGCTGCACCGCGGCGGGCAGGGCGTCGTCTACGTCGGTCTCCAGAAATCGACCGGCCGGCAAGTCGCGATCAAGCTGCTGCGGCAGCGCCCGAGCGAACCGACATCGGCCAGCCTGGCGCGCTTCCAGCGCGAGGTGGAGATTCTCAGTCGGCTGAAACACCCGAACATCGTCACGATCCACGACTGCGGGCAGGACCGCGACGACGTCTACCTGGTCATGGACTACGTGCAGGGCAGGCCGCTCGATGCGCACGTCCTGCATCATCAGACGCCGCTGCGCGACCTGCTGGCGCTGGTGGCTCGCATCTGCGACGCGGTGCACGCCGCCCACCTGCGCGGCGTCATCCACCGCGACCTGAAGCCCGCCAACATCCTGGTCGACGGAACCGGCGAACCGCGCGTGCTGGACTTCGGGCTTGCCAAGCTCGTCGGCGATCCGGGCGACACGTCCGACGCCCGCATGATGACCGCGACCGGCGAGTTCGTCGGCTCGCTGCCGTGGGCCAGCCCGGAGCAGGCGGAAGGCCGCGTGGACGCCCTCGACGTTCGCACCGATGTGTACTCACTCGGCGTGATCCTGTACCAGCTCGTGACCGGCCGGTTTCCGTATCCCGTGACCGGCCGCATCGACGCGGTCGTTCGGCACATCGCCAGCACGGAGCCGGTCCGACCGTCCGCGATTCGACGCGACGTAAACCGCGAGCTCGAGGCGATCCTGCTGAAGTCCCTCGCCAAGGAGGCGGAGCGGCGCTATCAGAGCGCCGCCGATCTGGCGCGCGATCTCCGCCGCTACCTGGCGGGCGAGCCGATCGAAGCCCGACGCGATTCGCTCGCCTACGTCATGCGCAAACAACTGACGCGCTACCGCGCCGCCGTGATTGCGACCGGCGCGATGTTGCTGGTGATCCTGGCGGCGCTGGTTGTGTCGTTCGCGTCCTGGCGACAGGCCGAGCACCACCGAGCGCTCGCCCAGGACGCGGCCCGGCGCGCCGATCGCGAAGCGGACCAGGCCCGCGCGGTGGTCGCGTTCATGCGCGAAGTCCTGACCGGCGTCGAGTCCGAGCGGCGCGGCGCCGACGCGCGCGTGGTGGATGTGCTGTCGGACGCGTCCCGGACGGCGTCACAACGCTTCGCAACCCATCCCGAGCAGGAAGCGCAGGTTCGTGAGCTGCTCGGCGAAGTCTACCTGGACCTGAGCCTCTGGGCCGAGGCGGAAGTCGAGTTCGGCGCGGCGCTGTCGCTGTGGCGTCGTCACGTCGGACCGGACGATCCTCGCGCGCTGCGGGCCGAGTCCGCGTCCGCCGGCGTCGCGCTGAACCGCTCGAAGCATCGCGAGGCCGAAGCTGCGCTGCTCGATCTATTGCCGCGCATGGAGCGCATCCTGGGCCGGGACCACCGCGAGACGCTTGCAGCCCGGCGAAGCCTGGCCATCGCCCTGCTCATGCAGGGGCGCGTCGAAGAAGGCGAGCGGATGCTGCTTCAGCTCCGATCGCATCCGGCGCTGGCGGACGACGACGCCATGCAGATTCGAATCGCGCTGTCGCTCATCGACGCGCTGCAATGGCGGCGGGCGTTTCTCCCGGACGGTCCCGAGCGACAGGACATGCTCGATCAGGAGCACGCGCTCGCCGAAGAGTGGATCGAACGCTCGACGCGTCTCTACGGCGCCGACGCGTCGATCACGTT
The DNA here is from genome assembly GCA_964553225.1 of uncultured Planctomycetales bacterium. GTDB lineage: Bacteria > Planctomycetota > Phycisphaerae > UBA1845 > Fen-1342 > JABRWC01. Next base: position 42,227 of record CAZKJT010000006.1, on the reverse strand, counting down.
GCAGGGGCACGTGATCCTGGCCGAAGTCACGTTCGACCAGGGACGCGTCGTGGACGCGATCGTCCGATCGCGCGAACTGCTCGAGCGCACCGAGGGGCGGCTGCCGGAGTGCCACGATGTGCGCGCTTTTGCGATGTCCGTGCTGGCCATTTCGCTGGGCGCCCTCGGCGAAGACGACGAGCCGGCCGAACTCTACTTGCGCCGCATCGAGTGCATTCGCGCACACGGCGATGCCGCCCGCGTCGCGCTGATCAGCGCGATCGCCGACGCGTTGCCCTACCTCGAACGCGGACGCCGCGCGAGCGAGGGCGAGGCCCTCTGCAGCGAACTGCGTGAACAGGTGCGCGAATTCAGCCCGACGCTCGCGTTCGATGCCGAGACGTATGCCGCCCGATTCGTCTCGTTGCAGGGTCGCTCTGCGGACGCCGACGCGCTCTTCCAGGATCTGCTGGCCCGCGCGGATGCCGTCTCCGATCCGCGAAGCCAATCGCGCCTGAACCTGTTCTACGGACAGCACCTCGCGTCCGCGGGGCGGTTCGAGGACGCAGAACGAGCGCTCCAGTCGGCCGCGGAATGCCTCGACGAAGTCCGCGCCGGCCCCGGAGACACGCACCCGGACGACGTGCTCGCGGCGCTCGCGGCTCTGTACGACGCGTGGGGCCAGCCGGAAATTGCGCGCAGTTATGTGGATTTGCGGGAGGAAGCGATCGCTCGTCGATACGGTTTCGGCGGAACGGCGAGCGCGAACGACGAGTGAGCGCCGCGGCCGAAGCCGAAAACGCGCCCGGACCGGCAAGAAGCCGTAGCCGACGCGACGCTCCGCGTTTCCGCAGAAAAAGACGTGAATCGCTCGCGGAAACGTCGCGTCGGACTCAGGCGCAGCCTGTGGAGGTCTTATCCGCGTCTCGCGCGCCGTAGCTCACCGACACGCCCGGCGCGTTCGCGCGCCCTGCCGGCGACGGCGCCGTTCCTGTGAACATCGTAACGCAGCAGGCCTCATCACCTTAGGCCGAAACCTCGCGGCATCGCTCGAATCGCGGGGAATCGCGATGCGTCGCGCGCGGTTGTAAACGGTACGGCCGGGCTTCGGTCCGAACGCGCCAACGTCGCGATCCGGCGGCGGCGCAATTCCATTCAACGTCGCGCTCTCCAGGGGAAGAAGAGGGCACCGAGTGTGCCCGTGATTTGAGATCTCTGGGACAAGGATGTGATCATGACTCGACTTGCTCGCGTTCGTTCCGAGTCGACCCGAGTGAAACCGGACCGCGCGCCGGCGGCGATCGTGCTGGCGGGCGTGCTCGCCGCCGCGGCGATCGGCGCGGGAAGCTCGCCCGTGCTGGGCGGCGAGTTTCAGGCGCCTCATCCGATCCTGTTCGTGACGCAGCCGCCGATTCCGGGCGACTTCACGACCATCGGCTCGGTGTTCGGCAATCACCGCGCCACCATGTCCACCGTCGGACGCGGCGGAGACTTGTGGATTCGATACACAGACGGCTCGCTGCGCAACCTGACGCAGGCGGCGGGCTACGGCCATGCCGGCTTCCAGGGCGCAAGCTCGATCGCGGTGCGCGAGCCGTGCGTGCATTGGGACGGGCAGCGGGCGGTTTTCAGCATGGTGGTCGGCGGCGCGGCGCATCAGTACGACTATTCCGCGTTCCGCTGGCAGATCTACGAGATCGTCGGATTGGCGCAGGACGAGACACCCGTCATCACGCGCGTGCCGGGTCAGCCGGCGATCTACAACAACGTCAGCCCGATCTACGGCACGGACGATGCGATTCTGTTCACGAGCGATCGCCCGCGGAACGGGGCCGCGCATCTCTATCCGCAACTCGACGAATACGAGGAAGCGCCGACCACGACCGGGCTCTGGCGTCTGCATCCGACGGACGGGCTCACGCTGCTGAACCACGCGCCGTCCGGCGACTTCTCGCCGACGATCGACCGCTTCGGTCGCGTGGTGTTCGCGCAGTGGGACCACTTGCAGCGCGACCAGCAGGCGGACGCCGACGCGCTGACGCCGCCGGGCGAGCCGCTGCCGTACGGCACGTTCAACTGGTCGGGCGAGGCCGCGAATTCCGTGCCGATGTTCAATGACCGGACCGAGGTCTTTCCGGAGCCGCGCAGCATCCGCGAAGACCTGCTCGAAGGCACGAATCTGAACGGGCACTCGTTCAATCACTTCTTTCTATGGCAGATGAACGAGGACGGGACGGACCTGGAAATCCTGAACCACCTCGGGCGGCACGAGCTGCACAGCTACATTCCAGCGACCATCAACGACGACTCGAACGTCATCGACTATTACGGGCAGTTGCCGCGTTTCAATCCGAACCCGATCACCAACACGCTCCAGCCGAGCGAAGACCCGGCGATCGCGGGGCGCTTCTTCGCGATCGATGCGCCGGAGTTTCAGACGCACTCGTGCGGGCAAATCGTGCGGATCGACGCGCCGCCGACGCTCGACGCGGATCACGTCGCAGTCGCCTACATCACGCATCGCGACACGTCCCTGCCGGACGACACGCCCAGCGCCAATCACTCGGGGCTCTACCGAAACCCGGTCATGCTCTCGAACGGCACGTTGATCGCGTCCCACACCCACGAGACCCGCGCCGACGTGAATACCGGCTCGCGACCCTTCCCGGGAACGCGATACGACCTGCGGCTCAAGATCGTCGCGCCGCTGGGCAACGGGTATTGGGGCGCCACCGACCCGATCACGCCGGCGATCAACAAGACCATCAGCTATTGGGACCCGGACGTGCTCGTGAGCTACTCCGGTCCGATGTGGCAGTGGCAGGCGGTCGAGGTTCGCCCGCGCCAGCGGCCGGCGCGACGCACCGCTGCGTTGCCGGACGTCGAGGCGCAGGTGTTCGCGGAGGCGGGCGTGTCGGTCGAGGAGATGCGGAACTTTCTGACGACCAACGACCTGGCTTTGATCGTCGCGCGAGACGTCACGACGCGGGACGATTTCGACCGGCAGCAGCCGTTCAACCTGCGCGTGCCCGGCGGAGCGCAGACGATCGGCGCGCCGGGGCAGGTCTACGATGTCACGCACCTCAACATTTTCCAGGCCGACCAGATTCGCGGCCTGTCCGATGACTTCGACATCCGCCCCGGGCGGCGCGTGCTGGCGCAGCCCATGCACGACCCGGCCGCGACGGCCGCGAACCTGCCAAGCCCAGGGCAGCCGCCCGGAACGGTTCGCGTCGCCGCGGACGGATCGATCGCGGCGTTCGTCCCGGCACGCCGCGCGCTGAGCTGGCAGTTGGTGGACCCGTCCGGGACTCCGGTCGTGCGGGAGCGCAACTGGCTGTCGTTTCAGTCGGGCGAGATCCGCGTGTGCACTTCGTGTCACGGCCCGAGCCAGTTTGACCAGGCCGGCCAGACGCCTCCGACGAACGCGCCGCTCGCGCTGCGCGAGCTGCTCGACTTCTGGAGCGGCGGCGGCTGCGAGTTGTCCGGCTGCGACAGCGATGGCGCGGACGCGGACCTGGACAATGACTGCGAGATTACGCCGGCCGATCTCTCGATCCTGCTGAGCAACTTCGGCATGTTCGGCGCGCCGGGCGCCGTGGAAGGCGATGTGGACGGCGACGGACGGGTGGACCTGGCCGACCTGTCGATTCTCCTGTCTCGATTCGGAAACGTCTGCCGCTGAACCGCGCCACGCCGTGCCCGCTCAGGGAGCGGGGAACCCGCCGCGATTCCGATCGCACGGTTCCCCGCTTCATGCACGGGCGCGGCTCGGATCGGCTCTTGGAATCGCATCCACGCTGAATACGGCCGGCGCCGGCGCAGGCGTACCGCTTCGTTCGCGTCGTTTCGATCCCGCAAGTACGCCGCCCGCGACGGGCTCGCCGGACGCGCCTCGGCCGTCAGGGGTAAATCTTGCCCATCATGCGCGCGAACGGGATGGCTTCGCGGATGTGCTTCAGGCCGCAGATCCACGCCAGCGTGCGTTCCACGCCCAGCCCGAAGCCGCCGTGCGGCACGGAGCCGTAGCGACGCAGGTCGAGATACCACTCGTACGGAGTCGGATCGAGTCCCTCTTCCTTCATCCGCTCGAGCAGCACGTTCAGATCATCCTCTCGCTGCGAGCCGCCGATGATTTCGCCGTATCCCTCCGGCGCCAGCAGGTCCAGGTTGTTCACCACCCGCGGATCCTCCGCATTGCGTTTCATGTAGAACGCCTTGCATCCGCGCGGATAGTGCGTCACGAACACCGGCCGATCGTGCAGACGCGCGATGATCGTCTCGTCCGAGCCGCCCAGGTCGCCGCCCCATTCGAAGCTCGCCGCCAAGTCGCGGTGGCGGGGTATGTTGGCGACTTCCTGCTCACGCTCTTCCAGCTCCTCGCGATGGTCGATGATCTCGGCCGCGAGCTTGTCGGCCTGCCACTGCTTGACGCCCGTTTCGCGCCGCTGCGCTTCCTTCTGTTCGATGAGCGATTTCAGCTCGGCCACGCGCGCGGTGACGCGCACCAGGTCCTCGTCCAGCAGCTTGCGGACCCGGTCGCTGTGCAGCATGTCGGCCGCTTCGCTGTAGGTGATGCGGTAGAAGGGCTTCTGCACGCGCTCGAGGGTTGCGACGTCGCGCTCGAGGACCGACAGCTCTTCGCGGCGATCGCGGAGCACGCGAGCGACCAGTTCGCAGACGAAATCCTCGGCCAGGGCGACGACGTCGTTGAGGTCGGCGTAGGCGATCTCAGGCTCGACCATCCAGAACTCGGTGAGGTGGCGGCGGGTCTTGCTCTTTTCGGCGCGGAAGGTCGGCCCGAAGCAGTACACCTTGCGGTGCGACATGCACGCCGCTTCGAGGTAGAGCTGCCCGGTCTGCGCGAGATAGACCGGATCGCCGAAGTAATCGACCTGAAACAGCGTTTGCGCGCCCTCGCCGGCCGAGGGCGCGAAGATGGGCGTGTCGATCAGGACGAATCCGCGGCTGTTGAAATAGGAGCGGATCGCGTCGATGAGCGTCGCCCGGATTCGCAGGATCGCCCACTGCCGCTTGCTTCGGAACCACAGGTGCCGGTGCTTCATCAGGAATTCGATGCCGTGCGGCTTGGGCGTGATGGGGAAGCCCTCGGCCGCCTGGACGGCGCGGACGCCGGTGGCGGTGATTTCAAAGCCGCCGGCGGCGCGTTCGTCGGCGCGGACGGCGCCCTCGACGATGAGCGAGCTTTCCTGCCCCAGGCGGCGGGCCTGCTCGAAGGCTTCGGCGGTCTCGTCGGTCTTTTGCAGCACGCACTGGCACAGGCCGGTGCCGTCGCGGAGGATGAGGAACAGCAGCTTGCCGCTCGAGCGGCTGTTGTAGAGCCAGCCGCTGAGCGTTACTGTCTGGCCTTCGTGTCGGCGTAGCTGGTCGATGGTCGTGGCGGTGGACATGCGGCGCGATCCTCTCTTCGGTTCCCGAGATCCGGGCTTCAGTCTATGGGCAAGGTCCGCGCGGCTTCAACGCGGCATCGCGCGCGCGGCCGCTGGAATGGCGCTGCTGCTGTGCGCCGGGTGCGGCGGCGCGGCGTTCGGACCGACGGTGCGGCTGTCGCTGGCGGGCGGGCAGGTGCCGTTGGAGCTGGTCGAATCGTGGCTGCAGAGCAGCGCGGCGACGCGCTTCGTGATGCAGCGCGTTCCGCCCGTGTACTTGTCGCAGCACGGATTCGAGAACCTCTCGACCGGGGCGGCGGAAGTGGCGTGCGCCGATCGCCTGATGAGCAAGCTGGAGCGGGACGAGCGCTTTCCCTCTGGCGACGTGGCGGGCTATCGGGTGGGATTCTACGGCTACGCGCTGTACGTCCACCCGTCGAACAAGCTGGACAGCGTATATGCCGGGCACCTCGGGCTGCTGTTTCAGCGGAAGATCCGCGACTGGGAGGAGCTGGCCGCCTCGCCGGTGGAAGGGTTGAGCGGCCCGATCCGCCTGCTGGGTCCGGAGAAGAGCACGCGCGGCGGATCGGTGCTGATGCGGCAAGCGAACATTTGGTTCGACCGGCCGGCGTGGGAGACGTGCGCGAGCGACGCGCACGTGATCGAGGCGGTGTGCGCCGATCCGACCGCGATGGGCTTCGCCAGCATCGGCTACGACCACGGGGCGCGCTATGTCGGGCTGCGGATGGAGCGGCACGGGCGGCCGGCGTTTCCGTCGATGGAAGAGATCGAGACGGAGCGCTACGGGCTTGCGAAAGTGATCTACGTGTACGTACGGACCCCGCACACGCCGGCGGTTCAAGCGATGATCGACTTCCTGTTCAGTGAATCCGGAGCGCACGCAATCGAATCGACGAACGTGTGGGCGATTCCGCTGTCGCGCGCCCGGGCGCCGGAGCGATAGCGCCAGGCACGTGCGGTTTGAGGCGAACCGCGGCCGTTCTCGCCTCGGATGCGCATCGCGTGCTTCGTTATGCCGTCCACCGCGCGCGTCGCGGGGGTGAGTCCCGATGGGCATGTTTCTTGCAATCCTGGTCGCGAACGTCGTCCTGTTGTTCGTTCTCATCGCGGTGCACGAGTGCGGGCACTGGGTGTTCGGGCGAATCGCCGGTCTTCCGGCCGGCCGCATGCGGATCCGCCTGTTCATGTTTCCGCAGCAGGTAGTTCTGCGCGACGAGCCGGCAGGCTCCTGGGTGTCGGTGTCGGAGTTTGAGCGATACTGGGGGATTCTGGCGGCGAGCGTCCCGTCGAAGCGAGGGCAGTTTCTGTATGTCGTCGGCGGGTTCGTGTTCGAGACGGTGTTTCTGGCGGCGCTGATCGCGGGCTTGCTTGCGATGGACTACCGGATGTACGCGCTGGTCGCGGTGGGCGTGTCGTTGATGATGTACGTGATTTACCTGCTCGCGATGGACCTGCCGCAATCGAAGGCCCTTGGCAAGCCCTGGGGCGACACGACCATCCTGATCTCGCTGGCGCGCGGGCCGGGGCTGGCGACGGCGGCGCTCATGATCGCGACGCGCTTCGCGCTGCTGATCGTGGCGTGGCTGGTTTAATGCGGAGTGCGCCTTCGTCGCGGCTTGGCGGCGAAAACGCTACGCAGACAGGGGGCGCGGGCGCCGCCCCTGCTCGAAGCGGCGCTCGTTCGTGACGAATTCCCTCGATCGAGCGGTCCGGAATTCGCGCGACGGCCGCCGCTGCCGCGGTCGTGCGGCGCGCATCGTCACGCTCCCGGCGGCTTGGGCGGGGAAATCTCGATCGGACCGTGCCGGTCTTCGTGCGCCTTGATGGCCTGCTGGAGACCCATCATGAGCCGCTTCGCGTTGGCGGGATTCATGAGCACGCGCTGCGAGATTTTCGCGATCGGATCGCGAACGCCGGGCAACTGCGAATGCGCGCCGAGGTAAATCGTGATTTCGTCGGACGTGCCGGACAGCGCGAAGAAGTTCGCGTAGGTCGTGTCCATCTGGCTCGCGTCGAGTCGAATCTGCGGGCCGCGCTGCTGCGGATCCTGAGGACGGCTTTCGTCTTCTCCGAAGATCATACGCCTTCGCCTCCAAAGTAGGTGTCGGGTCGCGTTCGCCAGCAAGAGCATTCGTCGCACCCCATGCGGCAGCGCGGGACTGCTGCTTTGTTTCGTTTACCTTCGAGCCGCTCCGCCCCGTTTCGGACGTAACAGCCCGGACCGCGGCTCGATCCGCAGGTCTGCGGTTCGGCCATCCCGGTGAAGATGATAGCCGAGCGCGGCGATCATCGCAGCATTGTCGGTGCAATACTGCGCGGGCGTAAGGCGCAGGTCCAGTCCCTCCGCCGCGCATACGCGCGATAACTCGGAACGCAGGCGCGAGTTCGATGCAACGCCGCCGCCCACGACGACCGATCGCACATCGCACGTTCGGGCGGCCGACACCGTCTTGACTACCAGCGGCTCGATGACGGCCGCCTGAAAGCTGGCCGCAATGTCGGCGAGCTGCGCGCGAGACAGATGCGCGATCGAGCCGAACTTGTTGCCCGCGCCATAAGCGCGGTAGAGCACAGCGGTCTTCAGCCCGCTGAATGAAAAGTTCAGATGCGGCTGGTCCAGGCCGGCGCGCGGGAAGCGGATGGCGTCCGGGTCGCCGTCGCGCGCCAGCTTGTCCACGAGCGGACCGCCCGGGTGGCCCAGCTCCAGGATCGACGCGACCTTGTCGAACGCCTCGCCGGCGGCGTCGTCGAGCGTCTGCCCGATCAGCTCGATTTCCAGCACGGATCGCACGAGGTAGAGCGACGTGTGCCCGCCGCTGACGACCAGCGCGACCGCAGGCCAGCGAACGTCGGGATGAGCGAGCGCGGCGCTGACGGCGTGAGCGGCGATGTGATCGACCGGAATCAGCGGCCGGTCGAGCAGTGCGGCGAGGGTCTTGGCGGCTGTTACGCCGATCATGAGCGAGCCGATGAGTCCGGGGCCGTCCGTGACGGCGATCGCGTCGAGCTGGGCATAGTCGAGGCCGGCGTCGGCGAGGGACTTTTCGATCACGGCGTCGATGCGCTCGACATGGGCGCGAGCGGCGATCTCGGGAACGACGCCGCGATATCGCGCGTGGAGTTCCACCTGGGAGCTGACCACGTTCGACAGAACGCGTGCGCCGTCTTCGACGACGGCGGCCGCGGTTTCGTCGCAGGAGGTTTCGATTCCGAGGATTCGCATTCGTTTCCGCGACGTCAGTCGTCGTCGCCGCCAGCGGCGCTCTTCGCGACGTCGTCCAGGTACCGCTGGAACTCTCCCATCTTGTACGAAATGAAGCAAAACGCGTGGTGCAGCGCGAGGTACTCGGGGTCGGTCTTGTCGCCCTCGGCTTCGTGTCGCAGCTCGTTGAGCTTGGCGAGGAGCGGTTCGGCGCGCATCGCATGTTCTCCGGGACGTTGGATCGCTCGCGGCGCGCCGCGCCGGTCGTCCCGGCCGGCGGCGGTGCGTGCGGTCATGCCGGGCACGGTAGCGGCGCGCGGCGCGGGTGCAAGGCGGCGGCGTGCTTCGCGGCGAATAACTGACGACTATTCGTCGCATCTTGGCATTTTGCCGATCCGGAGAGATAATATGATCGTCGCGAGGCGGAAAACCGACGCATGCAAGAATCGCCCCCAGGCCCACGCCAGACCGCTCGCCCAAATGTCCGCCCGGCCGCCGGCGAGCTTGGATCGAGCGCTCGCAATTGCCTATTATCTAAAGAGTAACGAACGGATCGGGCGCGCACGGCGAGCCCCGTAAAGGTGAGAGCGTGGCGGATTCCTCCAACGACAGCCAGATGTGCCGCCTGTTGCTCGATCGCAACCTCGTCACGCGGGACGAGCTTCAGGAGGCGCTCAGCCGGCAGAAATCGCACGCCGGCGCGGATCGTCGCCGTGGAATCGGCGAAGTCATGGTCGAGATGGGCTTCCTGACGCGGACGCAGCTCGACCGGCTGAACGGCAACAGCGACGACTCGGGCGGGCGCCCTGCTCAGCAGATTCCCGGCTACACGCTGTCGCGAAAAGTGGGCGCCGGCGCCATGGCGGTGGTCTACAAGGCGCGGCAGCTCAGCCTCGACCGCACGGTCGCGATCAAGGTGCTGCCCACGCGGCTGAGCCAGAACCGTGAATTCGTTGAGCGGTTCTATCGCGAGGGCAAGGCGGCCGCGGCGCTCAATCACAACAACATCGTCCAGGCGATCGACGTGGGCGAAGCCGGCGGGTTTCACTATTTTGTGATGGAGTTTGTCGAAGGCCAAACGGTGTACGACGAAGTCGCCGACGGCAAGGTCTACAAGGAACCCGAGGCGATCCACGTCGTCAAGCAGGTCGCCAAGGCGCTCGATCACGCCCACGAGCGCGGCATCATCCACCGCGACGTGAAGCCCAAGAACATCATGCTCACCAAGGAGCGCGTCGCCAAGCTGGCCGACATGGGGCTGGCGCGAGCCCTGACCGATCTCGAGGCCGCGATGGCCGAGGCCGGCCGCGCCTACGGCACTCCGTACTACATCAGCCCAGAGCAGGTCCGCGGCGAGGTCAACATCGACCGGCGGGCGGACATCTATTCGCTCGGCGCGACGTTCTATCACATGGTGACCGGGCGCGTGCCGTTCGAGGGGCCGACGCCGGCGGCAGTCATGCACAAGCACCTGAAGGAGCCGCTGACTCCCCCGGATCACTTGAACACCAAGCTCACTGCGGGCTGCGCGGCCATGATCGAGAAGATGATGGCCAAGAACCGCGAGGAACGTTACACGAACTGCCGCGAGCTGCTGATCGACCTGGAGCACCTGGAGCGCGGCGAATCGCCGCAGTACGCGCAGAAGGCGCTCGATCAGGACATCTTCAGTCACCTCAACCGCGGCGTGCTCCAGCCGGTCGAGCCGGTCGCGATCCGCTCGGCGAAGCCGGGCGTGCCGGTGGGCGTGGTGGCGCCGCTGGCGATCGTGCTGGCGGTCAGTCTGCTCGCGAACATCATCCAGTGGGCGATGCTGGCCGGGTGACCGCGCGCCCGCGGCTTCACACGCCCGCGGAGCCGACCACCGGCAGCGCGGTCGAGCGCGGCCGGACGGGCGGGCGCTCGCGTCCGATCTTGTCGAACACGTCCTCGAACGCGTTTTCCAGGTAGCTGCGCCGCATGTGCAGCCCGATGAATTCCCACGGAAGCACTTCGTCGAACGAGCGCTCGCGGTGCGCGTACCAGTCGGGATCGACGCCCGTCGCCGCGAACGCGTCACGCCAGATCTCGTCGCGATAGGTCTCATCCCAGCCGTCGAAGCGCGCCCCGCGCCGCCATGCGTCCAGAATCACCGGTCCGAGACGTCGATCGCCGCGGGCGAAGACCGCCTCGAGAATGGAGCGCTGCGGGTCGTGCGTCTTTACGGTGACGTTGCCGCGCCGGCCGCGCGCGCCGCCGCGATGAAGCTCCCGTTCGCTGGCCATCTCGTCAGCCGAGCCATAGCTGCCGGAGACGACAAACGCGGCGCGCCGTCCGCGTCCGCTCAGGCCGCGCAGTCGGTTCTGAACGTCGCGGTAGTAATCGACGCGTGGCTGCGCCATCCACTGAAGCGGCGTGAACGGCTTCGGCACGAGCCAGCCGACGCTGGCGGTCACGTGCGCCGGCCCGCGGCCCAGCGCGCGGCGCTCGATGCTGACCTTGTTCGCCAGCTCCCAGATGGCGTCGATGTCGTCCTCGCGCTCGCCGGGGAAGCCGGACATGAAGTAGAGCTTGATCCGGTTCCAGCCGGCCTTGTACACCTCGCGAACGCCGTCGAGCAGGTTGCCGTCGGTCACTTTCTTGCGGATCGCGGCGCGCATATCGTCGCGAGCGGCCTCGACGGCCATGGTGATGCCGCCCTTGCGAACGCTGTTGCCCATCGCGGGGATGTGCTGGAGCATCTTGTCGACGCGCAGCGACGGGAAGCTGAGATTCACCTTCCGAGGGGCGAAGCGCTCGTTGAGCTGCGCCGCGAGCGGCGCGAGCAGCGGATAGTCGGCCGTGCTGAGCGAGAGCAGGCCGAGCTCCTTCTGGCCGGTGGCCCAGTAGGCGTCCTCGGCGATCTGCACGATTTCTTCGGGCGAGCGGTAGTGCAGCGGCCGCTTGGTATAGCCGGCGTGGCAGAAGCGGCACACTTGCGGGCAGCCGCGCATGATTTCGATCGCGATGCGGTCGTGCACGACCTCGACCCACGGCACGAGCGGACGGCGCGGAAAGGGCGCCTGTCCGAAGTCGGGCGTCTGGCATCGGGCGACGTGCTCGGGCGCGTCGGCGCGGCGCGGAATGCGCCGCGCGATCGTGCCGTCGGGGTGATACGCGACGTCGTACAGGCTCGGCGCATAGGCCCAGGGGAACTGGACCGCGAGCGCCTCGACGATCTCCGAAACCGACTGCCCGGCGGCGCGGCGTTCGCGGTACGCCGACAGGATCGCGGCCATGCTGGCCTCGCCGTCGCCGATGACGAACAGGTCGATGAAGTCGGCCATCGGCTCGGGGTTGTCGGCCTGCGGACCGCCGGCGAGGACGAGCGGCCAATCGCGCCCGTCGGCGCGGCGGGAGTTCCAGCGCTGCTCGCGCAGCAGCGGAATGCCGGCGAGGTCGAGCACGTTCAGCACGGTGGTGAAACACAGCTCGTATTGCAGCGAGATGGCGAGGATGTCGGCGTCGGCGACGGGCTGGCGCGTGTCCCAGGTGAACAGCGGCAGCCCGCGGTCGCGCAGTACCCGCTCGGCGTCGATCCAGGGCGCGTAGGTGCGCTCGGCGCACACTCCCGGCGTGTGGTTGCAGAGCCAGTAGAGAATCTGGCAGCCCAGGTGCGACATGCCGATGGTGTACGCGTCGGGGAAGGCGACCGCGACGCGGACGTCGGCGCGCTCCCAGTCGCCGGGTCGCGCAAGCTGATTCCATTCTGCGCCGATGTACTGCGCCGGCTGACGTACAAACGGCAGCAGCTCGTCGCTGACTCGGCCGTAGAGGTTGTTGTTCATCGCGCATCCTCGGCGAATTCGGCGCAGCGAGACGAAGGTGCGCTGCCGCAGGGTTGCCCGTCAGGCCCGTTCGTATTCTAGTGTAGTGCCTCAGAAGTAATGCGTGATTCCATTCAGGGTGGTACGGGCATCCCGCCCGTTCTTCACCCGGATGAACCTGCGTTCCGCCCGTTTTTTACCCGGATGAACGGGCGGGACGCCCGTACCACCCATGCTGAATAAGATGCGTCCAATGTGAGGCACTACTCTAGGGGCGAAACCGGTCGGCGCGCAGCCGACCGAGGCGGCTGCGGCGCGCGATTCAGCGCGCGGCGCGGTCGAGCGCGTCGCGGACGCGCAGAAGCAGCAGGTAGCCGCGCCAGGCCAGCAGCAAGCTCAAGAGGCAGAACACGAACGTCAGGCCTACCAGCGCGTCTTCCCAGCCGCGCTCGGCGGCGAACTCGCGGATGAGCAGAACGGCGAGGGCGGCGACGCCGCCGACGATGAAGAGCACGAACTCCGTGCCGGCGAGTCTGGCGACGCGGTTGTCGGGCACGCGTTGCATGAGGCGCTGCACGGCGCGCAGAAACGCGGAGATGGGCACGACGATCCAGAGCGCCACGGCGACGATCGCGACGATTCGGCCTGCGAAGTAGGCGCCGACGCTGACGGCGGCGATCAGTGCGATCGCGCCGGCGACGGTCCATGCGACGTTTCGCGGCTTGAGCAGGCGCGCCTGGTAATAGGCCAGCGTTCGCCGCGGCGTGAGCATCACCAGGCCGATGGCGGCGATCAGCGGAGCGATGCTGGCGCCAAAGCGGATCACGTCGAACGAATTCGCGATGATCACGCGCACGTCTCGGCTGCCCAGCACGGTCGCGAAGAGTCCCAGCCCGGTCAGGCCGATCAGCAGCAGCGCGCTGTAGAGAACCAGACGGGAAGCAACGGCCAGCGTTCGCACCATCAGCGGATCGGAGTAGATCAGGTAGTCGCCGTGCACCGAGTCGGAGATCGGGTGCCCGCAGTCGGCGCAGGCCGCGGTGGCGACCTGTCCTCGTAGATTCTTGCCGCACCGCACGCACAGGAGATCGGCGATGACCCGATCTTCGCGATCGAGAATGGCTTCGAACGGCGAGGACGCCAGGTTGCGCATTTGGCTGCCCCTGTATCGGCGCCGGCGGGGCGGGCACGTCCGTCGTCGGGGCCGCCCGCGCATTCATCCTATCGCGCGCGCGGACCGGTATCTACGCGTGTCGGCTGCGACCGCGGCGCTGCGGCGCTTGGCGCAGCGCGCGATTCTGCCGGTCGGCGTGGGCGGCGCAAGTTGCCCGATCGCGCCCGATCGATTACGCATATACGCTGCGGAAGGTCGTCGCGTAGCGGACCGGCGCACTCATCGCCGGTCCGCGCCGCAGGTCGGCACGAACGGGGTACGGGCGGGCGCGGCCGTTGCAACGGACGGTCGTTCGGCGCCGCGGGAACCGATTCGCCTCGACGTGATCCGGCGTGGTGAGTGCATGCGAGTGTGGCCAGGGCAACCGCTCCCGCTGGGGGCGACGTGGGACGGCGAGGGCGTGAACTTCGCGCTGTTCTCGGAGAGCGCGACGGGCGTTGACCTGTGCCTGTTCGACGAACCTCTCGGCAAGCCGGAGGCGCTGCGAATTCCGCTGCGGGAACGGACGCACAGCATCTGGCACGCGTATCTGCCGGACCTGCGTCCGGGCCAGCTCTATGGCTATCGCGTGCAAGGGCCGTACAACCCCGAGCAAGGCCTGCGCTTCAATCCGAACAAGCTGCTGATCGATCCATACGCGAAGGCGATTTCGTCGACCGTGCAGTGGAACGACTCGATGTTCGGCTACGGGCTGAGCGCGGCGGAAGTCGATCTGAGCTTCGACGCGCGGGACAGCGCCGCGTTCGTGCCGAAGTCGGTGGTGGTGGATTCGTCGTTCGCCTGGGGGGACGACCGCGCACCGCGCGTGCCCTGGTCGCGGACGGTGATTTACGAATGCCACGTGAAGGGAATGACGAAGCTGCACCCGGACGTCCCCGAGCATCTGCGCGGCACGTATCTTGGGCTGGCGTCTGATCCGATCATCGACCATCTCAAGCGGCTGGGCGTGACCGCGATCGAGCTGATGCCGGTTCATCAGTTCGTGTCTGAGCGACGGCTGCAGGAGGCCGGACTTTCGAATTACTGGGGCTACCACTCGATCGGCTTTTTCGCGCCGGACGTGCGCTATGCCATCGGCTGGCGCGGCGAGCAGGTGGGCGAATTCAAGACGATGGTGAAGCGGCTGCATCGCGCCGGCATCGAGGTGATCCTGGACGTGGTGTACAACCACACCGGCGAAGGCAACCAGCTCGGGCCGACGATTTCGCTGCGCGGCGTGGACAACGCGTCGTACTACCGGCTGGAGCCGGGCAAGCCGCGCTACTACACCGACTTCACCGGCTGCGGCAACTCCCTGAACATGCTGCACCCGCGCACCATTCAGCTCATCATGGACAGCCTGCGCTACTGGGTGCTGGAGATGCACGTGGACGGATTCCGCTTCGACCTCGCGCCGGTGCTGGCGCGCGAGCTGTACGAGGTGAACCGTCTCGGTCGTTTCTTCGCGATCATCCAGCAGGATCCGGCGATGGCGAACGTGAAGCTGATCGCCGAGCCTTGGGATCTGGGACACGGCGGCTACCAGGTCGGCAACTTTCCGCAGGGCTGGGCGGAGTGGAACGGCCTGTACCGCGACGCGATGCGGCGCTTCTGGCGCGGCGACGGCGGCATGGTGGCCGAGTTCGCCTCGCGCCTGGCCGGCAGCAGCGACCTGTATGAGCCGCGACGCCGGCACACGTCGGGCAGCATCAACTTCGTCACGTGCCACGACGGGTTCACGCTGAACGACCTGGTGACGTACGAGCGCAAGTACAACGAAGCCAACGCGGAAGACAACCGCGATGGGCACAACGAAAACCTCAGCCGCAACTGGGGCGTCGAGGGGCCGAGCGACGCGCTCGAAATCAACGAGCTGCGCGACCGCGTGAAGCGCAGCTTCATCGCCACGCTGGCGTTCAGCCAGGGCGTGCCGATGATCAGCCACGGCGACGAGATCGGGCGGACGCAGCGCGGCAACAACAACGCGTACTGCCAGGATAATCCGATCAGTTGGGTGGATTGGGAACTGGACGATCGCCGCAAGGCCCTGCTCGAGTTCACGATTCAAGTCTTTCGCATCCGCCGGCTGAACTCGGTGCTCCGCCGCCGCCGCTTCTTCCGCGGGCTGCCCGTGGCCGCGTCGCCGGTGAAGGACGCCACCTGGATTCGCGAGGACGGCGCGGAGCTGAGCGTGTCCGACTGGCAGGACGGGAAGCGGCGTACTCTGGGCATGCTGGTGCACGGCGCGGCGACGGACGAGGTCGATGAACGCGCCCGGCTCTTGACCGGGAACACGCTTCTGCTCATTTTCAACGGGGGCGACGAGCCGGCCGAGTTCCGCCTGCCGGAGCTGGACGAGCCGGGGCTGTGGCGGATGATGGCGAACTCGGCCCGCCCGGGGCAGCGGTTCGTCGAGCCGGGCGCGGTGTCGGCCCCTCCGCATTCCGTAATCCTTCTCGAATATGAAGTGGCGTGATGAGCGCACCAAGCCCGACACAACGCAAGCCTGACCGCAGCGGAATCTCCGGCGATGCCGGCGACCGCCGTCGCCTGATCGCCGGCGAGCACAGCGAGCCGCACCGCTACCTGGGCGCCCATCCGCTGACGGTGGACGGCGCTGCGGGTTCGGTCGTTCGCGCGTTCCATCCCGACGCGACGACAGCCGAGTGCATCCTGCCGGATGGGACCGCACACGCGTTGCCGTCAGTCGGCGAGGGCGGCGTGTTCGCCGGGTTCGTGGCCGGTCTGAGCCCGCCGTCGCGCTATCAAATCCGGTTTCGATTCGCAGATGGCGTGGAGTGGGTTCGGGACGATCCCTACCGCTTCCTGCCGACGCTGGGCGATTGGGACTTGCATCTGTTCAACGAGGGCACTCACCGCCGGCTGTGGAAACACCTCGGCGCGCACGCCCGTACGATCGACGGCATCGCGGGCGTGAGCTTCGCCGTGTGGGCGCCGAACGCCCGGCGGGTCAGCGTGGTCGGCGATCCGTGTCGCTGGGACGGCCGCATCTATCCCATGCGCCAGATGGGCAGCAGCGGCGTATTCGAGATTTTCGTGCCGGGCTTCCCGGCCGACGCGATGTACAAGTTCGAGATCAAGACCGCGGCGGGCGAAATCCGTCTGAAGGCCGATCCGTATGGGCGTGCGATGGAGCTTCCGCCCGGGACGGCCTCGCGCGTGCACGAATCGACGTATTCGTGGGGCGACTCGGCGTGGATGCACGAGCGGAGCCGACGGGATTGGCAGCGCTCGCCGATGGCGATCTACGAGGTGCACCTGGGCTCGTGGCGGTGGACGCCGGACGGCGCCCGTCCATTGACCTATCGCGAGATGGCGCCGCAGCTCGTGGAGCATGTGAAGCGATTCGGCTTCACGCACATCGAGCCGCTGCCGGTGATGGAGCATCCGTTCGGGCCTTCATGGGGCTACCAGGTCTCGGGCTACTACGCTCCCACGTCCCGGTTCGGCGATCCGGACGACTTTCGCTACTTCGTGGACTACTGCCACCAGCACGGGGTGGGAGTGATCGTCGACTGGGTCCCGGCGCACTTTCCGAAGGATGACTTCGCGCTGCGCCGCTTCGACGGGACGGCGCTCTATGAGCACGACGACCCGCGCAAGGGCGAACACCCCGACTGGGGCACGCTGATCTTCAACTATGACCGCAACGAGGTGCGCAATTTCCTGATCGCCAACGCGCTCTATTGGATTCTCGAGTTCCACATCGACGGGCTGCGCGTGGACGCGGTCGCGAGCATTCTCTACCTCGATTACAGCCGCAAGGAAGGCGAGTGGATTCCGAACAAGTATGGCGGACGGGAGAACATCGAGGGCATTCACTTTCTCCAGCAGCTCAACGAGACCGTCCGGCAGGAGGCGCCCGGCGCGCTGATGATCGCCGAGGAGTCCACGGCGTGGGGCGGCGTCACGCGGCCGGCGGCCGAGGGCGGTCTCGGCTTCGCGTTCAAGTGGAACATGGGCTGGATGCACGACACGCTCCTGTACTATTCCAAGGAGCCGGTTCATCGCCGCTATCACCACCATGACCTGACGTTCGCGATGATCTATGAGTACAGCGAGCGGTTCATCATGCCGCTCAGCCACGACGAGGTGGTGCACGGCAAGCGGCCGCTGCTCGAGAAGATGCCGGGCGACCTGTGGCAGAAGTTCGCCAACCTGCGTTCGCTGCTCGCGTATCAGTACACGCGCCCGGGCAAGAAGCTGCTGTTCATGGGCACGGAGCTGGCTCCGTGGTACGAATGGTGGTGCGAGGCCGGGCTGGACTGGAGCCTTTCGCAGCACGTCGAACGCGCATCGCTGCAGCGTTTCATGGAAGACCTGGGACGGCTGTATCTCGGCACGCCGGCGCTGTGGCGCAACGACCCCGATCCCAGCGGATTCTGCTGGGTGGACTGCCACGATTGCGACAATTCCGTCTATTCATTCTTTCGGCGCGACCGCGACCAGCACGTGCTCGTGGTCATGAACATGACGCCCGTGCCGCGCGACGGGTATCGCGTCGGCGCGCCGCTGCACGGGCGGTACGTCCTGCGGCTCAACAGCGACGATCTGCGGTATGGCGGCAGCAGCTACGCCGTTCGCGACGAACTCCACAGCGACGCGATCCCATGGCACCACCAGCCGGCGTCGCTGTGCCTGAATCTGCCGCCGCTGGGCGTGCTGGTCTATCAGCCCGCGCCGTAAGCCGCACGCGCCGCGCGGGCCGCGCGACGCTCAGTTGTCGGCCGCCCCTTCGCGAATCCACGTCGCGATCGTCTCGATCGACTCTTCCGACAGCGGCGTGCCGAACAGCGGCATCCGCGCGCCGGACGGCGGATTCGCCCGCAGCTTTTGCACCAGGTAGCTGGCGTCCGGATCGCCCGGGACGATCGGGCAGAATTCGAGCGCCGTGGCCTGCTCACCGGCGACGAACGAAGACTCGTAACTCGACAGGTCGAAGCCCGACTGGCTCGCCCCGCCGTGACAGCCGCTCGAAAGGCAGCCGGCCGATGTGAGGATCGGGCGCACGTTTGCGGCGTAGCTCACCGTGGAGACGCCGGTCGCGGCGCCGGTCTCGCAGGCCGCGGGCGTGCCGCCTCCTCCGTTCGGGCAGCCGCACAGCAGCAGCGGTAACCCGAGCGGCGCGAGCCGGCGGAGGGTCGTGAAGCGAATCGCACGATTCCACGCGCGGGATTCACCGGTCTTCATGGGCAAACTCCTCCAGGATTCCATTTCGGCTGAAAGCCGCAGGGCGCGCCGCACGGCGCTCAGGGCGTGTCGGTCGTCGCGGACGACGCGTCGTACACCGTCTGCCCCTCGATCACCGTGCGCTGCACGCGTGTCGCCGGCAGCTCCTTGGCTTCGCACGCGAGAACATCGCGATCGAGCACGACGAAGTCGGCCAACCGCCCGGGCGAGAGCATCCCGCGGCGGTCCTCGGCGAACTCGGCGTACGCCGCGTCCACCGTGAACGCGCGCAGCGCCTCCTCTCGCGTGAGCCGATCTTCCGGACGCCATCCCCCCGACGGCTGCCCGCCCGCGTCCTGCCGGGTGACGGCCGCATACAGCCCCAGCATCGGGTTGGGCGATTCGACCGGGAAGTCGCTCCCGGCGGCGATGCGCGCGCCGCTGCGCAGCAGCTTCGCCCAGGCGTAGGCGCCCGCGACGCGCTCCGGTCCGATGCGCTGCTCGACCCAGCGCATGTCGGTCGTGCAGTGCGTCGGCTGGACGGACGCGATCACGCTCAGCTCGGCGAAACGCGGGATGTCGTCGAGCGAGATGAGCTGTGCGTGTTCGATGCGGAATCGCGGCGCGGCGACGCCGCCCTGCCGCCGCATCGCCGCGGCGTAAGCGGTCAACACTTCGCGGTTGGCGCGGTCGCCGATCGCGTGCGTGCACACCTGGTATCCCTGCCGCAGCGCGTCGAGCGCGATCGCTTCGATCTGCGCCGCAGGCGTCAGCGCCAGTCCGGCGTACGGCTCGCCGGCGTCGTCGGTGGCGCGGTCCGCATAGGGCTGCAGCAGCCACGCTCCGCGCGAACCGAGCGCGCCATCGGCATAGAGCTTGCACGCGCGCACCGTGAGCCGGGGTCCGGCGTATGTCCCGTGCTTTCGAAAGTACTCCGGCGCGACCGAGCCGTGGACCATCACGTAGACGCGCAGGCGCAGCCGGCCGTCGCGCTCCAGCGCGCGGTAGACCTCGATCTCCGCCGGCGAGGCGCCCGCATCGTGCACGCCTGTCAGGCCGAGCGCAAGGCACTGCTTCTGCGCCGCCAGCACGAGCGCCGCGAAGTCGGCCGGCGGCGGCGCGTGCCGTTCGATCAGCCCCTCAGCCGCATCGACGAAGATCCCGGTCGGCTCGCCGGCGGCGTCGCGAAGCACCTCGCCTCCCGGCGGCGACTGCGTTGCTCTGGTCACGCCCGCGGCCCGCATCGCGGCGGCGTTGGCGAGGCCGGCGTGACCGTCCACGCGCGTCAGCCAGACCGGGTTGTTTGGGCTGACGGCGCTGAGCGATTCGTGCGTGGGCAGCTCGCCGCCAGGCCAGTTCTCGTGATCCCATCGGCCGCCGACGATCCATTCGCCCGGTTTCGCCTTTCGCACGCGCTCCGCGACGATCGCGATCACATCATCGAACGAGTCGGCCGAGCTGAGGTCGAGCCGGCCGAGCACGTAGGACCCCAACCCGCCGATATGCCCGTGCGCGTCGATGAGACCGGGCACGACCGTGGCGCCGCCGAGGTCGATCACGACGGCGTCGGGGCTGCTTTCGGCGCGAACGTCGCTGGTCGAGCCGATGCGCGCGATCCGACCTTCGACGACCGCGATCGACTCCGCGCGTGGGCGAGACGGATCGAGCGTGTGGATGTTTCCGTTGACCCAGATCACTTCCGGGGCGCGCGTCGCCGCGGCTGACGCAAGCGCGGCGCAGACGATCATGGCGACGACTCCTTGAAGGCCCGGGCGACGGACCCGAGTGCAGGTGGCATGCGGACTCGGGCGTTGCATGGTCGCGACTCCGTGCAGTGGCCGCGGCGATCGAAACCGACAGACCGGTGAGCATACGCGATCGGACCGGCGCGTGCGGTGGCCGGCGACCGATCGTTGTCGCGTCGCGGCGGGGCGACTATAGTGCCGCAGGTTCATGGCGGAGGTCGATCCGTGCCGGTGTATGAGTATGATTGCGCGGAGTGCGGCGCGGCGTTCGAGCTGTTCGTGCACCGGGCGGAAGACGCGGACCGCGCCCAGTGCCCGAAGTGCGGCAGGCGTCCGGCGCAGCGGCGGCTGAGCGTGTTTTCCGCGCACGCAACGGCAAGTCTGCCGACCGGCGCGGCGCCGCGAGGCTGCGGTCGCTGCGGCGATCCGAACGGGCCTTGCGGCAGCAACTGAGTGCGAGCCAGAGCGAGTCTTCCGGTCCGATGAAACCCAAAGACGACCCGCTGCAAACCACGATCAATGCCGGGCTTCTGGCGTGGCTGTTGCCTGGCGGCGGCCATTTCTGGCTGGGGCATCGCGGCCTCGGCGCGGTCTACTTTCTGGCGATTACGCTGCCGTACCTGACGGGTGTCGCTGTCGGCGGCGTCAAAGACTCGATCAACCCGGTGACGAACAAATGGCTGTTCGTCGCCGAGCTGCCGGTCGGCCTCTATACGGGCGTGGGCTATTTCGTCAGCCGGTCGCTGCCAACGGTTCCGCCGACGGAATATTCCCCGTACGTGAGTTTCTATCCCGAGTCGGATGTCGCGCAGATCTACCTCGCGGCGGCCGGGTTGCTGAACGTCCTCGCGATCCTGGATGCGATCGTGCGGGCGCAGACCGGCGGTTCGCCGGTGTTCTATCACGAGACGCTCGCTCAGCATCCGCCGGGAGCGGCGCCATGATCTCGGCGGCGCTGGGTTGGATTCCGTTCATTCATCCGCTCGATCTGCCCAGCGGCGCCCGACTGTGGATGTTCCTGCCTTTGGCTGCGTGCGTGGCACTGGTCTACCGCGCCACGCGAGCCAAGAGCGTCCGCGAGCTGCCCCGCGCGACCGTATTCACGCTCTTGAACATCGTCGTAGGCATGTGGCTGCTTGCGCTGGCGGCCTTCGTGGTGCACGAAGGCGTGCTTCGCTGGGGCTGACCCGCGCGGCTTCACGGCCCGTTCCAGCACTCCTCGTACATCAGATAGCCCGTGCGGCGCATGCCGACGCGCTCGTAGGTCGCCTGCGCACCCGCGTTGCGATCGTCCACGTACAGCCGCAGTCCGCACACGTCGGCGGCGCGACGCGCCTCGGCGCGGACGTGCTCGTAGAGCGCGCGAAATACGCCGGCGCCGCGGGCCGGCGGCGCGACGTAGACGCTCTGAATCCACCAGAAAAAGCCGTCGCGCCAGTCGCTCCACTCGGGCGTGATCATCATCTGGCCGACCGGCGCTGCATGACTTTCGGCGACGTAGTACACTGCCCGCGCCGGGTCGGCCAGGGCGTGCGACGCGCCGCGGAGCGCCGTGGCGGGATCGAGCCGCAGGTGTTCGGTCTCCAGCGCCATCGCAATATTGGCGGCGGCGATCCGCTCGGCGTCGGCCGGCGTCGCTCGGCGAATGTGCCAGACGGTCATCCGCTGTTCCTCGATACGCGTCGGACCGCGGTGCGGGTGCTCGCGATCATGCACGATACTCTACACGGCCGCCGCGTCACGGTGATGGGGCTGGGGACGTTCGGCGGCGGCGTGGGCGTGACGCGCTGGCTTGCGCGACAGGGTGCGCGCGTGCTGGTGACCGACACACAGCCGGCGGAGAAACTCGCCGAATCGGTCGAGAGCGTGCGCGGCTTCGCTCATCAGCTCCGCCTGGGTGAACACGTCGAATCCGACTTCCGCGAAACGGACCTGGTCGTGGTGAATCCGGCCGTTCCGGAGCGCTCGCCATTCTTGCAGGCGGCGCGGCAGGCCGGCGTGCCGATCACGACCGAGATCAACCTGTTCGTCGAGCGCTGTCCGGCCCGCACGGTGGGCGTGACGGGATCGGTCGGCAAGAGCACGGTCACCGCCATGATCGGACACGTGCTGCAACGGTGCGGCGCGGCGCCCGCCGTGTGGGTCGGCGGCAACCTGGGCGTCAGCCTACTGGACGATCTGCCGCGAATGACGCCCGCCGACGTGGTCGTCCTCGAACTGTCGAGCTTTCAACTGGAGCGCACGCCCTTGGTTCGATGGAGTCCCGAGGTCGCCGTGCTGACGAACATCGCGCCGAATCATCTGGACTGGCACGGGACGTTCGCGGCGTACCTGGCGGCGAAGCTGAACCTGATGCGGTTTCAGGATCCGTCCCGCGACGCGTTCGTGCTGCGCGACGATCCGCAGCTTCGCTCGGCGGTCGAGGCGCTGCTGGGCGACCTGTCGGGCGTCTGGCGCTTCCGTGCCGACTGCGGCGCGGCGGCCGCAGTCATTCAGGAGACAGCCGCGGTCGAATGCGACACGCGGCGACTGACCTGGCCGGACCTGCGACTGCGCGTTCCCGGAGTTCACAACCTGGAGAACGCCGCGGCCGCTCTGACGGTTGCGTCGATTCTGGGCGTGGACGGCTCGGCGGCGGCGGCGGCGATGTCCTCATTCGAATCTCTGGACCATCGTCTTCAATGGGTCGGCGAGCACGAGGGCGTCACGTACTACAACGACTCGAAATCAACCACGCCTGAGGCGGCGATCACCGCGATGAATGCCTTCGATTGCGGTCTGATTCTGATCTTCGGCGGCTATGACAAGGGAATCGACTTGTCGCCCGCGGCTGCGGCGGCCGCACGCCGCGCGCGATTCGTGGCGTGCATCGGTCAGACCGGGCGGCGCATGACCGAGCTGGTGCGCGCGAACGGCGGATCGGCGGAGTATCTCGAGAGCCTGCCGGAGGCGTTCGAGTCCTGCCGCCGCGCGGCCGAGCCGGGCGACGTGGTGCTGCTGAGCCCGGCGTGCGCTTCGTGGGGGATGTTCCGCGATTACCGCGAGCGCGGCGAGGCGTTTGCGGGCTTGTTTCGCGTCCTGAAGGGGCAGGCCCAGGACGCGCTTCGTCGCGCGTAGACACGTCCGTTCAGGAGCCGTCGCGCGGGCCCCGCGAGAGCAGGCCCGCCCCGAGAATCACTTCGTTCAGGCTGCCGGATCGAAAGCCGCGCAGATCGACCGCGACATATTGATAGCCCAGCTCGCGCAGTTTCCCGTCGACGCGCGCGCGGAGCGTGCACAAGCGGTCGATCTCCGAGGCGGGAACTTCGATCCGGGCCAGGCGATCGTGATGGCGGACGCGGCACTCCCGAAAGCCCAGCGAGCGCAAAAACGTTTCGGCCGCGTCGATGCGGGCGAGCTTCTCGGGCGTGATCGCTTCTCCGTACTGCACGCGCGAGGACAGGCACGGCGAGGCCGGCTTGTCGGCGATGGAGAGTCCGATCTCGGCGGCCATTGCGCGCAGATCGGTCTTGGTGATGGCGCAGTCTGCCAGGGGCGCGACGATTCCATGCTCCGCGGCGGCCGACAGCCCCGGACGGTAGTCGCCGAGGTCGTCGGCGTTCACGCCGTTGACGACGGCATGCAGGCGACGGGCGTTAGCGATCGGTTTCAGGCGCGTGTAGAGCTCGGTCTTGCAGAAATAGCAGCGGTTCTCGGGATTGGCGGCGTAGCGGGCGTCGCCCATTTCGTTCGTGTCGAGAAAGAGATGCTCGGCGCCGATCTCGGCGGCCAGCACCTCGGCGTCGTTCAGCTCGCGCGCCGGGACGGCCGGGCTGCGGGCGGTGACCGCGAGCACGTTCGGACGTCCGAGCGTCCGGACCGCCATCGCGAGGACGAACGCGCTGTCGATGCCGCCTGAGAACGCGACCAGCACGGAGCGCAGCCCGAGCAGGCGAGCGCGCAGCGCGTCGCGCTTGGCGGTCCAATCGTCGGTGCGGCGTGCGTCGAGCATCAGTTCAGATCCGCTCCAGTCGATGGCACGGGAGTGGGCTGGGTGGCGCCGCGGCGGTCTCGCACGGCGTGCAGCACCGCGCCGCTGATGACGTACGCAAACGCCAACAGCACCAGCAGAATCTGGAAGGAGTACCAGCCCAGCGCGGCCAATGCGACCAGCGCGACCAGGTGAATGGGCGGGCGATCGCGACGCACGTATACGTTCACGACGTGCACGTAGTCGATTCGGCTGACCATCAGCAGACCCAGGGCGAGCAGTACCGGACCGATTCCCCAGCGCACCGCGGTCACGCTCCACGCGGCGGCGTGTCCTGGCGCGAGCTCTTCGTGAAGGGCCAGCAGCGCGATGACGGCCGCGGCCGCGCCCGGCACGGGAAGCCCGCTGAAGTTGCGGAGCGCGGATTCGGACTTGACGTTTTCGGCGTTGTATCGCGCCAGGCGGATCGCGGCGCAACTGGCGTAGACCAGAGCGCCGGTGACGCCGAGACGCCATTCGAGCGCGCTGACCGCGGATTCGCCGCCGTCGGGTGTTCCGCTTCCGAGCAGCAGCGTCCAGTAGAGCGCGACGGGCGCGGCGCCGAAGCTGACGACGTCGGCAATGGAATCGAGCTGCGCGCCGAACTCGCTCGTGCGGCGGGTGAGCCGCGCCAGCCGGCCGTCCAGCGCGTCGAACACCATCGCCAGGATGATCAGGTAGGCGCCGAGCGCGACATACGACGGGAATATCGCCGCGAGCGACTCGCGCGGCAGCACAGGATACTCGTCCGAGAACGCGGCCCGCGTCGAGAGGACACAGCAGAGCAGGGCCAGCAGCCCGCACACGAGGCTGCCGATCGTCGCAGCGGCCGGGAGCAGCGCCACGCCGTCGAGCCGGCGCGGCCTGGTATCGACCAGGTTCTCGGCGACGGATTCCGGCAGCCGCGGTTCCATATCTTCCTTTCGGCGTCAGGGGCGCAGCCGGGCGAGGATCGTGGTCCCGCCCGCGACGCGCTGCCCGACTTGCACGCAGACTTCCCAGCGGGGGTCTTCCGGGGCGATCAGCATCGTCTGGCTGCCTAATTTTATCATGCCGAAGCGCTCGCCGGCGGCGAGATTCTGCCCGACGGCGGCGGCGCAGACGATGCGCCGCGCGAGAAGCCCGGCGATCTGGCGGACGACGATCGGGCCCGGCAAGGGAGGGTCCGGATCGAGTTCGAGATCGTTTCGCTCATTCCGATCGGTCGCATCGGAGCGGAGCGCGTTGAGGAACTGCCCGGCGCGATGCTCGATGCGGAGCACGCGCCCTGCGCACGGCGCGCGGTTCACGTGCACGTCGAGCACGCTGAGAAAGATTGCGATGCGCAGCCGCGGCTTGCCGCCGGCGGCGGTGAAGCCGCGATCCACGCCGATGATTCTCCCGTCGGCCGGCGCGAGCAGATGATCGTCTCCCTTTGGCACGCGGCGCGGCGGATCGCGATAGAACGAGAGCATCCCGAGCGTGAGCGCCACCGGCGCAATCGCCCACAACCCGGCGAGCCACGCCGTAAGCACGGTCGCGAGCGCGCCGAAGAATGCGATGAGATTCACTTCGAGCCGGGCGTACCGCGTCATGTGCCGCCCCTTGTGCGGCGCGCCAGCAGGTGATCCACGAACGCCGCGACGCCGTGATCGTCGTTTGTCGGCATGAGCAGCGGCGCGCCGGCGCGGACGGAATCGGACGCGTTCGAGACCAGCGCGCCGATGCCGGCCGACCGGACCATGGGCAGGTCGTTCACGTCATCGCCGATGGCGGCCGTGCGGCGCGGGTCGATCTGCCACAGTCCGCACAAGCCGGCGATTCCGAACCACTTGTCCACCGGCGCGGTGAAGATCTCCAGCACGGTGAAACCCAGCGACCGGACCTCGATGACGTTGAAATTCACGCGCGATCCGAAGCGCTCGATGAGCCGTCGGGCGATCTCGCGCAGGGACGCGTCGCTCTCGACCACGGTAACGCGCAGCGTGGGCGGCGCCGCGATCGGCGGCGCGGCGGCGGCGCGAATGACGCACGGCGTCTTCTCGATCCAGCGATCGACGGCCGGATGGCGTCGTCGCCCGTCGATCGCGAAGCCGTCGAATCCCGCTTCGCTGGCGTCGTGCAGCCAAAGCACGGTGTTTCCGAGCTCGAGCAGCCAGCGCGTCAGGTCGTCGGCGAGCGCGGCGTCCATCGGCGTGGCGCGGAGCGTCCGGCCGGTGCGGGCGTCGGTCAGCAGTGCGCCGCCGACGGTGACGGTCGCGTCGAGGTCGAGGCCGATTTGATCGAGCACGCCGCGCGTCTCGGTGAAGCTGCGTCCGGTGCAGAGCACCACCCTCATGCCCGCCTGGTGCGCGCGATGGAGCGCGTCCCGGTTCGCGGACGGGAGCCTGCCCGACGAATCGAGCAGGGTTCCGTCGAGGTCTACCGCGAGCAGTCGGGTGGTCAGGTCGGACACGCGCGTGGCTCTCCCGGCGAGGTCGCAACGGGATTGTCCGGGCGGCGGCGTCCGAAGGAAAGCGGCGCCGCGATGATTGGCACACGTTGGGCGGGCGCGGTTCAAAAAAAAAGACTCGGGCAAACCTGGAGATGGGTTGTGCCGGCTGCGGATGCAGTGTGGAAGCACGCACGGCTTGCCAGCGCGTGTCTGGGCGGGCGGCGTGAGTACGGCGGATCGAGGCCACGCACCTTGAACCGCAGACCGTTCCTCGCAGGAGAGAGCACCCATGACCGCAACGATGAAGCGAATGCTTGCCGCAGGCGCCGCGCTGGCCGTGACACCGTTCGCCTCGGCGACCCTTCTGGTGGATGCCGGGTTTGAGTCGAATCCGCTCACGAGCGCGGGCAACGTGCTGAGCGATTTCCCGACCTACCAGGGACAGTGGGGCGCCGAGGCCGCGACCATCGTCGGCCCCGAGGGCAACGTCACTCCGTGGGAGGGCAACCAGATGATGCGGATGGTGGACGACGGGTTGGTCGCGACGCAGGCCTTCCAGGTCACGGACGTGACGTCGTACGCCGGGCTGATCGACAGCGGCAACGCCAGCGTGAACCTGAGCATGCTGCTGAACGTGGACACAGGCGTACCATCCGCGCTCGGCGGCGTGACGGTGCTGTTCTTCAGCGCGTCGAACTTCGGTTCGCAGATCGGCGCTTCGCCGACGAACAACATCACGCTGGACACCATCCCGCAGACGTGGGAGCCGGCCTCGGTGTCGGCGCCCATCCCGGTGAACACGCGCTGGCTGCTGACCCAGGTGGCGTACAGCAACGTCACGCTGGGCGGTCATCCGGGTTACGTGGACTTCGGGCGACTCGACATCGTTCCCGAGCCAGCCACCGCGCTGCTGCTGGCCGCGGGGTCTCTCGGCCTGCTGGTTCGGCGCCGGTAGTCAGGGCGGGTCGACGCAACCGCCCCCGCACCACCCGGCGCGTTCGCAAGAATCGCGCCGGGTGTGGTGTTGCGCCCGGCGCTGGATTCGAGCGACAACTTGAAGCGTCCCGCCCCTGCCCGGTAGTGTGTCGGGGGAGTCGCTTCGGATGCCGCCCGTTCCTGAATTCAGCACGACCACCGAGCTGCTCGACGGGCTGCACGAGACCCGGAACAACATCGCCTGGGGCGAGTTCGACCGCCGCTACCGTCCGATCCTGATCGCTTTCCTGCGTCGCGCGGGGCTGGGCTCCGCGGACGCCGCCGACGTGGCACAGGACGCCCTGACTCGGTTCGTCCAGGAGTATCGCGAAGGCCGCTATGACCGGACTCGCGGCCGGCTGCGGACGTGGTTGATCGCGATCGCGCGGTATCGGCTGCTGGACTTGCGACGCGCCGACGCCCGGCGGCGCGAGACGCGCGGCGAGTCGGCGCTGGGCGACGTGCCGACCGAGGACGAGGCCGAGGCGATCTGGGACGCCGAGCAGCGGCGGTACATATTCGAGCAGGCGATCGCGACGCTTCGGGAGACCGGGCGCTTCGACGATCGCACGATCGCGGCGTTCGATCGCGTCGTGCTGGGGAACGAACCGGTGGCGACGGTCGCGGCCGAACTGGGGCTGTCGGCCCAGGAAATCTACAACGCCAAGAACCGCGTCGTCTCGCGGCTGCGCGAGATCGCGTTGCGTTACGAAGAGTCCGACACGGAAGCCTGACGCCATGGACGCGATCGTCGGCGAATGCCCCCCGACCGAGGTGCTGGAGCAGATCGCCGCGGGAACGCCGGTGTCGGACGGCGCGCGAGCGCACGCGTCCACGTGCGAGCACTGCCGGGGGCGCGTCCGCGACATTCGCGAGGACAACCAGTTCCTGCGGAGCTTCGCGCTCGGAGGCTCGCTGCCGCGACCGACGCTGTCGTTCTCGGAGCAGGACGATTTTTCGGTTCCGGGCTATCGCATCGAACACGAGGTGCGCCGCGGCGGCCAGGGCGTCGTCTATCTGGCGACGCAGCAAGCGACGCGCCGGACTGTGGCGATCAAGGTCATGCGGCACGGGCCGTTTGCGACGCTGGCCGACCGCTCGCGCTTCGAGCGGGAGATCGCGATCCTGGGGCGTCTGAACCACCCGAACATCATCGCGATCCACGACGCCGGCACGGCGAAGGGTTGCCACTATTTTGTAATGAATTACGTGGACGGCAGCGCGCTCGACGAAGCGGTGCGGCTGCCGGCCCGGCGTACGCGTGACGAGCTGCGCCGCGCCCTGACGATTTTCGCGAAGGTCTGCGATGCGGTGCACGCCGCGCATCTGTGCGGCGTGATCCACCGGGATCTGAAGCCGTCGAACGTGCGCGTCGACGCGTCCGACGAGCCGCACGTCCTCGACTTCGGGCTGGCGAAGTCGCTCGGGGCGGACGAAACGGACGCGATGACGCAGACCGGACAGTTTCTGGGCACGCTGACCTGGGCCTCGCCCGAGCAGCTCGCCGGTGCGTCGTCGAAGGTCGATCTCCGCTCCGACGTCTACGCGCTGGGGGCCATGCTCTACCAGGTGCTCGCCGGCCGACCGCCCTTCGAGCCGCGCGGCGAGAGCTCCAGCGCCGCAGAGCGCAGCCGCCGCGACGAAGCTCCGCGTCCCAGCGCCGCCCTGGCCGCCGCGGGCGGATCGCGACTCGACGACGAGCTGGACGTGATCGCCATGAAGTGCCTCGCGCCCGACCCGGATCGACGCTACCAGAGCGCCGGCGATCTGGCGCGCGACGTCCGGCGGTACCTCAGCGGCGAACCGATCGAGGCGCGGCGCGACAGCGCGCTGTATGTGCTGCGCAAGACGATGCAGCGCTATCGCATGCGTTTCGCTTTGGCGGGGGCGCTCCTCGTCTCGCTGGTGAGCTTCGGCGTCGTGATGGCGCTGCTCTACGGTCGGGCAAGCCGGCTCGAACAGGAAGCCAGCCGCGCGGCGACGGCGCTGGCAGAGCTGCTCTCGCAAAGCACGCTCGAGCAAGGCCGCATGGCGGGCCTTTCGGGCGACGCGCCGCAGGCCGAGTCGCTGCTGTGGCGCGAGATGCTCACCCAGGCGTCGCCGTCCGGACCGGCTCCGCGCCGGCTGCGTCCGCCGCCCGGGCTGGACGAAGCCCGCTGGGCGCTGATCGAACACTTCGAGCGGCACGCGTCCGTGCTCTGGCGTCCGTTCAACGACAACGACGCCTGCGTGGTCGCCGTCGCGCCGGACGGACGCCGCGCACTCGAAGTCGCAATCCACGCCGGCGCGATGCGCGAGATCGACGAGTTCGGCGGCGACCGGACCGCGGGAACGCTCGCGCTGCCGCTGCCCTTGGCCGGACCGTTCGCAGGAGACGACATTTCGTGGGTGGCCGGCTTCGTCGGCGCGGAGTTTCAGGTTTGGCGGATCGACGAGCCGGAGTCTGCATATTTCACACTGCCGGCGCCCGTGCGACACCGCGACGCCATCGCGGTGCGAAAGGACGGCGCGCGGTGCGCCGCGGCCGAGACGGATCGGATTCGCGTGTGGGAAACGCGGACGTGCGAGTCGATCGCCGAGATTCCGGTCGATGTGCCGGTGGTCGCGGTGGCGATCGCAGCGAGTTCACCGTGGCTGGCGACGCGCGACGCGCTCGGTGCGCTGTCCGTCTGGAACTACGAAACGTCGGAGCCGCTGGCGCACCTCGGGCACGGCCCGGAGCTGCGCACCGGCCCGCACCTTTCCGGGCCGATGCAGTTCTCGTTGGACGACCGGCGGCTTGCCGACGGTTGGGCGGAGCTGCCCGTGCGTGTGTGGAACTGGATGTCCGACGCGGAGGACGTGGTCACTCTGCCGGGATTCCCGTCCACGTACCGCGCGATGTGCCTCTCGCCCGACGGCGCGCGGCTGGCGCTGGGCGATCCGACCGGGTCGCTGCGTGTCTACGATGTGGCGACCGCGGCGATCCTGCTCGATTTCACGGCTCATTCCGGTCGCGTCTACGGCGTCGGGTTCAACGCGGCCGGCGATCGTGTCTGGAGTTCGGGCCCCGATGCGATTCGCGTATGGGATGTGTCCCGACGCGGCGTGCGCGAGCGGCGATGCGCCGGCGAGACGCTTCACTGCGTCACGTTCAACCGCGACGAATCGCTGATCTTCGCGGCCGGCGGCGAGGGGCGCGTGTACCGCTTCGCGCGCTGGGACGCCGATCGGCCGGCCTGGCCGTCGCGGATGCGGACGACCATCTCGGGCTTGGCGCTGGACCCTTCCGGCGAACTGCTGGCGGTCGGCGCGCATCGCGACGGCGTGACGGTGATGGACACGCGCGACGGCAGCGAACGGCTTCGCCTGCCGCATCCGGCCGAGGTCAGCAGCCTGGTTTTCAGTCCGGACGGCGCGTCCGTCCTGACCGCGTGCGACGATGGCGGCGTGCGCCGCTGGAACGCTCGGACGGGCGAGATCGAGTGGGAGCGGCAAATCAGCGCCGCCCGCCTGCCGAGCATCGCGTTCAGTCCGAGCGGAGAGCGGCTGGCGGTCGTAACCCGCGAGGGCGCGCTTTGGGTCTGCAGCGCCGACGGCGAGACGTGCGAGCCGTGGCTGCCCGCGAGCGGAACCCCGCTGCGAGCGGTGCGGTACTCGGCGGACGGTCGCTGGCTGCTCGCGGCCGGTGCGGGCCGGCAGGTTGTGATCTGGGACCTCGCGCATCCCGGCGAGCCGCGCGTGCTGGTCGGACAGAATCAGGAAATCTACGCGCTCGACATCAGCGCGTCCGGATTGATCGCCAGCGGGGACACGGTCGGGCGGATTCGAATCTCCGACGCCGAGCGGGGGACCGCGCTCGCGACCCTGGACGGGCACGCCGGCGGCGTCATGGCTTTGCAATTCTCTCGCGACAGCCGCACGCTGCTGTCGGTTGGAATGGACGGGCGGGTGTGCGAATGGGATCTCGCGTATCCCCTGCCGTATATGGCGCGACAACTCGAGGCGCGACTGCGCTCGCTGAAGATCGACCCGCGCGATGAACCGCTGGCGCAGGCCTGGCGCGATTGGGCGCGCGATCTGCTCGAGCGGGAAGGCGCGGCGCAGCGCGGCGCGCCGGTCGCGAATCCCTGATGTGCGCGTCGCGCTGAACGCCGCGCGCTAGCGTAGTGCCTCAGAAATACTGCGACGTTCAGAGCCGCGACGGTGAGGGAGCGCGGGCTTCCCGATACTCCGCCAAGTGCCATTCCCCGCTCCCTGGCGGTTGCGGCTCGGTTCCGGATACGTTGCGTCTTCAATGAGGCACTGCACTAGGTGCAGACCAGTCCGAACACTTCCAGCAGCGCGCTCAGGTCGGCCAGATCCACGTCGCCGTCCTGGTCCAGGTCGCCATCGTCGGCTGCGGCGCCGCTGCCCAGTCCGAAGTGCGTCAGCAGCGTCGACAGATCGGAGAGGCCGACCGTGCCGTCGTCATCCAGATCGGCCGCCACGCACCCGCACCCGCCGCCCGGAACGCTCGCCGCGTCGGCCGGGTCGCTGCATGCGTCGCGTTCGTCGCCGTCCAGCGCGCCGTCCTCGTCGCGGTCGAGCCCCAGGCGCGTCTGGGCTGCCGCCGGCACGGCCGTCCAGGTCAGCTCCGCGCCCGGTTCAGCGGCCGCGAGCAGCGCCGCCGCGGAGACGGATTCGCCGGCGCGATCGGACTGGAAGAGGCCGCCGCCCGCGTATGCGTATCCGCGCGGCTCGCCCGCGACGGGTCCATGCACGATCAGGCCGACCGTTCCCGCGTCGGCGAGCGCGAGCAACGCGTCGAGCCGCGCCAGCGCGTCGGTCGGGACGTCTGACCCGTCCACGATCGTCACTTGCTGGCCGACGGCGGCGTGCGTGTCGCTCGAGAGGCAGTTCAGAAACGCTTCGAGGTCGAGTCGCTGCTGTTCCGTGACCGTGACGTTGATCGTGAGGAAGTCGTAAAGCGTGGAGATCGCGCCGGTGTGCGTGAAGCCGAATCCGCGCGAGTTCTGAGAAGAACGGATGTCAAAGCCGTGCTTTTCGTACAGGTTTCGAAGCTGCGGGACTTTCAGCGACTGCGACGCGATCGGGAACAGTTTCAGATTGGTGCCTTGCGGCAGCGTATGGCACGCCGCGCAGGTGACGAGGTTCTGCGTGCTGAGGACGTTCTCAAACACCCACTCGCCATTGTTCGGGTCGCCGCCGTTCGGGAACGCCGTCGGAAATGAGCCGTCGAGGTTGCGATACGGGTTCGGCGGAAGCTCCACCGAGTTGAGGAACGCCGCCAGCTCGGACAGGTCTTCGCCGTCGAGCAACTCATCATCGCCCTGCAGCGTCCGGTACTGCGTGTTGAACGCGGCGAGGTCGCCGAAGTCGCCGCGCCAGTTGAACGGCGGCAGCGGCAGAAAATCCTGCAACGTCTGCGTCGTCATCACGCCGCGCATCGGGTGCCAGTCCGGGCAGCCCTGCAAGCTGCCGCACTCCTGGTCCAATGCACGCACGTCGCCGCTCGGATCCCCCAAGTCCCACGCGAGCCCGTCGGTGCGCGCGTCGATGTGACAGCTCGCGCACGATGTGTGCCCCAGGCCGGAGGTCAGCCGCGTGTCATACAGGTACTCGCGCCCTTCCCGGATCGGTCCCGGAGTCGGGTCGAAGAAGGTCACGCGCGCGACCTCGGCCAGCGTGTCGAGCGCCACGACCGACACCGAGCCGTCGAAACGATTCAGCGCGTACAGCCGCCCGCCCGGCTCATCGAGCGCCAGCCCGGTCGGACCCCGCCCCAGCTCGATCGCGCCGAGCCGCGCCAAGCCCCCATCGACGACGATCACCGTGCTCGAGCCCATGCCGGCGATGAAGCCGGTCTGCCCGTCCGCGGTCCACAGGATCGCGCGCGGATCGCCGAGCGACTGGTCGCGCAGCGCCTGCGGCACGGTCGGCGACGCATAGTCCAGGTGCGGGTTGAGATCGACGATCGTCGGACTCGCCGGCGCGGCCGGGTCGATCGACGCGCCCAGCACGCGCAGGAACGTGCCGTTGAGATTCGGTTCGAAACGCACGACGTTTCGTGCGTCGGTGCCCACCACGGTCACGCGACCGTCAGCGCGGGTCGCGATGGCCATGTTGGCGTTCATCAGCCCGGGGATGTACGTGACGGCCAGCGACGCCACGTCAATCATCGCCACGTCGTGGTCGTGCAGGTTCCAGCCGATCGCCAGCGACCAGTTGCGCCCGTTGTCGTCGCGCCAGGCGCCGCTCGGCTGCCGCTGCACGATGATCGATCCGGGCGGCGCGGGCGGCAAACCGGGCGACAGCGGCGGATCGAACAGCAATCCGCTGTTCGGCGGCGGGTTCGGGTCGCCGGGATAGGGATTCAGGACCGACGACACCAGCCCCTGCGGCACGACCGTCGTGGCATTGCCCGATTCGAAGATCGCCGCGTAGATCGCCGCTCCGTCGGTCGCCAGCGCTCGCGGCTCTTCGCCGGCGATCGCGATCTGTGCCAGCGGCGCGCCCGGTTGCTCCGCGTCGTACACGTCGACGCGGTTTTCCTGAGAGATCGACACGAACGCACGCAGCGGCGACCCGGCGAAGATCACGTCGGCCGGCTCGTCGCCGGTGTGCACGGTCGCGGAAACGCGCAGCGTCGCCAGGTCCACGATGCTGATGGAATCCGACACGTGGTTCACGACCCACGCGGTCGCATCGTCGAGGGCGCGCACCGACACCGGCTCCAGCCCGACCGGAATCGACGCGACGTGCGTCAGCCCGCTCGCGTCCGGCTCGAAGACTTCCAGTCTGTGGTCCGATGTGTTGACCGCCAGCAGCCGCGCGCCGTCGGGCGTCAAGTCGAGCGGGTGTACGTGCGGCGACTCCCAGTTGACAAACGATCCGCCTCGCGGCGAGCTTGCCGACGGCGCCGCGCGTGCAGCGGCGAACGACCGCTGGCGCGCGTCGGCGTCCGCTTGAATGCGCTGTAGCTCCGCGGCACTCACGGCGATGCCGTGCACTTCAACGACGCGATCCGCATCGCCCGCCTGCCAGGCGATCGACGCAAACGGCAGCAGTGCAACGAGCGCGTACACGCTCCATCGTGCGTACATGGCGACTCCGCGTCAATTCTGGCCGGCCCGCTCCGGGATTGCCCAAGTACAGTACCGCGCAACGTGCGCGATCCAAAGGCGAATTGCTGGCCGCGAATCACGCAAGGTCAAGTTGAACGGATGACTCCTGCCTGCTTGCCGCGGGGTTCCTCGCAAAGCTATGATGAACAGGATGGGAACGAGCGAGACCATTCAGATTCAGGTCACGCCGGAGCTTCGGCGGCAACTCGAGATCGGGGCAGCCGCCCTGAACCTGACCCTGCCGGCGTACATCCTCTACCTGCACGCACGGCTGCGCCCGGGCGGCGACCCGGCGCGCCTGGACCGGCAGGTCCGGGAAACGTTCGGCAAGCACGGTGAGCTGATCCGGCGGCTGGCCAAGTGACGCCGCCGCCGCGATTCCTGTCAGTCGATGACGTCCTGACGCTTCACGGTCTCGCCATCGCGGACGCGGGCGGCGATCCTTCGCTGCGCGACCGCGCGTTGCGTTAAGCTTATTCAGCACGTCTATTATACCAAGCCAGCCCCAGAACCAAGTCGGCATGAATCCGCTGCTTGGCAAGCCTGGGCTCACTGGAGGAGTGTGCTCATGCCGCAATGGGTCTGGGATGTGCTCGCGCTGGTTCGTCCACACGCGGGGTTGATCGGCCTCGTCCTCACGTGGCTTGGAATTGCGTGGGTGTGGCTCCGCCGCCGGAGGGACTGGCAGCGCAAGAGCTTCATGCAACAGGTCAACTTCTCGCTGAACTATGTTGAGAATGGTGTCCTGCAATTGCGGACGCTGATGGAGAGCGCGTCGATCGACATCTGGCTAAATCCCTTCGGCGTCGGGCTTGTAGAGGCGGCGGCCCGCCGAACCAGCGTCGAGCAGCCCTTTCTCGAGCTCGGCTCCCGCGGCGACGCCGATTATGTTCGGCTCGCGCTCATTAACGCGCTCTCGGAGCGATTCGCTCCGGTGCATCTGGCCCACTCTCTGGGGCTGCCCACTACGAAGGACGCGTACGCTTTCGGGCTGACCTGTGAGAAGTACGGCGGAATCAAGACGCAGAAGCTGCGGATCATCATCATGCGCGAGCTCGATCTGCGAGCGCTGTTCGCGACGCCAGAGGCCTCTGCGCAGATTCGTTTCAACGCGCCGACGCACGCAGACCGACTGGTCACGCTTCGCAAACTCCACGAACGCATCGCTGCACCCAGCGCCAGCGAGTCGGCGGCGACGGGACGCGTCGAACTCGGCTGGATTCGGTAGCCCCAGGGCTCTCGACGCGGCGGCGCCGGTGCTGACGGCTCGCAGGCAGGCCATGCGATCGGGCGAGATGATTGCCGGCTAGCAGCGACCGTCAGGGAGCACCAAGATCCGGGTGATCCCGCTCGGGCATGTCTGCCGCTCCCTCACGGTTGCGGATCGGGTCCAGCTCCTGGGAGAGCTCCTTGTCTCCGGCGGGACTGCCGCCCGCGGACGCCCGTTCATCCGGATGTCGAATTCCCTCGCGGAGCATTCTCGACCGCGGCCTTCAGGTCGGCCAGGTCCTGCTTGATGGCCTTGACGCACGCGCCTTTCACCATCCAGCCCATCAGGAAGCCCATGACTCTGGCCCCGAACGTCAACGGCCGCCCGCTGAAATCGAAGGTGATTTCGCTCGCCGAGCCGGCCGGGCGCACGCTGACCACCGTGCGATACTCGCAGCCGCAGTTCGTCGCGCCGAGGGTGTAGGACCGGCCCGGCTGGAAGTCGATCACCTCCATGGTTTCGGTCGCCTCCCGGCCGAACATCTCGCGCGTCTCGCGGAACCGGGTGCCGAGGCCGACCGGACCCGACGTCAGCATCTCCATCTTCTTGATGCCGTGAATGCGTTGCGGAGCGCTGGCAAAATCGCTCGCGATCGCAAAGACGGCTTCCGGCGGCGCGTTGATCTGCTCGCGGACGACGCATGCCAGTCCCATGGATCGACCTCCAAGCGCCGACTTGTCCCGTTGAGCTCGTTGCCGTGAGACATTTGCAGGGCGGACGCGCACTCTAGCCGCGGAGAGTCCGGATGCAAGGGCAACTTTCGTTCTGATCGATCGCGGCCGATAGCGCGTAGACGCGTGTGGGCCGCGGCTCGTTCGGAGACGCGACCATCCGCGTTCGTGGGCGCACCGCGCGGCGTGCGGCAGCGCGATCCGTCCGTTATCGGCGGATTTCCGCGCGCGGTGCGTGTCTTTCCGCAGGCGCGGTCGCGGCGGCGCTGCGGCGTCGCCCACCGGAAACATTGACTTCGGCGGCGGACACTGCGTCGTGCAATAACCCCAAGTTCAATCCTGCAATGCCTTAACGAATCCCGATGAGAACTTCCGCCGTGAGACTTCTTAGCGCATCCCGGTGTCGACAACGGGCGTGGCATGCCGTTTGCCAATTCGCCATTGTGCCCTGCAGTCTGCGCGGCATCGGCGGCCCCGGCGGGCGTGAGGCCGCCAAACGCGGGGTTTAGGGGGATAACGCATGTCGCGTGGCGACCGGAATCAGGCATGACGCGCGCAGCAATCTGAAATCGCCTTCGCGGGAGCACGCCAGGTCGCTAACATGAACAGCGTCAAGTCGTTACGTGTCTTGCGTTTCTGCTGTACCGTATTCGGAGCCGCCCTCGTCATGTCGGTTGGCGGAAATGCTCAAGTTCCCGAACCGCGGGTCGTCGCGGCCGCCGGTCATCCGGCCTCCGCGAAGAAGGGCCTTCCGGTGTGGGAAACGTGGATCGCGGCAGGCGAGAGCGAGGTGATCAGCGTGTACCACGTGGGGACGGGCGAGCGGATCGGATATGCGCTCCACGACAGCGCCGGCGGCGACTGGACCGATTTTGGCATCATCGCCGACGGCGGTTCGGGCGGCGTCAACGGCGCCGTCGATCCCTCAATCGCCTACCTTGGCCCGGATTCGGATACGTTTCTGGCGTGCAGCATGGTCGCGCAGAGCGGCTCTCGGGCGATTGGCGTATCGCGTTTCGCGAACGGGGACTGGGATTCGTGGGAACCCCTGACCGACTTCATCTTCGGACCGTTCGGATACGACAAGCCGTGGATTCTGGCGGGTGGCGCCTATGAAGGCGAGCGCGAGCTCTATATCACGTTCTGGCGAACGACCGGGGGCGGCAGGCACAGCTATCTGCGCTCGATGGACGGCGGCGAGACGTGGACGCTAGGGGACATTACCTTCGGCCTGGGCGGAGAAGTCGTTGAGATGGGCGCCGCCAATTACCAACCCGCCGTCGCCGGAGGCGGTCCGCTTTACTTGGCCTATACGCCGGTAGCCGATCTGCGCGAGATTCGCTTCGTTTGCGGGCGAGACATTGACGATCCGAACGACCCCGACTTCGGCGAGATCGAGTTCAGCGCGCTGCCGGGTTGCGACAGCTACGAATCGCTCGGCGACGACCCGGTGCCGAGCGTACTGGAGCTCGTCGTGACGCGCAACCGAACAACGTTTGAAATTCCAGATATGTTGCCCGGTGGCGACGTCCGGATGGATTTCCAGAGCATTCCGTGGCTGGCGGCGGATCCGAACGATCCAAACCAACTCTACCTCGTGTACCACGACACCGCGACCGCGGATTCCAACGATCTGGATGTCAATGTGTACTGCCAAAAGCTGCGATTTCAATTGGGCGGGTGGTGTGCGGGTGACCGCGTGACAGTCAACGACGGCGACGACCAGAACTACGAAGTGGACCAGTTCATGCCTTCGGTCACCGTGGACGACGCCGGGCGGGTGCACATTCTCTACTATGACGACCGGCGCTACAACGTCGATTCGGATCAGAACGAAGGCACGGTGTATCCGCGTGTCGACGTCTACTATACCTACAGCAACAACGGCGGCGGCTTCTTTCAGTCAGGCGCTGAGCTTACCAAGGATCCCAACGGGGCTGATCCCAACGAGACGTGCCTGGATTACGATCTGCTCGATGGGTTCAATTTCCCCTACAAGCCCGGGGACTACAACGGCATCGCTGCGTACGGCGGCACCGTCTGGACCGCGTTCACCGGCACATCTCTGGACGAGCTTGACGGCGACCCGCAAAGCAACCCGTCCGTGATCTGGGCGTGTCGAATCCCCTTCTAGACGCGTCGAGGAGAATGCTCATGGCGAGCAAGGACACCATCACGATTCTTCTCGGGGTCGCCGCGCTCGTCGGCCCGGCGGGCCCGGTATTCGGGCAGTGCCGACTTGCGAAGCTCATGGATGGCGATGCGGATACGAACGATCTCTTTGGAAAGCGCGCCGTACTTCAGCGTGACACGTTGTGCGTCGGCGTGCCTGGGCATAACGAGGTCGCACCGAATTCGGGCGTTGCCTATCAGTATGTCCGTGACGGAACAGAGTGGACGTTGTCAGCTAGCCTATTTCCGCCGGATGGTGGTGGTAACGGCAGTGCATTCGCACGAGGAATCGCGCTCGACGGAGACGCCCTGTTGTGTACATCGACCTCTCGCGCGCGAGGCTACATCTTCGAGTGGAGCGCCGAAAGCGATTGGGTCTACACCACCGAGGTGATGGCCTCCGATTATCACCCGGAGGACGCCTTCGGCGAAGAGGCGGACATGGAGGGCGGCACGATCGTCATCAGCGCGCCATGGGACAACAACCCGAACGGCGGCGATGCCGGATCGGTCTACGTGTTCGATCGCGATCCGAACGGCGCATGGGAGCAAACGCAGAAGCTGATCGCCAGCGACGGACAGGCCAACGCGGAGTTCGGCTTCGCCATCGACTTGAACGGCGACGTGATCGCCGTCGGCGCGTGGGTGCAGTGGGTGGCCGGCGTGCCCTACGTCGGCAAGGCGTACCTGTTCGAGCGCGATCCCGACAGTGGCCTCTGGACAGAGGCCGCGCGGCTTCTCCCGCCGGACATCCACAGCCTTCAGGATTTCGGGTGTGCCGTCACGGTCGATGACGACGCGAACGTTGCCATCGTCGGCGCTTTGGCGGATCGCACGGCCGGAACCGCCACCGGCGCGGCCTTCGTGTATGAGCGGGACGCCGGCGGAACCTGGTCCTGGGCCCAGACGTTGCGTCCGCCGATGGCGGGAAACTCGCAGTTTTTTGGGTGCGCTGTGGCCGTCCAGGGCGACCAGGCGTTGATCGGGGCCTAC
The DNA here is from genome assembly GCA_964553225.1 of uncultured Planctomycetales bacterium. Classification (GTDB taxonomy): domain Bacteria; phylum Planctomycetota; class Phycisphaerae; order UBA1845; family Fen-1342; genus JABRWC01. The sequence continues at coordinate 2,153 of CAZKJT010000006.1, read as the reverse complement.
GGCGACGACCCACAGGCGACCAACGCCGGCGCTGCCTACCTGTTCATTCGGGAATCGGACGGCATCTGGCGTCAGCACGCCAAGTTCACCGCCAGCGACGGGCAATCGTACGATCGGTTCGGGGAAAGCGTGGCGATGGATGGGAGCTGGGCCGTCATCGGCGCTCCCTACGACGACGACAGCGGCACGGACGCCGGCTCGGCGTACATCTTCCGTGTCGGGCCGGACTGGAGCGGCAACGGCGTGCCCGATCTGTGCGAATGCCCCGGCGACATCGATTTCAGCGGGTCGATCGACCTGGCCGACCTGTCGGCGCTGCTCACCCGCTTCGGGGCGTCCGCCGGCACGTCCTACGAGGACGGCGATCTCGACGGCGACACGGACGTGGACCTCGCGGACCTCTCGGCGTTGCTCGAGGGATACGGCGTCGTTTGTCCGGGATGAGCCGCAGCGGCGCGTTCTGTACGAGAGTAGGCGAAGCGGGCGGCGGCGGGCTCGTCCCCGGCATCGGGGTTCGCGCCGCTTCGTTGCCCCCGGGCCGCCGTGCGCCTATCCTGCTCGCGGCGCGCGATTCGACTCGGACCGGCGGACGCCGCGCCGGGCGCGACGCCCTCGGGAGCAACCATCACGATGCCCTACGACGACCCCGCCGCCGCGCTTGCAACGTTCACTTCGCGCATTCACGCGATCCGGGACTCTCTTTGACCTGCCCGCCAAAACCGCCCGCCTGACTGAGCTGAACACGCAGATGGAACGTCCCGGCTTCTGGGACGTTCAGGAATCCGCACAGAAAGTCGTGCAGGAGATGAAGGCGCTGCGCGCCCAGGTGGACCCGCTCGCCGACCTGATGCGCCGTGCCGACGACGCGGGCGTCCTGCTCGAGCTCGCGGCCGAGGCCGGCGACGCGGCCGCCGCGGCCGAAGTGCAGCGCGAACTGGACGCGCTCGCCGCGAAGGTCGAGCAGGTCGAGCTGATGACGCTGCTGAGCGGCAAGAACGACATGCGGCCGTGCTTTTTCAGCATCCAGGCCGGCGCAGGCGGAGTGGACGCGAGCGACTTCGCCGAGATGCTGCTGCGGATGTACATCATGTATTTCGAGCGGAACGGCTTCCGGGCGGAGGAGGTGGATCGCAACGACGGCGAGGAGGCCGGCATTCAGTCGGTCACGCTGCGCGTCGACGGGCCGTATGCGTACGGCTATTTGTCGTGCGAGGCGGGCGTGCACCGGCTGGTGCGGATCAGCCCGTACAACGCGCAGGGCAAGCGGCAGACGTCCTTCGTAGGCGTGGACGTGCTGCCGGAATTCGAGGAGACCAGCGTCGAGCTTCCGGAGAAAGACCTGGAGATCGTCACGTTCCGGCGGGCGAGCGGCGCCGGCGGCCAGAATGTGAACAAGGTCGCGTCGGCCGTGCGGGTCAAACACCTGCCGACCGGCCTGGTGGTCGAGTGCGTGGTGGAGCGCAGCCAGAAGCAGAACAAGGAAATGGCGCTGAGCATTCTGCTGGCTCGTCTGGAGCAGCGGGAGCAGGCCAAGCGCGACGCCGAGCTGGCGAAGCTGTACAGCGACAAGGGCGACATCGCGTGGGGCAACCAGATTCGCAGCTACGTGCTGCACGGCTCGACGATTCACGTGAAGGACCACCGCACGGGCTTCACTGTCGGCGATCCGCAGCGCGTGCTGAACGGCGAGCTTCAGGGCTTCATCGACGCGCGCCTGCGCCAGCGAGCGCAGAAGGGCGCGTAGCAGTCCGTTGAAGAACTTGTGGCGCGGGTCTCCAACCCGCGTTTTCTCCGGCGGCAGCTCCGCACGTCGCGCGTGAGGGTGATATCTTCAACGGGCTGGTCGGGATCGGCCGCGAAGTTCGCACCGGCCGGCATTCGATGGGTCTGGATGCTGCGGTCGGCTCGATGCCGCAAACGGCTGCCGGCAGGGTAAACGGCGTGGCAGGCGGCACGTATTCGCCGTAGGCGTAAGCATGCGTTGTCAGGAGCCGCCGGAATACTCAGGCGTCACGGCCGGACGGACGCCGACGCTCCCCAATTCATTGGTGGACCGGTCTGCTGACTGAACTAGTGTAGTGCCTCATTGAAGACGATGCGGAACCGAGCCGCGACCGTCAGAGGCTTTTGCGCCAGCGCGTAACATCCTAGTA
>CAZKJT010000005.1:240421-253361 GCA_964553225.1 uncultured Planctomycetales bacterium | reverse complement strand
TCAGAACTCGCAAAGAAGCATGGGCGCGAAGTGCCTTTCGCGCAAGCGCCGCAAGTCTAGTATTACTAGGATGTTACGCGCTGGCGCAAAAGCCTCTTACGGTCGCGGCTCTGATTCAATCGCTACCACTACCGATCCGCCGGCTGACCATGCGTCGCTCGCGCCTTGCGGTTACACTCTCGCGTTTTCCGCTCGACATCGAACACGGGCACTGCGACGCAGGAAGTTCAGCATGGCGAAGTCCGCTCAGACCGCGATAACCCCGACCCGGGCGGAGGACTACCCGGAGTGGTACCAGCAGGTGATCCGTGCTGCCGACCTGGCGGAGAGTTCGCCGGTGCGCGGCTGCATGGTCATCAAGCCGTGGGGCTACGCGCTGTGGGAGAACATCCAGCGCGTGCTCGACGGAATGTTCAAGGCCACCGGGCATCGCAACGCATACTTCCCGCTGTTCATCCCGCTGTCGTTCCTGGAGAAGGAGGCCGCGCACGTCGAGGGCTTCGCCAAGGAATGCGCGGTCGTCACGCACCACCGGCTGGAGCAGGGGGCTGACGGCCGATTGGCGCCGACGGCGCCGCTTGAAGAGCCGCTGGTCGTTCGCCCCACGTCCGAGACGATCATCGGGGCGTCGTTCGCCAAGTGGGTGCAGTCCTATCGCGATCTGCCGCTGCTGATCAACCAGTGGGCCAATATTGTGCGATGGGAGCTGCGCACGCGCCTGTTCCTGCGCACCACCGAGTTCCTCTGGCAGGAGGGGCACACCGTGCACGCCACGCCGGAGGAAGCCCAGGAAGAGACCATGCGCATGCTGAACGTGTACGCCACGTTCGCGCGCGACTACCTGGCGATCCCGGTCATTCAGGGCCGCAAGACCGCCAGCGAGCGCTTCCCGGGCGCGGTCGAGACCTACTGCATCGAAGCCATGATGCAGGACCGCAAGGCGCTGCAGGCCGGCACGTCGCACTTTCTGGGCCAGAACTTCTCGAAGGCGTCGGAGATTCGCTTCCTCGGACCGGACGGAAAGCTCGAATATGCCTGGACCACGTCGTGGGGCGTGTCCACGCGGCTGGTCGGCGCGATGATCATGACCCATTCCGACGACGACGGGCTGGTCGTGCCGCCGCGACTGGCCCCGGCGCACGTGGTGATCCTGCCCGTCGTGCACAAGGAAGACACGCGCGCCGCGGTGCTCGAATACTGCGACCGGCTCGCGTCCGAGCTGCGTGCCGTCTCCTTCGACGGCCGTCCGCTGGAAATCGAGATCGACGCCCGCGAGGGCCGCGGCGGCGACAAGATGTGGGAGTGGATCAAACGCGGCGCGCCGATCCGCCTGGAAGTCGGGCCGCGCGACGTCGCCGCCGACGCCGTGTTCGTCGGCCGGCGCGACCGCGGGCCGAAAGAGCGCGAGAGCATGCCGCGGCCGCAGTTCGTCGCCGGCGTCGCGGCGATGCTACAGCAGATGCAGCAGGGTCTGCTGGAGCGGGCCGGCGAGCTGCGGGCCGCGCACACGCGCGCGATCGACTCGCGCGACGACCTCTATGCGTTCTTCACGCCGTCGAACCCGGACAAGCCCGAGTTGCACGGTGGATTCGCGATGGCGCGCGTAGCGGAAGATCCGGAGCTTGAGACGCGCCTGAAGGACGACCTGCAGGTGACCGTGCGGTGCATCCCGCTGGACGCGCCGGCCGATCCCGGTCCGTGCCTGCTGAGCGGGAAGCCGTGCGAGCGGCGCGTCGTGCTCGCGAAGGCGTACTGACGCGGAATCCGAATCGCCGTAGCGTCGGTCCGCATACGCGTCGCTGCGCTGCTCGACAATCTAAGGCGTTTCTTCGCCCGGCAGGTCGCACGATCCTTGCCAGCCCGTCATACATGACTTGTCTCCATGCGTTCCTTTGTGTTTCATCGCCCGGCAGGGCGCACGATCGTTGCCAGGAGCTTCAAGCCCCTGGAACGCAGGGCACTCACCCCCTCTTTGTCCTTTCTTTTCTTTTTCCGCCTGGCGGGTGGCATGCTTTCGCGGCGGGTGGCGGGTGGCATGCTTTCGCGGTACTCCGCGTAAGCATGCTCCCAGCTCGGTGCGTCTCAAACGCGCAGCGAAGCTATAGCGGCCGCGCCAGTGACGCCGCAAGGCATGCCTGTCAGCCCTGGCAGAATGCGATGTGTCGAATCCGGCGCGCTGACGCAGAGCGCGAGCACGCGCACACGGAGCGAGGGATCTGGTCAGAGAAGAGCGGCGATCGTAACGGCATGCTTACGCGGAGTACCGCGAAAGCATGCCACCCTCCGTGAGAGTGCTTATGCCTCACTGCGAAAGCACGCCACGCGCCGGAATTCACCGGCCCGAACCCGCGCCGGACCGCCTTGGGCGCTTCGCGCGGTCGCTTTGCGTTGCTCCGCAATCGCCGATCGTGCTAGACTGGACTCCTTCCCCGTCGGAGGGGTCGATCCGCGTTCCGGAGCGGTCCGGCGCTCGCCGCCCGCGCCGGAATCGTGCGTTCTCGCAGTCGTTCGAACGAGGAGCTTTCAGAATGTCATTCGCTCACCTGGCGCGCGGTGCGCGCCGATCCGCGCCCGTCGCGATCATTGCGTTCGTGCTCGCGCTGCCGCTGTCCGCGCAGCAGATTCTGACCGAGCCGCTCACCAGCCACGACGTCGGCGTGCTGGTCGATTCCGGTCCGGTCGCCAACGCGGGCGCCGACCTCGCGCCCGTCTATTCGACGGTCGTGTCCGTGCCCGGGGCGTCGTGGCTGCGGCTGACGTTCGACGAGGTGACGCTGGCGGGGCGCGTCGGCAGCGGGCAGGAGAGCTTCCTGGTCGTCACGTCCATGCTGGACGGCGCGCACCAGTATCTGAACGCGCGGCACGTGCGCGAATGGAACCACACCAGCGCGTACTTCAACGGCGATTCGGTCCTGGTCGAGCTGTTCGCGCACCCGGGACCAGCCGAGAACGCCCTGCGGATCAGCCGCGTCATCGCCGGCGACCCGCCCGCCGACGATCGCAGCATCTGCGGCTCGACCGACGACCGCCAGCTGTCGTCCGATCCGCGCGCCGCCCGAGCGCTTCCCATCGGCTGCACGGCGTGGCTGATCGACGACTGCGGGCACTGCTTCCTGACGGCCGGACACTGCACCAGCTCGCTGACCGTGATCGAGTTCAACGTTCCGCTATCGACCTCCGGCGGCGGCCTGAATCACCCGCCGCCGTCCGATCAGTACTCGGTGCAGGCCAGCTCGGTGCAGTCGAACGGCGGGCTGGGCATCGGCAACGACTGGGCATACTTCGGCTGCTTCGCGAACTCGACCACCGGCTTGACGGCGTACGAAGCGCAGGGCGCGGCGTATTCGCTCGCGCCCACGCCGCCGCCCGTCTCGGGTCAGAGCATTCGCATCACCGGCTACGGGACCACGTCGCCGCCGGTGCCGAACACCTGGAACCAGGTGCAGAAGACACACGTCGGTCCCTATGCTTCGTTCTCCGGAACGACCGTGCAATACGCGACGGACACCACCGGCGGGAACTCCGGCTCGCCCGTGGTGGATGAGACCACCGGGCTGGCCATCGGCATTCACACGCACGCCGGCTGCTCGAGCGGCGGCGGCGCGAACAACGGAACCGGAATCAACCACGCGGCGCTTCAGGCCGCGCTGGCCAATCCGCTCGGCGTCTGCATCCAGGCGCAGCCGCTCGTGTTCAGCTATCCCGACGGGCGCCCGACCGAGATCGACCCGGCCGGCGGCGACACGGTCCGCGTGGAAGTCGGCCCGAACGGCAATCTCGATCCGCAGCCGGGCACGGGGATCCTGCACTACGACGCGGGCGGCGGATTCGTCGAGCTGCCGCTTCAAGTGGTCGCGCCGAACGTCTATGACGCGGTGTTCCCGGCGCTGCCCTGCGACACGACCGTCGAGTATTACGTCAGCGTCGAAGCCTCGAACGGCGAGCGCTACTTCGATCCAGGCGGCTGCGGCGTCGCCGAAGACAACTACTTCGCGACCGCGCTGGTCGGCAGCGAGACGCGGGTGAACGACGCATTCGAAGTCGAGAGCGGGTGGACGGTCGGCGCGCCGGGCGACACCGCCACGCTGGGCATCTGGAACCGCACGGATCCGGAAGCGACGGCAGCGCAACCCGGCGCCGACCACACCGCGGCCGGCACGCTCTGCTGGGTCACCGACGGGCGCGCCGGTCCGAGCGTGGGTTCGTACGACGTGGACGGCGGCGCAACCACGCTCACGTCGCCCTCGTACGACCTGTCGGGCGGAGACGATGCACGCGTCGGCTACTGGCGCTGGTTCTCGAATGATGCCGGCACTGCGCCGAGCGAGGATGTGTTCGTCGTCCAGGTTTCGAACGACGACGGGCAGTCGTGGACCACGGCCGAGACGGTCGGTCCCACCGGCATCGAGGCGTCCGGAGGCTGGTTCTATCGCGAGTTCAAGCTGTCGACGCTGCTGCCGCCGACCGGCGCGGTGCGCCTGCGCTTCGTGGCGGCCGATACGGCCAACGCGTCGCTGGTCGAGGCGGCATTGGACGACCTGCGCGTGGACGTGCTCATCTGCGACGACATGTGCACGGGCGACCTCGACGGGGACGGCGCGGTCGGGCTGGGCGACCTGAGCAGGCTGCTTCAAAACTTCGGAGTTTCGAGCGGCATGTCGTACGAGGACGGCGATCTGACCGGCGACGGCGGCGTCGATCTGGCCGATCTGTCGGCGCTGCTGGAAGTGTTCGGGTTGCCTTGTCCCTGAGCGCTGCGCCGAAGCAGCGCGTGAGACGCCGCGCCGCGCGCGGCGCGTTGGTTCAAACCGGCGTCCCGCACCGCGCGCCCGGAGGGCCCGGCGCCGTTGCGATGCCGCTTTCGACGCGCTCGTGCGCAGTGGTTTCCCGCCGGCCCGGACCACGCTAACCTACCGCAACGGGCGAGGTCTGAACTGCGCCTGCTGCGCGATTCGCGCGCGGCGGGATCGCGGCCTTCCTGCTGAACAGTGCCCGCCGGAGCGACGACCGCTTGATTACGCTGCACGCGTATATCCTCCGCGAGCTGCTGAAGACGTTCGCGCTGACCGCCGTGGCGTTGTCCGGACTGTTCACGATGGGCGGCGGCCTCTACAACGTGTTGCGGTACGAGGGCGTCACCTCGGCCGACCTGCTCAGCGTGCTGCCCTGGCTCCTGCCGATTGTGCTGACGGTGACCATGCCGGTCGCGGCGCTGTTCGCGACGACGCTGACGTACGGACGCCTTGCCGCGGACAACGAATTCACCGCCTGCCGGGCGGCGGGCGTGAACGTTCATTACCTCTTGCTCAGCGCGATGCTTCTGGCCGTGTTCGTGGCGTTGTTGACGGTGTTCTCGTCGAACTACGTGATTCCGGACTTCATGAAGCGGATCGACCGCTACGCGCGCGCGAACCTGCGCGACCTGGCGTTTCACCGGCTGCGGCAGCGCGGCTTCATCCGCTACGGAAAAGAGGGCGGCGAGCAGTACCTGCTTACGGCGCAGGGCGTCGAGAACGTGTCGAACGCGGCCCTTTCGGACGCGGGGTTCGAGCCGCAGGGCGACGGCATCGAGTACTTCTGGGTGGATGAACCGAGCTTCCTCTGGATCGACGGCGACGAGGAGCTTCAGCAGTACACGCTCGCCCGCGGCGGTCTGTGCCGGTTCGACACGCGGCAATCCGACGTGCGCGTGACCCTCTACGTGCAGGACGCGCGCATGTACGAGGTCGGGCGCGCCACGATCCAGATTCGCGACCAGGTCATCGGACCGATCGCTGCGCCGATCCCGCTGCCGCTGAAGCCGTCCATGGTCGATATCGAAACGCTCGAACGCTGGCGGCGCGAGCCGTGGCTGGCGCCCGAGATGGCCGAGCGCATCGCCCGCGTGCAGGATCGCCTGCGCGCCCAACTGCTGATCGATCAAGCCGTGCGGAGCGTCGCGGCCGATTCCGGGCTCGAACTGCTCGATAGCCACCATCGCACGGCCCGCATCACCGCCGGCTCGGCTCTTCCGGATAGCGCCGAGGTTCGGCTCAACGACGTCGTGATCGAGGTCAGCGACCCGCGCCTCGAGCGCCCGACACGATACGAAGCGCCGGAAGGGCGGCTGTCCATTCGCGGCGGAGAAGGCCGGCCGCTGACTGCGGTCGTCGATCTGCTGGCCACCGTGCAGCACTTTGTGCTCGAGTATGACGCCCGCGCCCCGGCCGACGCGCCGCCGCGTCGGCGTGCCAGCGCGGCGCTCGAAGACCTTGCGATTCCGGAGAGCGTCGAGGCCGAGATGAGCGAGTGGACAGCGCCGGTGCTGCTGGCCGGCACACGCGCTCCGCCGTCCGACGAGCCGACCGCGAAGGCCATCGAGAAGCTGCAGCGCGACGCGCAGCGGCTTCAGCGGCGCGTGCTGGCGACGATGCACTTCCGGCTGGGCATGGCCAGCAGCGCGCTGGTGACGGTGGTGATGGGCGCGATGCTGGGCGTCATCTTCCGCGGGGCGCGGACGCTGAGCGCGTTCGGGCTGGCCTGCATCCCGTTCGGCGCAGTGACGCTGCTGATGCTCATGGGGCGCAGCCTGACCGAGAGCAGCGCCGGCACGACCGTCGGGCCATTGGTCACATGGGGCGGGCTGGTCGCGATGGGTGTGACGGACTTCATCATCCTGCGGCTGGGCGTGCGCCGATGACGATCATCGACCGCTACATCGCGCGTTCGTTCCTGACCGGCTACTTCATACTGCTGGCCGTCGGCATCGGCCTGTATATCGTGTCCGACCTGCTCGTGAACATCGACGAGTTCATCACGGACGAATCGCTGCCGGCCGGCGAGCTGGCGGCCCGGATGATCGACTACTACGGCCACAACGTGCCGCTCTATTTCTCGCAGCTTGCCGGTCCGGTCATGACGATCGCGGCCGCGTTCACGCTCGGCGCGATGCTCCGCAACAACGAGTTGACGGCGCTGCTGGCCGCGGGCATGCCGCTGCAACGGCTCATCGCGCCGCTGGTGTTCTGCTCGGTGCTGATGATCGGCTTGTGGGCGCTGAACCGCGAGGCGCTGCTGCCGCGGATCGCCGACAAGATCAGCCGCACGCACGGCGACGTGATGACCAGCCGGCCGACCGGCGTCTATGCGGCGCGCGACGATCGCAGCGCGATCCTCACCGCGCTGCGTATGGACCTTCGTTCCGGCGTGCTGACGCGCGTGCTGCTGATCGAGCCGGACGAGAGCGGCAAGCCCATATCCGTGATCGAGGCCGACGCGGCCGAGTATGACCCGGCGACCCGGATGTGGCTGCTGACGCGCGGGCGCCGCATCGTGCAGGACGACGCCGGCGACGCGCCGGGGCTGGAGCGCCGCGTGCGGTATGAGCCGGTCGAGTCCTACGCGTTCGGCCTGACGCCGGCCGAGCTGGTGCTGCGGCGCGAGTCGCAGTGGGCCGACCTGCTTTCGCTGCGGCAGCTTGGCGAACTGCTGCGCAGTCCGAACGTGCCGAATCGCCCGACCATCGACATGAGCCGGCACGTGCGTTTCACGCAGCCGTTCCTGCAATGGCTGCTGCTGCTGCTGGCGCTGCCGTGCTTCCTCAGCCGCGAGCCGCAGCACGTGCTAGGCGCGGGCGGGCGGGCGCTGGCGCTGGCGGGTTGCTTCTATCTGATCTCGTTCATCGCGCAGAACGCGGTGAACGACGAGTCGATCAACCGCGTGGTGGCGTGGGTTCCGATCTTCGTCTTCGCGCCGGTGGCGGTGGTGCAGCTCTTCAATGTGAAGACGTAAATCGCGCGCGGCGACGAAGATTACATGCCTACGCGGATTCCAGCGAAGGCATGCCACCGGCCGCGCGGGCAGTCCAACGTCTGAGAGTTCGGGTTTGGGCGTGCTACGCCGGCCGACGCGAAAGGCCGTCGGCCGGGCGCCCGGCCGGACATTCCCCCGGCCCGCTCGGATAATCCCCCGCATCGGTCGGAGCGGCCCACGTCCGGATCGGGGAGCCTTGACACCCGGCCGTGAACGACGTTTCATAACCGCATCCGGCGGTATTTGCCGCAATTGTGCGTCGCGTGTCGAGGGCGGAGCGCCGCAGCATGCCTGATCCTTCGACGCTCCCGCATCAGAAAGCGAGGAAGGGCGGAGAGACCGGCCGCGGTCGAAGTTCAGGAGCGCCCATGGCCAACGACTACATCCCGCGCGGCGACGCCGAGTTCAACGGCTGCCTGGCCAACTTCGTCACGTACGCGAACGCGAACCTCGCCGGCCTCGGGCTGGTCGCGGGCGACATGACGCCGGTCACGACGGCGCAGACGACGTGGAACAGCAAGTACCCGGCCCACATCGCCGCTGCTGCCGCCGCCATCGCCGCGCGCGAGGGCAAGGACGCCGCGCGCGTCGGCGTCGAAGCCGCCGTGCGGCCGCTCGTGCGGCGCTTGCAGGCGTCGGCCAGCGTGGATGACACCGAGCGTGCTGCGCTCGGGATCACCGTCCCGGACAAGGAGCCGTCGCCCGTCGGCCCGCCGACGACGCGCCCGGTCGCGACGGTGGACGCTTCGCAGCGCTTGCAGCACACCATCGACTTCACCGACGAGACCACGCCGACGCGGCGAGCGAAGCCGGCCGGCGTGATCGGCGCGGAAATCTGGGTGAAGGTGGACGGCCCGCCGCCCGTCGATCCCGGCGAACTGACGTTTCTCGCCGTCGATACGCGCGCTCCGTACACGCGCGATTACGACGGCGCGCAGGGCAGCAACCCGCGCACTACATGCTGCGCTGGGTCAACTCGCGCGGCGAGGTGGGGCCGTGGAGCGCGACGGTAAGCGCCACCATTGGGGCGTAGCGGTCCATGCACAACGTGAACTGCGACCACGCGCCTCCGCGCTGCCGTCACTGAGGGATTCGGACGATGACGATTGCCGATTGGGTGATGGTGCTCGCAGTACTCGCGGCCCCGGTTGTTGCGGTTCAGGTTCAGAAGCATCTTGACCATCTACGCGAGCGCAGAGGCCGCAAGGTCCATCTGTTTCAAATGCTCATGGCGACACGCGGAGCAAGGCTGTCGCCGCTGCACGTCCAAGCCTTGAACATGATTGACATTGAGTTCTACGGGGAAAGCTCGTTTGGAATGAAGCCGAGCCGGTCGCCAGCAGATCAAGCCGTACTCGACGCTTGGAAGGCGTACCACGATCACCTGGGCGAGAACGTCGAGCCGGATCAAATGAGGGATTTGGCGCGGAAGCGAGACGAACTATTCATCGATCTGCTGCACTGCATGGCAACTGCGGTTGGTTACCACTTTGACAAGGTCCAGCTTCGCAAGGGAAGTTACACCCCAATAGCTCACGGGGAGATCGAACTGGATCAAAGAGTGATCCGCGAGAGCCTCGTCAGCATCCTGAGCGGCAAGAAGTCCGTCCCGATCATGGTGGTTTCGTATCCGGCGTTTGAGGAAGCGATCGAAGCGGCCCAACAGGCTGCGCTCCAAGCGTCAGCCCCCGAGAAAACCGGTGGATAAGAGGGACTAGAAGATGCAGCGCCGGGTGCCCTGCCGACGGCCTTTCGCGTCGGCAGGCGGTTTCAGTCATTCCCTTCGTCCCGCGCGCGACGTTCGCGATCCCCGCGCCGGCCGTCGGTTCACCGGTGCGGCGCGGAGGATCCAATACATTCTCACACGCCCTCTCCACCCCCTACGCGGATTCCAGCGAAAGCATGTCACCGGCCGCTCGGGCAGTCCAACTTCTGAGAGTTCGGGTTTGGGCGTGCTGCGCCGGCCGACGCGAGAAGCCGTCGGCCGGGCACCCGGCCGCGCTTCCACGAACGGTCGGGTGAGGCGTTCTTCATCCCATGACTGACGTTGGACGCGCGTTTATTCAGAAAACGCGCGGGAACCGGGGATTTTCAGGGGCCACTGTAATTTTTTGGCCCCCAGCGATTCCGTTCGGCGCATCGTCGGTCACGGCGTGGAATTGCGAAGCACGTTCTTTTGTGAGGAAACGCACAATGATCCGAAGCAACCTGTCCGTAGCGCTGGCGATCACCGTTCTGGCGAATCACCCGGCGCTGGCCGACGATGTTGTGCGCGTTGAAACCCGACTCGACCTTGCCGTTCAGCGGTACGGCGTCACCGGCGCCGGCGTGGTCGTCGCGATCATGGACCGCGGCATCGACTGGCGTCATCCCGATTTCATCAAGCCCGACGGGAACACGCGAATCAAGTTCATGCTCGATCAGACCGGCCCGACCAGCTACTACTACTGCGACGACCCGGCTCGCCCCGTTGCCGTTGAATACACCGAAGCGGACATCAATGCCGCCTTGCACGGCGGTCCGCCGCTCGCCGAGCGCGACGCCGTCGGCCACGGCACCGCCTCAGCCGGAATCGCCGCGGGCAATGGGAGCGCATTCGCCGATGGCCGCTACGCGGGCATGGCGCCGGAAGCCGACCTGATCATCGTCAAGATCGTCTCCGACGGCGCAGCCGCGCACGACGACCAGCCGGCCGAGGCGCCCTTCGTCGGCTGCATCGAGGAGGCGCTCGACTGGCTCGATGCGAAGCTTGCGCAGCTCGGCGAGCCGCCGTGTGTGGCGATCATTAACATGGGCGTGCAGTACGGCCCGCTCGACGGCACCTCCGTTGTCACCCGTCAGATCGAGGAGGTTTTCGGGCCGGATCGTCCTGGTCGCATCTATGCCTGCGGCACCGGCGACGAGGGCGGATTCCCCTCACATGCAGGCGGCGACTTCACCAGCGCGGCGCCGACCATCATCCGCTTTACGAAGCCGGGCGCCGCCCCGTATTCGATCAACGCGTGGTACACCGGAGACCAGCCGGCGGAGATCACCGTGCGGATGGACAACGGCGCGGTCGTCGGCCCTGTGCCGCCGGAAGAATGGCGTCTCAACGACGGGATGTATTCCTTCCAGATGGCGCCGGGCGGCGAGCCGTATCCGCTGACGTCCGACAGCGGCGACCGTTTCGTGTACATGGATATCGGTACGCACACTGGCGACGGGCAGATCGAGGTCCGCGGCCTCGGTCCCGGCGTCGGACGCTTTGACGCCTACCTTGTCGGCGGTCCGCCGCCGATCTCGTTCACCGACCACATCGTCCCCGGCAGGCTGGGCGATGGCGCGACGACCATCGGCGCCGTCGTCGCCGGCGTATACGTGGCCCGAAACGAATACCACGACATCTACGGCAACCTCTGGCCGAATAACAGCGAGGGGCTGGCCGGGGAACTGTGGCATCACTCGTCCGACGGCCCGACGCGCGATGGGCGATTGGCGGTAGACATTGCGACTCCCGGGCACAGCGCGTTCGCCGCATACGCGCCGGATTCCGTGTGGCACACCGCGTGGTGGAACTTGATTCAGGACGGCGGCGGCTGGTACGGCGGGCACGGCGCGGCCAGCAGCTCCGGACCGATGTTGGTCGGCGCCGTCGCGCTGATGCTGCAACAGAATCGAAGCCTCACGGCCAACGACGTGAAGGAGATCTTACACACCACGGGCCGCAGCGATGCGCAAACGGGCGTAACGCCCAATCGCTTCTGGGGCTACGGCAAACTGGACATGCATGCCGCGGTTGCGGCGGTCGCGGCCCGCTGCCCCGCGAGCATCGACGGCGATTCAACCGTAGGATTGAGCGACTTGTCGATCCTGTTGTCTCAATACGGGATCACCAGCGGGGCAACGTTCCGCGACGGCGATCTCGACGGCGATGCAGACGTGGATCTGGCTGACCTGTCCACCATGCTTTCCAGTTTTGGAATTGTCTGCCCGTAATCGGCGACCATCGAATCGGTTTGCCCGTCCCTTCCTGCTCTGGTTCATCGCGCAGAACGCGGTGAACGACGAATCGATCAACCGCGTGGTGGCGTGGGTTCCGATCTTCGTCTTCGCGCCGGTGGCGGTGGTGCAGCTTTTCGATGTGAAGACGTAAATCGCGCGGCGACGAAGATTGCGTGCTCACGCGGATTCCAGCGAAAGCATGCCACCGGCCGCCCGGGCAGTCCAACTTCTGAGAGTTCGGGTGTGGGCGTGCTGCGGCGGCCGACGCGAAGAGCCGTCGGCCGGGCGCCCGGCGGCCCGCAGGCCGGGACACCCTGCTCCATCGACCTCAAATCGGTCGGCGGTGATCGCCGATCGGCGGCCGTGGTTTTCTGCCCGTTCGCGGGGGCGACCCAAGTCTCCGTGCGCAGACTCAGAGACCTGCCGACGCGAACAGCCGTCGGCAGGGCACCCGGCGGATGCGAAGCCGGCGAAAGTTCTGAATCCGGGAGTCCGATCGTTCGACGGTCCAGCGCCGCGAGCCGTAGCGGCCGGCGATTCGGCTTCGCGGCCCGTGACGCCGTAAGCACGTCGCGCTTCGGTCCTGATTTCGTCCTCTCCCGCACTGAAGACGGACGGGTTCGTGCGGCACGAGCAACCGGCGTCGCGCGGCGAGAGCTCGGGCATGCTTACGCCTGCGGTGAGATCATTTCACCGGAAAAGCGCCCAGCGACGCACGCGGCGGCCCGGCCGAGCCGCGACCGTGAGGGAGCGGTCTCTGTCGCCGTCCGGTCGCGAAGGGGAAAGACCGGTCGGAGAAGACCGGTCTGAGACCGGTCCCCCATGGGCAGGGATGGACGGCGGGTGGCTGCGCCGCGGTCGCGCGGCGACGGCTCGGGCATACGGACGCTGAATACTGCGAACGCGGTCCGTGGGTCGCATGCTTTCGCCTGCGGCGAACGTTCGCCACCGGGCCGCGATTCTATCTTGAGTCGCACGAAACCCAGACCCGCAAGGCGATAAGTTGGCGCGTATGTGTTGCCTTTTTGTCCTGCAATGCGATTTGTTTCGATTATCCTGAGAGAATTGGCTTGACAACTCGTCGGGGGGGGGGGGGGGGGGGGATGATGGGGAATTTTTTCGGCGACCGAAGAAAACACGGGGGAGGGGGGGGAAAAAGGGGGGG
>CAZKJT010000005.1:0-240411 GCA_964553225.1 uncultured Planctomycetales bacterium | reverse complement strand
TGTTTGTTGTGTATTGGTTTTTTTTTTGTTGGGGGGGGGGGGGGGGGGTGGCGGGGGGGGGGGGGGGGGGGGGGGGGGTAATCATGTGGAATCGTTTCAGCGACCGACGAAGACACTGGGCAAGGAGCGCGAACATGGGGCGATTGGGCATGTCGAGTCACTCAGTATGTGCCGTCGGGCTCTGCGTCCTGACGCTGTCGTCCGTCGCCTTCGGCCAGATTCCGCCACAGCCGTTGTGCGGATTCCCAGTCGAGGTGGCGTGCATGGGCTGCCCGCCGACCGCGCCCGATGAATTGTGTGCATGCGAAACGATCGACCCGTACACAACTGTCTGCGTCTCGGACGGGAACGTGGGCGGGATGCGCGGCGCTGGTATCACCTACAGCACGTGGCAATGGATTCCCGGAAACGAGAACAACGCCTGCAAGATCGAACGAGATTCGGGACCGTTCGAGTGCGGCGCGGTGGACATCTGCGCGACGATCGAGATTTCCACAAACTGCGCGCCCGCTCAGCACTGTGCGTTTCGTGCCTATGACACCTGCTACTCGTCATACGAGTATTCCTCGATCGGCGACTGTCCGGACGGCCGGACGTGCATCGTGACGCTACCCTGACGCATCGGAGACCTTCCATGACGAGACTCTTGAGGTGGGCGGTCTGGGCGGCGTGGATTGGCGCGACGGCAACAACGCCGGCGGTCGCATGGACTGAAGAGCTGCCGGCCGCGCTGCAGCGCATGATCGAATCGCGCTCGGCGCTGAACGGCGCGGAAGTGGAGTGGTCGTATACGCAGTACGTCGGCAACATCGCCGGCGCGCCGCGGCGCTTCCTCAGCCGCTATTCGCACGGCGGCGATCAGGCGATCCTTCAGCTCCCGCCTGAAGTGCGGGCCGGCGAAGCGAAGGCCGCGGTTGCAGCGGCGTCGCCGACCGGCCAGGGTTCTGTCCCGGCCGATGCCGCCGCATCGCCCGCCGCGGCGGAGGATGCGTTGCAGCGCATCGCGCAACGCGCGGGCCTGTTCGCCGCGGACGGCCGGGCGTGGCTGCGTGGCCCCAACTCCATCAAGATCAACGAGCATGATCCGGAAGGCGCCGACAACGCCCGCGCCGCGTTCTTCGGCGATGTGCGCACGGTTGGAATGAGCACACAGTACACGCGGCTCTACGAGATCGGCGACGGGCCCTGGGCGGGCGTGTCGCGTCAGCACCGCGACCGCGTCGCGTTCGAAGCGTTCGCAGACGGACCGCGAACGGTCGTCATCGGCACGTTCGAGGACGGCTCGACCATCACCTGGAACATTCGGCCGGACCGCGGCTGGAACGCGGAGCGCGTCACGATGCGCGACCCGTCGGGCGAGGTGGTGTCGGAGTCGATCGTCGAGCTGGAGCGCTCGGGCGAGACGTGGTTTCCGGCCCGGGCGGAGTTCCACTTCAACGGCAAGCTGGTGCACGAGGTGGTGGTGCACGAGGCGGAGTTCGAATCGCCGGCGATGCCGCACTTCTTCACGCTCGCCGACATGGGAGCGGAAGTGGGCATGGAGGTCACTCCGCCGTACAAAGGGCCGCGCGTCGTGATTCCGTCCGAGCAGCAGTACTGGGACGGCGAACAGGTATTGTTCTTGGACGAATTCCAGGAGCGGCTGGAGCGCGGCGAGATCCGGCTCGGGCCGGCCGTCGTCGCGCGTCGGGCCAGCGCGGCGAAGACCGGCGAGCCGATTCCGCTGGCGGACGCGCTCGAGGGGTTTTCCGTCGGGTTGCTCGCCGAGGGGAAGCTCCAGATGTGGGACGCGTACACGCGGCAGTTCATCCGCGTAAACAAGCTGGACGAAACGCAGACCCGCGACGCGGAACGCGTGCTTCGCGACTGCAAGGACGCGGCGCAGAAGATCCTCGACGACCGGGAAGAGGAGATCAGGAAGTTCGTGCAGCAGGCCGAGCGCGCCAAGGCGGAATCCAAGCAGGAGAAAGACCCGAAGAAGCGCGAAGCGCGGTTCGGCGAAATCTGGGAGCGGCAGGAGCGCTTGTTCGCCTTCCTCGACGAGATGTTCCAAACGCGATTGAAGCCCGGACTCGACAGCCTGCTGACCGCCGACCAGCGCGCCGCGGCCGAGGCGAGGCGCGCCCGGGCCGCGGCGCCGCGGGAGAAGCCGGAGGCGGCGTTTCCGTAGCGCGCGCTGCGCCGCAGTCGCGAAACGCCGTCGGCCCGGTGCCCAGCGGCGCGCGCGGCGTGCTAGCCGAGCCGCGACCGCGAGGGACCGGACTCTTCCTCCGTCCGTCCGCGATGGGAAAGGATCGGTCGCGAGGGGATAGACCTGCCCCGAAGGGAAAGACCGGTCAGAGACCGGTCCCCCACAGGACAAGAAGGAAGAAGTCAGACCGGTCGGAGACCGGTCCCCCCGTAGATCGAGCTGGCGTGCCCGTAGAACACGGACTCTGGAAGCTTCTGGCAACGAACGACCGCCCACCCGCCGACGCGCGTAGCGCGCGCGGCGGTTCGGACTGGCGGAATCGGTGGACGGTGCGCGAGGCGCGCAACGCTCCTTCATGACATCGCCGCTGGCGCGCAGTACCATCCGTTCGGACGGGTCGCGCCGGGTTCGGTCGTTCGCATCAGCTGCCGGCGTCGCCCACCGGAGTCGAAAGTCGGCGTCGCCCACCGGAGTCGAAAGTCGGCATCGCCCGCCGGAGTCGAATGCCGGCGTTGCCCACCGGAGTCGAATGCCGGCGTTGCCCACCGGAGTCGCATGCCGGCGTCGCATGCCGCAGCGCCCGCAGACAGAGGAGCAGCCCATGGAAAGGCCGATCGAATACCTACGTCAGCATCGCCGCCAGCATCTCGACTGGGCGATCGAGCTGTGCCGCATTCCCAGCGTCAGCACGCTCGACGCTCACAAGGCGGACGTACGCCGCAGCGTCGAGTTCACGCGCGACCTGTGCGTGAAAGCCGGCTTGAAAGCTGAAATCCACGAGACGGCGCGCCACCCGCTGGTCGTCGCCGAGTGGCTCGGCGCTGGCCCGGACGCGCCGACCTACCTCGCCTACGGCCACGTCGATGTGCAGCCGACGGGCGACCTGTCTCTGTGGGACGCCGGCCCGTTCGAGCCGACCGTCCGGGGCGACTGGCTCATCTGCCGCGGATCGTCCGATGACAAGGGGCAGGTGCTGCTCTACATCCGCGCCGCGGCCGCGTGGCTGGCAACGGAGAAGAAGCTGCCGATCAATCTGAAGCTGCTCATCGAGGGCGAGGAAGAGATCGGCTCGCCGAACCTCGCGCCGTTTGTGCAGAAGCATCGCGACCTGCTGAAGTGCGACGGCATCCTGATCTCGGACACCGGCCTGTGGCAGGACGGTCTGCCGACGATCACCTATGGCACGCGCGGACTGACGTACAAGGAGGTGATCCTGCGCGGCCCGAAGTTCAACCTGCACAGCGGCACGCACGGCGGGCCGGTGGTCAACCCGGCCAACGCGCTCAGCCGTCTCATCGCTTCGTTCCACGACGCCGACGGGCGCGTGCAGATTCCGGGTTTCTATGACGACGTGGTCAATCCTTCGCCGCAGGAGCGAAAGGCGGCCGCCGATCTGCCGTTCAATGAGTCGGAGTATGCGGGCGAGCTGGGCGTGCCGGGCTTCGCGGGCGAGCGCGGCTAC
The DNA here is from genome assembly GCA_964553225.1 of uncultured Planctomycetales bacterium. Classification (GTDB taxonomy): domain Bacteria; phylum Planctomycetota; class Phycisphaerae; order UBA1845; family Fen-1342; genus JABRWC01. The sequence continues at coordinate 236,758 of CAZKJT010000005.1, read as the reverse complement.
ACGGTGCAGGAGCGCCGCAGCGTGCGTCCGACGCTCGACGTGAACGGCGTGTATGGCGGATACATGGACAAGGGCGCGAGCACGGTGATTCCCGCGTTTGCAGCCGCGAAGGTCAGCATGCGGCTCGTGCCGAACCAGCGCGGCGAGGACATCTCCGCCAAATTCGAGCGGACCGTTCGCGAACGCGTGCCGGCCGGCGTGGTGTGCGAGATTCTGGATCATTCCTCGGCCGACGCGTATGTCACGCCGCTGGATTGGAAAGCGATGGACGCGGCCCGCCGCGCGCTGAAAGAAGCGTTCGATCGCGAGCCCGTGATGATCCGCGAAGGCGGGTCGCTGCCGATCCTGCCGATGTTCAAGTCGGCGCTAGGGGCCGATAGCCTCATGCTCGGCTTCGCCAGCCCGACCTGCAACGCGCACGGTCCGAACGAGAAGGTGCGCATTCCGGACCTCGACGCCGGCGCGGAGGCCGTCGCGCGGCTCTTCGCGCACCTGGCGCGCTGAGCCCCGTTGAGCACGGCCGACACGCGCCCGAGCCGCGCCGGACCCGGCCTGCCCCGGCGCTGGGTCGAGCGCGCCGCGCTGGCTCTCGCGATTGCGTCCCTTGTCGGTTGGTGGGCGGCGCTAGCGGCGAGCAAGCCCGGCGTCGTCGCGGACGAGCGCATTCACTTCGGCGTCGTGTCGGAGCTTCGGCGCGGCGACACGTCGTCCGTCGGCCTATTGCCGATGCCGCCGGCGTATCACTACGCCCTCGCCGCGGCGCTGGCCTTGCTGCCGGATTCGCTGGCGAGCGCCCGGGCGCTGAACGCGGCAATCGCGCTTGTGGGCCTGCTTGTCGCACACCGTCTCACCGCCGGGCAGCCGCCGTGGCAGCGAGCCGTGCAGGTGCTGCTGCTGGCGTGGAATCCGCTGCTGCTGCCGTTCACCGCGCTGGTCTACACCGACACGCTCGCGCTCGTGCTGGTGCTGACGGCGCTGTGGGCCGAACGCCGCGGCCGGCGTGGCTGGGCCGCGCTGGCGATTGCGCTGTCGTGCGCGGTTCGGCAGTCGAACGTGCTCTGGGCTGCGTACCTGGTGGGGCTGTGCATGATTCGCCCGCGCGTCGGCGCTGCGCCGGCCGAACTGCACGAACTCGGGTCGATGCCGCTTCGCGCATGGGTCGCACGCGCGGGGCGGGCGTGGCCGTGCGTGCTGGTCCTGGCGGCGATGCTGGCGATCTTCGCGGGTCACGGCGCGGTGGTGGCGGGCGGGGGGCCTGCCAATCGAATCCAGTTCAACCCTGCGCAGTATTACCTCTTCGCGATGATCGTAATCGGACTCTGGCTTCCGCTGTGGGTCGCAGAACTGCCGGGCGCGTGGCGCGAATGGCTGCTGCCCGCGCTGCGATCACCGGCGGTGTGTGTGGGCGCTCTCGCGGCCGGCGGAGCGGCGGCGCTGCTCTATGACAATCCTCATCCCTGGAACGGGGACCCGAAGTACCTTCGTAACCTGCTGCTGATCGCGCTGGGCGAATCGGAGTGGCTGCGTCTGTCGCTTGGTCTGGCGAGTGTGCTCGTCGGGGCGCTGGCGGTGCGATTTGCGAGCGAACAGCCGGCGCGGACGGCGCTGGCGCTCACGTTCGCGTTCTCGCTCCTGTGGCTGGCGCCGCACGGCCTGGCGGAGCCGCGCTACGCGATTGTGCCCGTCGCGCTGCTCCACCTGCACGCGGGCTACGGACGAAACGTGGGCGTCGCTCTGGTCCTGTGGCAGGGCGCGATGAGCCTGGCGATCGCCGTTTACGTCGTGGTCTACGGCGGCGAGCAGGGCGGAATCTGGTAGGCGGGCGGCAGGCGGCGCCGCGGGAGCAGCGCGGCCCGGTCCGGCGCGGCTATACTTCCGCGCGACTGAACGAGACCTTCGACGCATCGGAGATCGGCGCCATGCCGGATGTCGTCTCGCCCGTGGGTCGCGTCCATCTTCGCTGGATGCTGACGGAAGGCGTCGGCCCTACTCTGTTCGCCCGAATCCTCGAACGATACAAGACCGCGGAAGCGGCGCTCGCCGCTCCCATCCGCGACCTGAAAGACATCAAGGGCATCGGCCAGTCGGTGGCGGACCAGATCGCCCGCACGCGCGATTCGGCCGAAGTGAACCAGCAGATCGAGGCCGAGATTGCGGCGGCCGAGGAAACCGGCGCGCGGCTCCTGTGCCGCGAGGATTCGGAGTATCCCTACGGCCTGCGGCACATTCCCGATCCACCGATCATCCTCTTTGTGCGCGGGGATCTGCGGCCCACCGACGCCGTCGCGATCGCGATCGTCGGCAGCCGGCGCTGCTCGATCTACGGCAGCGAGCAGGCGCGCCGCTTCGGCGAACTGCTGGCCGGCGCCGGCTTCACGGTGGTGAGCGGCCTCGCCCGCGGCATCGACGCGTTCGCCCATCATGGCGCGCTGGACGCCGGCGGCCGCTCCATCGCCGTCATGGGCAGCGGCCTGATCGACGTCTATCCGCCGGAGAACCGCGCACTGGCCGACAGGTTGCTCGGGTGCGGCGCATGGATCAGCGAATTGCCGCTTCGGGCGGCGGTTCGCGCGCAGAACTTCCCCGGACGCAATCGCATCATCGCCGGAATGTCGCTCGGCACGATCGTAGTCGAAGCTGCGGCCGCCAGCGGGGCGCTCATCACCGCCAAGTTCGCGGCCGAGTACAACCGCGAGGTGTTCGCCGTTCCCGGACGCATCGGCGATCCGGCGTCGATCGGGACCAACAACCTGATTCGCCGCGCGCACGCCAAACTTGTCACGTGCCTCGACGACGTGCTCGACGAAATCTCCGCGGTCGCATACGCGCTCCGAGGCGAGTCGCTCGCCGGCGTCGCACCGCCTGCCTCGCTCGCGCCCGCTTCGCGCGCGGCGCAGGCGGCCCCCGGCGACGGCGCGCGCGCGGCCGTCGAGACCGAGCCGCGCGGCGCATCCGAGCGCGCATCCGCAACCGCCCGGCTCGCGCAGCTCAGCGAGGTGGAGCGAAAGGTCTACGAAGTGGTCGGCGTCGAGCCGTCGCTGCAGGACGCGGTGATTCGACGAGCCGAGCTGCCCGCGGGGGACGTGCTGGCGGCGTTCACCGCGCTCGAGCTGAAGCGGCTCATCAAGCGTTTGCCAGGGCAGTGGGTGGCGCGAATCAGCCGATGATCGCCGAAGCTTGCCGCCGCCGTCGCCGCCTTGATGCGCGACGCACGCCCTCAAGGACGCCGAGAACGTTGCAGAACCTGATCCGCCTCGCCGCGCCGGCCGGCCTCACGCAGCGCGCCGGCAAGGGCTTGCGTCAGTCCGGGATGGCGCGGCGACCGCTCCCAAGCCGCGGTGAGAGCGTCGATCGCCTCGCTGGTCCGACGCTGCTGCATCAGCAACCCGGCCAGGTTCAGCGCGGCGTCCGCGTATGCCGGGTCACATTCGATTGCCCGCCGCAGCGATCGCTCGGCCTGCGAAAGCTGTCGGATTTCGCGATAAATCACGCCGACGTTGTTGTGCGCCATGGCTTCACAGGGGCGCAGTTGCAGCGCAATGGCATAGTGCTCGAGCGCTTCGTCCCAGCGATGATCGTCGCTGATCGCCCGTGCGTACATCGCGTGCGCGATCCAGGATTTCGGCGATTTCGACACGCAATCGCGCCACAGCGATTCCGAATTGGAAAAACGCCCGGCGCGCTCGAACGTCAGCGCGGTCAATCCGGCTGCCGTCGCGGCGAACGCCGCCAACGACACGCCGCGCGGCACACGCCGCAGCGCGATCGCCCCGCCGGCCGCCGCCAAGGCCGCCAGGCTCATGCTGGGCAGGTATGCGAAGCGATCGGCCACCACCGAGTACTTCATGTAGAAAAACGGAACCACGCCGCTTACGGGCAGCAGAGTGACGCCGAAGCACGCCAACGCGACGAACGGTCCTGCGCCGATGTGCCGCCGCAACCCGAACAGCGCCGCGCCCAGCGCCAGCACAGCGGCGAGCGGCAGCAGCTCCACCAGGCCGATCGGCGGCTCCGGCACATCGCGGTCGTACACCAGCGCCAGCCCGGTCGGCCAGAACAACTTCGAGAGCAGAAACCACGCCGATCGACCGGCGAGAGCCGCGCGCTGACCCGCGCTCAGCGGATTCGCGTCCAGCCACCGGCCGTTGACCGCGTGCTCGTGCGTGATCGCGATCAGTCCCGCCGCAGCCGACATCGCGCCCAGGAGTGCGAGCCGACGCCAGGGAATCCGCCGCGCACTGTCGCCGCGCAGCAGATGCAGGAGCAGCAGCACTCCGGGCAGCGTCACCGTCACGCTCTTGCTCAGGAGCGCCAGCAGGAACCATCCCGCGGTCGCGAATAGGCCGGAGCGGGAGAGTCGGTGCGGGTCCGCGGCGCGGGAGTCCGCGGACGGCGCACGCACGGGCAGACTCGCCAAGTACGCCCGCGCGGCCAGCAATGCGAAGCACGCGGACAGCGGGCTGCGCCTTTCTGAAATCCACGCGACGGATTCGACCTGGACGGGGTGCAGGGCGAAGAGCAGCGCCGCCGCCGGCGCGCCCGGCACGCTGAGATCGGCCAGCAGCCGCCAGAGCAGTGCCGCAGTCAGCGCATGCAGCGCCAGATTGATGAGTCGGGCGACGGTCGGCGTGTCTGCGATGAGCTGCTTTTCGATCCAGAACGTGGTGAACGTGAGCGGAAAGTACTGCTCGTTGGCGGGCGACAGCCAGATTCGGGCCAGGCCGTCGAGTCCCTTGAGCGTCGGATTTCGGACGAGGTTGGCTTCGTCGGTCCAGACGTATTCGCCGCGAATCGCGGGGGCGTAGGCGATCAGCAGCGAGACGCAAAGCGCCAGCGTGAAGCCCGCGATATCGCGCAGAGGGCGGGTCACGGGTCCTCCCGACATGCCGACCGGCGTGGCGCCGACGCGAACCGCGTGTCCGCCGCGGCGTGACCGGGCAGAGGAGAATGGTAGCCGGTCGTCGTCGGCGCGCGGTGGCAACGCGCGGAAGCTGTCGCGTCCGCAGCGGTTTATCCGCGGCGGCGCGCTGCCGCCTCTGCTGGGCTTGGTCGCGCTCACGACGCTTCGTGCGTCGATCGAGAGTGTGATTTTCAGCACATTCGTCGGTATGCGTCCCGGTTTCTCGTAACGAATCGGCGCGCCCCCTCGACCGCTCCCGGCGCGGCGTCGCGCCGTTCGGTGGACTAACGGCGAGTCGCATTCCTCCGGGCGGGGTCGCGCCGGGCGGATTCGCGTGACGCGATTCCCGAAGCGCGGTATCCTGCCGGGCTTGGGTTTCGGGAGTTTCGACGACCGAACGACCAGAAAGCCCCCCGGCAACCGAAAAAGGAGATCTCCTTGAAAGCTCGAATGTTGTGGATGGCGCCGATCGCCGCCGTGCTCGCGTTCGCCCTGCCGCTGCCCGCACAGGACAAGCCGGCCGGCGACGTCAAACCCCCGGCCGACGCGGAAGCGGAACAGAAGGCCATGATGGAGGCGTGGCAGAAGATGGCCGCGCCCGGCGAGCATCACAAGAACTATGACACCATGGTCGGCAAGTGGAACATCGTCAGCAAGTATCGCTGGTCGCCCGAGGCGCCGTGGCAGGAGAGCAAGAGCCAGTGCGAGTCGAGCTGGATTCTCGGCGGCCGGTTCCTCCAGTCGAAGGTGAAGGGCGATGCGATGCCGCCGATGGACATGGAGTTCGAGGGCTTCGGCCTGCTCGGCTACGACAACGCCAAACAGAAGCACACCAGCTTCTGGGCCGACAACTATGGCACGATGATGATGATGGCCGAGGGCGACTGTTCCGCCGACGGCAAGGAGTTCACGTTCAGCTCGACGTATGACGACCCGATGACGGGAAGCAAGACGACGATGAAGACGCTCTACAAGATCAAGAGCGCCGACGAATACGTGATGGAGTTCCACCAGCCGGGTCCGGATGGCAAGGACTTCGTGATGATGGAACTGACCTGCATGCGCGCGAAGTAAGCGCCGCCGAATCTCGCGAACGCAGTCCACACCGGCCCTGTCGGCCCAGCATTGCCGGCGGGGCCGGTTTCATTTTGCGTGCCGCTGCGCGAGAATCCGCTGCGCATCGGAGCGTCCGCCCGTTCCCCCACGGAGTGACCCATGCCCTTCGTGCCGACGAATCGCATTCAGGCTCTGCCGCCATACCTGTTCGTCGCGCTGGATCGAAAAAAACGCGCCGCGCGCGAAGCCGGACGCGACATCATCGACTTCGGCATCGGCGACCCGGATCTGCCCACGCACGAATTCATCGTGGACGCGCTCTCCGTCGCGGCCCGCAAGCCCGAGCATCACCGCTACTCGCACGACATGGGCATGCCGTGGTTTCGCGAGGCGGCGTCGCGGTTCATGCAGGCGCGCTACGGCGTTCGGCTCGACCCGGCGTCCGAAGTGCTCACGCTGATCGGAACGAAGGAAGGGCTCGGACATCTGCCGCTGGCGGTCATCAACCCCGGCGACGCGGCGCTTTGCCCGGACCCGGGCTACCCGGTGTATCGCTCCGGCGTCCTCTTCGCGGGCGGAGAGCCCTGGCGAATGCCGCTCTCGGCCGAGTCCGGCTGGCGGCCGGATTTCGACGCCATTCCGCCGGACGTGTTGCGACGGGCGCGGCTGATGTATCTGAATTATCCGAACAACCCGACCGGCGCGGTCGCGGATCGCGCGTTCTTCGAGCGCGCCGTCGGGCTGGCGCGGCGACACGATTTTCTCATCGCGCAGGACGCTGCGTACGGCGAGATGTTCTTCCACACGCGTGACGACGCCCCGAGCATTCTTCAGATCCCGGACGCGAGGGATGTGGCGATCGAACTGCACTCGCTGTCCAAGACGTTCAACATGACGGGCTGGCGGCTGGGCTTCGCGGCCGGCAATCGCGAGGCGCTCGCGGCGCTGGCGCGGATCAAGTCCAACCTCGACAGCAGCCAGTTCCCGGCGATTCAGGAGGCCGGCTGCGCGGCGCTGGCCGGAATCGACCGGCCGGAAGTGATCGAGGCGCGGCAGACCTTTTCGAAGCGCGCGCGGCGGTTGGCCGAGGGCCTGCGCGGGCTGGGATTCGACGTGCCGGACCCGCGCGCCACGTTCTACGTCTGGGCGCGCGTGCCGCGCGGGCTGCCGTGCGCCGTGGTGGCCGACCGGCTGCTCGACGAAGCCGGGATCGTCTGCATTCCGGGCAATGGGTTCGGCGCGGCCGGCGAGGGCTACGTGCGGTTTGCGGTGACGGTCGGATTGGCGCGCATCGAGGAGGCGCTCGAACGCATGCGTCCGGTCGGCTGGTAGGCGGCGCGGACCTCCGCTTGGGCGCGTACAATCCGCCCGCTGTGAAGACGGACATCCATTCAACGGAACGCGTCCCGGCCTGGGACGCAGGCACGCTTCGCGATCCGCACGGCCGAGACGACAAGGCCGTGCGCGTGCAGGCGATGTTCGACGCGATCGCCCGGACCTATGAGCGCGTCAATGCCGTCGTGAGCCTCGGTCAGGATGGTCGCTGGCGTCGCCGCGCGGTGCGCTGCGCCGACGTTCGTCCCGGAGATGTCGTGCTCGACGTGTGCTGCGGCACGGGCGACATGATCCGAACGTTTGCGGCCGGAACGGCGAAGCCGGGCTTGATTGTCGGCGTCGATTTCGCGGAGAAGATGCTGGCCTGCGGGCGCTATCCGTCGGGCGGTCCGCCGATCCAGCTCGTGCGGGCCGACGCGCAGCGTCTGCCGCTGCCGGACGCGAGCGTGGACGTGGTGAGCTGCGCGTTCGGCGTGCGAAATTTTCAGAGTTTGGACGCGGGGCTGAGCGAGCTGGCGCGCGTGCTTCGCCCGGGCGGGCGATGCGTCGTGCTGGAATTCGCGCTGCCGGAGAATGCCATCCTCCGGGTCGGGCACCGGGCGTACTGCGACCGTGTTCTGCCGCTCGTCGCGCGGTGGATCAGCGGCGATCGGAGCGGAGCGTACCAGTACCTGCCGCGCTCGATCCGGACGTTCGAGCGGCGCGGCGCGATGGTCGAGCGGCTCGAGCGGACCGGGCTGCGCAGCGTCACGGCGATTCCGCTGAACCTGGGGAGTGTGGCGATCTACCGCGGCGAGAAGTAGCGCGCCGCCGCGCTCCCGCTCGCGCAGGCATGCGCGCGGCGTCGCCGCGCGGAGAGCGCGATTCAGGGCGTGCCGGGCGCATCGCACACCAGGCCGTCGTACGCCAGCCGCATGTTGTCCGGCAGCTCCGCCTCGGCCTCGGCATGCCCCAGCTCGTGCGCGATGTGCGTGAAGTAGGTGCGCCGCGCGCCGATGCGCCGCGCCTCGCGGACGGCCTGCTCCAGGTTGAAGTGCGTCGGATGCGGGCGCCGGCGAAGCGCGTCGAGCACGAGCACGTCCAGCCCGCGCAACAGCTCGTGCGTCTCGTCGGGGATGTAGCTGCAATCCGGGCAGTAGGCGATTGCGCCGACGCGATAGCCGAGCACCGGCAATTCCCCGTGAAGGTAGCGCAGCGGGATGACGGGCACACCGCACAGCTCGATCGGACCGTCCACCACGTGCGCCCGCAGGTTCGGCTTGGCGCTTGGATAGTCCGGGTCGTCCTCGAACGCGTAGCGGAACATGCCGCGCAGGTGTTCCAGCGTGGCGGCGTTGGCAAAGACGTCCAGCTCGCGCCCGCGGAGCCAGTTAAACCGTCGCACGTCGTCCAGCCCGACCACGTGGTCGGCGTGATGATGGGTGTACAGGATTGCGTCGATCGAGCGAATCCGCTGCGCGACCGCCTGAAGGCGAAGTTCCGGACCGGTGTCAATCAGGATGTTTCCGCCGGGCAGCGTAAAGACCGCGCTGGTTCGCGTGCGCCGGTCGCGCGGGTCGGAAGACGTGCACACCGCGCAGTCGCAGCCGATCATCGGCACGCCGTGAGACGTGCCCGATCCCAGGATGGTCAGCCGAACGGGCGTCGACAAGCTCCGATCTCCGTGACGTCCGGTCGGATTCTACCCGCGGCAACGCCGCCGCGGGCGGCGTAGAGTCACGCGCCGCGCTCGTTCGACTCGTCGGCGGGCGGCGTCGGGCGCGCGATGGCCTGCTGTTCAGCGTGGATTCGCGCCAGCTTGTGCAGTCGATAGCAGCGCGGGCAGAGCTGCGGGCCGTCGGGCGGCGAATAAACCCGGTCGAACACGTGCCCGCAGTGGTCGCAACTGCCGCGGAATGTCGGCGGCAGCTCGACGCCGTCGGCGTCGTACTTCACGCGCCGCGCCTCCGCCTCGGCGTGCATTCGCCGCGCCTGCCAGATCAGAATCTTCAGCGCCGTCCAGCCGGCCACCAGCAGAACCAATCCCACAGTCGCGCAGAACAGCAGCCCGATCAGAAGCACGATGTTCTGGCCGAACATGACGAGCTGCGATTGCATCCACGCGAACGTGAGCATTGCGGCGTCCGCACGACTGAACCGCGCACGGCAGCGGTGTCCCGCGTTGATCGGCCGCGCGATCGCTATAGCATACGCGCTTTGTCTGCATCCTTTCGCCGATCGACGTCGCGCTCCGGGGGAGCGCGTTTCGCCCACCGGCGTGGAGCCACGGGGCGCATGAGTCCGCGCGTCGGCATCGTCTTTGACCTGAAGTGCGGGTTGCACCGGACCGGTCCCGGGCATCCGGAGCGTCCGGAGCGGCTCGACGCCGTTCGCAGCGCGCTGGAATGGAGCGGAGCGCTCGGCGCGGGCGTGAGGATTCCGGCGATGCCCGTGGAGCGCGCGGTCGCGGAGCGCCTGCACAACCGAGACTATCTGGCGCGCGTTCAGCACGCGTGCGAGTCGGGCGCTGCGTTCGTGGACACGCCGGACAGCGCAATCTGTCCGGAGTCGTGGGAGATTGCCGAGCTGGCGGCCGGCGGCGTCGTGGCCGCGGCTCGGGCGATCGGCGCCGGCGACGTGGAGCGCGCGTTCTGCGCCGTGCGTCCGCCGGGGCACCACGCCGAGCGCGACCGCTCGATGGGCTTTTGCTTCCTGAACAACGTCGCGCTGGCGGCCGAAGTGCTGCGGCGGGAGTACGGGCTGAGCCGCATCCTGATCGTGGACTGGGACGTGCACCACGGAAACGGCACGCAGCACCTGTTTGAGGATGATCCGGGGGTGCTGTTCGTCAGCCTGCACGGTCACCCCGACTATCTCTATCCGGGCACCGGTTTCGAACACGAACGCGGACGCGGCGCGGGCGCGGGCTTCACCGTGAATCTTCCGTTCCGACCGGGCGCTACGGACGCGGACTATCGCGACGCGTTCCGGCGGTGCGTCTTGCCCGAGACGGACCGATTCCGCCCGGAGGCGCTCATCATCTCAGCCGGTTTCGACGCCCACCGACGCGATCCGATCGGCTGTGCGTCGCTGTCGGAAGATGGGTTTGTGTGGATGCTCCAGGAGCTGATCGAGGCCGCGGAGCGGCATTGTGCGGGTCGGCTGCTGAGCGTTCTGGAGGGGGGGTATGATCTGGACGCGCTGCGACGGTGCGTGCAGGAGCACGTGGAGCGGTTGATGCAGCGGTGAGGTGCGGGGCGATGGCTCGGGGCGGAAAAAAAAGTCGGCCCGTCCCCTCCGACCTGGGAACGGGCCAAGTCCGGATTGGCAAGAAGGGCGAGCCGAGCTACATCCTGCCAACCCCTCTCCACCCCGCGTGGAGAAGATTGTTCAACCCCTTTTAACACCCAACGTTGGCGGCATATTCCAGGGCTCGTCCGTTTCTGCGAAATCTGCGAGGCCCGCGCGGTCGATGAAGCCTCAAATCCATAGCCCACTAAGGATTGCGTTCGAATCGCACCCCAGCCGATGGCGATCGAACGCGTACGTCTACCCGGTCGTTTCCCGCCGAAGCCGCGGACTGAGCGTCGGCATCAACCTCAATCCCGACCTGGCGTGCAACTTCGACTGCGTCTACTGCCAGGTGGATCGCACTCGCCCGCCGCGGATTCGGTCGCTCGACCTGCGCGTGCTGGCCGACGAATTGCGGACCATGCTGGCCGACCTGCCGCAAATTTTTGAGGATGAAGCGTTCCGGGGCGTCCCGGACGTGTACCGCGAGCTGCGCGACGTGGCCTTTTCCGGCGATGGCGAGCCGACGGCGGCGCCGGAATTCCCGGCCGCCGTTCGGCTGGTCGGCGACGCGCTGCGCGACGCGGGTCGGTCCGGCACGCCGATCGTGCTCATCACGAACGCGTTCTTCCTGGGCGAGACGCGGGTGCGCGCCGCGGTAGAAGAGCTTTGCGCGCGGGGCGGCGAGGTGTGGGCCAAGCTGGACGCCGGCAGCGACGCGTACTTCCGGCGGGTGTGCGGTGTGACGATCCCACTAACGCGCATTCTGGAGAACATCCGCGAGACGGGCGCGCGTCATCCGATTGTGGTTCAATCGATGTTTCTTCGACTGTTCGGGCAGGGACCCGACAGCGACGAAATCGACGCCTACGTTCGGCGGTTGACGGACCTGGTGTCCGGGGGCTGCGCGATCCGTCGCGCGCAGATCTACACCGTGGCGCGCCGCACGGCGCGGCCGTTCGTGTCGGCGCTGCCGGGCGAGGAGCTCGCCGCGATCGCGGCGCGCGTGCAGGCGGCCGGCGTTTCGGCCGAGTGGTTCGCTTGATCGCCGCGGCGCGCTATTCCGGCTCTTCGAGCGTGCGCGGCCAGTCGTCCTTGAGCAAGCGCGAGAGCGAGCGATCGGCCAGCACGCGTCCGCCGGTTTGACATCTCGCGCAGTAGTTCGTCTCGTTCTCGGCGTAGCGAATGCGCTGGACCGGCGCTTCGCACACGGGGCACGGCTGGCCGAAGCGCCCGTGCACAGCGAAGCCTGGACGGAAAGCGGTGATCTCGCCCGGACCTGGAAATCTCCCGGCGAACTGCACGCGCAGCGCGTCGATCCAGCGGATGAGCACCCGCTTCGCGGACTCATGCAGCCGCTCGATGTCCTGCTCGCCCAACTGCCGCGTCCGTTGCAGCGGCGACAGGCGCGCCGCATGCAAGATCTCATCGGAATATGCGTTCCCGACGCCGCAGAACGCGCGCGGGTCGGTGAGGGCGCGTTTGAGCGTGTGATTGCCGGCGAGGACCCGCGCGCGAAACGCGGAGAGCGACGCCGCCAGCACGTCGATTCCGCCGGGATCGAGCGCGGCGAGCGCGTCGCGGCCGCGCACTACGTGCAGCGACGCTCGTTTCCGCGTGCCGGCTTCGGTGAGCGTGAGCGTTCCGGTGTCGAACTCGAACGTGGCGGAGACGATTTTTGCGCGCGGGACCGCAGCGCCCGCGGTCCAGCGCAGGCGTCCGGCGATCATGAGGTGCAGGACGAGTGCGATCTCCTGCTCGAGCAGCATGACGAGTCGCTTGCCGAGGTGCACGACGTCGGTCACGGTCAGGCCGCAGGCGGCATCGAGCGATGGCTCGACGGTTCGGAGCAGGGATGGGCTGATCGCGCGAGCGCGAACAAGTCGCGCACGAACGATTCTCTGCCGCAGGGCGTCCCGGTAGAGCAGGATGTCGGGTAGTTCTGGCATGACGCCGGGCGTCGGCGAGCGCGCTGGGCGAAGACGCGGCGCGTCTCAGGCCATGGCGAGCTGCGATGCGCTCGGGCGCCATCGGTGCAGACCGGCGTAGAACTGCTCCCAATCGGCTTCGGGTGCGGCGGCGGCGAAGCGGATGATGAACTCGCCTTCGCGCTCGTACCACTGCCCGCGATAGGGCACAGGCGCCAGCGACGTATCGTCCGAGCGGTCCGGATCGAGCAGCGCGTGCGCGCGAACGCACCAGCCGTCGGTCTCGGCCGTGAGCACGAGGATGTGTCTGGCCGTGGACCAGAGCACGACACCCTCGCAGTCGCTCGCGACATAGCGATCCAGCGCCGGCCGGAACGTGGAGGCGCTCAAGCCACCGACAATGCTCATGGTCTCTCGCTTCGCCGGAGGAGGTGAGGACTTTCGAGACTCAATAAACCAGACCGGGCCGCGTTCGTCAACGCGAGCGGTGGCGTCGGGAGCGGTTGCGATTTTATCGCGAATCGTGAAAGAAGCGTTAGTGGTTGGCAAGGCGTAAGATAGGGCGGGTCGATCACGCGGTGTCTGAGCGCAGATTTTTCTGGTCTCAGGACGATTCGGCGTCGGGAATTCATGGAGCGTACGAACGGCGAGCACTGTCTGCCGGACGCGGCGATTCTGCGATTCGCCGATGGCGAGCAGGACGACGCGGAGCGTCGCGCAACGCTGCGGCACCTGGAAGAATGCGACGCGTGCCGCGCGCGGTTCCGCGCGGCGACGCCGAACGAGTTCCCGGAGATCGACCGGTACACGATCGTCGAGCGAATCGGTCGCGGCGGCTTCGGCGCGGTCTATCGCGCCATCCACCACGAAAAGCGGCGCAGCGAGGCTCTGAAGCTGCTCTACGCGAAGACGCCGCTGCACGCCGCGTACTTCGAGAACGAAGTGCATCTGATCGCGTCGCTGCGGCATCCGAACATCGCGACGCTGTACGAGGCGCAGCTCGCGACACCGCCGCTCTATTGCGCGATGGAGCTGGTCGAGGGACAGCGGCTCGACGAGTACGTCCGGGCGCGCCGCGCGCCCGCGGCGGAACGCATTCGAATCGTTCGCGACGTGGCCCACGCGATCGGTCACGCGCACCGCAGCGGCGTGCTGCACCGGGACATCAAGCCGCAGAACATCGTGATGGACGCGGAAGGTCGCCCGCACATCATCGATTTCGGAATCGGTCGCCGGCTGGGGCTGGCAGAGGCCGATGCGGAAAACGAGTCGACGCGCGAAGGACCGATCGGCACATTGGGCTACATCGCGCCGGAGCAGGCCGCGCGCCAGCACGTCGACCGGCGCGCGGACGTCTTTGCGCTGGGCGTGCTGCTGTTTCACTGCGTCACCGGGCGTCCGGCTACCCAGGCGACGCGCAAGGATCGGCTCCGGATGCGGCTGCGGCGGCGCGTGGCGCGTTCGCGCGACCTGGCCGCGATCATCGCGCGCTGCACCGAGCGAGACCCGCAGTTGCGGTATCCCGACTGCGACGCGCTGGTCGCAGACCTGGACGCCTATCTCGACGGGCGCTGGGTCTCGGCGCGCGTCGGCGCGACGGGCGTGATTCGAGCGGCGCGAATCGCGGGCTACATGCTGCGGAAGCGCCCGTCGGCGGTGCGCGCGGCAGTGCTGGTCGCGCTGATTTTCGGCATCACGGGACTGTTTTCAACGCTGCGATCCCGATCGCTGATCGGCCCGCCGATCGAGCCGCACTGCGCCATTGCGGCGCTGGACGAGCGCGCCCTGGACGCATTTTCGCAGGCGGCGGTCCCGCTTCCGCCTGGAGTGGACGTCGCCGAGCCGAAGAGCCTTCGGCTCGTGCACGCTCGCGTAATCGAGCGGATCGCGAGCGCGGCGCCGACAGTGATCGTGCTGGATTATTACTTCCCGGACTGCCAGCCGGACTACGACGCCGCGCTGACGGAGGCCCTGCGAGCTTCGCCGCCGCCGATCATCGTGGGGGTCGATCGCTTCGACGACGACGGGCAGGCGCGCATGTGCGCGTCGCTGCGCGAAGCGGTCGATGGATTCGGCGCGCTGCTGGCAGCGCGTCCGGGCACGCTGCCGCACGAGCTGGAAGTGGCCGTCGGCGTATCGCGCGGATTTGAGCCGGTGATTCCGGGGCTGGGCCTGGCGGCGCTGGCGGCCGTCCGCGCGCCGCAGGCGCGCGTGCGCTTCGATGTCGAGGGAGACGTAATCCACCTTCGCTACCAGTCCACGCTGCGCGCGTTCGAGCCGACGCCGTGGCTGGATTACGGCGACGCCGCGGCGCTGCACGCGCGCCGCGCGGCGGAAGCGGGTGAGTCGATCGCACAGCCCGGCGACACCATGCTGCTGACGCGCGTGCCGTTGCCGTCGCCCGACGCGTGGACAGGGCGCGTGCATTCGTATGCCGACATTCTCGCCGCCAGCGCCGAACAGCTTTCCGATTGGTTCGGTCGCCGCGCCGTGCTCGTGGGCCGCACGATCCCCGGCGCGGACGAGTATGAGCTGGCGAACGGACAGCGTGTGTTCGGAGTGCAGGCGCAAGCGCACGTGCTCGACGCCTTGCTGTCGCGTGTGCGCGTGACGTCGCTGCCGCGCGGCGACTTGCTGGCGCGGGTGACGATCTACTGCCTCGCGACGGCGTGGATCATCTCGCGCACGCCGATCGGCGTGCGCCCGCGGCTGCGGATGCGGCTCGCGGTTTGCGGAGTCGCGTTCGTCGCGGGGATGTGGATTGCGCTGGAAAGCTCGCGCCGTCCGCTGCGTCCGGCGGCGCTCGAATCGCTGATCGCCGCGGCGACGGCGTGTCTCGCCGCGGGCGTACTGGGCGCCGGTCGTGCGATCCGCGCGGTGACGGAGTCCGTTTCACCGGTAGACGCGACGGCCGAGAGCAGTTCCATGGCGACGACGGTTCGGGCTGCGCGGACGGCGTCCGGCTCGCCGCCGGGAGATTCGTCGACGAACGCGGCCGCGACGTAACAGCCGCGTCGTGACGAGCGGACCGGCGGGCGCGAGTCCGCACGGACGGATCAGGAGGGCGTGCCGACCCACTCGACCAGGCGGACGCTCATGGCGAACGTGGCAGTCCAAAGCAGGACCGTCAGCAGATCGACCGTGAGCCGTTCGGCGTGGGTAAGGGGATCTTGCATTCGGCGCACAGGCACGGTCAGGCCTCCGTGCCGAGCAGCACCCATTCGAGCTCGCCCGTCACCGCGCGCCAGATTTCGAGGATGTAGTAAAACATGTGAGCACCTCGTGTGCTCCTTTCCCGCTCGGGTTGAACAGGAATCCATCCATGCAGGACGCATCGGCTCGAAGCCGAGCGGGCTTGAGCGCCTCGGCGCACGATCTGCGCGTGAATTCCAAAACAAATGAATCGCCCGACGCCGACGAAGGCGGCAAATCGCGGCCCCGTTCGCGTCAGGGCCGCGTCGGTTGGGAATGGGCGAGGACACGCCGCTGCGCGAATAACCAGCGCCAGAACGCCGGATCGTCGTACGCGCGGTCCCAAACGTCGTGTCCGCCGTCGGCATATTCGGTGAGCCGCGCTTCGCCGCCAGCCTCCCGCGCCGCGCCGACCAGCTCGCGCGAGCGCGCCACCGGCACCGCGCGATCGAGCTCGCCGTGAAACGCCCAGATCGGCACGCGCGCGAAACCCTGCGCTTCGCGAGCCAGCGCGGCCTCGTCGGCGGGAACGTCCGGCCGGCCGAGGAAGCCGCAGATCGGCGCCGCGGCCGCGAAGACGTGCGGGAAGCGGGCCGCGAGCAGCCAGGTTCCCGCGCCGCCCATGGACAGGCCGGTGACGTAGACGCGATCGTGGTCGATTCGGTAATCGCTGGAGACGTCCACGGCGCAGCGCAGCGCCATGTCGAGCATGGCGCCCTCCCACCACTGATTCGGTCGGCACTGCGGCATGACGACGATCGCCGGGCACAGCGTGCGATTCTTGCGGAGCAGCCGGGGCAGCCCCTCTTCGGTCTGGCGCAGGCCGTCGTCGCCGCGGACGAGCGATCCGTGCAGGAAGAGCACCATCGGCCAGGCTTGATCCGGGCGATATTCCGGCGGGACGAACACGGTGTAGGCGTAGCGCTCATCGCCAAGCTGAAGCTCGCGATAGAGGAAGCCGCGCGGCGTCTCGCCTGCGGCGGCGGCGGCCGGTGTCGTGTCGCGCGTTTGTGCCGCGCCGGCCGGGAGACCGCCGACGGGTTGCGACGCGGACACTTCCTGCGAATGTGCGAGGCTCGTTGCGGCGCTGAAGAACACAAGGCAGGCGATTGCGGTGCGAGGTCTGCTCAAGACGATGCTCCCGGTGCGAGTGTATAGCCCGCACGCGGGTTGTCGAGGCAATCGGCGTGTGCCGCTGCTCTGCGAGCAGTGCCTTGGGGGGTCGGCGACCGGTTCAACGGGTGGTGTGAACCGCCGCGATAGCATGCCACCCAACGCCGCGAACAAAAGGACGTTGCCGACCACCGGCCCGGTATTCTGGGGGACCGGTCTCCCGACCGGTCTTTCCCATTCGATCCATGGCGTGCGGGACTCCCGCGCTCCCCTCCCCGAATCTCTCGGGGGACCGGTCTCCTGACCGGTCTTTCCCGTACGATTCGTGGTGGGGGCGACGCCCGCGCTCCCCGGTCAGCCTGAACAGCCTGAGCCGGCGCGCGACCCTTTGCTCAGCACGCCGCCCAGCCGCAACCGTGGCACTTGCGGCAGCCTTCCTGCACCGCCAGCGGCGAGCCGCATTCCGGGCACTTCACTTTGTAATGCTCGGCCGAGTCGTGGAAGTGCCGGCCGACGCCATTGCTCGATCCGTTGGTCGAAGCGCTGAGTGACGCCTTCGCGCCGTTCTGCGCGGCGAGGCCTTGCGCCGGACCGTTCTGTGCGGCCGCGCTCTGCACCGCACCGCTCTGAGCGATGCCATTCGTATTCGCCGGCACTGCGGCCGGCGAACGCGGCACGACGCCGTTGCGCTGCGCCGCGGACGCGCCGTTTCGGAATGCGGCCTCCGCGGAGCGCGTGGCGCTCTCGCCGTTGCGTGCGGCCGGGTCGCCGCTGACCAGCGGAAGATCGCTGTTCCGGATGGAGACCGGTGCTTCCAGCACGGCGGTTGCGACCGGCGGAGTGTCCTCGCTCGGCTCGTCGCTGCCGAGGGCGGTGCTCATGCGTTTCTCGCCGGCGCTGGCGATCCGCGGACTCTCTGTGGCAGCGCGGCGGAGTGCGACGGGCGGCTCGGCGCTTTCCGACGACGCGACTGAGGCGACACGGGCGCCGCCGTTCGGCTCGGATGGCGCGTGGGGGCCCGATCCGTTCCCGCTGCCGTTGCCGTTGCCGCCACCGTTGCCGGTGTGGTCGAGCACGTTCCGGTCGCTGTTGTGCGGCGGCGCCGGGGAGTCGAGCTGCGACAGATCGACTTCGCCGAGAAGCAGTGCGGTGAGGCCGAATCGCTCCTTGGCCTTGACGTACTTCTTCAGGGCGCAGGCGAGCCCGTCGCCGAGGGACATGATCCGCCCGGCGCGGGTGGGAATCTGGAGCGATGAGCCGATGCCTTCGAGCTGCTTGATGACGTGCCGCAGGCTGCCGCCGCTGCGCAGCCAGAGCGAGATCATGCGGCAGATGGCTTCGAGGTCGCTGGTGGCGACGTCGCCGCCCTTGCCGAGCTGCGCGAAGACTTCGAGCTCGCGGCTGGCGCGCGGCTCGACCGTGATTTTCACGTGCATGTTGCCGAACGGCGTCATCTGGCGGATTCGCAGGCCGCTGACGATTTCGGGCAGGTCCTGCGGTTCAATGCGGGCGCGGATCGGTTCGGCCGGCGGTTCCTTGGCCGGCTCGGCAGGGCGCTTTGTTTCGGCGGCGGCGGGCTTGTCGTTCTTGAGCGCCATGGGCTGGCAGGTGCGGCAGCCGTCGCGGTAGACGGTGACGCCCTTGCAGCGCAGCTCGAAGGCGGAGCGGTAAATCTGCTCGACGTCCTCGACGGTCGCGGCGTGCGGGAAATTGATGGTCTTGCTGATGGACGAATCGCAGTGGCGCTGGAACGCGGCCTGCATACGCACGTGCCACTCGGGCACGATGTCGTGGGCGCAGACGAAGACGCGCTTGAGGTCGTCGGGAATCTCGGCGATGTGCGCGAGCGTGCCCTCGGTGGCGAGGCGCTCGAGCAGGGCGTCGCTGTGGATGCCGCGCTGCCGGGCGACTTTCAGGAACGTCTCGTTGACCTCGATGAGCGGCTTTTCGCCCTGTTTCTGGCCCTTGAGGACGTTTCGAAGGAAGGCGAGCGAGAACATCGGCTCGATCCCGCCGGAGCAGTTGGCGAGAATGCTGATGGTTCCGGTCGGGGCTACGGTGGTGACGCAGGCGTTTCGCATCATGCGGTTGTGCCGCGTCTGCCAGAGGCTGCCCTGCCAGTTGGCGAAGCAGCCGCGGGCGCGGGCCAGGGCCTCGCTGGCGTTGTGGGCTTCGTCGTTGATGAAGCGCATGAAGCGTTCGCCCCAGGCGACGCCCTCTTCGCTGTTGTACGGCACGCCGAGCATGTAGAGCGCGTCGGCGAAGCCCATGATTCCGAGTCCGATCTTGCGGTTGGCCTTGCAGATGTGATCGATCTCGGGCAGGGGGTAGTTGTTGGCGTCGATAACGTCGTCGAGGTAGCGCGTGCAGGCATGCACGCATTCGCGCAGGCTGTCCCAGTCGACGCGGGCCTGCGGTGTGCACGCGTCGCTGACGAACGCGCCCAGGTTCACGCTGCCGAGGTTGCACGCTTCGTAGGGCAGCAGCGGCTGCTCGCCGCACGGGTTGGTCGCTTCGATGCGTCCGACGTGCGGCGTCGGATTGGCCTCGTTGATGCGGTCGATGAAGACCACGCCCGGTTCGCCGGTCTGCCACGCGTTGCGGACGATCAAAGTCCAGATTTCACGCTTGGTATAGACCTTTCCGGCCAGCTCTTCCGGCAGGGCGGCGTTCATCACGGGCGTCGTAAAATAGGCCCGGCGATCGCCGCTGGGCACGGCGGTCACGCAATCGACCGGGATCAGGCTTCGGACGTCGTACTTCCAGACTTCGATGTCGCGCGGAATGACGAATGCCTGTCCGGTACGCGGGTTGCGGACGATGTGGGGCGAATCCGGGTCTTCCCCGAACTCGTGCATCCACGCGTCGGTGATCTTCACCGAGATGTTGTAGTTGGTGAACTGGCTGAGATCCTGCTTAGCGTGCAGGAACTTCAGGATGTCGGGGTGATGAATGTACATCATGCCCATGTTCGCGCCGCGGCGGAACGCGCCCTGCTGAATCGCGTTGGTCGCCTCGCTGAAGGCGCGCCAGAAGCTGATCGGCCCGCTGGTCGTGCCGCCGCTGCTGGCGATGAAGTCGCCCGTCGGGCGAAGCTCGTCGAACGCGAAGCCGGTGCCGCCGCCGGCCTTCTGAATGAGCGCGGTGTGCTTAATGCTGTTGAAAATCTCGTGGATCGAGTCGCGCACGGGAAGAACGAAGCACGCGCTCAGCATCCCCATCTCGCGCCCGGCGTTCATCAGCGTGGGCGAATTGGGCATGAACTGGCCGCTGGTCATCAGGTTGTAGAAGCGGTCTTCCCACGCCTGGCGGGTGGCCGGGGCGGCGCCATAGTGCGACTCGACGTCGGCCACCGTGCGCGCGACACGCCGGAAAAGGTCTTCCGGACGCTCCAGACAGCGCCCGGTCTCGTCCTTCTTGAGATAGCGAGCCTCGAGAACCTTGCGGGCGTTCTCCGTCAGTCGAATACTGTCACTCGCGTTCGCAGGCGCGTTCGATGCGTTCTCATGGAAATGAGCCGCGTTCATCCGTGAGCTCCCTACGCAATGGAATCGCGCCTCATGCGCGATCAACCCAGGCGGTCGGAGGTGAACCAATCCCCGTCGTCGGCAGAAACGCTCTGTCGAGCGTCGCTCGGCGATAGCCGGCATGGTGGCTACCGTCAATTGAGCGGCAAACATCAGTGTACCCCAACATATGGGGTCGGTCAAATATTAAGGCCGGGTTTCCAAAGGTCCGCATAAGCTGCGATACGACAACCGCTTGCGTCCGCAATGCTCGGTATAACCAAATGTTGCATATCCGATCGCCGAGACGCGCCCAAACACCCGACTATACCGAATTATAGCCAAACAAGCCATCGAGGAAACGGTGCCGGGCGGCGCCGGAATCGAGCGTGCGAATTCGGTGGGGCGGGTTATTCCATTGCGAACAGGTCCGAGCAGTCCTCGCGGTACCCGCAGTTGCGGCAGATCAGCTTGCAATGGACACCGAGCAGCGCTTCGCCGCAGATCGGGCAAGCGTCGGGCGGCGGGTTCGCCGGCGGCTGCGACGCTCGACTGCTCGCGCCGTGCTCGGCGGCGCGGGGCGATCCGTTCTCGCCGGATTGGTCCTGTCGTTTCATTCGCTCAAGCTCGCTTCCCCAGGGCGACGGCCGCGTGAATGGCTGCGCCCAGCGGCAGGGCATCCTCGTCCACGTTGAAGCGCGGATGATGATGCGGGTAGACGCAGTCCTTGGCCGAGTTCGCGGCGCCGAGAAATACGAAAGCACCCGGAACGCGCTGGGCGTAATAGGCGAAATCCTCGCCGCCTCCCTGGAGCGGAAGCGTGGTCACCTTCCCAGCGATCGTTCCGGAAGCCTCGATTTCCGCAATGGCGTCGGCCGTGAATCGCGCATCGTTCTGGAGCACCGGATATCCGTCGTCGATGGCGACTTCCGCCCGCGCCAGCAGCCCGTCTGCGACATTCTCGGCGATCTCGCGCACGCGCCGGCACACGAGGCTGCGCGCTTCAGCGGAGTAGGTGCGGATGGTGCCGCCCAAGGTAGCTTCGGAGGCGATCACGTTGTCGGCCGTCCCGGCGTGAAACTGCGTGACCGAGACGACCACCGGCTCGGACAGCGCGACGTTGCGGCTCACGATCGTCTGGAGCGCCGTGACGATCTGCGCGCCGACGACGACGGGATCGACGCAGCGTTCGGCAGCCGCGGCGTGCCCGCCCTTGCCGATCACGCGCATGCGGAACGGGTTCACGGCGGCCATGAACGGGCCGACGCGCGTTCCGACCTGCCCGATCGGCAGTTCGGAGCAGATGTGAATCCCGAAGATGCGCTCGACGCCATCGAGCGCGCCGCCGGCGATCATCTGCGGCGCGCCGCCGGGGAAACGCTCCTCGTGCGGCTGAAAGAGCACTCGGACCGGTCCGGGCAGGCGAGTTCGCGCGTCGCGCAGCAGCCGCGCCGCGCCCAGCAGCATCGCGACGTGGGCGTCGTGCCCGCAGGCGTGCATCACGCCGGGGCTGCGCGAGGCGTACTCGACGCCGGTTTCCTCTTGGATGGGCAGGGCGTCCATGTCGGCCCGCAAGGCGATCCTCGGTCCGCTCGCGTCGGCGTCGAGATCGGCGTAGAGCCCGTGTCCTCCGCCGACGCCCGTCCGCGGCTCGTATCCGAGCTGCCGCAGCTCGGCGGCGACAAACGCGGCCGTTCGCGCTTCCTGTCCGCTGAGCTCGGGGGATTCGTGCAGGGTTCGACGCCAGCGGCGGATCTTCTCGGCGAGGGCGAGGGCCTGGTCGATCACGCGAAAACCTCCGTTGGCGGCAGAGGGGACGATTGCGTCCCGGCGTCAGACGGAAATAATACGATCCGTCGCTCCGGAACTGAACGCGCTTCGGGAGGACGGGACATGTGGTCGATTCACGCGGTCTGCGACGAGCTGTTCGTGCACTCGCGGCTCTACTTGAAGCTGGAGCTCGAGCCGACGCGTGAGACGGCGGTGCAGTACTTCGACCAGGTCCGCCGGGCGTTTCCGCACCTGGGCCATCTTCGCCGCCGGGACGACGGGGGCTACGTGCTGGAGGAGGAAGGCACGGCCGCGCAGCGCCGATCGCTTCGGCTGGAGCGGTCGGCGTTGAAGTTCACGATGGCGAATCCGCCGGACGCGCGCGCGGTGCTGACGTTCGCGGATCGGGTGCTCACGCCCGCGCCGACGTTTCTGACGCTGAGCGAGCTCGACTACGACTACATGGAAGTGCAATTCGGTTTCGATCTGGAGTATCGCGGCAATCACGATCAGCTCGTGGCCGAAACGCTGCTGAAGGACAGTCCGATGCTTGCGGCGCTGGCGGAGGACGCCGAGCACATCATCGACTGCCAGCCTTTCTTCGGCCTCACGATCAGCGCCGATTGCCAGACGCAGGTGTTCGTCGAGGTGAAGGGGCGCACGACGACGTTCGAGGTGCGCTCGGGCGAGTATGAGGCGTCGGCGCTGAGTGTGCACGTGACCGCGCGGCGCTATCGAGGCGCCGAGGACTCGTTCGACATCCTCAACGTGCATCGCGATCTGCTGCGGTTGTGCGAGCGGTTCGCTCGGGACCGCGTCATTCCGCACGTCGTGCAGCCGCTGGCCGCGGCGATCGCGAGCGGGAGATAGCGTCGCCGGGGAAACGGTCTCGCGCGGGAGAGAGGCGGATCGTGCCGGATGCCGAGTGGTCCGAGGAATTCTTCAACGGCCCCTGGGCGGACGTGCAGCGCGCGTTCTGGTCGGCGGAGAAGACGCGCGAACAGGTGGATTTCATCGAGCGGGAGCTGGGTTTGCGCGCCGGCGCCGACGTGCTGGACGTGCCCTGCGGCGAGGGTCGGATCAGCCTGGAACTGTCCGCGCGCGGGCACCGCGTGGTGGGGCTGGACCGCGCGGCAGGACTCGCCGGCGACGCGCGGCGGCTGGCGGCCGAACGGGGTCTGGCGGCGGAGTTCCACGTCGGCGACATGCGCGCGCTGCCGTGGACGGCGCGGTTCGACGCGGCGATCTCGTTCTGGACGTGCGTCGGCTACGGCGAGGACACGGACGACGAGCGTTATTTCGCCGCCGTGTGGGCGGCCTTGCGGCCGGCGGGCGTGTTCCTGGTGGACGCGTTTCCGCTCGAGGCGTTCCTGTCGCGATTTCAGGCGCGAAGCTGGAACCGGATCGGTGACACGATTCTGCTGGAGGAGCGCGGCTTCGATGCGGAGCGCTGCCGGGCGACGTGCGCGTGGACGTTCGCGCGGGACTGTCGCGTGCAGACGGTGAACACGTCGTTGCGCGTCT
Source organism: uncultured Planctomycetales bacterium (assembly GCA_964553225.1). Taxonomy (GTDB): domain Bacteria; phylum Planctomycetota; class Phycisphaerae; order UBA1845; family Fen-1342; genus JABRWC01. The sequence goes on along the minus strand of CAZKJT010000005.1, from coordinate 213,164 downwards.
ATTCGTGTCGAGAGCTGTCGGACCTTCTGCGGCGGGCCGGGTTTTCGCACGTTCGCGCGATCGAGACGCTGACGGGGCGCCCGTTCGACCGGACCAGCGAACGGCTGACACTGGTGGCGTCGAAGGGCGGCGGGTGACGACGCGTGCGGAGCTATCGAAAAGAGCTGTGGATGGAGATTCCCGCGCGGCGCGGCTTCGTGAACATCACGCCGCAGATCGAGGCGGCGCTGCGTGAGAGCGGCGTGCGCGAAGGACTCGCGCTGGTGAACGCGATGCACATCACCGCCAGCGTATTCATCAACGATGACGAGTCCGGGCTGCATGCCGACTACGAGCGCTGGCTCGAGCGCCTCGCCCCGCACGCGCCGACCAGCGCCTATCGACATAATCTCACCGGCGAGGACAACGCCGACGCGCACCTGAAGCGGCAGATTATGGGACGCGAGGTGGTCGTCGCCATCACCGAAGGCCGGCTCGACTTCGGGCCTTGGGAGCAGATCTTCTACGGCGAGTTCGACGGGCGACGCCGCAAACGCGTGCTCGTCAAGATCATCGGCGAGTGAGTCGAAGGCGGTCGGTCGCGTCCGCGCTCGCGGCGCTCACGGCGCGATCGGTTCGAGAATCCAGCAATCGAGCGTCACCGGCTTCGAGCACGTTACGCGGAGCGTGTTGATCCCCTCCACCAGGTCCACCGCGCCCACGGAGTGCACGCCGTCCTCGGTTCGCCGGTACTCCACCGAGCCGACCGCGACGCCGGCCTCCGTTTCGATGCGAATGCGCTCGAATGAGCGGGAAGGGTGCACGCGCAGGCTCAGCCGGTAGCGCCCCGCGCTGCGCGCCCGAAGCGTACAGAGGACCGGATCGGTCGTTGTGATTCTCGCGGCCGCCTGCCCGGACAGCTCGACGCCGCCCGCGTGCCGCTGCTGCACGATGGAACCCCAGCCGTCGCCCTGGATTGCACCCTCGACTTCGGCTGCGCCGGCGACGCGCAACGGCGGCAGGTCGAGCGTTTCGTCCGTCCACTGCGGAACGCGCGCGGTCGCTTCGGCATCGGCGTACCAATAGGCGACGGCGCTGCCGAACGCGCCCGGTCCGCAGCGCCCGGCGGGCAGCGACACGCGCAGCGACTTCTGGAACGGAACGCTGTCGGCGACTCGCCAGCGATGTGCAGTGGTCTTGCCGGGCCAGGTCGCGTGCGGCACGCCGTGCAGTGCAAAGCTGCCGACGGCCGGCGGGAGGGCGCATCCCAGGAAGCTCGCCAGTCCGCCCGCGAGCGGCGATGGCGCGTCGCCGTCCACCGCGACCGACGCGCCGTCGGTCCACGCGCCGGGGTCCGTCGAGTCGCTCAGCAGGGTCAGGCCGACCCAGCGGCCGCGCCCGGCGACGTCGAGCGCGGGCACGGGGCGCTTGTCCCATTGCGGCTCGCGAACGTAGCGCGCGTGGAAGCGGAGGGCTCGAGGCCCGGGCGGCTGGCGGTCGACCAGCACGTACAGCATGAGTCCGATCTTCTTGCTCGTGTCGTTGTGCAGTTCGAGGCGCGCGCCGTCGCGAAACGGCATGGGCCACAGTGCGTACATGAGCCAGCTTTCGAGCGGTGACTCGCCGGGCATGTCCGACCAGCGGTCGGTGCCGGCCGGCAGTCCCGACGCGGAATAGCGATTGAATCCGGCGCCGAAGAACGCCGAGAGCGGGGCTTCGACCGACGGCGTCTGCTGGCCGTCGAAGTAGACGCGCAATACGCAACGGTGCATGGCGTTGAGTTCGCGCGGCTCGCTGCGATCGGTGACGGAGACGTGCACGGCGCGGATCGTTCCGGCGCCGCTTGCGCTGGCGCCGAAGTGAGCGCCCGGCGGAAGATCCTCCTGTGCGGCATACGGGCTGAGTTTCCGCTCGCGGCGGAGGTCGCTTTCCGTGATGCCGTGTCTGAGGGCGGTCGCCACCGATTCGAGCGCGTCGTGCGCGTCGCCCGGCAGCGACGCAGCGAATGGGGCGACGGCGGTCGGCGCATCGAATCGGGTGATGTCGGCCTGATAGGCCCCGCTCAGGCCGGCGCTGTGCAGCTCGAGCGATTCGTTGCAGCCGATCGGAAAGTAGTTCACACCCGGGCCGTCGAGGGCGATGCGATAGGTCAGCGGCTCGCCCAGCGGCGCGATCGCGCCGCCGAAGAAATCCCGCCACGCGCCGTCGATCGCCACGCGTCCGTCGATCACCAGTCGCAGCGTGCCGGTTGGTTTCTCGACCCACAGCCGCGTGACGACCGCCGGGCCGTCCACGCGAACGAGCAACGTCTCGGCGACCGCGCCTGCGTCGGCCGTCCCGGACGCGATGACCGATCGTTCGCCGACCTGCGGCGGACGCATGAGCCGATCGAGATCGGCGACGCGGCGAATCTGCTCTGCCAGGGAGACTTCGCGCGCCGCGGCGCTCGACATGAACAGCAGCGCCAGCAGCGCGGCCGGCACGACGGCTGCCGCGTGCGTGCGGTTGCAGCGGGCATTGCGCGACATCGTGTGCACTCCGCGGAACCGCCGATCGCCGCGGGACGCGTCCCGGCGGCCGGACGCGCGCCCGTCGCGTGGACCCTGGCGCGGCGCGTTAGTGTAGTGCCTCATGGAAGGCGCTGCGTGTCCGGAACCGAGCCGCGACCGTCAGGCAGCGGGGAATAGGAGTTGGCAGCGTCTTGCGCCGACCCCGCTCCCTTACGGTCGCGGCGCTGAATGTCGCAGAGTCTCTGAGACACTACGCTAGACGTTGAACTTAAAGAGCATGACGTCGCCGTCCTGCACGACGTAGTGCTTCGGCTCCAGCCGCACCTTGCCGCGCGCCTTGGCCTCGCGCATCGAGCCGGCGTCCCTCAGGTCGGCGTACGCGACCGTTTCCGCCTTGATGAACCCGCGTGCCAGGTCGGTGTGAATCTTCCCGGCCGCATCGACCGCGGACGTGTTCGCGGGAATCGACCAGGCGCGGACCTCCTCTTCGCCGGCGGTGAGAAAGCTGATGAGGCCGAGCGCGTCGTAGCAGGCGCGGATGATTCGGTCGCGGGCCAGCGCGAGGATTCCGTAGCCCCGCATGAACTCCGGCCGGTCGGCGGACTCCATCTGGATGATGTCGGCCTCGATGGGCGCGCAGGCCGGCACGACCATCGCGCCGTGGTCGTCCTCCACGGTCGGCGGGTTCGGAATCTGCGATTCGGCGATGTTCAGAGCGACGACGACCGGCTTCTGCGTCAGGAAGCCGAAGCTGCGGACCATGCGCTCTTCCTCGCCGGGCTGAATGACGTCGCGCAGGGGTCGCTCGGCCTCGAGCGTTTCGCGGCAGCGCTTCAGCAGCGCCAGCTCGTGCTTGAGCGCGTCGCGGTCCTTGGTCGGCTTGCCGGCGCCCTTTTCGATCTTCTCGACGCGGTTGTCGCAGATCAGCAGGTCGGCCAGCAGCATCTCTTCGCGGAGCGATTTGAGATCGCGATGCGGGTCGATGCCGCCGGGCGGAGTCGGCACGCTGTCGGACTCGAACGCCCGCAGCACCAGCACCAGCCCGTCCGCCTGTCGCAGGCTCGGCAGGTGGCGGCTGAGTCCGGCATGTTCCGATTCACCGTCGCCGCCGGCCGGCAGGTCCAGGAAGTCGAGCGTGGCCTCGGTGCGTTTCTTGGGCGTGTAAATTTCTTCGAGCCAGTCGAGGCGGGGTTCGGGAACCTTCACGCTGGCGAGGTTCTCCTCGACCGGCTTGAGGTGGTCGCGCGGCAGGCCGGAGATGGCCGTGAACAGCGTCGTCTTCCCGCAGAATGGCAACCCGACCAATGCAACCCGCATCATCGTCCCCGTGCGACCGACGACCGTCCCTCGGTCCGGATCGAATCGGACGCAGTCGCAGGCACGCGCGAGCCGGAATGGCAGCTCGTGGATCGCCCGCTTGCGCCGCTCCGTGACGGTCGCGGTTCCGCTCGAATTCGGGCCTGCGCCCGTTCGTGTCCGATACTACCGTCGGCGGGACGGCGGCGGTAGATTCCGCGGTCGTTCGCCTGGGACGTCCGAGCGAGCCGCTTACGGCGCGAGGTTGCCGCGCCCGATAGAATGACATGGCGATCGGATCGTCGCGAGAGGAACCCATGCCACGAAAGCCCCGGTTGTGTCGCGTCGTCCGCGTGTGCGTTGTGGCCGCGCTCTTGCCGCCGGTCGGGTGCAGCCCGACGGACCTGCCGGCGGGGCAGGATGCGACGATCGAGCAGGTGGACAACGTGCGAAACAGCGCTGGATTGACGCCGCAGGAGAAGCGCGAGGAACTGCGGCGCTTCGGATTCGACGAGGTGACGATCAACGGACTACTGGCTTCGGAGCGTCTGGGCAATCAGTTCGGCGGCGACCTGGAATCGGCGCTGGTCAAGATCGACGAAGCGAGGATGCTGGAGCTGACGCCGGACGAGGTGCAGTTCTACGGCGACGCAACCGCGGTGACACAGTATTCCGACACCGAGGCGCTGGCGATTTCGCGCTTGTTCGCCGAGGCCGGCGTGACGGACGTGGAGAGCCTGACGGAGTTTCTCGACGATCCTGCGAGCGATGTCGGAGCTGCGATCAACGATGACAACCTTCGCGCGATTTTCATCGACTTCGACATCGACACTGTGCGCGACGACCTGCCCTGACCCGCGGACCGAAGACGCCCCGATGCCGACAGCGGCGTTTTTCGGGGTTTCGCTTGCCAGTCGGACCGTAGACTGCGTTTAATGATGGGGTTGCGCCGCGCCCGGCAGTGCAGCGTCGGCGTCCGAGAGTCTTTGGGCGGCGTACGCCCATCCGACCGTTCGCGCCGGCGCGCGAGAAGAGGGCGGACCTGTGTTCTCGGGAATCGTCGAGCATGTCGGCGTCGTGCGATCGATCCGGCGCGGGGCGCGCGCGCACGCGGCGGCGCGGATCGAGCTCGACATCGGCGCGCTGTCCGAGGGGCTTCGTCCAGGCGCCAGCGTCGCGGTCAACGGCGTGTGCCTGACCGTCGTGTCCTGCGGCGCGGGGCAGGCTGTGTTTGACGCCGTGCCCGAGACGCTTGCGCGGACGAATCTGGGCGAACTGTCGGCCGGCTGCCCGGTGAATCTGGAACGATCGCTGCGCGTGGGCGATCGCGTGGACGGGCACTTCGTCCAGGGACACATTGACGCGATCGGCGTGGTGGAGCGCGTGCAGCGCGCGGCGGACGATTGGCGGATGACGCTGCGATTGCCGCGCGAGGTCGAGCCGTACGTCGTGCACAAGGGTTCGGTGGCGATCGATGGAGTGAGCCTGACTGTGGCCGACGTGCACGACACGCTGCTGAGCGTCGCGCTGATTCCGGAGACGCTCGCGCGCACGACGCTCGGGCGGCGCGACGCGGGCGACTCGGTGAACGTCGAGACGGACATGCTCGCCCGGCTGGTGGTCAGCCGCCTGGCCGCACTCACGTCGTCCACTGCGCCGGCTGCGTCCCGGGTGACGTGGGACACGCTGCGCGAGCAGGGGTTTGTGCGATGAGCGCCGCCGCGTCCCGCATCGCCGGAGCGCGTCCGATCATCGGCATGACGATGGGCGATCCGCTCGGAATCGGCCCGGAGGTGATTGCCAAGACGCTGGCCGATGCGGAGCTTCGCGCGCGGGCGCGTTTCGTGGTGCTGGGGCTGCACGACGTGCTCGAGATGGCGGCGGATCAGGCCGAGCTGCCGCGGTTCTGGTGGCGTGAGCCGTACGACGGCGCGCCGCGCGTCGCGAACGGCGTGCTGCTGGCCGATTTCGACGACGTGCAGATGATGCCGATCAACGGGCGTCGCGAGCCGGACGAGGTGGCCGGGATCGCGTCGCATCGCTTCGTGCAGGAAGGCGTGCGGCTGTTGAAGGCCGGCTCGATCGACGCGCTGGTGACCGGTCCGATCAACAAGACCAGTTGGCGGATGGCCGGATGTAAACACCTGGGACATACCGAACTGCTGGCCGACGCGTTCGAATCGCGCCGCGTGGCGATGATGTTCGCGGCCGGGGCGCTGCGGGTGGCGCTGGCGAGCGATCACATCCCGCTTTTCGATCTGCGGAATCGCTTCACGATCGGCCTGGTGCACCAGCCGATCGACCTGCTCGACCAGGCGCTGCGCGGCTGGTTTGGCGTGGAGCGTCCGCGGATCGGCGTGCTCGGTCTGAACCCGCACGCTGGCGAGAACGGCGCGATCGGCGACGAAGAGGAGCGGATCATCAAGCCCGCGCTGGTGATGGCGCGCAGCGCCGGCGTGGACGTGCACGGACCGCTGTCGCCCGACAGTGCGTTCACGCCTGAAGCGCTCGAGCAGTTCGACGGACTGGTCGCGATGTATCACGACCAGGGACTGATTCCGGTGAAGATGGCGGCGTTTCATCGCGCGGTGCACTTGACGCTCGGCATCCCGGCGATTCGCACCAGCCCGGACCACGGGACCGCGTTCGACATCGCCGGTCGAAATCGTGCGAACCCGGGGAGCATGCGCGCCGCGGTCGAGCTTGCGATCGACCTCGCCGTCGAAGCTCGCCGGGCGGCGGAGTCTCCGGCGGCCGCGAGGGACTAGCGGCGACTTGCATGTGTCGCGGCCCGCGGGTTGCGCGCCTGAGCGGTTTCAGTCGTGAGCCGGAGTTCCAGCCGAGCCGCGAGCGCGAGCGAGCGGTCCGATTACGCGGGTGGAGCGACGCGGCCGCGAAACCGGTCGACCACGGCGAATCCCGTTGAGCGGCCGCCGCGCGAACGTCGCGGCGCCTACGAATTCTGCGTGGCGGCTTCGAGCGCGACGTTGATGAACGCGCGGATCGTAGAGCCGAGCAGGGCGCTCGACGTATCGATGATCCCGTCCTCGACCGTGGTGCGCAGCGTCGGGTCGCAACTGTCCAGGAACAACAACGGACCGGCCGTGAGCCAGGCGAGCCAGTGCGCGGGCGACCAGCGGCGGCGAATCGGCATGGCGAATCCTTCCATTCCAGGGCGGCCGCGGCGACGCCGGGAGGCCGTGCTGCGTCTTATACCCTGCCGTGGGCACGCGGTGGCGGTCGATCTCGTCCGGCGGATTTCTCCGAGCAGGCTGCGTTTCCTGGGTCGCAGTGGCGCCTGCGCGACTCCGATCGCGGAAATCGTAGCGCCGAACCGGGTGTCGTGCCAGCGCGATCCATCAGGGGCGCGCGTGCGGTGTACGACGGCGCCCGGTCCGTCGCGGCGGATTCCTACCGCGGCGTCGCCATGATCTTTCGTGGCACGTCTGCAAGCCCCGATCGCGACACGTCGGTGATGCGAAGCGAATACCCGCTCTCGAGCACGCTGCCGGGGCCGAAGGCGTCGCCGGGAGAGTCGGAATCGGCGCGCTCCGTGATGTACATCTTGTAGAATCCGGCCGACCGCGCCAGCCGCGGCAGCAGCGCCGGACTGTCCGCGCGCACGTGCCCGAACCATTGGTTGAGGTGGTACGCCACATTCGCCGATCCGCCGGCCAGCACCAAGCCGTTGCATCGCCGGTCGGCCGTCACCGAATCCAGCCCGTTCACGGACTTGCCCGCGTCGTCATTGTGGAACTTCACCCAGGCGACATCGAGCGGTGCGGTCGGCAGCGCGACGTATTGGTAGAACACGTACGCCGTCTGGCCGGGCAGGATTTCGATGCGGTTGTGCACGCGCAGCCCGCTGGCGTCGAACAGCAGCGCCGCCTCGATACGGCCCAGAACACCGCCCGTGCGGTCGCTGCGGAGGTGCGCGTCACCGCCGCGCAGCCGCAGCGCGGCGAAGTCCACCCCGATGGCGTCGCCGGGGAAGGACGAGTTCCAGTGCAGCGGAGCGCCCGCGCCGGTCTGCGTCAAAATCTCCAGCGCGCCGCCGTCGCAGCCCTGGTGGCTCAGGCCGCCGATGCTCTTGGCCGGTCCCTGCTCCGACTCGTCGCCGTCCCACTGCGGATCGGTGTCCCAGTAGATCGCAAATTCCTGCGTTGGCAGTCCGGTGGGCACGAAATTGATGAGCGAGAAGGGCATGAGCACGCGCGCCGCGCCGTCGTTGCCGTCGTACATCAGCGCTCCGCAGCGCGGCTGTCCGTGGATCAGGATGGACGTGCCCGGCTCGACCGGCTGATCCGGCTGAATGAAGTCGACTCCGACAACCCGGCATTCGCCCGTGCCGCTTCCGTTTACTGCCGTTAGGCGCAAGGCCCGACAAGAGGGGTGCAGGTTCGTCCAGAACCCCGCGAAGTAGCCGGCCGCGCCGGTGGCGCCGCTTGTCGGGTGGTCGCTCAGCTGACCCGGCAGAGCGAGGCCGTTCTCGTCAAGCTGCTGAGCGCGCACCGGGCTGCGCTGAGGCGGGCCGGGATCGACGACCCACAGGCGGAAGCGGCCCGCTTCAAGCCCGGCCGGCACGTCGAAGTCGAGCGAGTCGCCTTCGATCGCGACGAGTTGCCCGCTCTGAGCGGTCGCGCGTGCTTCGGCGGGCGTCACGCCGACCGACTCGGCCGCATCGGACCAGAGCAGTCGAGCGCCGCGGCACACGTTCCCGCGCACCGCGGACACGAGATTCGGATACGTGGTGACTGGGTTCCCGTCATAGATGGCCGCCGGAACGGCCACGTCATAGCGAATCCACGCGCCGACGTCGGCCGGATCGGCGCCAGCAGGTTGATAAATGTGCCAACGTGTCCCGTCGGGATAGAGGGCTTGATCCTGCCCGGCATGGGAGAAGCGTTCGACGACGATCGCGTCCTCGTTCGCGGCGCCGGGCGAGGCCGCGCGGACCGGTCCTCCGCCGGCGCGCGTGTCGAGAGCGACGCCGCAGAGCGCGGCCGCGATGACCGTGGCGCGCAGACCGTTCGTCGCGCGAATCGTGAGACGTGCCGACATGCGGGTGCTCGTGCGTCTGAATGCTCTCGTCCAAGTGTAGGCGCGTCGGCCGGAGAACGCGCTGGGCCGTTTCCCGTTGGAGCGAATCGGTCGGCGCGGGCGAGATTGTGAGCGGCTGCCGATAATCGTCGCGGTGGCGATCGCAGTGTGGACGCGACCGATCGCATAGAGCAGTTGATTCCGGTCGCACAGCCGCGAAGAATGTATCGGAACGTGAGTCCGGCGCGGCGAGTTTGCGCGCGTCGGCAACACGTGGTATCGTTCATCGATCTTTTTCTTCGACAAAGGAACGGGAATGTCTGCAACCCGCTGGATCGCGCTCGCTCTGAGTTGTGGGATGTCGGCGACGCTCACACGGGCCGCTGAGACCGTCGTCAAGAACGACTCGCTCGTGGACGGCGGCACGGTGGCGATTCAGCTCGGCTTCGTCGCGAACGAGCGGGCCGCGGCGTGGCTCACGTCGCCGTGCGAAGGCCGGATCGTCGCGGTGCAGATTTACTGGAAGTCCGGGCCGGGCAATCGCCCGCCGCAGATTCACGACTCGATTCGCATTCATGCCGACGGGGCTTTCCCGGTTCCCGGCGCGGAGCTGCTGCTGCTCGAAGCACCGCGGATGGTGGACGGGTTCATGAATGAATTCCGGTACGTCGACGAGGACAACATGATCCCGATCGACGTTCCGGTGTCGTCCGGCGAACGCTTCGTGGTCGTGTTCCGATTCGAGACCAACCCCGGGGCGGTCGGTCCCAGCGTCTGCACGGACACGGACGGCTGCCAGCCGTTCAAGAACGGCATTTACGCGATTCCGCCGTCGCAATGGTTCGGCGGCTGCGGGCTCGGAATCTCCGGCGACTTCGTGATTCGCGCGGTCGTGGATTGCGACGAGCAGCCGGCCGCGTGCTGCTTCGACGACGGAACGTGCTTCGAGCTGGGATCGAGCGATTGCGCCGAATTCGGCGGCACGTATCAGGGCAACGGAACGCTGTGCGCGCAGACCAACTGTCCGCCGCCGCTGGTGGCATGCTGCTTCGAATCGACCGGCGGCTGCGTCGATCTGACGGCGGCCGACTGCCTCGGCGCAGGTGGGGAGCCGGGCATCTATCCGCAAACGTGCGGGACGACCGTGTGTTTCCCGAGCGGCGCGTGCTGCCTGCCGGACGGCAGTTGTTTGGAAGATGTGAGTCCGGAGGAGTGCGCGACCGCTGGCGGCGCGTACCAGGGCAACGACAGCCTCTGTTCGACGGCGAACTGCCCGCAGCCGCAGGGGGCGTGCTGCTTCGACAACGGGTTCTGCCTCGAAATGACGCAGACGCAATGCGGCACCGCGGGCGGAACCTGGAAGGGTATGGGCAGCGACTGCGTCGACGGCGATTCGAACGGCACGGCCGACGACTGCGAAGCCGGCACGTGCGAAGGCGACGTGAACGGCGACGGTTTCGTGCTGATCGACGATCTCTCGGCGCTGCTTGGCGGATTCCAGACGTGCAGCGGGAACCCGATGTACGACCCAGCCGCTGACTTCGACAACAGCGGCTGCATCGATCTGGCGGACCTGTCGGCCCAGTTAACGAATTACGGCGGCGCCTGTCCGTAGGGCGACGGCGTGTCGGACCCTCGCGTCGGCCAGTCGCGCCGTTGAGTCTTGCCTGTGCACGCGCTCTCCAACTCTTCGGGGGACCGGTCTCTGACCGGTCTTGCCTTTCCCACTGGGGGACCGGTCTCTGACCGGTCTTGCCTTTCCCACTGGGGGACCGGTCTCTGACCGGTCTTTCCTTTCCCACTGGGGGACCGGTCTTTCCTTCTCCCATGGGGAACGGGCTTCCTGTTCGGTCCGCAGCGGGCGCTTGGAAGATCAGCCCGCCTCGAGCAGCCTGAGCTTGTCCGCGAATAGACGCCGCACGGCCGGCAAAAGGCGGGCATGCTTCGGCATGCGCAGTTCCGGGTCGGACCGGATCAGCTCGAATGCGTCGTCCCGCGCGTGCTGAAGCAGCTCGAAGTCGTCGATCAGGCTTGCGACGCGCAGCTCCGGCAGGCCGTGTTGCCGCGTGCCGAGCAGTTCGCCGGGACCGCGAAGGCGCAGGTCAGCTTCGGCGATCCGGAACCCGTCCGTCGTTTCCAGCATGACGTTTAGTCGCTCGCGCGTCTTCTCCGCGCGCGAGCGGGCGATCAGCACGCACAGCCCGTCGCGTCCTCCGCGTCCGACGCGCCCGCGGAGCTGATGAAGCTGCGACAGACCGAATCGCTCGGCGTTCTCGACGACCATAACGGTGGCCGCCGGAACATCCACGCCGACCTCCACTACGGTGGTCGCGACGATCGCCGCGAGTTCGCCCTGCGCGAACGCGCTCATTACGCGGCTCTTCTCGTCGCCCGGAAGCGCGCCGTGCAGCAGTCCGACCGGCAGATCGCGCCACGGTCCGGACATGAGCCGCGCGAACGTCTGGTGTGCGGACATGAGCGGCGGGCCGGCCGGTCCGCGCGGGTTCGGCGGACGCTCCGGTTCGCCGTCGGCGTCGCCGATCGTGGGACAGACGACATACGCCTGCTCGCCGCGTCGCAGGCGCGCCCCGACCTGCTCCATCAACGCGGTCCATTGCCCCGGCAGCGCCAGCTTAGTGACGACGCGGCCGCGGCCGGGCGGGCACGCGTCGAGCACGGAGACATCCAGGTCGCCGAACACGGTCATCGCGAGCGTGCGCGGGATCGGAGTCGCGGTCATGAGCAGGTAGTGCGGCAACGGCCCCTTCGTGCGAAGGTCGGCGCGCTGCATCACGCCAAACTTGTGCTGCTCATCGACGACCACGGCTGCCAGATCGTGAAACGAAACGTCCGATTCGAGCAGCGCCTGCGTGCCGACCACAAGGTCGATCTCTCCGCGGTCGATCCGCTCGCGGGCGGCGGCGCGCTCTGCGCGGCTCATCGCTCCGCGCAGCAGCACACGCCGCACGCGGCTGCCGTCGAGGTAACGCTCGATGTTTCCGAAGTGCTGCGACGCGAGAATCTCGGTGGGCGCCATGATCGCTGCCTGGCGACCGTGCGCGATCGCCGCCAGGCAGGCGTAGAGCGCGACGACCGTCTTTCCGCTGCCGACGTCGCCTTGAAGTAGGCGCGTCATCGGGCGGCCGCTCTCGAGGTCGCGGGCGATCTCGGCCGCCGCGCGATCCTGTGCAGCCGTGAGCGCGAACGGAAACCGCGCGCGAATGCGCGCGTCAATCTCGGGAGTGACGCGAAGCACACGCGCCACCTCGCGCGTCTGCACGCGGCGACGCCGGATCGCCATCGCCGTTTCCAGCAGGAGCAGCTCCTCGTACGCCAGGCGCTTTCGAGCGATCGCCAGCGCGGCTTCGTCGGGCGGTTCGTGCATGTGCCGCACGGCCTGCTCGCGGGGCGGCAGGTCGCGGCGCGCGAGCAGCTCGGAAGGCAGCGGATCGTCGATGGGCAGCCGCTCGTGCGCGAGCAGGGTTTGCACCACTCGGCGGATCAGCGACGACTTCGCCTGCTCATTTCCGGAGTAGACGCCCGCCAGACGCCCGCGCGCCTCGCCGAGCGGCAGGGTCGCGTCGGGCGCGAACACGCGCACGGTCGGCTGGACGAGCTCCAGGTCGTCGTTGAACACCTGAACCTTGCCGGTGGCGAGCACCGTCGCGCCGACCGCAACTCCGGCGGCGGAGTTGGCGCTGCTGAACCAGCGCAGCGTGCAGAAGCCGGTGCCGTCGGTAATCTCGACTTTCAGATTGGTCCAGCGGCGGCTGACGCTCAGGACTTCGCCGCGCACCGTGGCGAGCGTGTTCGGGCGGAGGTCGGCGATCTCGACTTCACCGAGTTCGACTTGGTGGCGGAATGGGAGGTACTCGAGCAAATCGCGGACGGTGCTGAGCTTCAGCGAGGCGAGCGCTTCGGCGCGCCGCGGACCGACGCCGCGGATGAATTGCAGCGGCGTGTCGGCGCGCAGCGACGCGCCGGACCGGTCCGAATCGCGCGGCTGTCCGCGAGAAAGGTCGGCGCCGGCGGGCGGCGGGGCAAACCGTTCCTCCGCTGGCACGGCGGCGACTCCGCGTCGTCCGCACCGTCGGCGCGCGACGCGGGGAAGTCGCGCGTGCGCGGCGCGACGGTCAGGGGATGATCAACTTCGTGCCGACTTCGAGCCGGTTCGGATCGGGCACGCGAGTCTGGTTCGCCTGCCAAATCTGACGCCAGCGGCTCTGATCGCCGTACGAGTTGCGGGCGATGCTGTAGAGCGTGTCGCCCTTACGAACCAGGTACGTGTTCGCGCCGCCGGTCGGCGCGAGCGGCTCGTCCGAGGACGTCATTCGCGACGCGCCCGACGACGAGCTTCCGCCTGAGTCGTAGGACGCGTCGTACGTCGTCATTGGGTCGCGCGACGCGGCCATGTCGGTCCTGCCCGCGGAATCCATGCGATCGAGCGAATCGGACGGCGGCGGCGGCGGGGGTGTCTCCGCTGCGAGGCTTTCGTCTCGCGCGGCCGGAGCGGCGGCTTGCTTCTCGCAGCCGTTCGAGAGAGCGGCAGCGGCGGCCAGGAGCACGAGCAGCGAACGGCGTCTCATCGCGATCCTCCTTGATGCGGTAGCAGTTGCACAACCTCGCATAGCAGAACACAAGCGGTTGTGTCTGTAAAGCCCCGTGGCGGCAGCACGCGTCTACGGGCAATCGGTTCCAAAATCCGCGAGAAGGTCGCTCAGGTCGGAGAGCCCGACTTCGCCGTCGCCATCGAAGTCCCTGTCGGCGGAATAGCAGGCGTCGCCGGTCGCGCAGCCGAACGATTCGAGCAACGCAGACAGATCCCCCAGGCCGACCGAGCCGTCACCGTCGAGGTCGAGCGGACAGACTTCGCATTCGTCCGGAACGTCGTTGCCGTTCAGGTCTTCGCTGGCGCCGACGTGAATGTCGCACAGGTCGGGCGAGTCGTTCTGGTTGCAGTCCGGTCCGGCGACGGCGAAGGAATACGCCGCTCCGGAGTCCGGTCCCGGCGACGCGTTCTCGTTCGGCGCGCCGACGACGGCCAGGCCGTTCGACAAGCCGATCGAAACGCCAAAATTCCCGAGCATCTCGTCGTGCGTGGACACAAACTTGGCCGACTCGACCCACTGTGCGCCGTCATGGCGGAAGGCATAGACGCTGCCCGAGGCGCTGGCGTCGTTGTCCGAAAACCACGCGCCGATCAGCAGCGCGTCGCCGTCCACCGCGAGCGCGTTGCCGAAGTTGTCATCCGCGAAGGCGTCCGACGCGGTGATTCGCTGGACCTGCGTCCAGACCCCGGCGACGCGGTGAAACTCGTACACGGCGCCTTCGTTGAAACTCGCGCCCTGTCGCCCCGGTGAGCCGACGAACGCCCGCTCGCTGTCCACCGCGACCGACCAGCCGAACCGATCGTACGCGGCCGCATCATCGGCCGTTAGCTTAGCTTCCTGGGACCACACGCCGGCGCTGCGCCGGAAGACATAGGCTGCGCCGGCTTCGGTCGCTTCCTGATCGTCGCCCCGCGCGCCGATGATCGCCAGGTCGCCGTCCAGCGCGACCGCGTCGCCGAACAGGTCGTTGGGATCGGGATCGCCCGGCGTCAGTTGCTGCTGCAAGGTCCAGCCGCCCGCATCACGGCGAAATGCGTACGCCCAGCCGGGCATGGCGAGGTTGGGATCCTGATTCCCCGGCGCGCCGACAATCAGATCGTCTCCCTCCAGATCCAGCGCCGTGCCGAACCACTCGAAGGCGCGCGAGAACGCGCCGGACGTGAGCTTGTGCTGATCCCATTGCGCGCCGTCGTACTCGAACACATACGCCGCGCCCTGGTGATCGCCCAGCGAGCGCCCATCGAACGGCGCGCCGCCCGCTACCCGGTCCCCGCTTACGTCAGCCGACAGTCCGAGCACGTCGAACGACGCGCCGTCTGTCGCCGTGAGTTTCACCACCGGCTGCCACGCCGTCCCGGTCCGCTCGAAGACGAACAGCGCGCCGGTGTTGAAGTACGCCCCGTCGTCGTACTGGCAACCGACGACCAGACGATCTCCATCCAGCCCGACGGAGGAGCCGAAGTAGTCGAACGCGGCTGCTTCCCCCGGCGGCGCCAGAAGACGCCCAAGCAGGCACTCGGCGCGCGACGAATCGGTCAGGGTCGAAACCACGCCGGCGACAGCCGCAACGATGAAGGAAACCCGTGATCGTGACATGGCAGCCCCCAGTTTGTCCGGGCGCTCGCGCGACGCACGCGGCGCGCCGCTTCGATGGAGACAATGTCAGAAGAAGTCCACGTAGTGTACGCGCGATGGTCGGCGACCTGCAATCATCTGTCGCCGCAACCGGGAATGCGGGCCAAGAACCCGCACCACACGTTCTTCAACGAATTGCTACGGGCAATCGCTTCCGAAGACCGCCAGCAGGTCGCTCAGGTCCGAGAGTCCGACCTCTCCGTCGCCGTCGATATCCTTCGCCGCGGAATAGCAGGCGTCGCCGGTCGCGCAGCCGAAAGACTCGAGCAACGCCGACAGGTCGCCCAGGCCGATCGAGCCGTCGGCATCGAGGTCTTCCGCACAGGGTTGCGGGTCAAACTGCGACAGATCGACCAGCAGATACTCGTTCGCTTCGAGATGTCCGTCGCCGTCGAGTGAGCCGGGAACCTGGCGGTTCGGGCGCAGTGCGCCGCCGTCCGCCGACGCATAGGCGCCGACCGCCAGGTACACCTGCGCGGGCACTGCGCCGAATTCGCCCGCCAGGTCGATCGTGCCTTCCAGCACGCCGCCGTTCGCGCCGGTGGCCGCCTGCGTCGTGCCGGACGCGTCAAACCACGACTCGTAGTCGTTGTTGTTTTCGTCGGCGAGATACGCGTCCCACGCCGCGATCTGGCCGGCCTTGGCCCAGTTCGCTGGAACCATCGCGCCCGGCGATTCGGCGATGTAGAGGAAGTGGTCGTCGCCTTCGCCGGCGTCATTCGTAGCGACGTAGAGCACGTCGCCGGCGAGGTCGGCCCAGAGATTCATGCCGCCGTTGCTTGCCAGCAGCGTCGCGGTCGGCTCGAGCGCGCCGTCCATTGTCCACGGCGGAGGCTCGGACGATTGCACGTCGAAGTGCCAATCCGCGCCGTTGTTGTTGTCCCACTGGTTCGACTGGTTGCGAAACACGCAATCGAGCTGCGCCGCGCTGCCGGCGACGCTGATCGTGGCTTCCCACCGCAGCGCGCCGGGGTTCCACGTCATCGCCAGGTCCGGACTGATCACGGGGTTCCACCCGTTGAACCCGTAGTGCAGGTAGACCTGCGCCGAGCCGGCCAGCGGCCCGCCGGACGGGTCGTAGGAGACCGTCACGGGCTCGCCTGCCACCGGCGGGTCGGGCGTGAGCGTCACGCGCTCGTCGCCGCCGACGTCCGGCGCGCCGACGTAGACGTGCTGGATTTTCGACGTCGCGGTGTTGCCCGCGCCGTCCGTCGCTTCGACGTAATAGTCGATCAGCACATCGCTCTGCCCGGCGATCGTCGCGTAGAAGCGCTGCGCGCGGACGCTCGCGTTCAGCACGCCGGCCGGAGGCTGCGGCATGGTCTGCGCGGTCATCGCGACCGAGTTCCACGGGCCGACCTCCGGCCCTCCGGCGAACGTCTCGTTCTGAATCGAGCCGACGGGGTTGAAGCCGTCGCCGTCGACGCGCCAGCGCAGCGTGACGCTCGCGAGGCCGTTGACGTCGTCGACGAACGTCCAGACTTCGAAATCGCTCGGTTCGGGAGTGGCGGACCATTCGTATCCGCCCGGGTTGTACGGCTGGCGCTGCGGCAGGAAGATCGTCGGAGGCGTGTCGTCCGGCTGGCCGGCGAGGACGAGGTTTGCGAACGCGACGGCCTGATTGCAGGCGCGCGTCACATTGCTGTCCCAGATTTCGGTTCCGTCCCAGTACCAGTAGTCGCTGGCCTGCGAGACCAGCAGCCAGTGCCAGGCCTTCTCCGTGTTCGAGCCCGTCCCGGTCAGGATGTTCTGAAGGGACGCCGCCGGCGCGATCTGCTCGGCGCCGAATACGCGGTTCTTCGCCGCGGTCAGCACGGCCCAACTGTTCCGGTCCGGGCTCCAGCCGCTCGGGTTCGGATCGCCGAGCCACTTCTTGAACTCGGGGTCGCCGTTGTCGGCGCCGGCCCACGAGCCGTTCTCGACGTGAATCACGTCGGCGAGGTCGGGCGGGAAACGCTCGAGGTAGTCGTCGATCGTCGTAACGTCGTAGTCCGGGTCGGCCGCGGCCCAGCTCACCATGTTCTGGAAATTGTGGTGATAGTAGCTCTCGCTGCCGCCGCCGAAGTTGTCGCCGTCGTGGTGCAGCAGCACGAGCATCGGGTGATCGGCGTCGGTGTTGTAGGGCAGGTATTGATCCATCACCTGGTCGTACAGGAATGCGCCGTAGCCGCCGCGCCCGTCTTCGTTGCCTTCATAACGCGCCGCCGGAACCACCACGATGCGCGTGATCGCGCCCGTGGCGGGATCGACGTGCTGCGCGTAATGCGGCTGGTAGCCGAACGGAGCGCTCACGCGGCTCGGCGCCCACAGGTTGTTGAGCTGCACCCAGGCGCCGCCGCTCGCGGCCGGATCGGGATTCACCTGGTCGGCGGCGTTCGGCGCGAAAAGGTTGGAAGCGTTCGTGTGCGGATAGCCGACGCACGCGCGATCGAAGTGAATGTTGTCCACCATCACCCACTGGATGCCCTCGGCGACCAGCGCCGGGATCATGTGCGTGGCGAACGCGGTCTCGGCGGGGAACATGCCCGCGGCGTATCCCCCGCCCTGCCACGTCTGACCGTAGAAGTGCCGATGCAGCTTGATCTGCATGCGGATGTCCTGCTCGTCCAGAAGCGGCATGAGCGGATGGTGAAAGCCGAACGCGACCAGGTCGAGCCGGCGGTTGCCCAGCGACGTGAACCAGTTGCGGGCCGTGTCGTAGCCCGCGTCCCAGTTGTTCCAGATGCCGCCGTTCACGCCGGCCGACTCGAGCGCGTTCAGGTTCTCGATCAGCGAGCCGGTAAAGCTCACGTGCGCGCCCAGGTGCGGCAACGACAGCCCGGCTTGAATGGCGTCGCGCGGCCAGCCGGTGTACGGCCCGAGGCGCTGGTTGTGCACGTCTACCACGCCGAAACTGAAGCGTTCGGCGGCATCGGTCTGAATCGGCGTCTCGTAGGGATAGTAGACCGGCTGGTGCATGTGCCAGAGAAACGCGACGTGCATCGTCTCGGCCGCGCTCGCCGCGCCGGCGAGAATGCCGGCGCTCAGCAGGGCCTGCAAGGCGCGCTGGGTTCGGTGCTGCGTGGGACGCATTCGATCCTCTCCGTGTCTGATTCGACTAGCTGGTTTCGACAGCGCTCGCCCGAGCCATTCGCAGAACGTTGCTGCCGCGGGCTTCCAGTATACGCCCGGCGCGCCCTGCGCCGCAGGCGATCCGTCACGACTTCGCGCGTGGACCGCGATGCGTCCAGGCGTTACATACGGCGTCGCCGCGCGCCGCGGAGAGCCGTGCACCAGCGCACGGTGCAAGTCGGTCGGTGCGCCAGCTAGGGAAAACTGAAAGGAAATCCGGTGAACAAGCTGCCGCTGCCGGCCGGACGCGCCGTCCTTCGCGCGATCGGCGTCATGGCTGGGATATTGCTGCTCTCGCCGCCCGGCGCTTCGGCGCAGCTCGCTCCGCTCGATGCCGGCGCGACCGCGAGAGAAATCTGGAACCTGCTCGGCTCGGAGAAGTTCGCCGAGTTCGCCAATCGGGGCGATGCGGCCGTAAAGGCGGCGCTGCCCGAGCCGGCCGCGCGGCAGATGTGGGCGAGCATCACGGCGCAGCTCGGGCCGTATCGCAGCCTGGACGACGTAGTCACGGACAACCCGTCGCCTCCCGCCACGGCGCGGATCAAGGCCAGGTTCGAGCGCGGCCGGCTGGAGGGTCGCATCGTGCTCGATGCGGAGGGGCGCATGTCGGGCCTTTGGTTCGACAAGCTCATTCCCGACCCGCCGTACGAGCCGCCGGCGTACGTGAACCAGGGCGCGTTCCGCGAGGAGCCGGTCGTTCTGCGAAGCGGCGAGTTCGAGCTGCCCGGGACGCTCTCGATCCCGAACGTCCGCATGCTGTGTCCGGTCGTGGTGCTCGTGCACGGCTCCGGCCCGCACGGACAGGATGAAGTGATCGGCGCGCTGCGACCGCTGCGCGATCTGGCGTGGGGATTGGCGTCGCGCGGGATCGCGGTATTGCGGTATGACAAGCGGACGTACGTGTATGGCGGGAAGACGATACCGGCGACGGTCGATCTCGAGTGGGAGGTCATCGACGACGCGCTCGCAGCGCTGAATTTCGTGCGCGAGCGCGGCGGCGTTAACGCCCATCGAACCTTCGTCGCCGGGCACAGCCTCGGCGCGACGGTCGCGCCGCTGATCGCGGAGCGCGACGGCAAGCTCAGCGGCGCGATCCTGCTCGCCGGGGTGACGCGCTCGTTCCGCGTCGTGATCCCCGCTCAGCTCGAGTACATCGCGTCGGTCGACGGCGAGTATTCAGCTCAGGAGCGCGCCCAGGTCGAGGCCATCCGCCAACAGCTCGATGAGATTTACGAAGGCAAGCGTCCCGAATCGGACACCGTGCTCGGCGTGAGCGGGACGTACTGGAAGCGGTTCGATCGCGAGAATTTTCCCGCCATCGCCGCGCGCATCGCGACGCCGCTGCTCATCCTGCAAGGCGGACGGGACTATCAGGTCACGCTGGAAGACCTGCAAGGCTGGCGCGCCGCTCTGCACGGGCGCAGCAACGTGAAATTCCGGGTCTTCGACGCGCTGGACCACGCGTTCGTGCCGGGCGAGGGGCCCAGCAAGCCGGCCGACTACGAGAAACCCGGGCACGTGGACGAGGCCGTCATTGCGGAGATTGCAGATTGGATTCGCTCGGTGCCGTAAGCGCGAATCGTCGAGG
The DNA here is from genome assembly GCA_964553225.1 of uncultured Planctomycetales bacterium. Classification (GTDB taxonomy): domain Bacteria; phylum Planctomycetota; class Phycisphaerae; order UBA1845; family Fen-1342; genus JABRWC01. The sequence continues at coordinate 193,395 of CAZKJT010000005.1, read as the reverse complement.
GCGCGGCCCGGGGGAGATCGCTGGCCGGACGCGCTGTGCGACGCGCGCGGCCGGCTTGCACGCCCGGAAGCCTGAATTATCGGTCGCTCGGTGTTGCGTCCGATCAATTCTCTTTGTCGCCACGCGTTTTGCGTGCCTAGAATGGTCGAGAGAAGCGCGAGCCGAGGATCGAATGCCACATCCGTTCGACGCTCTGATGGAGCTGGATCACGATCAAATACGCCTCGACTGTGCAGCTTTGCACGTCGCGCGCGACGCGTATCCGCACCTCAGCGTCCCCAAGTACTTGTCCACGCTCGACGGCCTGGCGCAACATGTCGCCAGTCGCCGCCCGGGTTTGTCCGCGATCTATCGCTACCAGGCGATGCGGGAAGTGCTGGTGAGCGATTTTGACCTGCGCGGCAACGCCGACGACTATTACGACCCCGAGAACAGCTATCTGAACCGCGTGCTTGATCGCGGTTTGGGCATCCCGATTAGTCTTTCGGTTGTCTGGATCGAGGTCGCTCGCCGGCTGAAGTGGCCGGTGGTCGGCGTCGGATTCCCGGGGCATTTCCTGGTGCGTTTTGAGGATGAGGAGCGCTACGTCCTCGCCGACCCCTACCACGGCGGCAAGGCGCTGTCGCTGAACGAATGTGAGCAGCTTCTGGAGAAGCAGTTCGAGTCACAGGTTCAGTTCTCGATGGACCTGCTGAATCCGATCGACACGCGATCGATTCTCGGACGTATGCTGGGCAATCTCCGCACGATCTACGCCGCGAACCAGGACTGGGCAAACCTCGAAAACATCCTGCGCCGCCTGGCCGCCCTGGAGCCGGAGGCCGCGCGGCACCGCCAGGAGCTCGCGGCGCTGGCGTGCCGAAACGGGCGGATGCGGCTGGCGTACGAGCACCTTTCTGCATACATGCAGCGGCAGCCTCAGTCGGATGACGCCCGGGCCGTGGCGCACGATCTGCGTCAGGTCGAAGCCGCGATGGCGACGTGCAACTGAGCGTTTTCCCTCCTGAACCTTCCGGCGGTCGGGCGCCGCCCTGCGTCGTCGTCGGTCGGATTTTCGTCGCGATCGTCACGGAATCGCGAAATGCACTTGGCGATGACGGAAATCCGATCCATGATATGGATGCGAGCGGATGTCCCGGGTCGGGATGTCCGCGTGCCGAGGAGACCTGACGATGCGTACGATGTGCGTTGCGGTCGCCGTTCTGTTCGCCGTCGTGTCGCCCGCCTTTGCCCAGGTCCGGTCGGGCGCCAAACCCAGCACGGACCAGTTGCTGGCCTCCCGCATCCCGAAGATTTCGTTCGAGGAGTCGCCGTTCGACCAGGTGATCGACTGGCTGGCGGACTTCATGAAGGTCACGATCGTGGTCCGCTGGGAGCGTCTGGAAGAGGTCGGCATCGAGCGCGACAAGCCCGTTTCGATCAACGTCGACGATCTGCGGTTCTCGCAGGTGCTGTGGATGGTCATGAACCAGGTCGGCGGCGCGGAAGTGCGCATGGCCTATCGCGCCAGCGGGAACCTCATCATCCTGAGCACCGAGGAGGACCTCGGCAAGGAGATGATCACCAAGGTCTACGACGTGTCCGATCTGCTGGTCGAGGTGCCGCGCTTCACGAACGCGCCGCAGATCGACCTGGCGCAGCAGCAGCAGGGCGGCGGCGCGGGCGGCGGGCAGCAGGTCTTCAGCCAGACCGGCGGACAGGGGGACGACGAAGGCGATCAGGGCGACGACGAGAACGACGAGGACATGCAGGAGCTGATCGACCTCATCGTGCAGACCGTCGAGCCGGATTCGTGGCAGATCAACGGCGCTGGCAAGGGCACGATTCACGCCTTCCGAAATCAGATCGTCGTGCGCAATAACATCCTCGTTCACCAGCGGCTCGAGGGCGCGATCTCCGACGACGAGTAGCGCGCGGCGTCGCGCGGGCTTTCCCGGCGAGGTGAAATGGCGGCTTCCGAACGCCTGATGGTGCAGGTCGCCATCATTGGCGCGGCGTTCCTGATCCTGCTGATCGTCGGTTTCGTGTTCGCGCGCTTCATGCGCCGCCGGCTCGATCGCGCCACGACGCGCGCCGACTTCACCCTCCAAGACCTTCGCAGCCTGCGCGATTCCGGCCAGATCTCCGAACGCGAATTCGAGCGAATGCGGGCCGGGCTGCTCGGCAAGGCCGCCGGCGCGCCGCGCACGACCGTGCCCGATCGCAAGCCGCCGCCTCCGCCGACCGGCGGGGCCTGACGCCGACGCTGCAACGCCCGTGCTCGCTTCGCAGAACGCGTCGTCCGGAATCGGCGAATGTGCGTGGTCGCGCGCGGCCGCACTCGGTAGCATGTTCGCGTTCGGGCCGTCGCGATGTTCAAGCCCCATGGAGCCGTCGCCATGCCACGCACCGCCGAGAGAATCTGGAGCGTTCTGATGACCGTCGCCGCGACTCAAGCGGCCGTCGCGGTGCCGCCCGCGTCCGGGCCGTGGCGCGGCACGATCGAAACGCCGGGCGGAGAGCTGCCGTTTCAGTTTGAACTCGCCGCCGCCGGCGACGGCTGGCAAGCGCACCTGGTGAACGGGCCGGAGCGTATCGCGATCCCGACCGTTCGCGCGACCGGCTCGGAGCTGTTGCTCGGCATCGATCACTACGACGCGACGCTGACGGGGACGTTGGATGCGTCCGGCCGGAAGCTTGAGGGTGTCTACAAGCGACGCCGCGGCGCGGACAAGTGGGGCGAGGCGCGTTTCGTCGCGGTTGCCGGCGACGCGCCGAGATTTGCGCCGGACGAGGAGAGCGCGGGCGTGACGCCGGCGGACTTCAGCGGTCGCTGGGCCGTGCGTCTGGGCAACACGGACGCGGTCGGCGTGTTCGAACAGACGGCGGACGGCACGGCGCTCGGCACGCTTCTCACGCCGGGCGGCGACTACGGTCAGCTCGCCGGTCGCGTGGACGGAAAGCGCCTGCGTCTTTCGCGGTTCGAGGGCACGCACGTCCTGCTGTTCGACGGCCGGCTTGGCGGCGACGGCCTGATTCACGGCGGCATGTGGACGGCGTTCGGATCGGAAGAGACGTGGCGAGCGCAGCGCGACCCGGACGCGCGTTTGCCGGATTCGACGCAGCATCCGACGGCGGCGGTTGCGAAGCTGGACGAGCTCCAGTTCCGGACGGTGGACGGCGCGACGGTTCGCCTGTCCGACCCGCAGTTCCGCGGAGCCGGGCTGGTGATCGAGGTGCTCGGCACGTGGTGCCCGAACTGTCACGACGCGGCGGTACTTCTGGAAGAGCTGCATCGCGAGTTTGGCGGACTGGGTGTGGCCGTAGTCGGGTTGGCGTTTGAGGTGACCGGCGATTTCGAACGCGATGCGATGATGGTGAAGCGTTACGTCGAGCGACACAAGCTGACGTTCCCGGTGCTGATGGCGGGGCGGGCGGACAAGGCAGAGGTGGCGGCGAAGCTGCCATTCCTGGACGGGTTGAAGGCGTATCCGACGACGATTTTTCTGCGCGGCGACGGCACGGTAGAGGCAGTGCACAGCGGATTCTCAGGGCCGGCGACCGGCGCGGATTTTCAGCGACAGCGCGAGGAGTTCGAGCGAGCTTTCAAGAGCTTGCTGAGCGAGCGGAAGACTGACGCGCCCTGATTGCCGAATGAGCTTGAATGGCGTTCGGCCGGTTGGAGACTGGCTACACAGAGAAGCGCCGGGGCGCGCGGGCGGCCTGTCGATTCTGGCGAGTCGAGAATCCCTTCCGATGCGTGGTGTTCACTCGGCGGCCGCAAGAACCGGCAGCGCGCGCGAGCCGGTGTTCGTCGGTCGGGCCGCGTTTGAGCGCGCGGGCGAGAGGGTCTCGACGACACGGCCGAAGAGCGTGTTGGGCGTGGCGGAGTCGATCCGCACGCGGACGATCGCGCCGATCTGCTCGGCCGGCGCGTCGAACACCACGATGGTGTCCTGCGGTGTGCGGCCCACAAGCTGGCGCAGCGCGGCGGGTGACACGGTCGGGTCTGCGCTGCTCGACGAATCTCGACCGAACGCGGCCATCGCGACGTGATGCGGGCGCGCGACTTCCGCGCCTCGATCCTGTTCCGATTCCTGGATCGGCTGGGGTCTGGCGGACGTCGAGCGGCCGTCGGCAGAGAGCGCGGCGCTGGATTTACCTCGGGCGCGGAGCTGGGCGTTCGCTTCTCCCAGCAGCGCCTTTCGGCTCAGCCGGCTGAGGCCCTCGACCAGCACCTCGACCGATCGGCCGACGAGCTGCTGTTTCTGTTCCAGCGCGATTCCGGCTTGCACGGCGAGCAGCTCGTTGCAGCGCCGGGATTTCACTTCGTCCGGGACGTCGTCGTCCAGGTTTCGATCGGCCTTAGTGCCTGGACGCGGCGAATACTTGAATACGAACAGGCCGCTGTAGCGGACCTCCCGCACCAGCCGCAGCGTCGCGGCGAAGTCGTCGTCGGTCTCGCCACAGAACCCGACGATGACGTCGCCGGCGATCGCGATGTTCGGCACGTGGCGGCGCGCGGCGTCGAGGATGCGGCGATACTCCGCGATGGTGTAGCCGCGCTTCATTCGCGCGAGGACGGCGTCGCTGCCGGATTGCGCGGGAATGTGCAGGTAGGGCATGATGCGCGGCAGGTCGCGCAGGACGCGGAAAATGTCGTCGTCCCAGTCGGCCGGGAAGCTGGTCACGAAGCGGATGCGGTCGAGCCCTTCCACTTCGTGCACGCGCTCCAGCAATTCGGCGAAGCGCACCGGTCGGCCGGCGTCCTGGTGGACGTAGCTGTTGACGGTCTGCCCGATCAGAGTGACTTCGCGGCAGCCGCGCCCGGCGAGCATGCGGGCTTCCTGGACGATGTGCTCGGGCGGGCGGCTTCGTTCGGGGCCGCGCGTGAACGGGACGACGCAAAACGTGCAGAACTTGTCGCAGCCGCGCTGCACGCGGATGTAGCTCTGGAGCGTGTCCGAATCGCGGAGAGCGGCCGCCCGCGACAGGTCGAGCGCTTCGAGGCTGTCGGTTTCGAGAGCGCGCTGCAGGACTTCGGTGCGTCGCGAGAGGCTTCCGGCAAGAGCCGCGGCGCGGTCGTTGCGCGAGCGCACGTCGTCGATGAGACTCGTCAGTCGGTTGAGTTCGCCCGGTCCGCACAGCAGGTCGACGTGCGGCGCCTTGGCAAAGAGGCCCTCTTTCTCGCGCTCGGCCATGCATCCGATGACGCCGACGATGGTTTCGGGGCGGCGGCGCTTCAGGCTCTTGAGCTGCCCGATTCGGCTGAGCACCTTGTCCTCGGCGTGCTGGCGGACGCTGCACGTGTTGAACAGGATCAACTCGGCCTCGCGATAGTCGGTCGTGGCGGACATGCCCCGCGCGCGAAGCTGCCCCTCGACCAGCTCGCTGTCGAGGATGTTCATCTGGCAGCCGAACGTTTCCAGGAAGTACTTGCCTGACATCCGCGTCTACTCTGCGATTCGCGCGAGCGCTTCGCGGGCCTGTGCCCGCACGTCGGCTGGCGCCGCGGACATCGCCAACACCTGGCGGTACCAATGGACGGCGACGTCCGATCGCCCCATGCGCTCGTGAGCGAACCCCACATCATAGCGAAATCCGGCTTCCTCCTCACCCGCCCGCCCGGCTTCCAGCTCACGGAGCAGCAGGTCGGCCGCGGCGGCGCACTCGCCGGATTCGATCCATGCCCGAGTCAGGGCGCGCGTCCAGCGCGGCGCGAGCGATTCATGCACGAACGGGCGGCCGCGCTGGAGCAGGGCGGCGGCGGACGCGGGCCGGCCTGCGTTCACGCGGCGTTCCGCTTCGGCGAGAACGAGGGAGAAGTCTGCAATCGCGACTTCGACCTGCGCTGCGCGCCGCGCGGGGCGATCGCCGAACAGTCGCGGCGGAAGGCGACCGCGCTCACCGGGGGCGGATGCGGTCGCGGTCGGTTCGTTCGCGGCGCTCGAACGCGGTCCGGACACGCCGTCGGGAATCGGGCGATCGTCGATCAGGCACAATTCGACGACGAGGGGCAGCAGCGCGGCCCGGACGGGCGGCGTGCCGGCGCTGGCGGCTTCGGTCAGCTCGGCGAGCGCCAGCGCGTTGGCCGGCGAGCCGGACGGGGCGGCGCGACTCGGGCGGTGGCGGGCGGCGAGCTCGGGCTGCAACGCGGCGATTTCGATGCATTCGCGCGCCGCGCGCGCGATGTCTTCGGTGTGGTCGAATGCGTCGATTCGGCGAACGCGGATCAGCAGGCGTTGCCAGTCATTCCGAGCCGAGGTGAGCGCCGCGTCATAGGACTCGATTGCGGGGCGCCAGAGGCCTGCCTCGGCGGCCTGCTCGGCAGCGGAGAGCTCGGGGAGGGTGTCGATCGCAAGGCGGCTCACTTCCGACAGGGGTTTTCGAAGCGTCTCGCGGGAGATGCCGCGGAACACGAGATCGCCATTGCGGAAGTCGATGATCGAGACGTGTTCGAAGGGCGGTCGGCCGACGAGCGTGACCGTGTCCGCCGGCGCGCCGGTCGGGCTGGCGACGGACAGCGCCAGGCAGGACGAAATCGCCACGAGCGCAGTTCTTGACACAACCGATACTATACACGAGCGTATGTGCGAGCGTCGGGCGGGATGCGTCCGAGAACGGAGCAGCGCCCGACATGTAGTTGAACGGTTGCTGAAGCGCCTATACATATAGCATATGTCCTCAATACCGAACGAAGCGGACATGGACCGATCGAGACCGGAGCGGCGGAACGCGCGCGTGGTTGTGGCGCTGTTGCTCGCGCTTGTCGCGGGAGCAGCGGTGTTGCTATGGCTTGAGCCGCCGTTGCCGGGCTGGTCGCGCGCCGCGCAGGAGACGCTCGACGGCGGCGTTCCGGTGCATTCGGTCGAAATTGGATACGTGCCGGACTCGTCCGGTCCTGCATTCTCCGAATATGACTGCGTGATCTTCGAGGATGGGCGATGCGCGTGGCGGCCGCGCGGATCGGATGTCCGCGTGATGCTGGTGGGCTCGGCCGATGGCGATTTACCTCCCGCGCAGGCGGGCGCCGTGCTTGCGATGCTGGGCGACATGAGTTTTGGGCGCGGGCTGGACCTTTCGCGGGTTCGGTTGGCGCCGCAGTCGGACCCGCGGCTGAACGAGTCAGCGCCGCCGCCGGCGCGGGACTTGCGCGACTTGCTCACGCGGAAGGGGTTGCTCGGTCCGTAGGACGCTGTGGCCGGCGCGCCCGGATCGCGCTGCGGACGGCGTTCGCCGCGATAGAATCCGGTTTCGCGGGCGTCGTCCCGGCGAGCGGCCGGGATTTTTTGTTGCCAGAGCGGGGCGTGGTTTCACGGGATGGGGCGAGCACTCGCAAATCTGCCGGAGTACGAGCTGTCCGGGCGTCTGGGCCGCGGAGCGGGTGCGGTCATTTACGAGGCTCGGCAGCGATCGACGCGGCGTCTGGTGGCGGTCAAGCACATCGTGCGGCGGGGTCCGCTGGAAGACCGATTCATCGAACAGGCGGAGACGGAGTTCGCGGTCGGTCGGGCGCCGATTCACGAGACGGTTCGGCAGTGCCTGGACATCGTCCGAGTCCGACGCTGGCTCAAGACGCGCGAGCTGTTCCTCATCATGGACTTCGCGGAAGGGGAGTCGCTGGAGCAGCAGCTCAAGTCGCTGCCGCCGCCGACGGACGTCTCGGAGCTGGTCTCGATCTTTCTCAAGGTGGCCGCGGGCCTGCACGCGTTGCACCGGCACGGCTTCGCGCACGCTGACATCAAGCCGAACAACCTGATCGTCTCGCCCCGCGGCGCCGTGCGAATCATCGACCTGGGGCAGAGCTGTCCGCTGGGCCACACCAAGCAGCGTGTGCAGGGCACGCCGGACTTCATTGCGCCCGAGCAGGTGCTGCGCCAGCCGATCGATCAGCGCACCGACGTGTTCAACCTCGGCGCGACGATGTACTGGGCGGCGACGCGCAAGTGGTTCCGCACGATGATGAGCCACGCCCCGACCGGGTCGAAGAAAATCGAGATCGACGCGCGCTCCGGAAATGAGCCGCCCAGCCAGGTGAACGCGGCGGTTCCGCTGCCGCTGTCGCAGCTCATTGTGGATTGCTGCGAGCCGCGCAAGGACGACCGCCCGCGCGACATGGCGCAGGTCGTCTCGCGACTGGAAGTCGTGCAGCACCTGATTTCCAGGCGTCGCTCCGACGCGGCGCCTTCCGGCACGGTGTGAGCGGACGGGCATCACGGGCGCCCCAGCGAGATGACGATGCAACGAACCGGTGGCGAACTCGAACTCATCCGCGACGCGGGGCAGGCGTGCGCGCTGTTGACCGAGGCGGCCGGGCTGATCCGCGAAGACCCGCTGCGGCGCGGCTCGACGCTGCGGTTCGGGGGCGCCGGGCAACTGGTCGTCACGGGCGACATGCACGGGAACCTGGCGAACTTCGCCAAGCTGCGGAAGTACTGCTCGCTCGATCGGAACCCGGCACGGTTCGTCGTATTGCACGAGCTGATCCATGCCGAGATTTCGCCGGCGTCCCCGCTCGACCTGTCGATCGACCTGCTGCTCGCCGCGGTGCAGTGGAAGTGCCAGCATCCGGACAACGTGTTCTTCCTGCAATCCAACCACGAGCTGGCGCAACTCCGCAATCAGGAGATCACCAAGGCCGGCCGATCGGTGCTGTACGACTTCGAGCAGGGCGTAGCGCACCGGTTCGGCGCGAGCGGCGCCGGCAAAGTGCTCGGCGCGATCAACGACTACATCGCCGCGCTGCCGCTGGCGGTCCGGACGGCGAGCGGCGTGTTCGTCTGCCACAGCCTGCCCGACCCGCTGTTGATCCCGACGTTCGACGTCGACCTGTTCGACCGCGAGCCGACCGAGGCGGATCTCGCGCCGGGCGGTCACGGCTATGCGCTGGTGTGGGGACGGTTCCATTCGTCGCAGTCGGTCGCGACGTTCGCGGCCCGTGTCGGGGCGGAGCATTTCGTCGTCGGTCACACGCCGCAGGACACCGGCTACCGCGTAACGGGGCAGATGATCATCCTGTCGAGCGAGCACAACCACGGGACGTTTCTGCCGATCGATCTGGCGCGGGCCTACACGACCGCGCAGCTCGAAGCGTCGATCCGAAAGTTCGTGTCGGTGGAGTAGAGCAGTTTCGATCGCGCCGTTGCGTCTGAACCGCGGAAACGGACGGCTCGCTCACGCTCGCGGCTCGGGCCGGACGCCGATTCAGAACTGAAGCCACGCTCACCCGCGCGCCACGGCGGACGCGCGCTGCCGGGCCGGATGCGTGCTCGCGGAGCGCGACGTCACACGCCGCGCAGTTGGTGGCCCATCTTCTCTTTCTTCGCCTTCAGGTAGCGGGCCGTGTCGGGCGTCGCCGGGATCTCCAGCGGAGTCTGCTCCACGACCTCGAGCCCGTAGACCGTTAGGCGCTTTGTCTTTTTCGGGTTGTTGGTGAGGATTCGAATCTTCGACACGCCCAGGTCGCGAAGAATCTGCGCGCCGACACCGTAGTCGCGACGGTCGGCCGGCAGCCCGAGGGCCTCGTTGGCCTCGACCGTATCGAGACCACCGTCCTGCAGCCGGTATGCGCGGAGCTTGTTGACCAGGCCGATGCCGCGGCCTTCCTGCCGCAGATACACCAGCACGCCGCGACCTTCCCTCGCGATGCGCTCCATCGCCGCGTGAAGCTGCTGGCCGCATTCGCACCGCGCGGACCCGAATACGTCGCCCGTCAGGCACTCGGAGTGCACCCGAATCAGCACCGGGTCGGGGGGCGCGAGCGGCGCGCCCGCGGCGTCGAACCTGCCCAGGTCTCCCATGCACAGCGCGACGTGCGTCTCCTGGTCGGACTTCGAACGATACGCGATCATCAGCCACTCGCCGTACTCGTTGCGCAGCGGCACCTGCTCGACCCGCTCGACCAGCGGCTCGGTTCGCATGCGGTGCTCGACCGTGGCCGCGATCGTGCACATCTTCACATGGTGCACGCGGCAGAAGTCCGCGAGCTGCGGCACGCGCGCCATCGTGCCGTCCTCGTTGAGGATTTCGATAATCGCGGCCGCCGGCATCAGCCCGGCCATGCGGCAGAGATCGACCGAACCCTCGGTCTGTCCGGCGCGGACGAGCACGCCGCCGTCGCGCGCGATGAGCGGATTGACGTGTCCCGGGCGGACGAAGTCTTCCGGCTGGGCGGTCTCGGCGACGAGCTGCCGGATCGTGGCGGCGCGGTCATGGCTGGAGACGCCCGTGGTGACGCCGAACACCGGCGCGGCATCGACGGTCACCGTGAAGGCGGTGCCGAAATGCGTGTTGTTCGTGGCCGATTGCGGCGTCAGCGCGAGCCGATCGCAGCGCGCCCGCGTCAGCGGAACGCACAGCGTGCCGCGCCCATAGCGGAGCATGAAGTTCACCTTCTCGGGCGTGATGTGCTCGGCGGCGCAGACGAGGTCGCCTTCGTTCTCGCGGTCCTCGTCATCGACCAGCACAATGAGCTTGCCGCAGCGCAAGTCTTCGAGAATGTCCTCGATCGGGCTGAACGGCGGCGATGCTTCGCACACGGCAGGCTCCTGGCAAAGGTCGGCGGACCGTTCGGGCGACGCCGGACCATTTCGCGATTCTATCCGATCGGGGGGCAGACCTGCGGTCGTAGGAAGCCGCCGGCAGTGTACCCAGCGACTTGCTGTCATCGCTTCCCATCGAGATCATCGTTCCTTCCGCACGAGTCGGCTCGCTTTGCGTTGGCTGGCCAATGCGCGCCAAACGTCGTGCCGGTTCATGTTCAGCCCGCTGCGCTGAATGAATGATTCATACAACCGCTCGAACTCCTCGGTGTACGGCAGATCGTCCACGGTCTTGCGCGTGCGTTTGTACAGCTCGATCAAGAGCTGCTTGTGCTGGTCTGGGATGCGAAGCCGGGCCATGCGAATCTCCTACCGCGTGCCGTCAAAAGCCGGGGTCTGCTCCAAAACGCGCACGATCTCGCGGGCGGCATATACGCGGTTCCGGCGCTGACCGGTGATCTCTTCGAGAATCCCGTGGTGGATGAGCTGGTTGATGTTGTTCTGCGCGGACTGGGGCTGCACATCGAGCCACGCCGTGGCGCGTGACAAGTTGGTGAACGGATTGTGGAACAGGCCGTCGAGCAGCTTCAGCAGCAATGCCGACGTGCGCGCAGTCTGACACATCTCGGCCCAGCGGTTGCGCAGGGCGAGCAACTGCTGCGCGCGCTCGACGGCATCGATCGACTGGTCCGCCACACCGCGAAGGAAGAACCGAATCCATTCAGTCCACGCGCCGCGACGGCTGACATCGAGCAGGTCGTCGTAGTAGTCGCTGCGGTGCCGCTCGAAGTATGCCGACAGATAAAGAACAGGGTGCGGGAGTGCCCGCTCGCTGTCGAGAAGGAGCGACAGGAGCAGTCGTCCCAGGCGGCCATTACCGTCCTCGAACGGGTGAATCGCCTCGAACTGGTAGTGAATCAGAGCCAGCCGTACCAGCAACGGAATGTCGCCTGGCGTGTTTACGAATCGCTCAAACGCGCTGAGGAGCTCGCCGAGTCGCTCGTGCGGCGGCGGCACGTAGATGGCATCCTCGATGTGCCGAGCGGAGCCGATCCAGTTCTGGCACCGCCGAAATTGCCCAGGATGGCGGTCCGATCCGCGCACGCCCTCCAACAGTATGCCATGCAACTCGCGGATCAGATTGAGAGAGAGCGGGATCATGCGCAGTCGCTCGAGCCCGTGGTCCAGTGCGCGAACGTAGTTGGCGACTTCCCGCACATCGGGCACGTCTGCCTCGAGTGCCGGGGTCACCTCGTAGAGGAACAGGTCGGAAAGAGTGGTTTTCGTACCCTCGATGCGGCTCGAGAGCACAGCTTCACGGCTGACGAAGCTCCGGATCAGCAAACGCGAGTTCGGAAGTGTGCGCGCAATTCCAGCAAGCTGTCCGAGCGCTCTGTCCGCCGCGGAAAGCGATGAAACCAGCGTGCCGTCGAACGAAATGTTCGGAGGCAGGTTATTCGGGACGCAGGCGTCGAATCCCGCGACGCCCCGTACGATCCGGACCCAGCCTTCCGGTCTGAAGCTTCGTTGATCCAAAGGGTTACGCCCTATTCCAGCTAACCATTCTTGCGAGTATCTTTATTGTGACTTTCGGTAACATCTCACAATAAGATACGGTGCCGACATCGGTTTGCAACCCCCGGCCGACCGCGGATCGACACGACGGCGAGTTGCGGTTCGGCGTCGGGGTCGCGCGGCATCGCGCATCTGCATCTGCGCTACCGATCCAGGCCGAAGTCCAGGTTCACGGCCGAGTGCGTCAGCGCGCCGACCGAAATGCGATCGACGCCGGTAGCCGCGATGTCCGCGACGGTCTCCAGTCGCACCCCGCCGCTGGCTTCCAGCTCCACCTGACCGCGTCGCCCGCGCGCGTCGCGCATCGCGACGGCCGCGCGCAGCCCGTCCAGGTCGAAGTTGTCCAGCAGCACGATATGGACGCGGTCCAGCGACAAGATCGCGTCCAGTTGCGCCAACGAATCGACCTCGACGGCGACGAAGCTCGGCGGCGGCCGGTTCGGGAGCACGGCGTCGATGCGGTCGAGCAGGTGGTTCACGAAATCCGGCAGTTCCGTCGGCGCGACTCCGGCGATGTGGTTGTCCTTGACGAGCACCGCGTCGAACAGTCCGAAGCGATGGTTGGTTCCGCCGCCGCAGCGCACGGCGTAGCGGTCGAGTTCGCGCCAGCCCGGCAGCGTCTTTCGCGTGTCCAGAATCCGAACGTGCGGATTCGCGGCCCGCGCGGCGCGGACGAACCGATCGGTGAGCGTGGCGACGCCGCTCATTCGGCCCAGAAAATTCAGAAGGGTGCGTTCGGCGGTCAGCACCGCGCGCGCTTCGCCGCGTAGCTTGGCGATCGGTTTGCGCGGGGCAACCCGGTCGCCGTCTTTCCAGTTCGGGCGCGCGTTCAGGTCGACCGGAGAGCCCAGACGCTCGGAGAACGCCCGGCAGATTGCCGGCGCCAGCCGCAGCCCGGACAGCACGCCTTGCGCGCGCGGAACCACGGCGGCGGCGATTTCTGCTTGCCCGGCCGGAAGGCCGGCGCCGGTCACGTCTCCGAACTCCGCCAAGTCTTCGTCGATGGCCGCCGAGATGAGCCGTAACGTCTTTTCGGACCAAGTCATAGCGACGACAATACCATAATGAGTCGCCGGGCGAATCCCCCGGTTCGGCAGAGGCCGCGCGGGGGAATTCGCGAATTCGGACGCTCGGGGATTGAATAGTCTACGCGGGTCATTCGTCCAACCCGTGCATCGCGGGCGTGTCCGTCCGGAAGGTGGGCGGTGCGTCCGGAGTCCACGGTTGGGAGGTGCGACATGAGACGACGCGAGTGTGCGATGCGGGCGATCGTAGCGGGCGTTCTGTGCGTCGGTCCGGTCGGCATCGCGAGCGCCGATCACGGGCGCTATGCCCGGGCGGACGCGGATATTGAGAAGCTGTCCGCGGAAATTCGGGAAGCCGGGCGCGACTGGCGCGTGGACGTTCGGTACGACGTCGAGCTGGAAGGCCGCGGCGCGTTCACGGATGCGCTGTCCCTTCGCCTGTTCGTGACGGATGACGAAGGCGTCGTGGTCGATCCGGAAGGTCGGCCGATCGAGATCGACATTCCGCTCGATCGACCGACGGACGTGGATGACGACGAGTTGAAGTTCGAGTCCGGGGCGGTGTTTACGCTTCCGGACGGCGCGTTCGCGTATCCGGATCGTCTGCGGATCGAAGCGGTTGTGCTCGATGTGCGCGACGATACCGTGCTGGACCGATCGAGCTCCCGGATGCGCTTTGATCCGCCGGTGATCTACGAACCGGTGATCGTCGAGCGGCCGGTGATCGCGCCGGTGTACGTCGAGCGCCCGGTCGTGGTGGCGCCGGTGTACCGCCCGCCCGTGGTGGTCGGACATCGCAGCGTGCACGTGTCGGCGCACTTCGGCAGCGGACACGGTTCGTTCACGCGGGTGGTGCGCGCCGCACCGCGTCCGGTGTATCACCGCCGCGTCGTGTCGCACCGGTCCTATCACCGCGTGACGCGCGTCTACCGGCCGTAGCGCGCCGCGATCGCCGCCGCGGCCGCCGAGCGACGTGCGAACCTGGAGACACTCGCCGCCGACGAGTCTGACGATTCGCCGGCGGCGTCGTTTCCGGCTAGATCGGATCGACCGGAGGCGAGTCGCGTGGGCCGCGGCATCACGTTCCTGCCGAGGCGCTCGTGTCGGGAAGTTGTTCGGAGCCGTGGAGTTTCACCGGCGCCGGAGCGCCGCGCATGCGCAGGTTCAGCAGCTCCACGAACAGCGAAAAGCCCATGGCGAAGTAGACATAGCCCTTGTTGATGTGCGTTCCGAAGCCGTCGGCCGTCAGCGTCACGCCGATGAGAAGCAGGAACGACAGCGCCAGCATCTTGATGGTCGGGTGTCGATCGACGAACCGGCTGATCGGTCCGGCGAAGATCATCATGACGATCACGGCGGCCACGACCGCCGCCACCATCACGCTGACCTGTCGCGCCATTCCGACCGCGGTGATGACGGAGTCGATCGAGAAGACGATGTCGAGCAGCATGATCTGCACGATGACCGACGCGAAGGACGCAGCGGCACGCTGCTTGGACCCGTGCTCGGCGCCCTCGAGTTTGGCGTGCATTTCGTGCGTGGCCTTGGCCAGCAGGAAGAGTCCGCCGCCCAGGAGGATCAAATCCTTGCCGGAGAAGCCGTGCCCGGCGATCGCGAAGAGATCGTCCTGGAGCTTCATGATCCAGGTAATGGAGAACAGCAGCAGGATTCGCGTGATCATCGCCGCCAGCAGCCCGATCTGGCGGGCGGAGGCCTGCCGCTCGGGCGGCAGCTTGCCGGCCAGAATCGAGATGAAGACGATGTTGTCGATGCCGAGGACGATTTCGAGCGCGGTGAGGGTCGCGAATGCGACCAGCGCTTCACCCCACATGTCCACAATGCACCTGCTTTCGCGAGAGGACCGATCGGCCGCGCACGGCGGCGTACAGTATCCGCGGCGGTCTTCGAGTGGCAAACGTCGGATCGCCGGGCTGCGGCGGATGACGTCGCGCGGCATGGAACTGGAAATGCGGTCCGGGGCGGGCTATTCTTGCGACGGTTTCCCATTCAAACGGTCACGGAGGACCGCATGAACAGCATGCCGATTGCCGTATTCGATTCGGGCCTGGGTGGTCTATCGGTTCTGCGCGAGCTTCGGGCGCGCCTGCCGTTCGAAAGCTACGTCTACTTCGGCGATACCGCGCGCGTTCCGTATGGCGCCAAGAGCCAGCCGACCGTGGTCAATTTCGCGCTCGAAGTGGTGCGGTTTCTGCTTCAGTTTGAACCGAAACTCATCGTCGCCGCGTGCAACACAGCCAGCGCGCTGGCGCTCGAAGAACTGACGGCCGCCATCAGCGCGCCGATCGTCGGCGTGGTGGAGCCGGGCGCGCGGGCCGCAGTCGCCGCGGCGCAGGGCGGCGCGATCGCAGTGATCGGAACGGAAGCGACCATTCAGAGCGGCGCGTATCGGCGTTCGATCCACTCGGCCGCGCGTTCGGCCCGGATCGTGGAGCAGGCCTGCCCGCTGTTCGTTCCACTGGTCGAGGAAGGGCGCAGCAGCGCCGACCCGATCGTCGGGCTGGCGGCGCGAACCTACCTGGAGCCGCTCCGCTCGCCCGAGCTGAGAGCTTGCGTGCTGGGATGCACGCACTATCCGCTACTGCGCGACGCGATCGCGGACGTCCTGGGCGAAAGCGTGCAGATCATCGAAAGCGGACCTGCCGTGGCGGCGCAGGTCGAACGCGCGCTGCGCTCCGCGGGCAGCTTGTTGAGCGGGCCGAGCGCCGGTAGCATCCGTTGCTACGTGAGCGACAATCCGGCCCGTTTTCGCCGCATCGGCTCGCGCTTCCTGGGTCATGACATTGAGCACGTCGAGTTTGTCGAGCCGGAACGATACATCGCTTCGGCGGCGCTTCACGGCTGAATTCGGTCGCCGCGCCGCCGGCGCGCGGGCCGGCGGCGTCGCTGTCCTGGCGAGCCTGGCGCTCTTCGCCGGGTGCTCCGAATCCAACGTCACGCTGGATTCGATGGTCCAGAAGCTGTTCGAGCCGCGACGCACGCCGCAACAGAACATGCTCATCGCGGTGTCGGACGCCGACGCGGACATCCGCCGCCAGGCGGTCGCGAAGGTCGCAGACAGCGATCTGCATACGCACGACTGGGCCGTACGCGGCTTTGTCGCGATCGCGCTGCTCGAGAGCGATCCGCACGCGCGCTGCGTCGCGATTCGCGGGCTGGCGCGTGGGGGCGACGTCCGCGCCGCCGCAGTATGCCTGAAGATTCTGAACCATCGCGAGTTCCCGCCGGTGGAAGTGCGCGAGCCGGAAGACGTCGTGCGGTGGGAGGCGTGCAACGCGCTGGCGGAACTTTGCGCGCGGGAGGCGGTGCCCGAACCGGACCGCCCGCGGGCACGCGAGTCGTTCATGACGCTCCTGCTGGCCGACGCGAACCGGAACGTCCGCATCGCGGCGGCGCGCGGGCTGGCGTCGTTCCCGGATCGCGAAGTGCTCGGCGTGCTGATCGAGGGGTTGCGCGATCCGGAATTCGCCGTGACGCACGCGTGCGAGCGGTCGCTGGCCGAACTCACCGGCCTGACGCACCAGTGCAGCGTGGTCGAATGGCAGAAGTGGCTGGCGAGCGAGCCGGCCGATCCGTTCGCCCGCGCCGGACAACTGCCCGAGTCGATGCAGCCGCCATACGACACGAAGCTCGAAAAAATGGCGTACGACACGCGTCAGGTGGTCGAGTGGCTGTGGCCGGGGCGAAAGAAGGAGTAGCCGCGCCCGCCGCCTCGCTGGCCGCGCGGCGCCGCTCCGACACCCGGTCGCCTCGCGGCAAATTCGCCGCCTGCTCGCGCGAGCCGCACCGATCCCGGGACATTCTGGCAACATGCTGGCACTCGTCGTCGATCCTCAGCAGCCGGGCACGATTCGCGTCGTGCGGGAATATCCCGACCCCGAGCCGCGCGGCGACGAGGTGCTGGTGCGGATGCTGCGCGCGGGCATCTGCTCGACCGACCTCGAAATCGTCAAAGGATACATGGGATTCCGCGGCGTGCCGGGACACGAGTTCGTCGGGCGCGTGATCGAAGGACCGCGCGAATTGCGCGGCCGCCGAGTCGTGGCCGAGATCAACTGCGCCCCAATCGGCAGCCCTCCGTTGCCCGACGCGGAGCGCAAACACCTCAAGTCCCGCACGGTGATCGGAATCCTGGCGCGAGACGGCGCATTCGCGGAGCGCCTGGTCGTGCCGCAGCAGAACTGCCATGTCCTGCCCGACGCGATCACCGACGACGCAGGCGTATTCGTCGAACCGCTGGCGGCGGCATGCCAGATTCTGGAAGACCACGCCATCGTCCGCACGCACCGCGTCGCGATCTTGGGCAGCGGGCGGCTGGGGCTGCTTTGTGCTCAGGCGCTCGGCACGACCGGATGCGAGCTCCAGGTGCTGGGGCGCAACCCGGTGACGCTCGGGCTCTGCGCACAACTGGGCATACCCGCGGCTCGAACGGCCGACGTCGAGCCGCGAGCCGATCGCGATTTCGTGGTGGAGTGCACCGGGTCCGCCGAGGGGCTGCGCCTGGCGATGCGCTATGTGCGGCCGCGCGGCACGATCGTCCTGAAAAGCACGTATGCGAACCCGCAGGCGCTGGATCTGTCGCCCTGCGTGATTGACGAGATTCGCGTGTGCGGCAGCCGCTGCGGGCCCTTTTCGCGCGCGATCCGGATGCTGGAAGCCGGCTGGATCAGCACGCACGCGCTGGTCAGCCGCGTCTATCCGCTGTCGATGGGCGTGGAGGCGTTCGCCGCCGCCGCGGATCCGCGGCACGTCAAGGTCCTGCTCAGCTCGGACGGCGAATGATGCAAGTCACGGAAGTGAACGGGCGTCGCTACGCGTGCTTCGCGCGATTCGCCGCCGTTTCCGGACTTCGTCACGCGTTTTCAATCCGCCCGACGGACGTTTCGGCCCGCACCGACGAGCGCGCCGACCAGCGCGCTGCGGCCCGCCGGCAGATGGCGGAAGACCTGGGGCTGGACGGGGACCGGCTGTGCTACTGCGTGCAAGTGCACGAAACGCGAATCGCGCGGGTGACGCGCGGCAGCGCGCCGTCGCGTCTCGAAGGCTTCGACGCGGTCATCACCGCGGACGCGGGCGTGCCGATCATGACGTTCTCGGCCGATTGTCCGCTCGTGCTGGTGTACGACCCGCGAACGCCCGCGCTCGGCATGGTTCACGCGAGCTGGCGCTGCACGGTCGCGCGGGCCGCCGGCTTGCTGGTGCAGGAGATGGTGGACGCGTTCGGCTGCCGTCGCGGCGACCTGCTGGCCGGGATCGGTCCGTCGGCCGGACCGGCGGCCTACGAGGTCGGTCCGGACGTGTACGACGCCGCCGGCGCGCTGCCGCGGCGCGACCGCCTGTTTCCGCGGCGCGACGGACGCATGTTCTTCAATCTATGGGAAGCGAATCGCGCGGAACTGGCTGCCGCGGGACTGCGGGAGGAGAACATCGAAGTCGCCGGCCTGTGCACGATGACGCGAACAGACCTGTTTTTCTCGTATCGGCGCGAAGGCGCGGGCTGCGGGCACTTCGGCCTGATGGCCGCGCTGACCCCGGCGTGACGCGCGGCGCCTCGGCGGGCGCGACGCGCTGATCCGGTGGTCACTCAGCCGCTCGTCGGCTCGTTCGTCTTGGCGATCACCACGACCGTGTCGCCCACGCGGATCGCTCCGCCGCGCGTGACGCGCCCGAACACGCCTCCGCGGCAATCGGTGGCGAGCGCCTTGCGCAGCCCGCTCTGAGCCTTGTCCATCAGGCCGCACGGGCGGGTTTCCCCGCTGATCTCGAACCGGGCTTCGCCCACCTGAATCGTCGCGCCGATGAGCGGCCCGAGCCGGTCGGCGTCGATGAGCACGTTCGCGCGGCGCGTATGCCACGGCATCTGGCCGGAGAGCTCGCGTTGCACTTCCCGCCATTGCGGAAGCGAGATGAACGTGACGCCGCGCTCGACGGAACTCGGGGCCGAACCGTCGAGCGTCGCGTTCTCGATCGCGGTCGCCTCCGCGACCTCCCGCATCGGCCCGCCCTCGGCGGTCTTGATCGCGATGGCCTTCACGATGCCGATGGATTCCGTGCTCATGGTCAAACTCCGCGGTGGTGCGAGGAACGCAGCAGGCGCATTGTACATGTCGTCTACGAACGGCGTCCGGGGAAGGTTCGGCCGGCAGCGGCGCGCCGAATCTCCGGCGTCAGGGCCTGTCCGGCGGGGCGTCGCCCGCAGCGGCCTGTTCGATGACATGCAGGACGACCGGCAGGTCGCGATGTTTCCAGCGCGGCACGCGTCGCCCGTTCACGTACACGGTCGGGATCGAGCTGACGCCCAGCCGCGCGCCCGACTGCGCCTGCTGGCGAATCGATGCGAGAACCGCGTCGGACCGCGCGGCGTCGCGCAGCCGGCCCGCCTCGAGCCCGCACGCCTCGGCTGCGGCGGCCAGCGCGGTGTCATCCACCCCGTCGCGATGCGTCATGAGCCAAGCGTGCATCTTCCAGAACCCGTCCGGTCCCGCTTCAAGACCGGCCGCAACTGCCGCGCCGGCGGCGAGACAGGCGTCCTCGTAGAGCGTGCGGGCGACGCCAGGATTGCACGCCTGGTTGAACGGGAACTGGCGGTAGATCACACGCGTGTCGGCGCGATCGCCGGCGGCCTTCTTCAGCAGCGCGAACAGCTCGGCGCTGGCCGGCTGCCGGTAGTCGCCGTACATCACGACTGTCACCGGCGCCGCCGCCGGACCGAGCGTGCGATCGGACGGGTCGATTTCGATCGTTCGCAGCGGTTCCTCGCGCCAGTCCTGCACGAGTTTTTCGATCGCGAGCGGCGGGCGGTCGTCGCGAAAGGACTGCGGCTGCGGATTGGAAGCGAGCGCGGCATCGACCGCCCTGCGGATCGCGTTGGGCGCGTTCCAGCCGCGCAGCTCCTCGCCGTTCACGAAGATCATCGGCGTCTGCCACAAGCCGACCGCCAGGCCGTCGTCGATATCGGCTCGAACGCGCGTCAGCGTCTCGTCGCTCTGCATGACGCGCTGAAACTCGGCTGCCGAGAAGCCGAGCGACTCGATGCCCGTCCGCAGCGCCGGACCGTCGAACGCGCCCTGCCGCGCGAAGAGCCAGTCGTGCATGCGCCAGAATGCTTCGCTGCCTCCCAGGATTCCGGCTGCTTCGGAGGCACGGGCCGCCCAGCAGGCATTCGGCTGCGGATCGGATACGAGCGTCGGGTTGCAGTCCTTGCCCATCGGGAAGTGCTTCACGGTCACGGCCACGTCCGAACGGTCTCGCAGGACCGCGTCGATCTGCGCGTCGATGGCCCGGCATTGCTCGCATTGGTAGCTGAAGAACGCCACGATCCGCACGGGCGCGATCTCCGGTCCGCGCGTCCATCGTCCGATGAGCCCCGCAGGGGCGGACGCGGCATCCGTCGCGCCTGACACCGAGACCGCCTCGGCCTCGGCGGTCGGTGCGCTCGAGGCGGCGAGGCGACGCGTGGATTCGGCCAGCGCCAGTTCGGCCTGGTGCGCCGTGCGGTGCCGCGTGGCGAACTCGCTGACGAGCAGCATGCCGGTCAGCCCGGCGAACGCGGCAAGCAGCGTGCCCGCAGATTGCCGCGTAGCGACCGGCGCGCTGCGCGCGGCGCGCTCCGCGGCCAGCCAGCCGACGAGATTGGCCGCATGTACGGTGAGGCAGTAGCCGCACACATAGCCGTTCGTGAACATCACGATCGTGTACATCAACGACAGCGCGACGCCCGCGCGGAGCGGCCAGCGAAGGCGCGTGGGCGGAGCGCCTCGCGCCGCAGCCCACGCAGCGAACAGGGCGCCGAAGTACGCGACTCCGACGTGCGAGATCGGCCAGCCCAGGGCCGGCACGCTGCCCCAGGCGCTGGCAGCCGCCTGTCCGCAGGGGCTGTCTGCGCCGCATCCGGGCAGCGCCAATCCGACCAGGCGTTGAAGCGACAGCGCCGCCGACGCGAGCATGGCGCCCAGCATCGCGACGCCGAACAGCCCGGAGGCAAGCGAAGAACGTCCGGGCGCGGCGTCGCGTTCGCGCCGCACGGCCTCACGGACCGCCGGCTGGCCGGCCATTCGACGAGATTTGCCGCGAGAGCCGGAACGTCTTGCCATGCGCTGTTATCAGGTGTCGGGTTCTGTGCCGGAACGCCCCGCGTGGGGAAAGCTAGTTGGAGGCGATGCAGTACAGCGTCTGCCGGCCTCGCAGATAGAGCTCGCCGTCCACCGCGGCCGGCGAAGCGTTGAACTCGTCGTCGAGCTTGTTGGTGGCGGCGACGGCGAACGCCGGGCCTTGCCTAAGCACCGTCGTCTGTCCGCTTCGGCCGACGAGATAGATGTGCCCGCCGGCGGCGAGCGGGGAGGCGTAGATGCTTTCGAGGCCATCGACGCGTTCGGGGCCGAACCGGACTTCGCCAGTGCGCGCGTCGCGGCACGTGAGGATCGGTCGGTTGTTGTCGTAATAGTAGAGCAGCCCGTCGACGAGGACCGGCGACGGCACGTAGGGAGTTTTCTCGTCGGCGGTCCATACGATGGCGGGATGCCCGTCGGCGAGCGTGCCAGTGGCTTGATCGAGGCGGATGGCCTTGATCGATGCGCCGCGGAAGCCGCTCATCAGGATCGCCAGTCCATCGACGAACACCGGCGTGGGAATGACGTTCATGGTCAGCCCGCCGGTCTCCCACAGGACTTTTCCGTTGTCCAGGTCATAACCGACGCACTTGTTCGTGCCAGCGACGACGACTTGCGGCTTCCCGCTGATCTCGACGATGTACGGCGTGGTCCAGGTGGTCGGCTCGTCGCGCGGCGTGCGCCACAGCTCCTCGCCGGTGAGCTTGTTCAGCGCGACAACGAAGTCGTTGCTCTCCTCGTGGTCCCAGACCACGACGATCTTGTCGCCGAAAATCGCCGGTGAAGCGCCTTCTCCAAAGCTGTTGCGCGTCCGCATCTTGCCGAAGTCCCGGCTCCAGAGCACCTCGCCGCCGAGATCCAGGCAATGCAGCCCGCGCGATCCGAAGAACGCATAGACGCGCTGCCCGTCCGTGATCGGCGACGCCGATGCGAACGACGCGGTGTTGTGCATGCCCTCGTGTGGACGCTCCTTGCGAACCGTTCTCGACCAGACCGTCTTGCCGCTGGCGCGATCGAGCGCCAGCACCACGAACTCGAAATCCTGGGCTGGCGCCGTCTCGCCCGGCCCGCCCCGCCCGCGATCGCGATCGCGCGGCGGGCGATCGCCGCGCGGGCGACCCTCGGGCGGCGGCTGCGATCCGCTCTCCTGCGGAGCGAACGCATCGGCGCGCGGTCCGCCGCGCTCCGGTCCCGGCCATTCAGGTGCGGGCGCGTCGCCGCCGACGGGCACCGCCGAGAGCACGTAAATGCGGTCTTCCCACACGATCGGCGCGGCATGCCCGCTGCCGGGGATCGTGACCTTCCAGCGGATGTTGCGGTCGGCCGCCCATTCGACCGGCGGCTTCGCGTGCGGCGCGACGCCGTTGCCGGTCGGGCCGCGCCATTGTGGCCAGTTGCGGTCGTCGGGCGTCTGGGCGCCGGCGGTGCTCACGGCGAGGAGGATCAACATGGCGGCGGAGGAAGCGCGCATCCGGTTCATCGTTCGGCTCCTGGTTGCGGCGTCGAATGCCCGCCGAGCGAGCGGATCCGAGTCGCGCGCGATTGCGAAAAGCACCCCAGGAGCATCCTAGCGGGAAGCGGGCCGCCGTGCGACGATTCGATGCGGTTCGCGGCGCGCGGCGCCGCGCTGGCCGTTCCTGGATTCGTGAGCCAACGCATGGCGGACGTCGTTCGGATCGCGATGTGGTCGGGACCGCGAAACATCTCGACCGCGATGATGAGATCGTGGGGCAGCCGCGCGGACGCAAGCGTGTGCGACGAACCGTTCTATGCGCACTATCTTCGGGAAACCGGGCTGGAGCATCCGGGCGCGGCCGAAGTCATTGCGTCGCACGAGTGCGACCCGGATCGCGTCGTCGCCTGGATCACCGGACCGCCGCCGGGCGGCGCGGCGCTCTGGTATCAGAAGCACATGACGCACCACATGCTGCCGAGCGTTCGGCGCGACTGGTTCGGCGCGATGCGGCACGCATTCCTGATTCGCGATCCGCGCGCCATGCTCGTCAGCCTGCTGAAGAAGTATGCTCGGGCTGAGCTGTCGGATACCGGCCTGCCGCAGCAGGTCGCGATCTTCGAACAAATCGCGCGATCGTCCGGCGAACCCCCGCCGGTCGTGGACGCGGACGACGTGCTGCGCGATCCGCCCGGCATGCTTGCGGCGTTGTGCGCGGCGCTCGGCGTGTCGTTCGACCCGGCGATGCTTTCGTGGGCGCCCGGTCTGCGCTCCACGGACGGCGTGTGGGCGAAACACTGGTACGAGAACGTGGCAAAGACCCGCACGTTTGACGCGCCGCGCGAGCGAGTCGAGGAGCTGCCGGAATCGGCCGCGGACGTGTACGCGGAGTGCGACCGGCTCTACCGCCGGCTCGCGGCGCAGCGCCTGCGACCCGCGGCATCGTAGCGCGGCGCGATGCGCGGGTCCGCGCGGCGCGGCGGGAAAACAGGCGCCCCGCGGACGCCGCATCGCGCGCGTCGTCCGCGGGGTTTGTATCGAACCAAAACCGGCAGCGGCTGCCTTAGCGGCGTCGGGCCAGCAGCGTCAGTCCCGCGACGGCGAGCAGCGACAGCGTCGCCGGCTCCGGAACCACCTGTCCGCGAATCTCGCCGCCGGGAAAGACGGTCGAGTGGACGTTGATGTACCAGAGGCCCGCCAGCAGATCGGTCTCTTGCGCTTCAGTCAGGATCGCGCCGCCGATCAACGGGTTGCCGACGCCGATGTTCACCTGCACGCCGGCGTTCTGTCCGGGCAGCGCCGCGCCGTGGAAATGCGCCGCAGTCTGCGTGCCGAGCAGCCCGGAGTACGAGACGTTCCAGGACAGCGCATTGCTCACCGTGTCGTAGGAGACGGCCGCAGTGCCGGTCGCCGGCGACGCGTTCGGCGGAACTTCCTGAAGTCCGTCCAAGCTGAAGTTGTAGTTCACGATAGCCGCATTCGCGGCCACCGCGGTCAGTCCGAGCGCAGTGAGAGCGGTCACAAATGTACGCATGTTGAATCTTCCTCCTGAGCGTTCTGAGAATGTCTTCGACCGATACGCTTTGCACGATAGGCAGAGGTGTGAGCCGATTTCAAGTGGAATCTGATACTTTATTCGCAAGAATCTGGAAGTGTGACAAGTGTCCCAATTGCCGCAATTTCCAGTGTTTTCGCGTTGCGGGCACGGCGCCGCGCGCCGGCGCCAACGCGCGCTACCACAACCCGACCGAGTCGCGATGCGATCGCCCGGCGTCGTCATAGAGGCTCAGGTCCACGTCGCGCAGCGCCTTGGTCATGTGCACGATCTGCCCGGTGTGAAAGGAAAAGTGCTCGGCGACGTGAAAGACGGCGTCGAGTGTCGTAACGGTGTAGGCTTGAATGGTTCGCACGATCGCCAGCTCCGGCGCGCCAAGTCCGCGGATCACCTCGCACGCACGGCGCACGGTCGACTCGAGCGGCGATAGCGCCTGCTCGAGCGATCGCTCCGCGCTCGGCGAGAACTCGTCCGGACGGTTGCGCGAGACGGCTTGCCCGGCCACGCCGCCGAGAATCCATTCACGGACGTTCCCGTCGAGATGCACAACGAGATTGCCGACCGCGTTGCAGTGCCTGTTGACGCGGTGCCAAAGTTGCTCGTGCGAGAGCAGGCGTGCGCACCGCGCGATCTGCGCGAAGTCCTGTTCGATCTTGCGGGCGACGTTTTCCAGCCAGCCGGTCAGCAGCGTCTGAAGCTCCATGAGTTCAGTCTCCCGTGGGTGCGGACGGCGCGCCGGCCGGTCCGCCAGGTTGACGCCCAGTCCGGCGCGTTTCTATGATTCGACCTCACCGCCTGCGCGATACGCGACGGCGGAGAAAAGGGGACTTCGTGCACGAACTTCAGCGCCCGCGCCTCGCCATTCGTCGCGCGCTCGTGGTCGTGACCGCGGCGGCGGCGACCTGGCTCGTCTTCGCGTCCGGTCCGTCCGACGGTCCGGTCAACGCGGATTATCGCGAAATGCTGCTTCTGCGTAACCGGCACGAGACCGAGGTCCGCCATCAGCGGGCCGCGACCGACCGCGCGCTGGCGCAGCGGCAGAACCTGATCCTGCCCGTCAGTTCGCAGTCGCAGCTCGGTCCGCGTTCGTCCCTGCTGACCGGTCCAGCGACCGATTCGCAGCCGGCGCCGCAGGACGTGCTGGCGGAAATTCCCGATCCGAGCGAGGCCGACGCGGTGTTCGCGGCCCGCCTTCGGCGGGTCGAGGAGACCTCGCGCGAAGTGCGCGTGGTCAACGGATATCGCCGAGTCATCGACAAGTCGAGAGAGTTTCTGCGCCTGCTGGATCACGAGCAGCGTCGTCCGGTCAGCCTCGAAGAGTGCATCCAACGCGCGCTGATGAACAACTACGCCGTGCGGTCCGAGTCGTACAACCCGGCCATCAGCCGCGCCGGCCTGGTGCAGGCCGAAGCCGCGTTCGACTCGATTTTCTTTCTGGACGCTTCATACGACAACCAGGATCGCGCCGTCCCCACGCAGCTCGCCAGCGGACAGAGCGACACGCGCGGCGTCTCCGGCGGCATCCGCCAGCTCCTTCCGACCGGCATGCAGGCGCAGATCGCCCTGGGACAGACGCGATCGTTCTCTGACCTGCAGTTCAACACGATCAACCCGGCGTATTCGAGCACGTTCACGGCCACGTTCACTCAGCCGCTGCTTCGCGGTTTCGGGCTGGATTACAACCGCTCGGTGATCGAGCTTCGCCGGCGCGACCTGCGCGTCAGCGAGGAGCGATTCGCAATCCAGGTCCGCGAAACGCTCTTTCAGACCGAGCAGGCGTACTGGCAGCTGGTCGAGGCGCGCCGCACGGCGATGGTGCTGGCGGAGGCCGTCGGTCAGAACTGGGTCACCTGGCAGAGCATGATCGAGCGGCTGGATCACGACGCGACGCCGGTCGAAGTCGCCAACTCCGAGTCGCAGTACCAGAGCCGCGTGGTCGACTTCCAGGAGATCGTCAAGCTCGTCCGCGACGCCGAGGACACGCTCAAGAACCTCATGAATGACGACGACTTTCCGCTCTCGGCCGACGTCGAGCTGGTGCCGACGACCATTCCGCACGCGGCCGCGGTGCTTGTCGATCACTTCGCCGAAATGCGGGCGGCGCTCGACTACCGCGATGAAATCGAGATCGCCAAGCTCAACCTGGAGCGCGCCCGGGTGAACACGGCGCGCGCCAAGAACGAGACGCTCCCGCGGCTCGACGTCGGACTTCGTTACGAAGTCTCGGGTCTGAACGATGCGGCCGACGAGAGCTTCGACAATCTCACGACGAACCGTTTCCGCTCGTACGCGGTCACGCTGACGTTCGAGTACCCGATCGGCAACCGCGGCCCGATCGCGGCGTGGCGCGGGGCGCGCTCGGCCGAGGCCCAGGCGGTCGTGCAGCTTCATCAGGCGATGGACAACGTGGTGAACGACGTGAACCGCGCCATCCGCGAACTGAAGCTGCGCTACGACCAGATTTCGCCGCAGCTCACCTCGGTGCGGGCCGCCGAGCGGAACCTCCGCGCCCTTCAGGCCCGGTCCGACCGCGTGAATCCGAGCTTCCTCCAGACTGAGCTGAACGGCGTGGATCAGCTCGCTAACACGCGGCGCGTGCTGTTGCAGGTCATCTCGAATTACAACATCGCCATCGTCGCGCTCGAGGCCGCCAAGGGCACGCTTCTGGAGTACGACAACGTCGTCGTCGCCGATGCCGCCTCGTCGCGATAGCGCCGACGCTCGCGCCGCGGATCGACCGCCGGCGCGCTGGATCACCAGCGCCGCGCCGGGCGTGCTGGCGGCGCTCGTCTGCTACGCCACCAGCCTCGGCAACGGATTCACCTACGACGACAACCCGATCGTCCGGGACAATCCGCGCATCCGCAGTCTGGCCAACCTTCCGCAGATCTGGCTGTCCGATTGGTGGCTCGAGTTCGACGCGCCGATTCAGGACCCTTCGCGCGACAGGCTCTATCGGCCGCTCACCATGTTCTCGTTCGCGCTGAACTACGCCGCGGACGGGCTGAGACCGCTCGGATACCACGCGGTCAATGTCGCGCTGCACGCGCTGTGCTGCGCGCTGGTCTGGCGCCTCACGCGTCGCCTGACCGGTCGCGACGAAATCGCCGCGATCGCGTCGGTCCTCTTCGCCGTGCACCCGATCCACGTGGAAGCGGTCGCCAACGTTGTCGGACGGGCCGAAGTGCTCGCGGCGCTGTTTCTCCTGCTCGGGCTCGACCGCCTGACGCGCGCTTCCGGGCCGCCGTCGCTCGCCGCGACGATCCTCGCCGGGGCGAGCTTCCTGGCGGCGCTGTTCTCGAAGGAGACGGCCGTCTGCTACCTGCCGGTGGCGGCGCTGGCGCTGCTGGCCGCCTGTCGGTCGGGCAGCGCGGGGGCGCGAGCCTGGGCGATTCGAGCGGCGATCCTGGCGACGCCGCTCGCGATCTACCTCGGAATGCGCGTCTACGCGCTCGAGTCGCGCCTGATCCGCGAGCAGATCACCAGCGGACTCTTCAATCCGATGCGCGACGCGGACGGGCTGGCGCGCGTTCACGGTCCACTGACCATCCTGGGGCACTACACGCGACTGCACTTCGCGCCCGCGCAGCTCAGTTGCGACTACGGGCTGGCGATCTTCGACCCCAACAACGGACCCGAGCTGCTGACGCTCGTCGGGGCGGCGGCCGCGATCGGTCTGCTCGCGGCGCTGGGCGGCGCGGCGAGCCGCTCCGACACGCGGCGGCAATTGGCGCTGTGCGCCGGCGTGTTCTTGTTGAGCTACGCGCTGATTTCGAACACAGCGCTGCTGATCGGCGTGAGCCTGGCGGAGCGGCTCATGTACTGGCCGTCCGTACCCGTGCTGATCGGCGTGTCGGTCGCCGCGGGCGCGTTCTGGCGGAGATACTGCGCCGCCGGAGGGGCGATGCGCGATCGAGCCGGGCTGCTGCGCGGCCTGGGGGCGGCGCTGCTGGTCGCGCTGGCGCTGCGCACGGCCGTGCGGAATCTCGACTGGGCGGACGATCTGACGCTCTTCTCGGCCGACACGGCGACGCATCCGCGCGGCGCGCACCTGAGCGCGTCGCTGGCGCAGCTTCGCATCTGGCAGGCGCAGGTCAGCGATTCGCCCGAGCAGGCGCGGGCGTTTCTCGACGAGGCGGCGGCGCTGGCCGATCGCGCGCTGGCGGTGAGCTCGCGTTTTCCCGACGCGCTTCGACTGCGCGGGCACGCATGCCTGCTGCAAGGCGACATGGAGCGGGCGCGGGCGTTTGTCGAAGGCGCGCTGCTGCTGAATCCGGCCGACGCCAAGGCTCAGCGTCTGCTCGCGCAGATTCGCGGCGGCGACGAACGATTGAAAGCTCGCGAGCAGGAACTGCTGGCGCGAGTCGCCGACCCGGCTTCGTCGCCGGGGGAGTACGTCGAGCTGGGCCGATGCTTGATCGATCTTGGGCGGCACTACGACGCGCTGGCGGCGCTTCGCGAAGGTCTGGCGAAGTTCCCCTCGGATGCCGAAATGGTGCGGGCTTGCGCCGAGGCGCTGCTCATTAACCACCAGCAGGCGGAGGCGCTGGCGATGCTGCGGCGGGCTGTGGAGCTGAATCCGCAGGATTGGCAGTCGCACGCGAATCTGGCGAGGCTGCTGGCCGAGCGCGCGCCGCTCGAGTCGCTGCGGCACGCGCGCCGCGCGAACGAGCTCGCGCCGGACGACGTGCGTACGCAGATCAACCTGGCCGAGGCGTTCGCGCAGAACGGCGAGCGCGACGAGTCGCTGCGGCGATATCGGCGGATCGAGCAGGCGCTGCCTGTCGGCAGCCCGCTGCGCGCCGCGGTTGCCGATCGAATCCGCGAAATTGAGCGGTCCAGACCGTAGTGCGGCGCCGATCCGTGTGCCGGGTCGGAGCGAACGGGCGAAGCACCCCGCTCCCTCGCGGTCGCGGCTCGGTTCAGAAGCGTCGCGGTCGGGATCGGGTTCGCGCGCGTCGAGGCGACACGAACGGCGCGTCAGGCGTGGGAGACGGAGGCGACGCTCACGAGCAGGGGGGCGAGGACGTTCATTTTCCGCTGGCGGATGGCGGAAAAGCCGGCGGACGCGAGCATCGCGCGAACGCTCGACCACGAGCAGTGATGCACGTCCTTCTCGACGGTCGCCACGCCCACGTCAAAGACGAACCAGCCGATCACGTTGTCTCGAAAGCCGTCGATGAGGATGAGCAGTCCGCCGGGGCGCAGCACGCGGCGAAAATCGGCGATGGCCTGCGCCTGATGCGGATAGTGGTGTAGCGAGTTGCAGCACGTGACGATGTCCACGCTGGCGTCGGCGAGCGGCAGCCGCTCCGCGTCGCCGCGCACGGCCTGGAGCTTGGCGACGTGCGGGCTTTGCGTGAACTTCTCCGCGGCGCGGCGGACCATGTTGTCGGCGTAGTCCAGCCCGATGAGCAGCTCGGACGATTCTTCCCGCGCGAGCAGGGAAAGCAGCGTGCCCGTGCCGCAGCCGACGTCGAGGATGCGCCAGGGCGCGGCGCCGCGGGACTGCTGCCAGCGCAGGATTTCCTCCTGGCAAGCGCGCACGGACGGGAAGAAGACCAGCTCATTCAGCCGGGAGCGGTCGTAGGAAAGCGCCCATTTCTCGAAGTGCGCGTGGGCGAGGCGCTTTCGTTCGTGCACGACGCCGGAGTCGGCGCGGGGCGAGGCGCTCACCGATTGTCGCCGTCAAGCAGGCCGCCCAGTCCGCCGAGGACGCTGCCTTCCTCCTTGCGCTTGCCGCCGATGCTGGCGGCGACGATGCGATTCGCCAGGCGCGAGAAGGGAAGCGACTGGAGCCAGACGTTTCCGGGGCCCTGAAGTTCTGCGAAGAACAGCCCTTCGCCGCCGAACAGCGTGTTCTTGAAGCCTCCGACGAAGCGGATGTCGTACTCGACGCTCGTCTGGAACGCGACAATGCAGCCGGTGTCTACCTTGAGCGATTCGCCGG
Organism: uncultured Planctomycetales bacterium; assembly: GCA_964553225.1. Taxonomy (GTDB): domain Bacteria; phylum Planctomycetota; class Phycisphaerae; order UBA1845; family Fen-1342; genus JABRWC01. Next base: position 163,191 of record CAZKJT010000005.1, on the reverse strand, counting down.
CCGCGAGCTGGATGTGAGCGAGCGTGCCGCCGGCGTGGACGAAGGCGACGCCGTCGCCGCGCAGACGCTGGAGGATGAAGCCTTCGCCGCCGAACAGGCCCGCGCCGAAGCGCTTCGTGAACGCGATTCCGACCTGCACGCCGCGCGCCGCGCACAGGAAGGAGTTCTTCTGGCACAGCAGCTCGCCGCCGAGCTGCGCCAGGTCCATCGGCACGATCTTGCCGGGATAGGGTGCGGCGAACGCGACGCGGTGCTTGCCGCCGGCCCGGTTCGAGAAGGTGGTCATGAACAGCGACTCGCCGGTCAGCAGGCGCTTGCCGGCGCTGAACACCTTGCCGAAGAATCCCTGATCTTCCGCGCTGGGATCGCCGAAGCGGGTCTCCATCTCGATGCCGGGCATCATGTACATCATCGCGCCGGCTTCGGCGACGACCATTTCGCCGGGGTCGAGCTCGATCTCGACGAACTGCATGTCGTCGCCGGTGATGACGTAGTCGATCTCATCGGCGCGGCGCGACGCCGGGGCGGCCGGGATTTCGGACACAGCCGGGGCGCGCCCGGTCGGTCGAAGCATCGGGACGTGCCGGGCGGCGGTCCACGAGGTCATGCCCGGTCCGAAGACCAGCGTCTGCTCGCCTTCGAGCGACGGCAGGCGGGCTCGCAGTTCGTCGAGCGTGACCGGACCGACAGCCTGACCGCGGCTCACGTAATGCCATTCCGCAGCGCTCATCGGCGAGTTCTCCATCGGTTCGGGCGTCCGGCTGCGCGCTCGGACTGGAACGGGCGACAGCCGCTCAGCCCACGCACCGCCCGTCGCGGGCGACGATTGGACGGCGATGCGCCGCGGCGGGCGGCTACTGCGGCGGTTCGACCGTCTCTTCGGCGAGCGGCTCGGCTTCGGGCGGCGTGCCGTCGTCGCGCGGCTCGAGCATCGGCTCGCTCGGGCGGCGCGGCGGCGGTTCGCCCGGGGCGCGCGGCACGACGAGGCTCTTCGAGCCGGAGATGTTCTTGCGGACGATTAAATCGGTGGGGACGCTGACGAAGTTGTTCTCGCCCCAGATTTCGATCTTGCCGAGCGTGACCCCATCCTGAACCACGACGAAGTTTCCGTCGCCGATGACCGAGAGCTTCTGGAGACGCGATCCCGAGAGCACGGTGATCTCGTTCAGGTGGCCGGTGATGCCGAACTCGCCGTACCAGGCGCCGTCCTGCTGAATCTTATGCCCGACAATGCGGTTCGACGCGACGCATCCACTCGCGCCGAACAGCAGCAGCAGCGACGCGACGCCGCCGGCCTGGACGAGCCATCGCACGCGATTCACTCCGAGAGTCTTCATACATTCCACTCGCACAAGCGGTCTCCGATTGATCTTGCCGAAATGTACCGATTCCGCCGGACGCTCGCCAGAGCGCCGCGCCGCAGCCGTCACGGCGCGGGTGAGAGCGTCTTGTCGATCGCCTTGCGAAAAGCCGTGTAATAGCCTTCGAACATCGCCGCGACGCGTTCCAGCGTCGCCGCATCGCGGAGCGCCGCGACGTCGGGCAGCTCGAACGCGGTGCTGAAGCAGAAGTATTTGCCCTGGTCGCGGTAATGTTCGACCGGCGGTTCGCGCCAGTCCAGCCCGACCTCGTCGAAGCCCAGCTCGACGAATTCGCTCATCGTGTCGCCGGATTCCTCGATCGCGTCTTCCAGGTCCTCGTTCTTCCAACGGTCGTCCGTCACGATGCCGGCCCGCACCTGCGGAATGCCGGGCCGGATCGTCATCTCCAGGTAGAGCGTGTCGGCCAGCCGGAACAGCGACATCCGCGTCGACCCGTCCTCCCGATCCACGTGAACGACGCCGCGGAAACGCGCATCTGCGGCGTAGCGCCGCTCGAATGCCTCCCGGAACTGCTCCGCCGCCTGCTGCGCCTCGTTCGCGTGCGACACCATTTCGCCTCCGTCTGCTGGGGTTCACTTCGCGTCCGAGCCCGCGACGGTCGCGGATTCCGAACGACGCAGCCGCGCCAGCACTCGACGTCGAAGCTGCGTCAGCGGCCTGGCCACGAAGCGATGCAGCGCGATCCAGGGGCTGATCCGCGTCGCGTTGCGCCGTTGCTCGTCGGTGAGCTGATCGGGGCGCGCGCGACGCTTATGCTTCAGGCAATGGTACTCGTCCGCGTGCTGGAAGCGAGCCAGCAGCCAGCGCAGCGGCGGCAGCCGGCCGACGCCGCGCCGCGGGAGGTACACCGAAATCTGGAAGTCGATGAGGTACGGCCGCCCGTCGTCGCCCAGCAGGATGTTCTCGCGCTTGTTCAGATCGACATAAGCGATGTCGCGCGCGTGAAGCTGCGCGAGCAGCGATTCCAGCTCCGGAAAGAAGCCATCCGGCGGCACGTCGTCGCGGCGCAGCGGGCGGCCCGGGACATAGGCGTGCAGGAAGCCGTTCGCGCCGACCCGGCCGATGTAGCGCGGGACGTTGGGCAGATGCTGCACCCGGCGGTACATCGCCGCCTCGCGCGAGGCCAGGAATTCGCCAATCCAGGCGAGCGGAAAACCGAGAAAGCCGCCGCGACGCCCGAGTTTCAGCACGGCCAGCCCATCCGGGCCGCGATAGAGGCCGGTCGCGGCGAAGAAATCGTGCTTGAACGTTTTCAAGTGCTCAAACTCCTGCCCGCCGCAGCGAACGTGGGACGGCATGACGCCTTCGGGCAGCGCGTAGAGCCACGGGTATGTGGGGCGCGAGGCAGCGGCGCGGCGGGAGGGTGTCACAGACGCGAATTATAGCGGTGAATTCCGTCGGGCAGTCACGCGGCAAGCCGCTAAGATCATCCGCGTGAGGCATCGCTACCACGAGTTCGACGGCCGGCGTTTCCCGTTTCAGGGCGACCTGGGTCTGGCCGGCAGTTTCCTGGAATTCGTGCTATCGCACGGCGAGGAGGCGCTGCGCGCCCTGCGCGAACTGGAGCGCGACCCGGAGCAGGCCCGGCTGCTGGAGCAACTGCTGGAGCAGGGCCTGTTGGAGAAGCTGCGCGGGCGGTTCCGGCTCACGCCGCGGGCGGTCAGCGCGCTGCAGCGCACCGCGCTCACGGAAGTGTTCGCACACCTGCGGCGCGGACGAACGGACGGGCACGAGTCGCGCGAACGCGGCGGAGTGGGGGAGCGCTCCGAAGGGGCGCGGCCGATGGAGTTCGGCGATCCACTCAGCGACATCGACCTGTCGGCGACGCTTCGGAACGCGCTGCGGCGCACTCCGCCGGGGGCGGGGCCGGCGCTGCCGATCCGCCTGGAGCCGGGGGATTTCGAGCGGTTCGAGACGGAATCGCGCGCTTCGTGCAGCACGGTCGTGCTGATCGACCAATCGGGCTCGATGGGACGATTCGGGCGCTATCTGCACGCGAAGAAGTGCGCGATGGCATTGATCGCGCTGGTGCGGCAGCGCTTCGCGGGTGACACGGTAGACGTGGTCGGCTTCGCGACGGATGCGCAAATCGTCCGCGAAGACGCGCTTCCGCTGCTGATGCCCAAGCCGGTCACGACGTATGACCCGGTGATCCGGATGCGCGTGCCGCTGAGCCGCCTGGAACAGGCGCCGCCGCATTTCACGAACCTGCACCTGGGTCTGATGCAGGCGCGGCGGATTCTGCGGCGGCGCAGCGGCGAGAACAAGCTGATTTTCATCATCACCGACGGGCAGCCGACCGCACACGTGCAGGGCGACGTAGCGCACCTCATCTATCCGCCGGACCAGAAGAGTCACGTCGCGACGCTTCAGGAAGCGTTTCTGATCGCCCGCAGCGGCGTGCGGATCGCGACGTTCGCGCTGACGGACGACTACTGGGACATGGATTGGCTCGGATTCGTGGACGATCTCGGACGGCTGACGCGCGGCGTGACCTATCACTGCGTCGGCGGCGATCTGTCGGCGTGCGTGATGCAGAGCTACCTCAGCGGGAAGCGGAAGCGCACGTTTGCACGCTGAAGCGGCTGCCGTCGTCCGGAGACTTGCTGGCCGAGCGCGGGCGTCTCGCCCGCTTCGGATCGCACCGGGAAAGACCGGTCAGAGACCGGTCCCCCGAAAATCTGCCGGTCAGAGACCGGTCCCTCGACTTTGGCTCAAGACCGGTCAGAGACCGGTCCCCCGAGATTCTGCCGGTCAGAGACCGGTCCCCCGAGAATCTGCCGGTCAGCGACCGGGCTTCCGAATCACGCCTGCCCGAGACCCGTCCGCCAGCGAACGCGTAGCGGGCGTTCCGCGCAGCTCGCGAGCGCGATCGCTCCGCGCGATCGCTCCGCGCGGGCGGCTCAACCCACGTCGAGCCGCAGCAGGTAGTCCTCGAGCTCGCGGCGGCGGGCGCTTTCCTCTTCTCGCAGCGCTTCGAGCTGCGTGCTGACCTGTTCGATCTGCGTTTCGAGCTGGTCGAACTTCGTGAGCTGTCGCCGGTAGGCGTCGGTCGACTTGTCCAGCGTCTTCAGATTGTCGCGAACGCGGGCCTGTTCCGAGCGGGCCTCGTTCAAGCGCGCTTCGGCCCGCTCGCGTTCCGTCGCGGCCCGATCGGCCGCGGTGCGCAGCGCGGCGACGCGCTCGAGCGCTTCGCGAACTGCGGGCGAGATCACGCGCGCCTTCAGGTAGAACTCGATCTGGTCGAGCTGCATCTGGCTGAGGTGAAGAGTCTGGTCGCCCTCGTACGTCAGCCGCACGGTCTGCTCGACGGTCTTGCCGGCCGGCGCGTCGAGCTTGAATCGCAGCAGCCCGGGCGCCTTTTCGAACGGCTGGGCCGGCTCGACCAGCGTCCAGCTTTCGTCATACGGCTGCTCGAGGACGACGGGTCGGTTGCGGTCGTCCTTGTTCCGGACGACGTACTTTCGCGCGTCCTCGTAACGGTGCCGGTGAATCAGCACGCCCTTGGCGATGCGCAGGCTGACCAACTCGTCCGGCCGGGGACGCTGCTCGACGTTCACCTCGATCGCCAGATCGAGCGCGTAGGCGACGAAGCGCTTCTCGCCCGGGCGCATGTCGGGCAGGCGCGCGTCGCCGGCGTAGACGTTCTGGTCGAACACGGTGATCGGGCCTTGCATGAGGTTCAGCGCGGTGCTGTTGGTCAGGTGCAGACCGTTGAGCGGATGCCGGTCATGCGTGCCCGGGTTGTAGATGCTGACCTTCTCCGCGTCGATCTCCTGATTCGCGATCGGCAGCATGGCGGAGTGCTGCCGCGGGATCGACACCGGCCCGTCGATGACGTACTCGAACAGCTCGCCGGCGTCCTGCGCGGTCGCGACGGACGCGACGCCGCTTTGCGAAAGGTCGAGTTGCTCGTTCCAGGCGGCGTCGTCGTCGGCGCCGGCCGGCGCTTCGCGCGCCGCGTCCGCCTGAATCCGGCGGGCTGCGACGCCCAGCGATTCCATCGCCGGGGCCGGAGCGAATCCGCCGGACCGCAGCACGGCCTTCTCGGCGAACTGCGCATCCTGCCCCCCGGCGTATTCCGGCGGGCGCAGCGACGCGTACAGCTCCAGCTCGACCTTGGGGCGCGGAATGTAGATCGGCGTATACAGGTCCATCACGAACGAGATCGGCCGGCCTGAGACCAGCGAGAGCTTCACGTTCTTCCAGTCGGATTCGGTGGCGTTCTCGACCGTGGCCCAGCCCTGGAGGAACGGCTTCTTCTCCGGGGCGAGCACCATGCGATACGTGGTTTTCCAGATCGGCGCTTCGAGCAGATACGCCGCGCGGACGCGCCGCGCGCCGCTGCCCTCGAAGCGCAGCGTCACCGTCTTCTTCTCGGCGTCATGCGACCGCGCCAGGGCGGCGAGGGCCTTCTTCAGCTCGCCGTTAATGTTCGCATTCAGCAGCCGGACGCCCTGAATCTCGTCGAAGGGCGCCTGGATCATGCCGGCGTCCGTGAGAACGTTGAGGACGTCCGTCTCGACGGTCTGGTCGTTCCGCACAAACTTGCGCCGCTCCACGCCCAGCACCGTGCCGGTCAGCGACCGCGGTCCGGTCAGCTCCACCGGTTCCCCGCGGAGCTGATCGAGCAATTGCGCCAAGGTCGGCTTGCCGGTCAGGTCCACGCCGAAACTGCGCAACGTCTTCTCCAGCGGATCGTGCGAGGCGTAGCTCACCACACCCACGCGACCGCCATCGAAGTCCTGAATCACCAGCGACTTGATGATGTCGTTGATCTGCTGCGCGCGGAAACTGAGCTCGGCCGTGGCCGTGTCGGTCACCGATGACTGCCGCTCGAAATAACCCACGCCGCTGGAAAACAGCGACACGCGCGAGATTTCCAGATCGACGCTCGGTTCGCCGGGTGACTGCGCCGCGGCCATCCGTCCCGCGGCTGCGAAGCACACTGCGATCAGTCGGCCTGCCCAGGCTCTGCCGGATTGCTGCGTCATGATCCCGTCTCCTCGTGCGAAAGCGTCCGCGCGCTGCGCGCCCGCGAGCCGCGCCGGCCCGCGCATATGGTACCGGCGCTCACGGAAACGGATGCGTTGCCGGTTCCGTTCGTGGCGTCCAGGGATTGGACGCGCCAACAAACAAACGGTTCCCGCGGACGACCAGCGCCCGCGGGAATCGCATAGGAGGAGGAGAGGAGGTTTGGTGCGCGGCGCGGGGCTATCGCGCCCCGCCCGGAGCAGTCCGGTCGGCAAGCTCCGCCAGAAGCGTGCGCCAGCGGTCGCATTGCGAGCCGAGTTCGTATCGGATGAGGTCCGAGACCATCACGAAGTCGCGCCGCTCGAAGGCGTCGCGCACTTCCCGGAGCATTTCTACCAGCTCGTTCAGGCGCTGGCTGACCGTCGCGCCGTCCATGCTGACGGCGCCCAGGTCCAGTCCGAGGAGTTGCCCGCACTCGCAGAGCACGCGCCGGCAACCCTGCCACGAGCTCAACACCTGCAGGAAGCGCTGCATCGCCGACGCGTGGCTGCCCTTTTCAAGCTCGACCGTGACGAGCTGAAGCTCGCCGGCGGCGTCGCCCATCTGCGCCGACGCGTCGCGCAGCGCCTCGCTGACCAGCCGCGACGCATCTCCGGATTCGAGATCCACCTGCGACCCGGACGGCAGCGGCTGGGACAAGCGGCGAACCAGGTTGTCCTCCAGCAGCGGCTCGCCGTTCAGACGCACGCCCACGATGATCCGCCCGGCCTCGCACCCGCCGCGGACGCGGTCGATGACCCCCTGCAGGGGATCCGCGGCGTCGAAGTGCTCGCGCACCCGCTCGCCGTCCAGTGTGACCGTCAGAGCGCCGTCCATTCCTGGCGCTATCGGCACCGTGGCGTCGGAACTGTAGGGGAATCAGCCGACGCAGCGCTGGGCGGGGACCTCCGCTCGTACGGCACGGGCGGGTTTGCGCAGCCGGAAGAGGCGGATATTATCCGGCCCATGATTCGTCGGACGCCTTCCTGGCTCGCCAACTGGCTGGAGCGGCACCAGAGCGCGGTCTCGTTCTGGCTGCATGCCGTCGGCATACCGCTGACGCTGCTTGCGGTGGCCGTCGCGATCTACCAGCTTCTGCACGGACACTGGGACTTGTGGTGGCGGCCGCTGCTGCTGGTGGTCGGCGGGTACCTGCTGCAATACGTCGGGCACCTGCACGAAGGCAACGACATGGGCGAAGTAATCGTGGTGAAGAAGCTGATGGGGCTTCCCTACGTGGCGGTCTCACCGCGGTACGCGCGCACGCAAAGCGGGGGCGGCGAGGCGTGAGCCGCGGATGGCGCACGTCCGGCGCGACTTACAGCTTCTTGAGTTGCTCCTGCAGCACCCGAACGATCGGCTCGAACATGCGCGCGTTCGCGGGTCCAACCGCGCAGAGCGACTGGTGGGCCTCGATCATGAGCTCGACCGATCGTCGCGTCGGACGATCCGACCCCGCACATTCTACGCGGCGCGCCTCCTGCGGGCGGGTCGCCGCCGCGTACTGAAACAGCTCCGCGAGCTGGAGCTTTTCTAGCGATCCCCGACAGCGCGGGCTGCAATTCGCCAGCCGCAGCGTTCCGCCGCCGCGCGCCATGCGGCGCTGCAGCCCCACCAGCCAGCCGGCGAACGTGCTGTCCACCCATTCCGACCCGGACAGGTCGATGGTGACTTTCGGCGCTTCGGCGTGCGCGTTCAGGTACTCCTGGATCAGCGCGGCCGCGGTGGGGCACGTGCGCTGCGTGGCGCGACCGGACAGGCCGATGTACAGCGCCCCGTCCAGGTTCCCGATTTCGATCTGGGGCGTTTCCTCGCTCACAAGACGCTCCCGCCGGCGGCTTTACGATTCGCGCCGCGCGCCGCGTGGGCCGCACGACCCGTATGCGCATAGCATATTCCACATCGACGGATTCCGCGGCGAAATTCGCCGTAGCCGGACGAGCGGCACTCGTCACGCCGCCGCCGGATCGGGGAAATCATCGCCATCGCACAGGAAGGAGCGCGGCGTGAGACCCAAGACAGTCGCGATCGTCGGCGCGTCGGGCGACCGGTCCAAGTACGGCAACAAGGCCGTTCGGGCGCATGTCGCGCAAGGCTGGACGGTCTATCCCGTACACCCGCGCGGCGGTGAAATCGAGGGGCTTCGAGCGTACACGTCGCTGCGCGAGACGCCACGCCCGCTGACGCGCGTCTCCATGTACGTTCCGCCCGGGGTCGGAATCGGCATTCTCGAAGACGTCGTCGCGGCCGCCCCGGACGAGTTCTTCCTGAACCCCGGCGCCGAGAGCGACGAGCTGGTGGAAAGGGCGCGCGCGCTCGGACTCGATCCGATCCTGGCGTGCAGCATCGTGGACGTGGGTCGTCGTCCGAGCGAATTCGGTCCGTAGCGCCTGCTGCGGACACTCGAGCGCATTTCGGGTTTGACGCGACGTCTCAGCCGAGCCGCGAGCGCCAGCGAGCGGTCCCCTTGCGCCCTTCATACGCAACAGCGTCTCGAAACCGAGCCGGCAGACCGCGGAGCGTGGATCAGGGCGCGGGTCGGCTGGACGGAGCGCTCGCTTCGCTTGGCGTTTTCGGCTCTGCGAAGCAGTACAACACGCCGTCGTGCGTGCCGATCACGAGGCATCCGTCGGCGATCGCCGGGGTCGCGCTGATGCCGCCGCCCGCCTCGAATCGCCACATCTCTTCGCCGCCGGCGAGCGACACCGCCCGTAGCACGCCGTCTCCGCTGCCGACGAACGCGTTGGGTCCGGAGATCACTGCCGACGATTCGATTCGACCGTTCGTCACGACCTGCCAGCGCATCGCGCCGGTCGATCGATCGAACGCGCGCAGGCGCTTGTCTCGCCCGCCGATGACCGCTAAGTCGCTGCCGATCGCGGCGGAGGCGAGGTACGGAAAGTCCTGCTCCGCGTCCCGGAAGCTCCAGGCCAGCTCGCCGGTCTTCCAGTTCACCGCCAGCACGTGGGCGCTATGGGTTCCCACGAAGATGCGGTCCGCAACCACGGCCGCGGAGCTTCCGCACGGCGCGCCGAGCTCGATCAGGCGTTCGCCGACGCCGTCTTCGGCGCGCACGACGTGCAGCTTTCCGTCGCAGCCGGAGGCGAGCACCCGGCCGTCGGACACCGCGGGCGTCGCGTGCAGCCGATCGGGTGTCTCGTAGCGCCAGGCCTGCGAGCCGTCGCGCAGGTTCACGCAGTAGAGCCGCCCGTCGTACGATCCGAAGTAGCCTCGGTCGCCGACGACGTTCACGGCCGACACGATCTGGGACTCGGTCTTGAACGTCCACTGCGGCGCGCCGTCGGCGAGGCGGACGGCGTGAAGCGTGCCCGCTTCGTCGCCAATCAGCGCGAGCCGATCGGTTACGGAGACCGGAGCCGAGAGGATCTCGCCGCCGGCGTACTTCCATCGCACCGCGCCGGTCCCCAGTTCGAATGCGTAGAGGTTGCCGTCGTCACAGCCGACGTACGCGACACCGCCGGATATCGCCGCGGAAGACTGGAACGGTTCATCCGCGGCGAATCGCCATCGAACTTCGAGATTCGTGGACAAGGTTTCGCCCGCGACGCCGCACAGGTTCGGCTCGCCGCGGAACAGGCGCCAATCCGCGTTGGACGGCGCGCTCGAGGGCGCGTTCGCGCCGGCCCCGAGCAGCAACCCCAAGAGGCAGCCGGCCGCCGGCAGACGATGCAGACGCTGGAAAGCGACGGGTCGGCTGGCCATGGCGTGCGATCCTCTCCGTCGCGCTTTCATTTGGGTTTGAAGGCCAGCACCAGCGACGCGCCGCAAGCGGCGAGCAGAATGCCCACGTAGAACAGCGGGTTGGGCGGCGTCTGCGGCCGGTGCAGGACCATGGCGATCGCGGTCGCGACGATCGGCGCGCCGGCGAAGACCAGCGGCGGAACGGTCGCGGGGGTTCCGCCGTTCATCAGCGCGAGGATCACGCCCAGCGCGCCGACGGCGCCGAGCGCGCCGGCCAGCAGGGCGACTGCGCTCCCGCGGAACTCCGGCAACGGCGACAGATCGCGCCGCGCGCCGAGCAGGCCGACGGGCGCAAGGACCGCGACGAGGAAATAAGCCAGCCCGACGAACAGCAGCGCCCAGAGCGCCGCGCTGCGTCCGCCGATGGCCTTCTGCCCGGCGTGGATCGTGGGAACGTAGGCGCCCCAGCAGACGATCGTGAGCGCGACAAACCAGAGCCACGGCTTCATACGAGCCTCCCGCCCGCGCCGTCCGCGCGGCGCAAGGCCCAGGATGTTAGCACGAATCGCGGGGGCAATCCTGCGCGGGGCGGTGGCGCAGTTTCTGCTCGTCAAGCGGCTCACCGCCGCGCCCCGATAGGGAGTCGGGACTCATCGATTCAAACCCGGGGGCGTGAAGCGCATGCCGGACGACTCGGAGCTCGGCGTACTCGTTCAGGTTCGCATGGCGTCCACGCGCCTGCCTGGCAAAGCGCTTCGCCCGCTGTGCGGCAAGCCCATGCTTCAGTATGTGCTGGAGCGCGTCTCGCGGAGCGCGCGGGTTCGCGCGCTGGCTGTCTGCACGTCCGACCAGCCGCAGGACGATCCGATCGCGCAGTGGTGCGAGCGGCTCGGCGTGCGCTGCGCGCGCGGTCCGCACGAGCACGTCGCGCAGCGTCTGCTGACGGCGGCGGAGCGGTTGGGACTGACCGCGTTCGTGCGCATCTGCGGAGACAGTCCGCTCGTGGACCCGGCGTTGATCGACGCGTGCGCGGCGCTCTACGTTCCCGGGCGGCACGATCTGGTCACGAACAAGCTGCGGCGCAGCTTCCCGCTGGGAGAGACGGTCGAGCTGGTCGACCTGGCCGCGCTGCGGCGGGCCGTCGGGCGGATGAGCACCGCCGCGCAGCGCGAGCACGTGACGACCTATTTCTACGAACATCCGGACGAGTTCGAGATCGTCGGAATCTCGAACGGCGTCGATCTGTCCAGCCTCAAGCTCTGCGTCGACACCGAGGAGGACTTCGAGCGCGTCGAGGCGATCGTCTCGCAGATGCGCCGCGACCACTGGGACTACAGCATGAGGGAAATCGTTGAGCGTTTCTGCACCATGCCGGTCTGAGCCGGGCGCGCGCCAGCCTGCCCGCCCGCTTCGCGTCGCCGTCATCGGGCTGGGCGTGGGAGAGGCGCACGCGGCCGCCGCGGCGCAGCACGCCGGGTGCGAGCTGGCGGCGCTGTGCGACGTGGACGCCGAGCGCCTGGCGGCGGTGTCGAAGCGCTTTCCCGGCGTCCGGGCGACGACGAATTCGGATGCGGTGCTCGATGATCCCGACATCGACGTGGTGACGATCGCCTCGTACGACGACGCGCACGCCGGACAGGCGGTGGCCGCCATCGAGCGCGGCAAGCACGTGTTCGTCGAGAAGCCGCTGTGCCTGTCGGCGGCCGAGGCGCGTCGGATTCATGCGGCGCTGCGTCGCCGGCCGGATGTGCGGCTGAGCAGCAACCTGATCCTGCGGGCGTCGCCGCGTTTCGCGGACCTGAAGCGGCGCGTCGATGCGGGCGAGCTGGGCGAGCTGTTTCAGCTCGACGGCGACTACCTCTACGGGCGCCTGCACAAGATCACCGAGGGCTGGCGCGGACGGATTCCGTACTACTCGGTCGTGCTGGGCGGCGCGATTCACATCGTGGACCTGATGCTGTGGCTGACCGGGGCGCGCGTCCGCGAGGTGTGTGCCTACGGAAACCAGATCGTCTCGCGCGGTTCCCAGTTCCGCTTCGAGGACGCCGTGCTCGCGCTGCTGCGATTCGACAGCGGCGTGATCGCCAAGGTCGGCGTCTCGTACGGCTGCGTCTGTCCACACTTCCACCCGCTCCGCGTCTACGGCTCGCGCGCCACGTTCATCAACCGCCCGGACGAGGCGGAAATGATCCACTCGCGTGACCCTGCCCGGCCGGTGCAGAGGATTCGCTCGGCCTATCCCGGAGTGGAGAAGGGCACGCTGCTGCGCGGTTTCCTGGACGCGATCGCGATCGGCGGGCGCGCCCCAGTCGAGCCGGACGAGGTCTTCGAGGCCCTGGCCGTCTGCCTGGCGATCGAGCGATCGCTTGCCGCGCGGCGCGCCGTCGAAGTGGAGCCGCTGTGATCGCGAGCGTCCGCGGCGCGAGGCACGCCGCGCAAGGAGCGAGTGCATGAGCGTTCTGATGGATGCCGCGCCGCCGCACGCGGCGCGCCCGCGAGCCGAGATTCCGTTCGGGCGCCCGTTGCTCGGCGACGAGGAGCAACAGGCCGTGCAACGCGTGCTTTCCGGCACGACGCTGACGCACGGACCGCTTGTGCGGCGCTTCGAGCAGGAATTCGCGCGCTTCACCGGCGCGCCGCACGCGGTCGCGACCTCGTCCTGCATGGCGGCGCTGCACCTGGCGTGCATGGCGCTGCGGATCGGTCCGGGCGACGAGGTGCTCGTCTCGGCCCAGACGCACGTGGCGACGGCCCACGCGGTCGAGCTGTGCGGCGCGCGGTGCCGCTTCGTCGATTGCGACGAGACCGGCAACGTCGACGTGGACTTGCTGGACCGCGCGGTGACGCGCCGCACGGTCGCGATCGCGGTGGTGCACTATCCCGGCTTCCCGGCCGACGTGCGGCGCATCGTTCAGACCGCCCGCCGCCGCGGTCTGGCCGTGATCGAGGACTGCGCGCTCGCGCCCGGCGCGCGGGTCGATGGGCGGCACGTCGGATTGTTCGGCGACGCGGGCTGCTTCTCGTTCTATCCGGCCAAGCACATCACCACGGGCGAAGGCGGCATGCTCATTTCGCAGCGCCCCGAAGTGGCGCAGGAGGCTTCGCGGCTGCGCGCCTTCGGCATCGATCGCAACGTCGTGCAGCAGCGCGAGCTGCCCGGCGCGTACGACGTGCAGTCGCTGGGCCTGAACTACCGCATGAGCGAGATGGCCGCGGCGATCGGCTTGGAGCAACTGGCGAAGCTGCCGCAGTTCCTGGCCGCGCGGCGGCGGAACTACGCGGCGCTGGCCGAAGGGCTTTCGGCGGTCGAAGGCGTTCGCGTGCTGGGCGGGGCGCGCGACGTGTCGAACAGCGCGTGCTACTGCCTCGTGCTGACGCTCGAGGGAGAGCGCGCCGCGCGGCGCGACGACGCGATGCGCGCGCTGTTGCGGCGCGGCGTCGGGTGCAGCGTGTATTACCCGCGGCCGGTTCCGCACATGAGCTATTACCGCGAGAAGTACAAGTCGAGCGCGCACGCGACGCCGCGCGCCGCGGCCCTCAGCGCGACGTCGATCGCGCTGCCGGTCGGTCCGCATGTGTCCTCCGCAGACGTGTCGTTCATCATCGAAAGCATCGCCGAGGTGGTGCGGGAGCTGCGACCATGTCAGACGAGCTTGGCGGAAGACGTTTCGCGCTGATCGGCGGCGCGGGCTTCATCGGGCACCACCTGGCTCTGGCGCTCACCCGGCGCGGCGCGCGGGTGGACGTCATCGACAGCCTCCAGGTCAACAACCTGCTCTCGTTCGCCTCCGGCGACCCCGGCACGCACAATCGCGAGCTGTACCTGGCCATCATCCAGCAGCGCCTCGAACTGCTTCGCCGCGCGGGCGTCACGCTGCACACGCAGGACGCGCGCGACTACCACGCACTGTGCCGCTGCCTCACCGACATGCAGCCGCAGGTCATCGTGCACCTGGCGGCCGTCGCGCACGCCAACGTGTCGAACAAGGATCCGCATGCCACGTTCGACCACAGCCTGCGCACGCTCGAGAACGCGCTCGACAATGCCCGCAGCCGTTCGCTTTCGGTCGAGCGCTTCGTCTACTTCTCCTCGAGCATGGTCTACGGGGACTTCGCCACAGACGGCGTCACCGAAGACACGCGCTGCGAGCCGCTAGGCGTCTATGGCGCGCTGAAGCTGTCCGGCGAGCACCTCGTCCGGGCCTATCACCAAGTCTTCGAAACGCCTTACACGATCATCCGCCCGTCCGCGCTGTATGGCGAGCGCTGCGTCAGCCGCCGCGTCGGGCAGATGTTCATCGAAAACGCGCTGGCCGGACTCGAAGTGGTCGTGCACGGCGACGGCGGGGAGCGGCTCGACTTCACCTACATCGACGACCTGGTCGATGGCGTGATTCGCGCCATCGAGTCGCCATCCGGCGCTAACCAGGTCTTCAACCTGACGGCCGGACAAGGCCGCTCGCTGGCCGAGCTCGCGGCGCTGCTGGCCGAGCACTTCCCGGACATCCGCGTGCGGTACGCGCAGCGCGACAAGCTGACGCCGAAGCGCGGCACGCTGTCGATCGCCAAAGCCGCGGCGCTGCTGGGCTATCGACCGCGCTATTCGCTGGAGCGCGGCATGGCCCGCTATGTGGACTGGTACAAGGAGCTGGCCGGTGCGGCTTGTGCTGTGGGCTAACGGCGCGCGCGGGGCCGCCTGTCTCGACGCGCTGCTGCGCGCCGGCCGCCGCCCAGAACTGCTCCTGGTTCACGACGGACCGCCGTCGGCCGCGGTACGACGCCTGCTGTCCACCGCCGACCGGATCGGGATCGACACGCTCGCGCCGCCCGATCCGAACGCCCCGGACGTGGAAGACGCCGTTCGGGCGGCCGCGCCCGACGTGATGGTGCTGGCCGGCTACGGTCGGATTCTTGGGCCGGCGGTGCTGGCGGCTGCGTCGGGGCTCACGGTGAACCTGCATGCCGGTCGGCTGCCGCAGTATCGCGGCTCGTCTCCGATGAACTGGGCGCTGATTCGCGGCGAGCGCTCGTTCTCCCTGTCGATCATCGAAGTGGATGCCGGCGTGGACACCGGCGACGTGCTGCTTGAGCGAAGCTACCCGATCGGATCGGACGACACGATCGTCGATCTGCACGCGATCGCGGAGCGCGAATTCCCAATGATGCTGCTCGAGGCGCTGGGGCACGTCGAGCGCGGCACGCTCTCGCGCCGACGGCAGGATCCGGACGAGGCGCACTATTTCCCGCTGCGCTTTCCCGATGACGGGCTGGTGTTGTTCGACGCGCTGACGGCCCGCGAGATTCACAATCGCATCCGCGCGCTGCGTCCGCCGTACCCGGGAGCGTTCAGCTATTACGACGGACGCCGCGTCACGCTGGTGCGCTCGGAGCTGACGGATCGAGTCACGATCGGCGAGCCGGGCCGGGCATACCGCGTGGGCCAAGGCGGCGCGCTCGTCTGCGCCTCGGATCGATGCCTATGGATCCGGGAGGCGGTGTTCGCTGACGACGAATCGCCGGCGTTGCCGCAGGTGTTTCGATACGGACGTTTCGCCACGCTGCGTGAGGCCGCCGCGCGGTGGTTCGAACATGCGTCTCGCGAGCGCTCCGCGCCCATCGCGGCGGCGCACGCCGCGCCGGAGCGAACCAGGCAGCAGATTCCCGCGGAGACTGGAAGGGCGTCATGATTCTGCGACAGCTCGACTCATCGAAGCGTGTGCTGGTGGTGGCCGAGATCGGCAATAACCACGAGGGCGACTTCAATGTCGCGGAGCGGCTCGTCATCGAGGCGTCGCGGGCCGGGGCCGACGCGGTGAAGGTTCAGGTGTTCGTGCCGGAGCTTTTTGTACGGCCGGAGGACACGGTCCGCCTGGCGCAGCTTTCGCGCTACCGTCTCTCGTTCGATCAGTTCCGCGCGCTGGGCGACACGGCCCGGGACGCCGGGCTGGCGTTCATCGCCACGCCGCTCGATCTGTGCAGCGCCGAGTTCGTCGCGCGGCATTGCGACGGGCTGAAGATCGCCTCGGGCGACAACGACTTCGTGCCCCTGCTCGAGTTTGCGGGGGCAAGCGGGCTTCCGGTCCTCGTCTCGACCGGGTTGGCGACAATCCCGGAGGTTCGCCGCGCCTGCGAGATCGTGCGCGCGGCACGGCGTCGCGCACAACGCGAAGCCGCGCCGCCCGCGGCGCTGCCGAGCGCGTCGCATCCAGGCTCCGCGTTCGTGGCCGAAGCCACCGAGATGATCGGGCCGAGCATCGCGACCGCGCCGGAGATCGGCCATCGCGTCCCGGCAGATGCGCACGGGTCCATCGCGCCCGCGTCGCTGCTGTCGGGCGACGGACGGACTGTGCGACGTTGGCTGGGCGTGCTGCACTGCGTGTCGAGCTATCCAGTCCAGCCGCAGTTCGCAAACCTGGCGGCGATTCGCACGCTCGAACGCGAGATCGACGCGACGATCGGCTATTCGGATCACGTGGTCGGCATCGACGCCGCGGCGCTCTCGGCGGCGGCGGGCGCGCGCATCGTCGAGAAGCATTTCACGCTCGACAAGGCGCGCACGACGTTTCGCGATCACGCCCTGTCGGCCGATCCGGCCGACCTGCGCGAGCTGATCCGGCGCATTCGCGAGATGTCCGTGCTTCTGGGCGACGGCGCGAAGAAGCCGCAGCCGCCGGAGGCGGAGCTGGCGCGCGCGCTGCGTCGGTCGATCGTGGCGGCGCGCGATCTGGAAGCCGGCGACGTGCTGCGATCCGAAGACCTTCTCTGGCAGCGTCCGGGCGGCGGACTGCCACCGGGCGATGAGGGCAAGTTGATCGGTCGACAGCTTCGGTACGCCCTGCGTCGCGGCGACAACCTGACGCTCGACGCGGTCGAGGCGGAATCGGGCGCGTGCGAATCGCTCGAGGCCGCGGTTCGATTTCGGAGCGCGTAGGGCGGGGCGCCGTCGGCGCTCGACGTCGCGGGCCGGTTTCACGGGGCAGTCAGCGTGTGCGGAATCGCCGGCTATGTCGGTTCGCGCCCTCCCGACGAGGCGGCGCAACTGCGCGCCCTGGAGCGGATGGCGGCGCGCGGGCCGGATGACCGTGGCGTCTGGACAAACGCGTCGGCGCGCGAAGCGATCGTGCTTCTGCACACGCGGCTGGCGATCCTGGACCTCGACCGTCGATCGGCCCAGCCCATGACGCGCGGCCCGCTCACGGCGGTCTATAACGGGGAAATCTACAACTACCGCGAGCTGCGAGACGAGCTGGTGCGGCTGGGAGAGCGCTTCGTCACCGAATCCGACACCGAGGTGCTGCTGGCGGCGTACGCGGCGTGGGGCGCGGAGTGCTTCGCTCGGCTCGAGGGAATGTGGGCGCTGGCGCTCCACGACGAGCGCGACCGGTCGCTGCACCTGTGCCGCGACCGATTCGGGGAGAAGCCGCTGCGGCTGATGCGTGCCGGCGACGGCTGGTTCTTCGGTTCGGAGGCGAGGTTCCTGTTCGCGCTGAGCGGGACCACGCCGCGCGTCAACGAGCGTCACGTCGCGCGCTTCCTGGTCCACGGCTACAAGTCGCTGTGGAAGACTGAGGAGCAGTTTCTCGAAGGCGTGATCGAGCTTCCGCCGGGCACGTATGCGCGGCTCGAAGCCGGGCGCCCGCTGCGTCCACAGCGATATGTTCCGCTTCCGTGCTGCGTCGCGGTCGAGCAGTCTTTCGAGCACGCCGTCGCGGCGGTGCGCGAGCGCCTGATAGAAGCCGTGCGACTGAGGCTGCGGGCGGACGTTCCGGTGGCGTGCTGCCTGAGCGGTGGCGTCGATTCCGGCGCGATCGCGTCGATCGCCATCCGTGAGCTGCGCCGGCCGGTCGTGACGCTTTCGATCGTGGATACCGATCCCCGCTACGACGAGTCGCAGGGCATTCGCCGCACGGTGACGGACCTCGGGTGCGAGAACCACGCCGTCTCGCTCGCGACGGACGGCGGTCTCGACCGGCTCGACGAGCTCGTCGCGCACCGCTGGGCGCCGGTGCTGACGCTTTCTTATTTCGTGCACGCGCGACTGTCCGAAGAAGCCGCGCGGCGCGGGCTGAAGGTGGTGCTCTCCGGCACGGGCGCCGATGAGCTCTTCACCGGATACTACGACCACTTCAATCTGCATCTGCACGAGCTGCGCGGCCGTCCGGAGTACGAGCGCGCGCGATCGGACTGGCTCCAGCACATCCGTCCGCTGGTGCGCAATCCGGACCTCCAGGATCCGGACCTGTACGCGCGCGACGCCGCGGCGCGCGAGCACGTCTATCTGAACCGGAGGGCGTTCGCCGCGATGCTGCGGCGCGGATTCGACGAGCCGTTCCACGAGTGGCGATACAGCGATTCGCTGCTGCGCAATCGCATGATGAACGAGCTGCTGCACGAGGTCGTTCCGCCGATCCTGCACGAAGACGACGCGAACTCGATGCGCGTGTCGGTCGAGAATCGCAGCCCGTTCCTGGATTCGCGTCTGGTGGAGACCGCCTGCGCGATCCCTCCCGGACTGCTCATCCGCGACGGAATGGCCAAGCGCGTGCTGCGCAGCGCGGTGCGCGGTTTGCTGCACGACGGCGCGCGACTGGACCGCCGAAAGGTCGGATTCAACTGCGCGATCGAGTCGGTGCTCGACATCCGCTCGCCGCGGACGCAGCAGCGCCTGCTGGCCGACGGTCCGATCTTCGAGATCGTGCGGCGCGAAGCCATCGCCGAAGCCCTGGCGATGAACCCCATCCCGAACAGCTACAGCAAGTTCCTGTTCTCGTTCGCCTCAACGCGGCTGTTCATGGATCACATCGCGGCCGGAGGGGCGAGTCGTGGCTGACGCGATCGACGTGGGCGTGCGCCGGCGGCACGGAAAGACGCTCGACTACGGGCAGTTGGGCAAGCGTTTTCCGGAAGGCGAGGCGTTCATGCGGCACATGGGCGAGGCGGCGCAGCGCCTTTCCGACCGCGCGCTCGCAGCCGGCGTGATGGAACGCGTGGCGGAGTGCCCGATCTGCCGCTCCTCCCGCCACGTCGAGACGCTCCGCTGCCGCGGATTCGCGTATCGCCAGTGCGCAAATGTCGCCTGCGGACACGTGTTTGTGGCGAACCGTCTGCCGGAGTCGTGGCGCGAGGAGTTCTTTCGCAGCGACCCAGAGTACAGCCGCGCGAACTACTGCGATCCGCGGCGTACGCAGTACCGCATCGAACAGATCGCCACGCCGAAGGTCGAGCACGTGCTCGAACACTGCGACGCAGCGGGCGGCGTGTGGCTCGACGTCGGCTGCGGCAGCGGCGAAGTGCTGGCGGCGCTGCGCGGCCGCGCCGGCTGGGACGGGATCGGACTGGAGCTCTCGTCGGCCGACGCCGCCTTCGGCCGCGAACACCTCCGCGTCGAGATTCACGAGCGGACGCTGACGTGCTTCGCGCGTGAACAATCGAACCTGCGGCCGGACGTGATTTCGCTGTTCGGTGTGCTGCACTGCGTCGCGCAACCGACGGCGCTGTTGCGGGAGGCTGCGGCTCTGCTCGGCGCCGGCGGTCTGCTGGTGGCGGAAGTGACGAATTTCGAGTCGCTGACGGCGCTCGCCGTGCGGAGCTTTCCGGAGCATCCGACGCGAAGCAGCTTTCACGGCGTGACCACGCTGCACCAGTTCACGCAGCGCTCGATCGTCCGCGCGCTCGAAGGCGCCGGCCTGACGGCGTGCTCGGTGTGGTTCTATGGCGCGGACGTCTACGAAGTGCTGAACCAGTGGTGCTTCAGCGATCCGGCCGTCGCGGACAGCCCGCTGATGAGCGAGCTGTCGGCGCTGGCCGGCCGATGGCAGGAGAGCATCGATGCAAGCGAGCGAAGTTCCAACATGCTCTGGATCGCCCGTCGCGCTGGCTGAGGGCGCGTCGCGAGCCGGACAACCCCGCACCTGGCGCTACTGCGCGCGGTGCGTACTGCCGGACTCGCGGCCGGGTTTGACGCTGGATTCGAGCGGCGTCTGCACGGCGTGCCGGGAGCACGCGCGTCGTGATCGGGAGATCGACTGGAGCGCTCGGGCCGATGCGCTGCGCGTGCTGTTCGACGAGGCCCGCCGCCGCAGCAGCGGATACGACTGCATCGTGCCGGTCAGCGGAGGCAAGGACAGCACCTGGCAGGTCGTGACGTGCCTGCAACACGGGCTGCGCGTGCTGGCGGTGACGTGGCGCACGCCCGGCCGCACCACGCTCGGTCAGCGGAATCTCGACAATCTGCGCCGCCTGGGCGTCGATCACATCGACTACAGCATCGACGAGCGCGTCGAGCGCGTCTTCACGCGGCTCGCGCTTCGGCGCACCGGCAGCACCGGCGTGCCGATGCACATGGCCGTCTACGCCATTCCGCTGCGGCTTGCCGTCGCGCTGCGCGTGCCGCTGGTAGTCTGGGGCGAGAACCCGCACGCGGAATACGGGCGGACGGATCGCTCGCCCGGCGCGGACCGTCTCGATCCGCAATGGGGCCGGCGGCACGGGATCCAGCAGGGCACCGGACCGGAGGATTGGGTAGGTCTGGAGCTGAGCGAGCGCGATCTCGCGGCTTATCTTCCGCCGAGCGCCGCCGAATTCGAAGCGTCGGGCGTGAACTCCCTCTTCCTGGGCGAATACCTGCGCTGGGATCCCGAAATGAGTCGCCGCGTCGCGGCCGATCACGGGTTTGAAGCGCGCCGCGAGGGTCCGCGGGTCGGTCTCTACGAGTTCGCCGACGTGGATTGCGCCTTCATCTCGGTGCATCACCACTTCAAGTGGCTGAAGTTCGGCTTCACGCGCCTGTTCGACAACCTGTCGCTCGAGATCCGACATGGACGACTGACCCGCGCGGAGGCGGTGGAGCGAATTCGCGCGTCGGGCGATCAGACGCCGCACGCGGACATCGCGGCGCTGTGCGAGTTCATCGAGATCGACCGTGCGGAGTTTCGCGCCATCGAGGAGCGGTTCCGCAATCGCTCGATCTGGAGCTGCCAGGACGGCGTCTGGAGAATCCCGGGATTCCTCGTGCCCGACTGGACGTGGCGCTGATCGGGCAGCGCCACGCTCGAAGGAGCGGCCGGTGGAGCTGGAACAGGTCAAGCCGCCGCGGCGTTTTCGAGTCGGACTGCGCCGCCAGATCGAGTTGAGCGACTGCGCGCGCGTTCGGCTGGCGCCGAACGAACAGATCACGTTCGTCACGGACGACGGGCGCGAGCACGACTTCGCCGCGAAGGAGTGGGGCTTTTACGCGACGCCGTCGGTGAACGGACGATTGAAAGAGCAGGGGCTGCGCACGGCGCTGGTTCGCAACAGCGCCGGCCGGCATTACGTGATGGTCGTCATCGAATCCCGCATGGATGCATTTCATGAGTACCTCCGCCAGGAAGAGCAGACGGTCGTCGAATGGCTCGACCAGCGCGCCTGACACGCGCGCCGCGACAAGCGGTGCAGCCGACACGCCGCAACGCGCCGCCACGATCCCGCAGCGATTGCGGGGATCCGCCGCGGCCGCGGACATCCCGGAGTTCCTGCGGCTTTCGCACCTCGGGCGAGAGGATGAGACGTTCAGCTATCGGCAGGTTCTGCGTCGCGGCGAGGCGTGGGCGTCGCTGCTGCGCGACCGCGGCCTGACGCCCGGCGACACGGTTGCGATCGTCCTGCCGCACTCGATCGACGCCTATGCCGCCTTCATCGGCGCGATGCTCGGCGGCTTCGTGCCGAGTCAGTGGGCCCCGGCGTCGCCGAAGATCGCGCGCGAGGATCACGCCCGGCAGCTCGCCGCGCTGCTCGAATCGGCCAGGCCCTCCGCGGTCGTCTGTCAGCCGGGGGAGCTGGATTCGTCCGCGCGCGACGGCGATCGCCTGCTGCTAAGTCCGCCGGACGTGCCGGAAGCGGCATCGCCGTTGCCGCCATTCGAGCCTCCCGACGCGGATGCGACCGCGTTCCTCCAATACTCATCCGGCACGACGGGGCTCAAGAAGGGCGTCGCGATTACGCACCGCGCGCTGCTGTGGCAGGTGGACGCTTACGCCGAAGCCATCCGCCTCCGCGACGACGACCGAATCGTGAGTTGGCTTCCGCTGTACCACGACATGGGGCTGGTCTGCTGCATGCTGCTGCCGATATTGCGTCGCGTGCGCCTGATCGCGATGTCGCCGTTCGACTGGGTTCGCCGACCGGCGATGTGGCTGCGCGCGATGAGCGACCACGGCGGAACGCTCTCCTGGCTGCCGAATTTCGCCTATGTCCACCTGGCGCAGAACGTCCGCGAAGACGAGTTGGCCGGCGTTGACCTGTCGCTGGCGCGCGGCGTCGTGAATTGCTCCGAGCCAATCCTGGCCGACAGCCAGCGCCGCTTCGTGGAGCGCTTCGGCGCGTTCGGGCTGCGCCCCACGGCGCTTGCCGCGAGCTATGCCCTCGCCGAAAACACGTTCGCTGTGACCAGCGGCGGATTCGACGCGCCGCTCGTCGAGCGCGATTTCGACGGCGCGGCCCTGGCGCGAGAAGCGCGGGCAATACGTCGCCCATCCGGGGCGGCCGGCGTCGTGCGCCTGGTCAGCTCCGGCAAGCCGCTGCCGGAAACGGTCGTCGAGATCGTCGACTCTCGCGGCCGGCGCGCGGCCGACGGACAGGTCGGCGAGATCGTGATTCAGTCTCCCAGCCTGATGCGCGGATACGCGCACGATGACGCGGCGTCGGCCGCGTCGCTCCGCGGGTCGTCCGGCGACGGCGCCCGGCGGTTCTTCACCGGCGATCTGGGGTTCGTGCACGAAGGCGAGCTTTACGTCACCGGGCGCAAGAAAGACGTCATCATCTGCTGCGGCATCAACCTGTTTCCGCACGACGTCGAAGCAGTCGTGCAGGCCGTTCCCGGCGTCATCGGCGGGAGGGCAGTCGCGCTGGGTGTGCAGAACGCCGCGCTGGGCAGCGAAGACCTCATCGTGCTGGCCGAAACGCGCGAATGCGATCCGAGCCGCCGCGACGAGATCGAACGCCTTATTCGCGAGCGCGTGCTGGCCGCCGTGCAGGTCTCGCCTGCGGACGTACGGCTCGTGCCGCACATGTGGCTGAAGAAGAGCACGTCCGGCAAGATCGCGCGAAGCGCGATTCGAGATCGATACCTGGCCGAGCGGGCGAAACCGTCTTCGGACTACGACGCGAAGCCGCGCGCACGCAGAGCGCCCGCGAGCGCCGCCGCGGCGCTCGGCGACCAAGGCGACCCGCAGCTTCTTGCCGCAGTCATGTCGGCAGTGCAGGCGGCGCTGCGTCGCCGCAGCGGCGCGCTCAGCCCGTCGCTGTCGCCGGACGAGCCGTTGCTGACTGCCGGGAGGCTCGATTCGCTCGGGCTGGTGGACGTGGTCGTTGCGGCCGAACGGCTCGCGGGTCGGGCGCTTCCCGACGACGTGCTGGCAGACGCATCAAATCTCGACAGCGCGCGGGCGATCGCCGCGGCCATCGAGCGCGTCCGGTGCTCGGCATCAGCGCCGGCCGGCGTCGCAGACGCGGCGGCGTCCGATGCTGCGACGACGATCGAGGCGGCGATTCCACTCGCGGCCGACGCTCCGCGCCCGGCGCGCGCTTCGGCCGGACTCTGGACGTGGTACTACCGCTGGTTGTTCCGGCGGCTCGGCGTGTCGGTCGGGCGCGGCTTGATCGTTCGCGGTCCGATCCTATTGCGACTCGAAGGCGACCCGCGACTCGTGCGCATCGGCGTGAACGTGACGCTGATGCCGGGGGTCGACCTGAAGACGCGGGAGCGCGGGCGGCTCGTGCTGCACGACGGTGTGATGCTCGACAGCGGCGTTCGGCTGGTCGCGGCGAACGACGCGCGGGTCGAACTGGGCGCCGATGTGCAGGTAGGACTGGGCACGGTCATCAACGCCGGCGCGGACGTGCTCGTCGGGCGCGGCGCCTCGATCGCCGGGTATTGCTCGATCCTCGCGTCGGAGCATCGCTATGAGGGCGGCGCGCCGATCCGCGAGCAGGGCTATTCGCACGAACCGATTCACATCGGCGAAGGCGCCTGGATTGCGACGAACGTGCTCGTCGCCCGCGGCAGCCGCATCGGCGCGGGCGCGGTGGTCAGCGCGCGGTCAACGGTGCAGGGCGTGATCCCGGCGTTCGCCGTCGCGGCAGGGCATCCGGCCCGGGTGTTTCGGTATCGTCCGAGGTAGCCCGCCGCGCGACCAGCGTCGAGCCGCGACGGATCGACTCGGACGCTCCGCGGTGCGGCGCGAGCGGTCCGGCCTGATTCATCAGCCACTGCGCGCATCTCCGCACGCCGGCGAGAGGATCGACGCCGACAAACGCGCTCAGAGCCGCCCGTGTGCGGCGTTCGAGCGCAGTGGCATAGGAAGTGTCCGCGAACACGCGGTCCAGCGTGCGTTCCAGGCCGCGCGTCGATCGCACCCGGCGCCAACCGGCAACGGCCCACTCGCGCAGGTCGCACCAGACCACGCTGGGAATGCACAGCAGCACGCGCGGATTGACCAGCGACGCTTCCACCAGCGCGGAGGTGATTACGTTCCACACGCACACCGCGTCGGCCGCGGAAGCCAGCTCGAGCAGATCGCGCTCGCTCGTCACGTGGACGTGCGAATCCGGAGGCAACGCGCGGTTGACGCGCTCGTACAGTCGCGGATAGTCGAAGCGCGGGTGCGGCTTGATGATGAAGGCCCAGTCGCGGCGGCGGGCGGCCAGCCGGCCCAGCGCGTCGGCCTGCTCGACCGCGTCGCGCCAATCGGTCTGCGGCAGGTGCACCGTGCTGGCCGGCATACCGTAGCTTCCGGTGCACAGCAGCACGAGCTTGCGGCTTGGCGCAATGCCGAATTCGGCGCGCAGCCGCGCGCGAACGACATCTCGACGAGCGGGCGCGGCGCAGCGCTCGGCCCGTTGCAGCAGCTCGGCACACCAGGGGTCTCCGGTGAGGGAGATTCGCCGGCGTGAAACGCCGGCTTGGACCAGTCGCCGGGCGTGCACCCGGCTGATCGCGCCGATGCGGCTGCCGGGCGGCAGCGTCGTGAACTGCTTCGGCTGACCGATCGTCATCAAGCCGTGAGGAAGGATCAGCGACGGCACTCCCAGGCGATCGGCGACGTCGAGCAGGGGCGTCTGGTAGTTCGCCACGATCGCGACCGGGCGATGCTGCGAGAGCAACTCGGTCCAGCGCGCGACGCGCCCGGCGATCTGTCGCGCGTACGCGCCGAACAGAAAATCGAGATGCGGCGCGACGTGCGGATTCGCGAACAGGCTCCGCAGGTTCCCACGCAGCTTCTCTCCGGCTTCGTCGAATCGTCGTCGGGCGAGACGCGCGGCCCGCTCGGACAGCCGCGGCGTCGCACACGCCCCCAAACTCGACTCGGGAACGGCATTCAACCCGGCGCGGCGAACTTCGGCGAGCGTCGACGCGTCGGCACGCTTGTACACCAGCAGCGCCGCCAGCCCGGCGGTCGCCTCGAGCGCCCTCGCGAGCGGCGCCTGCCGCAGCAGCTCCACGCCGTTGCCGTAGATCAGCACGTACGGTCGAGCACACGCGTCGAATGGCCGAGTCGGGCGATCGTCTGCGGCCGCGGCGCCGCCCGCGATCTGATCGACGAACGCCGACTCGGGCGAGCGCGGGATCAGCTCGCAGGGCAGGCCGCGCGCTTCCGCCAGGCCGCGCAGCAGACCGCTGAGCGCCGGCATCCGGCGGTAAGCGGCGGGCTGATCCAGCCCATGAAAGGGCGGCTCGGCAAACGCAAACACCTTGCGCGGACAAGTCGATTCGAGCGCGCGATCCAGCGCGTACGCCGCCCAGGACCAGCGCGCGATCCAGCTCACGTGACGGAACGCGGCGACGTGCAGCAGGTTTACGCCGTCCAGCTCGAGCCGCGCGTGGCGAATCCAGTGCAGCCACGCCTGCGCTTCGAGTCGTTCAGCTCGATGCCGCTCGTCGCGGCCGACGTAGTGCCAGGGAGTGCTGTGCGCGAGGCCGCGCGCCTGAAGCGCGATGTGAACGTCCGTGTCGAACGCCAGCACGTGCCCGCGCAGCGCCTGAGGACGGCGTTGCGCGGCATCGCGCAGGTCGCACTCGTCGTGAACGACCAGCAGCGTCCCGCCGCTCGGAGAGGCGCGGGAAGTGCGCGATCGACGGGCATCGGGATCGCGGCGCATTCTCATGCCATCGGCGGTCCGGACCGTCGCGCCTGAACGTTCGAGCGCGGCCTCGCCACATCCGCCGATAGATTCGACATGAGTCAGCCCGCGCTTGCCGAACGTCGGTCCGACGCAATCGCTTCCGCCCAGCGGTCGCCCGCCTCGTCCGCGCCCACCAGCCCGTATGACGCGCTGGACAAGGCCCAGCGGCGGCTTGGCGAGCGTCCGGACGACGACGGCGCGCGTCTGGAGTGTGTCACCGGCTTCGCGCGCATCGGCTTGTGTGGCATCGCGGCCGACTTGCTCGAGGAGCGGCCGGAATGGGTGAACAGCCGGCCGGAACTGCGCGAGGCGGTCGCCGCCTTCCGCCGCCGGCCGCAGACGGCGATTTCGCGCCGGGCCGCGCAGGCGCAGCTCGAACGCAATCTGGCGAGCGCGAACCGAGCGATCAGCGGTCCAGCCGCGTGGCAGAACGCGGTACGGGAAGCATCGTGCGAGCTGGAGATTCACGCCTGCGGCGACGGAAACCGCCTTCTCTGCCGCCGGCACGACGGCGGGCGTCGCACATGGCTTCCGGGAATCGTGGACTGGCCTGCGCAGGCCGCGTGCGTGGACGCGCTCCCGGCCGGCGTTGATCGCCTGTGCCCGCCGGTCGTCGTGCAGGGCCTGGGCATGGGGCATGCGCTTCGCCGCATCCTGGCGCGAACAGACCGCATGTTCCTGACGTTTCGCCCGCGCATTCACGTGATCGAGCCGAATCTCGCGCAATGTGCCGCGTGGATGATGTCCGGCGATCGCTCACGCGAGCTGGAGAGCGGCCGGTTGCAGATCTGGCTCGGCGACAGTGCGTGCGACGATCTGATCGCGTACTACCGCGCGCGGCCGGATGAATCCCGCCCGGTCTGCGTGGTGCGGCAGCCGTGCTGGGGATCGCATGCGCCGGACGGTGGACTGTCGGCGGTTCGAGCGCTCTCGCGCGAAGACGGCGAGGCGGAGCATCGTCTGCTGGCGCAGGCGCGCGAGATATACCCGATGTCGAGCGGATTCGAGCGGTTCGAGCGGGCATTCGCCCAGCGGCGCGAGCGACCGCTTCGCATCCTGGGCGTGACGAGCCGTTTCACGACGTTCCTACAGTACTCGATGCGCGACATCGGTCACGCGGTGGAGGCCGCGGGGCACGAGTTCCGATTGCTGATCGAGCGCGACGATCACAATCCGGGGCTGCCGCGCGCCTATGTGCTGTCGCAGATCGTGGAGTTCCGGCCGGACCTTGTGCTCCTCATTGATCACAATCGCTGCGAGTATGGCGAGTTGTACGATTTCGGCGTTCCGTACTGCAACTGGATCCAGGACGATCTGCCGAACCTGTTCGGTCCCGGGCGCGGCGCGTCGCTGCACGCGTATGACCTGGTGGTCGGTTTGATCGGAAGCCTGCGGGCGGACGCATCCGGATATCCGCGCGGGCGGTGGCGCTCGATCCCGATGCCAGTCAGTACGAAGACCTACCACACCGCGCCGATCGATCGCGCCACGCGGCGGCGCTTCGAATGCGACCTGTCATTCGTATCGAACCTTTCGCTCACGGCGGAGGAGCACGTCGCGCGGGCGACGGCGCAGTGCGCTGACGCGAATCTCAAGCGCCTGTTCGCCGCGCTGAACGAGGAGTTTCGCGCGAGAATCCTGGCGGGGCGCGTGCCGGCCTCGAGCACACAGGCCATGAACGTGACGCACTCCGTCGCGCTGCGCCTGGGGTTGCAGCTTGGCCCTGACGCGGCCCGCGGAGTGCAGCAGCTCTTCACGGAGCGGCTCGTCAACATCCACTTCCGCCAGCAGGCGCTGCTGTGGGCGGCCGACCTGGGGCTGCACGTGCGGCTGTACGGGCGCGGATGGGAGCAGCATCCGCAGTTGGGTCGGTTCGCGTGCGGCGTGGCGGAGCACGGCGAGCAACTCCGTGCGATCTACCAGGCGTCGCGGATCAATCTCCAGGCGATGCCGAGCGGGGCCATTCACCAGCGACTGCTGGAAGGGCTCTGCTCGGGCGGTTTCTTTCTAGTGCGGCGGACCGAGTTCGACACCAGCGGCGCGCTCGCCGAAGCCGTGCGGCAGCGCTGCCTTGCGCATGGCTATCGCAACGAAGAGCAGCTCTGGCTCACGCCGGATGCGACGCTTGCGGCCGACGTGCGGGCGCTGAACGAGCGGCTGTACGCGCCGTCGCGGCTCTACGACGGCTTCGTCGCGGATCAGCAGGTGATTGCGGAGCGCGGCGTGCCGATGGAGGCGGGGTCGGTGCTGCCTTGTTACGAGCAGGTGGCGTTCGGCGATCAGCCGGAATTCGCCGCGGCATGCGCGAGATACCTGGCCGCCGAGGACGAGCGGCGCGAGATCGCCGAGCGGCAGCGCGTGGCGATCGCGGATCGCTTCTCGTACGACGCGGCGCTGGAGCGCGTGCTGGCGTTCGCGCAGGCGCGCTTCGCGGCCTGTGCGGCGTTATCGCGCGCCAATACCCAAGCGTCGAGCTGAGTCGATCCTTCGCGCGGAAGCGGCTGCGCGCCGAGCCGTGCGGCGCAGCGAGCGGGCGCCTTCCCTCTCCCAGGCGCAGCGGGCTTGGGAGGCGCGCGCTCGGACCCGAGTTCTATGGCGTGCCGTAGAGCGTTTGAAATTCGGCCGCATCGTGCAGGTCCACGTCGCCGTCGCCGTCGAAATCGAAGCGCCAGCACGGATCGGGCCGTACGATGACCGTTCCCCGGTCGCCGTGAACGGAGCAGTAGTACGGATACGCGTACGCGGCGCGCGGGTGCGCGTTGAGCAGCCCGACGTTGAACGTCACGCTGAACATCGTGCCGGTGACGCCGGTCGGCGTGCCCGAGCTGAACGCGCCGTCCGGGAAGCCCGGTCGTCCGCTCACGACGTTATGGGTGCCGCCCGTCCACGTCCACTTCACCGTGTCGCCCGGCTCGATGACGACGTCGGGCGCTGCGAACCCGCTCGCTCCGTTCGATACGCTGTACGTCGTGACGCCGTCGGTGTCGTAGGACACGTCCGGTCCGTGCCAGCAGCCGGCGAGGCAACCGGCGTCGGCGCCGTCGAGCTGGCCGTCGTTGTCGCAATCGCCCAGGCGCCGCCGGATGCCGTGTTGCGCCGCGCATTCGAGCCCGTCCTCGCACGGCAGCACCGAGAGCGCGTCCACGTTGTCGCGGTCCGGACTCGCGCCGAGTCCCAGCTCTCCGGCCGTTGCGAAGAGCGCCAGCGCGGAGCCGAAACTGCGGACGAAGACGTCGGCCGCGGCGCCGGGCGAACTGACCCCGCCGAATGTGGACAGCGTTGGCGAGCCCGGGGCGAGTGAGAAGAGGATCACGTCGCCCATGCTGAACGTACCGACCGGCGGAATGTCGAAGACGACCAGCGCGTCGACGTCGTCGTCCGGGCTGGACAGGCCGAGCGTCCCGCGACTGATGTAGAGCGCGGTGGACGAGTTCCCCGGGTCGGCGTTGTAGAAGATATGCGCGCCGCTCGGACTGGCCGAGCCGGGAAAGTCGGGATCGCTCAGCGTGGGAGATCCGGCGATTAGCGAGAAATAGACGGCGGTCGATCCGCCGCGGGCGCGCGTCGTCGCATTTGTCTCGCCGGCCGCGTCCACTTCGTCGCGGCTCTCCTGCGGATTGACGTTGTAATCCTCGGCGCTGCTTTGCGGATCGAGCCGGAACGACGTTCCGCCCTCGTCAAACTGGTTCACCACCAGGCAGTTATTGCCGCTGCCGCGTGATCGCAGCGCGCCGGTCAGATCGAACAGACCGGTCGAGATGAACAGATCGCCGCAGGCCTGTCGCCGGGCGGCCTGGTCCGTGACGTTGTACGGCGCGCCGGCCGCGACAAGCGTGGCGTCGGGCGGTGCGGCGCCCAGGGTCGCGCAGTCCACCGAGAAGATCAGCGAGAACGTGCCCGCGCCGGGATGCGGGACGTCGCTGCTGAATGCGTCGAGGTCGTCCGCGACGTCCACCACTTCAAGGTCGGCGCCGTCGATCGCGACAATCGGTCCGCCGGGCATGGACTCCAGCACGTCGGCCGCTGCGAGCGGACCGGTCGCAGAGGGAGACGCCAGGTCGATCGAGAACAGCGGCGGCGTCAGCGGATCGAGCGGTGGCGCAGCCGGCGCCAGCGCCGGGAGCGCGGCGACCAGCGCGATCGAGACGCGTCGCCGCGCCGCAGCCGTACGACTCTGCTGCACGTGCCAATCAGTCATGGCGCATCCTCCGCTTCTACTTCGTCCCGATCCGCAGAAAACCAGCTCGGCCAGTGCGGGTCATCCCGCATGCGCACCAGAATCGCCTTCGCGTGAAACGTGTACGCCTGCTCGCCGTCGTAGCAAGCGACGGCGCGCGCAAATAATTCCCGTGCCCGCTCGCGATCGGCGTCGCCGAGCGCGATGCAGGCCGCGTGAAAGCACGCTTCCGCGACGCGTTTGTTCGCAGTCGGACCGCTGCCGGCCCGATCCAGGGCGTCGTCCAACCCGATCTCGCCGAGCGTGAGCGCGAGCATCGTCTCAAGCCAGTCCACGTCCCGGACCGCGTCCGCCTCGCCGGCAAGTTCCGAGGAAGAGTTACGATGGGCGCGAATCAACGCGTCGGCGTCCCCAGTTCGCCCGAGTATACGCAAGAGGCTCGCAAACCAGAGTGCATTCGTGATGCGCGGCGCCGCGGTTCCGATAAACGCATCGACGCGCTGCGACGCCTCGTTGAGCCGGCCGCTGTCCGCCAGCACGATCGCTGGATAGACGCAGCCGTACATCAGCGCCTGCGACTCGCCGGAGGCAAAGACCGTCTCGATTCGCGCGAGGTCGGCCAGCGCTTCGTCGTGGTGTCCCAACCAGTACAGCAGCCGCCAGCGGTAGTGCAGCCCTTCGTGCTTTCGCACCGCCAGTTCGGCCCGGTCGATGGCTCGCGTTCGCGCTTCGGCGGCCTCCGAGAATCGCCCCATGCTTTCCAGGCATTCGGCCTCGGCCGTAATCGCGCGTTCGTTGTCCGGTCCGGCCTGCTGGCCGCGCGTCGCGGCGGCCAGCGCCGCGTCGTAGTGCGCGCGGACGTCCGGATCGTCCGGGCCGCGCTGATCGCGCAGGATGTCGCCGGCCAGTCGATGTGCGATGCTCAGCAGGTAATGAGGGTAGACGTCGGCCGGCCCGAACTCGATGACGTGTTCGAGTCCGGCGCGGGCCGCTTCGAATCCGTCCAGCTCGCGGCGACTGTACGCGCGCTGGTTATTCGCGCGAGCCAGGTGAACGACCGCTTGCGGAAACAGCTCGCCCTCGGCGTTGCGCGCCGCGATCGCGCGGCGATGCGATTCGATCGCCTCGACCGGGTTCGACCGGTTCAGCGCCATGCCGCGGAAGAACCACGCCGCGGCGGTGTCGGCCGGAGCGCGCCCGTCCGCTTGCTCGACCAGCTCGGACGCCTGCGCCGGCTCGCCGGATTCCGCCGACGCCCAGGCGCGCGCGAATCGGAGTTCGGCGTCGTGGGGATGTTGATCGAGCAGCGGCGCGAGCGCGTCGATCGCTGCGCGCGGTTCGCCGACTCCGATGAGCGCGATGGCGCGGGTCAGGGTCGCCTTGCGCGGGTCGGCGCCCAGCGCGGCGGCCGCTTCGAGCGTGGCGAGCGGCTCGTCGATCACGTCGCTGTGATAGTCGCGATAGACCAGTCGATCGAAGAGGCCGCCCAGCAGGTCGTCGGCTTCGCGACGGCGTGCGGTCTGCAACGCTTCGCTCTGCGTGCGTTCCTTCTGATAGAGCACGGACAGCGCGATCGTCGAGCCGGTGATGAGCAGCACGAACGCAGCCGCGACCGCGGCGGGGGCACGGTACCGCCACAGGAGCTTTCGCGCCAGGTACGCGGCGCTGTCTCGCCGAGCCTCGATCGGTTCGCCGGCCAGGAAGTGACGGATATCGCGGGCCAGGTCGCCGGCGCTCTGGTAGCGGCGGTCCGGCGCTTTCTCGAGGCACTTCATGACGATCGTCGCGACGTCGGCGTCGAGGTCCGGGCGGTGACGGCGAATCGGCTCCGGAGTCGTCATGCGGATGCGCAGCAGCGCCGCGTGGATTCCGCCGCCGAGGTCGTACGGAAACTTCCGGGCGAGGAGCTGGTAGAGAATCACGCCCAGTGCGTACACGTCGGTTCGCAGGTCGATCCCGCTGGGCAATCCGTCGGCCTGCTCGGGGCTGGACCACGGCAACGAGCCGACGAACTGGCCGGTCTGCGTCATGCCGCCCGCGCCGGCGTCCTCTTCCGACGCTGTCGCGAGCTTGGCCAGGCCGAAGTCGAGAATGTGCGGCCGGCCGGAGGTGTCGATCCGCACGTTTGCCGGCTTCAGGTCGCGGTGAATCACGCCATGCAGGTGGGCGGCGTGGACGCCGTCGCAAGTCTGCGCGAACAGTTCGAGCGTTTCGCGCAGCGGGGCGTTTCTTCGCGCGACGAAGGCGTCGAGCGGCTCGCCCTCGATGTAGTCCATCACGAAGTAGGCATGCCCGCCGCAGGTTCCGCTGTCGTGGATGGCGACGATGTTCGGGTGACGAAGGCGTCCGAGCACGAGCACCTCGCGCTCGAATCGCGCCAAGTCGTGCGCGTCGGCGAAGTGTCCCTGCCTCAGGAACTTCACCGCCACGCGACGCTGGGTCGATGCCTGGGTTGCTTCGTAGACCACGCCCTGTCCGCCGCGGCTGATCACGCCGCGGAATCGGTACCCCGGCAGGGCCGGCGGGGCGTCGTCGTCCGTCGTCGTCGGCAGCGTCAGGATGCCCGCGGCGGGTTGGGCGGACGATCCGGCGACGGCGATCGCGCGCGTTTCTCCCAGGCCGATCCGGCGAGCGAATTGCAGGTTTGACTCGATGTCGAGTGCGAGGCGCTTGCACGAGCTGCACGTATCGAGATGTGCCGCGAGCGAATCCCTGCGGACAACCGGCATTCGCCCGTCGAGGAAGGACTCGAGGTCTTCGAATTGCGGGCATTGCATGGCGCGACTCCGGTGCCGAACAGGGACAGCGCGCCGCGGCGCTCCCCGGAGAGAATTGACGCTGGAGACGCGGATCTTACACGGAGTCCGGCGGCGGGATCGGCGGGTTCGGGCGGCGCAGCGAAACGCCCGGCCGGAGCGGATCCTGCCGGGCGGTGCGCGGCGATCGGTGCGCGGGACGCGGCCAGTCTGTCCGACGTCAGTCCATGGCGACGCGCCCGGGGCGGCTTCGCAGGTCGGACGCGAGCATCTGCCGGTGGAATTTCTGGACGCAACGGGCCATGCGTGTGAGCACGGCGCGACCTTCAGACGAAAGTTCCATGCCCACGAATTGCAGCGCGACGCAGCTCGAGCCGTCAGCCTCCTGGCGCGTGCCGCGGAAGTAGGCGTTCAGGAGCACCGGGCTGCGGCCGTCGGGCAGGCTGAGCTCCACGCCGAGCGTCTGCGATTCCGCCCAGGTGATCGGCGCCGACGGGCCGACGCGGACGAGCGTGCCGCCGCAGGACAGATCGATCGCCTCGCCGCAGACGACATTCAGCGGGCCCTGCTGCGAAGCGGCGCGGGCGGAGACGCC
Organism: uncultured Planctomycetales bacterium; assembly: GCA_964553225.1. Classification (GTDB taxonomy): domain Bacteria; phylum Planctomycetota; class Phycisphaerae; order UBA1845; family Fen-1342; genus JABRWC01. Next base: position 129,405 of record CAZKJT010000005.1, on the reverse strand, counting down.
GCCCGGCCAGACGTTCACCAGGATGCAGACGCCGGCGGGAACGGGGGTGCGGAAGTAGGCGCGGCGCTGAAGCTCGGTGATCGCTTCGGGCCAGCGGTAGCGCACCGCCGGGATGCTCTCGCCTTCCGGACCCAGGAAGCGTCCCTTCGCTTCGGCGACGGTCGCGAACATGACTTTGCGGCTTCGGTTGCGGAAGCTGACGCCGACGCACTGTCCCACGTGGAGGGTCGCGGGGGTTGTGCCGTGCGCGCCGTGATGGTCGAGCACGAAGAACTGGCGGCGCGGGTCGCGTTCGAGAAAGCGGCTCTTGAACGAGTGCCAGCCGTCGTCCTGCTGCACGGACACTACGGCGAGGGCGTGTTCCTGAACGGCGGCGTCCACCAGTTCGATCGCCTCGTCTGCGGATACGATTCGGCGCGGTTTCATTCATCCCCCTCCGGCTGCTGCGAGCTTGCGGATGCTTCCAGCAGCGCGATTCGGAACCGTTCCAGGGCGGCTGCCTGAGGCCCATCGCCTGAGGCGTGAACGAACTCGAGGCCAAGCTTCACCTGTTCGCCCTGCGGATGGATCAGCTTGGTGCACAGCACGGTGGCCAGCTCGAACAACTCGGTGACGCCGGGTATCTCGAACTGCACGCGGACGACGTCGCCGACGAACAGCGCGCTGTCCGGTCCGACGCCCGGAAGAACGCAGGACAGACCGCCGGCGCTGATGCTGTCGATCAACCCGGCATAGGGTCCGGCCGCATCGGCGGGGTAGACGCGCACCTGCGCCGCGACGCTCAGCGAGGTTCGCTCGAATCGGCGGCGGTTGACGGCCTGCATGGTCTCGGGCGCAGACATCAGCACGCGCGTCGCCGGTTCGCCGTCGGGCAGATCGAGCACGCACGTCGAGAAGTAGTACATGTGGTCGGAGAGCGTCGTGCGGACTTCGCAGAACGCGCCCATCAGCTCAAGCGGCGTGACGCGGCAACCGTCTTCGAACTCGACGCACAGCAGCCGTGCATCCGCGCGGATCAGGACCGCGCCGATGGGCTGCGCCGAGTCGGCGGAACCGGCCTGCGGCTCCACCTCGAGCCGGGCGCGTGTGCGAACCGCCTGTTGCAGCAGGCGAGCGGATTGCCGCGGCGTGAGGTCGACGGTCTCCATCATGAGGCACCCATTCCTGGTTCGGCGTTTCTCGTTCCGACCGACGTCGTCCTCGCGGAATCGTCGCGTCGCAACCCATGCACTCAGTCGGACCGCGGCCGCGGCGACTTCATGACGCGCCGTCGGTCGAGCAGCGCGCGGTCCGCGCCGATTCGGCGAAGCGCCGGCTCGGTCGCCGCGGATATCGGATGCGTCCGCGCGCGTCCCGAAAAGCCCGCGATGCGCGACGTGGCGACGCGGCTGTTACGCGACCGACTTCGGGCGATATCGCGACCGGGACCGGAAAAAACGCCCGCGACCGGCGCGTCAGATAAATGCAGCGTGTCGGCGCGCCCTTCGATTCGTTCGGTAAGTCGCGGGGCAGCGGCTCATAACCGCTGCGCTGCGCCGGCAGGTGACGGACCGCGAGCCTCTCGATACCATTCAGACCCGATGCGGAACCGCGCAGGACGCGCGGGACCGATCGACGCGACGCGCCGCCGCCCGGATGCGGACATGACGATCGGCCTGATTTCCGACACGCACGACCATCTCACGGCCATCGACGCTGCGCTCGAGCAGTTTCGCCGCGCTGGCGTGGACACGCTGATTCATCCAGGCGATCTGGTGGCGCCGTTCGCGGCGCGTCGACTGGCGGCGTTCGGCGGACCGTTGCACGTGACGTATGGCAACAACGACGGCGAGCGGCCGGGGCTGCGGGCGGTCCTGCCGCAGATTCAGGACGGACCGCTGCACGTCGTGATCGGCGGCCGGCGGATCTTGATTCACCATTTCGTGCAGTGGTGCGACGCCGCCGACGTGGCCCGAGCGGAAGTGATCGTCACCGGGCACACGCACGAAGCGTGCGTCGAACGGCGCGATGGAAAGCTGTTCGTAAACCCGGGCGAGGCCTGCGGCTGGGTCACGGGCAAGGCGACCGTCGCGCTGCTCGACCTGGAGGCGCTCGAAGTGCGCATGATCGAGGTGCTGCGATGACGCGGATTCCGCGCCGAACCTGGACGACTGCCGCCCTGGCGGGACTGGCGCTGTGTGTGACCGGGTGCGTTGAGCGCTCGATGAAGATCAGCAGCGATCCCGAAGGGGCGCGCGTCTTTGTCAACGACGAAGAAGTCGGTCTGACGCCGGTGAAGTTGTCGTTCCTGTGGTACGGCGACTACGACATCGTGCTGAGAAAGGAAGGCTACGAGACGCTGAAGACGAATCACCGCGTCCGAGCGCCGTGGTATCAATGGCCGCCATTCGACCTCATCGCCGAGACGCTCGTGCCGGGGACGATCCGCGACGAGCACGAGCTGCCGCTCTATGAGCTGACGCCGCTCGAGCGGCCGGATGTGTCCGGAGTCGTGCAGCGGGCCGAGGAGCTTCGCGATCAGACCGTCTTTCAGCAGTAGCGCCGCGGGAATGGGCGCGCCGGCCCGCGCCGGATCCGCTCAGGCCTCGATGATCCGTTCGCGGATCGCGTAACGGGCCAGTTCGACTCGATCCCGGCACCCCAGCTTCTTGAGCAGGCTCGTCCGGTACGAGTCGGCCGTCTTGTAGCTGATGGACATGGACGTCGCCGCGTCGCGCAGGGTGAGACCGCGTGCGAGCAAGGGGAGCAGCTCGGATTCGCGCCGGGAGAGATGCGGGCCGGCGGCGTTGCGTCCGTTTCCGCCCGTCAGCAGCGTCCGAATGCCTGGACTGAAATACGGCTCGCCCTTCAGCACCGTGTCGATGGCGGCGCGCAATTCGTCCGGCGATGCGCTTTTCACGACGAAGCCGTGAAGCACGCATGTGCTCCAGCTCTGAAGCACATCGGGATCGATCGCGCTGCTGGCGACCAGGATGCGCGTCTGCGGCGACAAACGCGAGATCATCTGCAACGCGTCGCGCACGTCCGAACGAGGCAGGTCGGCGAAGCAGAACGCCAGGTCCGGCGCGCGGCGCAGCGCGTTCCAGACGTTCGGCGGAACGAAATCGCACTCGACCTGAACGACGAAGCCGAGTCGATCCGTCAGCAAGGCGCGATACGCCTGCCGGTCCAGCGCCGAATGACCGAGCAGACACAGAATCGCTTGGGATTCGCTCACGCCGCCCGCCTTGTGAGGGGCCGATTGCTGCCGACCGCTGCCGTGCGCGAACCGTCCGTTCCAACGCACGCAACGCTCCGAATCATACGAATCTTCGACCGCGTGCCTATCAGGTGAACACCGGTAATTTTCCGAACGCGATGAAGTGAGGCGGAATTGCGGTCCAGGGCGAATGCCCGACAGGCTCGTGCGTCCCGCGCGATCGCGCGGCCGCGCCGTAAGTCGAATTCAGTGCCCGCCGGGCACGGCGATGCCCAGCCGATGCATGACCTGCTTGAGGTCGTCCCACGCCTTGCCCTTCTCGCCCGGGCTTCGCAGCAGGTATGCCGGGTGATAGGTCGGCATGACAACACACGCTGGTAAACCGAAATGCGAAAGCGCCGCCGGCGGAAAGTCGTGGAACTGTCCACGAAGCGACCCGATCGACGCCCCGGTCGCGAGCAGCGACTGCGCCGCCGGTCTACCCAGGGCGACGATGATCTGCGGCCGGAGGATCGCGAGCTGTCGCCAGAGATAGGGCGAGCACGTGCGCATCTCGTCTTCGGTGGGCGTGCGGTTCTCCGGCGGGCGGCACTTGACCGTGTTGCAGATGTAGACGTCTTCGCGGCGCAGCGTCATGGCGGCGATCATGCGCGTCAGGAGCTGGCCGGCGCGGCCGACAAACGGTTCGCCTTCCCGATCCTCGTCCGCGCCGGGGCCTTCGCCGACGAACACCAGCGCGGGGCGCGGATGTCCGACGCCGAACACCGTGCGCGTGCGACGCTCGTGCAGCACACACTTGCGGCAGGAGCGCACAAACTGCCGGTCAATGCGATCGAGTTCGCGGGAGGCTTCTTCGATGCCCAGTTCGCGATCGCAGGGGGGCGGCAGCCCTTCGTCGCCGATCGCGATCGGGAGGCTCGCCGTGGCGTGCGATCGCTCTGGATCGCGTGAGGCGGCTTCTCCCCGCGTCGCGGGAGGGGTCCGCTGAGGCTGGGGGACGCGCTCGCTCCGCGGCAGAATCGGGATGCCCAGCCGCCGCTCGTTGCGAAGCCACGCACGAAGCTGCTCGGAGCCTTCATTTTTGCCGCGCGTCGTCACGATCTGCAAACATATGAGCGCATGCAATCCATCGCAAGGCGCGGTCGCGCGGCGACGAATCGTCCGACCGCGGTTTGCTCGATCGCTGGCGGCGATCGCCGCCTGCGTCGCGGCCGCTTCGCGCGGCGCGCACGGACAGACGCCGACCGACGCCGCGCAGTCGCCCCGCGCGGTTCTTGCGCCCACGCTCGGCCGGCCGACCTTCGCGCGCCCGGGCGAGACGCTGTCGATCGTCGCGGTCGCAGACGCGGGCGGCGCGCCGGTGAGCGTGCGGCTGGAGCGGAGCGGCAGCGCCACAGCGCGGTTCGATCTGACGCCGCTCGACGACGCGGCCGCGGCACTGGCTTCGGGCAGTCCGCTGCGAGTTCGCGTCGGCGCAGAGGTTCCGGAAGCGACGTACGACCTGATCGTCGCGACGCAGTCGGGCGAGCTGCGCAGCCGGCACTCGGTGGCGGTCGCCCGGATCGGGGCGCGCGTGCGGATCGCGCACCTGTCGGACATGAACCTGGGCGATCCGCTGGCGCCGGCATTCGATACCGCGTTGATCGACGAGATCAACCTGTGGTCGCCGACGCTGGTGGTGGCGACCGGCGACTATCTCGACGCCACCCACACCGATCCCGAAACTGGCTGGGCCGACCTGGCGGACGCGCTGTGCCGCCTGGATGCGCCCGTGCTCATGGCCTGCGGGGATCACGACGACGTGCAACGATTCAGCCGGTACGCAGCGCCCGGTCCGATCGGCGAAATCGCGATCGGCCCGCACCGCGTGCTGGCGCTCTATGACCACCCGATGGCGCCGCTGCCCGGCGACCCGGCGCAAATCGCATGGCTGGAGCGGGCACTGGAGCGGGGCGGCTCGCCCGGACGGCTGATCCTCGTCTCGCATGACGGGCTGAACGACTGGCGTTCTCACGCGGGCCTTCGCGGCGTGCTGAGCGCGCTGGAGCGCGTGACGAGTCGCGTCATCTGGATCACCGGCGGATTCGCCGACGCATCGGCCGCGGCCGACGCCGTCGGCGGTTCGAGTGGTCGTGCGCTGCACGTGGTGACGCGGCAGTCGAGCGGCGCGCATCGGAATGCCGGCCGCGGGTCGAGCGGGTATCGCATTCTGGACATCGAAGGCGGCGCTGCGCGGCTGATCGGCGATCCGGTTGCCGGCTCGGAGCTTCCACAAACGCTGTCCGTCGGACTGTTGCGCGTGACTCAAGAGAGCGGCTGGTCCGCGACCGCGCCGACGTGCACCGTGAGCGTGCAGAACGGACACGCGTTCGCGGTCGAGCGAGTCGTCGTCTCGGCAGAGCTTCGTGGCGCGGCGACCGATCGGCCGTGGTGCGAAGGCGCTGCGCTGCACTCGGTGGAGCGTCGCGAAGGGGTCTGGGTGTGCCGCGCAGCGATGAACGTGCCGGCGCGGGGCGCGGCGTCCGCGCTGTTCGGACTCGGGCCGCGCCCGGCGCAGCCGGAGCTGGACGTGTGTGTCGAATCGCCGGCGACGCTGGAAGGCTGGCGGGAGACAGCGCTCGACGGCCTGGAATACTTCGATTCGCCGGGCGCGTTCGCGACGATCGAGATCCACAACGCCAGCTCGTCGCAGGCGACGGTTTTTCCGATCGTGCGAATGGACGGAATGCCGCTCGCCTACGCCGCCGAGGGCGAGAACAACGCCTATGCGCAGGGCATCCGGCGCACGCTGCTCGCGGGCGAGCGGCTTCGCTTGCGAGTGGACCTGTCGGCCATTAGAGTCCGGCCCGGTCCGCAGGAATTGCAGTTGTATCTGCGCGCCAGCGACGCGGAGACGCCGTACTGCCACGCGGTGTTCGTCGCGGATCGGGGCGTCCGTCCGGTCGCCGCCGCGGTCGCAGCGACGCCCTGAGGACGCTGGGCCGGGCGTCGCCGCCGCGCTGACCGTGAAGACGCGGATCGTCACTCGTTCGCGGAGCACCGGTGTCGACAACGGACCCGCACAGCGGCCAGTCGGCGACGCGCGACGCCGGCGCGCCGGCTTGGTTTGTGAAGCCGCCGTTGCATCCGCTGTCGCTGACGATCACGTTTCCGTGCTACAACGAAGAAGCGAACGTCGAACGCGTCACGCGGCAGGCGGTCGAGGTCGGGCGGCAGGTGGCGCAGGACCTCGAGGTCATCGTCGTCAACGACGGCAGCAGGGACCGCACCGGCGAGATCGGCGAGCGTCTGGCTTCGGAAATCCCGGAAGTTCGCGTCGTGCACAACAACCCGAACCGCGGCTATGGCGGGGCGCTGGCGCGGGGCTTCAAGGAAGCGACCAAGAACTGGATTTTCTACACCGACGGCGACGGACAGTTCGACATGAACGAGATTCCGCGCGTGCTGCCGCTGCTCGAGCAGTACGACGTGGTCTCGTGCTACCGCATGGATCGCAAGGATCCGCTGATCCGCAAGCTGAACGCGTGGGCCTGGACGCGGCTGGTGCGGTTTCTGTTCCGCCTGAAGCTCCGCGACATCGATGGTGCGTTCAAGTTCTATCCCAAGCCGTTTATCGACCGCATCGAGCTGCGCAGCCGCGGCGCGCTGATCGACACCGAGATGCTCGGCAAGGCCACGCGCATGGGCCTGCGCATCGGGCAGACCGGCGTGCATCACTATCCGCGCACGGCCGGGCAGCAGACGGGCGCGAACCTGAAGGTCATCCTGCGCGCCTTCCGCGAGCTGATGGCTCTCTATCGCCACATCAACGAGCACGGCCCGACGGGCTGAGCGCGGCGCCGCGACGTTCGCGTCCGTTGCCGATGGATCCCGGGCAGCGAAGCCCGAAGTTCTCCGACAGGTCGGAGAGGTCCGCCAGGTCGACGTCGCCGTCCCGGTCTCGGATGGACGCTGGAAGCACATCGCATTCGAGACGGACAGGCGCTCTATACGTCTTCACGCGCTCGGAATCCGCTGGCGCCCCTCGAACATGAAAACGGGCCGACGAGCGCGGGGTACGCTCATCGGTCCCGTCGTTGCTGTTCAACGATGGTCCGCGCACCGCAACCCAGGGCTTGGGCGCGATGACTGGACTTCGCTACGTCGCTTCGCTGCCGGCGACGGCCGGCTCTTTGGCGGCCGGTTTCTCGCCGGTCTCGTCCGCTCCGACGAACCGCAGCTTCTTGATCTCCGGGTCTTTCTCGTCGCTCTCGACTTCGACCCGGATCACGCTCTTGCCGGTGAACTTGTTGCGAAGCAGGTCTTCGCTGAGCGGGTCTTCGATCAGGCTGCTGATCGTGCGGCGCAGCGGGCGGGCGCCGAACTTCTCGTCCGTGCCCTTTTCGATGACCAGTTCCTTCGCCTCGGGCGTCAGCTCGAGCGTCAGGCCGTGCTCCTTCAGGCGGATGCTCACCTTGCGCAGCTCCAGCTCGAGCACGTGGATCAGGTCGGCGTGCGTGAGCTTGTGGAAGACGACCACCTCGTCGAGGCGGTTGATGAACTCCGGCCGGAAATTGCGTTCCAGCTCGCCCATCAGCATCTGCTTCATCTTCTCGTAGTTGATGTTCTCGTCGCGCTTCATGAAGCCGAACGGATCCTGGCTCATGATGCGGTCGGCCCCGATGTTGCTCGTCATGATGAGGATGATGTTCTTGAAATCGACGTGCCGGCCGAACGAGTCGGTCAGGCGGCCTTCCTCCATGATCTGGAGCAGCATGTTGAACACGTCGGGGTGGGCCTTCTCGATCTCGTCGAGCAGGACGACCGCATAGGGGCGGCGTCGCACGCGCTCGGTGAGCTGGCCGCCTTCCTCGTAGCCGACGTAGCCCGGCGGCGCGCCGATGAGCCGGCTCACGTTGTGCTTCTCCATGTATTCCGACATGTCGATCGTGATCAGCGCCTCGTCGTCGCCGAAGAGGAACTCGGCCAGCGTCTTCGCCAGCAGCGTCTTGCCGACGCCCGAGGGGCCCAGCAGCAGGAACGAGCCCATCGGGCGGTTCGGATCTTTCAGGCCGCTGCGCGAACGGCGGACGCTCCGCGAAACGGCGCTGATCGCTTCGTTCTGGCTGATGACGCGTTTGTGCAGCTCGACTTCGAGCTGGAGCAGCCGCTCGGCCTCGTCTTTTTCGAGGCGCGTCAGCGGAATGCCGGTCATCATGCTGACGACCTCGGCGATGATGGCCGGATCGACCACGCCCTCGACTTCCTTGGAGCGGTCCTTCCAGTCCTTCTGCATCTCCTCCTTCTTCATGCGGAGCGTCTCGCACTTGTCGCGCAGCTCCGCCGCGCGCTCGTAGTCGGCGTTCTTGACCGCCTCGTCCTTCTCGCTCATCAGGCGCTCGATCTCGCGCTCGATCTGCGCCAGGTCCGGCGGCATGGTCATGCTCTTGATGCGGATGCGCGCCCCGGCCTCGTCGATCACGTCGATGGCCTTGTCCGGAAGCACGCGTCCGGTGATGTAGCGATGGCTCAGCTCGACCGCGTCACGGATGGCGGTGTCGGTGATCTGCACGCGGTGGTGCGCTTCGTAGCGGTCGCGCAGCCCCTTGAGAATCTCGGTGGTGTGCTCGATGGTCGGTTCGTCGACGTGGATCGGCTGGAAGCGCCGCGCCAGCGCCGCGTCCTTCTCGATGTACTTGCGGAACTCGTCGAACGTCGTCGCGCCGATGCACTGAATCTCGCCGCGGCTGAGGGCCGGCTTCAGCACGTTGGATGCGTCGATCGCGCCTTCCGCCCCGCCCGCGCCCACCAGCGTGTGCAGCTCGTCGATGAACAGGATCACGTTGCGCGCCCGGCGCACCTCGTTCATCACCGCCTTGATGCGCTCCTCGAACTGCCCGCGATACTTCGTTCCGGCGACCATCATCGCCAGGTCGAGAATCACGATCCGCCGCCCGTGCAGAATCTCGGGCACCTGGTGACTGATGATGCGCTGCGCGAGACCTTCGACGATGGCCGTCTTGCCCACACCTGCTTCGCCCAGCAGAACCGGATTGTTCTTCATGCGGCGGCACAGAACCGTGATGACGCGCTCAATCTCGCTCTGCCGACCGACCACCGGATCGAGCTTGCCCTCGCGGGCCAGGTCGGTCAGGTCGCGGCCGAAGGAGTCCAGTGCCGGCGTCTTGCTCTTGCCGGCCTTCTTCGGCTCGGCGCCCGGAGCGCTCGCCGCGCCCGCGTCTTCCGGCTCCATGCCGGCGCCCAGCAGGTTGAGCACTTCCTCGCGCACGTCTTCGAGCTTGAGCCCGAGGTTCTGGAGCACCTGCGCGGCGACGCCGTCCTGCTCGCGAAGCAGGCCGAGCAGCAGGTGCTCGGTGCCGACGTAGTTGTGATTCAGATTGCGGGCTTCCTCAATGGCGAATTCGATGACGCGCTTGGCCCGCGGGGTCTGCGGGAGCTTGCCCATCGTCACCATCTCAGGGCCGCTCTTCACCAGCTTCTCGACCTCGAGCCGCACCTTGCGGAGATCGACGCCCAGATTCTTCAGGACGTTGGCCCCGACGCCCGAGCCTTCCTTCACCAGCCCGAGCAGAATGTGCTCCGTCCCGATGTAGTCGTGATTGAAACGCTGCGCTTCCTGGTTCGCCAGCGCCATGACTTTGCGAGCCCGGTCCGTGAAACGCTCAAACATGTTGCCGTAGCTCCTTCGTCAGCGGCGTCGCGGGGCGCGACGGTGCAGCCGCGGGTGGTTCCGGTCGCCGGGGCGCGCCGCACGCCTCGGGCGTTCGGCGCAACACTCGTCTCGCGCCGCCTGCGGCCGGCGGCGCTGGACGCGCAGCACGTTGAATGTCCACGCAATTCTAGCGCGACCCACTACCGCCAGCAAGCGCGCACGCCGCGCCCCCTTGATATCGACCGCGCGGAATGTCCGCTCCACGCGGTTTTTCGCCCTAGCGCGGGCCGTTCGGCACGTCGCCGCGCGCTGCGCCGCCCTCGCGAGCCAGCGCGCGGGCCGTTTCTTGCGCATAGATGCGATGCCGGTCCAGCCGTCGCAGCGCTTCCCAGGCGTTGGCGGCGCCCGACTCGCCGCAGGCCGACTCCACCCGGGCGGCGATCAGCGCCACCAGCAGGTCGTCGTCTCGCTCCGGCAGGAGGGCGGCGAGCTCTGTCCGGGCGTCCCGCACCCGACGGGCCTCAAGCAGCTCGGTGACTCGGCGAAGCACGCGCGCGCGCCGCGCGATCCGCTCGTTGTGCGCCTCTCGGCGCAGAATGTGCGCCAATCTCAACTGCGCCAGCACATAGGCCAGGACCGCTCCCGCCAGCAGCAGCCAACGGGACGCCAGCGGGATGTTCTCCGGCGCCAGCAGCCAGCCGGCCGACGCGCCGCAGGCCGACGCGGTGAAGAGCGCCGCCAGCGCCGCGCCAGTCCACGGCGCGCCCGCCAGCGCCAGCCCGGCGCCCGGCGCCACCCCGTTCAAAACCCGCGCGAAGCCGACCGGCACGCTCATGATTCGCTGCCCCCTGGCGACGCCGCCCGCACGGCTTCCTCGGCCGCCTGCGCTTCGAGCGACAGCAGCGCGTCGGCCAGCTTCGAAATCGTGTGCGTCCGCGCCACATAGTCGGCGGCCGCCCGGGCGGTCGCCGGCGCGTCGGGAAGCCCCTCTACGATCCGCGCCACGCACGACGCCAGACCATCGGCGCTCGCCGCGGGAACGCTCAGATACGTCTGGCCGCGAACGAACCAACCGGCAAGCTGATCGTCCGACGCGATGACCAGCTTGCCGACGCCCATCGCCAGCAGCGGCGCCAGATGCACCGACGACGCCGCGCCAGGCACGACGCACACGTCGATCCCGCTCATCACCGCGTCCCACGGACGCGCGTCGTCGACCAGCGTCACCAGCTGGTGCAGGCGACGGCGCGAGATCTCGCGATAGACCCGCTCGGGGCGCGCGCCGATTCCCAGCAGCGCCAGGCGGTACTCGATGCCGCGGTCGCGCATCCGCTCGGCTGCTTCGAGAAGCGCCAGCAGCCCGGCGTTCAGCTCCAGCCGCCCAGTCCAGAGCAGCGCGAGCGCCCTCCCCCGCGCCGCCTCGAACGGCACGCGGCGCGGCGTGAGAACGGCCGGCGGAAGGATGACCGCTTCGGGCGATTCGCCCGGAAGCAGATCGGCCAAGCGCTCTGATGCGGCCGTGACGATCGCGCCCGGCGGCGCTGCGTCGCGAGCGATGCGCGCGACATCCTGCATCGTGCTGACGTGAACCAGGCGGGCCGGCGCGGCACGCAGCAGCGGGGAGGCCGCGCGGATCGCGCGCGCCGACCAGACGTGCGTAGCGCGGGGCGGACGTTCCATCCGGCGCAGTGCGCGAATTCCGGCGCGCCACGAGCGCCACCCGGACAGCGCCGGCGTGCAGAGCACGCGTATCGGGGCGGCCGCGAACCAGTCGCGCGCCGTCGGGTCGTCGGTCAGCAGCGTCATCCGGACGCCTTCGTGCGCCAGGGCAAGCGCGAGATGCGCGAACATGCGGCCGAAGCGGAAGAGCGTGTCCGCGTCGGCGACGTGCAACGAATGAGCCGACAGGTCAGAGGACAGGGGCGACTCGGTGCGCATGGTCCCGAGCATACCGCCGAGCGCGCCCGCCGCGCCCGTTGAGATTTGACCCGAAACCCGCTATTCTACGCGGTTTCACGCGCATGGGTCCGCGTGTGCAGACCGCGCACCGCGGTCGCTCCGGACGCCGCCTGCTCCCGGCTCGCGCGAAGCGACCGGATATTCCTGCTGGGAAGACTGCCGCTCGGGGTCCGGGCGGGTGGAGGATCCGACGTATGGCCGTGAGGAGACTGGGGATCGTGGTCGGCGGCGGTCCGGCGCCGGGGATCAATGCCGTCATCAGCGCCGCCACGATTGAAGCGATCAACCAGGGATTCGAAGTCATCGGCTTTTTCGACGGCTTCAAGCACCTGGTCTCCGACGAGTTCAGCGCCGGTCGGCACACCATCCGCCTCGAAATCGACACGGTCGCGCGAATTCACTTCACCGGCGGCTCGGTCCTGCGAACGTCTCGCACCAGCCTGCTCGATGATCAGCGGATCAAGTCCGAACGGAAAGCCGAGCCGGACCCCGCAAAAGTCGCCCGAGTCGTCCAGCGACTCAAGAACATGCGCGTTGACGCGCTGCTCACCATCGGCGGCGACGACACCGCCCTCAGCGCGCGCTTCATCTGCGACGCGACGCCCGACGAGTTCCGCGTCGTCCACGTGCCCAAGACCATCGACAACGACCTGCCGCTGCCGCACGACGTGCCCACGTTCGGATTCTCCACCGCGCGGTACATCGGCACGACGCTCGTCAAGAACCTGATGTCCGACTCGCAGACCACCGGCCGCTGGTATCTCTGCGAAACCATGGGTCGAAGCGCCGGCTGGCTCGCCATGGCCATCGGAATGGCCGCCGGCGCCACCGTCACGCTCATCCCCGAGGAGTTCGACGACAACTCCAAGGTGCAGAACATCGTCGACGTGCTCGACGGCGCCATTCTGAAGCGCCGCGTGCACGGCCGGCCCGACGGCGTCGCGATCGTCGCCGAAGGTCTCGCCTACAAGCTCGGCGATCGCGAAGAGCTCGAACGAATCCTCGGCCGCGAGGTTCCGCTCGACGCCGCCGGCCATCCGCGCCTCAGCGAGGTGAAACTGGCCGGGCTCCTCCGCGATCAGCTCGAAGCGCGCTTTCGCGAACGCGGCCAGAAAATCACGCTGGTCGATCTCGAAGTCGGCTACGAGCTGCGGTCCGCCGACCCGACTCCGTACGACATGGCGTATTGTCGCAGCCTGGGCTACTTCAGCATCCAGCTCCTTCTGAACGGCGACGCGCGGCACGTCATGGTCGCAATCAACAACGGCAACCTGCATCCGATCGATCTGCACGACATGATCGATCCCGAGACGAATCGCACGCGCATCCGCACCGTCGATATGCAGTCCGATATGTACCAGGTCGCGCGGGCCTACATGATTCGCCTCGAAAAGAAAGACCTCGAAGACGTCGAGATGCTCGAGCGCCTGGCGGCCGCGTCCCATCTCACGCCGGCCGAGTTCAAGCAGCGCTACGAGCGCGCCGCGACCCGACGCGTGGACTGGCGGTCCGGCCCGAAGGACCCGCCCGACCTGTGCCCGGCTCGAGCAGGGGCCGCGTCCAGCGCCTGATTCGCCGCGAAGTTCTCTCCGCGACGCCCGCGCGTCCGCCGGCGACGCGGCTTCACGCGCCGCCGTCGGAAGAGTGCTTCCGACTGGTCGCCTGGTGCGTCACAATGGTCGTTCAGTTGCCCGACGCGGCGTGTTTCTTGACCGTGACGCGAGATGATCGACGCACGTTCCACGTCCAGCGCGGCCGAGCCGCGCGAAGGTTCGCCGAGCAGGCTCACCGCGGCTTCGTCGTCGCATGACGGCGATGCCGAGCTGCCCATCCCCCCGCGCTTCTGGTGGCTGAAGCGGCTGTCGCTGGCCGCCGGCGTGCTGCTCGTCGCGCTGCTGGGCGTCCGGCTGTGGTGGGGTTGGGTCGCCGAGTCGCGTTTTCTCGCCGCGATCGAGCAGGCTCGCGCCGGTGGCGATCCGGTCACGCTCGAGGACTTTCAGCGCCTTGCCCGCTCGATACCCGACCAGCGGAACGCGGCCACGTACTATCTGCGGGCTGCGGCCGCGCTGCCGCCGCGCCCGACGAACGCGCCGTCACAAGCCGCGAGCGCTTCTCCGGGATCGGCGTCCGTCTCGAACGCGTCGGGTCGAGAGGATCTGGTCGGCCCCGAAGCCGATCTCGCGCCGTACGCGGAAACGCTCGCGCTGGTGCGCGCGGCCCGACACATCCCGGATCGCGACTGGGGCATTCGCTTCACCCGCCCCGTAATAAACGTCTTGCCTTCACATCATTCCGGGCAGCGCGACCTCGCGAAAGTGCTGGCGGATGTCGCCACGATTCAGCATCAGCGCGGCGACGACGCGGCCGCTGTCGAGACGCTGCGCGATGCCGTCGCGCACGCCGACGCGGTGGGCGCCGGACCGTCCCTGCTTATTTCGGTGCTTACATCCGTCCGTTGCAGCGAGCTGCACGCCGTCAACTTCGGAGAGCAGATACTCGCCGGTATCCAGGTGGGCGCCGCCCGCGATGAACAGCGGCGCCGCGTTGAGGCGCTCGCGGTCGCATGGATGGACGACCGACTGGTCCGGTCGTCCATGCGAGAGGCGATGCTGATCGAGCGGATGCTCTACATCGACTCAATCGACGGGTTCGCGCAAGGCGCCATCTCCCTGTTTGGTCCGCCCGGCGCCACGAGAATGAGCGCGCTCGACCGGATCGTCTCGCCGATGTACCTGCTCGACGGGGACTACATCCTGGTCCATTCCGCGCGGCAGATCGCGGCCGCAGAAGCACAGACCCTTGCACGGGCCCGCGCCCTCTCGCCCGAGTACATCGCTCGAACAGGCGGGTTCTCGCGTATGTCGCGTGTGGCCAGTCACGTCCTCCTCCCGGTGCTCAGCAACACCTATCGCGGGTACTATCGCGGGTTGGCGAAGCGGCGTCTGGCCGCTGCCGCGTTGGCGCTGCGCATGTACGAGGCGGACCACGATCGCCCCGCGGTCTCGTTGACAGACCTTGTGCCGGACTACCTGCCCGAACTGCCGATCGATCCGATGGCCGAGGACGGCCGTGCGCTGGGGTACCTTCCGGCCGATCCGCCGCTGCGCGTCTACTCGATCGGGTTGGATGCCGAGGACAACCGCGGCGCTTTCGAGTTCACGGCCAACGGGCGACTGAGCGAAGACGCGCCCGACCTCGTGTTCTTCGTGAACGACGATCGCCAGAGGGGCGAAGCGCCGTCGGCAGCGCAGCCCGCGTCGAATCGAACGATCGGCCCGAACTCCGCGAACGATCCGAACGCGCCGCCCTCAACTCAAGCTGGCGAGGACCAGCCCGATCCAGAACCCGACGGCTGGTAGGAGCACACCACACACCGCGACGACCGCTGCCCATAGGATCGGCGTGAGCAACGCCACCTTCACCCACGCCGAGCCGCCCATCAATCGTTGCCCGAAATGCACGAGTGTCAGCCAGTACCACACCAGCAGCAGCACCAGCACGAACAGGGCGCACAGGTAGAGCAGCGTGTCGATCCGCTTGACGCGCTCCGCCAGCACGATCAGCCCGACCGCCACGCATGCGGCGATCGGCGTGAGCGCCAGCGGCGCGCAGGCGTAGTAGCTCATCGCGATCGCGCGGTTCTGCCGCGTTACGCTCAGGCGCGCCGGGTGAAACAGGTAGCTCGGAACGCCCGTAATTCCGAGCAGCGTCAGCAGATGGCACACCGCGCACCAGGCCAGGTACCAACCGGACGTCTGGTCCGCCAGATGCGGCAGGAAGTTCGAATCGCGGATCGACAGGATCGCGAACGGAGTCGCCGTCGTCGCCGCAACGATCGCCACCGTGACGAGCTGAAACTGTCGCGCCTTTGCATAGGACACCGGCAAGCACGCCGCGCGACTGAATCGCTGGGGGCGCGAGACCGCAAGCCAGACGGTGTGAGAGTAGCGCGGCGCCGCGAAGCCCCGTGCGGACCGCTCCCACGGAATCAGCGACTCGCCGGCCGCCAGAAAGCCCAGGTCCATTCCGCACTCGGGGCAGCGCGGCTCGGTCGTGCCGCGCAGGTCATACGTGCATTCCGGGCAGACGAGGTGATCGGGCATGGCCACGTCCGCCGCGGAAAACAACCGTCGGAGGTGGAACGCATGGCGGCGCGGACCGACGGAGACGCTGCGGCGCGCTCCACCGATCCGCGCCACAGGCGCGTATGCGGTCGACGCGGAGCCTACGGTTTCTCGGCTTCAGCCCGCTCGTCGTCCGTCATCATCTCCTTGACTTGCTCCGGAACGTCGAAGCGATCGGCCGGGATTTCGACGTTGTGCTCGATCTTGTCGAACGTGATGCTCACTTCCTGGGCCTGAACGATCTGCATCAGGCGGTGCGACACCTTCACGCCGTCCACCTCGCGATAGTCGGACTGGAGAATCTCGACGGGAATCTGACCCATCGGCGTCGCGACGGTCATGGTCGACTTCACGGCCAGCCCGCTCTCCTTATCGAAGTAGCGCGTCTCGATCGGGCCTTCCTTGGGCGTCAGCACGACCTTGTACGCCGGCTTGCCGTCCACGTCCTCGATGCCGACGGTCTCGACCGATTTCGTGCGATCGCGCCAGAACAGCTCCGAGTTGAAGAGCGCGGCGCGCTCGGACGAAGTCTTTTCCAGACCTTCCTTCACGCGTCCGCCCATCGCCGGGTGATACTGCCAGGCGGTCTTGCCGTCGTAGCCTTCCATCATCTTGCCGCGCTCGCCCATGTCCTGCTCGACGTACATCTTGTTCGGCGCCGCTTGCCAGATCGTCATCTTGCCCGTGATCGGCGGCGCGTCCGCGACGCCCTTCATGGTCACGTTCAGCGTGCCGGTGATCACGCGGTTCTTGAGCTTCTCGTACGCGGCCTTGCCGCCGGTCACTTCCACGAACCGGTCCAGAATGTCCTCACCCTTGGGAAGGTCCGCCGTCGCGACGGCCTCGCCCGTCTGCGCCGACGCGGGCGGCGCCGCGGCGAGCGCGAGAAACACGCACGGCAGCGCGGCGAGCGCGTGAAGAATGCGGGTTCGGCCAATCGTACGTTCCAGCACGGGGATACTCCTCTCGCGACGCTCGGAATCGCGAGCCATGTCCGCGGCGCGCACGCCGAACCGATCGGCCCGTCGCCCCGGCAACCTGCTCGCAGCGTAGCGTCGGGCGCTGCGGGCGGCGCTGAGAATTCGCGGCGAAAATTATAGCCGGGCGCGATCCGGATGCGATCCGGATGCAATCAACGGCACGCGTTCAGCGCCGCCGCCGCGACGAAGCCGGCCGAGCGCGCCTGCGCGTCACCACGAGGTCATAGTCGTCGGAATCGACGCACTGCACCGGAATGAACTCGCCCACCGTCCGCTCTTCGTCCGGCAAAATGCACGCGCCGTCCACGTCCGGCGCCTGCCCGGCGTGCCGTCCGATGGCCCCGCGTTCGTCGTGGTCGTCGACCACCATCTCGAACTTCGACCCGATCCGCCGTCGGGCGGACGCGAACGCGATCTCCTGCTGCGCGAGCATCAGGCGGTCATAACGCTCGTCGATCTCGCGGGCCTCGAGGTGCGTCTTCATGCGTCCGGCCGGCGTGTCGGGTTCGAGCGAATACTTGAACGCGCCCACCGCGTCGAAGTCAGCCTGCTCGACGAAGTCGACCAGCTCCTGAAACTCCTCGCGCGTCTCGCCCGGAAAGCCGACGATGAACGTCGTGCGGATCGAGACGCCCGGAATGCGGCGGCGCAGCCGCTCCAGCAGCGCTTCGGTCTGCGCGCGGGTCACGCGTCGGTGCATGCGCCGCAGCACCGCGTCATGGATGTGCTGAAGCGGAATGTCGATGTACTTCACCACGCGCTCGCACTCGGCGATCGCGTCGATGATCTCGTCGGTCAATACCGACGGATAGACGTACATCAGGCGAATCCAGCGCGCACCGTCGCATTCGCGATCCAGCGTTCGCAGCAGGCTCGCCAGCCCGCCGGCATCGCCCAGGTCGCCGCCGTAGCTCGTCGTGTCCTGCCCGATCAGGATGAGTTCCCGAGCGCCGTCCTCGGTCAGCTCGCGGCATTCGGCCACGATCTGCTCCGGCGACTTGCTGTGCATCGGACCGCGAATGCTCGGGATCGTGCAGAACGTGCACTTCTGATCACAGCCTTCGCTGATGCGGACATACGCAAGATGCCGAGGCGTCAGGCGCACGCGGACCTGGTCGTTCCACGGCTGGCCGTGATAGTCGCCGAGGTACAGCGAGACGCCCGCGTCGCGGTCCATCCGCCACACGGCGCGCACCACGTCGTCGCGGTTGTTCACGCCCACCAGAGCATCCACTTCCGGCACGCGCTTGCGAATCTCCTCCCCGTCGCGCTGCACCAGGCAGCCGGCCACGATCAGCCGCCGCAGCCGTCCGGCCGTCTTGCGCTGCGCGAGCTCGCGCAGAATGTCCATGGCCTCGGTTCGAGACGACTCGAGAAAGCCGCACGTGTTTACCACCACCGTGTCGGCGTCCTCTTCGTCGGCGCTCAGGATCGCGCCGCTCTGCACCAGATCGGCCAGCATCCGCTCCGAATCGACCAGGTTCTTCGCGCATCCCAGCGAGACGAACGACACGATCGGCGGGTTGGACAGCGGCCGAGCCGCGGCCTGCGGCGACTGTCCCAGGACGGGCAGCCCCACGGCTGTGGACGTGCGCCGTCCGGCCGTGTCGGGACGCGGTTCCAGGTGGTCGAGATCGCGCGATCGCGCAGCCATGAGCACTACCGCCAGCGGCAACGTCGGAAAGTCGGTTCGCCCGGACGGGGCAGCCGATTGCGGCGGCATCGCCCGGCGACAGGCCACAACGGCCTGCGAGCTTCATCCGGTTTGGGAGCGTCGGGAGTGTAGCCGCGCGCAAAAACCGCCACAATCCAGAGCGCGCGGGAGCGCAGGCGGCGAGCAATTCGGCGGTCGCTGCGGGCGGTTCACGCCGGGCGAATCTTGATCCACGCCGCGACGCTCTTGAGATCGCGGGCCATCGGTACGCTCGTCCGAACGGTGTACACCTGTCCCTTTTCCAACGAGACCGGCGAGCGGGACTTCATGCGGTGTTCCCAGTAGCGTCCGCCGCGCCGCCAGCTCTGCAAGGACGGTCGCTTTGCCTTGCGCGTGCGAATCTGGCGACGGACGGCGGCGTCGGCGCGACAGATGCGGTCGAGCGTCTTGCGAGCGGCTTCGTTGGTGGGCGTGGCGATGATTTCGATCGCGAGCGAGGCGCCGAGTTTCACGTCCATGCCTGAGCGTCCTTTGCGTTTGTCGAACTTTCGTGAGCCGGGTAAGGTAACGAAAGCGGCGATCCGGTTCAAGCGCGGCGAGCCGAATCGTCGCGCTGGGCGAATCGACATTCCGGCGACGACACGACTTGACACGCGCGGATTCGTGTTTGAGAATCCGATCGAACCATCGGAACCGACGTTGGAAATCGTAAGCTACAACGGCACAACAGTTTACAGCGATTCGATTCGCAGGGCCGCCGAGGCGCTCCGAGACGGGCAGCTCGTCGCATTCCCTACCGAGACGGTCTACGGGATCGCCGCGAGCGCGACCAACCCGGACGCTATGCAGCGCCTGCGACGCCTCAAGCAGCTTCAGGATGACCGCCCGTTCACGGTGCACCTCTCCGATCGCGCCGACGCAGCGCGTTTCGTCACGCAAAGCCATCCCGTAGCGCGGCGGCTCTCCCGCCGAGCATGGCCCGGCCCGCTCACGATCGTCTGCGAAGTGCCCGACCCGGGATCGACCGAGATCGGCCGCCCGCTCTCGCCGCAGCAGCGACGCGAACTGTATTTCGACGGCTCGATCGGTCTGCGGCTCCCGGCGCATCCCGCGGCGCTCGACCTGATCCGCCTGGCGGGTGTCCCGGTCGTGGGGACGAGCGCGAATCGCACGGGTGCGCCGCCACCGACAGACTTTTCGCAGGTATCGCAGGCGCTATCGAGCGAGCTGGCGTTCGGGATCGACGCCGGGCGGACGCGCTTCGACGTCGCCTCCACGGTCGTGCAGGTGAAGGCGGACGGCTGGACCGTGCTTCGCGAGGGCGTTCTCGATGAGCGGACGCTGCGGCGGATGGCCCGCCACGAAACCGTGATGGTGTGCACGGGCAACTCCTGCCGCTCCCCGATGGCGGAGTACCTCTATCGCCGGCACCTCGCGCGGCGCTGGGACACGACCGAGGCGGGCCTGGCCGGGCTCGGGTTTCGCGTATCGTCGGCGGGGGTGGCGGCGGTCGAAGGCGGTCCGGTTTCACGCGGCGCGCTCGAGGAGCTGCGCGTTCGCGGGATCGACGCGTCGGCGCACGAATCGCACCTGGCGTCGGTGGAACGGTTGCAGCGCGCCGACCGCATCTATGCCATGACGCCGGAGCACGCCGATCGCATCCTCGAGTTGTCGCCGGCCGGCGGTGTGCGGGTCGAACTGCTGGATCCGAACGGTCCCATCGCCGATCCGATGGGCGGCGGCCCCGACGCCTATCGCGCCTGCGCGCGTCAGATCGAACAGGCCGTCCTGGTGCGCCTGGAGGAGCTGCTGGATGAAGATCGCCATTGGTAGCGACCACCGCGGGTTCGAGGCGAAGGAGCGCATCAAGGCGCTGCTTGCGGAACTGGGCGCCGAGATCGTCGATCACGGCGCGCGATCGCGCGACGCGTGCGACTACCCGGACATGGGACTCGCCGTCGCGCAGGACGTCTCGAGCGGGCGGGCCGAGCGCGGCATCCTCCTGTGCGGAACGGGCGTGGGCATGTCCATCGCAGCGAACAAGGTGGACGGAATCCGCGCGGCGCTCTGCCACGACGAGCTGACCGTACAGCTCTCGCGGCGTCACAATGACGCGAACGTGCTCTGCATGCCGGCCGATCTGGTGGGCGACGCGCTCATGCGGAGCATGGTGCGCACCTGGCTGGACACGCAGTTCGAGGGCGGCAGGCACGCCCGGCGCGTGAACAAAATTCGAGAGTATGAGCGCGGCCGGCCGGGGTGCACGCCGACCTGAGCGCCCGGGCGCGCCCCGTCAATACTCGTCCTGGTCGGATTCGAGCGTCGAGTTCCAGATGTCGAACGATTCGAGATAGGCGCTGGTGCCGCGCGCCACGCAGGTGAGCGGATCTTCTGCGATCTGAACGTCCAGGCCGGTCGCCTTGCCGATCACCTGGTCCAGCCCGCGGAGAAGCGCGCCTCCGCCCGCCAGCCGGATGCCGTTGTCCACCAGGTCGGCCGCGAGCTCCGGCTCGACCTGCTCCAGCGTGCGGAGCACCGCGTCGACGATCTGTCCGACCGGCTCCTTCAGGGCTTCGCGGATTTCCTCGCTCTTGATGATCGTCTTGCGCGGCAGGCCGCTGATCATGTCGCGGCCTTTCACGTCGATGTTTCCGTCTTCGATCTGCGGCGCAGCGGAGCCGACGCGGATCTTGATGTTCTCGGCGGTTTGCGGGCCGATCATCAGGTTGTAGGTGCGTTTGAGGTAATTGACGATCGCTTCGTCCATATCGTCGCCGGCGACGCGCAGCGACGTGCAGATGGCAATGTCGCCCAGGCTCAGGATCGCGACCTCGGTCGTGCCGCCGCCGATATCCACGATCATCGACGCGGTCGGCTCCAGGATGGGCAGCCCCGCCCCGATCGCGGCCGCCTTGGGTTCCTCCACCAGGTAGACGCGGCGGGCGCCGGCGCGCTCGGCCGAGTTGTACACGGCGCGCTTCTCGACCGCGGTGATGCCGGACGGGACGGCGATGACGACGCGCGGATGGGCCAGCGCGCGGTTGCCGTGCGCTTTGCGGATGAAGTAGCCGAGCATCGCCTCGGTGATGTCGAAGTCGGCGATGACGCCGTCCTTCAACGGTCGGATGGCGGTGATGGTGCCGGGCGTGCGGCCGAGCATCTCCTTGGCGACCAGCCCGACCGCCTTGCCGCCTTCGGCGTTGATGACTTCATTGGTACCGCGTTTGACGGCGACCACGGAGGGTTCGTTGAGCACGATTCCCTCGCCCTTCACGCAGACGAGCGTGTTGCAGGTGCCGAGGTCGATGCCCATGTCGAGGCTGAACAGCCCCGTCAGGCGGCGAAGAAACACGTTGAACTCCCAGCGCGGGCGGCGTTCCGTCGGGCGTCGGGCGGTGCGATCCGCCCGGTCGAATCGAGTGCATCCATGCATTCGCCTCCGTTACGCTGGAACCGGACGGCGTTCAGCTCCCGCCGGGCGGGAGCAACGTGCCGAATAGCGTCTGCGCCTTGTAGCCGACGAAGATGGTCGCCGTCAGCACGAAGAGGAAGGCCACGAACGCAAGGGCCGTGTACACGTCGTTCTCGCCGGCCGCCCGCTGTCCGGAGCCCATCGATCCGAGTTGGGACATGCTGTGCCTCGCACGATTCGTCTCGGAACCTGGTCACCGCGTCCGACCGCGCCGCGCGCGGTCAATCGACCGCGTTCGTCACCGCGTCTCCCGGGCGCACGCCGCCGGCGGCCAGCGAGACCAGCCGCCCGCCCGCCTCACCCGGACGAACGCGCTCGACGATCAGCTCACCCAGGTAGGTCGAGCCGCGGTACACCATGAAGATCATGCCGGGCGACACGCCGGAGCCCTCGCCCACGTCGATGCTGGCGTAGTCACCGCGCACGTCGATCACCTTGCCCTTGATCTCGCCGCTGACAGTCGGACGAACGGACGCCACGCCGGCCGGCGTCGGCGGCGCCGATGTGATCGAGGACGTCGAGACCAGCGCCGCGGCCGGTCCCTGCGCCATCGCCTGCTCCGACGCGTACAGCCGCTCCTGAAGGTTGCGAATCTGGTCGTTCAGGATCGTGACGTTGGTCGTCAACTCGAGCACGCGGCTGTTCAGGCGAGAATTGCGCGTCTGTAGGTCGATGCTCTGATCGAGCATGGACTGGTGCTGCTGCTGAAGCGCCTTCAGCTCCGACGTGGTCACCGCGAGAATTTCTTGCAGGCGGTTTCGGCCGGCCTCGAATGCCAGCCGCTCGTTCTTGGTCTGCGCCAGTTCGCTGCTGAGCGACGCGAGCTGCTCGGCCGACGTCGCCAGCGAGGTGCGGGCCTGATCGAGCTCGCGAAGTCGAGCGGCCAGCTCATCGTCCTTCAGCGCCAGCGCGGCCTGCGCGGTCGCGATCGCGTTCTGTTCGTGGCTGATCGCCGCGTCGCGCTGAATCTGGTAGGCCTGCGCCAGCGATTTCCAGTTGTCCCACTGCGCCGCCGCCGCGATGAACAGGCAGGACAGCGCGACGGACAAAACAGAGTTCAGTACGATGAATACTTTGGTGGTCGTGCTCACGAACCGAATCCTCCGAGGTCCGCCGCATGACCCGAGTCGCCGCGCCGGTTGAGCCGGGCGCAGAAACGCGGGGCGCCGCGCCGAATGCGACGTGCGGACCCGACGGAACGCGATTGTAAGGCCGAGCGTGCGACGTGCAACCGCCCGCTTCGTGATCTGCGCCGCGATTCATGCCCATGCAGACGGCTTTCCGACATCGAACGCGCCGCCCGCCGGTACGCATCGCCCGCGGCAGTCGCCCGAGTTGCCAGTCCGGGCAGTCCGCGGATAGCCTATTGTTCGGCATGGAACTGTCAGTCACCCTCCTGGAGCCGCAGAAACGCGGCGTGTTGTTCGGCGCCGGCGATCGGCACCTGCGGCGGATTCGGGAACGCTTCGCCGTCCGGGTCCAGGCGCGCAATTCGATCGTGCGCCTTCTGGGCGAGCCGGCCGAAGTCGCCAAGGCGGCCGCGATCCTCGAACGCCTTCAGCAATTGCTGCGCGGCCGCGACACGCTCGACGACGACGCCGTCGAGGAGCTGATCGACGAGCACGACCGCGATGAGCAGGGCGATTCCGCCGACGCCATCCGCGTGTTCAGCCGCGATGCGATCGCCCCGCGCACGCCTGGACAGCAGGCATACGTTCAGGCCATGCTCCAGAACGACCTGGTCATTTGCGCCGGTCCGGCGGGCACCGGCAAGACCTATCTCGCCGTCGCGGTCGCCGTGCACCTGCTGAAGAACGGCCGCACAAAGCGGATCGTGCTGGTGCGACCGGCCGTTGAGGCAGGCGAAAAGCTCGGCTTCCTACCGGGTGATCTGCTTCAGAAGGTCAACCCGTACCTGCGTCCGCTGTTCGACAGCATGCACGACATGATGACGTACGACCAGATCAAGCGGTTCATGGCAAACGACGTCATCGAGGTCATTCCCCTGGCGTTCATGCGTGGGCGCACGCTGAATCACGCGGTCATCATTCTGGACGAGGCGCAGAACGCCACGCCGACGCAGATGCTGATGTTTCTGACGCGCCTTGGCCATCACAGCAAGATGATCGTCACGGGCGACGACAGCCAGGTCGATCTCGCGCCGAACCAGCCATCCGGCCTGCTCGACGCGGTGCGGCGGCTGCGCGGCGTTCGCGGCGTCGAAGTGCTGCGACTGCTTCAGTCCGACATTGTGCGTCATCCGATCGTTCAGGCAGTGGTCGCCCGTTACGCCGACACGCTGCAGGCGCGACGCGAGTCGCCGTACCGCGACGACGAACCGCCGCCCGCGGCGCCCGGCGCAGAATCCGCGCCCGGCGACATGGGGGACGCGCGGCCGGGATAGCTGCTCGGCCCGAAACGCCGAAGAATCCTGACTGGATGCGCCGCGCGAATGAGAGTGCACCCGATGTGGCCGTTCAAAGGACGATTCAGCATCCGGCGCAGCGAGATTCGCCGCACCCGGACGGAGCGCGCCAGCCGATGGCGCGACCGGCTGCGGATCGACGTGACGCTCCCGGCCGCCGCGCTCGGCCTGATCATCGTGGTGGTCTCGGGCGCGATTATGACCTGGGGCGGCGACGCCTTGTCTGTCCGTGTTGGGCAGCGACTCGCCCGTCCGTACGCGTCGCGCGTGAATTTCGAGGTCGCGGACCAGCGTCGCACGGTCGAGCTGCGCGTGCAGGCGCGCGATTCCTCCCCGAACTATTACCTGCTCGACGAGGCGCTGATCGACGACATCGCGGGGCGACTGGGCAGCGCCGCGACGCTCGCCAAGGCGCACTTCGACGATCCCGAGCGGCTGCGAAACGAAGTCGCCGCCAACAAGGTCCTGCTCGATGACGCGGCCGTCGCCGAGCTGCGCCGCCTGGTCGAGACGAACGCGACCGAGCAGTTCACCAACTCCGTCCGGGCCGCAGCCGGCGTGCTGCGCGTCCGCCCGCTGGTCGAGCCGGAAGAGGTCGGCGTGCGGCGCACCGCGCGGCAGGCGGTGCTGTACGACCCGGACGCCCCGCAGGATCGCACCCTCGGCATCGACGTCGTGCAGTTCGCGACCGGGACCGGCGCCGAGGCATCCGCCAAGCTGGCTCGCATCGCGGACGAGGCGGCGCGCGTGTTCTCCGAACCGCTTCGCCCCAGCGTGCAGGCTTCCCTGGTCGCGATGCTCACGTCGGACACGGGCGAAATTCGCCCGATCTATCGCTACGACGCTGCGCGGACGCTCGAGGTGGCGCGCCAGGCCGAGGCGGCCGTTCCGGCGCAGTTCTACCGCTACGCCGAGGGCGACGTGCTGGCCGACGCGGGCGAAGTCACGCGCGAGGAGTACGCCCTGCTCGCGGCCGAGAACGATGCCGCCGCGCGGCGGGCCGCGTCGGAGCGAACGTCGTGGCTCGATCGGTCGGATGCCGCGCGCTGGGCGCTGTCGGCGCTGGTCGTGTTCGGCGTGCTGGTCTACCTGGTTCTGACGCAGCCGCGTCCCTTCGAAAACCTCACGCAGCGCGTGGTGATGACCGGCGTCATTTTGGCGACGCTGCTGGCGGTGCGGTGGGGCGTGGTGTCGGCGAACGCGCCGCCGGCGTTCGCGGCCGGCGCGGTCGCGCTCTGCGCGGGGCTGCTGGGAATCGTGTACCACCACAGCTCCGCGTTCGCGGTCAGCGCCGGGCTGGTCACGCTGGTCACGCTCGCCGTCGAGCAGGACGTCACGTTCCTGGTGATGCTGTCGCTCGTCTCGGCGATCTTCCTGTTCGGGCTGCGCGACGTCCGCAATCGCGGCAAGATTGTCCTGGTCGGCGCCGGCGCGGCGGCTGCGGCGTTCATGGCGATGAGTGTCAACGGACTGCTCGATCGACAATCGGCGTCGTTCGTGCTCGAGCAGGCGCTCTGGGCTGCGGGCGCGACGTTCGTCGCGTCATTCGTGATCGAAGGCGTCCTGCCCGGCATCGAGCGCGCGTTCCGCATCAGCACCGGCATGTCGCTGCTGGAGTGGTGCGACGCCAACAAGCCGCTGATGCGGATGATGGCGGCCGAGGCGCCCGGAACCTATAACCACAGCCTGCTGGTCGGGGCCCTCGCTGAAGGCGCGTCCGAAGCCATCGGCGCAAACGGGCTGCTGGCCCGCGCCGGAGCGTACTACCACGACATCGGCAAGATCAACAAACCCGAATACTTCGTCGAAAACCAGCTCGCCGGCGCCAGCCGACACGAGCGGCTCAGCCCGGCCATGAGCCTGCTCATCATCGTCGGCCACGTGAAGGACGGCATCGAAATGGCCCGCGAGTACAGCCTGCCGGCCAGCCTGCACCCGTTCATCGCCGAGCATCACGGCACCACGCTGGTCGAGTACTTCTATCATGCCGCGTCGCGCGCCCGCCGCCCGGACGACCCGGAGGTCAAGGACACCGAATTCCGCTATCCCGGACCGAAGCCGCAGTCGCGCGAAACCGCTATCGTCATGCTCTGCGACGGCGTCGAGGGCGCCGTCCGCGCCATGACCGAACCCACGCCCGGTCGGATCGAAGCCGTCGTCAGCGAAATCGTACGCAAGCGCCTGGTGGATGGACAGCTCGACGAGTGCGACCTCAATTTCCGTGAACTCGCCGAAGTGGAAAAGACCATCGTCCGCAGTCTCTGCGCGATCTATCACGGGCGAATCCAGTATCCCTCCCAGGATGCTCCCGCCGGCACGGCGCGCTCCGCGTCATGATGCGAAGCGCACGGCCGAGCCGAACTCGTCCGCCGCAATCGGCAAAACTGACGATCGAAATCCAGTGGCGCCTGCGATCGGACTGGGGCGCGCAGTCGCTGCTTCGCCGCGCCGTCCGCCACGCGGCGACCCGCGAAGGGTTGCGAGCCGGACGCGTCTGCCTGCGCGTCGTGGGCCGGCGCGCCATGTCCGCCCTGCACGGCCGGTACCTGGCGAATCCAGCGCCCACCGACGTGCTCACGTTCGATCTCGGCACCGATCGAGTCGCCGGTTGGATTGAAGGGGACGTGGTGATCTGCGCCGACGTCGCGCGCATCCGCGCGGGAGCGCGCGCCCGACCATCCGCCGCGTGCGCCGAACTGGCGCTGTACGCGGTGCACGGCGTGCTGCACCTTGCCGGCTACGACGACAAGAGCCCGCGCGGCTTCACCCGCATGCACGCGCGGGAAGACGAGCTTCTCGTGGAGCTGGGCATCGGCCGCGTGTTCGATCGCGACCGCGGCGGCGCTACTGGCCGATCGCGATGAGGCGCCTCTGCGTGCGGAAATACAGCGTTCCGTCCGAAATCGCCGGCGTCGCCATGCACACTTCGCCGAGTGCGTTCTTGCCCAGCTCCTCGAACTCCGCCGCGGCGCGCAGCACGTACACGTCGCCCTCTTCGCTCGTGAAGTAGAGCTTTCCGTCGGCCGACACCCCGGAAGCGGTGAATCCCGAGCGCCCTTCCCCCAGGCGCTTGCGGAACTTCTGCTCGCCGGTACGCGCATCCAGGCACGTCAGGATGCCGTTGTCCGTGCATCCGTAGAGATAGTCGCCCACCACCAGCGGCGTCTGCATGTAATTGCCCTTGCGCGGCGTCCACCACGCCAGGTGCTGCCCCGGTTCGTCTTCGTCCGCGGGCGTGATGTCGTCTGTCGCGCTGAGCCGGATGGCGTAGATCGGCGCCATCGCCCCGTGTGCGTTCGTGATGAACGCCAGGTCGTGCGCGACGACCGGCGTCGGCACCGGAATGTCGCCGCCGCCGGTCAGCGTCCAGAGCTCCTTGCCCGTCTCGAAGTCGTAACCGGCGATCTGGCGATAGCCGTTTACGATGACCTGTACGCGATTTGCGCCGCGGTGCACCGTCGGCGTGCTCCATGTCGGGACATCCGTCCGCTCCGTCCGCCACAGCTCGCGCCCGTCGCGCACGTCGAACGCCGCCAGGAATGAGTTGCTCTGCACGTCGCACTGCACGACGACGCGCCCGTCAAAAATCACCGGCGAGCTGCCGAAGCCCCACTGCGCCTGCGGCACCATATAGAATCCGGAATCCAGCAGCCCGAAGTCCTTCGACCACAGCAGCTTGCCGTCCACGTCGTAGCAGTACAACCCCTCCGACCCGAAGAACGCGACCACGTGCTTGCCGTCCGTGGCCGGAGTCGAGTTCGCGTGCGTCGCTTTCGTGTGGCGCTTCACCTTCGGCACGCCCTCGTGCGCCACCTGCTGCCAGAGCACTTCGCCGCTCTTCTTGTTCAAACACACAACCGTGAACTTCTGCGGGTCCGACTCCTGCACCGGCGCGATGTCGCCGTAGAGTCCCACCTTCAGCTCCGGGTCCGGATTCGGTCCCACCGCGGTCGTCAGAAAAATCCGGTCGCCCCAGATCACCGGGCAGCTATGCCCAAGCCCTGGAATCGTCGTCTTCCAACGCACGCTCTCGCCGCTCTCGACATTCCATGTGGTCGGCGTCGCGCCGCTGGACGAGATCCCCGTCGCGGCTTCGCCACGGAACGACGGCCAGTTTCCCGCTGATGCGGCCGTGTCGGAGTCGGCGAATGTGGGGACTGCCGACAAGCACACCGCAACCAGCCAGGCGCTCGATTGGAATGAACAGGGGCGCATAGGTATGCACTCCGAAGCGAGTTCAGGGAATTCAGTCCCGAACAATCGCGAGAAAGTGTACGCCGAACCCAATGCCCCGGCCATGCTCGAGCGGTTCGGCGCTCTGCTCGGAAGCGCAGCGACCCGGCCGGCCGGCCGCGGCTCAGCCGGCGCGTTCCGTGGCGCACATCCAGCGGTCCCGGATCGGACAGATGCCGAGCGACACGAGCCATGCCGCACGTCATCGGGAAGACGGATGCGCAGGCAACACCATGCCCGAGCACTCGCCGAAGCCGACGCGGTAATCCGGACCCTCGCACCAGCCGCGCAGCGTCAGCGTGTCGCCGTCGGCGAGAAACCTGCGCACTTCGCCCCCCGGGAACTGAATCGGGCGCTCGCCGCGCCACGTCAGCTCGAGCAGGCTGCCGAAGCTGTCCGGCGTCGGTCCGCTGATCGTGCCGCTCGCCAGCAGGTCGCCGGGGCGCAGATTGCAGCCGCCGATGGTGTGATGCGCGATCTGCTGGGCGATCGTCCAGTACATGTGCCGGAAGTTCGTGCGGCAGATCGTCTGCGGCGATGCGTTCGCGCCGGGTCGCAGCCCGACTTCCAACCGGATGTCCAGCGCCCAGCCGGCCGGGGGCGGGCCGTCCGCCGCGCTGGTTCGGCGGAGATAGGGCAGCGGCGTCGGTTCCTGCTCCGGCGGGGCGCAGCGGAACGGCGTCAGCGCGGCCATCGGCACGACGTACGGCGAAATCGTGGTCGCGAAGTTTTTGGCGAGGAAAGGCCCGAGCGGCTGGTACTCCCATTTCTGCACGTCGCGCGCCGACCAGTCGTTGACCAGCACCAGCCCGAAGACGTGACGCTCCGCCTGCTCCATCGGAATCGGCTGGCCGAGCTCGTTGCCGCCGCCGATGAAGTAGCCCATCTCCAGCTCGAAATCGAGAAGCCGGCTCGGGCCGAGCGTCGGCGCCGGCGCGTCGTCGGCTTTCGTCTGTCCCCACGGGCGGCGCACCGGCGTGCCGCTGAGCACAATGCTGCTGGCCCGGCCGTGATAGCCGACCGGCAACCACAGATAGTTCGGCATCAGCGCGTTTTCGGGCCCGCGGAACATGGTGCCGACGTTGAATGCGTGCTGCCGAGAGGAGTAGAAATCGGTGTAGTCGCCGATCTCAACCGGCATGCAGAGCTGCGCGTCGCGGACCGGCGTCAGCGCTCGCTCGCGCAGCGCGCGATCGTCGCGCAACGTCGGGCAGTCGTGCCGCAGCAGTTCGACGATCTTCGCCCGCGCCGACGCCCAGGTCTCCGGCGGCTGCGCCATGAACTTGTTCAGCGTCCGCTTGCAGAAGACGTGCGTGTCGCCCAGCGCGGTTCCCGCGAAGTGTCCGGCGTGCTCGAGCGCTTTCAGGTCGAGCAGGAGATCGCCGATCCGCACGGCGATCTGCGGATGCTCGTCGCCGCTGCGTCGAAACGCGCAGTAGGGCAGGTTCTGAATGGGGAAGTCGTGCAGCGCGGGGACTTCAATGAACGAACGCAACGGTGCGCGAGTCTCGGCAGCCATCCGTAAAGCTCCAGCGATTTGCGAGGCAGAGCGATCCGGTCGATAGAATAACCGCCGCCGCTCGGACGCATACAGATCGTCGAAGCTCTCGCGGTCAGATCAGGCCGAGCTGCCGCAGGTCTTCGCGTGGCTCGTCGAAGCTGCAGCTTCCGAAAGAAAG
The DNA here is from genome assembly GCA_964553225.1 of uncultured Planctomycetales bacterium. Classification (GTDB taxonomy): domain Bacteria; phylum Planctomycetota; class Phycisphaerae; order UBA1845; family Fen-1342; genus JABRWC01. Next base: position 99,028 of record CAZKJT010000005.1, on the reverse strand, counting down.
GACGCGGTGCTGCCGCGCGAAGCGCACTTCTCCCACCGACGCGTCCGCGTCGTTCCACCCGAGGAATTCCGGCCCGAAGTGGAAGTGCCGCGCGTCCGTCTCGTCGAGGATCGCGCGCAGGTCGTGATGCGGCAGCGGCAGCGCATAGGCCAGCACGCCGCCCACGAACACGTTCAGGAACCCGTGCGTGGTCGTCCGTACCGCAGGATCGAACCGCGGCAACGCATGATGCAGACCGGCGGTGAACTTCAGCGGAAGCTGATGCTCGCGGCACACCTCGATGTACGCGGCGATCCACTCGGAATCGGGCACGGCCGACGCTTCCAGTCCGCCGCAGCGGAGCTTCACGCCCGCCGGCGTGGGCGAAGCCCGTCCGCCGCCCCGGCAATACTGCGCAAAGCCGCGCGCCAGCGCGTCCAGCGCCTCGCGATTGCGGTCGGGCAACGTGAATTCGTGGTAATCCGGCGTCAGCGGCTCCTCGCCGCACTGCACGAAGCACTCCTCCACGTCGATCAGAAACTCCGACGCGGTGCCCGCGTCCGCGCTGCGGCACACGTCCTCCGGAACGCGCAGCTCCATCGCCTCGATTCGCGCCCATCCGCCGGCCGCGGCACGGAAATCGCGGATCGCCAGCACATCGCGACGAAGCGTGTCGAGAAACTGCGGAGTTTGCTCGCCGCCGCCCACCAGGACGGACACGCCGATCGGGTGCGCATGCGAAAACAACCGTGCACCGTGGTCGGTCAGTTCCGGGAGCCGCGCGGCTGGACAGACGAACTTGCCGAGCATCCAGGCGTCCGGCTCGGTGCGATAACGCGCATAGGCGCGAAGGGCCGGCTCGAGGTCGAGCCGCGCCGGCGGGAACAGCCCGGCATAATCGATGATTTCCGACAGCAACGCGCGCGTACTCGCGTCCATCGAGATCCCCCGATACACATCCAGACCGCACCGTACGCCTGCGGGTGCGACGTCCCGCACCTACCGCGGGCCGGCGACCCGCTCGCGTTAAGTTATCCGCTGTGCCAATCCCGGCCAACCGCGACGCGGGCGGGCAGGGCGGTTGCCTGCGCCCCGACCCTGAGGCGACAATGCCGGGATGGTTTCCGAGCGCATCGACCGCGCGGCGCAGTCCGCGACCGACCGCGCCGGTGGGGGATGAACGCATGACTTTTCCCATACGCCGACCGCAGGTTTCGCTCACGATCGGGGTGATCGCGATTTCGCTGGGCGCAAACGCCGCAACGGCACAGCACGCGCCCGCGACGCCAGCTTCGCCTGCCGGCGTCGGAATCGAGGCGGAGCTGATGCGGGACGCGCGCCAGCTCACCTTCGAGGGGCGTCGCGCGGGAGAGGGCTATTTCAGTGGCGATGGGCGACAGCTCGTGTTTCAAAGCGAGCGAGACCCGGAGAATCCGTTTTTCCAGATTTTCCTGATGGACCTCGAATCGGGCGACGTTTCGCGCGTCTCGCCCGGGCACGGCAAGACCACCTGCTCGTGGATGATGCCCGGCGGCGACGTGATCTACGCGTCCACCCACGACGACCCGCAGGCGCGCGACAAGCAGAAGCAAGAGCTGGAAGACCGGCTCGCCGGCAGGCAGAAGCGATACGCGTGGGACTACGACCCGGCTTTCGACGTGTATCGGCACGATCGCGGCGCTGGCTCGGATCGCAACCTGACGAACACGCTGGGCTACGACGCGGAATGCGCGGCGTCTCCAGACGGGACGCGGATCTGCTTCGCCTCGAATCGCCATGCCTACTCCGGCGAGCTGTCCGCCGATGACCGCGCCAAGCTGGAGCTCGATCCGTCGTACTTCATGGAAATCTACGTCATGGACGCCGACGGCGGGAACGTGCGCCGGCTGACGGACGCGCCCGGCTATGACGGCGGACCCTTCTTCAGCGCGGACGGACAGCGCATCTGCTGGCGACGATTCTCCACCGACGGCGCGACCGCCGAAGTGTTCACGATGAGCGCCGACGGCAGCGACGTGCGGCAGCTCACGCGGCTCGGGGCGATGTCGTGGGCGCCGTATTTCCATCCGTCCGGCGAGTACCTGATCTTCACGACCAACCTGCACGGATTCGACAACTTCGAGCTGTACCTGGTCGATGCCCTCGGGCAGCGCGAGCCGGTCCGCGTCACCGAGACGCCCGGATTCGACGGGTTACCGGCGTTTTCGCCCGATGGTCAGCGCCTGGCCTGGACCACCAGCCGCGGCGGCGGAAAGCAGGGACAACTCTTCATCGCCGGATGGAATCACGATGCGGCGCTGCGCCGCCTGCGGCAGGCCGGCGCTGCGGTCAGCCCCGCACCGGCCGACGCCAGCGGCACCGGCGCCGACGCGCCTGCGTTCACGGCGGACATTCTCGCAGCCGAATTGCGAACGCACGTGACGGCGCTGTGCACCGAAGCGATGGACGGTCGGCTCACAGGAACCGCCGGCGAGCGACTTGCCGGCGAGTACATCGCGCAGCAATTCGCGCGCATCGGCCTGCGTCCGGCCGGCGACAACGGCACGTACTTCCAGGAATTCGCATTCACGGCCGGCGCCGCGCTCGGGGAGTCGAACGCGCTCACGGCGGATCGCTCGGGCGGGGCGAGCACGTCGTGGAAAGTCGATCAGAACTGGCGGCCGCTCGCGTTCTCGCAGACGGGCGACATTCCGGCGGCGGGCGTCGTGTTCGCCGGCTACGGCATCGTCGCGCCGGCGGCCGACGGTCAGCCGGAGTACGACTCCTTCGTGCATTTGGACGTGTCCGGCAAGTGGGTGCTGCTGCTGCGGTTTCTGCCCGAGGATGTGTCCGCGGAGCGTCGCCAGCATTTGAACCGCTTCGCGAGCCTGCGATACAAGGCGATGATGCTGCGCGATCGCGGCGCGGCCGGCATGATCGTCGCGAGCGGGACGAAGTCGGGCGTCAAGGATCCGCTGGTGCGATTCACGTTTGACGCGGCGATCGCGGGCACGAGCCTGGCGGCAGTGTCCGTCACGGATGAGGTCGCGGACCAGCTTCTGGCGGCGTCTGGCAAGACGTTGGCGGAGCTTCAGGCCGAGCTGGACAAGGGCGAGGGCTTCGCGGGGTTCGCGATTCCGGAGACGCGGCTGTCGGCGTCGATCCAGATCGAGAAGGTGCAGCGGACCGGGCGGAACGTCCTGGGCGTTCTCGATTCGGGTCATCCCGATGCCGCGGCGGTCGTGCTGGGGGCGCACTACGACCATCTCGGCCGGGGCGAAGGCACGAACTCGCTGGCCCGCGACGAGGAGAAGGGCGGCGTTCACGTCGGCGCCGATGACAACGCGTCGGGCGTTTCCGGGATGCTCGAGATTGCGGAGGAGCTGGCGAGCCGAAAGGCGCGCGGCGATCTGGCGGCGAAACGCGACGTCGTGTTCGCGGCGTGGTCAGGCGAAGAGCTGGGGCTGCTGGGTTCGCAGCATTTCGTCGACGCGCTCGCGAAACGTGTCGGCGGTTCGACGCTGAGCGGCGCGGTGGCGGCGTATCTGAACATGGACATGATCGGGCGGCTGACGGACAAGCTGGTCCTGAGCGGCGTCGGATCGAGCGCGAGCTGGCCGGCGGAGATCGAGCGTCGCAACGCGCCGATCGGCGTTCCGCTGAGCCTTCAGAACGACAGCTACCTTCCGACCGATTCGACGGCGTTCTACCTGAAGGGCGTGCCGATTCTGAGCGCTTTCACCGGCTCCCACGAAGACTACCACTCGCCGCGCGACACGCCCGAGAAGCTGAACTACGAGGGCGCCGAGAAGACGGCTCGGCTGATGGCGCTGCTGGCGCGGTCGCTGGCGACTTCGGCCGAGACGCCCGAATACGTCGAGATGGCCAAGCCGGAGAACCTCGGTCAGCGGGCTGGGCTGCGGGCCTACCTGGGGTCGATTCCCGATTATGCCGAGGGCGAGGCGAAGGGACTGAAGCTCTCGGGCGTGGCGAAGGGCGGGCCGGCGGAGCAGGGCGGGCTTCGCGCCGGCGACGTCATCGTCGAGCTGGCCGGGCGAACGATCGAGAACATCTACGACTACACCTACGCGATCGACGCGCTGAAGATCGGCGAGCCGGTCGCGGTGGTGGTGATGCGGGACGGGCAGCGGGTCGAGCTGAGCATTACCCCGTCGTCGCGCGAGTGACGAATCGGCGTGCGGATTCATGCGAGGAAATCGAGCGGACCCGCTTGTCGCGACCGTCTAAAGGGGAACGCGCCAAACTAGAGAGGATTACGCGAATACAGAGGGAATCTCGCGAATACAGAGGGGATCGCCCCAACATATGAGGGGAGCGCGGGCGCCGCGCCCGCATCGGGGCATCGTGGGCGACGCGTCTTCTCTCTCCGGTAGCGTCGTCCCTTCATGGCCGGCGGACCGCGCCGGGCAATTCGGAACCAGGGAACCGTCTCGACAGACCTCGGGAGTTTGTGCATGGCTGATCGCATGGGCAGGCAGAGCATTCGGACACTGGGCGCGCGGAGCTTCGCGACCGCGGTAGTCGCCATGGTCGTGGGCGCCGCGCCGGCCGCGGACGATGTCCGTCCGCACGCGGGCATGATGCTGTATCCGGACGTAAGCGCGACGCAGATCGTCTTCAGCTACGCGAACGATTTGTGGGTGGCGCCGCGCGAGGGCGGCGTCGCGTCGCCGCTGGCGAGTCCGAACGGCATCGAATCGTTTGCGAAATTCAGCGCAGACGGAATGACGATCGCGTTCGTCGGGAACTACGACGGCAACAGCGACATTTACACGCTGCCGGCGGGCGGCGGCGTGCCGTTCCGCGTGACGTATCACCCCTCCGGCGAAGGGTTGCGCGACTGGACCAGCGACGGGCGGCTGGTGTACCACGCGTTCGGGCAGGGGGTCTATCCGCGCGCGTCGGAGCTGTGGACCGTGCCGGCGACGGGCGGGCTGCCGACCAAGCTCCCGGTGCCCTACGGGGCGAACGGCGCGATCAGCCCGGACGGCACGTGGCTGGCGTATACGCCGCACGCGATCGACCACCGCACCTGGAAGCGCTACCGCGGCGGCATGGCGACGGACATCTGGCTGTTCAACCTGCGGACGAACGAATCGAAAAAGATCACGGATTGGGAGGGCACGGACTCGCTGCCGATGTGGCACGGGTCCAAGGTCTACTACCTATCCGATGACGGCGCGGGTCACAAGCAGAACATCTGGGTGTACGACACGCAGAGCGCGGCGCGCGAGCAGGTGACGTTCTTCAAGGAGTTCGACGTCAAGTGGCCGTCGATCGGTCCGGGTCCGTCCGGCGGCGGCGAGATCGTGCTCCAGCATGGCTCGGACCTCTACCTGGTCGATCTGCCGACCAAGCAGACGCGGCGCGTGGACATCAGCGTGCCGGGCGATCGCGCGCGAATCCGCCCGCAGAACCTGGACGTGTCCGGTTCGATCTCGGCGATGCACGTTTCGCCAAGCGGCAAGCGCGCCGTCATGGAGTCGCGCGGCGACATCTGGACGCTGCCGGCTCAGCACGGCACCGCGCGAAACCTGACCCGCACCAGCGGCGCGGCCGAGCGCGACCCGGCCTGGAGCCCGGACGGCAAGTGGATCGCGTACTTTTCGGACGCCGGCGGGGAATATGAGCTGTGCGTCACGCAGTCGGACGGCAAGGGCGAGACGCGCACGTTGACGAGCGGCTCGCAGACGTACTACTACGCGCCCGAGTGGTCGCCGGATTCCAAGCACATCGCCTACTGGGACAAGGCCGGCTGCCTGCGCGTGCACACGCTCGAGCCTGCGAAGACCGTCGAGGTGGACACGCTGCCGTGGGGCGGGCAGAACCGCGTGAGCTGGGCGTCCGATTCGCGCTGGCTGGCGTATACCCGCGCCGGCGACAACCGCACCAGCGCGATCTGGCTCTATCGCGTGGACACCGGCGAAAAGCACCAGGTGACGGCAGGGCGCTTCGACGACCGCTGGCCGACGTTCGACCGCAAGGGCGATTTCCTGTTCTTCTCCAGCGTGCGCGAGATCAGCGACCCGATGTACGAGTCGATCGGCGGCACGTCGTTCGTCTACGTGCGGGCCGATCGCCTGTTCGCGGTTCCGCTCCGCGCGGATGTGAAGAACCCGCTTGCGCCCAAGAGCGATGAAGAGGAGTGGGACAAGAAAGACGAAGATAAGGACGACGACAAGGACGATTCCGACGACGGCGAAGCCGACGACGAGAGCGACGCCGCCGACAAGGCCAAGAACGCGTCCGGCGATGCCGACGCCGCGTCCGAAGCCGATTCCAAGCCTGCGGCGGAGAGCCAGGAGGCTGCCGACGGCGAAGACGCCGCGGACGACGAGCAGGAAGACGGCGACAAGAAGGAAGAGCCGAAGCCGGTCGAGATCGAGCTGGCCGACTTCGAGCGCCGCGCGTTCATGCTTCCGCTGGATCGCGGCGACTTCTGGAATCTGGCGGTCAACGACAAAGGCCACCTGTTGTTCGCGCGCGGCGGACCGATCGGCGGGGAGCCGTCGATTCGCATCTTCGACCTGGAAGACGAGAAGCGCGAAGAAAAGACCGTGCTGGGCGACGCCCAGAGCTTCGTGCTGAACGCGTCCGGCTCGAAGATGCTGGTGGCCAAGGGCGGGCAGCACGCCATCGTGGACGCCGCGGCCGACCAGAAGATGGACAAGCCCATTCCGCGCGACGGCATGAAAGTGAGCGTGGACCCGCGCGCCGAGTGGACGCAGATGCTTCGCGAAGCGTGGCGCATCCAGCGCGACTTCTTCTACGACCCGACCATGCACGGCGTGAACTGGAAGCAGGTCTACGAACAGTATTCCGCCATGCTGGCGGATTGCGTCTCGCGCGACGATCTCAGCTACATCATTCGCGAGATGATCTCGGAGCTGAACGTCGGGCACGCCTACTACTGGGGCGGCGGCGAGAACGGCCCGAGCGAATCGGTCGGCATGCTCGGCTGCGACTTCGAACTCGCCGGCGGCGCGTATCGCATCGCGCGCATCATCGAGGGCGCGCCGTGGGACGCGGACGCGCGTAATCCGCTCCGCGCCGTGGGCGTTGACGTGAAGGAGGGCGAGTACCTGCTGGCCGTCAATGGCGTCGCTCTGGACACCAGCAAGGCGCCCTGGGCCGCGTTCCAGGGGCTGGCCGACAAGACCGTCACGCTCACAATCGGCAAAAACCCGGCGCGCGACGACGAGTCGCGCGACGTCGTGGTGCGGCTGCTTTCCGGCGACGGCGATCTGCGCTATCGCGCGTGGATCGAGAAGAACCGCGAGCACGTCGCCAAGCGGAGCAACGGCCGCATCGGGTACATCTACGTGCCCGACACCGGCACGAACGGACAGGACAATCTGTTCCGCCAGTTCTACTCGCAGGTGGACGCGGCCGCGCTCATCGTCGACGAACGCTGGAACGGCGGCGGACAGATTCCCACGCGATTCATCGAGCTGCTCGACCGCCCGGCGGTGAACTACTGGGCGCGGCGGGACGGCAACGACTGGCCGTGGCCGCCGGACGCGCACTTCGGCCCGAAGTGCATGCTCATCAACGGTCTGGCCGGGTCCGGCGGCGACGCGTTTCCAGCGTACTTCCGCCAGGCGAAGCTCGGCAAGCTGATCGGCACGCGTACCTGGGGCGGGCTGGTCGGCATCTCCGGCAACCCGACGCTGATGGACGGCGCATTGGTGACCGTTCCCACATTCGCATACTACGAACTGGACGGAACGTGGGGCATCGAAGGCCACGGCGTCGATCCGGATATTCCCGTGCTCGACGATCCGGCCAAGATGGTCGGCGGCGCCGACGTGCAGCTCGACGCGGCGATCGATCACTTGCTCGACGTGCTCAAGACCGCGGAATTCCATCCGCCAAAGCGGCCGACGTACCCGAACCGTTCGGGAATGGGAATCCCGCCGGAAGACCAGTGATTGCAGTCACGACGGTAGGACCGCCGGGTAGACCGTGGGCAGGGCCCTCAACCCGGCGATCCTACTATATCTCGTAGCGCGCGCCGCGCCATGCTCGGTTGGAAGCGCCGCTCCGTTCAGCGCGCGGGATCGAGGCGGCGTGAATTTCAGCGCTTCGCACCCTTCGCACGTCCAGTAAGTAATTGCCGTAGAATTGGTTGCGAAAAAATTCATCAATTATTGGAGCGTCCGAGAAACGCTCTTGCCCATCCCGGTGCGGCGCTGGTAAGATGGGGAAGATTCGAGCGGAGCTCTGGGCTCCCACCTGCGGCCGCTTCGCGTTCCTCCGCGCGGGGCGACCGCTTTTTTTTGGCTTCGCAGCGGCGTCGATCCGAGCCGCGCCCGTGGACGAGGTACGTTGGCCCTTATGCGACCCATCATTGGCGTAACGTGCAGCTTCGATGTGACGGAAGGCGCAAATCCACGCCTGCGCGCGAGCTTGAACGCCGCGTATTCCGACGCGATCTATGCGGCGGGCGGCATTCCATTCCCCATCGCGACGCCGGCGTCGCTCGATCGCGCGCTGCTGGACGAGCTGCTCGGGCATTGTCGAGGCGTCTTGTTTACGGGCGGTCCGGATCTCGACCCGCGGCACTACGGCCAGCCGCGGCACGCGAAGACGTCTGTGCTGCACGAGCGGCGCGACCGATTTGATATCGAGTTTTTCCGCCGCGCCGACGAGATCGGGCGTCCGGCGCTGGCGGTTTGCCTGGGTTGCCAGATCGCGAGCGTGGCCCGCGGCGGCTGCCTCGTTCAGCACGTCGAGGACATTCCGAGACGCTCCGTGATTCAGCATTTCCGAGAGGATCATTCGAGCGCGTTTCACGACGTGGAGCTGGTCGCCGATTCGCGCATCGCCCAGATCGTCGGCCAAACGCGATTCGAAGTAAACAGCCGGCATCACCAGGTGATCGACGCATCGCAGGTGGGCGGACGATTGCGTCCGGTCGGCTTCGCGCCCGACGGTGTCGTGGAGGCGGCCGAGAGCACCGACGATCGATTCCTGATCGCCGTTCAGTGGCACCCGGAAGACCTGATCGACCGGCGTGAGCATCTGCGGCTGTTCGAAGCGCTGGTGGCGGCCGCCGCTCGCGTTTGAGCGGGTCGGTCAGGGTTTCCGCGGCACATGACCGGGCGGCGCGGCGTCGGGCAGATCGCCGAGCGCGAACTGGATTCCCGCGAGATAGTGCCGCAGAACGACCGGGTTCCAGTACACCTCGTCGCGATGTCCGAGAGAGCAGTAGTAGACGCGGCCGTTTTGCTGCGAGCGTGCCCACGAGACGGCGAAGTCGCGATCGGTGCGACGGATGCCCTCGCGCTTGAGGTCCAGCTTTTCGGCGTCGATTCGCAGCAGCACGGTCTGGTGCGCGCGGTCATACGGCGCGCGAAACTGGTAGATTTCGTCGGCGATCTCGAATTCCGTAGCGGCGCAGCAGACGTGGATCGGATGCGCGCTCGCTTCGACGGCAACACGGACGTTTTCGTGCCACGGGTGTCCGTCGAAGTAGCCGCCGATCGCGGCGCCGTACCAGTCCCACTCGTACCACGTGTCTGTGGCGGAGTGAATGCCGATCAGCCCGTGCCCGCTCTCGACGAAAGCCTTCAGCGACGCCTTGCGCCGCTGGTCGATCTCTCGGGCCGCGAGCAGCTCGGCTTCGGGCAGGGTCTTGGCATCGGGCGGCAGGAACAGCTCGCCGGTGGTGTTAAGAAGGCAGACCGCGTCGAACGCGCTCAGGGCGTCCGGCTCGAACATCGCTGCGTCTTCGGAATGGGTGGCGACGAACGCGCCCGTTCTCTCTCCCAGAATTGCGATGGCGCGCGCCCCGACCGGGATCGATTCGTGGCGAAACCCGCGCGTCAGCGTAAACAGGAGCAGGCGGCGCGGGCGGCTCGGCGCGACGCACGGCTTATCGGGAACGGCGTCGCGGATCTTCGCCACGATCTCGGGCGAGACGTCGGCGGCGAATGCCGGCGTCGTTGCGGCGAGCACAAGAATCCAAAGCGAGAGCAAGGCGCGAAGCATCGGGCGATTCCCCCCACGCGGCGTGACGGCGATCAGTGCCCTTCGCGCGCCAGGTTGCGATTCCAATTCGGAATGACGATGCGTACGTTCTGCGAACCGTCCGGCACGCACTGGCAGCCGAGCCGAGACTGTGCGGTCAGGCCATAGGCTTCTTCGAGCTGGTCGTCCTCGTCTTCGGTGGCTTCGTTGCAGGTCGAGCCGCCTTCCTTGACGATGACGTGGCACGTGCTGCATGCGCAGACGCCGCCGCAGGCATGGTCCAGTTCGATCCCGTGCGCCATGCAGATGTCGAGGATGCTGCCGGGCAGACCGTGGTCGTCGTACGGGATCTTCGCGGGGTCCACCTCGATGGCGTGCTCGACGCCTTTTTCATCGATGATGGTCAGCGTGTATTTCCGCGTCGGAAGCCGAACGTCGGAGTCCTGGATGTAGGGGTTCTGTCCGCCCACAGCAATCTCTCCATGTTTCTGTCCGAGGCTCAGGCGCGCGATCGCTTCTTCCGAGCCTCAGGTTTGGCAAGCCGGTAGACATACGCGTCCGGGACGAGGACGCCATCGAAAACATTGTTGCTCAGCCGCAGCTTGACGTCCGATCCGGCTGCGCTCACGAAACGTCTCAATAGCGAAACCGTGGGGTCGCTCTCGCCTACGGCTTCAATCCGGAACAGCGGCATCCGGTCGTTCAGCGCGGCGTCCTTGAGGACACCCGCCAGTCGCATATAGGCAGCTTGCTTACCCTCCCGATCCACGACTGGAGTCGCGATGATGAGACGGTACTCATCGCCTTCTTCGCGCTGCAGCCAGAGTGCGGATGACACCGCGAACTTACGCGCGTCGAGCGCATCGAGCAGCTCGCGCCCGACGCTGAGATCGGCGTCTACCAGTGTGACTTGAGCCACGGCAGCACTCCATTTGCCGGATCGACGATTGCCGTGACGAGCGACCGGGCGTCCAACTCTCCGGACACGGCGTATCGCCGATCCTCACGCCAGTCTTTCACGACGGCCCAGTTCGCCTGCAAGTCAACCGTCTCGCGCGTCAACTCCTCCTCGAGTCCGGCGGACTTCAGGAGGCTCGCCAGCTTGTGCGTCCATACCTGGTTCGCGAAGTCGCGATCCGGAAAATCGAACTGCCGCGTCTTCCGCGCGATGCACGCTTTCAACGCGCACTCGATAGAGTATCCCGCAAGATAGTACGCGCCCGCCCAGTGCTCCGATGAAAGAAGCGCCAAGGACTCGCGGATACGCACGTCGGCGAGCACTTGAAACTGGGCCCGATTCGGAGGGCGACCCTCGCTCTCCTCTCGCTTGCTCATTTCGATCTCAGCGCTTCGCGGATCCCGATCTCGGCCAGGCGCAGCGTGCTTCGGCCGAATGCGTCGAGCGCGTGGTGCAACTCGTCGAGATTCTCCGATTCCATCGCCAGCCGGCGCAGCGCCGCCATGTCCGACGTGATTCGCTCGCGCTCCGCCGGGGGCAGCCGGTCGCCGTGCAGCGCGAGCATCTGCTCGGTCTTGGCGACGTCGAATTCTATCTGGTTCCGCAGATCGATGCGCCGGTGCGCGTCGATGTCTTCGCGGGCGAAGAGCTGGCTTTCTCGGGTCATCCGCTCGACCTCGTCGCGCGTCAGGCCGTGGTTCGGCACGACCTGGATGCCGGCCCGCTGCCCGCTGCGCAGCTCGCGGGCCTCGACGCTGAGAATGCCGTTGGCGTCGATCAGGAACTCGACCTCGACCTTCGGAATACCGGCCGGCATCGGCGGAAGCCCGCTCAGCACGAACTGTCCCAAACTTCGGCAGTCGCGGGCCAGCTCGCGTTCGCCCTGAAGCACGTTGAACTGGATCGCGGTCTGTCCGTCCACGAACGTTGTGAACTGCTCCACGGCCCGGCAGGGGACAGTCGTGTTCCGCATCATCAGCTTGCCCATCGCTCCGCCGAGCGTCTCGATTCCCAGCGAGAGCGGAATCACGTCCAGCAGGAGCATCTCAGGGACCGCGCCGCTGAGAATCGCGCCCTGAATCGCGGCGCCGGCCGCGACCACCTCGTCCGGATTCAGCGCCGTGTAGGGCGGCCGGCCGATCCGCTCGGCGACGCGGCGGCGCACGAGCGGCACACGCGTCGAGCCGCCGACCAGAATGAACGGATCGAGCTCGGACAGCGAGACGCGCGCGTCGCTCGCGGCGCGTTCGATGAGCTGGATCGAGCGCTCGACGAGCGGGGCGATCAGCGATTCGTATTCCGCGCGCGGCAGAGTCCGTCGATAGACGCGCCCGGAGCCGAGGTCGAGCTCCAGCTCGGCCTGCTCGCGCTCGGAGAGCGCGATCTTCACGCGTTCAGCAAGCAGCCGAAGTGCCTGCCGGGATGCGGGCGCGTCGATCGCGACGCCGAACTGCGCCATCACTTCGGCCTGGACGAGCTTGACGATCTCGCGGTCGAAGTCGTCGCCTCCCAGGTGCGTGTCGCCGGCCGTGCTGAGCACCTGAAACACGCCGTCTTCAATCCGCAGGATCGACACGTCGAACGTCCCGCCGCCGAGGTCGTACACGGCGACGGTTTCGCTGGTCGGGGCGCGGCCGGGCGCGGACGCGGCGGGCGGCTCGTGGCATTTCGGCGTGGGCAGGGCGACCCGGGCCGCGTCGTTGGGGCGCGCGGCGCGCTCGTCCGCGGGCGGCGCTGCGCGAAGCCCGATTCCGTAGGCCAGGGCGGCGGCCGTGGGCTCGTTCAGGATGCGCACGACTTCGAGGCCGGCGGCTGCGCCGGCGTCGCGCGTGGCCTGGCGCTGCGCGTCGTCGAAGTAGGCCGGCACGGTGATGACGGCGCGTCGAACGGGCGTGCCGAGATGGCGCTCGGCGCGGTCTTTCAGCGAGCGCAGGATCGCAGACGAAATCTCTTCGGGCGAATACGGACGGCCGTCGATTTCGATTCGCACGGTTCCACGCGGTCCGGGCTGGACGGCATATGCCAGGAAGGGGAGCTCGGAAGCGATCTCGTGCGGGCCCTTTCCGATGAGTCGCTTGACGGAATAGATGGTGCTGCGCGCATTCTCGACGGCGTGATCGCGCGCTTCCCATCCGATGGAGACGGTCGGCGCGCCGTCGGGCGCGGTCCGGACGCACAGCACCGACGGCACACGGGCGTCGCCGCGTTCGTCGCGCAGCACGGTGACGCCGGCGTCGCTCGCGATGGCGACGAGCGAGAACGTCGTGCCGAGGTCGATGCCGACGATGGGGTCCGTGCTGTTCGACACGCTCGCTCCGGGTTTCTTCGTCCCGCGGCGGCCTGGCGGGACGTTCAGACGAAGGCCTCGATCATCCGCGCGTAGTATCGCACGGCGTTCAGCAGCACGCGAAGACGCCGGCGGTCGGCATCGCTTCCGGGCAGCGCGCGGGCCGCGTCGGCGATCTGCGCGAGCAGCGCCGCGTGTCGGGCGGCGGCGTCGCGGCGCAGCGCGTCGAGCTGTTCGGCGTCGCCGAGTGCGCGGGCGTCATCGGCCTGCTCGCGCAGCGACAGCGTCTCGACGAGCACGTCGGGATCGACCGACTTGTCCTGCGCGGCGTCCGGTCCGCCGGCCCGATCGAGCAGATGCTCGGCGCGGCTCACGGGGTCGGCCAGCATCTCGTAGGCGTGGTTGACGCGCGCCGCGATCCGCAGTCCGACACGGGCGGCGTCCGGCGCGACGCCGCCGGCGCGATCGGGATGCACGTCGCGCGCCAGGCGCAGGTACGCGCGGCGCAGCGCCTGGGGGTCGAGGTCATACTCCGGGCGGAGTCCGAAGAGCTCGAAGGCGCTGATTCCCGGCGAGTCGTAGTAACGCAGGCAGGAGGCGCAGAAGACCGGCGTGTCCATCGGGCGATTGCACGATTCGCAACGAAGGACGACGCCGGACCTCTGCTCGGGCACTTGTGATGTCATGCGTTCCGCGGCGCGTCAGCCATCGGCTCAGGCCGTGTAGCTGCTTCCGCACCCGCAGGTGTGCTTGGCGTTCGGGTTGCTGAAGGTGAACCCGGCGCCCATCAGGCCCTCGGTGTAGTCGATCGCGGTTCCGCCGAGGTTGCCGACCACGAAGCTCTTCAGGTCGCAGACGATCGGGATGCCGTGCGACAGAAAGACTTCGTCGTTCTCGGCGGCGGGCACGTGCGCCTCGTCGCGCAGGTCGAGGACGTATTGCAGGCCGCTGCATCCGCCGCCCTTGACGCCGACGTAGAGGTACATCGTGTCGGGGTAGTTGTCCTTCTGGAGGATTTCCTTGATCTGTCCGGCGGCCTTCTCGGTCAGCGAGATGCCGGCCTCCGGCGCGGTTTCCTTGGCGCGCTGCCGGACAGTCGGACTCGTGGCAGCGCCCTGGGTCTGAATCGGTGTTGCGCTCATGTCAGTATGAACCTCCCAAGTAAGTCTAGCTCGATGCGCGGCCAGCCGCGACGCCTATCGGGACGCGGTCGCGGTCGCCTCCGGGGCGGGGGCGTCCTGCCCCAGCTTGGCCTTCAGGTCGCGGACGGCGGCGCGAATGGCGTCCTCGGCCAGGACGCTGCAATGGATTTTTACGGGCGGCAGCGCCAGCTCACGCACGATATCGGTGTTCTTGATATCGAGCGCCTGGTCGAGCTTGCGGCCCTTGAGCCACTCGGTGGCCAGCGAGCTGGACGCGATGGCCGAGCCGCAGCCGAACGTCTTGAACTTGGCGTCGATGATGTTGTTGTTGTCATCGACCTGAATCTGGAGCTTCATGACGTCGCCGCATTCGGGCGCGCCGACGATGCCGGTCCCGACGCGCGGGCTGGCTCGGTCGAGCGATCCGACGTTGCGCGGGTTCTCATAGTGGTCGATGATCTTGTCGCCGTATGCCATGGTCTATCCTCCGAGTCGCGGCGGCGCAGCCGGACTGCGCGAAGCCTGGTCAGTGATGCGCCCACTCCACGGTGCTCAGGTCCACGCCCTGCTGTGCCATCTCGTACAGCGGGCTCATCTCGCGAAGTTTGCGAACGGTCGAGACGACGCGCTCCGCGGTGTAGTCGATGTCATCTTCGGTGTTGAACCGGCCCAGCGAGAAGCGAATGCTGCTGTGCGCCAGATCGTCGCCGACGCCCAGGCTCTTGAGCACGTAGCTCGGTTCGAGCGACGCGCTGGTGCAGGCCGAGCCGCTCGACACGGCCACGTCGGCGAAGCCCATCATCATGCTCTCGCCCTCGACGTAGGCGAAGGAGAGATTCAGGTTCGTCGGCGTGCGGTTCGCCGGATCGCCGTTGAGATACACCTCGTCCAGCTTCTGCGCGATGCCGCGGTGCAGGCGGTCGCGCAGCGCGCCGACCTTCTTCGCTTCCTGCGGCATTTCCAGCCGGCACAGCTCGGCCGCAGCGCCCAGGCCGACGATGCCCGGAACCGCCAGCGTGCCGGAGCGCATGCCGCGCTCGTGCCCGCCGCCGTGCAGGACCGCCTCGCACCGGACGCGCGGCTTCTTGCGGCGGACGTAGAGCGCGCCGACGCCCTTCGGGCCGTAGATCTTGTGGGCGCTGCACGTCAGCAGGTCGATGCCCATCGCCTGGACGTCGATCGGGACTTTGCCGAACGTCTGGCAGCAGTCGGTGTGGAAGAGAACCTCGCGCTCCTTGCACAGCCTGCCGATCTCCGCGACCGGCTGGATCGTGCCGATCTCGTTGTTCGCGTGCATGATCGACACGAGGATGGTATCGGGCGTCATGGCGCCGCGAAGCTGGTCGAGATCGATCCGGCCGAGCTTGTCCACCGGAAGGAACGTGACGCGGAATCCCTTCTGCTCGAGCCACTTGCACGGGTCGATGACGGCCTTGTGCTCGGTGACCTGCGTGATGATGTGCCGGCCTTTCTCGCCGTACATCGCGGCGACGCCCTTGATGGCGATGTTGTTGCCCTCGGTCGCGCCGCTGGTGAAGATGATCTCTTTCGAATCGGCGCCGATGACCTGAGCCACCTGTCCTCGGGCCTTCTCGACGCCTTCTTCGGCTTCCCAGCCGAAGGAGTGGTTGCGCGAGGCCGCGTTGCCGAATTTCTCGGTGAAGTAGGGCAGCATTTCCTGCAGCACGCGCGGATCGACCGGCGTGGTCGCGTTGTTGTCCAGATACACTCGTCTCATCACGCCAATACCCTCAGGCTTTCAGCACAAACTGCCGGCGCGGTCGCCTCGTCGCCGGAAAGATCCGCCACAGTCGTCTCGGCCAGAAGCCGCTCGAGTTTCGCGTGCAGGCGGTTCAGCGGCGAGCGAACCGGGCAGCACGCGGAGATATCACACGCATCGCTCTCGGCCGCGTGCGGAACGCACGGCACGAGCCGCAGCGGTCCGTCGATCGCATCGACGAGCTGCGCGAGCGTCAGATCCTGCGGGGAACGGGCCAGCCGATAGCCGCCGCGAGCGCCGCGGACCGACAGCAGTACGCCGCGCTGGTGAAGCTGCTTCAGCACGTTCATCAGCAGCGGCAGAGGAACCGAGTAGCGGGCTGCGATTTCCCGCGCGCTGACGACGGAGTCGCCCGCCTTGGCCAGGTGGCTGGCCGCGATCAACGCATACTCGGCCTTTCGGCTGAGCGAGAGCACTCGGACCCCCTTCACCGTAAAATAGTATCTGGAGAGTGCTATTTCTGCAAGTCGATCGCGCTCGGCGCGTCATTTTCATCGAATCCGAAGTTTCAGCACTTGTCACAAAGTCGGCTACGGCAATGCGTTGAGGCAATATGCCCGTTCGTTCACTCGGTCTACGCGCAGTATTAACATCCGATTGTTAAGCTGCACCCGCTCGGTCCGGATCGCACCGATGCAGGCCGCTCGATCCGTGATGAGCCACTCCTGGTTGCGAGGACCGCTGATGGCGAACGGCAAGACCATCCTCATCGTCGAGGACGAGAGCGACCTCGCCGATGTCATGAGCTATCACCTCGAACGTGAGGGATACGTCTGTCGGCGACAGGCCGACGGCAACTCCGCGCTGGCGGAAGCGCAACGCCAGCCGCCCGACCTGATCCTCCTGGATCGCATGCTTCCGCGAATGTCCGGCGACGAGGTGGTCGTCCGTCTGAAGCGCGATACCCGGACCGCCGACGTGCCCATCATCATGATCACGGCCAAGGCGGAGGAATCCGAGGAGCTGGTCGGCTTCGCCCTCGGCGCCGACGATTACATTCACAAGCCATTCTCGATGAAGCTGCTCGTCGCGCGGATTTCGGCCGTCCTTCGCCGAAAGGAGTTGGCGGATCAGCCGGGCGAGCGAATCGTCGCGGGTCGCGTTACGCTCGATCGCGGGCGGCACCAGGTGCTGGTGGACAACGCACCGATCCAGCTCACCGCGACCGAGTTTCGCGTGCTGGCTGCGCTGATGGGCGCGCGAGGCCGCGTGCTCGACCGCGACCACCTGATCGACACGGTTCTCGGCAGCGGCGTAGCGGTGACGATTCGCACCATCGACGTACACATCGCCGCACTGCGGAAGAAGCTCGGGCCGGCGGCGAACTGGATTCAGACGATTCGCGGGGTAGGATACACCTTCCGCGAGCCGCAGGATCAGTTCAGCAAGTCCTGAGCGGTGCATGGAATTCCGCCGACACACGCTCCCGAACCTCCTCTACATCGCGATGCCCGTTGCCGCGGCTCTGGCGGTGTTTGCCGCGTACGTCGCCGCCGATTCGGCTTGGCGCGACGGGGCGCGTCGCGTCGAGCTCGTCGAGGCGGCGACGCGGTCGATCGCGGCGGCGCTCGAAGCCGCGCCCGGTTCCGCCCAGGCTTCGGATGTCCTGGCGCAGCACGCGGACGTGCTGGCGGCACTCGGCGCGTCGGTCCGGCTGATCGACGAGCGCGGCGTCGAGTTGGCGCGCTCGCCACGGCGCGCGGGCGGATCGGCTGCGCCGGCGCCGGATGTGTCCTCGTCCGAGTTCAACGGCTGGGCGGCCGACGCGGGCGGACCGCCGTCGCGCGTGGTCATCGGCGGGGCGACGTTCACGCTGCACGTCATCCGGGAAGCGCGCCCGGGCGCGTTCGGCGGCGTGGGCTGGCGAGGACTCGCGTTGGTCGGCGCGGTGCTGACGGTGCTTGCCACGCTGGCGCTTGCGGTTGTTCTGGACCAGCGCTTTCGGCAGCTCGTGCGGCGGCTCACGCGCGACTTCCGCATGCTCACCGGCGGCGATCGGCTGGAGACCGACCAACTGTCCGGCTCGGTCGAACTTCGCCTGCTGAGCCGCGCGATGCACGACATGCGCTCGCGCCTTATCGGGAACACGCGCACCATCGATCACCAGCGGCGGACGCTCGCGTCGCTGCTGGCGCAGCTTCGCGAAGGCGTGCTGGTCGCCGGACGCGAACGCAACGTGGCGCTCATCAACCCGGCCGCGATTCGTCTGCTGAACCTCGGCCCCGACGTCAGGCCCGAGTCGCTGGTCGGCATCGCGATCGAGCGGTGCGTTCCGCAACTGGAGCTGCAGCGCCTGCTCGAGCCCTCGGCTGGCGGCGTGACGAATTCGACGCTCGATCCGCGCGTCATGGACCGCCGGCTTCAGGTCGAGACCGTGGACGGAACGCTGCACCTGCTCGCTCACGCGTCAAACATCCTGCTGCCCGGCGAGAACGGGCGGGCCGAGCAGGACGAATCCGTCGGACGACTGCTCGTTCTGACCGACATCACGGCGCTGACGCGCACGATCCAGATGCGAACCGACTTCGTCGCGAACGCATCGCACGAGCTGCGCACGCCGCTGTCGACGATCATGGCCGCGGTCGAGACGCTGCAGCGGATGGACGAGCACGACGCCGTGGCCAGCCGCAAGTTCATCGACGTGATCGATCGCCAGTGCCGTCGTCTGCATGACATGGCGACCGATCTGCTCGAGCTGTCGCGCATCGAGGTCGATCCGGCGCGCTTCAAGCCGCGCATGAACGACGTTCGCGACCTGCTGGACGAATTGGCCGGGCAATTTGCCGCGCGGCTGGAGAGCCGCGGCGTGCGCCTGGAGATCGACACGAGCGCTTGTGCCGATCCGCAGGTCTACGTGAACGCCCAGCTCCTGCGGCTTGTGCTCGACAACCTGGTGGACAACGCCGTGAAGTTCAGCGATGCCGGGCGGACCGTGTTCGTCCGTGTGCGGCGAAGCGGCGACGCGGTCGAGATCGAAGTCGAGGACCAGGGCTGCGGCATCCCTCTCGAAGAGCAGGAGCGGGTGTTCGAACGCTTCTACCAGGTGCAGCGCGCCCGCTCCGGGCAGGAGCGCGGCACCGGGCTGGGCCTGTCCATCGTGCGGCACGCGATCAACGCCATGCGCGCCCGCGTGACGCTCAACAGCAAGGTCGGCGTCGGGACGCGCGTGGTCGTCGCGGTTCCGCAGGCGTCGGCCGCGACTCAGGCCCTCAGCAACGACATGGAGGAGTGACTGCCGACCACGTCGCGCGGATTCACCTTCAGCCAGTCGCGCAACACGGTGGCATACACCCGCCGGAAATCGCAGGCGAATGGCAGGTCTCCGCGGTGCAGATTCGCCAGGCTCGGGTGCTTTTCGTGCAGGCCGGGGCGGACCGCTCCGCCGACCAGGAACATCGGCGCCGCTTCGCCGTGGTCCGTCCCGCCGCTGGCGTTCTCCTGAACGCGCCGCCCGAACTCCGAAAAGCACAGCACGAGCACGCGGTCCAGCAGCTTATCCTCGCTGAGCGCGGCCACGAAGCCGTTCATCGCGTTGCCGAACTCCTCCATCAGGCGGCGGTGCCGGAATTCCTGTCCGGTGTGCGTATCGAAGCCGCCCATGGACACGTAGTAGACGCGCGTCGGCAGGTCGGCGCGGATCATCCGGGCCACCAGAGAAAGCGATTCGCCGAGCGATCCCTTGCCGCCCAGCAGACCCCGTCGCCCGCGCGCGCTCGCCAGCTCGACGCCGGCGGCCGCACGAATCTCGTCCGCGCCGGCCACCGCTTCGAGCGCGGAGCGCCGAAGGTATCGAGCCAGCGCGTCGTTCTCGTCGTCGCTGGACGCGTTGTCAGAATGCAGCTTGCGAAACGCCGCTTCGGCGGCGTCGCCACGGCGCGGCGCCTTCCACGCCAGGGCGGACGGGTCTTCGAACGCGAGCGGGCGGAAGCGTTCGCCCTGCATCGCAAGCGGCGCCTCGGAGGTCAGCGCGACGCCCTCGATCGGCTCGGGTCCCGGGTCGGCGCCCTTGCAGCAGGCGTCGAAGTAGCGACCGATCCAGCCCTCGTGGCGGCGAAGTTCCGGGTCGGCGGTGTGCCACACTTCGGTGCTGGTGAAGTGGCTGCGGTTCGGGTTGGGATAGCCCACGCCCTGAACGATCGCCAGCCGCCCCTCGTCGTACAGCTCTTTCAGTCCGACCGCGGCGGGATGCAGCCCGATGCCGTCGCGCAGCGCAATCACCTGGTCGGTCGGGATCGCCAGTCGCGGGCGCAACTTGTAGTACTGTTCGTCACCGTAGGGAATCACCGTGTTCAGGCCGTCGTTCCCGCCGGCGAGCTGGATCACGACCAGGATGCGCTGGCTGTCGTCACGTCGCCGGGTGGCGCCTTCTGCGGCCGCGAGCGCTCGCGTCGTCTGGCCCAGGAACAGCGGCGCGGTGGCCGCGGCGCTGACGAACGTGAGGCTTCCGCTCAGGAACCCTCGACGGGTGGTGAAGATCAGCCGGTCGTTCATGATGCGGCTCCTCGCGGCGATTCGCTAGTTGAGCTGAAACTCGGGCGTCGAGCAGATCAATTGGATCAGCGTGCGCGCGTGCTCCGCCTTCCGGGCAGCGACGCCGGTCGGCGCCGCGGCCGCGTACTCCAGCAGAACGGCTCGACGCTCGTTCGAGAGCGGCTTCGCGAGCAGGTGGGCTTCGAAGAACCGCACGAGTTTCTCGGGCGTATCGAGGTCGAATGATTCGATCCACGTGGCGGGGTCGAACGGTGGCTGCGCCTTGCCGATCACGGATTCCATCGCGGACATCATGCCGCCCTGCATGGCGTCGCCCGATTCGGACTCACGGCGTGCGGCGCGCATCCGCAAGAGCGGGCGACGATCTTCTTCGTCCGAGCGCTCCGCTTTCGTGTCGTCGCCGAACAGCCGCTGAAGAATGCGGCTGTCGCCCTGACCGCCGTGAATCAGGCGCCCGACCGCGTTGTAGCGCTCGAACAGAGTCGCGGTGTTGATCCAGGCCATGCCTCCGTCCCAGCCCTTCACGTTGGGCGGCTGCATGAGCTCCTGGCCCATCGCCGCCATCACGCGCTGCGCGTCGAACGGGCTGGCGATCGGAACGCCGAGCGTTCGCGCCGCGCCGATCACGGCTTCGACGGGGCTCTTGACGATTTGCCCGCGATAGCTCAGGTCATAGAACGCGCGGCTGCGCAGCAGCGTCTTCACGACCGGCTTGAGCTCGTAGTTCTGCCGGCGAATCTCGGCCGCCAGACCGTCGATCAGGCGGCGGTGTGCGGTAGGACTGACGAACGAACGGACCAGGGCGCCCGCCAGGTGCTGCGCGCAATGCGGGCGGTCGAGAATGGCGTCGATGACGTCGGTACCGTCGAGCGGACCGGTCCGGCCGAGGACGGTCTTCACGCCGTCGTCGTGCAGCGCGGCGCGAAAGACGAATCCGTCGTCGTTCAGCGTCCAGCCTGTGAACGCCCGTGCGGCCTCGCGCACGTCCGTTTCGGTGTAGTTGCCTTCGCCGAGCGTGAAGAGTTCCATCAGCTCGCGGGCGAAGTTCTCATTCGGCGACTGCTTGCGGTTCTTGGCGTTGTCGAGATAGCGGAGCATCGCGCGGTCCTTGCTGATGCCGATCAGCAGGTCGCGGTAATTGCCGAGGGCAAGCCTGCGCAGCAACTGGTTCTGCTCGAGCATGAAGACCGGATTCTGCACCTCGCGGAAGCCGCTCGTGAACCGCCCGTGCCAGAAGAGCGTCATGCGCTCCTCGAACGGGCGCGGCGACTCGGCGAGGCGGCGCACCCACCACCCGCGGATTTCCTCGAACGTGCGGCGCTCGAGCCGCTTGCGGCGCTCGCGGTCGGCCTGACGCTCGTCTTCGCTGAGCGCCTTGCGCTCCGGGTCAACGAGCCGCCGCAGTTCCGGGTCGATCTGCGGCGGGGCGAGCTCATAGGGCGTCTGCGCGAAGTCGACCAGGTAGCTCACGGCGCCGTCGATGCCGAGCGCGTGAAGGCGATCGACTTCCTGCGGCGTGCCGCCGAAGCCGGCCCGGCGGAGCAGGTGGGCGGCGCAGTCGCGCGTCCAGTCCCTGTCGCGCAGCGGCGCAAGCGACAACGCGCCGGTGTCGGCCAGCGCGCTCGATGCGAGCGCCGTGAACATCCACCCTGCGATCAAACGACTCATGTCCGATCTCCGACGGTGCGGGATCTCCCGTCGCCCAGCCCTTCGAAGTGCACAACGCAGCGGCCGCGATGACATTGCGACGCCGGTCGAGTTTGTGTTTGCAAGCGACGACCGAGGCGGTTCGCACACACGTAACGGACGACGAATATACGGCATCGAAGGAGCCGGTTCTGAGATTTGACGCGCGCGGATGCGCATCCTACGATCCCAGCGGGATGTCCGACGCGGCATTCCGGGAAGGAGTTTTCCATGGCCGGTCCGAATACGCTCGAATTTACGGACGATAACTTCGACGGAGAGGTCGTGAAGTCCGACATTCCCGTGGTGGTCGACTTCTGGGCCGAGTGGTGCGGTCCGTGCCAGTTGGTCGGTCCGGTCATTGACGAGCTGGCGACCGAGTACGCCGGCAAGGTGAAGATCGGCAAGCTGGACGTGGACAAGGCGCCCCAGACCTCGCAGCGATTCAACATCACCAACATCCCCACCATCCTTGTATTCCAGAACGGCGAACCGGTGGAGCGAATTCTGGGCGCCCGATCGAAAAAGGACTACAAGAGCGTGCTGGACGCGCGGCTCGGACGCTGATTCGCCGCCTCGAACTCACGCAGGGGAAGCGCGTCGTACGGCGCGTTTCCCCTGTTCATTTCAGTGTCGCGCGCGTCAAGCCGATCGCACGACCGGAATCCTCAATCACAGCATCTCGACCGGATCGACATCGACGCTGATGCGGTCGGCCTTGCAGGTGAACACGCGCCGGGCGCGGGCTTCGCGCAGGATCGGCGCGGGCGTCGTGTCGCGCGGCACGCGCAGCAACACGTGGTATCGACGCTTCCCGCGCACGCGGCCCAGGAAGCAGGGGGTTGCGTCCGAAACGCGCGCCCGCGCGTCGTGGCGGGCTGCGATTGCGGCGAGCGCGGCCGCGATATCCTCCGCGGCTTTCCGGCAGCGGCTCTCGCGCTCGTCCCAGACGACGATCCGCGCCAGGCGCGACCAGGGCGGATCGAACCCCGACTTCCGCACCTCCAGTTCGTCGCGCGCGAATTCGGCGTAATTCAGCTCGCGTGCGGCCCGCGCGACGCGCGAGTCGGGCGAACGCGTTTGAATCATCGCCAGGGAGTCTCCGCCGGCCCGTCCGGCCCGCCCGATCACCTGCACGAGGAGCTGCACGACGCGCTCGGCGGCGCGGAAGTCGGGCATGGCGAGCATCTCGTCGGGGTCGATGACCGCCACAAGGCCCACCTCCGGAAAATCCAGCCCCTTGGCGATCATCTGCGTGCCCAGCAGCACGTCCGCGGCGCGCGAACGCACCCGTTCGAGCGCGCCGGCGTAATCGGCCCGGCCGGACATGGTGTCGCGGTCGAGCCGCTCGATTCGCGCGGCCGGCGCGGCGCGGCGCAGCTCCTCTTCGAGCCGCTGAATCGCCAGCACGCCCGACTCGAGCGGCGCGCCGCAACTGGCGTCCGGACAGGTGCGCGTCAGCGGCCGGCGATTTCCGCAGCGATGGCACTTCAGCAGGCTCGCGGCGCGATGTTCGACGTAATGCGTTCCGCAACGCTCGCACCGCAACGTCAGACCGCAGACCGGGCATCGCAGAAGCGCCGAGTATCCGCGGCGATTGTGCAGCAGCACGGCCTGGCGGTCGGCCGCCAGTGTTGCCCGTAGGGCGTCGAGAGTTTCCGCGCGCAGCAGCCCGCCTGTGTCGCCTAGCATCGATCGACGAGAATCCACCACGCGAACCTGCGGCAGCTCCGCGCCGGGTACGCGCGTCGGGAGGTCGAGCCGCGTGAAGTGGGCGTTGCTGGACGCGTTGTGCCAGGTCTCCAGCGACGGCGTGGCCGAGCCGAGCACGATCGGGATGCGCTCAAGCTGCGCGCGTTTCACCGCCACGTCGCGCGCGTGGTAGTAGGGGGCGCGCAGGTTCTTGTAGCTGGACTCCTGCTCCTCATCGACTAGGATCAGCCCAGCGGCCGGAAGCGGCGCGAACACGGCCGAGCGCGTGCCGATGACCAGGTCGGCCTGTCCGGCGGCGATGCGCGACCATTCCGCCCGGCGGTGCGAGTCGGTCTGGTTGCTGTGAAGCACGGCCACGCGCGCGAAACGTCGCTCAAGACGCTGAACGATCTGCGTCGCCAGCGCGATCTCGGGCAGGAGCAGAAGCGCCTGCCGGCGCTGAGCGACGACGTGGCGGATCGTGCGGACGTAGACCTCGGTCTTGCCGCTCCCGGGCGGACCGAACAGCAGAAACGCGCGGAAATCGCGCGCGTCGGACGCGCCGGAGATCCGTTGGACCGCGGCATCCTGGGCAGGCGTCAGCGCGAATTCGTCCTCGGGCGTCGGGTCGGGCGTCGCCGGCGCTTCGGACGGCGCGGCCGGCATCGGCGTGACAATCCGGCGGCGCTCGACGCGGACGCAGCCGGCGCTGCGCAGCGCGTTCAGCACGCCCGCGCCGACGCCGGCCTGCCGCAGCGCCAGCTCGCGAGCCACACCGCCAGGAGGCACCTGGTCGAGCAGCGCCTGCTGCTTGCGAGTGAGTCCGGCGGGCGCCTGGTCGCTGGCGCGGACGAGAAACGCGCAGGTTCGCGTCGGTCGGGCGGAGACGCCTTCCGGCACGAGCGCGGCGAATGTCGCGCCGGGAGCGTGGGCGTAGTACTCTGCCACCCAGCAGCCCAGGTCGATCAGCCCGCGCGGCATCGGCGGGGCGTCCGGGATCACCTGCACAATCGGATCGAGCGTGTGGCGCAGCACGACGCGACCGATCGAAACGCACCAGCCGTCGACCAGGCGTCCGCTGCGTGACAGCCGCACGCGCACCGGCGTTCCCGGCGCGAGGGTCGCATTCAGCTCGTCCGGCACGGCGCAGGCGAACAGACGGTGGGCCGGCAATCGCACCGCGACCTGCGCGACGAGGCCCTCACGCGCTGCTCCCTGTTCGGGGATGAGCCACAACTGCCGTTCGTTTTCGGCGGAAGAGTCCGTCACGGGGCGGCATCCTGGCGCGAGGCCCGGGGGCGCGCGATCCGAATCGCCCCGAGAGATGGTAGCGGCGTCTGTGTCTGATAACGCGCGGTGGAACGCGGATTCGCCGGGGGCGATCGCGCGAACGCGCCGCGAACGCAATCGGGCGCGTCTCCTGCCCGATACGACACCGGGGGATCATCCAGGGGCAGAATGCGAGCAGCCAACGAATGTCGAGATTTGTTGAGGCACCGCGGACCGTCGTGATCGCCGAGGACGACGGGCCGTCGCGCGAGCTGCTGCAACGGCAGCTCGAGTCGGCCGGCTTCCAGGTGGTAGCCACGCCGGACGGCGAGTCGGCACTGGCGGCGATCCGCAGCGCCGGCGGCGGGATCGTGATCGCCGACTGGATGATGCCGCGCATGGACGGCGTCGAGCTGTGCCGGACGATCCGCGAGCTGACCGCGATGGAGACGCTCGGATTCGTGTACTTCATCCTGCTCACGGCCCATTCCGATCTGAGTCGCGTGGTCGAGGGGCTGGAGTCCGGCGCGGACGACTACTTGACCAAGCCGTATTACAAGCAGGAACTGCTGGCGCGTCTGCGCGCCGGCATGCGCGTGTTCGATCTTCAGGAACAGCTCCGCCAGCGCAGCGTCGAGATCGCCCGAACCAGCGCGGAGATCGTCCAGCTCAATGCCCGGCTCGTGCACCTCGCGATGATCGACGACCTGACCGGACTCTACAATCGGCGCGCGGCGATGATGCGCCTCGACGAGCTCGGCGCCCACTCGACTCGCGCCCGCCTGCCGCTGGGCTGCATCATGTGCGACATCGACTGCTTCAAGCGGGTCAACGACGAGCACGGACACCAGGTGGGAGACGCGGTGCTGCGGCACACGGCCGGCGTGCTGCGCGGCGCGACCCGCCGCTATGACGTGGTGGCGCGCGTCGGCGGAGAGGAGTTCTGCGTCCTGTGCCCGTCCACGGCGCCGAGCGACCTGGGCTGGCTGGCGGAGCGGATTCGCGCGCGGGTCCAGCTCGAGCCGTTCGTCCAATCGAGTCTCCGGCTCAACGTGACGGCCAGCTTCGGCTGCGCACACCTGTGCGCTTCGAACGCTTCGCCGGACGCGCTACTCTCCGCGGCCGACGCGATGCTCTACCAGGCGAAGCGCAACGGCCGCAACCAGGTCTGGTGCTGGACCCCGGGCGGAGTCGGCACGCGGTTCGCGGCGCACGCGGCGAGTCCGGAAGCGGTCGCCGGTGCGGCGGCGGTCGGCTCAGCGTCCCAGGAACTTCCCGATGTGCTCGCGTGATTCGCTGGTCAGGCGCATCGACGCGTTCAGCGCGCGGGCCTCGCTGACCGCGCCGGCGTGGTCCAGCCCGCGGATGCGCTGCCAGAGAGACTTCGTGTTGGCGAGCGCCTGCGGCGGGTAGGTGGCGAACAGTTCGGCGTATTCGCGTGCCCGCGCCGCCAGGCGGTCATCCGCGACGACCTCGTTGCAGAGTCCGAACGCCAGAGCGCGTTCGGCGGCGAGGTTTTCGCCCGTCAGCAGCAGGAACTTGGCCTGCCGTTCGCCCACGAGCCTCCGCAAATAGGTCATGACGATCGCGGCGACCAGCCCGCGCTTCACTTCCGGGTAGCCGATCATTCCCGAGGTGCCGCACAACACGATGTCGCACACGGACACCAGGCCGGCGCCGCCGGCGACGGCCGGGCCGTGGACGGCGGCGATGACCGGTTTGCTCATCTGGTCGATGGTCTCGAAAAGCGTCAGCAGGCTGGAGGCGTCGTGCTCGGCCTGGTCGGCGCTGGTTTGTGCGACCTCGCGCAGGTCAAGGCCGGCGCAGAACGCGGGGCCGGCGCCGGCGAGGATGACGCTTCGTATGCCGGCGTCCGCGTCGGCCGATCGAAGGGCTTCCGTCAGCGCTGCGATGAGACTGCGAGACAGCGCGTTCCGTTGCGCCGGGCGATTCAGGGTGAGCGTTCGGGCGGCGCCATCGCTGGCCACAATCAGGTCGGTCATGAAATGCCCCTGTTCGGCCGGTCGCGAGGTTTTCTGCGACGCGTCGATGTTACCCGGCAAACCGGCGTGCGTCAGGGCCGAGCCTGGCGGCGCGGCGTGCTGAGGCGGCCGCTGCCCGTGCGTGTCGGGGGCGTCCGGCGCGGAGGTCCCGAATCCGGGTGGGCTACAAACCGCGTACTCGGGAGGTTAGAATCACTCTAGCGACGCGAGGAAAGCGGTCGAAAACAAGGATGGCTCCGGCAGGCCGCAGGTTGCGGCGAAAGGGCGGCGCGGATGACGACGACACGTGGCAACGGAGGCGGTCGCGGGCGTCGCGGCGGGGCATGCAGCTTCTGCGGCAAGAGCGCCCGGGACGCGGGACCAATGGTCGAGGGTGCGACGGATGTGTTCATCTGCGCGTCGTGCATCGAGTTGTGCCATAACCTCGTCAAGGAAGAGCGCCGTCGCAACACGCGCGGCAAGAGCCTGCTGAAGACCATTCCCAAGCCGCGCGAGATCTTCGAGTTCCTGAGCCAGTTCGTAATCGGGCAGGATCACGCCAAGCGGACGCTGTCGGTCGCGGTGCACAATCACTACAAACGCCTGGCGCACGCCGACGCAGTGACCGATTCCGATGTCGAGCTGGACAAGAGCAACGTGCTGCTGATCGGCCCGACCGGCTCGGGCAAGACTCTGCTGGCGCGGTGCCTGGCGCGGATGCTGAACGTGCCGTTCGCGATCGCGGACGCGACCACGCTGACCGAGGCGGGCTACGTCGGCGAAGACGTCGAGAACGTTCTGCTGAAGCTGCTTCAGAACGCCGACTACGACCTCGACGCGGCGCAGCGCGGCATCGTCTACATCGACGAGATCGACAAGATCGGCAAGACGTGGAACAACATCAGCATCACGCGCGACGTCTCGGGCGAAGGCGTGCAGCAGGCGCTGCTGAAGATGCTGGAAGGCACGGTCAGCAACGTCCCGCCGCAGGGCGGACGCAAGCACCCCGAGCAGCAGTACATCCAGATCGACACCAGCAACGTGCTGTTCATCTGCGGCGGCACGTTCGTGGGGCTGGACAAGATCATCCGCAAGCGGCTCGGGCATTCGACCATCGGCTTCGAGCCGGACGGCACGGACCGGCAGGACGAGCTGGTCGAGCTGGGCGAGGTGCTGCGCGAGGTCACGCCGGACGACCTGATCGAGTTCGGCATGATCCCCGAGTTCGTCGGGCGACTGCCGGTCGCGTGCACGCTCGCGCCGCTCGACGCGGCGGCGCTGACGCGCATCCTCCGCGAGCCGCGCAACGCCCTGGTGCGGCAGTTCCAGAAGCTGTTCGAGATGGAAGAGGCCAAGCTGGAGTTCACCGACGAAGCGCTGCACGAAATCGCGACGCGCGCCCTCGATCGGGACACCGGCGCGCGGGCCCTTCGCTCGATCGTCGAAGAGATCATGCTGAACTACATGTACGACCTGCCCGACCAGAAGCGCGGCATGACCTACGTCGTCACGCCCGAGGTCGTCCGCGGCGAGCAGGACCTGCTCGGCGCCTCCCGCGTCCGAAAAGAGTCGGCGTAGCGCCGCCGCGCGGCGCTCAGCAGATTCGCGGCAACTGCTCGCCCGCCAGCATCGCCACCACGCGCCGCCCGCCGATCAGCGACTCCATCGTCACCAGGCCCGGATGCTCGTCGGTGACTGTTCCGACGTCGGCGGACTCGCGCCCGAGCGGGTGAGCCCGCATCGCAGCCAGCGCCGCCGAGGCCGATTCCGGCGGCACGATCGCCAGCAGCTTGCCCTCGTTGGCGACGTACAGCGGGTCCAGCCCCAGCAGCTCGCAGGCCGCCCGCACCTCGCTGCGGATCGGAAGGTCGGCCTCGCGCAGTCGCACGCCGACGCCGCTGGACGCCGCGATTTCGTTCAGCGCGCTCGACACGCCGCCGCGCGTCGGGTCGCGCATGCAGCGAACCGACGGGCACGCCGCCAGGATCGCCGCGGTCAGTCCGTTCAGCGCCGCGCTGTCGCTGCGCAGCTCGGTGTCGAACTGCAGACCCTCGCGCACCGACAGGATCGCGATCCCGTGATCGCCGATCGGCCCGGACAGCAGCACGTGGTCGCCCGGACGCGCGTCGCGGACGGACAATTCTACGCCCGCCGGGATCAGGCCAAGCCCGGTCGTTGTGACATACACGCCGTCGGCCAGGCCGCGATCCACCACCTTCGTGTCGCCGGTGACGAGCGCGACGCCGGCCTGCCGGCAGGCGCGGCCCATCGACTCGCAGATTCGCCGCAGATCGGAGAGCGGGAAGCCCTCCTCGAGGATGAACGCGGCCGACAGATGCGTGGGCGTCGCGCCGCCGACGGCGAGGTCGTTCACGGTTCCGTGGACGGCCAGCGAGCCGATGTCGCCGCCGGGAAAAAAGAGCGGCTTGACGACAAACGAGTCGGTCGTCATCGCGAGGCGGACCGTCGCGCCGGTTGGGAGTCCGATCGAGAGGCGCGCCTGATCTTCGACCGCATCGAGCTGCGGACTGCCCAGCGCGGGCACAAAGACGCGCTCGAGCAGCGCGCGGCTGAGCGTGCCGCCGCTGCCGTGCCCGAGCACGATGTATTCGTTCTGCGGGAGCGGGACCGGGCAGCTCGGCGAGTCGAAGGGCGCGAATTCCGTCATGCGCGCGACTCGTTCGCAGGCGATGCCGCGACGGCGCGGCGATAGTGGAAGTACGCGGCGCACGCGCCTTCGCTCGACACCATCGTCGCGCCGAGCGGACGCTCGGGCGTGCAGCGCGTGCCGAACGCGCGGCATTCGTTCGGCTTCACCAGTCCCTGCAACACCAGTCCGCTCACGCATTCGGGCGATTCGCGCACTTCCAGGTCGCCCACTTCGAATCGCAGCGCGGCGTCGAATTCGCGATAGGGCTCTCGCAGCCGGTAGCCGCTGGCGGGAATCGTGCCGATTCCGCGCCACTTGCGGTCCACCGTTTCGAAGACGTCTTCGATCAGGCGGCGGGCGGCTTCATTGCCCTCGGGGCGGACGGCCCGCGCGTACTGGTTCTCCACGCCGATGCGACCCTCCTCCAGCATGCACACGGCGCGATAGACGCCTTCGAGCAGGTCGAGCGGCTCGAAGCCGGTCACGACGATCGGCACGCGAAAACGCTCGGCGAGCGGTCCGTACTCGCGCGTCCCCATCACAGCGCACACGTGACCGGCCGCCAGAAACGCCTGCACGCGGTTCTGCGGTGCGGAGAGGATCGCGGCGATGGCGGGCGGCACCGTCACATGCGACACGAGCACGGAGAAATTCGACAGGCCCAGCCGCCGGGCCTGGGCCACCGCCATGCCGTTCGCCGGCGCGGTCGTCTCGAACCCGACGGCGAAGAACACGACTTGTCGATCACGATTCGCCGCGGCGATCTTCAGGCAGTCGAGCGGGGAGTACACAATTCGCACGTCCGCGCCGCGCGCCTTGCGCGAAAGAAGATCGCCGGCGCTGCCCGGCACGCGGAGCATGTCCCCGAACGAGCAGAAAGTGACGCCCGGCCGCGCGGCGATCGCCAGCGCCTGATCGATCAGCTCCAGCGGCGTGACGCACACCGGGCAGCCGGGGCCGTGAATCAGCGTGATCCGCGGCGGAAGCAGGGAGTCGATTCCGTAGCGGACGATCGTGTGCGTTTGCCCGCCGCACACTTCCATGATCGCCCAGTCGCGCGTGGTGCGGGCGTGAAGGAGTCGTTGCAGCTTCCCCGCAGCGGCCGGATCGCGGTACTCGTCTATGTACTTCAACGCGGTTCCCCGGACGGCGGATGCGAAAGCTCGTCGAGCTCGTTCGTGCCGGCGAGCATCCGGAAGATGCGCTGCGCCTCGCCCTCGTCGATGCGCGTCAGGGCGAAGCCGACGTGGATGATGGCGTAGTCGCCGACGCGCAGGTCGGGAAGGTGGTCGGTGCATACGTCGCGCGACACGCCGCCGAAGTCGGCCCGCCCCATGCGGATGCCGTTCTCCTCGAACAGCTCAATGATTCGCCCCGGAATGCCCAGGCACATCGGCTTGCGCCTCCCCGTCGCCCACGAGCCGGGCCGCCGCGATCGCCGCCTGACCCAGGCTCAACCCGCCGTCATTCGCCGGCGCCAGGCGAGGCCGCAGCACGTCGAACCGCTCAGTCGTCAGCCGGTCGGCAGCGCTCTCTGCCAGCAGGCGGTTCATGAACACGCCGCCGCTGAGTACGACCCGGCCGACGCCGCTTGCTCGGCGCAGCTCGCGGCACGTCGACACGACGATTGTAACCAGCGATTCGTGAAACCGCCGAGCGATCCGGGCCGTGTCCATGCCGGCGAGCGCGTCGTCGGCGACGGCCGAGATGAGCGGACGCGTATCGACGATCAGCGGGACCGGATCGCCGGCGGACGCCGAACGCTCGGGCGCCAGCCGCCACGGATACTGCCCGTCCGGCATCGCCCGCTCCGCGATGTTTTCCAGCTCGATCGCGGCCTGGCCTTCGTACGACACCTCGCGACGCACTCCGACCAGCGCGGCCACCGCATCGAAGAACCGCCCGGCGCTGGAGGTCAGCGGCGCGTTGATTTTCGCAGCGAGCATCCGTCGAACGATGCGCAGCTCCATCGGACGCGCGAGCCGTTCCAGCATCGGGTTGCCGGCATCCGCGTCCAGCAGGTGCGCGACCGCCATACGCCACGGCTGTCGGATGGCCTGCTCGCCGCCCGGCATCGGGACGGATCGGAGGTGCGCGGCGCGGCGGAACCCGTGGCAGTCCCCGATCAGGAATTCGCCGCCCCAGATCGCACCGTCCAGGCCGTAACCCGTGCCGTCGAAGATGACGCCGATCGCCGGACCGGCGAGGCGATGCTCGGTGAGGCACGCCGCCAGATGCGCGTGGTGATGCTGCACGGCGACGAGCGCGATCGGTCGGCCGGCGTGCTCGGCGCTGGCGGCGCGCATGTGAGCGAAACGCGTCGAAGCGTAGTCCGGGTGCAGGTCGTGCGCGATGCAGCGCGGCTCGAACCGAAGCAGCCGCTGAAGCTGATCGATGGCGCGGCCGTAGGCTTCAAAGGCGGAGAGGTCGTCGAGGTCGCCGCAGTGCGCACTGAGCACGGCCTGATCGCCGCTAGCCAGCGAGAACGTGACCTTGAGCTGTCCGCCGACCGCAAGGATCGGAACCGGGCAGGTCGGCGCGATCGCGATCGGATGCGGGGCATATCCGCGCGAGCGCCGCAGCAGTTCCGGAGCGTGCCCACCGGAGCGAACGACGGAATCGTCGCAGCGGCGGATGATGCCGCGATTGTGGGTGAGGAACGCGTCGGCGATTCCGCGCAACTGTCGCAGCGCGTCGGCGTCGTCGTACGCGATCGGCTCATCCGACCGGTTGCCGCTGGTGAGCACGATCGGTCGCATGCCCGACACGTCCATGAGCAGATGGTGCAGCGGCGAGTAGGGCAGCATGAGGCCGAGCTGCGACACGCCCGGTGCGACGCCGGACGCGACCGCCGCGGCGTGGAGTTCGCGCCGGCGAGGCATGAGCACGATCGGCTTCGCGGGGCTTTCAAGCAGGCGCGCGTCGCAGGACGAAACTTCGCACAACTCGCGGGCCGCGTCGAGGTCGCGCGCGAGAACCGCGAACGGCCGCTCTTCGCGATGTTTGCGACGCCGCAGCTCGGCGACGGCCCGATCGTCGTCGGCGCGGCAGGCGAGGTGATAACCTCCCAGCCCCTTGATCGCGACGATGCGTCCGGCGAGAAGCAGATCGGCGGCCGCGGACAGCGGATCGGGCGTGGCGATCGGCACGCCGTCGGCGCTGAGCAACGACAGTCGCGGGCCGCAGGCAGGGCAGGCGATCGGCTCGGCGTGAAAACGGCGGTCGGCCGGATCCTCGTACTCGTGGCGGCAGTCAACGCAGAGCTCGAAGGCCGCCATCGTGGTGCGTACGCGATCGTACGGCAGCGCGTCGATGATTGTGAAGCGCGGGCCGCAGTTCGTGCAGTTGATGAAGGGATAGCGGTACCTGCGGTCGGCGGGGTCGAACAGTTCGCGCAGGCAATCGGCGCAGGTCGCGACGTCGGCGGGAATGGCGGGGTCACCGGGAGCTTCGAACGTGCTCGCAGCAATGACGAACGCGGCATCGCCGCGCGGCGGAAGATCGAGCGTCTCTAGGCGGTCGATCCGCGCGAGAACCGGCGCTTCGTGTTCGAGTGCGGCGCGAAACGCATCCAGCGCGTCAAGCCGGCCTTCGACTTCGATGCAAACGTGCGAACCGTCGTTCCGCACGTAGCCGACCAGCCCGAGAGAGCACGCCAGACGATGCGTGAAGGGACGGAATCCGACGCCCTGCGCAAGACCGAAGACGCGGATCAGCCGGCGAGCGGTCACGGCGGCCTTTCGAGCGGCGAGCGCTGGATGGGCGCTGCGCAGCGCCATCGGACGAAGTGTAGCCGCCCCGGATCGCGCCGGCGCGCCGTGCCGCGCTGCGCGATCCGGGGGATGTGCCGCGCGCGTCCAGCGTCAATCGCCCGCGGCGTCGAGCAACGCTCGATGCGCGGCCGTCTCGGCCTGTTCCACGTCGGCCAGCAGTTCTGCGAGCGTCGCAAACACCGCTTTAGCTTGCTCGGGCGTCACGTCGTTTGCAGCGGCGGCGTCCTCCGTTCGCGACAGCTTCGGTCCCTCGGCGCGGCTCTCGGAGCGGCTCGCGTCCAGCATCTCCATGTAGCGGTCGAGGTGGGCGCATCCACTCTGAACGACCGGAATCCCGCACGAGGCGATGGCGTCGGACATCGCGCGCCACGCCTGCCCGGCCCGGCGATACGCCTCGGACGCGCGGTCGAACGCCGTGCGCCGGGTGAGCTTGCCGACTTCGCCCAGGAAATCGGAGTAGATGAACCGTCCGCCGGCCGGCGCGGTGTACTCATGCTCCAACCCCTCGAACGTCCGCCGCAGCGCGGTGCACGCCCGGGTTCCGCCGGGGAAGAGGCGTGGCCAGCCCTTCGCGTCCTTCGGATCGGTCAGCAGGCGACGCCACTTGGCGATGCCGGCCAGACCCATGTTCGACGCGAATCCCTTGTACGGGGATTCGGTGTATCTCCGCGCGGTGTCACGGACGGCCTCGACCGCCGCGTCGCACAACGCCTTTCGTGTCGGCGGCGCGGCGCTGGGATCGACAAAGATCAGGCGGTTTTGTCCCTTCTTGTACGCCGCCCGGGCCTTGCCGAAGCGATTGGCGTTCATGCGGCGCAGCTTGTAGCCGTCGTCGAGGATCAACTCGCCGTCATCGACGCCGGCGACGGCGACGACGCCCGGCGCCCCGCCGGCGATTTCTCCAGGATTCGCTTCGCCCGCAAGCGTGACCAGGTCGATCGTGCACAGCGCGGGAACGCCGCGTTCGATCAGCTCATCCAGCAGCTTGCGCGCCTTGGCGGCGCTGGCAGTCTGTCGGACCTGAATCGCCTGGCCGAGCCGCGCCAAGCCGCCGGCGACGAACGTGTCCGCCATCGTGTCGTAGCGCATCAGCACGGACAGCAGCGGCGGCAGCCCCTTGTATTCGAAGACGGCATAGAGAAAGCCGACTCCCCCGCACAGGCCGTAGATCATCGCTTCGGTGAGCGCGTTGCCATCCGGGTGCAGAGCGGATTGCGCCAGGACGTTTCGCGTGGCGCCGGTGTCGCAGCAGATTCCCGGCGCGGGTAGATAGCCATCGAACAGGCCGGGGGACTTCGGCGGCGAGGCTTCGGGCGATCGGAGCGATTGCAGAATCGTGGCGCGGGCAGCGGTGTAGCGCTCGCCCGTCTTGGCCATGCGGTTGCGGACTTGCTGTTTGAATTCTCGTTGCGCGGTCATGGCGGAACTCCGTCCACAGTCGGCTGACACCGATCCACCCGCCCGCGGTTCGGTCCCGGCCTGTTGGACAGAGCGTCACCTGCAACGCTGACCTGGAAGGGGCGAGCCCTCCTTTGCTCCCGCGAGCGGCCCTGGGCGGCGGGCCGGAAGGAGTTGGGCGGCAGGTCGACCGCCGGAATGCATGGTACTCAAGGCAGGAGATGCGTTCAATGCGAACGTCGAAGGCGCGACTCGGAAGACTCTCGTTCGCGCTCGTCGCGCTGGGTGCGGAGGCAGCTCGCGCGGAGCCGGGTGCCCTGCCGGCGGGCGGGTGCCCTGCCGACGCGAACAGCCGTCGGCAGGGCACCCGCGAAAAGCCGTCGGCAGGGCACCCGGCGAGATTCAGAGCGCGATCCAGAGAACCTGCCGACGCGAAAAGCCGTCGGCAGGGCACCCGCGAACAGCCGTCGGCAGGGCACCCGGCGGCGCCGACAGCTTAACGCGCCGGCCAGCTTGCCGTGCCGACAACTCACCGTGTCGGCAGCTCGCAGCGCTTGTCAGCTCGCCGCGCCGGCCGTCGTAGCGCCAACGGCCGCGGGCGGCGTCGGCGCTGGTGCCGGCGCCTGAATCATCGGCGACAGAATCTCCTCGTCGCCCGACGGCTCCACCTCGTGTGTGAGCTTCAGGTCCTGATAGCGGTGGAACCCGGTGCCGGCCGGGATCAGCCGGCCGAGGATCACGTTTTCCTTCAGGCCGACCAGGCGGTCGTCGGCGCCGGCCAGGGCCGCCTGCGTGAGCACCTTGGTGGTCTCCTGGAAGCTGGCCGCGGAGATGAACGACTCGCTCTGCAGGCTGGCCTTGGTGATGCCCAGCAGCAGCGTTTTCGCGGTCGAGGGGCGCGGCTTGGCACCCTTGGCGGGCGCGCCGCCGGCGGCCTCGGCCTCGTCGTTCTTGGCGGCGAACTCCTCGCGGGAAACAATCTGTCCGACGGCGAGGGCGGTGTCGCCGGGCTCCTTGACCTTGACGCTGCCGGCGAGGCGCTGGTTCTCCATTCGGAATCGGAATTTGTCGACGACTTCGTTCGGCAGGAACGCCGAATCGCCCTCGGTGTCGATCTTCACCTTCCGCAGCATCTGCGAAATGATGACTTCAAGGTGCTTGTCGTTGATGGTCACGTTCTGCTGGCGATAGACGCCCTGCACCTCGCGAATGAGGTAGTTCTGGAGGTCTTCCTCGCCGATGATCCGAAGTAGATCGTGCGGGATGAGCGGTCCCTCGCACAGGGGCGTTCCGGCCTCGACATAGTCGCCGGCGTGCACCAGCAGGTGCTTGTCCTGCTGGATGTGGTGTTCCTTCTCCATGCCGGATTCGGACTTCACCAGGATGGTCATCTTGCCGCGTCGCTTGTCTGTATAGAGCGACACGACGCCGGAAATCTCGGCCATCGTGGCCGGTTCCTTGGGCTTGCGGGCTTCGAAGATCTCGGTGACGCGCGGCAGGCCTCCGGTGATGTCCTGGGTTCCAGCGATTTCCCGCGGCTGGCGTGCGAGCATCGCGCCCGGGGCGACTGGATCGCCCTCGGCCACCTCGATGCGGGCCTTGGCCGGCAGGTGGTGGAACTCGAGGATCTGCCCTTCTTTGTTCTCAATGATGATTCGGGGGTGCTTGTCACCCTTGTGCTCGATGACGATCCACTTGCTGTCGGAGCGGCCTTCCTGCTCGGTCCGGACCGTCTCGCCTTCGATGATGTCCTGGAAGCGGACGAAGCCGGTGGCCTCGGCCAGCATGGCGGTGAAGTGGGCATCCCAGCGGACGAACGTCGTGCGAGCGGTGAGCTTCTCGCCGTCCTTGACGAGGACCGCGGCGCCGTAGGGGACCTTGTAGCGTTCGAGCTCGCGCTCCTTGTCGTCCTGAATGATGATCTCGCCGTTGCGTTTCAGGACGCGCCACATCTTCTTGCCGGACTCTTCGTCGGTCGCCTCGACCGCATTGAGGTTGATGTACTTGACCGTTCCGGGCTGGATGTTGGCGATTTCACTCTCGACGATGGCGCGGCTGGCGACGCCGCCGGTGTGGAACGTGCGCATCGTGAGCTGCGTGCCCGGCTCGCCGATGGACTGTGCGGCGATGATGCCGACCGCCAGACCCTCTTCGGCGATCTTTCCGGTGGAGAGATCGGATCCATAGCACAAGGCGCAGATGCCGACCGCCGCCTCGCACGTGAGCGGGCTTCGCACGCGGACGCTTTCCAGGCCGAGTCCGCCCTGGTCGTGCTGGCTTTCGATGCGGCGCGCGATGTCGGTCGTGAAGAGCTCGTTCTCGCGGATGATGACTTCGTCCGTCACCAGGTGGCGGATCGTGTCGCGGGCGGTGCGTCCGACCACGAGCTGGCTGAGCTTTACGTCGACTTCTTCGCCCTTGTAGATAGTGCTCTTGGTGACGCCCTCGATCGTCCCGCAGTCGTGCTGCGTAATGATGACGTTCTGGGCCACGTCGGCCAGCTTGCGCGTCAGGTAGCCCGAGTCCGCCGTCTTCAGGGCGGTGTCGGCCAGGCCCTTTCGCGCGCCGTGCGTCGAGCTGAAGTATTCGAGCACCGTCAGGCCTTCGCGGAAGTTGGCCTTGATGGGCGCTTCGATGATTTCGCCGCTGGGCTTGGCCATCAGGGCCCGCATGCCGGCCAACTGGCGGATCTGATCGACGCTGCCGCGGGCGCCGGAATCGCTCATCAGGAAAATCGGGTTGAGATAAGGCTTGGCGGACGAATCTCCGATCTTGGCCTCGCGACCATCGACGTGGCGCCAGTCGGCCTTGAGCGAGTCCATCATGTCCTTGGTGACCTTCTCGCGCGCGTGCACCCAGATGTCGATGAGCTGGTTGTGCCGCTCCATCGGGGTAATGACGCCGTTGGAGAAGTTCTTCTCGACTTTGTCCACCTGCTTCTGCGCGGCTTCGAGAATCTTCTGCTTCGTCTCGGGAACGCGCAGGTCGGACAGTGCGAACGACAGGCCGGCCAGCGTGCTGTGCTTGAAGCCCAGCTCCTTGATGCGGTCGAGCAGCTCGATCGTGGCGGCGCGCCCCAGCCGGGCGTGGCAGTCCGCGATCACGCGGGCCGAGCCCTTCTGGCTGAGCGCGAAATTGTAGAACGGCATCTCGCGCGGCAGCACGTCGTTGAAGATGCAGCGACCCGCCGTGGTCAGGATGCGCCCGTTGGCCGGCACCGGCTGCGGCGCGTCGGCCATCGACGGGATGAACTCCTTGCGGCCTATGCGGACGCGGATCGGCGTGTGCATGCCGATCTGTCGCGCGTCGAGCGCGAGCATGGCCTCTTCGGGCGAGGCGAAGGCGCGTTCGTGGCCCTTGTCGCGTTCGCCGGATTCGCCGGAATGGCTGCACGTGAGGTAGCTGATTCCGAGCACGATGTCCTGGGTGGCGGGGGTGTTCGGGGCGCCGCTGGCCGGGCTGAAGATGTTGTGCGCGCTCATCATGAGCACGTGGGCCTCGGCCTGCGCCTCGATGGACAGCGGAAGGTGCACGGCCATCTGGTCGCCGTCGAAGTCGGCGTTGAAGCCCTTGCAGACCAGCGGGTGAATCTTGATGGCGTTGCCTTCGACCAGGACGGGTTCGAACGCCTGGATGCCCATGCGGTGCAGCGTGGGGGCGCGGTTCAGCAGCACCGGATGCTGGTAGATGACCTCCTCGAGGATGTCCCAGATCGGCTGCTCGCGGCGTTCGAGCATCTTCTTGGCGCTCTTGATCGTGTCGGCCAGGCCGCGCTCGCGCAGCTTGCGGATGATGAACGGCTGGTAGAGCTCGAGTGCGATCTTCTTCGGCAGGCCGCACTGCCAGAGCTTGAGTTCGGGACCGACCACGACGACCGAACGGGCCGAGTAGTCGACGCGCTTGCCGAGCAGGTTTTCGCGGAAGCGGCCCTGCTTGCCCTTGATCATGTCGGTCAGGCTCTTGAGCGGGCGGTTGCTGCTTCCGAGCACAGGCCGGCGGCATCGGTTGTTGTCGAACAGGGCGTCGACGGCCTGCTGAAGCATGCGTTTTTCGTTGCGGATGATGACCTCCGGCGCGTTGAGGTCGATCAGCTTCTTGAGGCGGTTGTTGCGGTTGATGATGCGCCGGTAGAGGTCGTTCAGGTCGCTGGTGGCGAAATTGCCGCTGTCCAGCAGGACGAGCGGGCGCAGGTCGGGCGGGATGACCGGGACGACCTCGAGCACCATCCACTGCGGGTCGTTGCCGCTCTTGCGGAGCGCTTCGACCAGCTTGAGGCGCGTGCTGAGCTCCTTGATCTTCTGCTTGCTGTTGGTCTTTTTCAGTCCTTCGTACAGCTCGCCCGAAAGCTGCTCGAGGTTGAGCTGCGCGAGCAGCTCGCGCACGGCTTCGGCGCCCATCATGGCGCGGAAGGGACGCTCTGTGTCCTTGCCGTACTCGTCCATGGCGCGGCGAAACTCTTCTTCGGTGAGCACCTGCCGCGGCTCGAGCTTGCTTTCGCCCGGATCGACGACCACGTAGTCCTGGAAGTAGATGATCTTTTCCAGGTCGCTGGTCTTCATGTCCAGCAGCGTGCCCAGGCGGCTGGGCATGCTCTTGAAGAACCAGATGTGCACGACCGGCGCGGCGAGGTTGATGTGCCCCATGCGCTTGCGCCGCACGCGGCTGTGCGTGACCTTCACGCCGCAGCGGTCGCAGATCATGCCTTTGTACTTCACGCCGCGGAACTTGCCGCAGAAGCACTCCCAGTCGCGCTCCGGGCCGAAGATCCGCTCGCAGAACAGGCCGTCCTTTTCGGCGCGATACGTGCGATAGTTGATCGTTTCCGGCTTCTTCACCTCGCCGAACGACCATGCACGAATGTCGTTCGGGGACGCCAGACTGATCCGAACCGCCGCGAAGTCGTTGATCCGATCGTAGACCGTGTCAGCCATCGGCTTCCAGCCCTCTCGAAGTATGGTGTGCTGCGCCGAGCCTGCCGCCCGGCGAGGTTGCATCGCGATTCCCGTCGCGCCGAACTCAGATACCCGTCACCGCGCCCAGCCGCACCAGCGGAATTGCCCGCTCCGGTCGGCGTTCTCCAATGCGTTTAGCTCGCGGCGGCCGCCGCCGGCGCCGCGTTCGCCGCGGCCGCCAGCGCTTCCGCGCGAAGCGTCAGCCCGACCAGCCCGCCCGATCGGCGGAAGCCGAGCTCTTCCAGGAAGTCCACCTCGGTGCTCCAGGCGATGACGTCGACCCGCGCCACTCCGCGGGCCCGCATCGCTTCGAGGACGCGGCGCGCCATCTCCGTGGCGATGCCGTGCTCGTCGTGCTCGACCCGCCCGTCGGTCCGCGTGACGGCGCCGGGCCCCTGAAACTCCGGGGCCAGCTTGCATTCGGTGAGATAGCCGCGCACGCCGTCGCTCACGCCGCGCGCGATTCCCACCAGTTCGCCGTTGATCCGCGCCGTGACGAACGCGGCGCTGTGCTGGAGCATGCCGGTGATCTGCGCCGCTTCCGGCGCGCCGTCATGCCGCAGGCGGGCATAGAACGACGTCAGCTCGCCCGGCGTCAGGTCTTTGCCGTTTCCGTACGTGACTTCTGGCATTGTCGTCTCCCTTTCCGTGCGCGTGCGGTTCGGCCGTCCTCAGAGCTTGCGCTTTTCGAGCTGGATGTTGAGTCCCAGCCCGCGGATTTCGTTGCACAACACGTCGAACGAGACCGGTGTGCCGGCGTTCAGCGTGTTGGTGCCCTTGACCATGCTCTCGTAAATCTTCGTGCGGCCTTCCACGTCGTCGCTCTTGACGGTCAGCAGTTCCTGGAGAACGTAGGCCGCGCCGTACGCTTCCAGGCCCCACACTTCCATCTCGCCGAAGCGCTGCCCGCCGGTGCGGGCCTTGCCGCCCAGCGGCTGCTGCGTGATGAGGCTGTACGGTCCGGTGGAGCGGGCGTGAATCTTGTCATCCACCAGGTGATGCAGCTTCAGCAGGTGCATGAACCCGACCGTCACGGGCTGGTCGAACCTCTGGCCGGTGCGCCCGTCATAGAGCGTGACTTTCCCGCCGGTCGGCATTTCCACCAGAATCTGCCCGGTGTCGCCGGCGGTCTGAAGCACCTTCGCGTCTTCGCGGAGCTTGCGGACGTGGGCGTTGGCCTTCTCGACGCACAACTTGATCTGCTTCTCGGTCGCGCCGTCAAACACCGGCGTGACCACCTGGAAACCGAGCACCGCGGCCGCCCAGCCCAGATGCGTTTCGAGAATCTGTCCGACGTTCATTCGGCTCGGCACGCCGAGCGGGTTCAGGCAGATATCGACGGGAGTGCCGTCTTCTAGGAACGGCATGTCCTCCTCGGGCAGGATGCGGGCGATGACGCCCTTGTTGCCGTGCCGGCCGGCCATCTTGTCGCCGACGCTCAGCGTTCGCTTGGTCGAGACGTAGACTTTGACCATTTCGAGCACGCCGCTCGGCAGCTCGTCGCCGCGCTTCATGTGCCCGACCTTGCGCTCGCACTCGGCCCGGATGTCCTGAATCCGCGGCCAGAACTGGGAGTAGAGCTTCTCGCACTTGTCGCGAATGCTCGCGGGCTTGACCCAGTTCACGTGGAACGTGTCGATCTGTTCGATGATGACGTCAGGGTTCTCGCTCTTGCCAACCTTCTGGCGCGTGTTCGGGTCGATGATGGGCTGATCGGTGAGCTCCTCCATCGCCGCGATCATCCGCTTGAACAGCGCGATCTGCTGGTCGTTGCACGACGCCTTGAACGCCGTGATCTCCTGGTCGATGCGCTTCTTCTGGTCCTCGGTCAGGTGCGTGCGGCGCGAGAAGTGCTTCGCGCCGATGACGATGCCTTCCTGCCCCGCCGGCAGTTCGAGCGAATCGTTCTTCACGTCCTCGCCGCTGCGGCCGAAGATCGCGTGCAGCAGCTTTTCCTCGGGACTGAGCTCGCTCTTGCTCTTGGGACTGACCTTGCCGACCAGGATGTCGCCCGGGCCGACGCGCGTGCCCACGCGGACGATCCCGCGCTCGTCGAGGTTGCGCAGGGCGCGCTCGCTGACGTTCGGGATGTCGCGCGTGAACTCCTCGCGCCCGAGCTTGGTCTCGCGGATCTCGACGTCGTGCGCCTCGATGTGGATGCTGGTGAAGGCGTCATTCTTCACCAGGCGCTCCGAAATCAGAATGGCGTCCTCGAAGTTGAAGCCGTCGTACGTCAGGAACGCGACCAGCACGTTGCGGCCGAGCGCCAGTTCGCCCTGGTGCGTGCTGGCGCCGTCCGCGATCACCTGTCCGGCCTTGACGCGGTCGCCGGGCTTGACGATCGGCTTCTGGTTCTGGCAGGTGCGTTCGTTCAAGCCGACGAACTTGCGC
The DNA here is from genome assembly GCA_964553225.1 of uncultured Planctomycetales bacterium. Taxonomy (GTDB): domain Bacteria; phylum Planctomycetota; class Phycisphaerae; order UBA1845; family Fen-1342; genus JABRWC01. The sequence goes on along the minus strand of CAZKJT010000005.1, from coordinate 56,626 downwards.
AGCACATACTCGTCGGTGTCGTCGATGACGATGCGATGCGCGTCGACGAACGTCACTTTTCCGCTCGTGCGGGCGCAAACGACCATGCCGCTGTTCTCGGCGACCGGTCGCTCCATGCCGGTGGCGATGATCGGCGGGTCGGTGCGAATCAGCGGCACCGCCTGGCGCTGCATGTTCGAACCCATCAGCGCGCGGTTCGCGTCGTCGTGCTCCAGGAAGGGAATGAGCGCGGCCGATACGCCCACCGTCTGCTTGGGCGAGATATCGACGTAGTCGATCTCGTCGCGCGTGACCTGCTTCAGGTCGCCTTGCTTGCGTGCCAGCAGCGTTCCGTCCAACAGCTTGGCGGCGCGGCGGTCGCCGGTGTCCTTGCGCTTGGCGGCGACGTACTCGTCCATCGGCACAGTAGGCGGAAGGGAATCACCGGCCTGGCTGGGCTCGACCACGTCCGGAGGACCCAGCGTAGAGCGCATCTCCTCGTCGGCGCGCAGGAAGGCGACCTCGCCGTTGACCTTGCCGCGCTCCACCTTGCGGTACGGCGTGATGAGGAAGCCGTATTCATCGACCGAGCTGTAGATGCCGAGAGACGCGATCAGGCCGATGTTCACGCCCTCGGGCGTCTCGATCGGGCAGACGCGGCCGTAATGGCTGATGTGAACGTCGCGCACCTCGAACCCGGCGCGCTTTCGGTTCAAGCCGCCGGGACCGAGCGCCGAAAGCCGCCGCTCGTGCGTGAGCTGGCTGAGCGGATTGGTCTGGTCGACGACCTGGCTCAGCTCGCTGCGCCCGAAGAAAAAGTCGATCGCGCTGCTGATGCTCTTGGTGTTGACCAGCTCGGCGACCTTGCCGAGCGCCTCGGGGTCTTTCAGGCTCATGCGCTCCTGCACGGTGCGGCGGAGCTTGAGAAAGCCTTTGCGCAGCTCGTCGGCCGCCAGCTCGTCGATGGTTCGCAGGCGGCGGTTGCCGAGATGGTCGATGTCGTCCACCTGCCCCTCGCCGGCGCGCAGCGCGAGCAGGTAACGGATCGCGTTGACGAAGTCCTCCGGGCGGAGAACCATCTCCTTCTCGGGGATCTCCTGGTCGAATTTGCGGTTCAGGCGGAATCGGCCGACCTTGCCCAGGCGATAGCGGTTCTCGTCGTAGAACTTCTCGTGGAACAGCTTCTTGGCCTTTTCCGCGTGCACCGGGTTGCCCGGGCGCAGGCGGGCGTAGATTCGCAGCAGCGCGTCTTCATGCGACTGGGCGCTGTCCTCGGCGAGCGTGTTGACGATGATCGGATCGGTCATCTTGGGGATGACGTCCACCTGCTTGATCTGCGAGTCGCGGATCTTATTGAGCGCTTCGCCGATCTGCCGGCCGGCGGGCACGATCTCCTCGCCGCTCTCCGGATCGACGACGGTGGCCGCCACCCACATTTCGGGCTTGAGCTCCCGCACGCGAACGCTCTTGACCGGGTAGAAGGCGCGGATGATCGCCTCGTTCGTGCCGTAAGCCTCGTCCATCGCCCGCAGGAACGTCGTGGCGGGGATCTTGCTGCTCTGGTCGATTCGAACGGCGAGCAGGTCCTTGCGCGTGACGTTGATCTCGATCCACGAGCCGCGCTCCGGAATGATTCGGCAGGCGTGCAGGGCGCGGTCGCCTTCGGCCGACTCCTTCACGAAATCGACGCCGGGCGAACGGTGGAGCTGCGAGACGATGACGCGCTCGGATCCGTTGATGATGAACTCGCCGCCGCCGATCATGCGCGGCATCTCGCCCAGGTAGATCGCTTCTTCGTGGACTTCTTCGCGGTCCTTGCGGTGCAGGCGCACGCGGACACGGAACGGCGTGCCGTAGGTCAGGCCCAACTCGCGGCACTCGTCGGGCGTGTAGCGCGGCGCGTCGAGCGCGTAATCGACATATTCAAGCCAGGTGTTGCCGTCATAGCTCTCGATCGGAAACACCTCGCGGAGCAGGGCTTCGAGGCCCTGCGGCGCACGTTTCGACGGCTCGATTGGTTCCTGAAGAAAGCGCGCATACGACGCGGTCTGAATCTGAATCAGGTTCGGAATCGACAGCGCGTCGCCGTTGCGGCTGAAATCACAGACGTAGCGTAGGTCCATTCACCGTCCTCGCGCGTGACTGCTCGAATGCATGACGCAATGGGTATGACTACCGTTGAAGGGGCAATCCCTCGACCCCGGGCGCAACCCCGGCGCACAGCGATCCCGCCGCATCGCACCCACCGTTGCTGTGTGGTGTTGCAGCGAGCCCTGCTCCAACTGCGAATCCGCCTTTCTCAAGGCAGGCCGCGGCCGCCGTGTGTCGCGCTCGTTCAATCGCAAATGGCCGAGTATACTTGGGTTGTTGCGTTGTGCAACCGCCGCGTGAGAAAATCGCGTGAAATTGACAAGCCAGACGCCGGGCGCGGAACCGATCTTGCCAGCTTCGACGGAAGGGAGAAGATTATCGGACCACTAGCCGGAATCGACTACGGCCTCAAGCGAATCGGACTTGCGCTCTCCGACCGCCGACACCGCCTCGCCACGCCCGCTCTCCAGATCGACGCGAGCCCGGACGCGGCCCGGACGATCGCAGACATCCTGCGCTGGGCCGCGCAGAACGAAGTCGCCGGATTCGTCATCGGACTTCCGCTGAACATGGACGGCAGCGACGGACCGCAAGCCCGCAAGACGCGCAAGTTCGCCGACGCGCTCCGGGCCGCGACGGACCGACCGGTGCATCTGTGGGACGAGCGGCTCAGCTCGTTCCAAGCCGACGAGCATCTGGCGGCCACCGGGTGGTCCGCCGAGGCGCGGAAGCGCCGTCGGGATGCGCTCGCGGCCCAGGTGATTCTTCAGAGCTACCTGGATGCGGCCGTGCGGTCCGACGTGAATCCGCCGGCGCCCGAAACGTGATTCGCATCTGCGTGGCGCGAACCGGATTCGGGCGTATCCTGCTGGAATGGGAAAGGAAGGCTATGCCACGCTACTCCAGCATCTGCAACGCTCAGTCGCGCTGATCGAGGAGGAGCTCGCGCGGCGCGTCATCGGGCAGCGTCCCGTGATTCAGCAGGTGCTGGCCGCGATCCTGACGCGCGGCCACTGCCTGCTGGTCGGGGTTCCGGGGCTGGCGAAGACGCTGCTGGTTTCGACACTGGCCGAAATCACGTCCCTGTCGTTCAAACGAATCCAGTTCACGCCCGACCTGATGCCCAGCGACATCACCGGAGCGATGGTCATTGACGAACTGCCGGACGGCAAGCGCGCATTCCGGTTCGTGCCCGGACCGGTGTTCGCGAACCTGGTGCTGGCGGACGAGATCAATCGCACGCCGCCGAAGACGCAGGCCGCGCTGCTTCAGGCGATGCAGGAGCGGCAGGTTTCGATCGGCGCGCAGACGCACGACCTGCCGAAGCCGTTCTTTGTCGTGGCGACGCAGAATCCGATCGAGCAGGAGGGGACCTATCCGCTGCCGGAAGCGCAGCTCGATCGCTTCATGTTCAACGTCTGGGTCGATTACCCGTCGCTGGCGGAGGAGCAGCGCATTCTCGCGGCGACGACGCAGGCCGAACCCGCTCCGCTGCGGACGGTTCTGAGCGATCGACAGCTTCTGAACATGCAACGGGTCGTGGCGGCCGTGCCGGCGACGGATTACGCCGTGGACTACGCGGCGCGGCTGGTTCGCGCTTCGCGTCCGGTCGACCCGTCGTCCCCGGCGTTCGTTCGGAAATACCTGGACTGGGGCGCGGGTCCGCGCGCCGGTCAGTGTCTGATCTGGGCGGCGAAGGCGTTCGCGGCGATGGACGGTCGCTACAGCCTGAGCCTCGACGACTTGCGGCACGCGGCGATTCCCGTGCTGCGGCACAGGTTGGCGTGCAATTTCGCCGCGCAGGCCGAGGGAATGGACTCGGTCGCGATCATTCGTAAGCTGATCGAGGCGGTGCCCGAACCGACGCTGCGGCGTCACGAGCCGCCGCCGCCGGAGCCGGCCGAGCTGGAGCCGATCGAGGAGCCGCGCCCGCCGACCGGCGGGAGCGCGACGGCCTGAGTCGGCGGCCTGCGTCGAGTTCAAGCGGCGATCGGCGCGGCGCGGCTCTCAGTCGGGAATCGCCTCGGATTCGGTCTCCACGTCGCCCCGCGCGTCGACGCGCAGCGTGTCGGTGGCGAGGCGGAACTGGAGCAGGGCGGACCAGCGCGAGGTCTTGGCGAAGTTCAGGTCGTTCTGAGCACGCACATAGGCGTCTTCCGCTTCCACCTTGTCGCGGTTGTCGATCTCGCCCTCCAGAAACTGAAGCTCGGCGAATTCACGCTGCTTGCCGGCGACTCTCAGGTTCCGAAGCTGAATCTCGACCACCTCTTCCTGAAGCCGAATCTGGTTCACCGCGGCGAGCACTTCCGCTCGCACGCGCTCGGCCTGTTCCTCGTAAAAGCGCTGCGCGCGGCGCACGTCGATGATCGCCGCTCGCAGCCGGTTCTTCTCGGCGAACCTGTCGTTCATCGCCAGGATGACTTCGCTGCGCCAGGTGGCGCGGGCGGTCTCGAAGCCGCCCAGCTTGTAGTGCTCAGGGTCGGTGTCGAAGGCCAACGAGGATTGCCAGTCCAGACTTGGAAGCAGCGCGTTCCGCGCGACCGCGACGCCGCGGCGCGAGTCGTCGATCTGGTCGTGGAGATTCTGGAGGTCCAGACGCTGCTGAAGCGCCGTGTCGAGCGCAAGCTGGACGTCGCCGGCCGCCCGCGGACGCTGCAGCAGCGGGTATTCGCCGCGCCCGATCCGCTGCTCGATCGACTCGATGTCCTCCAGGTCGGCCAGGCCGATGCGCTCGTCGACCGGCATGCCGATCAGAATCTTGAACTGATCGACGTCGGCACGGAACGCTTCGCGCAGTTGGGCAAGCCGGTTGCTCTCCGAGAGCAGGCGCTGCTCGGCGCGGCCGACGTCCAGCAGCGTGGCCTGTTCGGAATCGACCAGGGCTTCGGCGCGGTCGAAGTCGTCGAGCGCGTTGCGCAGGCTGGTGCTGCCGTCGATGACCGACTGCTTCGACCGCAGCAGCGAGAAGTAATTCTGGGCGACTTCGACGAGCTGCCGCCGCCGGAACCGCTCGAACTCGCGTACGGCGTAGGTGAGGTCGCGTTCCAGTTGAATCAGGTCCTCGCGCGCCACGTGCCCGGCGCCGCGCAGAAACGGAATGTTCAACGCAAGCTGCGCCTGACTGCCCTCGCTGGCCGTGATGGTGCGTTTCACGTCGCGGATGAGCGTGCTGATGGCGCGGGCGGTGAACTCGCCGCCCAGCGGCAGCCGCTGCGTCGCGCCGAGATCGGCGACGAAGCGCATCGCCTGGTCGAAATCGGTGATTTCGCCGAAATTGCCGTATACGGTGCGCAGCTCGCCGGAGAACTGCGGCGTCCACAGGTGCCGCTCGAGCGTCAGCGCCAGCGCGGAGAGATACAGGTCTTCGCGCGCCGACGCATAAGCGCGCTGGCGCTGCTGCGCGTAGGCCAGAGCGTCGGTCAGCGAGAACTGCCGCTCCCGGAATCGCTCGGGCGGACGATCCAGCGTCGCCAGGATCTGATCGCGCTGAACACTCGCGGCGTCGTCGACCGGCGCCGACGCGGACGACGCGGGGGCGGCGGCGCGTGCGTCGCTGGGGTCGATCTGGTCGAACGCGGCGGGTGGGGCAGGCGGCGGCTCGCTCGGTCGCGTTCGATACGCGGCGGCGTCCGCGCGCGGTATGGACGGATCGGTCATTTCTGGGCGCGCGCGGACGGGCTGCTGAGCCAGTTCGGACTGGCGTCTGGCGATGGCTTCGGCGACGTCGCGGTCGGTCACGCGCAGCAGGGCCGCGCATCCGGCGCAGCCCGCGATCGCCGCGAGGGCAGCGACCGGTAGGAGTCGACGTACGGCTTGAGCGAGCATGGCACGCCTTCTGCGGATGCACGAGGGTCGGCAGCGATGCGGCGGAGCGTGCTCGACGCCCGCGTCCCGGCCCGCATGATAGGGCGCGGCGCCGGACGGCTCCACGCCCACAGCATCCCGGACTACACTCTGCCGGGAATTGCGATGAAGACGTCATGAAACTTCGACTGATTCGCATTTCGCTCGCGGCCAAGTACCGCCTGCTCTTCGGGCTGGCGGTGCTGCTGATCATCAGCGCGGCGCTCTGCGTTCCGTGGTTTCACATGGAGAACCTGGTCTTTCAGCAGCCGTTCCGCGAGGCGCAGCGCGTCGCGGACGACTACTTCCGCCTGGCGATGGCGAATCCGGGCGTCGCGGCTGGCTCCTCCGGCGGGTTGCACGGGGCGGAGACGAGCCTGCTTCCGGCGGGATTGCATACGACGCGGTACGTCCGGCTGTCCCTGGCGCGTGAGGAAGGCGAGCCGCTGATAGACGAGGACTTGGTGACGCCGTTCGTGCTGCGCGCCTTGCGGACGTTCACGACGCACCCGGCGAGCGAGTTCGTGTTTCAATCGGAGGACCGCGACGGCGGGCGCTGGTTTCAGTATGCCCACGCGGTCCGCGTCTCGCGAAGCTGCCTGAGCTGCCACGACGAGGGCAAGACCGCGCAGCCCTATCGCGAGAATCAGATCGCAGGAATCATCACCGTCGATCTGCCGGCCAGCGACAGCGACCGCGACCTGCTGCTGAACCGGCTGGCGATGATCGCGGCCGGCGCGCTGGCGGGCATACTCGCGATCCTGGTGTTTTACGTCATCACGCACCGGTTCATCCTCGGGCCGATCGAGGAGCTGCGCCGGGTGGCGCTGTGCGCGGCGTCCGGCGACCTGGATCAGCGCGCCGCGGTGCAAAGCGGCGACGAATTCGAGCACCTGTCGGACACGCTGAACGACATGCTGGAGAAGCTGCGGGCCAGCCGCGACGAGCTGCGGAAGGCGAACAAGCTGCTGGACCAGAAGCTCGGCGAGATGGCCGAGACGAACGTGGCGCTGTTCGAGGCGAACCGTCTCAAGAGCGAGTTTCTGGCGAACGTGTCGCACGAGCTGCGGACTCCGCTGACGAGCATCATCGGCTTCGCGGAGCTGATTCGCGAAGGGCCGAGCACCGATGTGAATGTGCGCACGGCGCGCTACGCGGAGAACATCCTGATCTCCGGGCGCATCCTGCTGGAGATCATCAACGACCTGCTCGATCTGGCAAAGATCGAAGCGGGCAAGGTCGATTTGAAGCTGGAGACCGTTGAGCCGGCCGAGGTCTGCGCGACGTTGCTCGAGTTCCTTCGTCCGCAGGCTGACAAGAAGTCGATCGCGCTGGCCTTCGAGCCGGGCGAGGGGCTTCCGATCCTGATTACGGACCGCGGCAAGCTACGGCAGATTCTGTTCAACCTGACGTCGAACGCGGTCAAGTTCACACCTCCGCAAGGACGAGTGACGCTGCGGGCCGAGCGGTTGGACGGGGATCACGTGCGACTGAGCGTTCTCGACACCGGTCCGGGCGTGCCGCCCGAGTTTCAGAAGGTGATCTTCGACAAGTTCCGGCAGGTGGATCAGTCGGCGACGCGCGAGCACCACGGCACCGGACTGGGGCTGGCGATCGCGCGGGAGCTGACGGAGCTGCTGGGCGGCGAGATCGGCGTGTCGAGCGCCGCGGGCGAAGGATCGGAGTTCTGGGTTCGCCTGCCGACGGTGACGTCCGAGCCGCGTGAGCGCCGAGCGGCGTCGCTAATCTGAGCCCGGCCGCCGGTTATGGTCTGATAACATTATCGCGGCACGACCGAGACCGTGGTCCCGCAAGAACCCGGTCCTTGCGGCGTTATGCTCCGTGGATTCGAGGTGCCGGTGAGCTCGCCCGGTTTCGACGCACTGCTGCGGCGCGCGGGACGCGGCGAGCCCGAGGCGCTCGGTGCGATCTTCGATGCGTATCACCGCCGCGTCTACGGATTGCTGCTGCGAATGACCGGATCGCGCGACGCGGCCGAGGAGTTGCTTCAGGAGACGTTCCTGCGCGTGGTGGGGACGATCGAACGCTATGAGCACGACGGCCGATTCGACGCGTGGCTCTTTCGCATCGCCGGAAACCTGGCGCGCGATCACAACCGCCGCCGCCGCCGACGCGGCACGACGCTGTCGTCCGATGGATTCGACGCCGACGCCGACGACGCGCGATCGACGCCGCCCGCGTCCGACGAGGAATCGCCGTTGCGGGCGCTCGAATCGACCGAGTGTCACGAGCGGCTTCAACGCTGTCTCGACGCGTTGCCGGAATCGGACCGCGAGATGCTCGTGCTCCGGCACTTTTCGGAGTTGCCGTTTCGAGACATCGCCGACATGCTGGGCATGCCGCTGGGAACCGCGCTGGCGCGGGCCCATCGCGCGCTGGGGCGGCTGCGGGCGGAATGGGACGCGCTCGACAACCCGGACCCTCGCGCCAGCGAACCGGAAAACGAACGCCGGATCGCGCGTCGAGCGCGCGGCGATCAATCGAAGGGGCGCCTGACGTGACGCAGCGGAAATTCAGAGCGGCTTCTCGGCCCGACGGCGAGCTGGCGTCGCTCGAACAGCGCGTCGAAGCGGAGCTGGCGCGCTGGTCGCCGGCGTTCGATCCGCCGATGCCGTCCGTCGCCTCCGTGAGCCGTGCCCGCGGCGCGATGCTGGCGACAGCTCGGCGACGCGCGTGGAAGCTCCGTCTGCAATGGTCGATGTCGGCGGCCGCGGCAGTCCTGCTGGCGCTAGTGCTCTCGCTTCCGGGCGGCGCGCCGCATTCGGCGCTGCCGGAAGCCTGGCCGCCCAGCGCCGATCCGGCGATCGTGCTGGAGGAATGGTCGGATGCGCTGGAGGAATCGGGCGATCGGCTGGCCGGCGTGGTCGATCCGACCTTGAATGCCACGCTCGACGCCGACCGGGACGCGGCGGCCGATGACGCGCTCGACGCGTTGAGCGAATCGCTCGATGCGTTGTCGGCGTTGCTGGACGTGTGAGCGCGCGTCCGTCGCACGGACGATGCGGAACGGATTCGATCAGGAGTGTTGCACGGGTGCAAAGGCGCAGAGCGGGAACCTGGACGGCGTTGCTGGTCGCGCTCGCGTTGCTGACGCCCGCGCCGGTCGGCGCGCAACCGCCGCGCGACGACGCGCCCGGCTTTCCGATGGCCGACCTGATCCGGCCGGATCCCGAGGACGAGGGGCCGGTGACGCCGGACGAGGAGCGCGAGCTGCTCCAGTTCGCGCGCAAGCACGTGCCGTTCGTGCACAGCGCGCTGACCGAGATGCGCGAGGCATCGCCGGAGCGCTATCGATTCCGCCTGGAGACGGCGGCGCCGCGGCTTCGTCAGCTTCGGCGCATCTTCGACCGTGAACCGGCTCTCGGCCGGCGGATCCTTCGTTATGCCGAGAATCAGCAGCGCATCCGCACCGCGCGGCGCATCTGGGACGAATCCGACGAGCGCACGCCGGTGCTTCGTCGTCGCCTGGCGTCGGAGGTCCGCCCGCTCATGGCGGAGAACCTGCGGATCGAGCTGGACGTCCTGGACGATCGCATCCGCGAGCTGACGGGCGAACGGGAGCGCGCGGTCGATTCGGAGTTTCGGCGGCTGACGCGCGAGGACGCCGATCCGGCGGCGCAGCCGGACGACGTGCGCGAGCTTCTGCGACGGTACCGGGCGTCCTCGGACGACGCGGAGCGCGCCGATCTGGCGGATCGGATCCGCGAGATCGGCGCGCAGCGCGTGGACGACGAGGTTCGCCTGCTGCGCGAGCGGGCCGAGCGCATGCGGTCGGAAGCGCCGCGCGAGGTCGATCGGCGGGTGGGGCGCGCGATGGACGACCGCCCGGACGGAGAGCGGGTTCGAGATCGGCGTCCGGATCGCGGACCGCGCCGGCCGTGACGGCGGCGATCATGTCCTGGGCAGGTAGCGCTGGCGTTTGGCATCGATGTCGGCCATCAGCCCGTCGAACGATTTGGCGAAGATCTTCACGCCTTCGGTCAACAGCTCGTCCGTGACGCGTTTCATATCGACGCCGGCCGCCTGGAGGCGCTCGATCGACGAATAGGCGTCTTCCACGTCGAGGTCGATGCTGCGCGCGACCTGCGCGTGGCTGCGGATGGCGCTGAGCGTCTCGGGCGGGACCGTGTTGACGGTGTGAGGTCCGATGAGCGCGTCGATGTACTTCGTGTCGGGATATTCGGGATTTTTCGTGCTGGTGCTGGCCCATAGCGGGCGCTGCACGTGTCCGCCGGCGGCGCGAAGCGGGGCGAATTGCGGCGATTCGAAGAGTTCGGCGAACCGCTGATACGCGATGCGCGCGTTCGCGACGGCGGCGTGCCCGCGGAGCGGTTCGAGACGCCGCTCGCCCGCTGCGACGCGTTCGTTGAGCAGTCGGTCGACCAGCGAGTCGACGCGGCTGACGAAGAACGAAGCGACGCTGGAGACGAAGCGGAGCGGGCGACCGTCCGCCTGGAGCTTTCGCAGGCCGTCCATGTAGGCGATCGCGACGCGTTCGTACATCGCCACGGAGAAGATGAGCGTCACGTTGACGTTGATGCCTTCGCCGATGAGCGTGCGGATCGCGACCAGGCCGGCTTCGGTGGCGGGCACCTTGATCATGACGTTGGGGCGATCGATCCGCGCGTAGAGGCGGCGCGCCTCCTCGATGGTGGCGTCCGCGTCGTCGGCCAGGCTGGGGCGCACCTCGATGCTGACGAATCCGTCGCGGCACTGGGACTCGTTGTAGACGCTGCGGAGCTGGTCGGCAGCTTCGCCGATGTCTTGCACCGCGAGTGTCTCGTAGATGGCGTACGCGTCTTCGCCGTCGCGGGCGAGTTCGCGGATCTGCCCGTCATAATCGACGCCTGTGGCGATGGACTTCTGGAAAATGCTGGGGTTGGACGTCATGCCGGTCACGCCTTCGCGGACCAGCTCGCGAAGCTGTCCGCTGCGCAGCAGGTCGCGGCTGATGAAATCCAACCAAATCGCCTGGCCGAGTTCGCCGATCTGACGGATGCGGTTCGTCATAGGTCGCGCGTCGTCCTCGCTGGGTTGTCGCGCCGGCCCGCGGCGCGTCGCGGCGAGCCGCGGGCTGACGCCAGTCCGCCGGCTCTTGTGCAATTCTAGGCGAGGTTTCTGGTTTTCGCGCCCGCGCGGCGGATCAAGCGCGGTTGGCGGGCCGACCGCTGGGCGTGTTAAGATTCGGCGATGCGCATTCTCATCACCAACGACGACGGAATCCTCGCGCCGGGAATCGAGGCGCTCGTGTCGGCCGTCCGCGATCTGGGCGAGGTGGAGGTGGTCGCGCCCGCCACGTCGCAATCGGCCGTCGGGCACGCCATCACGGTCCTGACGCCGCTGGCGGTCGATCGCGTGCATGTGAACAACTCGTTCTGGGGCTGGAGCGTGGATGGACGCCCCGCCGATTGCGTCAAGCTCGCCATGCGCGAACTGCTGAAATCTCCGCCCGATTTTGTGCTCAGCGGCATCAACTCGGGCGTGAACACCGGCATCAACGTGCTCTACAGCGGGACGGTCGCGGGCGCGGTCGAGGGCGCTTTCTTTGGAGTGCCGGCGATTGCGTTCTCGCTCGAGCTGTCGAAAGAACTCGACTTCCGGCGGGCGGGCGTCGTGGCGCGCGAGGTCTTTCTTCGCTACGCCGCGTCGAAGCCGGCCCCGGCGACGGTCATCAACGTAAACATCCCCGCCCTCGACGACGGCTGGCCGCACGGCGTCCGTGTCTGCCCGCAGAGCACCGTGCCGATGGCCGACATCTATCACAAAGCGGTCGATCCGCGCGGCCGGCCGGTGTACTGGCTCGATGGACGCCTGCCGGACCGCGAGCACAACACCGACACCGATCTCGAAGCGATTCGCGAACGCTACGTCGCCATCACGCCGCTGCGCTTCGACATGACGCACCGCGAGCAGATGCCCGTGATGGCCGCGATCGACTGGCCGCGCTCGTTCGGGCCGGCTTCCGCGCCGTGAGCGCGCCGCCGTCACGCGGCGCGACGCGGGTGCACGCCGCGGCGGCCGCAATTCCCCTCGACGGGCAGGACGAGATCCTGGCAAGACCGATCCTGCCGCGCGCGTTCTTCGCGCGCCCTCCGGAAGTCGTCGCGCGCCGGTTGCTGGGGATGCGGCTGTGTCGGCGCGAGAGCGGCATGCTGCGGATCGGCGAAATCGTCGAATGCGAGGCCTACCTGTCCCGCGGCGACGAGGCGTGTCACGCGTTTCGTGGACGCCGCGCGGGCAACGCCGCGATGTTCGGTCCACCCGGCTGCGCGTACGTCTACCCGATTCATTCGCGCGTCTGTTTCAACGTCGTAACGGAAGCGGAGGGCATCGGCAGCGCCGTGTTGATTCGAGCGTTGCGGCCGCTGGTGGGGCTGATCGCGATGCGGCGAAGCCGCGGCGACGTGCCGGAGCGCGACCTGGCGCGCGGTCCGGCACGGCTGTGTGCGGCGATGGGGATCGATCGCGCGCTCGACGGCTGCGTGCTCTCTGAAGCGAGCGGCGTGTGGATCGCGGGTGCGCCGCCGGTTCAGGACGACCAGGTCGCGCGGACCGTCCGGATCGGCGTGACGCGATCGTGCAGTCAGCCGCTTCGGTTTGCGATCGCGGGCGATCGATGTGTCAGCGGTCCGCGGTGGCTGTCGGCCGGAAGCGACGCGGCGCACGGCCGGCGGCGCGCGCGCGGAAGCGCTGCCGCGGCGCGCGGGTGACGCGATGCGGCCAGGGTCGGGGGCGATTCGGTTTCTTCCGCTCGGAGTGGGCGCCGGGCTGACGGCGGCGCTCGTCACGTTCTTCTCGCCGCTGTCCTGGGTAATCTGGGCGCTGGACGGCTGGTACGCCTGGATCGTCGTCCTGGCAGCGTGGGGACTTGGCGCGCCGATCGCTTCGACGCTATGCGGCGCACGCCGACCGATCTTGCAGTCGGCGTGCCTGGGCGTCGCATTCGGCCTGGGGCTGCTCGCGCTTCTCACGCTGGGCCTGGGAATCGCCGGCTGGCTCCATCGATCGACCGCCTGGGGCGTCGTCGGACTCGGGCTCGTCGCACTGGCGGAACGCGCGCGGCGCGATTCGACGCGTACGCGGACCGGTGCGACGACCGGCGCCCGCTCGTCGCCGGTCCGGCGCGGCAGACAAGCGGTCGCGCGCGGCGCGCCGTGGACGGGCGTCTGTTGCGCGGCGCTTCTGGCGGCGCCGGCGGCGGTGCTGATCTTCGGCGCGAGCCTGCCGCCCGGAGTGCTGTGGAGTGGCGAGGCCCGCGGCTACGACGCGCTCGAGTATCACCTTCAGGCGCCGCGCGAGTATTTCGAATCCGGACGGGTTCAGTTCCTGCCGCACAATGTCTATGCCTCGTTCCCGCAGCAGATGGAGATGCTGTACCTGCTGCTCATGCACCTGGCCGGCGGTCCGCTGGCGGGGGCCATTCCGGCGCAAGCACTGCACGCGGTCGTGACGGCGCTTGCCGCGGTGGCGGTCTCGGCCTGGACGAAGCGCGGACGACCGCGCGTCGCCGCCCTCGCGCTCTTTGCGAGCACGCCGTGGCTGACGCAGGTGGGCTGCCTGGCGTATGTCGAGGGCGGCATGCTGCTCTTCTCGTGCGTGGCGGCCGGGCTGGCCGGCGAGGCGGCGCGCGGGCGGTCCGGTCCGTGCGTCGCGCTGACGATCGGGCTGCTCGCCGGGCTTGCGGGCGGATGCAAGTACACCGCGCTGGTGCTGGTCGCGGCGGCGCTGCCGGTGGCGACGGCTCTGGCGATGCCCGGCCGGTTTTCGAAGCGCGCGGCGTTCGTCGCGATCGCGGGCGTCGGCGCAGCGCTGGCGTTCTCGCCGTGGCTCGCGCGAAACGCGGCGTGGTCCGGCAATCCGGTGTATCCGTTCGCATACGAATGGTTCGGCGGGCAGGCGTGGTCGCCGGAGCAGGCGGCACAGTGGGCGGCGGGGCACGCACTGCCGACGCGGGACGGCTGGGCGGCGGATCGCGCGGGGACTGCCGCACGCGAGCTGTTCGGGCGACTTCCGGCGGGCCCGGGCGGCTGGCCATTGCCGTCGATGTACGGAGTGACGGTCGTCGGCGGCGTGTGGGCAGCCGTATTCGCTGGGCGGCGGCGGCTCGACGGCATGGCCGGCGTGTGGATGGGCGCGATCCTGCTCGCCTGGTGTCTGCTGACGCACATGCCCGGGCGGTTTGCGGTCCCGATTCTGGTTCCGATCTCGATACTTGCGGCCGGGGCGGTTCGCGCGCGGGGCGTCACCGGCGCGCTCGGCGTCGGAGCGTCGCTACTGGTCGCGGGGGCGAATGCGTCGATCGCCGTGAGCGCGTTGCGATCGGACGATCTCCGCTGGTCGAAGGCGGCCGGCATTTCTCTCGACGCGCTCGTGGGACAGACCGAGTTGCTGGCCGCCAGCCACCCGCTGAACCGCGCGCTTCCGCCGGGCGCGTCGGTGAGGCTGATCGGCGACGCGGCGGTGTTCTACGTTCGCAACCCGATGCAGTACACCGTCGTGTTCAGCCGTGATCCTTGGATCGTGCACGCGGGGGCGCTACCGGCGGCGGCGCGTCTGTCGTGGCTGCGCGAGCGCGGTGTGACGCACGTCGCGTTCAACTGGCCGGAGATCGAGCGGCTGCGCGGCACGTACGGGTTCGATCCGGCGATTACGCCGGCCTGGATGAGCGAGTTGGTCGCGGCCGGGGCTGCCCTCGCGGAAGGGGAGTTTCCGCCGGGATTGCAGGTGTTGGATGTCCGAGAGCCGGATCGCGCCGCGCCGTGAGCCGCGGCCGGCCGATGCCCACGAAACCGTGCGAATCGACTAAGATCGAACCGGAATTCGCGTCGCGTCGGGCGCGTGGAGTGGTCGCCGTGCTCAAGCATCCCGCCGTCCGGTGGCTGCTGCCGCTGCTGCGATACGGCCTGTGCGCCGCCGCCGTGGTCTATCTCTATTCGGTGGTTTCCTGGAACGATTACGTGGTGCTGAACGATTCGGCCCGGACGCGCGTCCGGCTGCTCGAGCAGCGTGGCGACACGTTTGTCGTTTCGATGTCGGGCGAGCCGCGCGAGCTTTCCGCGAGCGAGGTTCACTTCGCCGGCGATCCGCCGATCGCGGACATTCGGTATGGCATCGGCAGCGTCGTGACGCGCATGAACGTGCGGCAGGCGCTGCTGGCGATTCTGCTGTTCCTGCCGGTGCCGTTTCTTTCGGCCGTCCGCCTGGTGTGGATGCTGCGGATTCAGGACGTTCGGCTGGGCTGGTGGGATTCGACGAAGCTCACCTTTGCGGGGAACTTCTTCAATTTCGCGCTGCCGGGCACGACCGGGGGCGACCTGATCAAGGCGTATTACGTCACGCAGTACACGCATCGCAAAACCGAGGCGGTGACGACCATCTTCCTCGACCGCGTGGTCGGGCTGCTGGGGCTGATGTTCCTGGCGACGGCGATGTTCCTGTTCGCGTGGAATCGGCTGGATTGGAACGCGGCGTACCGCAATTCGCTCGGCGGCATGCTGGCGCTCGTTTGGGGCGGACTGGCGGTCGGTTCGCTGTTCGTGTTCAGCGGACGGCTGCGGCACCTCATCCGCCTGCCGGAGCTGGCGGCGCGCCTGCCTGCCGGCCAGCACCTGCTGCGGATCGGGCGCGCGACGGTCGCGGTGCGCTACAGCGCAGGGCTGATTCTCTCGTCGCTGGCGATCACGGTGGGGCTGCAATTGCTGGTGGTCGTCAGCGCGTACGTGATGGCGCTGGCGTTGGGCATGCGCGGCAGCTTCGAGCTGTACTTCATCTGCGTGCCGATCGGGTTCCTGATTGCGGCGATCCCGATCGCGCCGCCGCAGGCGTTCGGCGTGATGGAGTGGGCGTACGTGATGTTCTTCGCGCACGACGGGCTGAACTCCGGCGCGGTGGCGGTGACGTTTGCGCTGGCAAATCGACTGGTGCAGCTCGTGTGGGCGCTGCCGGGTGTGCTGGTGCCGCTGCTGGGCGCGCACGTCCCGTCGCAGGCCGAGCTGAGCTCGCTGGAAGAGCCGGAGCCGGAGGCGGAGGCGGCGGGCGCCGACGGCGACGTCGCGCGGCCGCAGAAGGAGTCCGATTCGCCGTCGATGACACCGTCCGGCGTGCAAACGGACGCGCGGTGACGCATTCGCACGCGGCGACGCGCGCCGACCGGGCGAGTCAGCTCGCGAGATCCACGCCTTTCTCCCGCGCGACCTGCTGCGCGAGGTCGTAGCCCGCATCCGCATGCCGCATGACGCCCAGCGCCGGGTCGGCCGTCAACACGCGCTCGATGCGCCGATCGGCTTCGGGCGTGCCGTCGCAGACGATCACCTGCCCGGCGTGGATCGAATAGCCCATGCCCACGCCGCCGCCGTGATGCACGCTCACCCACGTCGCGCCGCACGCGGTGTTCGACAGCGCGTTCAGGATCGGCCAGTCGGCGATCGCATCCGAGCCGTCCTTCATCGCCTCGGTCTCGCGGTTCGGAGACGCGACGCTTCCGCAATCCAGATGATCGCGCCCGATCACGAGCGGCGCCGACACGCGCCCGTCGCGGACGAGTCGGTTGAAGATCAATCCCATCCGGGCGCGCTGCCCGTACTTCAGCCAGCAGATTCGCGCGGGCAGACCTTGAAACGCGACCTTCTCGGCCGCCATGCGAATCCAGCGGCACAGGTGCTCTTCGTGCGGGAAGGTCTCGAGCACGGCTCGATCCGTGGCGGCGATGTCGGTCGGGTCGCCGCTTAGCGCCGCCCATCGAAACGGACCGCTGCCTTCGCAGAACAGCGGGCGGATGTAGGCCGGCACGAAGCCCGGGATCTGGAACGCTTCGACCGGCTGCACGCCGAATGGGCGGTCGGTCGAGGCGCCGTAGCGCTCGTGAGCTTCGACCGCGTGTCCGCGAATGTTGTTTCCGTAGTCGAACGCGATCGCGCCGCGCCGCTGAAGCTCGAGCATGTGCCGGACGTGCTCGTTCATCGTCCGCAGTGACTCGCGAACATAATCGTCCGGCGAGGAGGCGCGCAGCCGAAGCAGCGCGTCATAGCGCGCGTCGCTCCACGGCTCGCCGCCGTGGCTGTGCGGACGGGTCGGGCCGTGGCCGGCGGCGACCGGAGCGGCGGCGCTGCCGAGAATGCCGTTCGGCACATAGCCGAGCAGCGGATCGTGCGCGGAGGTCTGGTCGGTCAGCACGTCCGGCGTGAGGTCGCGGCGAATCAGCTCCGCGAGCAGATCAGCCGCATTTGCCAGTACGCCGATCGAGACCGCTTCGCCGGAGCGGACCGCGCGCTGCGCCCACTCAATCGCGTCATCCAGGCGGTCGGTGCTGCGGTCGAGGTACCGCGTGCGCAAGCGCTTCTCGATGCGGCTGCGATCGACTTCGGCCACGAGACATACCGCTTCGTTGAACGTCGCCGCCAGCGGCTGCGCTCCACCCATGCCGCCCAGTCCGCCGGTGACGACCAGCTTGCCGCGGAGCGTCGGGGAATTGAAATGTTTCTGCGCCAACGCCGCGAAGGTCTCGTACGTGCCCTGAAGGATGCCCTGGGAGCCGATGTAAATCCACGAGCCGGCCGTCATCTGGCCGTACATCGTCAGGCCCAGCGCTTCGAGACGGCGGAATTCGTCCCAGTTGCTCCACCTGGGAACCAGCATGCCGTTGCTGATGAGGACGCGCGGCGCGTCGGGATGCGTCTTCAGGACGCCGACGGCGCGCCCGCTCTGCACGAGCAGCGTCTCGTCGCCCTCCAAGCGGCGCAGCGCGGCGACAATGCGATCAAAATCCGGCCAGGACCGCGCCGCCTTGCCGTTGCCGCCGTAGACGATGAGCTGCTCGGGCATCTCGGCCACGTCGGGATCCAGATTGTTCATGAGCATCCGCAGAGCCGCCTCCTGCTGCCAGCCTTTGCAGGAAATCTCGCGGCCGCGCGGGGCGCGGACAATTCGCGCGCCGCCCGCGGCGCGGGCAGCGGACAGGGTTGCGGCGGTCGATTGGGGCATGTCGTCAGCTCCGGCGGTGTCGGATTCGGAACGGAGTATAGCGGCGGCGGCGTGCGGCGGACGCGGGCTGCGGCGTGTCGTGCCGCCCGCGCCGTCTGCTCCATGCGCCCGTGCGACGGATGCTCCGGCTGCACGTCCCTCACTCGAGCACTAGCGCCGCCTCGTACGCCGCGTCGCGGCCGGCGAAGAAGTCATCCGACAGCACGCGTACGCGCAAGTCCGGCTCGGTGGAGGGCGGATCGTCTTCAGCGGTTCGGAAGAAGCGCGTCGAGTAGTTCACCCAAAGCCCCGTCCGCGGCAGTCGAAAACGGCGGACTTCGCCGTACGCGTTGGGTTTCTGCCCGGTCGGCTCGCCGATGAGCGTGGCGCCGAGTGATCGCTTCAGCTCGACGGCGTTCATCTGCGCCGACGAGAACGTGCGCCGCCCGATCAGGACGGCGAGCTTGCAGTCGACGCCGATCCTGAACCTCAACCGCAACCCGCGGAACAGCGGCGCGAGCAGCCCGGAATCTCCACCGCCGTTGCTCCGCAAGTCCACGATGAGACGCTTGGGCGCCTCGTCGTCGATCGCTTTCAGCAGGTCCTGGCAGAGCTTCGACACCGGAAGGTCGGGCAGGTCCGCGCACTGCCCGTAGCGAAAGTAGATCGCATCATGCTCCGGCACGGATTCGAACCAGTTCGCCAAGGGGCGCGGCTGACGTGACAGGACAAGCCCACTTGCGGGCGGAGGCGGGCCGGTGAGCGGTTCGCCTTCCGCGACTGGAGTGATCTCGGCCGATTGCTCCCGGCCGGTGCGCGGGTCCTGGACGACGATCGACGCGCGATCGCACGACTGGATGAGGCGGAGCGCGTGCGCGATCTCGGCATAGAGCATGTGCCTTGGCGCGAGATGGCGAAAAGACGACGGGTTCTCGAATGGCCAGACTTGTCCGGCGCGTTCGAGCGCCTCGTCCGCCGACACCTCGCCAAACCGCACCAGTCGCTGGCCGATGAGCTCCTGCTGGGATTCGCGAGCGGCGACGATGGCTACGCCGTCGTCGAAGTCATAGAGGTCGAGCGCGAATCGTCGCAGTCGCGGCTGGGCCCCGAATACGTCCACGCTCGTATGCGCGTCGCCCAGCAGGGCGACGAGCCGCATCATGCCGACGAGCACCTCCGCGTCGGTCTGGTCCTCGACGCCGCGGCTCAACTCCGTCGCGGCGGACTCGAAATGCGCTCGATCGCAATGGAAGAACGGCTTCACATGCCGCCGAGGGAGCTCGCGGACCAGGAAATCGATGTCCGCGCGCCACGCTTCGACGCGCGTGGCCGGATCGAGCGACCACGTGGCTTGCGGCGTCGACGTGAGCGGTGCGGAGTGGCGCGAGGCACAGCCGGCGGCAACGAGCGAGAGCGATACAAGAATCAACAGGCCGCGCATAGCACTCCTCGGTCCAGCTCGCGGATGGCAGGCGGGATCGCGACGTCGCACATTGCGTCCGGACCGTCTTCGACGCACGATTAGAATAGCGGCCGAGTGACGGCAGCGCCAGTCACGTGATCGGCGGTGCGCTGTAGCGGCGCGCCGCAGAGCGAACGATCGCTTTCTGCGAGGCTCCATCCATGTTCGCGGACACTCTGCTGGCAACGCGGATCGAGGCGGGCGCCGGTCGCATGGTCGTGGATTGCGCGGAGGCGATCGCGCGTCGCCGGCCGCAGGCGGGCGTCATCGTCCGCCGATTCTCCGGCGGCGTGGCCGCGCATACCGGTCCGGACTCGCCGCTGAACAAGGTGGTCGGGCTGGGATTCGGCGGAGAGTTGAACGTCGGCGAACTCGCGGAGTTTGAACGCGTCTGCGCGCAGCGGAAGACTCCCGTACTGGTCGAGGTGAGCACGCTGGCCGACCCGTCCGTGGCGGCGCAGCTCACGCGCCGCGGCTACGTGCTGATCGGCTTCGAGAACGTGTTGGGCCGGCGTCCGGCGACGGCGGCTCCTGCGTCCGAGCCTTCCGGCTCGATCGAGGTCGCGGTGTGCGCGCCGGCCGAGCTTGCGGTGTGGATCGACGTGATGACGCGCGGGTTTCTCGCGCCCGACACGCAGGGCATCCCGTCGCACGAGTCGTTTCCGGAAGACGCCATGCGACAGATTCAGGAGGACATGGCCGAGGCGCGCGCCTTCGAGCGATTCTTGGCGCGGGTGGACGGCGTGCCGGCCGGGGGCGGCGCGCTGCGGATCGACGACGGCATTGCGGGCCTGTGCGGCGCGGCGACGCTGCCGCAGTTTCGCCGGCGCGGCGTTCAGACGGCACTGACGCGTGCGCGGCTGGCGCGGGCGGCGGCTTGCGGGTGTGACCTGGTTCTGGTCGTCACGCTGCCGGGATCCAAGTCGCAGCAGAACGCGCAGCGCGATGGGTTCGAGCTGCTCTACAGCCGCGCCGTGCTGTCGAAGGACGTCGCCGGCGTCGGAGCCTGACACGCAGGTACCGGTATCGATTGGCCGAATACTTCCGTGCTGCGCGCGTCGGCGAGCGGTTTTCGCGGACCGCGCTCCCTGACGGTCGCGGCTCGGATCCGAACGCGACCACTACCGACACGCAGCGCGGATTTGCGATTCGCAAACGCCGGGATTAGCATTCGCGGTTTCGAACGCTACCGGAACCGAAGCCGCCGGCCTGCGCCGCGGCGAACCTCGCGAGGGAGCAAAATGACCCGCAGACTGCTTGCTACGGCATGTGCGGCCGCGTGCGCGGCGCTGGTATTCGGTCAGGATTCCGCGCCGGCCGCGTCGGAAGGCGAATCGGGCGATCCGTCGCTGCGTCCGCGGGTGAAGATGGAGACGACGCTGGGCGACATCGTGATCGAGCTGGACGCGACGAAGGCGCCGATGACGGTGGACAACTTCTTGCTGTATGCGGGGTCGGGGTTCTATGACGGGACCGTGTTCCATCGCGTGATTCCCACGTTCATGATTCAGGGCGGCGGCTACAACGAGGCGATGGAACAGAAGACAGACGGGCTGCGTCCGCCGGTGAAGAACGAGTGGACCAACGGCCTGAAGAACAAGCGCGGCACGATCTCGATGGCGCGGCTGGGAAATCAGCCGCATTCTGGGACGGCGCAGTTCTTCATCAACGTGGTGGATAACGAGCGGCTGGACATGCCGGGCGACGGCGCGGCCTACTGCGTGTTCGGGCAGGTGGTCGAGGGCATGGAGGTCGTGGACCAGATCAAGTCGGTCAAATGCGTCAAGCACGAGAAGCTGCCGTTCCCGCAGCCGGTGACGCCGGAGACGCCTGTCGTCATCAAGAGCGTCAAGCCGATCACTCCTTACGATCGTACGAAGGTGGAGGCGCTGATGAAGGATTCCAGCGAGCGCGTGGCGCGGTACGAGTCGGATCCCCTCGCGTTCCAGGAAGAGCTGGCGAAGGACTGGATCGCCAAGGCGGAGAAGGAGAGCGGCAACAGCGTGCAGACTTCGGATACGGGCCTGCGCTGGGTCGTGATGAAGGCCGGCGAAGGCGCGACGCCGCAAACGACCGACACGGTCGAGACGCACTACACCGGCTGGTTGCTGTACGGCAACAAGTTCGACAGCAGCGTAGATCGCGGCAAGCCGTTTCCGGTACGCATGTCCGGCGGCGTCATCCCGGGCTGGATCGAATGCCTCTCTACGATGAAAGTCGGCGAAAAGCGGCGCGTGTTCATTCCGCCGAAACTCGGCTACGGCGAACGCGGCAGTCCGCCGGTCATTCCGGGCAACGCGGTCCTGGTGTTCGACCTCGAGCTCATGAGCATCTCGCAGTAACGCTCTTCGACGTTCACGCGACTCTCGTCCGCGGAGCGGCGCACGACGCGCTGCTCCGCGGTCGTACAATGGCGACATGCCTCAGCGGCGAATCGAGTTCTGGGCGCGCCGAAATCGCCGCTGTCCGACCGCGCTGACGCTCTTGCTTCTCTGGCTCTGGACGCTCCCGCAGCAAGCCCACGCCCAGGCGCAGTCCGACGTCTCCTCCGCACAGGTGCAGCGTTCCATTGCGGTCGCTGTGCGAGCGCTGCGGCGCATTCAGAACGACGACGGAACCTGGCCGCAGCGCTACGTGGACGGCGGCGAAACCTGCCTGGCGGCGCTGGCGCTGCTCACCGCGGGCGAATCGCCGAGCGCGCCGCACATGGCCGCGGCGCTGCGGCAGGTCGAAGCCGCGCCGATCGAGGCGACGTACGTCGTTTCCCTGAAAATCCTGGCCATGGCGCAAGCCGACCCGGCGAAGTACAAGCCGTCGATCGCGCGGGCGGCGCGCTGGCTCATCGACGCGCAGCAATCCAACGGACTCTGGTCGTACACGTCGCGCAAGCAGCAATTCGACCATTCCAACACGCAGTTCGCGCTGCTGGGACTGAACGCGGCCGCCGAGGCGGGCGTGGAGATTCCCGCCGGAGTGTGGCAGCGGGCCCGGACCGGCGTGCTGGGCACGCAGAACCGCGACGGCGGATGGTCGTATCGCACGTCGCCGGAGAGCTACGGCAGCATGACGGCCGCCAATGTGTGCAACCTGATCATTCTCGGCGAGCGCGCCGCGGGGGCGCGCGAGCGCGGCTTCGCGGACGGTGCGGCGCCGAATTGCGGCAAGTACCCGGCCGCGCGCCCGCTGGCGAACGGGCTGAGGTGGCTCGGCGTGCACTTCGACGCGGATTCGCATCCGCAGCGCGGGGCGAGCTGGCTGATTTACTGGCTGTACGCGGCGGAGCGGGCCGGCATGCTGTCCGGGCAGCGGTTCTTCGGCGCCAACGAGTGGTATCGCGAAGGGGCGCGATCGCTGTTGCGGCGGCAGGGCGGCACGGGACTGTGGTCGGACAGCGTGTCGGAAACGTCGCTGGCGATTCTGTTCCTGGTCAAGGGCCGCAATCCGCTTCTCATTCAGAAGCTGAAGTGGTCGAACGACGACGAATGGAACCCGGATCGCAATGACGTGCGCAACCTGGTGAAGTTCCTGGGCGATCGCCTCGGCGAGCCCGTGGATTGGCAGGTCTTGCCCGTCGAAGCGCCGCTCGAACAGTGGCTGGCATCGCCGATCCTGTACTTGCAGGGTCATTCGTTTCCGAATCTGAGCGCGGAGCAGTCGCGCACGCTGCGGGCCTACGTGGAGCAGGGCGGGACGGTGCTTGCGGAGGCGTGCTGCGGCAGCGAGGAGTTCCGGCGTGGGTTTGATGCGCTCGCGCGGGAGGTGTTCGGGGAGCAGCCGCTGCGCGAACTGCCGGCCGACCACCCGGTCTACGCGGCGCACTACTCGCTCGCCCCGCAGGGGCTGATGGGGATCGACCTGGGCTGTCGCACCAGCGTCTTCTTCAGTCCTCGCGATCTGTCCTGCCTGTGGGAACAGGGCGATCTGCCGGGACTGAGCGAGCCGGCACTGCAACTCGGCGTGAACATCGCGGCGTTCGCGATCGGTCGGCGACCGCTGCGCGATCGGCTCGACGTCGTGGTCGTGCCGCGGGACGACGCCGGCGACGATCGTCCGCCGCCGGGCAACGCGCTGCAGCTCGCGCAGCTTGTGTACGAAGGCGACTGGCGGCCGGACCCGCACGCGCTCGAGCGGCTCGCGGAGGCGCTGCGGGATCGCGGCGGCGTGAACGTGGTGACGCGGGCCAGAGCCGTGCGGGCCGAGGTTTCGCAGCTCGCCGGCGCGCCGCTGCTGTTCCTGACCGGGCATGCCCCGTTCCTCTGGAGCGTGGCGGAGGTGGACGCGCTGCGCGGACACCTGCGGCGCGGCGGGTTCGTCCTGGCGGAAGCGTGCTGCGGGTCGGAGGCGTTCGACCGGTCGTTCCGCGAACAGATCGGGCGGGTTCTGGATGGCGCGCCGTTGCGGCGGATTCCGTTGGATCATGCGCTGTTCGGCGCTCTGCCCGGGCCGCCGCTGACTCGCGTCGGTTACAAGCCGGCGGTGGTGCGCGAAGGGGATTCCGGGGCTTCCCCGGAGTTGTGGGGCGCGGAGATCGGCGGGCGGCTGACCTTGGTGTACAGCCCATTCGCATTGGGGTGCGGGCTGGAGGGGCACGTCTGTCATGGCTGCCGCGGCCTGACCGACGAGGATGCGGCCGCGCTGGCGGTTCGCATCATCCTGCACGGACTGTCGAACTGACGATTCGCCGGCAGCAGAAGTTGGCGAAAATGGACGCTTCGGGCGGCATCGCTGGGTATACTGAAGGTCGGTGATCGGGCGGGCGGCCGCGTTTGCGGCTGAAGCGCCGCCGTGGATGAGCCATTTCGAAGCATCGAGTCCCGGTCATGTTGAGGCGGGCAGCCCGTCGATTGTGAGCGTCGCCCGCCGGCGCACTGCGACACCGGTCGCGGGATTTCGCATGCCGCGCCGATCGCCGCGGACAGGAGAACGAGCATGTCGCGAACCCGTGCCGGATTCACGTTGATCGAGCTGTTGGTGGTGGTGGCAATCATCGCACTGCTGGTGTCGATTCTCTTGCCGAGCCTGACCCGAGCGCGGGCCCAGGCTCAGAAGACGGCGTGCCTGTCGAACCAGCGGAATATCGTCACGGGCGCGGCGCAATACGCGCACAACGACTCGGGCAACACGCTCACGCCGCTGCACTGGTCGATGTTGTCGAAGAACTTCGACACGGGCGAATACTGGATGGGCCGGCTGGCGATGTGGGTGGCGTTCGGCGGGCAGGGTGCGACGCAGGAGTTTTATACGGAAGACGGAACGTACATGGTGAACCACACCAAGACGTTCGTGAATCCGGTGACCGGAGTCACGCACAGTTGGGGGACCGCCGAGCGCCCTCTCACGGCGTTCATGGTTCCGGACGTCGAGAACGACGCCAAGGGGATCGATACGTTCCGCTGCCCCGGCGACCGCGGTTATCCGGGCGAGTATTCGCAGCAGGTGGCGGACGACGCGCCGCTCGAGAACTTTGATCGCTCGCTGTTCGAGACGCTCGGCAACAGCTACCGCCTCAGCCTGTACATGACGCTGAGCGACAACCCGCGCTATGCGTTCGGCGTCTTCGGTCAGCGGCTGGACCGACTTTCGAACACGTCGCGGATGGTTTTCGGCGGCGGCCCTCTGTTTTTCAACATGATCGGATCGGACTCGAACTCGTGGAGCACGGTAGACATGGTCTCGTCGCACGGCGAGGTCATGACGGAGAACCTGATGTTCGCGGATGGTTCGGCACGGTCCACACGCGCCAACCCGATCCGGGCGGACGAGTTCCGACCGACGGCGCAGGATGGTGAAGACTGGGGCGCCGACGTGAGCATATTCGCCCGCGGAGTCGACTATCAGATCGACTGCTATCCCACGCCGGGCGTTCAGTTTGGAAGCGGCAGTCCGGGCGGCAATAAGGAGAAGATCTGGCCGTACCGAGGTCGAACTTTTCACGCCTGGACGGACGAGTAGCACCGGTTGAGACGGGAGACGGGCGGACCATCGCGCGGTACCGATCGATGAGTCCGGACAGATTCGGATCGAGCCGACGGCTGGTCGGTGCGGCCGAAAAAACCAAACGTCGC
This sequence comes from uncultured Planctomycetales bacterium, assembly GCA_964553225.1. Classification (GTDB taxonomy): domain Bacteria; phylum Planctomycetota; class Phycisphaerae; order UBA1845; family Fen-1342; genus JABRWC01. The sequence goes on along the minus strand of CAZKJT010000005.1, from coordinate 31,207 downwards.
GTGAAGATTTCTGTTGGAACGCGACAATTTGGATGTAGAATAATTGATTGATGCGACCGTCCCATCACCTGGGATCGGGCGCATTTCCGGAACGCGTTATCGGTCACGTGCAGTTCTGCACGCCGTCCGAATGGCGAGTTCCGCGAACCACTCTGCCAGTGATAGTCGGGAATCGGTCGATCGTTCAGGCACTTGCCGCGCGCGGGGACCGGCGCGGCGCGTAGACGAAGGAGCGCGGCATCATGACATGTACGAGGCGTTCGCGAGCTTTCACGCTCATCGAACTGCTGGTGGTCGTCGCCATCATCGCATTGCTTATCTCGATCCTGCTGCCGAGCTTGCAGCGAGCCAAGGCCCAGGCACAGAAGGCTGCCTGCCTTTCCAACCAGAAGAACATCCTTTCCTCGGCGTATCAGTATTCCGGGTCGGACTCGAGCGGCGTTCTGGTCCCGATCCACTGGTCCAGCGTGTCGCAGTCGGTCGAGGGCCAGGGCTACTGGCTCTATCGCACGGCGATGTGGTTCGCGTATGGCGGCGGGGCGGCGACGACGCCGTTCAACACCGCGGATGACAATGAGAACGGCGGCGGCGAGTTCCTGCTGAACCGGGATCTCAAGCACCCGTCGATCACCACGCTGAACTGGGGTGCGGCACAGCGGCCGCTGTCGTCGTTCATGTATCCGGATCTGGACGAAACGACCGTGGACCTGAAGGCGTTTCGTTGCCCGGGCGACAAGGGCTGGCCGAGCAACGTGTCCGGGCTGGCGATTGACGACGCGCCCGACGGTTCGTTCGATGTGCCGTGCTTCGAGATGTTCGGAAACAGCTACCGCGCCAGCATGGCGTACGTGGGCAGCGCCGCGGGCCGTATCAGTGTGGGCGTGTTCGGACAGCGCGCCGACCGGCTTCAGAACGCGTCGCGCATCGTCGTCGGCGGCGATCCGTTCTTCTTCAACATGATCGGAACGGACAGCGCGTCGGACGGCTTCGGCAAGATCGAAGCCGTCGGCTGGCACGAAGAGTTCATGACCGACAACATCATGTACGCCGACGGGTCGGCGCGGTCCTCGCGGGCCAGCGCCTCCGACGACCCGGCGTACCTGCCGGCTTCGGCGGAATACGGTGACTGGGGCGTGAACAGCACGACCGTGCAGTATCTGACGCGCGGCAACGGCTGGCAGCTCGACGCCTACCCGTCGCCCGGCGTTCAGTTCGGCAACGTCAGCGTGCCGGGCAACGTGTCCGGACTCTGGCCGTACAAGGGTCGGACGGTGTTCGGCCTGATCGACTAGATTTCTCTCCTCGACTCGGAAGCGGCCGTTCGCCGGAATACCGGGGGGCGGCCGCTTCTTTGTTTCCTGGACGGCGCGGCGGCGATTGGGCGGCCGCGGCGCCGCGTGTAGAATCCCGGAAATGCTGCGGAAGGTCCTGCACAGCAAGATTCACATGGCTCGGGTGACGGGCGCATCCGTCGATTACATGGGATCGATTACGGTCGATTCCGAGCTGCTCGACGCGGCCGGTCTGCGCGCCAGCGACGCCGTGAGCGTCGCGAACGCCCGGTCGGGGGCGCGCTTCGAGACATACATTTTCCGCGGAGAGCGCGGTTCGCGCACGATCGAAGTGAACGGCGCCGCGGCGCTGTTGGTCGAGCGCGGCGATCCGCTGATTCTCATGCACTTCGCGTGGATGAGCGACGAGGAATATCGCGCGTTCCGGCCGACCGTGCTGCTGATGAACGCCGACAATTCCGTTCGGCAGATCACGCACTACGAGCCGGGCTAGCGCAGTGCCTCATTGAAGACGCTGCGTATCGGGAACCGAGCCGCGACCGTCAGGGAGCGGGGAATCGGACATGGCAGCGTCGCGCGCAGCCTCCGCTCCGTTACGGTCGCGGCTCCGAATGTCGCAGTATTTCTGAGGCACGACGATCGCGCTCAGTGATCGTCGTTGCCGGCGACAGCGGCTGCGGACGGGGACGGCGCCCGCCCGACCGAAGCGGCCGCCACCGCGTCCGCGTTCCGCTTCAGCGGGCCGATCGTCAGCACTCCGGTGAGCAGCAGCGCGACCGCGCACCCCTGCACGAGCAGCTTGCCGGCCAGCGGCGCGCTGAGCGGGCGGGCGGCCTCGCGGTCGCCGCGCAGATACATGTCGCGAATGATCCGGGCATAGTAGAACAGGCTCAGCGCTGTGTTCAGAACGACGACGAATACGAGCGTCCAGAGCACCGTCGTGAGACCGCCGGCGTTCGAGCTGGCGGCGTCGCTGAGCGCCCAGATCAGCCACCACTTCGCGATGAATCCGCCCAGAGGCGGCAATCCGATCAGCGAGACCAGGCAGAGCGTGAGCGCCGCCGCCAGCGGCGGATCGCGCCAGCCCAGTCCGCGGAACGCGTCCAGCTCCTCGCTGCCGCTGTCGGACGCGACCAGCCCGAGCGCCGTGAACGCGCCCAGGTTCATGAACAGGTAGATGACGAGGTATTGGAGCAGCGCGCTCAGCGCTTCGGCGCTGCCGCCGGGCGCGACGATCGCGCCCGCGCACAGCATGTATCCGGCGTGAGCGATGGAGCTGTACGCCAGCAGACGTCGCACGTTGGTCTGATGAAACGCAGCGAGATTGGCGAACGTGCAGGTGAGCGCCGCGACGACGGCGACCGTCCACGCGATGCCCGGCAGGACGTTCATGCGGTAGTCGAAGCCGTCAGCCCCGCCCATCAGCCCGACCAGCCTCAGCAGCAGCACGAGGCCGGCCGCCTTGCTCGCCACGCTCAGCCATGTCGCGATCGGCAATGAGGCGCCCTGGAACGCGTCCGGGCACCAGAAGTGCAGCGGAACCGCGGAGATCTTGAAGCCGACGCCCACAAACGTGCACAGCAGCGCCACCGCCAGCAGCGGCGTGGCGGCCAGGTCGCGTCCGCCGTCGGAAATCCGCTCGGCGATCGTGGGCAGGTGCAGCGAGCCGGTGATTCCGTAGAGCAGGCTCGCGCCGTAGAGCGTCAGGCCGGCGCAGATCGCCCCGAACAGGGCGTACTTGATGCCGGCTTCGGCCGCGATGCGGCTGCGGCGGTCGAACGCGACCAGCGCGTAGCTCGGCAGCGAGGCCATCTCGATCGCGAGGATCATGACGATGAGGTTCGTCGCGCTGCTCATCAGCGACATGCCGACGGCGCTGCACAACAGCAGCGTGAGGAACTCGGCCGGCGCGCGGCGCGCATCGAACATCGGCCAGATCGCCAGGATCGCGGCGAGGAATAGCAGCACAAACACGCGAAAGAAGGCCGCGAGGCGATCGGCGATCATCACGCCGGGCGCCGTGTCGGTGACGAACAGCTCGACCGGTCCGGCGTGCGAGCCGAGCTGCGTCCACGCCGCGGCGGCGCTGACCAGCACGCCGGCGATGGCGATGCCGGTGAGCGTCTTCGGCGCGCGGCCCAGCGCGACGGCCGCGAGCAGGACGCACGCGACCGTCGCGACGAGCAGCAGTTCGGGAGCGGTGAATTGAAGCGTGGTTGCGTCGGGCGCCCAGAATCCCCCCAGGATCATGGCTACCTCTTGTTCAGGGTCTCCGTCCAGGCGACCGCGCCGTCGTCCGAGGTCAGCGCGCCGGTCTTGGTGGCGGTGTCGCCCGCGAAGACGATCGAATCCGACCATCCGTGCGCGTACGCAATCTGCAGCGTGGTCTGACCGCCGCTGCGGATGCACCAGATGACCGGGAACTTCTCGTCATTGCTGTTCAGCTTGAGCGGAGAAGCGTCGGTCGTCAAACCCGATTGCACGACCTTATAGGCGGTGACGCCGCCCTGCGGCTTGACCGATTCGTCGCGGGCGAGCACGAGCACCAGGTGCGTGCGATCGCCGTCCAGGTTCTTGGTCTGGCCGCGTTCGGACAGAATCTCCAGGCGGATGACCGGGCGGCCGTCGAGCTCGGTCGCCACGATGGTCAGGCTCGTGGGATACTTGCCTTGCTCGGTGGCGTCGGGCTTGGCGGGCGCGTCTTCGCTTTCGGGCTTGGACCATTTGTGCAGCGTGAAGACGCCCTCGCCGGCCCACGAGCCGGTCGGGAGATCGCCGGCGGACGGCGGAGCGGCCAGCGCCGCGGCGGCGGACAGCGCGAGAAGCGAGGCGAGAGCAGCGGGGAGGGTGCGGTTCATGGCGGGTCTCCTGAATGGTGTCGTGCGCCCGCGCGGCCGCGGGCGGCTGCACGAATTATATATCATAAAGTCCTCCTAGGATGCCCGACGTTGCGGTGAATAAATTTCATTTACTCTGTGACCGGCGCGGTGGCGATGGCGGATGGGGTGCGGGAGGGTTGGTCGCGGGCGGCGGAAGACACTGTTCGCAGAGCAGTGGCACACGTCGCCTGCCGACGCGAACAGCCGTCGGCAGGGCACCCGGCGGGGAGTGTGGCCGGCACGGGTGGCCTCCGTCGAAGCCGGCTGAACGAGCGGTTCGAACGGCTTTCGAGCCGCCGAAGAACGACCTGCGATCGTTCCGCCCAATTCACACACCTGGGCGTCTGCGGAGATTCCCCGCGATCATCGCTCCGGCCATATTTGTGCGCGAGTGGCCATGTTTTGCTGCGCCAACTAGTCGCCAGCGATGATGATCGAGCCTTGTACCGTGCCGCGCAGGTTCATCGTCCCGCCGAAGTCGCCAGTGACGAGGATCGCGTCGCCGTTCTCGCCCAGGTCGCCCGCGATGCGAAGCTGATTCAGACGCGCGCCCGGCCGACGGCCCTCCGCGTCGGCCGGCGACTGTGGCGATCGAGGTGGGCGTGGACCGCGCGGTTCGCCGACGTGGCCGGCCGAGCAATTGGGCGGGAACGCAAGAACGGGCTTTTCCCAGCGTAGGAGCTATCCCGAAACCTGATCCGAGCCGCGATCGTGAGGGGGCGGGGGGAGACGCGCGATGGGAATCACTCGAGTTTCCCCGCTCCCTGACGGTCGCGGCTCGGAATGCGCATTCCGTCGTTCGGGTATCGCGATCAGCGGCGGCGCAGGGCGAACAGCGCGAGCGCGGCCAGCGTCGACACCGTGGCCGGCTCCGGGACGTATTCGTAGGTGATCTCAATCTCGCCATGGTGGCGAAGCGTCGGCGTGCTGATCCAGATGGCGGCGTCGTCGGGATACTCGGGGAACCCGGCAGGCGGGATCGGCCAGCCCGGATCGTTGACCCACGAGAAGAACAACTCGCTGAAGCCGCCGAGCACGGTGGCGATCGGGCCCGGCGCAGTCACGGCCGCGAGCACGTCGGGCTCGGCGTGCGTGTACTGCTGCACGACGGTGAACGAGTCGTTGAAACCAAGGCGCAGCGAATCGGGCCCGTCATTGCCGGCGATTCCGTCGTAAGTGCCGAGCGCGCCGGAGATGTCGCCCACAAAGAACGCTCCGGGACCCAGGAACGGCGGAGGGTCGCCCTTGTCGCCCGATTCGCCAACCTGGTAGAGCGAGATAAAGCTCAGGCTGAAGAGGTAGTCGCCGTCGGCGATCGCGGTCGGGCCGGTGCTCTCGACGAAGAGCTCGATGTTGAAGTTGTGGTGAAAGGCGAACGTCACTCCCGTGAGTTCGCGGCTGCCGCCCAGCGTATCGAAGCCCTGAATGACCGGCGTGGTCACTCCGAAGTTGCCGTCGTAGTCGAACGGCACGAACTGCGTGAGTGTGCCGCCGCGAACAGCGGCCGACGCGATGGCGACGAACAGCAACGCGGTCGTAAATCGAATCGCCTGCACGAATGCTCCTTTTTGCGTAGACTCTGTCCCCGGCGCCACACCTCGTGGCGCGATCTCCGGGGCGCGACGCGGCCGCCGCCGTGCCGAGGACGGCGCGGCATCCTCCTGCGGAGCAGGCGCGCCGCTTGCGCGACACGTCGCTCTGGATGAACGCGACGTCATGTGTGGCTGATTCACGCGGCCGGGGATGATTCGCGCGGCGATTTCGACCGCGCGGACAACCGAATGCGCATTTCTCGGATGTTGAACGGTGCGTGTGGTTACGAGGAATCGCGGCGGATGTAGCGACGCGCGCTCACCCCGCGCTGATCGCGAGAATGCTGTTCAGCGTTCCGCTCACGTAGTCCAGCAGGGTCTGCTTCGGGAGGATCCCGAGCAGCACGCACAGCACGGCCATCGGCGCAAGGATCGCGACTTCACGCGAGTTCGCGTCGCCGAAGCCGGCATATTCTTCTCGCGCCGGGCCGAGGTACACGCGCTGCATCATCCACAGAATGTACGCGGCCGTGAGGATCGCGCCGGCGGCCGCCAGGATCGCCAGCGGGAACGCCCACGCGCCGAGCACGCCGGTGTTCGACAGGAACGCGCCGAAGATGGCATAGACCTCGCCAATGAAGCCGCACAGCGCGGGCAGGCCGAGCGACGCGAAGAACCCGAGCGTCGCGAGCGAGCCGTAGACCGGCATGGTCAGCCACAGACCGCCGAAGCGATTGATCTCGCGGTGATGCGCGCGGTCGTATATGACGCCGACCAGGAAAAAGCACATCGGACTGGAGATGCCGTGCGCGATCATCTGGAACATCGCGCCCTGGAAGCCGGCTTCGGTCATGGCGGCCATGCCGAGCAGCACGTAGCCCATGTGCGAGATCGAGCTGTATGCGACCAGTTTCTTGAAATCGTCCTGGGCCATGGCGCACAGCGCGCCGTAGAGGATGTTGATGACGCCCAGCACGCCCAGGAACACTGCCAGCGTTTCGCCCGCGGACGGCAGGATCGGATAGCAAACGCGGAACATGCCGTACCCGCCCATCTTCAGCAGCACTCCGGCGAGGATCATGCTGATGGGGGTCGGGGCTTCCACGTGCGCGTCGGGCAACCAGGTGTGAAATGGGAAGATCGGCAGCTTGATCGCGAAGCCGACGAAGAGCAGCAGAAACACGACCGGTGCGAACGTCAGGCCGAGGAACGTCTCACCGGGGTTGTTGTAGACTTCGCGAAGCACCGGGTTCGCGGCCATCTCGATGATGTTGAAGGTGCGGAGATCGGCCGGGGCGTAGAAGTAGAGTGCGAGCAGCGCGACCAGCATGAGCACGCTGCCGCCGAGCGTGTAGAGAAAGAACTTGATCGCGGCGTATTCCTTCCTTGGGCCGCCCCAGATGCCGATGAGGAAGTACATCGGCAGCAGCATCACTTCCCAGAAGATGTAGAACAGGAAGAAGTCCAACGAAACGAACACGCCCAGCATGCCCGTCTCGAGCAGCAGCAGCAGGAACAGGTATCCTTTCAGCCCGCGGGTGGTCTTCCAATGCTCGAAGTTCCAGCTCGCCGCACACGCCAGCAGGGTGATGAGCGTCGTCAGGATCACCAGCGGCATGCTCAGGCCGTCTACGCCGACGTGATAGTTCACGCGCAGCGCGCCGTCCGACGTGCTGATCCAGGGAACAATCTGCTGGAAGTGCAGCTCGCCGTAGCCGGCGCCCGCGCCGGCCGAATCTCCGGCGAGGAACGGCCCGATCAGCAGAAGGCTGAGCGCGAAAGGCAGCGCGGTGAACAGCAGCGCGGTGCGCTTGAGCAGCTCGGACCCGCTCAGGCACAGCAGCAGCAGCGCGCCGATCGTGGGAAGAAAGACGATCCAGCTCAGAAGAGCACTTTCGTTCATCGCCATCTCGCCTTTCGGCGTCCGCCCGGACCGGCCCGCGCCCCATGCGCGGGAGGCTCCGGGGCAGTGAGTTCACAGTCGTCGCCGGCGGGACAGCCGCCCGACCGGTTCATCGCTGAGCCGCAAGACGACGCCACAGCTCGCGCCACGGCGTCAGCAGCACGCCGCCCGCGAGCAGCGCGAACAGCGCCGCTCCGCCCAGGTCTCCGCCCGCGCCGATCGCCAGGATCGCGGCGCACACGCCGGTCGCGCCGAGCAGCAGGTAATTCCGGGCCAAGCCGGTCTGAAGGCGGCGCGCCGCCGAGCCGGCTCGCTGTGTCGCGCCGGCCAGGCCGTTGACCGCGCCATCGACGCCGCGCTGGTCCAGCACGACGCCGGAGAACCGCGCCACACGCTCGCCCAGATAGGCCAGCGTGTTCACGGCCGAATCCACGACCCATTCGTCGAAGAGCCGACACGCGACGGCGAACGCCTTCGTGCCGCCCACGACGAGCAGGCCGTAGACGACGTCGAAGAACAGCTTGCGGGACAGCGCGGCGTGAAGCGGACGAACCAGCGGGAGCCGGCGGACTTGCTCGGCCTTCGCCAGACCGCCGCGATAAAGCCACCACGCCGAGCCCAGCCCAACCACCCAGGCGAACCCGACCATCAGCGGCAGCCAGGCGTGCGCGCCGTGCACAACCGGGTCGTGACTGTCGAGCGCGACGGCCAGCGGCGGCGACTGCGGCGCTCCGAAGGCGACGAACGGGCGGAACAAGAAAACCGGGATGCTGCTGACGATCGTCATGCCGGCCAGCGCCAACAGCGGGCGGACCATCAGCGGGCTTTCGTGCGCGTGCTCGTGCAGCTGGGCGTCGCGCGGCCGTCCCAGGAACGCCAGAACGTAGCAGCGACCCATGTAGAACGGCGTGATGTACGCCGTGATCAGCGGCAGCCAGAAGAGCGCGGTGGAAATCGGCGCGATCGGCGGCGGCGGAGAATGCGCCACGCCGGCATCTCTGTCGCCGGTTCTGACGGTGTGCGGATCGCTCGCGTCGCGCGGCGCATCGCTCGCGAGCCGGACCGGCACGGCAGCGGCTTGGCCGGGCGCGGCGTCGTGCATATCGCCCGCTCCAAAGTGTCGCGTGAAGGCGACCGCGAGAATCTCGTCTTTGCTGTGATATCCGCCGAGGCCGACGCCGAGCCACGGCAGACCCGCGCCGGAGATCGCCAGCACGGCGATGAGCATCGTGAGCGCCGTGTTCGGCATTTTCGACGCCAGGCCGCCCATGCGGCGCAGGTCCTGCTCGTGGTGGCAGCCGGCGATGACCTGTCCGGCGCCGAGAAACAGCAGCGCCTTGAAGAACGCGTGCGCGAGCAGGTGATAGAGCGCGCCGATCCACGATCCGACGCCCAGCCCGAAGATCATGTAGCCGAGCTGCGACAACGTGGAATACGCCAGCACGCGCTTGATGTCCGTTTGCACCAGCGCGATGAGCGCGGCCATTGTGAGCGTGATGCAGCCGATGATTGCGATGAATTCCTGCGCACCAGGCGTGAGCAGCGTGAAGATGCGTGCGACCAGGTATACGCCGGCGGCCACCATGGTTGCGGCGTGGATGAGCGCCGAGACGGGCGTCGGGCCTTCCATCGCGTCCGGCAGCCAGACTTGCAGCGGGAACTGCGCGCTCTTGCCGATCGCGCCGCAGAACAGGCCGATTCCCATCCAGGTCGCCAGCGGCACGCCCCAGAAGGTCGTCTGGAACAACGCAGCGGCACGGGCGGCCGATTCGGTCGACAGGGCGTGCGCCGCGGGGCCGAGCGGCTGCGTGGTCCAGCCGGCCGCGTGCGCGCCGGCTTCGAACGCGGAGGCCGCGCCGGTCAGCGACCAGTCGCCGAGGTAGACCAGGCACAGTCCGAGGCCGATGACGAACCCGAAGTCGCCGACGCGGTTGGTGACGAAGGCTTTGATTGCGGCGTTGCTGGCGCTGCGTTTCTCGAACCAGAAGCCGATGAGGAAATAGGAGCAGACGCCGACCAGCTCCCAGAATACGAACAGCAGCAGCAGGTCGCGCGCGATGACCAGCCCGAGCATCGAGAAGCAGAAGAGCGACAGGAAGCAGAAGAACCGCGCAAAGCGGGAATCGCCGGACATGTAGCCGATGCTGAAGACGTGAATGCACGTCGCGCAGATCGTCACCATGAGATAGACGATCAGCGTGATCGAATCGAGGTTCACACCGACCTGCACCGACGCTGGACCGACCTGAAGCCACGTCAGCGCGTCAGTCGCGGACTGTGCGGACCACGCCCGCCGCGCGTCGGCGTCGCCGCCGGCCCAGATGAACGTCGCCACGACCGCCAGGAGCAGCGAAGCGCCGATGGCCGAGGTCGCCACCCAGCCGGCCAGCGGCTCGCCGGGCGAGCGCGGGCCGTGCCCGTGTCCGCCGGCGTGTGCGGCGGCGACAACTCCGCCGCCCAGCCGCGAACCGCGAAACGCGAGAAACACGAAACTCGCGAGCGGGATCAGCACGCCGGCGAGCAGGAGAACTTGCAGGATCGCTGCCATATTCGTGCCTGTCCGCCGCGCCCCGCGGACACCCCCGGTAGCCGCATGCTCGGCGCCCTTCGGGCGCGACTATCCCTTCAGCGCGGCGCCTTGGTCCACGTCGATCGCGGCGTGGTTCGCGTAGAAATTCAGAAAGATCGCTAGCGCGAGCGCCGTCTCCGCCGCGGCCAGCACGATCACGAACACGGCCGAAATCTGTCCGTCGGTCCCGCCGACGTGCATCCGACCGAAGGCGACGAAATTCAGCGCCGCCGCGTTTAGCAACAGCTCAGAGCCGATGAGCACGCCGACGGCGTTGCGCTTCGTGACCATGACGGCGATGCCGATGCAAAGCACCAGCGCCGAGACGACCAGGTAATGCGTCAACCCGATCTCAAACATCGTTCACCGCTTCTCCGGGCGCGCCAGGTACGCCGCGCCGATCATGACGGCCAGCAACAGGACGGACGCCGCCTCGAACGGCACCAGATACGTGGTCAGCAGTTCGTGGCCGATCTGGCGCAGGCTGGCCGCGCCGCCCGGCTGTGCCGCGGGCGACGCCGTCCAGGGAGCACGCACGAGCATCGCCGTGAGCGCCACGAAGAGCACCAGCGACACCATCGCCGCGGCGACCCGCTCGCGCGCGCGGGCGCCGGCGCCCGGTCCGCCGCGCGAGGTCAGCATGACGCCGAACACGATCAGGATCAGGATGCCGCCGGCATAGACGATGAGTTGCACCGCGGCGAGAAAGTTCGCCGCCAGCAGAAAGTACAAACCCGCCGCCGATCCCAGCGTGCCCAGCAGCCAGGTGGCGGCGCGCACGATGTCGCGCGTCAGGAGGATGGCGAGCGAGGATCCGACCATTCCGGTCGCGAAGAGGTAGAACAGCAGGGCTTCCATCGACCTCAACTCCCGGGCATCGGCCGCTCGACCGCCAGCGTGCCGACCAGCGCTGCGCGGCGGCGGAACGCGGCGCCGGCGACTACCAGAAGCGACAGCGTCAGCAGCGCCCCGGCGATCGCGAGCGCCGTGCTCAAAACGCTCGCGACGGCACGGAAGCCGGCGCTGTTCTGAAGCGCCAGTTCCCAGACGGCGCTGGCCAGCAGCGTGACCAGCGTCAGCGGCAGCACGACCTGCACGCACGAATAGAGCACCTGGTCGATGCGCAGACGAGGCAGCGTCCATCGCAGCCACATCTGCACGTAGACCAGGAACATGCACTTGAGGATGAACCAGATTGGTCCGCTGAACAGCACCCCGGAAAGCAGTTGCTGCGCGGCGGGCGCGTCCGGACCGCCCCAACCTGCCGGAGCGAGTCCGGCCCACGGCGCGTCCCACGCGCCCAGGAACAGGATGACCGACAGCCCGCTCACCACGAACATCGCCGCGTACTCGGCGAAGAAGAACAGCGACCAGCGGAATCCGCTGTACTCGGTGTGAAATCCCGCCACCAGCTCGCTCTCCGCCTCGGGCAGATCGAACGGGGCGCGCTTGCACGATGCCAGCGACGAGACGTAGTACGTGCACAGCGCGATCGCCGCCCACGGGCTGTGAAACGCGTTCCAGTTCATCCAGCCGCCGCTCTGCTGCGCGGCGATCTCGGTGAGCTGCATGCTGCCGGCGATCATGACGGGCACCAGCAGCGACATGCCCATCGGTATCTCATAGCTGACCACCTGGCACGCTTCGCGCATCGCGCCGAATACGCTCCACTTGTTGTTGCTCGCCCAGCCCGCCAGCAGCACCGCGACAATCTCGATCGACATCATCGCCAGCACGAACAGCAGCGCCACGTCGAGATCGCGAAACACCCAGTAGACGCCGAACGGCAGCGCCACGAACGCACACAACGCCGGCGCGAACGCCAGATAGGGCGCCAGCCGGAACAGGGCCCGATCGGCGCCGGCCGGCACGAGGTCTTCCTTCGCGAGCAGCTTCACGCCGTCGGCCAGCGATTGCGCCCAGCCGTGCCAGGCGCCCACCCGCATCGGACCCAGCCGCGACTGAATGAACGCGCTGACTTTCCGCTCCCACCAGATCGCGAACATCGCCAGCAGCGACACGAACGCGATCACCCCCAGCAGTCCGGTCAGGTCGCGAATCAGCCCCGTTTGCAGCGGCCACACGGCCCACGCCGGCCAGGAAATCTCATAGAGTCGCAGCGCGACCGACAGCTCGCTGACCGACAGCCAACGCGCCGGACCGTGGTCGGCCGCGATGGCGGCTTCGAGTCGCGCCGCCGCGCGAACCGACGCGGCGACAAGCCACGTCGCCACGCACGCGAGCACGACGGCGGAGGAGAAGATCAGTCCCGGGAAGCGCTGAAGGACCGGACCCACGAACCGGGCGAGCGCTTGCGCGACACGCGCTATAGCTTTCGCGCCGCCGCGAAGGGCGGGCTGCTGCCGTTGCGGCCACGGAAGATAGGTGTCAGACACCGCTGCCTGCCTGTCGTTAACCGACGCCCCCCGCGCCGGCGAACGTACGTTCGAGCATCCGGCGAAGCATACTACTGGGGAAGGCGCGCGGCAACTCGCCGAACGGCGGATTCGGTTTGCGGGCCTGCGTCGCGCAGCGCGGCGTCTCGCCGCTGCGACTCGTGTCGTGCCTCATTGAAGACGCTGCGTATCCGGAACCGAGCCGCGACCGTCAGGGAGCGGGGAATCGGACATGGCAGCTTCTCGCGCAGCCCCCGCTCCCTGACGGTCGCGGCGCTGAATGTCGCAGTGTTTCTGAGGCACGACACTAGGGCTTCGTGCCGACTTCATATCGAAACTTCCAACGCCCGCCGGCCGAGAGATGAAGCGATCCGACGCCGCCCGGCGGCGCACGTTCGATCCACTCCGCCGTGCGTTTCGAATCCACGCCCGGCTGGCCGGCGCCGGGCCAGCTCGACAGGATTCGCAGCAGGCCGCCGCCGACGATCGCGCACGCGTCACGCTCCAGGTCGGATGATTCGAAGCCGGCCAGACGCGAGACGACCAGACGCATTGCGTCGATCGGTCCGACTCCGCCGGCGTTCAGCAGGGGCGGGTCGATTTCGCACTGCATCCGGTAGCTTCGCTCCATCACGAGGCCGCCGATCCGCCGCTCGATCCGGGTGGCCCGAAGCTTCGCCGCCACGCGGCGATCCTCGGCGACCAGCAGCACCAGTGCGTCGGTCTGCCCCGAAGCATCGGTCCGCAGGTGGCATACGCCGGCGTCCGATCGCCGCGATTCCGCCGGGGGCAGAACACGCTCATACTTCTCCGGCGCCTGTCCGAGATCGAGGCGTCGGTAGTACGCGTCGGCGCACCCCGCGCACGCGGCCAGGCACATCGCCAGCGACGCCGCCAGGCTTCGCATCGGTCGTGGACCCCGTCTGAACCCGTGCATACGGCTTCTCCATGCAAACGGGCGGGCGCGGTGAATGCGCGATGGCGTGTCGTCGCTCAGTTCCGCGCGAAGCTGATTCACCTGCCGCCGCGACTCGCACGATAACGGGTCTGGAAGGAGATGCGCACATGCGAAACCTGCGCCCGATCCGCGCGACTGCTGAAGTCCGCTGCGTGGCCCGGATGGCCGTTCCCCAGACGCCGGCTGCGCGCCCGGTTCGCTGCCCGCTGCGGTTCCTGGCGGCCTGCGCCGTGGTCGCGGCCGGGCTTGTCGTGAGCGGTTGCATGCCTTCGACGCAAGAAGCGGGCATCAGTGACGCCTCGACGTCAGAGAAGTCGGCGATTACGTCGGCATTGCGGGCGACCGCGGCGCTGGAGCAGGCCGGCGCGTCCTGCCGCGGCGCGACCGAAGTCGAGGATTCGCAGGCGGCGCAGGCGATCCCGAATCCGGGTGCGTTCTCCGTCGGGACGTGCCCGCAGTTCTCGATCGACGTCTTCTCGGAGACCGCCGCGGTCTACACGGTCGATGTCGAGTTCGGCGATGGCTGCAACCCGGCCGGCCTCGATGCGTATGAGTGCGCTGGGTCGGCCCGCGGGGCGCTGGATACAGCGAACGACGAGTTCACGATGACGTTCGAGTCGCTGACTTGCGATGCGCGAACGCTCAGCGGCGCAGTGAACGTAGGGTACGCGTCCGGCGGGGACGCGGTCGAGCTGAACGGCGATTGGGACCTGGCCTACGTGGACGCGACCCGCGCGACGAGCGTGGCCGGCGTCGGCGCGTTGTCGTATGCGGCGACCGACCGCCAGACCACCATTTCCGAGTTCAGCGGTACGCTCGAAGACGGCGGCGAGAGCTATGACGCCACGATCACAGGGGTCGTCGTGTCGGTGCAGAACAATCAGAATCTGATGCCGTCGGCGGGCGAGATCGCGATCCGCGGCTCGTCGATCCGTTCGATCCGCCTGCGTTTCAACGAGGCATCGCCGGACACCGGAACGTTTGAAGTCAGCATGAACGACAGTCCGTACTTCGAAGCCTCGCTGTCGGACTTGGATTGAGCTGCGGGCGGCGCGATTGATCCGGGGCAGGTCCGCAGGTGGCTCGGTTCTCGGAGCGCGACCGACGGTAGCGGAGACGCGGTCGCAGGCCCGGGCGCGCCCGATGCAAGAGGGGTCAGAGACCCGGCGCGCGGCGCCGATACGCGTCGCGTGGCGGCGGGGCGCTATTCGGTCGCCGGAACGACGCAGACCAGCCGGCCGCGGAACTCGACCACGCCGTCGGCCAGCGCGAAGAGCGTATCGTCGCGGCCGATTCCGACGTTCAGGCCCGGCTTGAAGGGCGTGCCGCGCTGCCGGACGATGATCGCGCCGGTCTGCGCCGCCTGCCCGCCGTATAGCTTTACGCCCAGGTATTGAGGGCGGCTGTCGCGGCCGTTGCGGGTCGAACCCTGGCCTTTCTTATGTGCCATCGCACGATCTCCCAGCGCGGTGCGGCGGCGTGTCCAGCCGATCCGCAGAGCCACGCAGTGTAGCGTCCGGCGCGGCGGCGGGCAACCCCCATCGCGCCCCCTATAATGACGCCTATGAGCGATCCCGCCGATCCACGCATCGCGCGGCTGCGCGAGACGATCGCCCGATTCCCCAAGACCCCGGGCGTCTACCTAATGAAAGACGCGGACGGGCGGGTGTTGTACGTCGGCAAGGCCCGCGACCTGCGTTCCCGCGTTTCCAGCTACTTCCAGGAATCGACCGACCTGCTGGCGTCGCGCGGACCCGAGATCGCGCACATGGCCTCGCTGGTCGTGGACATCGACTTTCTGGACTGCGAGACCGAGGTGGACGCGCTGCTGCGCGAGAACCGACTCATCAAGGACATCCAGCCGCCGTACAACGAGCGTCAGAAGGACGACAAGTCGTTCCCATACATCGAGATCACCACGCAGGACGACTTCCCCGGCGTGTTCGTGACGCGCCAGCCGCGGCCGCGCGGCAGCACGCTCTTCGGCCCCTTTACGAACGCGACCGGATTGCGCGACGCGGTGAACGCGCTGCAGCGCGTGTTCAAGTTCCGCACGTGCGAGCTGCCGATTGCGGCCGACGACGAGCGGCGGAGGTTCTTTCGCCCGTGCCTGCTGCACGCGATCAAGCAATGCACGGCGCCGTGCGCCGACCTGATTTCCAAGGAAGCCTACCGGGCGGATATCCGCCGGCTGGTGAAGCTGCTGCGCAGCAAGCGGAGCGTGCTGATCCGCTCCATGTCGCGCGAGATGCAGCAGGCCGCCGACGAGAAGCGCTTCGAGGACGCGGCCGTGCTGCGCGACCGGATCCGCGCCATCCAGTCGCTCTCGCTGAGCGGCAACGTCGAGACGGACGTGCAGCCGGAGGTATTCTTCATCGACCCGACCGCCGGGCTGGAGAAGCTGGGCGAGCTGCTCGAGCTCCCGGAGCGCCCGCGCATCATCGAGGGCATCGACATCGCCACGCTGGCGGGCGAGGAATCGGTGGGTGCGCTGGTGTGCTTCATCGACGGCCGCCCGCTCAAGAACGGCTATCGCCGATTCCGCATCCGCACCGTCGAGGGCGTGGACGACTACGCCATGATCCGCGAGGTCATTGCGCGGCGCTATCGGCATGCCGCGCACGCCGAGGAGCTCTTCCCCGACGTGATCCTCATCGACGGTGGACTCGGGCAGTTGCACGCCGCGCTCGACGCGTTCGAGCAGCTCCACCGCGCGATCGAGGCCGAGTGCGGCGAGGCGCGCAAGCCGCCCATGGTCGTGTCGCTCGCCAAGCGAGAGGAGCTGATCTACGTGCAGGCACGCACCGCGCCGATCCGCCTGGGCCGCAACCACGAAGCGCTGCGCCTGCTCCAGCAGGTGCGCGACGAGGCGCACCGATTCGGGCAGCACTATCACCACCTGCTGCGCCGCAAGCGCGCGTTCGACGAGGACATCGCCGCGGGCCGCAAGCCGCCCCGCGCCGCGCGCAAAAAACCGCGATCGACCGAGACCGGCAAGCGCACGGTCCGCCCGAAGCGCGGCGAGATCGTGATCGACGAAAACGAGTCGCAGCTTCCGGAAGAATAGCGCGGTCTCGGCGACCCGGAACGCTTTGCAGCGTGCGGCTGCTCCGGGTGCGGCGCGAGGCTCTGGAGCGCGCCGCGGCGGATGCCGCTACGAATCGGTCGGAGGCGAGCGTTTCCGCTGCGCGCGTCGCGCGGCAGGACGCCGCTTGGATCTTGCGGTTCCGATCGGCGTTCGCTTCCTGCTCTCGGCGCGCTCGCCTCGGACGCCCGGCGCCGGCCCCGCAATCACCGCCGCGAGCAGACACCGCCAGACGCCGTCCAGGCTTGTGTCCAGCGCCGCGTTGCCTGCGCCCGTCGCGCGAGTCCAGGCCAAGAGTTGTTCAAGCGTCTGCCACTGCACGTTCGGCTCCTGCGGGAATCCCTGACTCCGATTGACGCGCTCCAAGCCTTCTGGCACGCGAGGTTGCCATCACGGCCCGCCGCCGGGGGCTCGCCGTCCGCCGCCTGCGCGTTCAGGAACGTCTTGCAGCTCGGTTCGATGGTCGAGGCGTTCGACCAGCAGGTTGATCTGCTCGTGCTGCGCCGGCGTGGCGTAGGCGATGATGCTGTTCGACTGGCTGTCGCCTACCACCTGAAGCTCCAGCGACATCGAATCCAGCACCCGGTTGATGGTCCCCGACAGTTGCGCCGCGTCCACGTGTTTGACCGCATAAAAGTGCAGTTCGGGCCGCGCCGCGACGGCTGCGACGGGATCGGTCGGCTGGCTTTCGTCGATGCGCCGTGCCAGATCGCAATAGGCGGTCACCTCGTCCGGGTCTCCGCCGATCCACAGCGAGCTCGCTCCCGGCGAGGGGACGACACGGATTCGGCTCGGTTCGCGGGATTGCGGCATCAGCTCGATGACGCGCATCGCCACCGTTTCGGGACGGGAGTTCTTCAGCGTCACGCATTCGAACACTCGGTCTGCGGGGCGATCCGCGACGGCCGGGCGATCCAGCGCCTCGATCACCTGCCGAACTTTGCTTTCGTCGGATTGCCGGGGCGCGGAGAGAATGAGCGTGCGCGTGCCCGGATCGCAGGCAACCCGAATCCCCGCCGGTCCGCCGAATACGCGATCCAACAACTCGGCCACGCGCGCGGCATTGGCGTGTTCGAGCTGGACGACGGAGAGGGACAATTCTGCCAGCGGCGGCGGCGGCGGTGGGGCGCCGTCCGGACCGTCGCGCTCGCCCGCGGGCGGCGTCGGTGGGCGCGGGCGGGCGTCCTGCCGCCGCGGTTCGCGATCGGGCGGTCGTGGCGGTTCCTGCGCGGCTGCCCCCGTGGACCCGAGCAGCATCAACACAAGCAGGGTGAACATTGAAGCGCGAACGGGCGTCGTGCGGAAAGGCGTCATGAGAATCTCCTGGTTTGACGCCGGCGGACCGGCGTGACGCCGATCCGCCGGTGCCTGGCTCTCTCATTCCGGCTTCGTTCCGGCGACTTGTACGTGCGTGCGGCAAGGCGGTTGCGGTGATTTGCGTTTCGGGCAATGGCGATGGAGTCCGGCAGTGTATTGCGCGTCAACCGCCAGTGGAATTCGCGCCGGGCTGAGAGGCGGGCGTTGGAAGCGATGACGAATGATCGTGAATGATTCTCCAGGCGCCGTCGATACGCTCGAACACGAGCGTGAAGTTCCCGCCGGCGTCGCCGATCCGTTCGCGCTTCAGGCGCCAGCGGCCGAGAAGCAGAGCGGCCGAGTCCCCCAGCGGGCGGACGGTATCGACGTCGAACGTGAGCGTGCCCATCTTCTCGCGCGAGTCGTATCGCGCGCGATAGCGATCGAGCGTCGCCTGCCAGCCGTGCGTGGTATTGCCGCCTCCGCAGAAGGTCAGCTCGTCGGATTTCCAGTAGGGCGTCATGAACGCGTCG
Source organism: uncultured Planctomycetales bacterium (assembly GCA_964553225.1). Lineage (GTDB taxonomy): Bacteria > Planctomycetota > Phycisphaerae > UBA1845 > Fen-1342 > JABRWC01. The sequence goes on along the minus strand of CAZKJT010000005.1, from coordinate 12,764 downwards.
AGATCGCCGCGGTTCCAGGCTTGAGCCTGCGCCGCGAGGATGCTCTCGAGTTCGCCGCGAAGCGACGGGGCGTTTTGCTGAGCGGCCAGCCCCGCCAGCCCCGATCCGACTGCGATCATCGCCGCCCAGGCCGCTGTTCTTCCACCGCGCGTCATCGGATCGCTCCCAATCTGACTATTCGACCGCGTTCACGGACGCGTGCCGCCGGCGGTCCACGCGGAGCCGCATCACTTCCGGCCGGCAGTAATGGCCGACCGGATCGAAGTTTTGACGCTCTTCGAGCACGCGCCGTGGGTCGAGCTCGGCAAAGAGCAGCCCCTCGCGTCCCGACACGGGCGGCACGATCCACTCGCCATCCGGACCGGCGATGCAGGCGCCGCCGTCATAGAGCAGCGCGTCGCGGTCGACGAGGGCGTCGCGCAACGGCACGTCGGCGGGAATGTCCGCGCTCCGCAGCAGGTTGCTCGCCGAGAGCACGAACGATCGACCTTCGCGCGCGACGAATCGCGTGATGTCGCGCGTCAGGCCGCTGCTGCCGGGCCACAGCATGACGTGCAGGTCTTCGCCGAGCGCATACAGCGCGGCTCGCGCCAGCGGCATCCAGTTTTCCCAGCAGTTCAGGGCCCCGACGGTGAACGGGCCGACGGGGTGCGTCACCAGCCCGGCCCCGTCGCCGTAGCCCCACGCCAGCCGCTCCTCGTAGGTCGGCACCAGCTTGCGATGGACGCTCAGGACGCGACCGCACGAGCCGATGAAGACGCGCGAGCAGAACAGCGAGTGACCGCCGCGGTCCGCGGCGCGCTCCGCCACGCCGAGCACGACGGCGATCTGCCCGTCGGCCGCGGCCCCGCACACGTCGCGCAGGTCGTCTCGCTCGATGCAGACGGCCTGCTCCACATAGAGCGCGTGCAAACGCTTCTGGTCGGCGTTGTCGAAGCGGGCCCCGTCAGCCCGCGACAGCCAGAGCGGATAAGCCGGAATCAGCGCCTCGCCGAACGCGACCAGCGATGCGGCTTCGCGCGCCGCCTCGCGCACCGCCTCGCGCACCGCGGCGACCACTCGCTCCAGCGTCGCCGTGCGGTTCAGGAAAGCGGGTGCGATCTGCGCGACGGCTACCTTCACGGGCGTCTCCGGCGACGCGAGCAGGCGGCGCCTGGATCAATCGTCGCAGTCGAGCTCTTCGAACACGCCGTCGTCGTACTCGGCTTCGCAGTCGCCGAAGAACGCCAGTCCCTGAAGAATCCGAATGGGATCCAGGAAGATCGTGCAATTGGTCGGGGTCTGAAGCAGCAGCGTAAACGGCAACAGACCAATCGCCAGGCGAAACACCCGATTGCGCATGGAAAGAGACCTCCCGGTAGCGGACACGGCGTCGGCGGCGGCGTTGGCGCCGGCCGGAGACTACAAGCCGTGCTGGACCTTTGCGACCACTTTGCCTTGAGCGAACGTGACCACCGCGTGGCGGTCTCCGCTCTCCCACGTCATCACCCGTCCGGACGCGTCGATGTCGCCGATGGCGATGCCGCCGCCTTTGTTCTCATCGGGATCGCCGAGAATCTCGACGACCTCGCGCTCGGTCATTCCGACGGCGACACGGTCATAGTTCGCCCGTGTCAGCCGGGAGCTTGCGCAGCCCGCCAGAAGCGCGAGCAGCGCGATGCCCGCAGCCAGCCACCCCGTTTTTCTTCGCAACATTCTTATCCTCCCTGACTCTCGGCGGGCGAGCCGCCGGCGCGGCCCGAGACCGATTTCCACAGCGAATCGAACTCGTCGCGGGGCAATTCGCCCTGATCCACCAGCGGCCGAAGCCGCTCGAGCACCTGCATCTGAAATCCAGGATCGGCGTCCGCCCGCTCGAGCAGGTACCACGCGGCGGCGGCAGCGCGCTCGCCGACCTGCTGCTCCCGCGGCCAGCCGACCGCGTCGACGATCTGCCGCAGCCGGGCGGTGTTGTGATCGGTCAGCTCCTTCAGTTCGGTGCGGGCCTCGGGCGTGGCCGCGCCGCCGCCTTCGGCGACCCGCCGGCGAATCGCTTCGTCGCGCGTGCGCATCAGAACGAGGTCCTGCGCCACGGACTCCCAGCGGGCGTCCGCCGCGATCCGCGGCGGCCCGGCGGAACGCGTCGGCGCGGACGATTCGCATCCGGCGCTGCCGCCCAGCAGCCCGCCGCACAAGGCGACCCCAACAATCCTCGCTGGAATCCGCAGGCGCATTCAGCTCTCTCCCGCCGTGTTCGCGCGCTCGTCCATGCGCCGCGCCGGCCCGCGTAGTGTAGTGCCTCCTTGAAGACGCTGCGTATCCGGAACCGAGCCGCGACCGTCAGGGAGCGGGGGATCGGAGTTGTCGGAGTCTCGCGCAGCCCCCGCTCCCTTACGGTCGCGGCTCGCAATGTCGCAGAGTTTCTGGGTCGCGAGACTCGCGCTCGCCGATGAACAGGCACGCATCGTATCCGAACTGCACGGTTCCGCCCGCGACATTCCGATCGAACAGTCGGCGCAGCTCGGCGATCATCGGCTCGTACCGCGCGTCACCAGCGCGCGGCACATACGACGAGGACTCCAGCCGCCCGCGAAGGCCATCGAAGTCAAAATGCTGCGCGTTGGGAAACACGCGGCGATGCACGACGCGCCCCTCGAAGAACTCCGCGACGCGGCCGCGGGCCGCTTCGCCCTGGTGGCACACTTCGAGGTAGTCGGTGCCGTAGGCACGCAGCAGCGATTCGTAATCGCGCAGGAAGGGCGTGTCGTTGCGCCGGTCGTTCCAGATCAGCGCGACACGCCCGCCAGGGCGGAGAATCCGCGCGAACTCGCGTCGCGCCGCCGGCACGTCGAACCAGTGAAACGCCTGGGCGGCGACGACCCAATCCACGCTCGCATCCGGAAGCGTCGTGGCCTCGGCCCGCGCGTCGACACTGACGAAATTCGGGCGGTCCGCGAACCGCTGCTCCGCGGCCGACCGCATCGCCGCATTCGGCTCGATACCGAAGACGCGATTGCCGTTGTCCAGGAAGAGTTCCGCCGAGATGCCGGTGCCGCTGCCGACGTCGGCGACGGCGTGCGCCAGCGACAGGCCGAACTCCTCGCGCAGACAGGGCATCAGCTCAGGTGGATATCCGGGGCGGTGCCGCACGTAGGCGTCGACGCGCTGCGAGAAACGCTGGTCGGGGCGAGCTGCGCTCATGGTGGGCGTAGTGTAAGGACGGAGCCGCCTCGCCGCTCGGCGGATTCGGGCGAACGCTCGTCACGCGAACGTCGGCCCCGGTTCGGCTTAATCGCGGAGCATCGCGAGCACGCGTTCGGCGAGCGGACCATTCGTCGCGACGGCGTGCGGCGAGAGGTGCGTCGAGCGCCCCTCCCAGTCGGTGAACGTGCCGCCGGACTCCGTCACGACCGGCAGCAGGGCCGCGTTGTCCCACGGATTCATGACCGGATCGATCGCGATCTCGGCCCGGCCGGTGGCGATCAGCAGGTATCCGTAGGCGTCGCACCAGCTCCGGTCGGCGTACACCGCGTCGCGCAGCCGCTCCAGCGCCGCGCCGCGCCCGCAGCGGTACATGTTCCGAATGCCGGTGTGGATCAGCCTGGCGCGCGAAAGGTCGTCGCACGCCGACGTCTGCGCAGTCCGCTCCGAACCGTCCTGTCGCCGCCAGATGCAGCCCAGCCCGCGCGCGGCATAGGCGGTGTCGCTCAGCGCCGGGGCGTGGATGACGCCGGCGAGCATCTCCCCGCGCCACTCGAACCCCACCAGTACGCAGAACAGCGGAACGCCGGAAATGAACGAAAACGTCCCGTCGATCGGGTCGAGAATCCAGCGCGCCGGAGCGTCGCCGCGCTTCTCGCCATACTCCTCGCCGAGGATGCCGTGCGTCGGGAATTCACGCTCGATACGCTGCCGAAGGTATTGCTCGGCCCCGCGGTCCGCGACTGTAACGGGCGAATCGTCGCTCTTGCGCTCGAACGGCGTGTCCGGGTGAAAGAAATCGAGCGTCAGGCGGCCGGCTTCCAGCGCGATTTCCAGGGCGAAGTCGCGCATGCGCGTCAGGTCGGGCGTGTCCACGCGTCGGCTCGCTTTCGGGAAGTCGTCGAGGTTCTCCGCGGACCGTCGCTATACCCAGCCCAGCCGGCGGATGTTGGTCGAGTATATCTTCTCGAGCGTATCCGGCGGCAAATTGCAGCCGCGCAGTGTGGGAGGCTCGTCCACGTCCGGGTCGTCGATCGGGCTTTCGCCGTCGCAGTCGGTCTCCCATAGCCGCTGGTGCGCCCAGTAGCGACTGGCGTAGTGGTCAAACTCCCTGTAGCCGGCGGACGCGACCAGATCGCTTCCGAACAGGATTCGGTCGCCCCAGCGAACGACGAAATCGTGGACGGACCGCGGGTGTCGGGACACTTCGCGCACCATCCACTTGGTCGCGCTGGTGTCGAGCAGCAAATTCGCGTGCCGCTCCATGAGCCGATCGAGCCGGTCGAGATCCTCGACCGAGCCGGCCATGTGCACGCCCGAGACGTGCCGCGGCGCGACCGTGTCGAGCAGCCATTCCAGTTGCGGGTATTGCGCGGCCTTTTCGCCGTAAGTGTGGGTGTCGGCGTAGGGCTTGCCCTCGGACCACCAGACTGAAGGGTCGGCGACGTGAATCATGAACTCGTATCCCAGCCGGACGGCCTCGTGCACGACCGGACGGACGAATTCGTGATCGACCGTCAGCCCGTGCTCCTTCCTCATTTTGGGGGCCATCCAGAATTTGCACAGGCGCGCCCCGAGTTCGCGGAACCGCTCCAGATCGCGCATCCAGGCAGCGCGGAACTCGTCCGTTCGAGCGATCGACTTCCAGTGCGGAATCGCGATGAAGCGCACACGATCGCCACAGGCCGCGCGAACCGCCTCGACCTCCGCCAGCGGAGTCATCGAGAGAATCGGGCCGACGCCGTACAGGTTTGCTGCTTCGAGCATCGCGGAGAGCTGTTCGCCGCCATACAGGTGCGTATGAGCATCCACGATCGTGACGCCGACCTTGCGCGGCGGCGGCGTGCGATAGTCGATTCCCAGCCGGTTCGCGGGAGAAGGCGGGCGGACGACGCTGGCGGACATTCATGCTCCTTCAAACGGCGCGGCCGGCGGGCCGTGTCCTGGTCCGGGTTGCTCGAAATCGCCGGACGCGGGCGGGGCCGAAGCGGACGGCGCACGAAGCCCGGTCGCGCGATACGCCTTTCGCGCGGCTGCATACTGCTCGGGCGTCTGGTGAATCTCCGTGTCGCGCCCGGCCCGCGCGTCCTCAACGATTCGCTCGAGGATCGGCACGCACCAGCCGCAGCCGGTTCCGGCGCCGAGGCAGTTCGCCATCTCCGACGCGCACGCCGGCTGCTCGCGCCGCGCGAAATGGGTGAGCTTTCGCAGCGAGACGTGCATGCAGTAACACACTGTGTCTTCCGGCTGCACGATCCCGCCTCGCAACGACCGGGCCTGCGCCGCGGTTTGCTTCGCCGATTTCGCCCGGAACTTCGTAGAATCGTAGCGGCATTTTTCCGCGCGGCGCGTTCGGGCGCACGACGCGCTTCGACACGCCTTCGCGCGACCGCAGCAGGGAGCCGGGATGCTCGCAGCATGGAGACGCTGGCATTCGCGTCGCGCATGGCTGCGCTGGCCGACCAAGCTCGCGCTGTTCGTGCTCGGCGTCGGCCTGGTGCTCTATCCCCGGCCGTGGCTGCTGCCGGTGTCGTTCGAGCGGCTGCGCGACCTGAACAGCACGCTCGACCCGCAGCATCCCGGACTCGCGCCGTTCGAAGCGGACGTGCGCGAACGCCTCGGCGCGGCGTCGTCCCAGCCCGCGATCCTGAAGGCGGTGGAAAAGGTGGTCTATGAGCGGATCCCGTACGCCTGGGACTGGCAGGTGTGGGGTGTGATGGAATACGTCCCGACGCTGGCCGAGGTGCTGGCGGTCGGGCGCGAGGATTGCGACGGGCGCGCCGTGGTCGCCGCTTCGCTGCTGCGCCGGATGGGCTATGAGGCTCATCTCGTCAGCGACCTGCTGCACGTGTGGGTCGAGACCCCGATGGGCGACACGATGAGCCCGACCGGTGGGCAGAAGACGCTCAGCGGCACGGCCGATGGGACGTCGGCGGTCTTCTCGCTCGGGCTGGTTCAGAATCTCGCGCGCGGATTGTCGTACGGCGTGGCCGTATTCCCGTTCGGGAGGGAGATTGTTGTTCTCCTGCTTCTCGCGGCGCTGAGCGCGCATCCGCGCGCGACGGCTTGGCGTCTGCTGAGCGGAGTGCTGCTGCTGTGGATCGCGCTGGACGTGCTGCGCGACTCGGGTCAGCAGGCGGCGATGAACGGATCGGCGGCGGACGTGGCGTGGACGGCGACAGGCGCCGCCGTGGCGCTGGCGGGGTGGCTGGTCATCGCGGTCAAAGATCGAGCTGGGCTCGCTGAGCATCGCGCACGGCCTGCTGAATGACGGGCAGGGCGTGACGGGTTCCCTGGTTCATGCCCGGGCAATTGCGCGAGGCGACTTCCCACACGCGCGGCGATTGCAGGTTGCTTTCCCAGAACGGCCAGGTGCGGCATTGGAGCGGACGCGCGTCGTGCACGAGGCACGCGGCGCGCCCGCTCCCGTCGCGAGCGAGGAACTCGCAGTCGCCGTTCTCATGTTCCAGCAGGCTGACGCGCCCGCGAATTCGCCGCGTGTGCTTGCGGACGAATTCCGCCTCCGACAAGCCGGTGCGCTCCGCCAGCGGTCCGATCTCGTGCGGCTGAACCCACACGAAACCCGGCGCGCCGGTGCAGCAGTTGCCACAGCGGGTGCAGGCGAAGGACAAGCCGTTCGCATACCAGACTTCTCGCTGCGGCGCCTCAGTCAACGGCATCCCCTCGCGTCCGGCGCGTCTGCGGCGACTACGGGTTATCCGGCTCGATCGGCTCGTCGGCCGGCGGCGGCTCCGGCGCCTCGGACGGTCGCGGCGTCCGGCGGCGTTGCGGACCGCGTTCGGCGAGCTGCTGCTCGAGCTCGGCCACCTTGTCGGCGCCGATGATCTCAGAGAGCTGCGACTTCACGGACTCGTAGAGCCGGGCGGGTCCGTCCGGATCGCGGCGCGAATCGCGCCCCATGCGCATCGACTCGCGCTCCAGGTCGCGCAGGCGACCCTGCTGGTCGCGATCCAGCTCCAGCCGACGCGCCGCCTGAAGCAGGCGACGCGCGTCGTCCGCCGCCCCCGGTCCACCGCGCGGCTCGAACGCGCGCGACACGCGCTCGAACGCCGGCTTCTGCTCGGGTTTGAGCATGCGCTCCACGTCCGACAGGAACGCCTGCACCATCTCGTCCGAGCGGCCGCGGGAGTCGCCGATCTGCTCGCGGATTTCGCCGACGCGTTCCATGTCGCCGGCGCTGGCGGCTTCTCGGAGCTGGTCGATCATCTCGAGCGCCTTGGCCTCGGAATCGGACTCGGACTTCTCGTATTCCCGCCGGAAGTCCGCCAGAAGCCGGTCGAACTCGGCCGCCTGCTTCTCGTCGAGCTCGAGCGCGGGCTTTATGCGGGCAAGGCGGTCGGGCATGGGCGCGCCGGGGGGCAGGCCCTGGGCGGACGCGAGCGTTTCGCGCAGCGCGGGCAGCTTGGCCTTCTGCTCGGCGGTGAGTGACGGCTCGAGTCGTTCGAGCAGCGTTTCCGCGTATCCGCCGGAGCGGGTGCGGCGCATCTGCTCGCGGATCTGGTCGGCCTTGGCGGTGTCCTTCTTGCGGACCGCTTCGCGCAAGTCCTGCAGGTTCGAAACTTCCTTGTTGATTCCGCCGAGTTTGTCGCCCGGGCGCACCTCGGCCGCGATTTCATCCAGCTTGGCGCGCTGCTGCTCGTCGAGCGACAGCTCCTGCGCGATCTGGTCGATGAGCTCGCGCGACTGCTGCTGACGGCGTTCGCCGCGCTGCCCGCGTTCGCGCTGAATGCGCTGCCGGCTTGGCTCGGACTGTTCCGTCTGTGCCGGCTGGCCGAAGGCCGGCGTGCTGCTGACGAGCGCGACCAGCGCCCAATTCCACCAACGCGTCATGGCGATTGCTCCTCGAAGTTTTTCCGGACCGGAAGGCTGCTTCCGATCGACATCATACCGAAGTAATAGGCATAACGCGTAGCGAGGTTGCAGCTTGCGTTTCGCGGAGCGCTGATTGTGCCGCGCGCTTCGGTAGACTGCGGTCCGGCGTGCGCGGGCTCCGCCTGCCGGCGCGTCCGCCGCTCGGGTGGTTTGACCAGACCCGGTCCGAGAGCGTACAGTTGTTCTTTTGCCGATTGAGCTGTGGCGGGCAGGAAGCCGCGCCGCCGGGGATTTCCCCCGGTAAGCGGTTCGACCGGCGAGCGTGCACGAAAGGGAAGCGAGTTGAGCTTGGCCAAAGAAGACGCCATTCAGTTGGAAGCCATCGTCGTGAAGGCGCTTCCGAACGCAATGTTCCTCGTGTCGGCCGAGCTGGGCGCGAACAAGCACGAAGTGCTCGCGCACGTTTCCGGACGTATGCGGAAGAACTTCATTCGAATCCTGCCGGGTGATCGCGTGACGGTCGAGGTCTCGCCGTACGACCCGAAGCGCGGCCGAATCGTCTATCGCCAGAAGTGATTCGCGGCGGCGGCTGACGGGTTCATGCTCGCAGCGCGGCCTGCGCCGCCTCGCGCGTGTCTGCCACGATAAAGACCTGGTCCAGCTTCATCAGCTTGAACATCCGATAAATCGACGTTTCCAGGCCGATGATCGCGAGATCGCCGCCCTTGGAGCGCAGTCGTTTCATGATCACGAGCAAGGCGCTGATCGCCATGGTCACGATGAAGGTGACGCCGGCGAAGTCCAGGATCCAGCGCGGTTCCTCGTGGCGTTCGAGCAGGGTGGTCAACTCGCGCTCGAGCCGGTCGATGCTGCGGACGGCGGTCAGTTGCGGCGCGACGACGCGGACCAGCAGCAAGCCGTCCTTCGGCGTGGCGGCCAGCAGCGCGGGCGGGTCGTCGCGAGAGAGGCGTGATTCAGCACCGGACATCTGCGTCATTTCGCGAAGCTGGCCACGGCTTCGTCGGCCGTCTTAAAGAACGAGAAGAGCTTGTTGAGGTTGGTGATCGTGAAGACCCGGTAGAGCTCCGGGCGGATCGCGGCCAGCACAACCGTTGCGCTGACTTTGTCGGCCTTGCGCCGCAGCGTGAGGAGCACGCCGAGCGCCTGCGACGACAGGAACCGCACCTCGGCGAAGTCGAGGACGATGCGCGTGCGGTTGAGCGTCTCGACGACGTCATACAGCTCTTTTCCGATTCGCTGAATGCTCAGCGCGTCCAGGATCGATGCGTCGCGGAACGAAACGACCGTGATCCCTTCCCGTTCCTCGATCTTCAGCGCCGACTTCGTGTCGCTCATTCTCGCGGCTCCGGCTGACAGGATTCCAGATTCGAACCGGAGTATACCGGGCGCAGCCGCCCGCTGCACGCCGGGCGCAAGAAACCGCTCGGTCGCGAATCTCCGCATGAAGCCTTGGGCCGAACCGACTACACTCTCGGGACAGAGCACGCACGACGCGCGCGGATTCTTCAGGAGACCTTGAATGCAACGGACCGTGGCAGGCTGTCTGGCAACGCTGATGCTGGCGGGCGTTGCGCTGGCCGATGAGTCGATCGTCTGGTCCAAGGACTGGGCCGAAGCGGAGAAGCAGGCCGCTTCCTCCGGAAAGCCGATCATGATCGACTTCTTCACCGACTGGTGCGGCTGGTGCAAGCGGCTGGACAAAGACACGTACACGCACGCCGACGTGGTCAAGATCAGCCGCGAGTTCGTCAACCTCAAGACCGACGCCGAACGCGAAGGCAAGGATCTCGCCAAGAAGTACGGCGTCTCCGGATTTCCCACGATCGTTTTTCTGAATAAGAGCGGCGAGCAGATCGGCCGCATCGTCGGCTATCTGCCGCCCGGACCGTTCAGCAAGCGGATGACGCAGATTCACGCCTCCGAAGCGCTCCTGCCGCAGCTCGAGGCGAAGCTCAAAGAAAACCCCGGCGACGGCGAGGCGAACGCGCAGCTCGCGGAGATTCTCGCGACGCGACAAAAGCGGGACGAAGCCGAGGCCGCGGTCGCCGCGGCCGAGAAGGCCGGCTACTCGGGCGAGCCGCTGGCGCGGGCCTACAACGAGCTCGGAGACTCGTACGCAAACGAGCAGAAGAACGACAAAGCCGTCGAGCTGTTCCGCAAGGCCGACGCGATGTCGAAAGACACCGACACGCGCGCGTACGCCAAGGTGTCGATCGTCGTCTGCGCCAGCGCGCTCGGCCAGAAAGACGCCGCCAAGGCTGCCGCGCAGGAACTGATCGATCTTCCCGGCGCTCCGGAAGACATGGTCATTTACGCGAAACGCGTGCTCGGCGCGGAGTGACGCCTTTCGGGGCCGGCCGCGCGCGGCGGACTCGTGGGGTGCCTCAGACAATCTGCGACGTTCAAAGCCGCGACCGTGAGGGAGCGGGGGGCTGCCCGAGACTCTGCCAACTCCTGTTCCCCGCTCCCTGACGGTCGCGGCTCGGTTCTGCGTACGCAGCGACTTCGATGAGGCGCTACTTTAGCGAGGAGTGTCCGGCGATTCGGCCGGCTCCCGAATGTAGATAAACCACCTGCGCCGCGAAGAGCCGCTCCGCGGCGTGTGTCGGATGAAGTACACGGTCCACGCCGATCCGTCCGACATCCGCAGCCGCCAGTAGTGCCGGCGGAGATAGCGCTGTCCGCCGACGGTTCCGTTATAGCTGGCGGAGTGTTTCCAGCTTCCCAGCTCAGCGGCGATCTGAAACTCCTGGTCGCGCCAACGGAACGCATTCGGCAGTCCCGGCAGTCCGGTTCCCATCGCGGCGGTGTCGAATGCTCCGCCGACCGGCTCAAGCGGCTCGGCCACGAATTCGGTCATGATTGCAGGATTTTAGCGCTGCCCGCCGTGTGACGAAACGATTGACCGCGCGACGCCGCGCGCGGACAATCCGGCCTTGGCCGAGCGGGGGCGGTTCGTGACTCGGCTCTTTCAGGAGCCTGCGCGGCGAATTCTCGCCCGCTCACAACAGGAGAACGACCATGGCGACCGCAACGATGACGCGCCCCAAAGTGAAAGTCGGGCAAACCAAGCTCCTGATCAACGGCGAGTGGCGCGCCGCGGCCAGCGGCAAGACGTTTGCCACGATCAACCCGGCCACCGAGGAGGTCATCGCGCAGGTCGCCGAGGCGGACGCCGCTGACGTCGATCTGGCCGTGAAGGCCGCGCGGCGCGCATTCCAGGAAGGCCCCTGGTCTCGGATGAGCGCATCGGAGCGCGGGCGGCTGATGTACCGCCTGGCGGAGCTGATCGAGGAGAACAAGCAGGAGCTGGCCGAGCTGGAGTCGCTGGACAACGGCAAGCCGCTGCGGGATTCGCTGGCGGCCGATCTGCCGCTGACGATCGCGTGCTATCGCTATTACGCCGGCTGGGCGGACAAGCTGCACGGCAAGACGATTCCGATCAACGGTCCGTTCTTCTGCTACACGCGGCATGAGCCGGTCGGCGTGGTGGGTCAGATCATTCCGTGGAATTTTCCGCTGCTGATGCAGGCGTGGAAGCTAGGTCCTGCGCTGGCGGCCGGCTGTACCGTGGTCATGAAGGTCGCCGAGCAGACGCCGCTCAGCGCGCTGCGGATGGGTGAGCTGATTCAGGAAGCCGGCTTTCCGCCCGGCGTGGTGAACATCCTGGCGGGCTTCGGTCCGACGGCCGGCCAGGCGCTGGCGCGGCACATGGACGTGGACAAGGTCGCGTTCACCGGGTCTACCGAAGTCGGCCACCTCATCATGAAGTACTCCGCCGAAAGCAATTTGAAGCGCGTGACGCTCGAGCTGGGCGGCAAGAGTCCGAACATCGTGTTCGCGGACACCGATCTGGACGCTGCGGCCGAGGGCGCGCACTTCGCGCTGTATTTCAATCAGGGTCAGTGCTGTTGCGCCGGATCGCGTCTGTTCGTCGAGGAGAAGATTCACGAGAAGTTCCTCGAGAAGCTCGTCGCGCGGGCCCGGCAGCGCCGCGTCGGCGACCCGTTCGACACGAGCAACGAACAGGGTCCGCAGGTCGACAAGGAGCAGTTCAACAAGGTGATGGGCTATATCGAGTCCGGTCGCGCGGAGGGCGCCAAGCTCATGGCCGGCGGCGGTCGCGTGGGCGACAAGGGATACTTCATCGAGCCGACCGTGTTCGACTGTGTGCGCGACGACATGAAGATTGCCCGGGAGGAGATCTTCGGTCCGGTCATGTCGGTCATGCCGTTCAAGACCATCGACGAGGTCGTGGCGCGGGCGAACAACACCGTGTACGGTCTGGCAGCCGCCGTCTGGACGCGAGACATCGAGAAGGCGCATTCCATTGCGGCGAAGGTGCGGGCCGGCACGGTGTGGGTGAATTGCTACGACGTGTTCGACGCGGCCGCTCCGTTCGGCGGATTCAAGCAATCGGGCATCGGGCGCGAGCTGGGCGAGTACGGCCTGGCGAATTACCTCGAGGTGAAGACGGTCACCGTGAAGATGTAGCCCGCGACGCGCGGCCGACGTGACCGGCGCGCCGTGGAAGACCGGTCGGAGACCGGTCCCCCGTGGAAGTAGCGTCTGAGACCGGCGCGCCGTGAAAGACCGGTCAGAGACCGGTCCCCCGTGGAAGTAGGGTCTGAGACCGGCGCGCCGTGAAAGACCGGTCAGAGACCGGTCCCCCATGGAAGTAGGGTCTGAGACCGGCGCGCCGTGGAAGACCGGTCAGAGACCGGTCCCCC
>CAZKJT010000004.1:125724-321985 GCA_964553225.1 uncultured Planctomycetales bacterium | reverse complement strand
CGGGCTGGTTCTAACCCGCCCCTCAATGGCTGGATTCAACCCGCCCGGTGACAACGCAAAGCAGGACCCCTCCCCGCCAGTGGCGGGAACATCGCCGGTTAAGGAGTTTCGCAATTTCATTCAGCGAGAGTCAGACAGGGCTGTCACCTTGGAAAAGTCCGCGGTTGATGCGACTCGCACCAAGTTGAAGAGTGAATATGCGGAGCTTAATGACCGTGAACTTTTGGGGCCACTGCTGCCGAAGGTGAAGCTGGAGACCGACCGACTCAAGCGTGTGAACACTCTCGACAAATGTGTGGCGGCCGCTAACACGAAGCCAATCACGGAGTTGGGCAACGGTCTGGCCGAGCAAGTGCTCACCCCGCAGCTTCGCGACCGCTTCGCCGAAGAACTTATCGAATTGGCCGGAAGCAAGGTACGGGTAGAGCTTACGTACGCAGGGGGCAAGGCCGGAACCCCGCAATACCAAGTGCGGCTCATCGCTCGTCCGTCCGCCGATGTCGCCAACATTCTCAGTGAAGGTGAGTCGAAGTGCGTTGCTCTCGCGGGCTTTCTGACTGAGCTTGCGACCGCCGACCATCATTCGGCTATCGTCTTCGATGACCCGGTTTCCTCTCTCGACCACAAGTGGCGGCAAAAGGTGGCGAAGCGGTTAGTGAAGGAGGGCAGGAAACGCCAGGTAGTCGTTCTTACGCACGATATCGTGTTTGTGCATGACCTTCACGACCATGCCAAGAAGGAAGCCGTCCCCTGTGAACTCCGAAACGTCCGTCGCGATTCGTCGGGGACCGGTGTTATCGGAGACGGGCTGCCTTGGCTCGGGATGAAGGTCGAGGCCCGCTTGGATGATTTGGGGAAGAGGGCACGAGCGGCCCGCACGCTCTTTGATGCCAACGACGAAGAGGCCTATAACAGCGAGGTTGAGGCACTCTACAGCGCACTACGCGCCACGTGGGAGCGGGCTCTCGAAGACGTGGCCTTCCAACGGACGGTGCTTCGCCACCGCGACTACATCGACTCAGGCGACCTGCGGAAGGTCAGCGCGCTGACGCTCGCTGACTGCGACGACTTCCGAAAGCACTTCCACAAGTGCTGCGATGTGACAAACTCGCACGACAGGTCGCCCGGCCGAAATCCCGAGCACCCGGAACCGACCGAACTTCTCGCCGACATCCAAGCCCTTGATGATTGGGTCAGGAGCCTTCGCGACCGTCAGAAGAAAATCTGAACTATTTACGGCGAGGCTGGCACTCTTCGGCTTGCTCTACTTAAGCGGACGAGCGTGCTCTACTTGGGGTTATCAGTGACCCCGATGAGGAATGAAAAACCGCGTTTTCAGGCCACAAACGCATGTTTTGGAGGTGGTAAGTAGAGCCGGGTCGTTTTGGGAAGCTGGCATTCTACCACTGAATTACGCCCGCGCAAGTTACTGTAAGATATCGACTTGCGGATTTTTTCAGCCGTGCGTTTACAACTTTCGCCGGCCACGGCCCTGCGCAACCTAAGCGGCTCATCGTACAGAAACGGGTCTCCAAATCAAGCCTCACGGACCGGAAACGGCAAGCCGAGAAGAAGGGCCGGCTCGAAAAGCTGGCACTACTCGCACGTCCTGTGAAGGGGCGAACTGATGATCCTGACTACCGGCTTGACCCGCAACAAAATCATGGTAAAATTGCCATAGAACCATGAAACTTCGACCCCGCCATTCGCGACCTCGTTACGACGCCCGAGCCCGGATTGCGAAGGCGCTAGCACACCCCAGCCGGCTTATGATCCTAGAAACGCTGGAAGACCGGGAGGTTTGCGTCTGCGACCTGACCGAGCTCGTCGGTGCCGATCAATCGACCGTTTCGAAGCACTTGGCCGTCTTGAAGCAGGCCGGGCTGGTCGAGGACCGCAAAGACGGCGTCATGGTCTATTACAAGCTCAAGGTGTGCTGCCTCCAGGGCTTCTGGGACTGCATCGAGGCGGTGCTGGCTCAGAACCTGAAGGCACAACAAGCGGTGCTGCGATGACGAATACTACGGGATCAGGTCGCTCTCTCTTTTTGTCGCATCCATGGCTTGATGGCCATATTGACATGACTCCTGCCCTTCGCTTAAGCGAAGGGAGCGCCCAGCCATGATCTCGCGCGAGTGGAAGATCGCTGCGGCGTTAGTAAGTATTTTTCTGGCAGCATATTACCTGCCGTTGGCCAATCCGAGAGTGTCCGGCGCGATCGTCGAAGCCTTCAAGTTGCTCCAGTGGTATGCGCGGAACCACACGCTCGCCTGCGTGGTTCCCGCACTCTTCATCGCCGGCGGCATCGTCACGTTTCTCTCCCAGGACGCCGTGATGCGCTACCTGGGGCCGAAGTCAAACAAGTTCGGGGCCTACACGGTCGCGTCGGTCGCCGGCTTGGTGCTGGCGGTCTGCTCGTGCAGCGTGCTGCCGATGTTCGCCGGCATCTACCAACTCGGCGCCGGCCTCGGTCCCGCATCGGCTTTTCTCTACTCCGGTCCGGCAATCAACATTCTGGCCGTCTTCCTGACCGCGCGCGTGCTCGGCTTCGACATCGGCCTGTGGCGGGCGGTGGGGGCGATCGGCTTCGCGTTCATCGTCGGGCTTGGTATGGCCTGGCTCTTTCGCAAGGAAGAACGCGCGAAGGTCGAAGCCGCGGTGTTGGCGCCTGATCCGCCGGCCTCCAAACGTCGCGGCTGGCAAAGCGCGCTGCTCCTCGCGTCGATGATCGGGTTCCTCATCTTCAGCGACTGGTTCAACCCCGGTGACGCGATTGTGAAGCGCATCGACGGAACCGAAGTTCGCGGCGTCGTGCTTCAGGAAATGCACGACGAGGTGATGATCCAGGTGCAGGAGAGCACTGCGGCGGTGCGAGCCGGCGACCGACTGACGCTCCCCAAGGCTGAAATCGCCGCCATCGTCGAGGCCGAGAGCTGGGTGATGGATGTCTACCACCTTCGCTGGTGGCTGGCCGGCGCGTGCGGGCTGGTCGTCGCGCTCATGACTTGGCGCTGGGTCGAGCGCGACGAGTTCAAGCTCTGGATGCACAACACCTGGGACTTCGCGAAGCTGCTCATCCCGCTGCTCTTCGGGGGCGTGTTTGTCGTGGGATTCATCTCGGCCCTGCTGCCGGACAAGCAGATCGCCGCCCTCGTCGGCGACAACCGCCTCAGCGCGAACTTCATCGCGTCGCTCGTCGGGGCGCTGTTCTACTTTGCCACGCTGACGGAAGTTCCCATCGTCCAGGCGCTCATGGAGCACGGCATGGCCCGCGGGCCGGCGCTTGCGCTGCTCCTGGCAGGGCCGGCACTGTCGCTGCCGAACATGCTGGTGCTGGTCCGGGTAATGGGCGTCCAGAAGACTCTCGCATTCTGCGCGATCATCGTCGTTGTGGCGACGCTGGTCGGCATGATTTACGGCGCGACATTGGAGCCGTCGACGACGGCTAGTCCCGCTAAGCGGCGCGGCCTTTGGAGCGCTGTTGTTGGTCGCGTACAGTTTGGGGCATTGCGGACTGGTTTTGGCGGGCGGAACGTCGATGGGCTTCGTGCAGCGGCTGGCCGACTCGCGCGGCTGGACGCGCAGCGCCGACCTGCTGCGGCGACTCGCGGGCGTGCTGATCCTGTTGGTCGGAGTGTTCCTGCTTTTCTCATGAGGTGATTCGAGGATGGCGGAAACGAACGACGTGCGCCGGTTGAACGTGTTCGAGCGCTATCTGACGCTTTGGGTCGCGCTTTGCATGGTGGTCGGTATCGCGCTGGGCAAACTGCTACCCGGTCTAACTGACACGCTCCGCCGCATCGAATTCGGCGGCGGCAGCCAAATCAACGTGCCGATCGCCGTGCTGATCTGGCTCATGATCTACCCGATGATGCTCAAAGTCGATTTCGCCTCCGTCCTCGGCGTCGGCAAGCGGCCCAAGGGTCTGCTCATCACCTGCTTCGTCAACTGGCTGATCAAGCCCTTCAGCATGGCGCTGCTCGGCTACGTCTTCTTCAAGCTCCTGTTCCTGCCGTGGATCGGGGCAGAACTCGCCGACCAGTACATCGCCGGCGTCATCATCCTCGCCGCTGCGCCCTGCACGGCGATGGTCTTCGTCTGGAGCTACCTGACCCGCGGCGATGCGGCCTACACGCTCGTGCAGGTCTCGGTGAATGACCTGCTGATGCTCGTGCTGTTCGCGCCGATTGTGACCTTCCTCGTGAGCGGCGCATCCGCGCTGACCGTCCCGTTCATGGTGCTGGTCTACGCCGTCATCTGCTTCATCGTGATTCCGCTTGCGGCCGGAGCAGTTTCACGGCGCATATTGATCCAGCGCCACGGCGCGGAGTGGTTCGAGAAGTCGTTTCTGCCGCACTTTCACCCCATCGCCGTCCTGGCCCTGCTGGCGACGCTCGTTCTGATCTTCGCCTTCCAGGCCGACAACATCACGAATCGCTTCTTCCACGTGGTCCTGATTGCGATTCCGATTCTGCTCCAGGTGTACTTCAACTCGTCGCTGGTCTACGGCCTGATGAAGCTCTTCCGCGTGCCGCACAGCGTGGCCGCTCCGGGCGCCCTGATCGGCGCGAGCAACTTCTTCGAGCTGGCGGTGGCGACGGCGATCGCCCTGTACGGCCCCGAGTCCGGCGCGGCCCTGGCGACGGTCGTCGGCGTGCTGGTTGAGGTGCCGGTGATGCTCAGTGTTTGTGCCTTCTGCAACCGCACGCGCGGCTGGTTCGACGCGGCGTCGGCCGAGGAATGCCCAGCCCCCGCGCCCGGCTGCTGCGCCAACTGGATTTCGTTTGCGGACCAAGCGGGGCGATTTGACCGTGCTGATTCGCACTGAAGAATCGCGTTCCCGATAGCGCCAGTGAGGTTCGTCGTCACGTAATGTTCCGGTGGGCGGTGCTGGGAAGCTGGCTTTCTACCACTGAGTTACGCCCCAGAATGGATGCAAGTTATTTACAATAAAGTACTTACGGACTAGCTCGTTCCGAGAAAACTCCTGCGTTGCCGCGGTGCGTGCACCACGTTTTCTGGCTGATATCGCCACTCTATCGGGTTGTTCGAGTCGCCATCGGGTGCTCGGTACTTGAAAACAGCTCCAAGCGTCGGCGTTCGCAACCAGATCCCCGACGGCGACCGGAGCAAACCTCGGGCGCGCACATGCGAGAGTCGATCCCCCGCAGCAAAACCCGCGGCGCGCTGTTGACGGGATAAGAATGGCCGATATACTGGATATATCGATCCAGATATCGTCCATCGGAGCCGCTCATGTCCCTCGTTCAGGCCGCCGTCGAAGCGAATCGGGCACGCAGGGAACTCGTCGCCGTCGGACTCGCACTGGGCATCAACCTGGTTGTCCTCGGGCTCTGCTACCTCCTCGTTCTCGGCGGAACGAGGCTCTCCGTCTCGCTCACGCCACGGCCGAAGCCGGCCTACCACGAGGGCTTGGCCAAGTTACCGGCCGGCGAACGGATCGGCGTGGATGCAGCGGTGCACGGGCGCGACATCTTTCGCAACGTGTGCGGAGTCTGTCACGCGCCGAATGGCTTCGGCATAGCAGGGTTGGGCAAGGATCTGGTGCACAGCGACTTTTTGGCCGATGCGAGCGACCACGACCTGGTCGCCTTCATTGAACGCGGGCGCGAGGTGAACGATCCGCTGAACAGCACCAGGATCGCCATGCCTCCCAAGGGCGGTAATTCGGCGCTGACGACCGCAGACATTCAGGCTGTCGCGAGCTACTTGCGGGGACTCCAGGATCCGCGGCGCATGCCGGAGCTGCCGCCGTGGGCGCCGAAGCCACTCATGATATCAGAGCAGGATAAGACCGCGGCGCTCGTTGCCGCGGGCGGGGACGCCGAGCTGGCCGAGTACATCGCCAGCGGCAACAAGCTCTTTCACACGACGTGCATCGCCTGCCACGGGCAGGGCGGCGTCGGGATTTCGGGCAACGGAAAGGCGCTCGTCAACAACGCATTCATTCAATCGCTCGACGACGACGCGTTATTGGCATTTGTCGTGCAGGGACGCGCCCCCGGCGACCCGAAGAACACGACCGGCATTCAAATGCCGCCTAAGGGCGGCAACCCGGCGATGACGGAAGACGACATTCTCGACGTGATCGCGTATCTGCGCACGCTGCAGCCGTCCACGGGAGACACCGCGACAGGCAAGTGACACGAAGAACTTTCACACGGCGATCGACACCCTCGGACGGGCGCCCGCCGTTGCAACTCAAGGAGCTGACAATGAACCGCGGTTCGAATCGCTCTTGGAACTGCCTGCTGGCCGCTTCGCTCGCGGCCGTGACAATGCTTGCAAGCATCGTCCCCGACGCACTCGCACAGCAAGAGGGGCGCCGTCGGCGCCGCAGTGCGGATGAGGCCAAGCCAATCGAGCTGACGCCCGAGCAGGTCGGTCAGCTCACGACGATCGCCAACGAGCGCAAGCTCAACGTGGACGACCTGGTCGCGGCCGCCAAGACATTCATGCCCAGCGGCCGTCACGACGACTACGTCTTGTTCTCATCGGGCGGGCAAAGCGGGCAGATCTTCGCGATCGGGGTGCCGAGCATGCGGCTCCTGCGCTCGATTGCCGTGTTCACACCTGAATCCTGGCAGGGCTACGGCTACGCCGGAGACGACGACCCGGTCCTCGAGTCCATGAAGATCAACGGCAAGCTCGTCGCCTGGGGCGACACGCATCATCCGGCCCTGTCTGAAACGGAGGGCGACTACGACGGCCAGTTTCTCTTCATCGGCGACAAGGCCAACGCTCGCGTCGGCGTGATCGATCTGCGCGACTGGGAAACCAAACAGATCGTCAAGAACCCGCTGACGATCAGCGACCACGGGGCCGCGTTCGTCACGCCTAACACGGACTACGTGATTGAGGGCGGCCAGTACGCGACGGTCCTCGGTTACGGCTATGCGCCGCCCGCAGACTACCAGAAGTCGTATCGCGGCATGGTCACGCTGTGGAAGTTCGACCGCACCAAAGGACGGATTGACATGGCGAACTCCTTCGCACTGGAGCTGCCACCGTACTGGCAAGACCTGGCCGACGCCGGCAAGATGGCCAGCGACGGCTTCTTCTTCATCAACTCCTTCAACGCGGAAATGGCGACCGGCAGCGTCAATCCGGGCGACCCGCCCTTCGAAGCCGGAGCCAGCAAGCGCGACATGGACTATCTCCACATCATCGACTGGAAGAAAGCCGAGGCGGCGTTCAAGGCCGGCAAGGCGACGATGATCAACGACTTCGCGGTGCTGACGCTGGACGTGAGCGTGGCCGAGGGACTGCTGCACTTCGCGCCCGAACCGAAGAGTCCGCACGGGGTGGACGTGACGCCGAACGGCCAGTACATCGTGGTCGCGGGCAAGCTCGACCCGCACGTGACGGTGTATTCGATCGATAGAATCAAGGCTGCGATTGCGGAAAAGAAGTACTCGACCAAGGACGAATTCGGCGTTCCGGTCCTGGACTTCGACGCGGTCATGGAGGCTCAGGTCGAGCTCGGCCTGGGACCGTTACACACGCAGTTCGACAACAAGGGCTACGCGTACACTTCACTGTTCCTCGACTCCGCGGTGGCGCGATGGACGCTCGGCGGCGAGTATGACCAGCTCAATGACGACCAGCCTTGGAAACTCGTCCAAAAGACTCCGGTTCAATACAACATCGGGCACCTCTGCGCTGCGGAAGGCGACACGGTCAGTCCGGACGGCAACTATCTCATCTCGATGTCAAAGTGGTCGGTGGATCGATTCCTCGTCACCGGTCCGCTTCTCCCCCAGAACTTCCAGTTGCTGGACATTCTACAGCCCGGAACAAGCATGCCGGTCATCTACGACAGCCCGATCGGCGTAGGCGAGCCGCACTACTGTCAGATGATTAAGGCCGACAAGCTGCAGAGCTGGAAGGTGTACCCGCAGGTCGGCTGGAACCCGCACAAGCAGGAACTCGACCCAGCGTCGCCAAAGAAGGGCGAGGAAGGCATCCAGCGCGACGGGACCAACGTGCTCGTGAACATGACCGCCGTGCGCAGCCACTTCGTGCCTGAGCACGTCGAGATCAACGAGGGCGACACCGTTACGTGGCGCATTACGGCGACGGAGACCGCGCAGGACGCCACGCACGGATTCTGCATCGGCGGATACAACATCAACCTGTCGCTGGAGCCCGGCGAATTCGCGCAATTTAAGTTCACGGCGGACAAGCCGGGGACGTATCCATTCTACTGCACGGAGTTCTGCTCCGCCCTGCACCTGGAGATGATGGGCTACCTGCACGTGAAACCGAAGACGGCGGCAACCGCCGGCGATATGGCTGCGCAGCCAGCGTCGCAGTGAGACTTCGCACGCCCATCACGGGCGAGCCGCGGCGGGCGCCGCTTCTCTCGCCTGGCTGGTCACCGTGTTATCCGAGACCATCGGAGGTGTCATGTCCGGCTTCTTGAGTGCTCTGATCGGCCCGCGCGTGCCGGACCAGGAGTTGAAGGCACATCGAGCCCGATATCTGCTGCCGACCGTGATATTCATGGCGGCGCGGATCCTGCTGTTGATCTCAATCTTCTTCCCCTACTGGCATATGGAACTGGTCGCACCGCAGTACCCGAACGGCCTATTCCTGACCGCGTACGTCAACAACCTGACCGGCGATGTGCGCGAGATTGACGGGCTCAATCACTACATCGGCATGCGTCCGCTCGGCGAAGCCGCCGCATTCGAGCGCACCGCGTCCGTATGGATGATCATCGCCATGTTCCTGCTGGTCGAAAGCGCTGCGGTCATACACAGCAAGTGGGCCGTGCTGCTCGCGCTTCCGGCGATCAGCTTTCCGATCGGCTTCATCGTCGACCTACACTTCTGGATGAAGACGTTCGGACTGAACCTCGATCCGAGCGCTCCGCTGTCGTCTTCAATCAAGCCCTTTGTCCCGACGGTGATCGGCGAAGGCGGCATCGGGCAGTTCAAGACATTCGCCGAGTTTGGCGCGGGCTATTGGCTCGCCGTCGCGTGCGCCGGAATGATCCTCATCGGCTTCTACTTTCACCGCCGCGCCTATCGGCCGCTGATTCTGAGGACAAAGCAGCCCGCACTCGGAGCAAAGGTGTGATGACGCCGCTTTTCCGAATTGGAGCAGCGTTCGTTGCATCCACGCTCGCCGCCGCCCCGAGCCACGCGCAACAGGACGCCGAACACGCCGCTTCGCCAACGCCGGCGCGCGCCCGACCGGCGCTCGTGCTCGGTGAGATCGGCCGCCGCGTGGCCGCCGCGAAACTCGGTGACGCTGTGACGATCGACGCGGGCGTGTACCACGAGCACCTGCGGATCGACAAGCCCGTCCGCCTGATCGCCCGCGGGGTCGTGCTGATCGACGGCGACGGCAGCGGAGACATCATCGAAATCGCCGCGCCGGACGTAACGGTGCAGGGCTTCGTCATCCGCAACACCGGCATCGACCTCGATCAGGAGAACTGTGCCATTCGCGCGCTTGCGCCGCGCGCCAGCATCCTCAACAACACTCTGGATGACATCCTGTTCGGCGTAGACCTGCGCGACGCCCCGGACAGTCGCGTGATCGGCAATCGCATCGGCGGCAAGAGGCTGGATATCGCACGCCGCGGCGATGGGCTGCGACTGTGGCGCGCCGACCGCACACGGGTCGAAGGGAACACCATCCACGACGGACGCGACGCCATCGTGTGGTATTCGTCGGGCGTGATCGTCCGCAACAATACCGGCTTCGACTGTCGCTACGGCCTGCACCTGATGTTCAGCGATAACATTACCATCGAAAGCAACTTGTTCGCTCAGAACTCGGTCGGCGTGTACTTGATGTACAGCACTGGCGTCACGCTCGCGGACAACCGGTTGGTCCGGAATCGCGGACCGAGCGGCTACGGCATCGGGCTCAAAGAGACCGACCAGTTCAGCGTCCGCGGCAATCTGATCGTCGGCAACCGCTCCGGGGCCTACGTCGACGGCTCGCCCTTCACGCAAGCGCGTCCGGGCGAGTTTACGGACAACACGTTCGCGTACAACGACGTGGGCGTCACCTTTCTCCCTTCGGCCCGCGGAAATCAGTTTTTCGAAAACAACTTCATTGACAACATCGACAGCGTCGTCGTGGCGGGACGGGGCTCGCTCTACGCCAACCAGTTCTGGAAAGGCGACCGCGGGAACTTCTGGAGCGACTACACCGGCTACGACCAGAACGGCGACGGAATCGGCGATTTCATGCACGAGTCGTACACGCTCTTCGAGAATCTGCTCGACCGCGAGCCAATGCTGCGGCTGTTCCTCTTCAGTCCGGCGCAGCAGGCGATCGAGTTCGTCGGCCGAGCGATCCCGGCGGTGCGGCCGGAACCAAAGTTCATCGACGAAGTGCCGCTGATGCGTGTGCGGCCGCTTCCCGACCGGCTTGTGACCGGGACATCCCGCCGCGCAGGACTTCTGCTGACCGGATTGCTCCTGCTGTCGATCGGCGGTTCGCTCATCTACGTCGCCGCGGGCGGAAACCAGTCGCGTCGCACCTTTGGAGGAACGGCGTGATAGTCATCCAGAACGTCACGAAGCGATTCGGACAGGCGACTGCGGTCGCCGACGTATCGCTTGACATCCAGCCGGGCGGCAGCCTCGCGCTCTGGGGGACCAACGGCGCCGGCAAGACGACGCTGCTCCGCTGCGTCCTGGGATTGTTGCCGTTTCGCGGGACGATTCGCGTCGGCGGATGCGACATTCGCAAGCACGGGAAGTCAGCGCGTCAGTGGATTGGTTACGTGCCCCAGGAAATCGGCTTCTACGATGATCTTGTGGTCAGTGAAGCCGTCCGCTTCTTTGCACAGCTAAAGGCGCTGCCGCGAATCGACGTCGGCGCGACGCTGGACCGCGTCGGCCTCGTCGGGCACGCGCGAAAGAGAATTCGCGAACTGTCCGGAGGAATGAAACAGCGCCTTGCACTGGCGATTGCGTTACTCGCTGATCCGCCTGTGCTGCTGCTGGACGAGGTAACCGCCAGTCTGGACGCAGTCGGACGCGAAGAATTCGTCAGCCTGCTGGAGCGCCTCTCAGGATCCGGACGAACGCTGCTCTTCGCTTCGCACCGGCTCGAGGAGGTCGCCGCCCTCGCGCAGCGCGTCGCCCTGCTCGAACACGGTCGGCTCACGGCGATGATGCCATGCGCCGACTTTCTCGGCCAGGTTGGACATTGCGCACAGTTGCACCTCGTCGTCGCGGCCGAAGTGCGCCAGCGCGCCATGCAATCGCTCGCAGCGGGCGGGTTCTCGCCACGACTCAATGGCGTCGGGCTAATTGTCCCCGTGCTCCCCGAGCAGAAGGCCGCGCCGTTCCGGCTGCTCGCGGAGGCGCGCATTCCCGTGCAGGACTTCGAGCTCATGTCGTTGCCGCCACGTGCTACGATCAGCCAAATGCAGCGCAGGAGCCCGCGATGACCGCAATCGACGCGTCGCTTGGACTTACTCTGCCCCGGCCCCCCGGAGCCCTTGCGAATATCTTCACGGTCGCGCGACGCGAACTTCGCGATGCAGTGCGCAGTCGCTGGTTCCTGCTCTATACGCTCGCGTTCGCCGCGCTGGGGTTGGCCGTGTCCTATGTGTCAGCGGCCGGCGCCGGCGGCTCGGGTCTGTCCGGCTACGGCCGCACCAGCGCCGGCCTGATCAACCTCGTCCTGCTGGTCGCACCGCTGATGGCGCTGACGTCCGGCGCGGCGTCGATCGCATCCGACCGCGAGCGCGGCATGCTCTCGTACCTCCTTGCGCAGCCGCTGGCCCGTGTCGAGCTGCTGCTCGGGAAGTACCTCGGTCTCGCCGGCGCTTTGCTGGCGTGCCTGACGCTCGGCCTCGGCGCCGCGGCGCTCGTTCTGGCGATGAAAGGGGTGCGAACCGACCCTTGGAGCATCTTGCGGCTGTGCGGACTGTCGCTCCTCCTGGCCTTATCCATGCTCAGCGTCGGTGTGCTCATTTCCACACTTGCCCGCAAGGCGTCTGTTGCGGTGGGGACTTCGATATTCGTGTGGCTGAGCCTGGTGTTCGTCAGCGACCTCGCACTCATGGCGGGCGCGGTCGCTCTACGGATGAGAATCGAATCGCTCTTCGCCCTTTCGCTCGCGAATCCGCTTCAGGTGTACAAAATGTGGTCGCTGCACGCGATCGAGGCCAGCCTCGATGTGCTGGGCCCTGCCGGCTTGTATGCAACTGAGGAATACGGCGCCTCGTTGCATGCACTCTTCGCCAGTTGTCTGGCCGCGTGGATTCTCCTGCCGCTTGTCGCAGCCGCCGGCGCACTCTCCCGGAGGTCGCCGCTGTGACTCCCTGGCAATTCCAGTTGTCCGCCGTCGTGGGACTGCTCGCGCTGGCGCCGATCGGATGCGGCAGCGAGTCGCCGAGCGGTCCGCCGCAACTTAGACTGGGTCGCGACGAGTGTCGTGAGTGCGGGATGATCATCAGCGAGGACCGCTGCTCCGCCGCGCTGCTGATCGAGCGCCAGGGTCGGCGCGAGCACGTACTGTTCGACGACTTGGGGTGCATGCTCGACCTGGAGCGCGACGATCTCGGCGGCGCCACCGTGATCGTGCGATTCGTGCACGATCACACGACCCGGAGCTGGATCGACGCCCCGCGAGCCACGTTCCTGCTGGCCGATCCGGAAAAGCTTCCGACTCCCATGAGTTCGGGCATGGCCGCGTTCGCCGCGCGGGACGACGCCGAGAAAGCTCGCACCGATTCCGGGGGAGTGCTGCTCGATTACCACGGGCTCGCGGCCGCGCGGAAAGCGTGGATCGACCGACGCCGGGGAGCCGCCACCCGCCCCGGCGGATGACAGCGACGGAAGGAGACCGCGCATGGCGCACGGCTGGCTCTCGCCGTCCTGAGCGGAGAATCACAAATGGCTCATCCGTTGTTTCAAGCCGACGCGGTAAACGTCTCCCGACTGGACACGCTCGTCGAGCTCGTCCCGGCCGGAATTGTCAGCCGCGTCCTGATCGCCGAGCACGATTTCCGGCAGACCCTCTTCGCGCTGGACGCCGATCAGGAAATCAGCGAGCACCGGTCTGCCTGCCTGGCGATCGTCCAGGTGCTGTCGGGCCGGCTCCACATGGAGGTTTCCGGCGAAGCACACGACCTTGAAGCCGGTGCGTGGTTGTCCATGCCGCCCAACGCCCCGCACGCGCTGCGCGCCGAATCACCCACGTGCTTCTTGCTGACGATGCTCCGCGTCGAGGCGCGCCCGTGAGTCGACGGACCGGACCGGCACTCCGCGACAAGTCGGAGTCTCGACGCTGGTTAGATGGACTTCGCGCGCCATAATGACGCGGTCAGGAGTTGCCACGAATGCTGTCCCAAACAGTCGAGTACGCGCTCCGCGCTATGGTCTACCTGGCCGCCCTGGAGCCCGATCGCGCGGCGAACAGTGAGACGATCGCTGGGCATACCAAGATCCCGCACGGCTATCTGTCGAAGATACTCCGTGACTTGGTGGTCGCTAAGCTCGTGCGCTCCCAGCGCGGCCCGAGCGGCGGGTTCTCGCTCGCTCAACCCGCGGAGAAGGTCTCGCTCCTCAGCGTAGTGAACGCGGTCGATCCGATCACGCGAATCGCGCGCTGCCCGCTCGGCGATCCGGCGCACATAAGCCTCTGCCCGCTGCACAGCCGCCTGGATCACGCAATCGCGTTGGTCGAGCAGGAACTCAAGCAGACGACCTTGGCGGAGCTCCGCGACACAAGCTCCGCAAATGCGTCCGGCTGTCGACAACTTCGGCCCCGCCCGTCCGCACGCTAGCTCGCGGCGCTGGCATCGTCGGCGGCGTCGAGTGACTGCACGTGCCTCACGCTACATTTCCGGTGAATCCAGCGCTACTGCGGGCGCAGAGTGGCCTGACCGGGTCGGACAGCGACAGAGCGTAGCGATGTGCGGATGATGCATGCACGCTTGCCGGCCGCGGCCGCAATGCACACTCCGATCGATTCGGAACGCCGGAACTTCATCGCGAATGTGCGCCCGCGGCCGCGGATCGGCAGCATGCTTGGCCGCCGCTGCTGCGCCGGACTCGGTGCGGCGCGCTCAGCGAATCGACCGAACCGCCGACCGGCTCGCGCTGCGCTGGCGCCTTGAAGCGGACGCGATCGGCGCGGGTCGTTTGTCGCTTCGACGCGCCCGCGGCAGGGTCAGCCGACCGGTTGCCGACGTTTGGCATGCGAGATGCGCTGAATCTCAGCCAACTCGTCCCGAGCGAAGATTCCCTTGAGCATCTGGCACAGGAGATCGGAATCGAAGGGCTTCGCGAGAAAATATCGTCCGCCGACAGCGGTGCAACGCTGCTTGAACTCTTCGTCCGCCGAACCGGTGACAAAGATGATCGGGACGTTCGCTGTGTGCGGATCGGCGCGCAACGCAGCGGCCACGTCCAGCCCGCTCAAGCCGCCCGGCATGTTCACGTCCAGGGAAACCACGTCGACGGCCGCATCCACCATCCGCTCCAATGCATCTTCGCCGCTTGTGGCCGTGATAACGCGATATCCCTCATGCTCGAGCCGCTTCTTCAGCGCAAGCAATACCTTCACGTCGTCGTCTACCAGGAGAATCACCCTGCTCGTCATGACGGCCTGTCTCCTCCGATTCGTTTCAATCAGCAGCTTCAAACCGCAATGGTGTGGCCCGGAACCGCGGAGAGACACTCCTGAACCGAGTTCAGCAGGCGCTCAAAGTCCGCCGGCTTTCGAAACACCGCGGCCGCTCCGAAGGCGCGTGCCTGCTCCTCGACCTCGCGGCTTCCATCGCCGGTCAGATAGATAATCGGCACGCTGCCCTGAGAGATGTCGCGAAGCCGCTCGTGTACGCGCAGTCCGTCGCCGGCGGGCAGGCGGTAGTCCAGGATGACCAAATCCGGCAATTCCTGACGGACGGCGTGCGTCGCCCGATAGGCGTCCTGGGCGACGCGCACCTGGTAGCCCTGCGCGCGCAGCCGAATCGTCAGCGCCCGGGCATGATCGCGATCGTCCTCAACGACCAGTATCTTCGCAGCGTCGCTCACTTGTGGTCTCCAGCGCGGACGCTGCCCACGCACTGGTCACGCCGTGAGCCTGTGACTGGCGGTGCGATCCGCTGCATTCACCGTTCAATTCGGAGGCAACGATTGCAAGGGCGCGCGGCCGCGAATTTCCTGCTGCACCGCCGTCAGCAGCCGATCCGCCTGAAACGGCTTCTGTATGAAGCGCCGAGCGCCCAGCGCGATCGCTTTTGCGCGGGTCTTCTCCACCACGTTGGCCGACAGAACGATGACCGGGATGTCGCGCGTGCGCTCATCCTGTTTCAGCCGGTCAAGCAGCTCCAGCCCATCCATCCCCGGCATGCGCACGTCCATTACGATCGCGTCGGGAACGGTCTCGGTGGCGAGCGTCAGCCCCGTCATGGCGTCGCCTGCGGCGCGCACGTCGAACCCGAACGCCTTCATTCGCACGCACAGGCCCGAGAGGATGTCGCGCTCATCGTCGATGAGCACGATTTGCGCCCGCTCAGACATGACTCGGCTCCATCACGATGTGGTCGCGGGACAGGAACGCCTCGACGAACGCGTCGAGTTGATCGTGGACGTTCCAGCAGCCGATCTGCGTCAGCGATGGGCGAATCAGCGACGGATCGCCGTGAATCCGCGCCGCTTCGTCGTGCGCCTGGGCGATGCGCGAGACGATCGACGCCACGTCCGGCTTGTTCGACGGCGCCGCCACCAGCCACGCTGCCTCGCCCGTACGGAACACGAGGTCCGTGCGGCGAACCAGGTGTCGAACCAGACAGTCCATGTCTGCGACCTGCTCCCCGGACGCGGCGCCGTCCAGTCGAACGTCGATCAAGCCGATGTAGTCGCAACCGTCGCGCAGGTCGCCGAGGCGGTTCAGATACCGTTCGATGAGAGGCCGGCGATTCGACAGGGGCACCGTGAACAAAAACGTGCTTCCCACACCGACTTCGCTCTCCACGTCGATCTCGCCCAGGTTCAGCGCCACCAGCTCTCGCGCGATGCTCAATCCCAGCCCGAATCCCTTCACCCCGGCGCGCGACTGCCCGGAGACCTGGCGGAATCTCTGAAACAGCGCGCTCAGCGCCGCCGGTGGGATTCCGGAACCCTGGTCGCGCACCGAGAACCGCGCGGTTGAATCGCCCTCGCACACCCGGACCGATAGCTCCACGCCGCAGCCTTCCGCGCAAAACTTCAGCGCGTTGATGACCAGGTTGATCACCACCCGCCCGATCTTCTCCCCGTCGCAGTAGACGGTCGGCAGCCCGACCGGCACGTCGATCGTCAGCCGGCACCCGGCCATTTCCGCCCGCCGCTCGAGCACGGTGCGGATGCGCTCGATAATGCTCTCGATCCTGCAATCGACGCGCGCGATGCCCAGAAGCCCGGACTCGAGCTTGCTGATGTCGAGCATGTCGTCGATCAGCACGCTCAAATCGTCCACCCGGAGCTCGATGATGCCCAGGTAACGGCGCTGTTCGTCGTTCGTCTCGCCCGCCAGGCCGTCGCGCAGGATGGACGCGAATTCCTTGATGACGGTCAGCGGCGTGCGGAACTCGTGCGAGACGTGGTCGACGAACTCGTGCGCCGTCTCGTAAAGCTCCGCCAGGCGGCGGTTCTTGAGCTCGAGCATCGTCTTGGCGATCTGCAGGTCCTCGAGCAGTTGGCGGTTGCGCGACTCCATCTTGCGCCGCACGTGGTGCGCTCGGGCGCTGTCGATGGACCGCGCCAGGCTGCCGCCGTCGATCGCGCCCTTGATCAGATAGTCGTCGGCGCCGTCGCGCATCAGCGAAGCCGCGATGGACTCGTCGCCGCAGCCGGTGAGCATGATGACCGGGCGCAGCTCGCCGGCCGCGCGAAGCGCTCGCAACACTTCGTGCCCGGTGATCGCTCCGAGCTGGTAATCCAGAAAGATGACGTCGATGCCGGGATCGATCAAAGACTCCTGCGCCGCCTCGAAGTTCAGAACGTGCGTGAACTCGATCCGCCCGCGCGACATGCCGTGCAGTTGCCGCTCGAGCAGCGCCGCGTCGCCCGCGTCGTCGTCGATCGCCAGCACACCGAGTCGCGACTCGGTCCGCTCACCGTACTCGTGATTTTGCGTCATGCTCGCCGCCTTGCCCGGGGAGAGTCACCAGCTCAAACCAGTACGACTCGAGTTCCCGGATCGCATGGACGAAGTCGTCTACCTCCACCGGCTTGGTGATGAACGCGTTGCAGCCCAGATCGTAGCTTCGGACGATATCGGCCTCCTGCTGCGACGTCGTAAGCACCACCACCGGAATATGTCGCAATGCGGCAGTCCCCTTGATGGACTTCAGCACCTCGCGCCCGTCGAGCTTGGGCATGTTCAGATCGAGAAGCACCAGGTCCGGAACCGGCGACTGTCCCGAGCCCGCATGACGACCCACGCGGGACAGGTACTCGATCGCCGCTTCTCCATCCGAGACCACGCGAAGATCGACCCGGAACATCCCGCCCGTCAACGCCCTGCGGGTCAGCTCCTGATCGCCCGGATCGTCGT
Organism: uncultured Planctomycetales bacterium; assembly: GCA_964553225.1. Classification (GTDB taxonomy): domain Bacteria; phylum Planctomycetota; class Phycisphaerae; order UBA1845; family Fen-1342; genus JABRWC01. Next base: position 304,438 of record CAZKJT010000004.1, on the reverse strand, counting down.
CTACGAGGAGAACGACCGCTGGATGGCTGATTCTTCGGACCATGCGTCACGCTCCTCCGTCGCGCCCAGTGTGAACCGAAAACACGCGCCCTGCCCTTCCCCCGATTCCGCCCAGATCCGACCGCCGTGCCGCTCAACGACCGTGCGGCAAATCGCCAGTCCGATCCCGCTGCCTTCGTATTCAGTCTGCGAATGCAATCGCTTGAACGGCGCGAAGACTCGATCGAGGTACTCGGACTTGATGCCGATCCCGGAATCACGCACGCTGTATACTCGCCCGTCCGCAGTCTCCTCCACGCCCACCCAGACCTCCGGCGCCTGCCCCGGCCGGTGGAACTTCAGCGCGTTGCCGAGCAGGTTCTGGAACAGTTGCGTCAGCAGGGTCTCATCCCCGCGGACCGTCCCCATCGAATCCACGTGCACCACCGCGCTCGTCTCCGCCACGCGCGCCTCCAGCACGTCCAGGGCGCGCGCCACGCATGCGTCGAGCGAAACGTCCCCATACACCATCTCGTTACGCCCAGCGCGAGACAGGCTCAGCAGATCCTGAACCAGAGCCTGCATCCGGGCGGCCGCGTCCGTGATGAACGCGAGATCCTGCGCGGCCTTCTCCGGCAGGTCGCCGCCAAGGTCCATGGGCAACAGCTTGCCGAACGACAGCAGCTTGCGCAGCGGCTCCTGAAGATCGTGGCTGGCCACGTACGTAAACTCGCCCAGCTCGCGGTTGGCCTTCTCCAGCTCGCGGTTCTGCGCCTCCAGCGCCTGCCGACCGCGCATCAGCTCCCGGTTCAAATCCTCAATCTGCTGAAGCCGCGCCTTCTGGCCGCGAAGCTCCGACACGTCGCGGATCGCCGCGATGATCCGGGTGCCCTCCGGCGTCACCAGCGGACTGAGGCTGATCTCGACCGGAAATTCCAGCCCGCTCTTCCGCCGCCCGAACAGCACGCGACCCGTGCCCATCGGACGCACGCGCGGACTCTCGACGTACCCGCGCCGATGCACGACATGCTGCGAACGAAGCCGATCCGGAAGCAGCACCTCCACGCTGCGGCCGAGCAATTCGCTGCGCGGATAGCCGAAAATGCGCTCGGCCTGGTGATTCACCAGCGTGATCAGGCCCTGCTGATCAGTAATCACGAACGCATCAGGCGCGGCCTCCAGCAGCGCCTGATACCCCTGCTCCAGACGCTTGCGATCGGTCACGTCGCGAATCGCCGCGATGACCATGTTGTCATCGCCGACGCGAAGCGGGCGCAGGCTGATCTCGACCGGGAACTCCGTCCCATCCCGCCGCAGACCGTAGAGCGCCTCCCCGCCGCCCATCGGGCGCGCATGCGGCGAGTGGAAGTACGCGTCCCGCAGCACCGGGTGTCGCTCGCGAAAACGCTCCGGAATCAGCCGCTCCACCGGCTGACCGTACAGCTCCGACCGGGAAAACCCGAACGTGGTCTCGCACTGGCTGTTCAGCATCACAATCTGCCCGTGACGGTTCACGACAATCAGCGCATCCGGGGCCGCTTCGAGCAGGTTGCCAATGTCGCCGGCGTTCTGACTCGCCGCCTCCGGCTGGCGGATGACCGCGCACACGTTCGGAAGCGCGGACGAATCCGACTGCATCGCCGACAAAGCCACCAGTGCGGGCTGGCGCTCCCCGGTCGACTGGATCAGCCAACGCGGCTCGACCACGCCGCGCTCGAACAGCGAACGCTCCAGAAGCCGTGGCCAGTTGTTAGCTTCCGGATCGTCGCTGACGAAGAACTCGATGAACGGACGTCCAAGAATGGCGGCCGGATTGGCGCGGAACCGGCTGGTCATACTTGCGTTCGCGTAGCGCACAGTGCCGTGCGCATCAATCACCAGCACGCCCGACTGTGTCAGCGTTCGCATGATCGGTCCATCCCGCTCTCACGCCGCGAAAACACGCTCCGGCGTTCCGTCGCCTGGAGTCGCCGCCGCCGTCCACGCGGCGACCGCCGGAACCGCTTCTGATTCTCCGAGCCGTTACGGAATCCTCGACATTCATCGCACTACGTAGGTGAATGCCGGCAATCATGGTGTCCCAATACTGGCATATCGGCACACGCGCTCCGCCGCGTTCACAACGGCTGCGCATTCGCCGCAAAACGCTGCGGCAGCCGCGAACGATACGGGTGAAACCCTGCATGCCCGAATCGGTCTGCGCCGGCCTACGCACGGCCGTGACATATGGAATACTACAAAGCGTCTTCACTCCGGTTGTGAAGTTCTGGCGACGGGGGCAGAAAGCATGCTGCGAAACAAGACGATTCTCACCGCCGACGACGACGCCCAGGTGCGACTCGCGTTGCGAACGCGCTTGACGGCCGAAGGCTGCAACGTAATCGAAGCGTCCGACGGACTTGGCGCCATCGCCAAGTGCCGAGCCGGCGGCGTGGACGCGCTCATCCTCGATCACCAGATGCCGCTCGGCGAAGGAGGCGAGATTGTCCGGAATCTCCGCACGTTTACACGCGCGCCGATCATCTTCCTCTCCGGCATGAACCGCGACGACTTTCGCGACATTGTGCACAACACCCCGGACACGTACTTCCTGCCGAAGCCCGTCGATTATTCGCGGCTGAACCACTTGCTATGCTCGCTGCTCGAAGAATCCCCGGACGGACCGAGTTGCTCGGTACGCTAGCGATCGCCGCGCGCGGACGTGCGTACGCGCCGTCGGGCGCCCCAGGACAACGCCGTGCGCGCGACTGCGCTCGTTCGAGCACCTCCTCGATCGTTCACCCGCAAGAACCGCGACGCCGCACCGGTCCTGCCGTCCGACGCGCCAAGATGAATCGTTCGCGCGAACTCGCCGCGTGCGCGCTTCCAACCGCGGCGACCCGGTCCATCCGGTTCGAACTTGCGCGTTAGAGTATGGTTCGCGATCGCCCCGGAACGCGCCGTTCCGCTCGCGTTCGTGCGCACGGAGGTCTCAGAATGTGCACGAGTCACATCTCGACGCGTCGTTCCGCTTGCCTCATGGTGCTACTGGTCACAGGACTCGACGCCGCCAGCGCCGTCGAAGCCGATCCCTGCGTGACCAACCGACCGCCCCTCAAACCCGCCGCGCTCATCAAGCTGCCGATCGGCTCGATCCAACCCGACGGATGGCTGCTCCGACAACTGCGGCTCCAGGCCGACGGCTTCCACGGGCATCTGACCGATCTCAGCGCCTTTCTGAAGAAGGAAGGCAATGCCTGGCTCGACCCGCTGGGCGCTGGCGACCACGGCTGGGAAGAGGTTCCATACTGGCTGAAGGGCTATCTCAACTGCGCGCTCGTGCTTCGCGACGAACGCATGCTCGCCGAAGCCAGAATCTGGATCGACGCCGCGATCGCCAGCCAGCAGAGCGACGGCTGGTTCGGACCGGACGCCGGTCGCACCGGCGTCGCCACCGATATGGTCGGCCGCGACGACCTGTGGCCCAACATGGTCATGCTGGCATGTCTGCAGGACTGGCACGACGCCACCGGCGATCCGCGCGTCATCGAGCTGATGACGAACTACTTCCGCTATCTCAGCCAGGTCCCCGATGAGCGCTACCTGCTCGGCTACTGGGCGGCGATGCGCGGCGGCGACAACCTCGCCAGCATCTACTGGCTCTACAACCGCACCGGACACGAGTGGCTGCTCGAGCTGGCCGCCAAGAACCACCGCAAGACCGCCCGCTGGGACCAGGGCGTCATCGACTGGCACAACGTCAACGTCGCGCAGGCGTTCGACGAGCCCGCAATCTGGTGGCTGCAATCGCACAACGACGCCGACCTCCAGGCCGCATATCGCAACTGGAACGCCGTGCGAAACCAGTACGGCCAAATGCCCGGCGGCATGTTCGCCGCGGACGAGAACGCGCGCGAAGGCTGCGACGACCCGCGCCAGGCCGTCGAAACCTGCGGCATGGTCGAAGCGATGCTTTCGCACGAATCGCTGCTCGGCATCACCGGCGACGTCATCTGGGCCGACCGCTGCGAGGACGTCGCCTTCAACTCCCTGCCGGCCGCGCTGACCGCCGACCTGCGCGCCCTTCGCTACCTGACCGCATGCAACCTGGCCGTTTCCGACGACCAGAATCACAGCCCCGGAATTCAGAACGGCGGTGCGATGTTCCAGATGAACCCGCACGATCACCGGTGCTGCCAGCACAACGTCGGCCACGGCTGGCCGTACTACGCGCAGCATCTGTGGTTTGCCACGCCCGATGGCGGACTGGCCGCTGCGCTCTACAGCGCGTGCACGGTGACGGCTCGCGTCGGGCCGGAAGCCGGGACAGTCACGATCCGCCAGGACACCAACTATCCGTTCGAGGAGACCATCCGACTCACGATCGCCGCGGAGCGCGCAGTACGCTTCCCGCTCTGGCTGCGCGTGCCGAAGTGGTGCGAGCGCCCTGCGCTCGGCGTCAACGACGAAACGATCGACGCGAAGCCCTCCGAGCGCGGCTTCGTAAGGCTTGAGCGGGATTGGCAACCCGGCGACCGCGTCACGCTGGAATTGCCCGCGGACATCCGCATCGACCGATGGGAGCGGAACAAGAACTCCGTGTCGATCCGCCGCGGACCGCTGACCTATTCGCTCCAGATCGCGGAGCGCTTCGTCCGCAGCGGCGGAACCGACGAATGGCCGGCGGTGAATATCCTGCCCGACTCGCCCTGGAACTTCGGGCTTGTGCTCGGCGCCGACCACCCTGCCGGCTCGTTCGAACTGGTTCGACGTGACATGCCCAAGGACGAGTCACCCTGGACGCCGCAGGCCGTGCCGCTCCGGCTGCGCGCGACTGGCCGCATCATCCCCGAGTGGCGGTTGGACCGCTTCGGGCTGGTATCCGAATTGCAGTCCAGCCCCGTGCGCAGCGACGAGCCGGACCAGCCGATCACCCTCATCCCGATGGGCGCGGCCCGGCTGCGGATCGCCTCGTTTCCGGTCATCGGTCGGGGGCCGGACGCGGCGCCATGGTCGCCGCCGCCAACGCCTTCACCGCAATATCAAGTCGCCGCCTCTCACGTCTGGAAGAACGACGCGGCAGACGCCGTCGCCGATGCGCTCGAGCCGCGCTCGTCCGCGGATCATCGCATTCCGCGACACACGTTCTGGCCGAATCGCGGAACGGAGGAGTGGATCGAAGCGCACTTCGACGCGCCGCGCGAGGTGCGCGCCGTCCGCGTGTACTGGTTCGACGACACCGGCAGCGGCAAGTGCCGCGTTCCGGCGAGCTGGCGACTGCTCTGCCGCGACGGACAGACCTGGCGTCCCGTCGAGACCGGCGACGCGTTCGCGACCGAGCGGAACCGCTACAACACCGTGAACATCGCGCCGATCACGACCGACGCATTGCGCGTCGAAATCCGGTTGCAGGACGGATTCTCTGCAGGCGTGCTCGAACTGAAGGTCGAGTAGGCGGCCGGGCGCCTCATCCGAGCTGCGAAGGCACGGCCGATCCGAGCGCCACGGGCGCGGCGGGTGGCATGCAACGCCGCTTAGTTCGCGGCGTTGGGTGGCATGCTCTCGCTGTATTCAGCGTGAGCATGCTTACGCCTGACGGCGAAAGCATGCCACACGCCGGCGTTCAACAGGAGTCGCGAAGTCGCGGCCGATGCGAGCGCCAGGGGCGCGGCAGCACGTCCGCACCTGCGTCAGCGGAACACGACATACAGCGCGATTGTCGCCGCGATGATCGTCGATCCGAAGACATACGAGCTGGCCGGCACGCGCGTATCGATCTGCGAGACCGGGTACGAGACCGGCGTCGTCCGCGGCCGGGCGGCTGTAATCGCGGCCATCACGATCGCCAGCACGATGAACACAATCGCCATGTGGTGCAGGAACGCCAACGAGCAGAACTGGTAATACGCCGCGGCGAAGCCCTGCGCCGGCGTTGCGGACGCGTCGCCGACGACGCGCACGACCTCGCCGCTTGCGATCCGATAGCCATACACGCCTTCCAGGACCCACTTCGGCACGCGCGTCGCGGCGTAGAGCGCCGGACCGAGGATCAACGCCGTCCGGCCGGCCAGCGCCGGGGCGCGTTTCAGCAGCAGGCCGATCAGGAACGCCGCGACGATTCCGGGCGAGATGAATCCCCAGATTTCCTGGATGTAGGCGAAAACTCCCTGAAACGTGCCCGGCAGCGGCGCGATCAGGCACGCGAAGAGCGTAATCAGCGCGGTGGCGACGCGCCCGACCAGGATCTGTCTGCGGGCGTCGGCGTTCGGGTGGATGTACTTCTCGTAGATGTCGATGGTGAAGATCGTCGCGGCCGAGTTGATCCCGGAATTGAACGTGCTCATGACCGCGCCGGCCAGCGCCGCGAGCATGACGCCGCGTAAGAACGGCGGCATCATCGCCGCGATCATGTGCGGATATGCGATTTCGCCGGCCTTCGAAACGTCGCCTCCCGCACGGGCCATGATTTCGTCGCCGAATAGCTGAAACGCCAGAATCCCCGGGATCACGACAATGAACGGAATCAGCAGCTTGAACACGCAGCACAGGAAGATGCCGCGCTGACCCTCCGCCAGAGACTTGGCCCCCAGCGTGCGCTGCGTGATGAACTGGTTGAGCCCCCAGTAAAAGAGATTCGGAATCCACAACCCGCCCACGAACACGGCCAGCCACGGCACGTCGGGATCATTCCACGGCAGAATCACGTGGAGCTTGTCGGCGCTCGTCTCCCGCATCTTCTGCCAGCCGGCCAACACGTCGCCCCCCACAATCCCGCCGCCCTCGGCGATCGCGCCGCCGCCCGCCAGCTTCAGGCCCATGAACAGCACGATCGCCCCGCCCCCGAGCAGCGCCGCGCCCTGGAGCAAGTCCGACCAGACCACCGCCTTCAATCCCCCGTAGATCGTGTAGACCGCGGCCACGACGCCGATCATCCACGCGCCGCCGACGGTCGCCCAATGTACGGCCGTGGTCTGCTGCTCCGCCGAAAGCGCCTCCCACGGAGCGCCGTACAGCCACTGTCCGAGCGATTGCGAGAACCCGAACACGCCGTCGAGGCCGCGCGCGCCGCTGTAGAGCACCGTGGCAAGAAGCGCGACGACGTACAGCGCCATCAGGTACGTCGCCATGATCGTGCGCGTCGCACGGTCGTAGCGGTATTCCAGGAACTCCGGCATGGTGTAGATGCCGGCGCGAAGGAACTTCGGCAGCAGCCACCACGCCACGATCACCAGCGTGATCGCGCTCATCCACTCATAGCTGGCGATTGCCAGCCCGATCCGACCGAACGCCGAGCCCGCCATCCCCACGAAGTGCTCAGTCGAAATGTTCGACGCGATCAGCGAAAAGCCGATCAGCCCCCACGTCAGCTTGCGTCCGGCGAGAAAATAGTCCTCCCGCGACCGCTCGTGCCGCGACGCGTACAACGACACGCCCACCACGACCGCGATGAATCCGACGAACGTGATCAGATCGACGGCGTCCAGTTGCATCGTGCGCTCCACGCGAGCTGAGATCGGACCGACACCCGCAGCGTCACGCGCCGGCCGTTCAACCGAGCCTCATTCCGCCGACCGCACCAGCACACTGAGCCCGACGTCGATCCCCTGCCCGCCGGAAGTCTGGCGGCAGTGCACCGCGATCGTGTTCCGGCCGCGCTTCAGAGCCGCCCGCGCGTCGGGCGAAGCCGGAGCAAGGCGGTGCGCGACGACCCAATGCTCGAACGAACCGGCCGGCACGCCGTTGAGATAGACCTCGGCGTCCTCATCGTGAAAGATGTTCAGGTACAGATCGCCCGACGGAACTTCGCCCAGTTCAAATTCGCGGCGCATCCAGATTCCCGGCGTGTCCCACCGCGTGCCGACCCGCACGCCGGGCGTACCGTCGGCGCCGAACATTCCGTCCCCGCTCGCCCAATTCGAATCGTCGAACTCAGGCTTCATCCAACGGTCGGCCGGCTCCTCGAGCGTGTAGCGCCAGGACTGCGGCGCGTCGATCGAGGTCGGCACGATGTGGCGAATCTCAAGCGGCGGCTGGTAAAGCTGACGATGAACCGCTGCCGCGCGGTCGCCGTCCAGCTTCAGGATCTCGCGGTCGTATGTCATCAGCCCGTTGACCTCGCCTTCCACATCGCTCGTCTGCGTGTAGACCGCGGCCGACAGACCTTGCGCAATCAGCGGCACCAGCCCGGAAACGACTTCCTCGTAATGCCGCTGCAATTCGGCCTGAGACGTATAGGTTCGATAGCCCCAGTTTTCCTTGTTCTGCCACAGACGTCCTTCGACCGGCCAGCCCAGTCCGCCGAACTCGCCGAGCACCGACGCGCGGCGTGCCTCCGGCGGACGCATTCCCGGACCGGGATAGACGTGCACGTCGATCACATCGCCTACGCCGCGATCGGTCCAGCCGCTGGCGGAGTTCACCAGCCGCGTCGGGTCGTACTGCCGGACCCACTCCGTGACGCGCGGCGTGTCCCATTGCCCCCAGCCCTCGTTGTAAACCACCCACAGGATGATCGACGGATGATTGCGCAAGTGGTCGATCATCGCCTTCAGCTCGCGCTCGAAATTCTCGCCCGATTCGCGCGAGCGCGCGATGTCCGGGTCGCGGTCGCCGATGTACGCGTCGCCGCTCGGCATGTCCTGCCAGACGAGCAGCCCGAGCACGTCGCAGTGGTAGTACAGCCGCGCGGGCTCCACCTTCACGTGCTTGCGAAGCATGTTCATTCCCAGCCGCGTCAGCACTTCCAGGTCGTACCGCAGCGCCTCGTCCGTCGCCGGTGTGTACAACCCGTCCGGCCACCAGCCTTGATCCAGCGGACCGTACTGAAACACCGGCTCTCCGTTCAGCAGAATGCGCGTGTGCCCGCCGCTCGCGCCCAGCGCGATTTTGCGCATCCCGAAATAGGAGCGCACCGCGTCCAGCTCAGTGTCGCCGTCCGTCAGGCGCACGCGCAACCCGTACAGGTGCGGCGAATCCGGCGACCAGAGCTTCGCGCCCGAGATCGCGATCTTCACCGCCGTACCAGTCGACGCCTCGCCGCGCGCTACCTCGCGCTCGCCCTCCAGCACGTCCACCCGCAGCGTGCCGCCGCCGGCGACGTCCGCCGCGACCGTCACTTCCGAACGATCGACGTCCGGCGTGATGCGCAGACTGCGAATGTGCGCCGTCGGCACAGGCTCCAGCCACACCGTCTGCCAGATGCCCGTGACGGCCGTGTACCAGATGCCCCGCGGATCGCGCACCTGCTTGCCGCGCGGCTGCCAGCTCGAATCGGTCGGATCGGTGACCCGCACGACGAGCGTCTGCGCCCCCTTCGCGGTCAGCAGTTCAGTGATGTCCAGGCTGAACGGGTCGTATCCGCCGCGATGTCCGCCCGCGCGCTTCCCGTTCACCCAGACCTCCGCCGACCAGTCCACGGCGCCGAAGTGCAGCAGCACGCGCTGCCCGTTCCAGGCGCCCGGCGTCTCGAACGTCCGCCGGTACCAGAGCGCCTCGTCGTCGCGAACCGATCGCTTCACGCCGGATAGTGCCGACTCGATGCAGAACGGAACCAGAATCGCCCCGTCATACGCGCCGGGCGCTTCGGCCTGCGCGGCCGGCGCGACCGAATATTCCCAAAGACCATTCAGGTTCTGCCATTCCTGCCGCACCATCTGCGGTCGCGGATACTCCGGCCAGACGTTGTCCGGCCGAACATCCTTCGCCCAGCGCGTCATCAACGGGCTCGCTGCCGGCTTCCACGCGCCGCGTTCCTCCGCGCGGGCCAGCGCCGCCAGTGCCGCCAGCGCACACAGCGCTGCGCGAATGCCTTGCATCGTCTGCCGCCTTTCTTTGCGATCGTCGATCGAAGCGCTCAACGGGCCGAGAAGCGGTACACGGTCGTCTGCCGATACGTCTGCCCCGGGCGCAGGATCGTGGACGGGAACGCCGGCTGGTTCGGCGAATCCGGAAAGTGCTGCGTCTCCAGGCAGAAGCCGCTGCGATGCCGATACGCGTGTCCGCCCTTGCCGACGTTGCTGCCGTCCAGGAAATTCCCGCAGTAGAACTGCACGCCCGGTTCGGTCGTCAACACTTCCATCATCCGACCGCTCTTCGGCTCGTGCACGATCGCGACGCTCCGCAACGTCCCATCCCAGCGCGCCAGCACGAAGTTGTGGTCATAGCCCCCGCCGAACGCGAGCTGCTCGTTCTGCGCGTCGATGCGCGCCCCGATCGCGGTCGGCTTCGTGAAGTCGAACGGCGTGCCCGCGACAGACATCGTCGCGCCCGTCGGAATCAGCCCCTTGTCCACCGGCGTGATGTGGTCAGCCGCGATCATCAGCTCATGATCCAGGATCGTCCCGCTGTCGTGCCCGCCGAGATTGAAGTAGCTGTGCTGCGTAACGTTCACCGGCGTCGGCGCGTCCGTCGTCGCCTCATACTCGACCCGAAGCTCGTTCCGATTCGTCAGCCAGTAGTGCACCGTGATGTCGAGGTTGCCGGGGTAGCCCTCCTCGCCGTCGCGGCTTCGATAGCGCAGCCGCAAACCGGCCGCGTCCTCCTTCGGCATCGCCTCGTCGTCCCAGACTACCTTGTCGAAGCCGATCTTCCCGCCGTGCAGATGGCACGGAATGCCGCCGGGATCGTTGTTCGTCGCCAGCGTGTACGTGCGGCCGTCGAGCGTGAACGTCCCGCCCGCGATCCGGTTGCCGAAGCGGCCGATGATCGCTCCGAAATAGGGCGTTGCCTTGCGGTAGTCCTCGAAATGGTCATACCCAAGCACGACGTCTGCGAACTTCCCGTCGCGGTCCGGCGCGGTCAGCGAGACAATGATGCCGCCATAGTTGCTGACGCGCATCGTCATTCCGCGCGCATTCGTCAACGTGTAGAGGTTCACCGCGGCGCCGTCCGGCATGTGCCCCCACGCCTGTTTGTCGATCGACGTCACCACGCTCTCCCGTGCGGCGTCCTCGGCGAGCAATGGCCCGGCCGCGCACAGCGCCACGACGGCGGCCGCGCCCAGATTCGCTCGCCGCTTGCCTCGCGCCGCTCTCGCCGTCCCGCAACGAATCTGCCGACTGCGACGTGATGGCCCTTCGATGATCCGCTCAACGAGGCGGTCCACGCTCGTGGACGCCAATTCGAATCGCATTTCTTCGCTCCTTCGCGCGCTCGAAAGGCCTGGCGCGCCGGGTTCGTCGAATCCGAACGACGCGTCAGTGAACAAGCGTGGACGCTCGCCGCGCGTCGAAGAACTGCCGCCGCGTATGGTACCGCAGCCGGCACACGCGTCTCGCCCGCCCAACGCGCGCGCCGCTGACAGGGCCGTCTGCGCCGCGCGGGCACGCCCCATGAAATAGCGCCGGCCGGCCGTGTCCGTCGGCGATCGGACGTTTTCTGGCCGACGACGATCGTCCGGTTGAAAACCGGCCCCACACTGGGTCTGGATCGCGCGACCAACCGACCCCACAGGTCGAACAAGGATCGCGCGGCCCACCGGCCCTGCTCCACCGACCCCGCTCCACTGGACCGCGGCCCGCAATTGCCGTTGGATTCGTCCGAGACGCCGACTAAACTCGTCCCATCGTGCCGCGGGGCGCGACCCGTCCGCGGGAAGGGCCAAGCCCACCCTCGTCTGCCGAAAAAAAAATCAACCTTTTCCGTGCCCGAAACAGCGGACGTCGGGCGCAGATGGAAAGGGTTCCCGCATGGCCACGCCGCCGAAACGCCTCCCGGTCAATCCCTCTCCGGAGAACATCCGCAAGCAAGCCAAGCGCCTGGCGCGAACGCGTTCGATCGCGCTCTCAACCGCGCAGCACCAACTGGCCCGCGAATACGGCGCGCAGGACTGGGCCGAGCTGCTGCGGATCATCGATCGAATGCGCGTCGGGTCGGACTCGCTCGAAGGCGGTGTCGCCCGACCCCAGCCGCTGCCGGCCGCCGCCCGAGCCCGCGATCGAGACGCCGTTCGCCGCCTGCTCGCCGTCGGGGGGCTCACCCAGCATGATCTGAACGTCGCGCTCGCCCACGCGCTCTGGTATGGCGATGAGCAATCAGACTGGCCGCTGAAGCAGGAAATCGCCGACCTGCTGCTCGAACACGGCGCCGACCCCGATGGACAGTACGGCGCGGCCTATGGCCCGATCGTGCTCGGTCTCGGCGAATGCCTCCAGCCGCGCGGGCTGCGCTACCTCATCGACGCCGGAGCAGACGTCGCGTTCCCGCCCGTGCAGACGAAGTACGGCCTGGCATGCCCGCTGTCGAGCTGGCTGAGCACCTACCTACGCGGACGCGGCGATCGCAAACGCGAGGGGATCGACCTGCTGCTCGCCCACGACGCGCATGTCCCCGCCGAGATCACGCCCGAACTGCTCGCGATCCACCGCGACGACGACGGGCAGCTCGCTGCGCTGCTCGACGCGTCGCCGCAGCTCGCGTCACGCCGCCTGGACCGGCCGCCGTACATCGAGGCGGCCGACCTCACGCTGCTGCACTACGCCTGCGAGTTCGGCGCGGACCGCTGCGCGCGTCTGCTCGCGGAGCGCGGCGCCGACGTGAACGACCGTTCGCGCGAAGGCGTCACGCCGCTGCATCTCGCCGCCCGCGGCGCGAGCGCCGCCACGGTGCGGCTGCTGCTCGATCACGGCGCACGCCCCTGGCTGACCGATGAGAAGAATCTATCGCCGCAGCAATACGCCGCGCAATCCCAAGCGAATCCGCAGCGACTGGAGATTCTCGATCTGCTTACGCGGATCGAGTTCGACGACGACGCATTCGCGGCCGCGGTCGCGGCGCTCGACGCGGGCGATGTCGAGCGGCTCGCCGCGCTGCTGGCGGAGCATCCGCGCCTCGCGACCGCGCGCCTCGCCAGCCCCAGCGCGCTGACGCGCGGATACTTCTCCAGCCCCACGCTGTTGCACTTCGTCGCCAACAACCCGACCCGCACGCCGCGCATGCCGCCGCGCGTCCTCGACGCGATCGACGCGATTCTCGACGCCGGAGTCGCCGTCGACGCCGTCTCAGACGCGACGCACGGCGGAACAACGCTTGCCCTGGTCGCATCCAGCGCTCCCGCGCATGCCGACGACGCCGCCTCGGCCATGATCGAGCGCCTTGTCCGACGCGGAGCGAATCCCGCCGCCGCACTCTCCGCGGCCATCCTGCACCGCTTCACCGACACGGCTCGCCTGCTGCTGCGGCTCGGCGCGCCGCTCGACCTGCTCGCGGCCGCAGGGTTGGGCGAGACCGACGCCCTACGCGCGCTGCTGCGCGCGAATCCGCCGGCCGACGGCTCGCGCGACCACGGCGCTTCGTCTGCGGAGTTGCTGCGGGCCGGCTGGGCCGCCGCAATGAACGGCCATGCCGCCGCGCTCGAGCTGCTGCTCGACGCCGGCCTGAACCCGAACGCGCGGCTTCCGCGGCCGTACGAACCCACGATGCTGCACGAGGCGGCCTGCTTCGCGCATCGCGAGGTGTGCGAGCTGCTGCTGAGCCGCGGCGCCGATGCGACGATTCGTGATTCGCAGTTTCACGGCACGCCGGCCGACTGGGCACGCCACGCCGGACACGCGCAACCGGCCGAGCTTCTCGATCCTCCACCTTAACGACGCGCCTCCAACCGAGCCGCGACCGTCAGGCAGCGGCCGCTTTCACAATCAGCGCCGCGCGCCCGGAAGCGCGCGGCCGGTTGGAAACCGGCCCCACAGTGGAAGGACGGATCGCACATCCCCTGGGGTAGAACCTCGGCGGAACTTGTCTCACCGAATCGCCGCGACGACACTGCCGCCATGAACCGCTTCTTCGACCATGACCCAACCCAACACGTCGACTACGAAAGCCTGCCCGCGCTGGTCCGCGCCGGCCAGAATCGCGACGCGGAAGTCAAACGCATCATCGATGCCTGGTGCTCACAGTACCGCGTCGTACACGACCCGAAGGCGAACATCTACGAGGCCGTCGATCGCCACATCGCCGCTGTCGGCCTCGCTGTGGAAGGTGTGTCGTTCTGGGACGAGACCGCCCCGGGCGAGACCGACGGCCGCCCGGGTGCGCCGATCGACCTGGGCGACCTGCTTCGACAAGTCGAGGACCGGTTGCATCACGACGCGCCGGACCAATTCAAGCAGCGGCCGGACCTGTACATCCCGCTCAAGCGCTGCTGGGTGCATCAGTGCAATGCGAGGGGTGTCCGGGTTCGACCGCGTTTTGTCTCGCTACAGGTGCGATTCGACCAGGTGGACCTCAGCGGCGCGCGTTTCGGCGACTCGGCGAGGTTCGTTTTCGCGAAGTTCGGCGACTCGGCGAGTTTCATTCACGCGACGTTCGGCGACTCGGCGAGTTTCTGGTCTGCGAAGTTCGGCGACGAGGCGGGCTTCGATAAAGCGACGTTCGGCGACTCGGCGAACTTCGGGGTCGCGACGTTCGGCGACTCGGCGAGTTTCTGGTCTGCGACGTTCGGCCACAACGCGAGATTCGCTGACGCGAAGTTCGGCGACGAGGCGAGTTTCGTTCTCGCGAAGTTCGGCGACTCGGCGAGTTTCGATAGCGCGACGTTCGCTGATGCCGCGAACTTCCAGTACGCCGACCTTCAGAAAGCTTCTATGCAACACGCCGACCTGCGCGGCGCAGACCTGCGCAACACGCGCGGCCTGGTCCTCGACGTCACGCGCGTCCGCGACGCCCACTTCTCGCCGCTCAGCGACGACCCATGGTCCACGCTCCGCCGCGCCTACACCGGCCCGCGCCTGCTGTTCAACCTGCTCCTGCTGATCGCCTTCTTCCTGCCCTACGTCGCCCGAACCGGCTACTGGGTCGCCATCAACCGCACGCAGGCCGCCACAGCCGAATTGATCCATGAAGCCCGCGGCCGCGCCGAAGAGCTGCGCCCCGAATACCCGAAGATCGCCGACGCGGTCGAGGGCCTGGCCGATTCCGTCGAGCGAAACCTGCCCGGACCGGACAACCCCGATTCGCGCCGCTCGCAGGTCTGGCGCGTGGTCATCGGCGTCGACCGTGGGACGTGGTTCTGGGTCAGCGCCGTGCTGCTCCTCGTCTACAACGCGCTCCGCGCCGCGCTGACGCTGCTCGTCGCCCCCATGCGCGACGAGGAGGAGCGCTCCGGCGTGTCACCGGCCTATCGCGTCACGGGCTGGAGTTCGCGCCCGAGAGAGCAAGCAGAGCGCGAGGCCCGCGGGCTCGCCCGCCTGCGGCTTCGTTGCAGCAGCCTCTGGTGGGCCGCGACCACCCGCTGGACCGAATGCTACGGCTGGCTCAGCTGGCCGCACCGCGTCGTGACGGTGATCTTCTGGCTGGCGGTCGCCTCGTTCGCCTGGAACGCGTGGCACTGGCTGAGGCTCGATGTCTGGCTGCCGCCCGCGACGAATGCGTGAGCGCGCAGAGGTCGCTGCGCCGTGACGGGCGTGCGGGTCCGCCGGGCACGCACGGCCGACGCCGCTATTCTTCGCCGCCGAACGCCTCGTCCAGCGCGAACGTAATCGGCGTCTCGATGAGCGCCGCCAGCGCCGCGGCCAGCCCGCCGCTCACGCCTTCCTGAATGCCCTTCTCGACCGGCGTGCAGCCTGCGCCCGTCGCCGAAAGCAGCATCGCGATCGCCATGCACGTAAAGCTTCGAACAGGTCGTACCATTGCGTGCTTCTCCTCTTCCAGTCGGCGCGCCGACTTCGCCGCGCCACTCTGTCTTCTCGCCGCGCGCTCCGCCGCGGCAACGATTCCGATCCGCATCAGAACTTGAACGTCAACGAGACGTAAAAGAAGTCGCTGTCGTCGGCCGGGCCGGTGTTCTGCACGAAACCGCCCGGAATGAAGTGCGAGTATCCTGCTTCCAGCTCCGCGCTCTCATCGAGCAGGAAGCGCGCCCGCAGCTCGAATTCCTGTCCCACGAAGACGCCGCTGCGACCCGCCGGGTCGCTCCGATTCGGCGTCGTCCACGCGTCGTTATCGCTCGCCAGCCAGTACGCTCCGTACGCGCCGTCGAGGCGCAGCTTCTTTAGCGGCTGAATCTCCAGCCGCAGCTTCGGGCTGATGATGTTCTGCCAGTTGAACAGGTCCGAAGTCGATCGATAGTGATTCGGCGCGAAGAGGCGGTCGAACCGTTCGGACGTGCCGTCCGCGGGGTCGCGGTCGCCCGAACCGTACGTCCCTGAAAAGCTCAGCCGCGGCTTCCAATCGTGCTGAAAGGTGTAGCCGACTTCTCCGTAGGCCGCGAAGGCGCGCTGCTCGCGCGGGCCGTCATCGCCGAACTGAAACGCCGTGTCGAAGTCGTAGTCAAACCCCGTCTTCCCGATCGGCCCGAACGCGTGCAGTCCAAGCGTGTGGATTTCCCGATCGGCCCGCGCCGGATCCTCGCGGTCTTCGTCGAGAACGAAGTAGTACGGCTCCAGCGTGACAAAATCCGACCAGCCGCGCCACGCGCCGATCAGCCCGTAAAACCAACGATCCTCCTCCGCGCGGTCCGCCCGCCGAAGCCGCCGTTCGACCGGCATCGCCGCGAACACGTCGACCTGCCAGTCGGCTGTAGGCTGGCCGAGCTGAATCCGGAATCCGTCGAACGCGCTGGTCGTGTTGCGCCAGCGATTGCGCCCGACGATCTTCCGGTCGACGTAGTCGAACGTCATGCGGCCGACCTGAAATCGCAGCGGGTATCCCGGTCCGATCGCGTCTTTGAAGTAGAGTTCGCCGATGAGCTGAAGGAACTCGGCCTCATTCACGTCGCGGTTGTCTTCCGGATAGTCGCTCATGAACTGCCGGGCATCGTCGAACTCGAGCACGAACCGGAACGGATCGAGCAGCTCGCGCACGCCGAAGTACACGCGCGAACGCAACAGGAACTGTTCGTCGCGATTGTGCGGGTCGCCGCGAAAGTAGTAGTCATCGCGCAGCTCGAAGCGCGTCCGGTGCTCCAGCCCGAAGTCAAACCACTCGAAGCTCTCCATTCCCTCGATGCCGTAGCGTTTGGCGTGTTCGCTCAACGCCTTGACGTAGCCGGGCGGGTCCGTCTCGAGCCGCGCGCCGTATGCCTTGCTCTGGAATGGCGTGCGCTTGCGCGCCGGCTGCGAATCCGCTGACGTCGGCTGCGTCTCGGTCGCGACGCCAGCCGGCGGCTCGGCGGGCCGGCTCTGCTGCGCGCTCGCGCTCGCGCTCGCGGCCACCAGCGACAATCCAGCAATCCAGACAAACAATGCAGCCTGACGCCGACTCATGCAGACACCTCCACATCGCTCGAGCGAGCGCGTCGCCGTTGGCATGAGACCCATCTCGCCGCGGCCGTCAAACTGCGCCGCGCGCGGCCACGTCGTCCCGTCGGGCAGGTTTCGCGCGGCTCGTCGCGCCCTCACGTCCCGCCGAATCGAACCGCGGGGACCGCCGGATCGCTGAATACTCGAATGTGACGCGGCCGCACATACACCGACGTGCCCGGCGCCAGGTGCATCGTGCCGAAACGCTCCTGGGACAGCTCCGCCACCAACGACTGTCCGGCCGAGGTCTTCAGCTCGACGCGCACCGACGGCCCGGCCGAATGCACGCGCAGCACTTCCGCCGGAATCGATGCGAAGCCGTTCGTCTTCGTATCGATCGTGACGTCGTGCGGCCGGACGAACACACGCGCCGTCGTACCGTCGGGCCTCGCCGCGTCCTCCAGCGGAAGGTCGATCGGGCCGAGGTGCACGCGATCCGAATCGATGCGCCCGTGAAACTGGTTGACCTCTCCCAGGAACTTCAGGACGAATTCGGTCGCCGGATGATGAAAGACCTCATCCGGCGTGCCGCACTGCTCGATCCGGCCGTGGTTCATGACGACGATCTGGTCGGCGACCTCCAACGCCTCCTCTTGATCGTGCGTGACGAACACGCTGGTCACGTGCAGTTCGTCATGCAGGCGCCGCAGCCACGTCCGCAGCTCCTTGCGAACGCGCGCGTCCAGCGCTCCGAACGGCTCATCCAGCAGCAGCACTCGCGGTTCGACGGCCAGCGCGCGGGCCAGCGCGACGCGCTGACGCTGGCCGCCGGACAACTGACTCGGGTAGCGCGAGCCCAGGTGTTCGAGCTGCACCAGCTCCAGAAGCTGGTTCACCTTCAGGCGGATCGCGGCCGGCGTCGGCCGGCGCCGCCGCGGGCGCACGCGCAGCCCGAACGCGACGTTTTCGAACACCGTCATGTGACGGAAGAGCGCGTAGTGCTGAAACACAAAACCGACCCGCCGCGCGCCGGCCCGCGTGCGGCCGACGTCTGCCTCATGAAACAATACTGGCCCGCTGCTGACATCGGCGCGCTCCAGCCCGGCGATGATCCGCAGAAGGGTCGTCTTGCCCGAGCCCGACGGACCAAGCAGCGCGACAAGCTGCCCGGTCTCCACCCGCAGCGACACGTCGTCGAGCGCGACGAAATCGCCGAAAGTCTTGGTGATGTTGCGGACTTCGATGCTCACGGTCGCACCCGGCTTTCCGGCGACGGCTGCCGCATGGACGTGCGCGCCCTGCGCTCGACCAGCGCCTTCGCCGCCAGCGTCGCCAGCGCCAGCAGCGCCAGCAGCGACGCGACCGCGAACGCGGCGACGAAGTTGTATTCGTTGTAGAGAATCTCCACGTGCAGCGGCATGGTGTTCGTCAGCCCGCGGATGTGCCCGGAAACGACGCTCACCGCGCCGAATTCGCCCATCGCGCGGGCGTTGCACAGGATCACCCCGTACAGCAGCGCCCACTTCACGTTCGGAAGCGTGACGCGCCAGAACGTCTGCCAGCCGCTCGCCCCCAGCGACAGCGCCGCCTGCTCGTCCTCGGTTCCCTGCTCCTGCATCAGCGGAATCAGCTCGCGCGCCACGAATGGAAACGTGACGAAGATCGTCGCCAGCACGATGCCGGGAACCGCGAAGATGACCTGAATGTCACGCTCCGCCAGCCACGGACCAATCCAATCCTGTAAACCGAACAGCAGCACGAAAATCAGCCCGCTGATCACCGGCGATACCGCGAACGGAAGGTCGATCAGCGTGGTCAGGACGCTCTTGCCGACGAACTCGAACTTCGCGATCGCCCACGCCGCCGCCACGCCGAACACCAGGTTCGCCGGCACGGCGATCGCCGCGACCAGCAGAGTGAGGCGGATCGCCGCCAGCGCGTCCGGCTCCGCGACGCTCGCCAGGTACGCCCACACGCCGTTTCGCAGCGCCTCGGCGAACACCGCCAGCAGCGGCACGAACAAGAACAGCGCCAGAAACGTCAGCGACGAGCCGATCAGCAGCCACTGGACCCAGAGCGGCTCCGCCAGCGCCGCGCGCGGCTGCCCGGGAATCGCCTGCGTCGGGTCCGGAATCGCCATGCTCGCGGGCATGATCAACCTCCCGTCCGGAAGCGCGCCCCAGACCACCACTGAAGCAGATTCACCGCCAGCAGAATCGCGAACGACGCCAGCAGCATCACGGCCGCGATCGCCGTGGCGCCGGCGTAGTCGTATTGCTCGAGCTTCGCGATGATGAGCAGCGACGTGATCTCCGTCCGCATCGGCATGTTGCCGGAGATGAACACCACCGACCCGTACTCGCCCAGGGCCCGCGCGAATGCCAGCGCAAAACCGGTCAGCAGCGCCGGAAGAACCGCCGGCAGGATCACCCTCGCGAGCGTGCTCCAGCGGCCGGCCCCCAGGCTCGCGGCCGCCTCCTCCGTCTCGACGTCCAGATCCTCCAGCGCCGGCTGAAGCGTCCGCACGACGAAGGGCAGCCCGATGAACGTGAGCGCGATCAGCACCCCGAGCGGGCTGAAAGCGGCCTGAATCCCAAGCGGTTCCAGCCACCGCCCGATCCATCCGTTTCTTGCGTAGATCGCGGTCAGCGCAATGCCGGACACCGCGGTCGGCAGCGCGAAAGGAAGATCGACCAGCGCGTCCAGAACGCGTCGACCCGGAAAACGATATCGCACGAGCGACCATGCCACGATGAAGCCGAAAACGGCGTTGATCAGCGCCGCGACCAGCGCCGCTCCGAACGTCAGGCGATAGGAAGCGACCACGCGAGAATCGCTGACAGCGGACCAGAAATCCGCCCAGCTCATCGATGCCGTCCGAACCAGCAGTGCCGCCAGCGGAATCAGCACCATCAGCCCCAGGTACATCAACGTGTACCCGAGCGTAAGCCCGAATCCGGGCAGCGGCGTGTTTCGTTTGAGCGTAATTCGCATGATCGACCGCTGAAGTCCTGTCGAGATGCCGCCGACCGGTCAGGGCTTGTAGATTCGGTCGAACTCCCCGCCGTCATCGAAGTGCTTCGGCTGGGCCTCACGCCAGCCGCCGAAGGCCTCGTCGATCGTGAACAGCGCCACGTCCGGGAAGCGCTCCAGGTCCGCCGGATCGGCGTGCTTCGGTTCGACCGGGCGGTAGAAGTGCTTCGCCGCCAGACGCTGACCGGTCGGAGAGTACAGGTACTCCAGGTAGGCCCGCGCGACTTCGCGCGTGCCGTGCTTCGTCGCGAACGCGTCCACCACCGTCACCGGCGGCTCGGCCAGAATGCTCACCGACGGAACGACGACCTCGAACTTGTCCGGCCCGAGCGTGCCCACCGCCAGGAACGCCTCGTTCTCCCACGAAAGAAACACATCGCCGATCCCGCGCTGCACAAACGTCGTCGTCGAGCCGCGCGCGCCGGAATCGAGAACCGGCACCTTCTTGAAAAGTTCGCGCACGAACTCGCGCGCCTTCGCCTCGGCCGCCGCAACCTCCTCGGCACGCGCCGGATCGCGGAGCTTGCCGAAGTCGCCCAGTTCGCGACGCAGGACATAGCCCCACGCCGCCAGGTAGTTCCACCTCGCTCCACCCGAGGTCTTCGGATTGGGAGTGATGATTTCGATGCCGGGCTTGAGCAGGTCCGGCCAGTCCCGGATGCCCTTCGGGTTGCCCTTGCGCACCAGGAACACGATCGTCGAGGTGTAGGGACAACTGTTGTGCGGCAGCCGACTCTGCCAATCCTCCGGAATAAGCTTCGCTTCGCGCGCGATCGCGTCGATGTCCCACGCGAGCGCCAGCGTCACCACGTCCGCTTCCAGACCGTCGATGACCGCGCGAGCCTGCTTGCCTGCGCCCCCGTGCGACTGCCGAACCGTCACGCTCTGACCGCGCTCCGCGCTCCAATGCTCCGCAAACGCCTTGTTGAACGCGACGTAAAACTCGCGCGTCGGGTCATACGAGACGTTTAGAAGCTCCACATCGCTTGCCAACGCGTGCGACCGAACGTCGCCCATCGCGCAAAGGATCAAGCCCGCCAGCGCTGCCACGAATCGGCTTCCAGTCACGGTTGCGTGTCCTTCCCGCCCACCCGCCGCGCTGCGCCACGATTTCGCGGGCGGCCATTGTGACCGCCCGCGAAACGTGGCCGCTGGGAGGTAAGGCGATTGACGAGGTTCTCTCGGAAATGACAGAAGCATCGCCCGTGCCAGGTGCCACGCAATACGCACACGCAATATCATCCACGAAAAAGATGTTATTATCAGAATGCACCTTGCGTATCGTGCACATATGCTAGTTATCCGTCAATAGAGACAGTATACTGTCGTATGCGACCGAGGACTGACCCATGGAAGCGCGATACCCGGTTCTGCTCGATGTGTGGCGAGAAGTGTGCCGCCATGTGGAGATTCAGGCCGCGGCCGAACGGATCGCCGCTCAGCTCGCCGGCGTAATGCCCATTCACGATCTTCTACTTCGCCGCTTCGACTTGCGGCGCTCCTGCATCGAGACCGTCTCGCACGCAGCGCGTGAACACGCTCCGGATTGGCCGCCCCGAACGGAGTGTCCGTCCGAACTCGTCGCCGGTCTGCTGGCGTGGTGTCGAGCCAACGGAATGGTCCGCACGACGGCGGCGGCTGTGCCGCCGCCGTTGCGGTTGGCGCTGCCGGCGCAGTTGCGCGGTGACGTCATGGTCGGCGTGCTGACAGCGGGCGAAGGGCCGATCGGTCTCGCCGTGATCGCCGCCGGCCCGCACGGACCGTTCGATCCCGGGCACGAGGCGCTGTTTCAAGAGCTCCTGGAGCCGCTTTCGGTCGCGATGCAGAACGATGCGCGCGTGCACGAGATCGCGACGCTGCGCGATGCGGCGGAAGCCGACAGACGATCGCTGCTGACGCGACTCGGTCGCCAGGAAATCAGCGAGGTGATCGTCGGCGCGGACAACGGCCTGCGTCAGGTCATGGAGCGCGCCAGGCTGGTGGCATCCTCGGACGCGCCCGTGTTGCTCTTCGGCGAAACCGGCTCCGGCAAGGAGGTCGTCGCCCGCGAGATTCATCGGCAGTCGCCGCGATCGACCGGGCCGTTTCTTCGCGTGAACTGCGGGGCGATTCCGCAGGACCTGATCGATTCCGAGCTCTTCGGGCACGAGAAGGGGAGCTTCACCGGCGCGACCAATTTGCGCAAGGGCTGGTTCGAACGGGCCGACCAGGGAACGCTGTTCCTCGATGAAGTCGGCGAACTCCCGCCCGCTGCGCAGGTGCGGTTGCTGCGAATCCTTCAGGACGGAACGTTCGAGCGCGTCGGCGGCCAGCGGCAGCTTCACGTGGACGTCCGCATCGTCGCGGCGACGCACCGCAATCTGCAAGCCATGGTGGCCGATGGTCGATTTCGCGAAGACCTCTGGTATCGCATCGCGGTGTTTCCGATCTTCCTTCCCGCGCTGCGCGATCGTCCGGAGGATATACCGGAGCTCGCGGCGCACTTCGCGCTGAAGTCCGCCCGGCGCTTCGGCCTGACGTCGCTCGCGCCGACCACCGACGATCTTCACCTGCTGATCTCGTACCCCTGGCCGGGAAACGTGCGCGAACTCGGCGCGGTGATGGATCGCGCCGTGATTCTCGGAAACGGGCAGCGACTGGAGATCGCCAAGGCGCTCGGCGCGACGCAGGCGTCGGCGTCCCCGATTCCTCCGAATCCCGCGGCGCTCGGCGCCGCCGGCGTCGCGTCCGAGCCGCGCTTCCTGACGCTCGACGCGGCGATGCGGCAGCACATCGAACTCGCACTGGCGAAGTGCAGCGGACGGGTCGAAGGCCCCAACGGCGCCGCAAAGCTCCTGGCGCTCAATCCGTACACGCTCCGCGGGCGGATGCGCAAGCTCGGCATCGACTGGGCGCGTTATCGCCCGGCGGGCGCATAGAGCCGCGAGCGCGTCGTCGGGCCCATGACGGCGCGCCGACTCAGGACGCGTAACACAGGCAGGACAGTCCGTCGACGTCTGACGCCGAACCGAGGCACGACGCGGCACTCGCGTTCGCGATCGAGCCGGTTGCGCGCGGCCGGAGGACCGACCCCTGCCGGTTGTGCGGCGCGAAGCGCCCCGCCGGCGACCAGTCGGGCAGTACGGGCGGCGGCGGCGGCGCCATCGAAGCGAACGGACCGCTGCCGAAGACGATGCGCCCGTTCACGACGGTCAGCGCCGACTCGATCCGCCGGATGCGTTCCTCCGGAACGGCGAAGTAGTCCTCCGAGAGCACGGCCAGATCGGCCAGCAGCCCCGGCGCGATCGCGCCCTTCCGATTCTCTTCCCGGCTGAACCAAGCGCTGCCGACCGTGAACAGCCGCAGCGCCTCTTCCCGGCTCATGCGGTTCTCTTCGGGGTAAAGCTGCGCGCCGCCCAGCGATTTTCCACTCACCAGCCACCACAGGCTCACCCACGGGTTGTAGCTCGACACGCGCGTCGCGTCCGTGCCCGCGCCCACTGGAATGCCCATTTGCAGCATGCGGCGCACCGGCGGCGTCCGACTCGCCGCGCCGACGCCGTATCGCTGCACGAAGTACTCGCCCTGAAACGCCATCCGGTCCTGAATCGCGATGCCGCCGCCCAGCCGCTTGATCCGCTCCAGGCTCGGGTCCGAGACCGTCTCGCAGTGGTCGAAGAACCACCGCAGATCGCCGAGCGGATGCTCGCGGTGAACCTCCTCGAACACCGACAACGCCCGCCGGATCGTCTCGTCATACGTGGCGTGCAGCCGGAACGGCCAGCGGTTCTTCGCCAGCACGCGAACAACCTCCCGCAGCTCCGCCTCCATGGTCGGCGGTGTGTCCGGCCGCTCGACGCGGAAATCCTCGAAATCCGCCGCGGAGTACACCAGCATCTCGCCCGCGCCGTTCAGGCGCAGAAAATCATCGCCTTGCCGGTACTTCGCGCTCGACGTCCACTTCACGAAGTCGTCGCGCTCTTTCTGCGGCCGCTGTGTGAAGAGGTTGTACGCGATGCGGACCGTGAGCTCGCCGCGCCGGCGCAGGTGCTCGATGACCTCGTAGTCCTCCGGGTAATTCTGAAATCCGCCGCCGGCGTCGCAGCACGACGTCACGCCCAGCCGATTCAGCTCGCGCAGGAACTGGCGCGTCGAGTTGTACTGATGCTCGACCGGTAGCCGCGGACCGAGCGCCAGCGTCTTGTAGAGAATCAGCGCGTTCGGATTCGCAATCAGCAGTCCGGTCGGCTCGCCGTCGCGGCCGCGCTCCAGAATCGCTCCGGGCGGCGCGGGCGTGTTGCGGTCATACCCGACGGCGCGCAGCGCCGCGCGGTTGAGCAGCGCCCGATCGTACAGGTGCAGAATGAACACGGGCGTGTCCGGAGCGACTTCGTTGATCTCCGCGAGGGTCGGGAGGCGCCGCTCGGCGAACTGGAACTCGCAGAACCCGCCCACCACCCGCACCCATTGCGGCGGTGGCGTCCGGCGCGCCTGCTCGCGCAGCATCCACATCGCATCCGCAAGCGTCTCCACGCCGTCCCAGCGGAGCTCGAGGTTGTAGTTCAAACCGCCGCGAATGACGTGCAGGTGCGAATCGTTCAGCCCCGGAATGACCGTTCGCCCGCCAAGATCGATCCACTGGGTCGCCGGGCCGCGAAGCGGTGCGACGGTTGGCTCATCGCCCACGGCTTCGACTCTCCCACCACGGATCGCGACGGCGGAGGCGATCGAGCCGCGCGCGTCGAGCGTGATGACGCGCCCGTTCGAGAGAATCAGTTCAGCCGGCCCGGACCCGGCCTCGCCGACGCCCCGCTCCGTTCGCGATTTCGGCATGGCGCAGCCCGCCAGGCTGAGCGACGCGGCGAGAGACGCGCCGTGCTGAATGAATCGGCGGCGGGTCGGCGACCAGGTCGGATCATTCGCTTGCGTCATGGTCGTCTCCGGTTGAGCGCGGTTGCGGCGCGCAGCTCCTCGTGAACGAATCGCCACGTCCGCGGGCCGACCGCGCCCGGCGGCCGACGCCGGCCGCGCGAGTTCGGCTAATGCGGCGCGGGTCCGCGATCGGCGCGCTCGGCGGGCAGTACGTCGCGTCCGGTCAGACGCCGAATCACCGCGAAGAACACCGGCGTCAGCAGCAGGCCGAAGAGCGTGACGCCGATCATGCCGTAGAACACGACCGTGCCGAGCGCCTGGCGCATCTCGGCCCCCGCGCCCTCCGCCAGGACCAGCGGCACGACGCCGAAGATGAACGCAAAGCTGGTCATCAGGATCGGCCGCAGCCGCAGCCTTGCCGCTTCGACCGCGGCCTCGCGGCTCGTCCGCCCCTGTTCCTGAAGCTGCTTGGCAAACTCGACGATCAGCACCGCGTTCTTGGCGCTGAGGCCGGCCAGCACCACGAAGCCGATCTGCGTGAAGATGTTGTTGTCCATCCCGACCAGCCAGACGCCCGCGATGCCGCACAGCAGGCACATCGGAACGATCAGGATGATCGCGGTAGACAGCGCGAAGCTCTCATACTCCGCCGAGTGCACCAGCCAGACGAACAGCACGCAAAGCGGGAAGATGAGCAGGGCGGTGTTGCCGGCCAGCTTCTCCTGGAAGGACAGTTCGGTCCATTCGATCGCATAGCCGCTCGGAAGTGTCTTCTCCGCCAGCGACTCCATGATCTGAATCGCCTGCCCGCTGCTCACGCCCGGCGCGGTGTCGCCGTTGATCTCGGCCGCCTGGTACAGGTTGTAGCGATTCACCCGGTCGGGTCCGGTGATGTCGCGCATGTCGAGAACGGCGCCCAGCGGCACCATGTCGCCGGCCTGGTTGCGGGTCTTGAGTCGTCCCACCTCCGCGGCCGTCGCCCGGAACGGCGCGTCGGCCTGCGCCACGACGCGGTAGGTACGGCCCAGGAAGTTGAAGTCGTTGATGTAGTAGCTGCCCAGGTAGACCTGGAGCGTCTGGAAGACGTCCGTGATGCGTACGTCCTGCGTCTTGGCCTTCACCCGGTCGATGTTGGTGTAGAGCTGCGGAACGTTCGCGCGGAACGTCGTGAAGAGCGTGGTCAGGCGCGCATCCGACTGCGCCGCAGCGATCAGCGCGTCCGTCGCGGCCTGCACTTCCTGCGGAGTGGCCGCGCCGGTCCGGTCCTCGACCATCAGCTTGAATCCGCCGGCGTTGCCTACGCCGCTCACCGGCGGCGGCGAGAGCACCAGCGCCAGCCCTTCCTGCACCTGGCTGTATTCGCCGATCAAGCGGCGCATGATGGCGCTCGCGGACTGTTCGGGATGCTTGGTCCGCTCGCCGAAGTCGGTCAACGGAACGAACATCGTGCCCGCGTTGGCCTGGTTCGTGCGGTTTAGGATCGAGAAGCCGGGAACCGCGAAGGTGTGCTCGACGCCCGGCGTGGCCCGCGCGATCTCGGCGAGGCGCGCCATGACCGCTTCAGTCCGCTCGATCGTCGCCGCGTCGGGAAGTTGAAGGGCGACGAGCAGATAGCCCATGTCCTGCGCCGGGATGAAGCCGGCCGGGACTTCCTTGAAGCCGACGTAGGTGAGCCCCAGCATGCCGACGTAGAAGATCAAGGCCACGGCGCTGAACCGCACCACCCGTCGCAGAACCGCCGCATACCCCGCCGAGAGCCCCTGCATTCCGGCATTGAAGAGCCGGAAGAACCAGCCGAACGCCAGGTCCAGCAGCCACGCCAGCCCGTCGCGCTTCGCCCCGTGCGGCTTCAGCAGAAGCGCCGCTAGCGCCGGACTCAGCGTCAGCGAATTCAGCGCAGAGAGCAGCGTCGAAAACGCGATCGTCAGCGCGAACTGCCGGTAGAACTGGCCGGTGATGCCGCTGATGAACGCGACCGGCACGAACACGGCCGAGAGGCCGATCGCGATCGCAATGACGGCGGCCGTCACTTCGGTCATGGCGTGGTGCGTCGCTTCGCGCGGCGCGTAGCCCTTCTCAATCCAGCGTTCGACGTTTTCGACCACGACGATCGCGTCGTCCACGACGATTCCGATCGCCAGCACCAGCCCGAACAGCGTCAGGTTGTTGATCGAGAATCCGGCCGCGGACATGATCGCGAACGTGCCCACGAGCGACACGGGGATCGCCAGCAGCGCAATCAGCGACGCGCGCCAGCTCTGCAGGAACACGAGAATGACGAAGACCACCAGCGCGATCGCTTCGAACAGCGCCTTGATGACGTCTTTGATCGAATGCCGCACGAAAATGGTCGTGTCGTAGCCGATGCCGTAGTCGAGGCCCGGCGGAAAGCTACGCTTCAACTCCGCCATCTTCGCGTACACGGCGTTGGCCGTGTCGATGGCGTTCGATCCGGGAAGCTGGAATATCGGCAGTCCGACCGCCGCCCGCCCGTTGTACCAGACCGACGTGCCGTAGTTCGAAGCGCCGAGTTCCACCCGCGCGACGTCGCGAATGCGCGTGACGCGCCCATCCTCGCCGGTCTTCACGACGATCTCGGCGAACTGCTCGGGCTCGCTCAGCCGGCCCTGCGCCGTCAGCGTGTACTGAAACGGCGTCGTGCCCGGCGGGAGCGGCGGCCCGCCCACCACGCCGGCCGCCACCTGAACGTTCTGTTCCTGAACGGCGCTCACGACGTCGCCCACCGTGAGATTGCGCGACGACAGCTTCTGCGGATCGAGCCACAGCCGCATCGAGTAATCGCGGACCCCGAAGATGAACACGTCGCCGACGCCCGGCAGGCGCGCCAGCTCGTCTCGAATCTGAAGCGTCGCGTAATTGCTCAGATACAGCGCGTCGTAGCGATCGTCCGGCGAGTAGATCGCAACCGCCAGCGTCAGATCGGGCGACGCCTTGCGGACCACGATGCCCTGTCGCCGCACCTCTTCCGGCAGCTTCGGCTCCGCAATGGCGATGCGGTTCTGAACCTGAACCTGCGCGATGTCGAGATCAGTCCCCAGCGCGAACGTCACCGT
Organism: uncultured Planctomycetales bacterium; assembly: GCA_964553225.1. Classification (GTDB taxonomy): domain Bacteria; phylum Planctomycetota; class Phycisphaerae; order UBA1845; family Fen-1342; genus JABRWC01. The sequence goes on along the minus strand of CAZKJT010000004.1, from coordinate 276,348 downwards.
GATCGTCAGCGAGCCGTCGTTCGTGCTCTGGCTCGACATGTACAGCATGTCTTCGACGCCGTTGATCTCCTGTTCGATCGGCGTCGCGACCGTCTCCGCCACCACCGTCGCGCTCGCACCGGGGTAGTTCGCGGAAACCGTCACCGTCGGCGGCGCCAGCTCCGGGTACTGCGCGATCGGCAGCGTCACGATCGCGATCCCGCCGACAATCACGATGACGATCGACAGCACCGCCGCCAGGACCGGGCGATCGATGAAGAAGTGTGCGAACTTCATGGAGCGTCGCTTTCGACCTGCGGAGGCGGACCGGCCGCCCCGCCGGAAGCGCCGGCCGGACCGCCCGACGCACGGCTCGGCGCCCCGTCCACCCGGATCAGCGCCGCGACATCCACCGTGAGCGGAATCTCGGTCGCCGCGACGCGCACACCCGGGCGGGCGTGCATCAGCCCGTTGATGATCACCTGGTCTTCGACGGTCACTCCCGATGCGATCGCGCGCAGCTCCCCGAACTGCGCCCCCAGCACGACCGGCCGGGACTCGACCACGCCGCCCTCGCCGACCACCAGCAGCAGCTTCTTGTCCTGGCTGGAAGTCACCGCCGCGTCGGGCACCAGAAGCGCCTCGTAGATTCCCTGCCCCGGGATGCGCACCCGCGCGAACAGCCCCGGCAGCAGATCGCCCGCCGAGTTCTCGAAGATGCCCCGCGCGCGGATCGTGCCCGTGCTCGGATCGAGCCGGTTGTCCACGAAGTCGATCACGCCCTCATGCGGATAGCCCGTCTCGTCCCCGAGTTGCAGGTAGCAGGGAATCTGAACGTCCCGCGCGCTGGCCCGCTTGCCGTTCTGCTTGAGGCGCACGTACTTCAGCACCGACCGCTCGTCCGCGTCCATGTAACAGTAGATCGGGTCCACCGACGCAATCGTGGTCAGCAGCGTGGCGCCTTCGCCTCCGCCCGTGATCAGATTGCCCGGCGTGACGTACTTGCGGCTGATCCGACCCGAGATCGGCGCGGCGATCACGCACCATTCCACCTGGAGCTTCGCCGATTCGATGTCCGCCTGGGCCGCGTCCTGAGCCGCGCGCGCTTCCTTCAACGTCGCAACCGCCGCGTTGAATTCCGTGTCGCTGCGCATGTCCGGCTGGATCCGATCCAGTCGGTTGAACTCCACCTGCGCCAACTCGACCCGCGCCGCCGCACGGGCCTCCTCCGCGATCGCCCGCGCCAACAGCGCCTCGAACGGACGCGCGTCGAGTTCGATCAGCACGTCGCCCTGGCTCACCAGCGCGCCTTCCGGAAGCGGCGCGGTTTCGATCATGCCGCTCACACGCGCCCGAACTTCCACGAATTCGACCGCTTCCAGCCGCCCCGTGTACTCGTCCCACTCCATCACCTTCTCGCGCACCGGCCGCGCGACCGTGACGGCCGGCGGCGGCGGCGAGGCAGGAGGAAGCGCGCCGCGATCGCAGCCGGCAGCCGCCGACAGCAGCATCGCCGCCATCGACAGCCGGCGCGCAAGCCACCCGCGAGTTCCATTCGAACCCGTTACTGGCAACACGTATTCAAGCTCCGCAGGAAAGAACACCCCGACGATAGCCGCGTTCCGCGGTACGGGATTCTAACGCGATCGGCGCGGCGCGGCGCGTCCCCGACTGCCGTGCGCGTGTGCGCCCGCCCGCAATCGCTGTCCCAGCCGAGCCGCTAAGACCGGATGAATTCCAGCAAGTCTGCGTTCACACGGTCCGCCTGTGTCGCGCAGATGCCGTGATCGCCACCCTTGTAGATTCGTAGCGCCGCCCCTCGGACGAGCTTCGCCGTCAGCGGCGCGGAGTTCACCAGCGGCACGATCTGATCGTCGTCGCCGTGCAGCACCAGCGTCGGCACGTCGAACTTCTTCAAGTCTTCGGTGAAATCCGTCTCGCTGAACGCCCGGATGCAGTCATACTGCGGCTTGAGCCCGCCCATCATCCCCTGAAGCCAGAACGAGTCGCGCAGCCCCTGCGACACCTGCGACCCGGCGCGGTTCGCGCCGTAGAACGGGATCGTAATGTCCTTGTAGAACTGCGATCGGTCAGACAGCACCGATCGGCGGATGCCGTCGAACACGTCCATCGGCAGCCCGTCGGGATAGGCCGGCGTCTTCAGCATGATCGGCGGAACCGCGCCGATCAGCACCGTCCGTGCCACACGCGCGGTCCCGTGTCGTCCGACGTACCGTGCCACTTCGCCGCCGCCGGTCGAATGCCCCACGTGCACCGCGCCGCGAAGATCGAGCGCCGTCGTGAGCTGCGCCAGATCGTCCGCGTACGTGTCCATCGCATTGCCGAACCAGGTCTGCGTCGAGCGCCCGTGCCCCCGACGATCGTGCGCGATCGCGCGATACCCGCGATCGCCGAAGAACAGCAACTGCGCGTCCCAGTCGTCGGCCGACAGCGGCCAGCCGTGGCTGAAGACGATCGGCTGCCCCTTCGGATCGCCCCAGTCTTTGTAGTAGATCGACGTTCCGTCCCTCGTCGTGATCGTCGGCATGAGTCTGCACCTCTTCTCGCGGACGACGCGCGTTCGCCGTCCGATGCATCGATCGCCGCTACACGGCATTCACCCTGTGAACCTGTCGCGTCAGCCCTCTGCGACAGGCGAACCCCGCTGAGACCCGCGCGCCGCCGCTGTCTTTCCGCCAGTCGCTACGGTCACGGCGCCGAATCGTCGCGACCGGCCGAGCCGCGCGACGGCGAGCGGGGTCCGCGCGAACCCAGCTATCGCTACAAGACCTGCTTCCTGCTTGATCGCCGCTCGCATCCGAATCCGTCGGGTGCTGAACAAGGCACGACCCTACGCGACCAACGCCGCATCCAGCGTGATCTTCGCGTTCAGCACTTTCGACACCGGGCAGTTGGCCTTCGCCGCGGCCGCGAGCTTCTGAAACGTCTCGCCGTCCGCGCCCGGAATCCGCGCCCGCAGCGTCAGGTGAATCGTGGTGATCGCGAATCCGGTCTCCAGCTTCTCGAGCGTGACCTCGGCCGACGTTTGCAGTTGCTCGGCGACGAGCTTCGCCTCGCCGAGAATCAGCGACAGCGCCATCGAGAAGCACGCGGCGTGCGCCGCGCCCAGCAGCTCTTCCGGGTTGCTGCCGCGCTGTCCCTCGAACCGGCTTGCAAAGCCGTAGGGATACGCGTTCAGTGCCCCGGTTTCCGTGCTGATCGTACCGTGTCCGTCACGGATTCCGCCCTTCCATTCCGCCGAACCGCGTCGCTTAATGGTCATGATCGTCCCTGGATCGTCGCCGGGTCGCGCCAGTCGCCAAGACTCGCGCTTCGCCGCACATCCTAAGCGGAATCCCCGGACACAGGCCCCGCGCCGAACACGCCGGCCAACCGGTTCTCGGAGTCTCGCGCTCCCGCGCTGACGTGCCAACCGGCTCTCGAAGAACCGCTCGCCCGCGCCGGCCTGCCGACCGGCTCTCAAAGACCCTCTGCGATCGTCGGCGTCACGCCGATCGGTCAGGCGCTCGTAAACGAGCGGGAGGGCGCCGCGGCCCGTGCCGCCGCCCCGCGCCGACGGTACCATGCCCGCGCGGACCGACGGCTCGTGCCCGCGCGGACCGACGGCTCGTGCCCGCGGAGTGCTGCGATGTCTGCGAAAACCGCACTGATCACCGGCGTCACCGGGCAGGACGGCTCCTACCTGGCCGAGCTGCTCGTCGAGAAGGGCTACGCCGTCCACGCCATCACGCGCCGAACGTCCAGCTTCAATCGCTCCCGCATCGACGATCTGCGCAACCGGGCCCGAACGCGCAGCCAGGTGTTCGAGCTGCACTACGGCGATCTGGCCGACTCGAGCAGCCTCAACGCCATCCTTGCCGCCACCCGCCCGGACGAGCTCTATAACCTCGCCGCGCAGAGCCACGTCGGCATCTCCTTCCAGCAGCCGGAGTACACCACGGACGTGGTCGCCACCGGCGTGCTGCGGCTGATGGAAGCCGTTCGCGCGCAGCGCCTGCCGACGCGGTTCTACCAGGCTTCGACGTCGGAGCTGTACGGAAAAGTGCACGAGACGCCGCAGCGAGAATCCACGCCGTTCCATCCGCGCTCGCCCTATGGCGTAGCCAAGCTCTTCGCCTATTGGATCGTACGCAACTATCGCGAGGCGTATGGGTTACATGCCTCCAACGGCATCCTGTTCAACCACGAATCGCCGCGGCGCGGCGAGAACTTCGTCACCCGAAAGATCACGCTGACGCTCGCGCAGATCAAGGCGGGGCGCGAGCAGGAGTTGGCGCTCGGCAACCTCGACGCCCGGCGGGACTGGGGTTATGCGCCCGACTTCGTCGAGGCCATGTGGCTCATGCTCCAGCAGCCTGCGCCCGACGATTACGTCATCGCCACGGGCGAGCAGCACTCCGTGCGAGAGTTCGTGCAGCGCGCCGCCGAAGTCGCCGGCTTCCGCCTCGAATGGAGCGGGCAAGACGAGTCCGAGATCGCCCGTGACCGCGACACCGGGCGCGTTCTGGTCCGGGTCGATCCGCGCTACTATCGCCCGGCTGAGGTCGATTCGCTCATCGGCGATTCAACCCTCGCCCGCCACCGGCTCGGCTGGCGGCCGCGCGTCAGCTTCGACCAGCTCGTCGAGATCATGATGAAAGCCGACCTCGCCGCCGCGGGCCTGCCCTAGGGACGATCACGTCGGTCTGCGTCCGCGTCCGGCGGACCGCGCCTCTGCACCGTGTCTCCGCATTCAACCCTCGCGCCCGAAATCGCCGATAAACGTGTGAGCCATGTATACGCTCGGCATCATCCTCGCGCGCGCCGGCAGCAAGGGACTGCCGCGCAAGTGCATTCTGCCGGTCCGCGGCCGGCCGATGATCGAGCACACGTTCGACCATGCGCTGCAAAGCCGCCGGCTCTCGCACATCGTGCTGACCACCGATTCGCAGCCTGCGGCACGACTCGCCCGCGCCCGCGGAATCGCCGTGGTGGAACGCCCGCCGGAGCTTGCGACCGATTCCGCCACGGTGGACGCTGCGGCGCGGCACGCGGTCGAGTGCGTCGAGAAAGTCCTGAAACGGCGCGTGGATGCAGCTGCATTGCTCTACGCGAACATCCCGGTCCGCGTCGCCGATTCGCTCGACCGCGCCATCGAGAAGCTCGAGCGCACTGGCGCGTCGTCGGTCCGCTCCGTCGCACCGGTCGGGAAGCTCCACCCCGACTGGATGCATCGACTCGACGGCGACCGCATGGTGCAGTTTCGCCAGAACTCCATCTACCGCCGCCAGGACCTGGAACCGCTGTACTACCACGACGGGGCCGTTGTCGTCGTGACGCGCCAGGCGCTCTTCGCCGCCGCCGACCGACCAGAGGACGCGCAGGCGTTTCTTGGAACCGACCGCCGCGCGCTGGTGCAAGCCCCCGAGGACGCCGTCGACGTCGATACTCTCATCGATCTTCGCGTCGCCGAGGCCCTGCTGGGCGCTGCCGTCGTTCGGGAGCCTGCATGATCCGACAGCTTCACCACGCCGGCAGCGGCCCCAGCGTGCTCATCGGATCGCGTCGCGTCGCGTCCGACGCGCCCGTGCTGGTCATCGCCGAAGCCGGCGTCAATCACAACGGCCGGCCCGACGAAGCGGTGCGACTGGTGGACGCCGCGGCGGACGCCGGCGCCGACGCCGTGAAGCTCCAGGTCTTCCGAGCCGCCGAGCTCACGACGTGCGACGCGCCGCTGGCGACCTATCAGCGCGAATCCGGTCAGACCGGACAGCGCGCCCTGCTCGAACGGCTCGAACTGAGCGACGCGACGCTGCGCAAGGTCGTCGAGCGATGTCGAGAGCGCCACATCGCCTTCCTCGGTACACCGTTCGCGGTCGCCGACGTCGACCGGCTCGTCGCGCTCGGCGCTCCGGCGATCAAGATCGCCTCGACCGATCTCTCCAACGTGCCGCTCCTGGAAGCCGCCGCGCGGACCGAACTCCCGCTCATCGTCTCGACCGGCGCGTCGACCGCCTACGAGATCGTCACCGCCGTTCAGCGCATCACCGGCTGGGGCGCGTCCGGCCGGCTGATCCTGCTGCATTGCGTGAGCTGCTATCCGACGCCGCTGGGCGCCGCCAACCTCCGCGCGATTCACGCCCTGGAGAAGTCGTTCGGCGTGCCGTGCGGCTTCAGCGACCACACGCAATCGACCGCGATCGGCGGGTGGGCCGTGGCGGCCGGCGCGTGCGTGCTCGAGAAGCACTTCACGCTCGACCGCTCCGCTCCGGGTCCGGATCACGGCTGGTCGCTGGCGCCCCAGGAACTGCGCGCCTACATCGCGCACGCTCGCGAAGCGGAAGCCGCCCGCGGAAGCGGTCATCTCGGCATGACCGCGATCGAACAGGACGTGCGCCGCGTCGCGCGGCGGAGCGTCGTCGCAGCGCGCGGAATTCCCGCGGGCGTCGAGCTGACCCGCGACATGCTCGCGCTGAAGCGCCCCGCCGGCGGCATCGAGCCGGGAGACTTGGAACGCCTCATCGGGCGGCGCACGCGCGTGGCGCTGGTCGCCGACCAGGCGCTCGGATGGGAACAACTGGCGTGACTCGCCGCCGCAAACGCCGCGTCGCGGTCGTCACCGGCACGCGGGCCGAGTACGGCCTGCTGCGAAGCACGATCGCCGCGCTGCGCCAGCACCCCCGAACGGAACTGCTCCTCGTCGTCACCGGCATGCATCTGCTGCGCGCGTTTGGCCGGACCGTGCGGCAGATCGTAGCCGACGGCTTCCCGATCGCCGCGCGCGTGCCGATGCAGCGCGGGGACGACTCCCCGGACGATCAGGGGTTTGGCCTAGCCCGCGGCGTCGCCGGCCTGACGCGATTCATGAACCGAGCGCGTCCGGACATCGTGCTCGTGCTCGGCGATCGCATCGAGGCGCTCGCCGCCGCACTCGCTGCCACCGCCACCGGACGCATCCTCGCACACCTGCACGGCGGCGACGTCGCGCCGGGCGACTTCGATGGCCCCGTCCGCGACGCGATCACGAAACTAGCGCATCTGCATCTGCCCGCTACACGCGCCGCGGCGACGCGCATCCGCCGGATGGGCGAGAAGGCGTCGCGCATCCGCGTGGTCGGACCGCCGGGTCTCGACGAAATCCGAGAGACGCGCGCCCGGCTCGCGGCGAACCGCCACGTCCGGAACAGAGGCGACGCTCCGCGATCCGCGCTCGTCGTTCAGCACGCCTACGGCCGAGCCGCGCCGATCGAACGCGCCGTCGCGACCGCCGTGCTGGAAGAAGTAGCGGCGGCTGGCCTGCGCCGCGTCGTCATTCTGCCCAACAGCGATCGCGGCAACGCCGGCGTGCGGGCCGCGATCCGCAGTCATCGACGCGCGAACCCCGGCGAAGTCGACGTGTTCGAGTCGCTGCCGCGCGGCGAGTACCTGCAAAGGCTGGCCGGCGCGTCGCTGCTGATCGGAAACTCTTCGTCGGGATTGCTCGAAGCGCCGGCGATAGGCACGCCCAGCGTAAACGTCGGCGCGCGGCAGCGCGGCCGGGACGCGTACGGAACCGGCGTGTTCCATTGCGATGAGTCGCCGCGCGCGATCCGCAACGCCCTCTGCCGGGCGCTGCGCTCGCGCGCGGGGACCGGCCGCGGGGATCGAGCGCGGCGTGCGTCGCCGCCGCGCGGCGGCGTGGGCCGCCGCGTCGCGGAGATTCTGTCGAACATCGCGATCACATCCGCGTTGCGGAGCAAGTGACGCGCTCGCGGCCCTCGGTTCGCCGCGAGCGGCTCCGTCCCGGATCGCTCAGCGCGAATACTCGACCGGCTCTTCTTCGCGCGGGGCGAATCCGCGGCGCTGCGTGTTTTCAGCCACCGTGCGCGCCTGGCAGAACTGCGGCAGATAATCCGGTCCGCCCACCCGCGCGCCCAGTCCGCTCATGCGCAGCCCGCCGAACGGCTGAAGGTCCACCTTCGAGCCGGTGATGCGGCGGTTGATGTAGAACGTGCCGCACTCGCACTCATCCCGGGCGAGCTCGATGCTGGCCGGGCTGCGCGAGTAGAGCCCCCCGGTCAGCCCGTAGTCGCTTCGGTTGAACAGCTCGATCGCGTGCTCGATCGTCTCCGCCCGCAGCACGCACAGCACCGGACCGAAAATCTCCTCCCGCGCAACCCGCGAGTCCGGCGGAACGTCGGCGAAGATCACCGGCCCGACGTACGCGCCCTCGACCAGGCCGGCCGGCGGCGCGACCTCGAGCACGCAGCGCGCCTCACGTTTTCCAAGCTCTACGTATTCGCTCACGCGACGCCGCGCCTCGGCGTCGATCAGCGGTGGAACAAACGTGCCCGGATCCGACGCCGGCCCCATCGACAGGCCCGACACGCTATCCGCCAGTCGCTCGATGAATCGGTCGTAGATCGAACTCAGCACGATCACCCGCGAGCAGGACGTGCACTTCTGTCCCGCGTACGAGAACGCCGACGTCACCACGCCCTTGATCGCTTCGTCCAGGTCCGCATCGGAGTCCACGATGATCGCGTTCTTGCCGCCCATCTCGGCCAGCACCGGCTTGATCGCCGGATGCCCGCTCGGGTGCTCCGCCGCAAGCCGATGCACCGCCTGCCCCGTCTGCCGCGAACCGGTGACGGCCACGAGCGCAACCTCCGGCCGACGAACCAGCGCCGCCCCGATGCTCGCTCCCGGACCGGCGATGAAGTTCACCACTCCGTCCGGAATGCCGGCCTCGCGCAGCAGCTCGAAAAGGCGATAGGCGATCGCCGGCGCGGCGCTGGCCGGCTTCACCACCACCGTGTTGCCGGTCACGATCGCGGCCGTCGTCATTCCGGTCAGCAGCGAGAGCGGAAAGCTCCACGTTCCCAGCACGGCGACTACGCCGATCGACGCGTAATGATGGGAATTGGTCTCGCCGGGCACGTCGCGGCGTCGTTGCGGCTCGGCCATCCGCAGCATCTCGCCCGCATAGTAGTTGCAGAAGTCGATCGCCTCCGACACTTCCGCGTCGGCCTCGCGCCACGGCTTGCCCACTTCCAGCCCGATCAACGCCGCCAGGTCAAACCGCTGATGCTGCATCAACCGCCCGGCTGCGAAGAGAAACTCCGCGCGATCGAACGGCGAAACCCGCCGCCAGCTTCGAAACGCCGCGTCGGCAACGGCCGCGGCACGCGCGACCGCACCCTCGTCCGCGAGGACGGCCCGCGCAACCGTCTCGTCCGGTCGCGAAGGGTTGCGGGACTCGAACGTCCGGCCGGTATCGACGCGTTCGGCGCCGATCCGGAGCGGCACGTCGAGCGGCAGCAACGACTGCACGCGCCGAAACGACTCAGTCATGCGACGTCGCACGTCGGCGCGCGAGAAATCGGAATCGGCCACGTTCTCAAACGGGTCCATGAGCGGCTCTCCGCGTTCCAATCGGATCAGGGGCACGCGAACGGGCGGGTGAGCGCGTCGCCCGATTGACTCCGGCGCTTCCAGCAGAGCGTCCCACGAGGCGTCCGGCGCCGACGTGTGGCGCAGGAACGATTCGTTGGCGGTGTTCTCCAACAGGCGGCGGATCAGGTAGGCCATGCCGGCCAGCATCGGGCCATACGGCGTGTACACGCGGCAACGCTGTCCGAGGTCCGCCAGCGCGTGCTTGATCGGGTCGCCCATGCCGTAGAGCGCCTGCAGCTCGAAGGCATGCCCGGGCACTTCGAGCGCCTGGCGCAGCGCCAGCCCGCGGCTCAGGCTGCGGACATTGTGGCTCGCCAGCGCGACCGGCGTGTGTCGCCAGTTTTCCAGCAGCACGCCCGCGGCGCGTTCATACGCGGCGTCCGACTGCCATTTCTGCTCGAACACCGGGCACGGCCAGTGCGCCTGCTCGCTCGTGAGGGTTTCGGTGTCCCAGTAGGCGCCCTTTACCAGCCGCACCCACAGTGGCGCGCCGCGCGTTTGGGCATACGCGACCGTGTCGCGCACGTCGCCGTCAATGTCGCGCAGATACGCCTGAAGCACGATGCCGAAGTGCGGGTAATCGCGGAACTCAGCCTCGGCGAACAGCTCGCGGCAGAGCTCCAGCGTCAGATCCTTGACCGCGTAGTGCTCCATGTCCACGTGAATGTGGGCGCCGCGACGCACTCCGCGGCGAAGAATCGGCCGCAGCCGCTCCTTGCCGATTTCCTTCGATCGTTCCCAGTTCAACGGGTCGAGACCGGGATGAATCGCGGTGAGCTTCACCGACACATTGACGCGCGGAACGGCGCGCCCGTCGCCCTCGTCCACCCCGGGGCATGGCTCCCATTCGGCCGCGCGGTCCGCGAGGCGGTCGATCAGCTCGAGGTACGTGGCGTGATAGGCGTCCGCTTCGCGGCGCGAGAGCGCCGCCTCGCCCAGCACGTCGATCGTGAAGGCGAGTCGCTGCCCGCGCATGCGCACGATGGCGCGCTCGGCCTCGCGCGGATTGCTTCCGGCGATAAACTGCGAAGCCATGATCGCCGCGCCGCGCTGCGCGATACCGGCCATCAGCCGCGCCCACAGCGATTCCGTCGACGAGAAGTTCATCAGCCGGGAGGCGAACTGCGCCAGCGGCGGCGGCGTGTCGCCGTCGTCCCGCGGGCCCTCGGCGAGCACGAAATACTCGCGAAGGTGCCGGGCCACGTCGCGCGAGCTGGACATCGTGGGCAGCGCGTCCACGAACCGGAACGCCTGAACTTTCAGGCGTTCGTCGCGCATCATGAACTGCATGCCGCGCTCCTGCCACCACGCGGCGTTCAGCGGACCGGGCGAGTGCCGGCGTACGCGCTCGAACAGTTCGAGACCGTACGCGCGCGTCAGGGATTCGAGTGACGATGAAGAAAACTGACCGGCGCTCACCGAGCCTCCCCGCGGCGCGCAGCGCGCGGAAACCGGACTGCACGACGGAAGCAAGCCTTCCGCTCCAGGCGATTCGCGGCGTTGACGATCCATCGCAGAGAATGAACAGGCCGGATCCGCACAATCCCACCCATCGACGCCGGGGATGCGGCGCACAGCCGGTCAGGATAGGCGCGGCCCCTGCGTTCGGCAATTCGGGCACGGCGCATCGCGCCGCGGCTACGGCTTGCGCTGCGCGTCGTCCGCTGCCACGAACCGCATCGCCGGCGTCGCCGGGCCGCGCGGGAAATAGCGAATCGTCTCGGTCCTGTCTCCGCGGCGAACCTGAAGAACCGCCGGCTCGTCCGGGCTGCTCGGAATCTGCCAGCCGAGCAGCTCGTCCCGCTCGCGCAGCCCGGCGTTCGCCGCCTCCGAACCGGCGATCAGCCCGCGCACCTTCTTCTGACGCAGCGAGCGATCGCGCTCGAAACCCAACTCGAAAGCGTGCACGCTGGTCGCTTCCAGCCGCAAGTCCGGCGCAAGTACATCCGGCGGCAGTTCCACCGGCGTCGCCTGCGTGACATGGCGATCGAACTCCGCACCGAACCACTGGCCGAGCCGCTGCGCGCCGACTTCCCGGATGCGCGCGTTCGTGAGCAGGAACGGGCCGGACCGCGCCCGGTCGAGCAGCGCCCGCAGCAGCGGATCGAGTCCGTCGGCCGACTTGTGCTGCCGCGCTAGCGCCTGCCAGCGAAGTCCCAGCAGCAGCCCGCGCTGATACGCCACCTGCCCGAACGTATCGCGGTCGCTCCAGTAGCGCTCGTGGATCTCCTCGTTGGTCGCCGCGCGGGCCGGGTTCAGCGCGTACTCCCGCAGATGCTTGTTCAGCCACTTCGCGTACGTCGCTGCATCCCACCGCCCCGATTCGTACAGAATCCGCAGCGCGTAATAGTCTGTGATGCCCTCGATCCACCAGTACGCCAGGCGCTCGGGCTGTTCGGCCGCGAGCATCCGTCCGTTCCAGTGGTGAAACAGCTCGTGCGCGAACAGGTGCTCGATCGAATCGTTCAGCGATGATCCAGGCGCGACCCACAGCGCGAAGCTGTGATACAGCCCCGAGCCGGCCAGCCGTGATTCGCCCTCGCGCAGCGGCGGGCCGGCAGGGATCGCCGTGACCACGAACTCGGGAAACTCCGTCTCATTCAGAAACCGGCACTGCTCGGCGATGATCGCTTGCGTCATCTCTGCGAACGCCTGCGGCTCGAACCCGCAATCACCGCCCATCGCAACCAGTACGCGCCGCCCGTCCTGCTCGAACCGCTCGATCTGCAAGCGCCCCGCGAGGTACACCGACGTGCGCAGATCGTCCACCGCGATGCGCCTCCCGACGCTCCGCCCGCCGCCCCATGAACAAACCGCGTCCTGCCCGGCCGGGAGCTGCCAGCGCAGCACCGTCTCGTAGTCGCCCGGCATGCCGCTGGCTTTCTGCGGCGTGAGCAGGAACGCGCCGCCCAGGCCGTGAAAGAACCGGCTGGTCGTGATCGGCAGATGCGTCGCGTTCCAATCGGCGAACGATTTCACCGGAGGCGCGACTTCATAGGTGCAGCGAATCTGCGCGCCTTCGGCATGCCGGAGAATCCACAGTGCCCCGTCGCGTTCCGCGTTGGCCCCTTCCACGAAGACATTCGCCAGCAGGCCGGCGAGGTTCTGCACCGGACCGACCTGCTCCGAGATTCCCAGCACCGAGCGCTTTCGCCCGGACGTGCTCCAGACCAGCTCCACCGACAGGCGACCGGCGTCGAACTTCGGCGTCAGAACGTACCGAAGCTCCTCGGACTGCGCCGGAATCGCGCTCAGCGCCGCGATCGCCGCGGCCACGACGAGTCGCCTCGCGCTGCGGCGCGACGGAGTCGCCCGCCGAAAGAAAACAGGGCGGATTTCATCGCAAGGACCGAGGAATGCGTCGCGCGAAATCTGCATGCCAGAAGCGTAGGCGCGACGCCGTTCGGCAACAACGGCGCAGTGCCCGCGCCTGCCCGCGCTCGGCGCTGCGCCGAAACCGGCCGCCGAGCCGATACGCCAAGCGAGGGACCATGCGGATTCTGCCGGCCATCTGCCTGGGCGCGCTGCTGCCGCCGCTGATCGGCGCGGGCGGACCCGATTACGTGAATTCGCACCGCTGCGTGCTGACGTGGGAAGGCGCGCCCGCCGCTCAGACTGCGAACGCGATCGTGTGGATCGCGCGGGACGGCGGACCGTGGCAGCCCGCGGAGCAGGTCGAATCCGACGGCGGAGCGCTGCGCTTCACTGTGCCGGACGACGGCGCGTATCGTGTGAGATTGGGGCCGGCCGATGCAACGGCGCCCCCGGCGGAAGAACACGCCTACGGCGAAACGCTGCTGATCGTCGACACGCGCCCGCCGATCATTCAGCTTCACGAAGCACGCCGCGTCTGGCTGACGCCCGACCTTCAGCAGCTCGAGCTTCAGGTCTCGCTGTACGAGCCGCACCTGGCGCCGGCCGCGACGCGCCTGTTCTTCCGCCGGCAAGGCAGCGACATCTGGCAGGACGGCGGGGCGATCTCGATTCGCGATGGACGCGCGGCGTGGACGGTGCCGGCTGTCGTCGCCGGTGACGCGCTGGGCGTCACGCTGGTCGCGACGGACCTGGCCGGCAATCGCGCGCTGGTGCGGGGCGAAACGCCCGCGCCGCCTCCGATGATCGCCGCGGGCGGCGAGCAGCGGCCCGCCCCCGACGCGCCCGTTCCGCCCGCGAGCGCTCCGGCCGGAATTGACGGCGCGGAGCCTCTGGAGCGGTTCGGCCAGGCGTCCGGGCTGGCCGGACTCGATCCCGGCGTGCGTCGGCTGCACGAGCAGGCGCGGAAATACGCCGAGCAGGGACGTTGGCCGCTGGCGGCGAGCGCGCTCGAAGAGGCCGTGAAGCTCGCGCCGACCGAGGCCACGTTGCTGCTCGACCTGGGCAGTGCCCGTTTCCGCATGAGAGAGTTTGAAGCCGCAAGCGCGCGATTCTCGGCGGCGATGGAGCTACCGGCCGGGCGCGCGGGTGCGCTCGAGGGTTTGGCGCTGCTGGCGGCGTCGCAGCAGCGGTATGGCGAAGCCCGGGAGCGGCTCTCGGCGTTGCTGGAGATTCGCCCCGATTTCGGTGACGGCTGGCTGCGGCTGGGGGATGTGGAACACCGCCTCGGGGAAGCGACGTCCGCGAGATCGGCGTGGCAGCGGTCGCTGGAGCTGGCGGGCGACGACGCGGAGCTGGCCGAGCGCGCCCGCAAGCGGCTGGGGTTGTTTGCGCTCCAGCCAGACGTCCTCCCCGCGGGGGATGGGCCGTAACGGGACGGCGCGGCGCTGACCATTACCTCGTGCGTCGAGTCGTGACCAACCGTAGCGGTTTGAGAGTGCTCGTCCCGCGGAATTTGCCGGCCACTCGCTGATACGCCGCCAGCTAGTGGACCGCACCGTGGAGCGAGCGCACCCCCTCGCTCGCCGAGGACTCACCGCCGGACGCCTCGGAAACCAGCCCGCGAAGCCCGACCGACGCACTCTCGCGTCAGCCGTCGTTTGCTCCGAATCCCTTCATCCCGCACGGGATGCGCGCGATACGATCCTCGTTCCCGCGCGACCGCCCGGCCCTCACGGCGACAGCCGCTCGCATGTCCACGCGCCATCCGCGCCCCGCGAATACAGCAACCGGTCGTGTAGTCGGCTCGGACGCCCCTGCCAGAACTCGATGCGCCGCGGGCTCAGTCGGTACCCCCCCCAGTGCGGCGGACGCGGGACCGCCCGATCCTGGTACACCGACCGCAACTCCTGCAAGCGACGCTCCAGCACGGCACGGTCCGCGATCACTTCGCTCTGGTTCGAAACCTGCGCGCCGAACTGGCTTTCGCGCGGCCGCGTGGCGAAATAGGCGTCGGACTCTGCCGGCGGGATCGACGCGACCGATCCCTCGATCCGCACCTGCCGCTCCATCGGCGGCCACCAGAAGCACAACGCCGCGTTCGGATTCGCAGACAGCTCGCGGCCCTTGCGGCTGTGATAGTCGGTGTAGAACACAAGTCCGCGCGCGTCGAATCCCTTCAGCAGCACGATGCGCACCGACGGGCGTCCCTGCGCGTCCACTGTCGCCAGGGACATCGCGTTCGGCTCGAGAATCCCTGCGCGGACCGCCGCGTCAAACCACGAATCGAACAGGCGCATGGGATCGGCGTCGGCGTCCGTTTCCGACAGTTCCCGCAGCGAGTAGTCCTGGCGAAGAGCGCTGACCGGCTTGTCCATGTGCTACCCCGGGAGGCTGGGACCCGGCGTCGAATCCGTGCCGCGCACATGATCGGTGATGCCGGGACCACGCACAACCACGGGGCGACGCAACCCGCAACGCGGGGTCAGTTCATTTCGCACGGAGATCCGACGCCACCGACGCCCGTCCGCACGCCGGATTCGGACAGCTCGCGCAGCCGATCGAGCAGCAGCGCAGCGCGGGCCGAGACGTCGGTCTGGCTCAGCAGCTCCAGGCGCTGCTCCGCCGGGACGGGCAGAGCGGCGCAGACGCAATCCAGCGCCGTGTCGAACCGCGCGCAGCCCGTGATCAGCCTCAGCAGCGACTCCCGCAGACGCCCTCCCCGGCGCAGCAACGATTCGCCCGCGTCGGCCAGGTTTCGCCGCAGCCGCGCCAGATCCTCGCCGACCGGCGGGCGCGAGCAACGCATCAGATCGACCCGTGCCAGCCGGTACGGACGGTCGCCGCACTCCTCGACCACGCGCACGCGGACAGCTCCGTGCAGCAGGATGTTGAAGCGGCCGTCCGACCCGCGCCGCGCACTGACGACCCGCCCTGCGCCGAGAACCGAATGAATCGGCGCGTGTCGCGTGAAGTAGAGCGGCTCGAATCCCGGGCGCAGAACCGCGATGCCCATCCAGCCGCCCGCCGCGAGGGCGTCGCGCGTCATCTCCACGTAGCGCGGCTCGAACACGTGCAGCGGGAGGGCCTGCCCCGGAAAGAGAACAACATCCGGCAGCGGAAAAAGCGGTATCACTTCGGGAACACGTCCGTCGTTGTTCAGCACGTTCCGCAATCCTCGATCGGTCACCGCGGACGTTCCGTGACGCCGGCAGATATGCGTCGGCCGCGCGATCCCCAGCTTGGGCGCACCGTGGGATTATAGAACCGCCGCGAGGCGCGACAATTCCAACCCCGTACCGCGAAGTGCTCAGTCGAGCGGCGCTAGCCCCCACCGGACGCGCAGCGCCTCGCCGCTTCGCATCGGCCGCGATGCCACGTGCGCGAGATGATAGTCCAGCACGTCGAACCACGTCAGCGCCGGCGCCTGTGCCGACGACGGCCCGAGCAACTCGCGGGCGAGCGGACGCTTCTCGGCGCACCGCGACGCGCACGAACCGCACACAAACCCGCCGATCGCCGAGCTGAAGTGCGCCCGACCGGTTGCCGCCTGCGCGGACCGCCCGCAGACGCCGCAGGCGCGCAGATTCGGCGCGTAGCCGATCGCCCGCAGCAGCGCCGCCTGAAAACGAATCACCGCGCAAACGGCGTCGCCGCGCGACTCGCCCGCCGCCGCACCCTGCGGCAGCGTGAGCGCGCCCAGCAGCGCCAGCAGCGCCTCGAACAGCCCGGGATGCGGATCCTGCTCCTCCGTCAGCGACGCGGTCAGCTCGGCCGCGTACATGCCGACGTACAGCGCGTCCAGCTCCGAGCGGAGCCCGGTCCAGCCGTCCATCTGCGTCCACTGCGTGAGCGTGCCGAGTCCGGTCGCGTCCTTCGGCAGCGTGAATTCCACCTCGCCGTGTTCGAGCACGTCGAGCCCGACTGCGACGCGGGCGCGCGTCGAGCGGCGCACGCCCTTGGCCATCAGGCGCAACAGCCCGTGCTGCCGCGCCAGCAGCGTGACGACCTGAGATGTCTCCGAGTAATCGGAAAGGCGGACAACCAGAGCGTCATCGCGCGACAGCGCCATCGCTCATCGCTCGTGCGGGTCAGGTTCCGCGAACGTCGCGGCCGCGCGTCGCCAGCGTGAGGCCCAGCATCAGGAGCATACCCAGCGCGCTGAACGGGATCATCGCGTAGAACAGCGCGTTCCAGCCGTAGTGATCGATGTATCCGCCCAGCGTATATCCCGCCAGGATGGCGCCGAAGTATTGGAAGCTGTTGATGACGCCCAGCGCGAATCCGGACATCTTCCGCCCGCCGATGTCCATGACGGCGGCCGATCCGATCACGGAGTGGCTCGAATTGCACGTCAGCGAGATGGCCGTCAGCACAATCACCGCGGTGAGCGGACTGGCGAGGCCCGGCGTGCCCAGCACAACGACGCCCAGGACGATCACGGCGGTCTCCACGCCGTAGAGAATCACGCCCACCGGAGCGCGACGGCCGCGAAACACGGTGTCCGAGAGCGCGCCCGAGCAGAAAGATCCGGCAAAGCCCGCGATCGGCAGCAGCAGCCCGGCCCACCAAAAATAGGGCGAGTCTTTTCCGACCTGCCAGACATTGTCGAGATACTTGGCCCACCACCAGTCCGATGCGCGCCGTACGAAGCCGGTGCACAGATACGCCAGCGCGTTGATCCAGACGATCGGATTGGACGCGATCGTTCGGAACACCAGGCCGAGCGGAAGCCGCTCGTTCGGACGATCGGCGTGGTCGTCGTCATCGTGACGGATCGAATAACCCGCGTCCTCGGGATGATTGCGGACGTTCAGGAAGAACAGGAGCACGATCACCGCCAGGATCAGCGGCGGCACAATGAACATGCTCCGCCAGTCCAGCTTCGGGACGGCGATGAGCGTAGTCCCGAGGATCGTGACCGCGAAACCGGCCAGCAGCAAGTGGCTGAGCTGATTCACCCCGACCACACCGAGCTGGATCATCCCTCCGAAAATGCCGCTGAACTTTCCGCGCTCGCGCCGCTGAAACCAGGACGCGTTGATCTTCACCATGCCCGGCGAACCGAACGACTGGATATAGCCGTCGAGCGTGCGGATCACGACAAACGCCGAAAGCGCCCACGCGCCCAGCTCGAGCGTCGAAACGCCGCCGAAGAGCAGGTTCAGCACGATCGTGCCGATCGCTCCGACGATCATTGCCAGCCGACCGCCGAGCGCATCCGCGAACAGTCCGTTCACGAACGTCCCGATGGCGTAGCCGAAGTCCCGCCCTGTGCTCATCAGGCCGGTTTGCTGGTTGCTCAACCCGAACTCGCGCGCCAGCTCGGGCGTGACCGGGCTGAGGTTGTAGCGGCACAGGTAGTAGCCGGCGTACGTCAGCCCGATGTAGAACCAGTTGCGAACACGTCGGGCTCGAAACCCGCGCGGGTATGCGGCGGTCTCCGGTGGGGGCGATGCGACGGCGCCGGGCTGACTCATGGGGTCGGGATTGTACGGAATCCCTCCCCGAACCGCGACGCCCGGAATTCCGGACGTTCCTGCGAGGCAGGGCACGGGTGCGGCGCGATTGATTTCAGCGCGCGGACGAGGCTACGATTCGCAGAGACATCCCGAACAAGGGATACTCAACTCTGCGCCGACGCGGCCGATCGGTCGTGTTCGGTCGCGTCCCCCCGCGAATTGGAGTGTCCTATGCGCTGGTTCGGGTTGGTGTGTGCGCCGACCGTGCTTGTCGTGGCTACGGGCTGTCCGAATATCGGACTGCCGAGCGGCGAGGACCAGATCAGGTCGTCGTTCGAAACCTGGAACCGCATCGCCGTCGACACCTCCGGCCTGGACCACAGCCCGGTTGCGAACGGCGAAGACCGTGAGTTCGGTCACCAGCTTGGACCGGTGAAGTCCAGCCGCGCGATGGCGATTGTTCACATCGCCATGTTCGACGCCGCCAACGCGATCGCCGGCGGCTACAACGGCTATGCGTTCGACGAGCCGGGCGCCCATGCAATCGCATCCGTGCCGGCGGCCGTCGCCCAGGCCGCGCATGACACGCTCGTTGCGACCTTCCCGTCGCACGCTCCGAGGCTGGGCGCACTTCTGGAGGACGCCCTGGCGGACGTGCCGGACGGCGTATCGGAAGACCTGGGTGTGGAGTTGGGCGCCGCGACGGCCGCCGCAATCCTGGCGCTTCGAGCGAACGACAACTCGGATGTGCCGGATGAGTACGAATTCAGCGACCAGCCGGGCATGTGGCGCGTCGACCCGATCAATCCCGGGCAGAAGCCGCTCGGCCCGCGCTGGGGCGAGGTCGAGCCGTTCGCGCTGGAAAGCTCGGCGCAGTTCCGCTGCCCGGAGCCGCCGGCGCTCGACAGCGCCGAATACGCCGACGCGTACAGCGAAGTGTTCGAGCTCGGCGGCGACGGCGTAGTCACGCCGACGAATCGCACGGAGGAGGGGACCCAGATCGGCATCTACTGGGCCTACGACGGCACACCCTCCCTCTGCGCGCCCCCGCGGCTCTACAACCAGATCGCGACCCTCATCGCCGACCAGGAAGGCCTCGAGGGAATGGAATTCGCCCGCGTCGTCGCGCTGGTGAACGTCGCCATGGCCGACGCCGGCATCGCCTCGTGGGAGTCGAAGTACTACTACAACTTCTGGCGTCCGGTCACCGGCATCCGCGAAGCCGACGAAGGCGCCGGACCGACCGGCGACGGCGACGGAAACCCGGATACGATCGGCGACCGGACGTACGTGCCGCTTTGTGCGCCCGCCAGCAACCTTGCCGGCAAGAACTTCACGCCGCCTTTCCCGTCCTATCCGTCCGGACACGCCACGTTCGGCGGCGCGCTGTTCCAGACGCTGCGCCGCGCGCTCGGTCGCGACGACATCGCCTTCACGTTCGTTTCCGACGAATACAACGGCGAAACGGTCGATTCGGAAGGCAATGTCCGCCCGCTTCTTCCGCGTTCGTTCGATTCGCTCAGCCAGGCGGAAGAGGAGAACGGCCAGAGCCGCATCTACCTCGGGATTCACTGGTCCTTCGACAAGACCGAGGGCATCGTTCAGGGACGCAAGGTCGCGGATTACATCTTCGACAACGTCTTCGCGCCGAGGCAGTAGAACCGCCGAAGTGCGTCGCCGGCTGACTTCAACCGCGAGCGCGAGAGAGTGGCTCCGAGGCCGCTCGCTCGCGCTGGCGGTCTCGTTGTGCGCCTCGCGCCCCGGAGGAAGCTCGACCGAACTCAAACGTCATGCCGTCAGGCGCATCAGCTCAGCTTCGATCCGGACACGCTCCGAATCCGCGAGCAGACCCAGATTCGCGCGCACGTTCGCCTCGGCCGCCGACATCGCGGCGAGCGCCAGGTGCTCGGCCGAGACCATGTCGGCCTTCAGGTTCGGGTTGCCGATCGCCGCGACACTCCGCACGTCGTGCAGCACCTGCCGGCTGATCGCCAGCGTCGCCAGCGGAGCCGCCGTGGCGGGCGCGGCCGCGCTCGCGATCCGGCCGGCCCGCGCCGGGTCGGCGCGCGGCAGCTTGAACGCCTCCGCCAACTCGCCGTAAGCCGCCGCATCTTCGTCGATCAGTTGCTGAAGCATCGCCGCGGCCCGCGTCAGCCGCGTCGCGAGCGGCCGCAGCGTCTCTTCCACGCTCGCGAATTTCGGCTTTCCGATCGTCAGCGCACAGTTCATGCGGCCGAGCGAAGCCGCCATCGCCCCGACCAGGGCGGCCGCCGCCCCGCCACCAGGCGTGGGCTGCTCGGAACCGAGGTGCGCCAGAAACGTCTTCACGGACAATTCGGTTGGCGGAAGCGTGTTCATGATCGCGCTCCCTGCGCCAGTCGGCGAACGGTGTCCACGAGCTGCCGCGCGATGCGCTCGACGGCCGTTCGCACGCCCTCGTCGCGAATCGCGCCCTGGTCGTCGAAGGCGTTCTGGGCGCTCGACACCGCCCGCATCTCCGGCAGCACCATCACGTTGATGTTCTGAAGAACAGCGCGCAAATGATAGAGACAGCGCAAACCGCCCAGCGCACCGGGCGACGCCGCCATGATTGCGGCCACCTTCCCATTGAAGCACGACAGCGGCGCCTGACCGGCCTCCGGACGGGAGAGCCAGTCGATCGCGTTCTTCAGGACGGCCGGCAACGAACTGTTGTACTCGGCGGTCGAGATCAGCAGACCGTCGTTCTGACGGAACAACTCTTTGAGACGACGGCCTGGCTCGGGCAAACCGTCGCGCGCCTCGATGTCCTCGTCGAACAGCGGGAGCGGAAAATCGCGCAAATCAATCGCCGTGACCGCGGCGCCGGCCGCGCTGGCGAAGCCGGCTGCTGCGCGAACGAGCCGCTTGTTGAACGACGCTTCTCGCGTGCTTCCGGCGAATGCAAGAATGCGGGGCTGCCCCATGGTGAATTCTCCGCGGCAATGTCGGTCGGAAACGCTCGGCGCCCGGTGCTGCCGGCGCTGCCGGCGCTGCCGGGAGTGAGAAGGTTACCGCGAACACGCCGGGTGGCGCACGCCCGATGAATTCTTCACACACCGGGTTGACAACGGGGTTGATATGCATAATAATTCGCTATTGGTGTTTTATGCATCGCCGAGACCGGGCGGAAGAAAAGCGGCGAAGACAGGCCGCGATCGAACAGATCGTTCGCGAGCACGAGGTCGCAAACCAGGAGGCGTTGGTTGCGCTCCTTCAGGAGTCTGGATTTGAGGTCACTCAAGCCAGCGTCAGCCGCGACGTGCGGGAACTTGGGCTTGTCAAAGCCGACGGCAGGTATACCGCGCTGACGAGCGTCGCGGCCGCGGTAGAAGGCGCGGTCGCGACCGATCACAGTGAATTAATCACTGGATTCGAGCCCGTCGGAGCCAACCTGGTGGTCGTCCACACCGCTGTCGGCGCGGCCGGCGCCGTCGCGGTCGATCTCGACGCACGCTTCGACCAGGAGATCGCCGGAACCATCGCCGGCGACGACGCGATCTTCGTCGCGGTGCGTAGCCGTGCGATGCAGGGGCGGGTGATCGCTGAGCTTCGCGCAATGGCGACGCCCTAGCGCGGGCGAGAGGGAGGCTGCGTTGGGCAAACCGATCGTCGTGCTCGCGTTCTCGGGCGGGTTGGACACCACGTTCTGCGCCGCCTGGCTACGCGAGCAGGGCTACGACGTGCATACCGTCGCCGTGCAGACCGGCGGCTTTGACGCCGACGAGCTGGCGACGGTCGCCGCGAGGTCCAAGGCGGCCGGCGCGGTCGCGCATCGAGTGATCGACGCACGGCAGCGCGTCTTCGACGAAACGCTGCGCTATCTGATCTTCGCGAACGCGCAGCGCGGCGACGTCTATCCGCTGTGCGTGTCCGCCGAACGCCTCGCGCAGGCGAGCGCGTGCGTGACGGCGGCGCGCGACGCCGGCGCGGCGGCGATCGCCCACGGCTCGACCGGGGCCGGCAACGACCAGGTCCGGTTCGACGTGGCGTTCGCCTCGCTCGCGCCGGACCTGGATGTGATGGCGCCCGTGCGAGCGCTGGCCTATTCCCGCCGGCAATCCACCGACTGGCTGGCGCAGCGCGGCATCCACGTGCCGGCCAGAACCTCGCGCTACTCGGTCAATCGCGGCCTGTGGGGTGCGACCATCGGCGGCGGAGAAACGCACGCCAGCGACGGCGTGCTGCCGGACGACGCCTACGTGCTCACCGCGCCGCACGATCGCCGACCCCGGACGCCGGAAACGGTGCGCGTGGAATTCGCGCGCGGCGTTCCGTCGGCGCTGGACGGCGCGCCGCTCGGACCCGTGGAGCTGATCGAGTCGCTGAACGATCGTGCCGGACGGCACGGCGTCGGCCGTGGAGTGCACGTGGGCGACACGATCCTGGGAATCAAGGGCCGCGTCGCTTTCGAAGCGCCCGCGGCGGCCGTTCTGCTGGCCGCGCATCGCGAGCTGGAAAAGCTGGTGCTGTCGCGCGGACAGCAGTTCTGGAAGCGCACGCTGGGCGAACTCTACGCCGCGCTGGTGCACGAGGCGCGCTGGTTCGATCCGCTGGCCCGAGACCTGGAGGCGTTCCTCGAATCGTCGCAGCGCGACGTGACCGGCAGCGTCCGCGTGCAACTGCGCGACGGACAAGCGACGGTGCTGGGCGCCACAAGCCCGCGCTCGCTGCTGGGGGCGGGCGGCAGCTACGGCGAAGGCAGCTCGAGCTGGACCGGCGCGGAGGCGGCCGCGTTCTGCCGCCTCTACGGCCTTCCGGACCGATTGAGCGAACACGCGTGGAAGGGAGGCGCGAATGCGAATCTGGCTCGATAAGATCGCGTCGGCGACGGCGAACGTCCCGCTGCGGCACGAGGCGCGCCTGTCGGACGCGATCCTTGCGAAGGAAGGCTACGTCGTCGCCGGGCGCGTCCGCGGCGAGAAGTCGGTCTATAACCAGCTTGAGGACGTGCACGGGCGTCTCGTGGCGCTGCACGACGGCGACGTGATCGCCGGCGTGCTGGGCCAGCGCAACGCGCTGCACGGCTACTCCGGATTCGTGCCCGAATCGATCGCCCCGGGCGACACGCTGCACTTGCTCAACCTCGGCGGAATCCTCGGACTCTGCACGTCGGAGAACCCGGACGTCGGCAAGCCGTTCGAGGTGCAGGTGCTGGGCGGCGTCCTGGTCTTTCCGGATTTCGAAGATCGCCGCGGCGTGCCCGCGCACATCGGCATGAACGCCATCGCGACGCCGACGCAGACCGACCGGGACGTGCCCGTGATCTACATCGCCGGAACCTGCATGAACAGCGGCAAGACCACGGCCGCCTGCCAGCTCATCCGCGGCCTGGCGCGCCGCGGACTGGCGGTCGGCGCGTGCAAGCTCACCGGCGTCTCGTTGCGGCGCGACACGCTGCACATGAAGGACTGCGGCGCGCGGTGGGCCGTCTCGTTCAACGACGCCGGCGTCGCATCCACCACGCCGGCGACGGCCGTGTCGGCCGCCCGGACGCTGCTGGCGCACCTGGCGCAGCAGGGCGCGGACGCGATCGTCGCCGAGCTCGGCGACGGCATCCTCGGCGAATACGGCGTGGCGGAGATTCTGCACGATGGCGAACTGGCGGCGCGCGGGCGCGTGCTGGTGCTCTGCGCGAACGATCCGGTCGGCTGCTGGGGCGCCGAGCGCGTGCTGCGCGAGCAATTTGGTCTGGCGATCGACATCGTCAGCGGACCCGCCACCGACAACGCCGTCGGCGTGCGGTACGTGACGCAGCAGCTCGGTCTCGCCGCCTGGAACGCGCGCACCCACGGCGCGCGCCTGGGCGAAGAGGTGTGCGATCTCCTCGCAGCCGCGAAAGCGTCGGCCGCATGAGCGGGTCGATTCACGTCGCCATACTGGGGGCGCGCGGCTACGGCGCCGGCGAACTGCTGCGGCTGCTGGCGGCGCATCCGCACGCGCGGGTCGTCTCGGCGACGTCGGAATCCGCCGCGGGCGAGCGCATCGACGCAGTCCATCCGCACCTGCTCGGGTTCTTCGACGGCGAGTTGTCGGAGCGCGTGAACTTCGACGCCTGGCTGGCGGCGCAGCACGCCGTCGCGATCGCGGCGCTTCCGCACGGTCGCAGCGGCGACGCCATCGCAGAACTCACGCAGGAAGTGCAGCGGCGGGGCGCCTCCGACCGCGCGCGCGTGATCGACCTGTCGGGCGATTTTCGCCTGCGCGACGTGGACGCGCACGCCCGGCACTATCCCGAATCGGACCTGCACGCGGCGCTGCGCGAGCGGTTCGTTTATGGCCTGCCCGAGCTGAACCGCGAGCGAATCCGCACGGCGCGCTTCGTGGCGAACCCGGGCTGCATGGCGACCGCGGCGATCCTGGCCACGACGCCGCTGATCGGGCTGGGCGTGGAGGGCGCGGTCGCGATCGACGCAAAGACCGGCTCGTCCGGATCGGGCCGGCAGCTCAAGGAGACGACGCACCACCCGACGCGTCACGCCGACGTGCGCGCCTATCGCCCGCTGCAACACGCGCACGAGGCGGAAATCGCGCAGGCGTGGCAGGACGCAGCCGGCGCGTGCCCCGCGAGCAGCTTCGTGGCGCAGAGCCTGGACCTGGCGCGGGGAATCTTCGTGACCGCGCATGCCACGCTGGCTCGCGACACGGACGCTGCCGTGCTTCGGGATGCCTATGCCGACTGCTATCGCGACAGCGCGTTCGTGCGGCTGCGCGACGAGTCGCCCGCGCTTCAGAACGTCGTCGGGTCGAACTTCTGCGACGTGTCGGTCGCCGTCCGCGGGCGACAGGCGATCGCGATGGCGGCGCTGGACAACCTGGTGAAAGGCATGGCCGGAACGGCGATCCAGAACCTGAACCTGATGTGCGGGCTGGACGAGCGCTGCGGGCTGTGGACGCCGGCGTTTCGGCCGGTGTGAAGGGAGAACGCGATGCGGCATTGGATCAGTATGCTGGAGTGGGACGCGGACGAACTCGCCCAAATGGTCGATCTCGCGCGTCGAATCAAGGCCGGCCGCGGCGGCGAGACGGTCGAGCGCCTGCGCGAGCGCATCCTGACGATGGTGTTCTTCAACCCGTCGCTGCGGACGCGCACGTCGTTCGAGGCGGCGATGCTGCGCTTCGGCGGACACGCGATCTGCCTGGATGTCGGCGGCGGCGTCTGGAGACTCGAGCATCGCGACGGCGCGGTCATGACCGGCGATTGCGCCGAGCACATCCGCGAAGCCGCCCCGGTTCTCTGCCGCTATGGCGACCTGCTCGCGGTGCGGACCTTCGCCGGGATGACGGACGCGAGCGAGGACGCGCGCGACCCGGTGATCCGCTCGTTCGCGCGCTTCGCGACGCAGCCCGTCATCAACATGGAATCGGCCACGGAGCACCCCTGCCAGGGACTCGCCGACTGGATGACCATCGCCGAGAAACTCGAATCGACGCGCGGACGACGCTTCGTGCTCACGTGGGCGCCGCAGGTCAAGGCGCTGCCGATGGCCGTTCCACACTCGGCCGTGCTCTCCGCCGCGGCCGCGGGAATGAACGTGACGATCGCCCATCCGAAGGGCTACGAGCTGGGCGCGGCGTGCATCGAGCGAGCGGCGGCGTGGTGCCGGGCGGCCGGCGCGACGCTGGAAGTCGTGCACGATCAGCGCGGCGCGTGCCGCGACGCGGACGTGGTCTACGTGAAGAGCTGGGGCGCGACGGGAATATACGGCGACGCCGCGGCGCAGGCCGCGAGCTTCGAGGCGCATCGCGACTGGATGGTGACGCCGGCGCACCTCTCGGATCGCGCGATGCTGATGCACTGCCTGCCGGTGCGTCGCAACGTCGTGATCGCGGACGCGGCGCTGGACGATCCGCGCAGCGTGGTGGTGGACCAGGCGGAGAACCGCATGTGGGCGCAGGCCGCGATCCTGGCGCGGTTGCTTCAGGGCTAGCGGTTCCCGGGTCGGTGTCACACACGCGCCGCAACTCGCGGCACAGGGGCGAGCGATGCACGTACAAACGCATCTGAAGTCGCTGCGGACGGCGATCCCGTACATCCGGGCCTATAAGGGACGCATCTTCGTCATCAAGCTGAGCGGCCGACTTTGCGAACCCGGGCCGCGGCTCGACAACATCGCCGACCAGATTTCGCTGCTGCATCAGCTCCGCATCCGCGTCCTCGTCGTGCACGGCGGAGGCGAGCAGGTGGATGCGCTCTCGCAGCGGCTCGGCCTGCGCCCGCGGCGATTCGCCGGGCGGCGCATCACCGGCGACGAAGACCTCGAAGCCGTGCAGATGGCCCTCGCCGGCACGGTCAACACGAATCTCGTCGCAGCCCTGCGCCGCGCGGGAGTCAGCGCCGCCGGCCTGACCGGCGTAGACGCCGAGCTGCTGCTGGCGCGACGGCGTCCGACACAGGAATGCACCGATCCGGGCACGGGCGAAACGCGACGCGTGGACTTCGGACACGTCGGCGATCTCATCGACGTCTGCCCGCGCGTCCTGCTGCGCCTGCTCGACGACGAGGTCGTGCCGGTCGTGTGCCCGCTGGCGGCCGACGCGTCCGGCGACGTCCTGAACGTCAACGCCGACACCGCCGCCGCGCGGATCGCGGCCGCCGTGCAGGCCGACAAGTACTTCCTGCTGAGCAACGTGGACGGCGTCATGCGCGACGTAGGCGACGCGGCGACGCTGGTCTCGCTGATGGATCTGCGCGAGCTGGAGGAGCTGGTCGCGTCCGGCGCGATCACCGGCGGCATGCTGCCGAAGCTGGCCTCGTGCGAGGCGGCGCTGCTGGGCGGCGTCCCCAAGGTGCACGTCATCAACGGCTGCTCGCCGGACACCCTGCTCGCCGAAGTCTTCACCAACGAAGGCTGCGGAACGCTGATCGTCGAGCGCAAAGGCGCGCACTCCGGCATCGCCGCCGCGACGCCCGCGAGCGGGTCGCTGGCATGATCGAACGACTTGCGCGATATGTCGCGATCCCGAGCCTATCGAAGTCTGAGGCCGAGCTCGCCGACGCCGTCGCAAGTGAGATGTCGGCGCTCGGCCTGCGCGTCCGCCGCAGCGGGCACAACGTCTGGTGCGAGACGGGAGACGCGGATCGCCCGCGGCTGCTGTGGAATTCGCACCTGGACACCGTGCCCCCCGGGGACGGATGGACGGGCGATCCGTGGACGCCGCGCGTCGGCGACGGTCGTCTGGTCGGGCTGGGCGCGAACGATGCGAAAGGCTGCGTCGTCG
The DNA here is from genome assembly GCA_964553225.1 of uncultured Planctomycetales bacterium. Lineage (GTDB taxonomy): Bacteria > Planctomycetota > Phycisphaerae > UBA1845 > Fen-1342 > JABRWC01. The sequence goes on along the minus strand of CAZKJT010000004.1, from coordinate 248,920 downwards.
CGCTGATCGAGGCGTTCCTGCGGCTGCATGCCGCGGTCCGCGCGGGCGCGCCGCTCGGCGGCACGATCGTGCTGGCGCTCACCGCCGAGGAGGAGAACAGCGGCGCCGGCCTGGGCACGGTGCTCGATCAGCTCGATCCGCTGGACGCCGCGCTCGTGGGCGAGCCGACCGGACTGACGCCGATGATCGCGCAACGCGGCTTGTTGATCGTCCGCGGCGTGTCGCGCGGTCGAACCGGGCACCCCGCGAACGTCCCCATGACCGGCCGCGAAAACGCGATCGTCGAGGCAGCCCGCGACCTGGTGGCGCTGAGCGCGTTCGACTGGGGCGAAGTGCATCCGCTGCTGGGACGCTGCCACGCGCATCCCACGCGGATCGGCGGCGGCATCGCGAACAACGTCGTGCCGGATGCGTGCGAATACCTGCTGGACATTCGCACGACGCCGCTGGAGTCGCACGCGTCGCTGCTCGCTCGTCTGAAGAGCGCGCTGCGCGCAGAGCTCAGCGTGCACAGCGACCGGCTCGTTCCGGTCGAAACGTCCGCGGGCGAACCCATCGTTCGCGCGGTCTGCGCCGCGTTGCCTGGCGCCGTCCCGGCCGGCAGTCCGGCGATGAGCGACCTGGTGCACCTGCCCGGAGTGCCCAGCGTGAAGATCGGCCCGGGGGACACGCGCCGCTCGCACACGGCCGACGAATACGTGCTGGCCAGCGAGTTATCCGAAGCGGCGGACGCCTACGAGCGCATCGCTCTATTTTACTTCGCGCTGGCAGGCGCTGCGCACGACGCAGTGCGGGAAGGAGTGCGATCCTCATGAAGACTGAAGCAATGCTCCCCTCCGGCGAGATGAAGCGCGCGACGCGCCTGTGGGACAAGGGCGCCGACCTGGACCGCGAGGTCCATGCATTCACCGTCGGCGACGATCCCGTGCTCGACGTGCATCTGGTTCGGTGGGACTGCCTGGGTTCGGCCGCGCACGCCCGGGCCCTGCGCGCCGCGGGCGTGCTGGACGACGCGGAACTGGCGGTGCTTCTGGACGGGCTGAAGGAGATCGCGTCGCTGGCGGTGCGCGGGCAATTCCACATCTCGCCTGAGCTGGAAGACGTGCACACCGCGATCGAAGCGCACCTGACGCGGCGGTGCGGCGCGCTGGGCGGGAAGATTCACGCCGGCCGCTCGCGCAATGACCAGGTGGCGACCGCGATGCGCCTGTGGATGCGCGACGAGGCGCTGCGATGGATTCCGCCGCTGCTGGATCTGATCGAAACGCTGGCGCTGCGCATCGAGCGCGACGGCGCGGCCCCGATGCCGGGCTACACCCACATGCAGGCGGCAATGCCGTCCAGCTTCGGCCAGTGGCTGCATGCCATGGCCGAGGCGCTGCTCGAGCAGGCCCGCGCCTGCCTCGACCTGCTCGACCGTCTGGACGCGTGCCCGCTGGGCGCCGCGGCCGGATTCGGCGCGCCGCTCGCGCTGGACCGGCGCATGACGGCGACGCTGCTCGGGTTCACCCGAGTGCAGCGCAGCCCGATCGACGTGCAGAACAGCCGAGGCCGGATGGAGAAATACTTCGCGCGCGTCGCGGCCGACGTGGGCGCGGCGCTGGGACGCCTCGGCGGCGACGTGGTGCTGTTCGCGTCGTCGGAGTTCGGATTCTTCGAGCTGCCGCACGAGCTGACGACGGGCTCCTCGATCATGCCGCAGAAGCGCAACCCGGACGTCGCCGAGCTGCTGCGAGCCGGAGGAGCGCGGCTGGCGGCGCGGGTGTTCGAGATCGACGCGATCTCCGGTAAGCTGCCGTCCGGCTACCATCGGGATCTTCAACTGACAAAGGAACCGGCGATGCGCTGCGCTAGCGAGCTGCGCGGAATGTTCCCGGTCGCACTGCGCCTCGTCACAGGACTGACGCTGCGCGAGCAGCGCGCCCGCGAAGCGCTGCGCCCCGAGGTCTACGCTACGCACGCCGCGATGGACCGGGTGCGGCGCGGACAACCGTTCCGGGAGGCCTATCGCGAAGTCGCCCGCGCGCTGGAAGAAGGCGCCGAGGCCGCGCTCGTCCCGCCGGGCGGGCGGGTCGATTCGGCACGGGTCGCCGACGCGGACGTCGCCGCCATGCGGCAAGACGCGGCCGAGGTCGAAGCCCTCGCGCTCGCGATCCGCCGGCGCGAGTCGGCGGCGGAAGCGTCGCTGCTTCCGAAGCTCGCTCCGTATGGACACTCTGAGGGCGGTCTCGCCGGGCAGGAGTAATCGCCGCATGCCGAAATCGCCGGACATCCAGCGCGTCCTGATCGTGGGCAGCGGACCGATCGTCATCGGCCAGGCGTGCGAGTTCGATTATTCGGGTACGCAGGCGTGTCGCGCGCTCCGCGCCGAGGGCGTCGAGGTGGTGCTCCTGAACAGCAACCCGGCCACCATCATGACCGACCCGGAGCTGGCCGACCGCACCTACGTCGAGCCGATCTCGGCCGAGTTCGTCGATCGCGTGCTGACGACCGAAGCAAGGCGCGGGCGACCGGTGGACAGCCTGCTGCCGACGCTGGGCGGACAGACGGCGCTGAACACGGCGATCGCGGCGTTCGAAGCCGGCATTCTCGCCCGGCACAACGTGCGGATGATCGGCGCGAACCCGGAGACGATCCGCCGGGCGGAGGACCGCGAAGAGTTCAAGAAGACCGCGCAATCGGTGGGCGTCGAGGTGGCGCGCTCCGCGACCGCGCATTCGTACGACGAAGCGCTCGCCGTGCTGGAGCGCGTGCCGCTGCCGGTCTGCATTCGGCCGGCGTTCACGCTGGGCGGCGCGGGCGGGGGAATGGCGCGAACCCTGGAGCAGTTCGACGCCATCATCCGCGACGGTCTCGCGCAATCGCCCGTGCGGCAGGTGCTGATCGAGGAAGACCTGTCGGGCTGGAAGGAATTCGAGCTCGAACTCATGCGCGACCGGCGCGACAACGTCGTGGTCGTCTGCTCGATCGAGAACGTCGATCCGATGGGCGTCCACACCGGCGATTCCGTCACGGTGGCGCCGGCGCTGACCCTGACCGACGTGGAATACCAGCGCATGCGCGACGCCGCGATCGCCGTGATGCGCGCCGTCGGCGTGGACACGGGCGGCTCGAACATCCAGTTCGCCGTGAACCCGCGCGACGGACGGCAGGTCGTCATCGAGATGAATCCGCGCGTGTCGCGCTCCAGCGCGCTCGCCAGCAAGGCCACCGGCTTCCCCATCGCCAAGATCGCGGCCAAGCTCGCCATCGGCTACACGCTCGACGAGCTGCGAAACGACATCACGCGCGTCACCAGCGCGTGCTTCGAGCCGACCATCGACTATTGCGTCGTGAAGATGCCGCGCTTCGCGTTCGAGAAGTTCCCCGAGGCCGACGAGACCCTCACCACCAGCATGAAGTCCGTCGGCGAAGCCATGGCCATCGGCCGGACGTTCAAGGAAGCCTTCCAGAAGTGCATCCGATCGATGGAGATCAAGCGCCCGGGATACGGGCTGCACCCGGGCGACAAGTGGCTCGAGGCGCGCCGCCGCAGCGAGGAGGTCGCCTCCGCCGATGCCGGCTGGATCAGCGCCACCGACGCCGGCGAGCCGCGCGGCGGACCGCTGTTCGGCGGCACGGCGCTGGGCGAAGCCCCGGCCGACACGCAGGAGCAGGCCGCCGGCGGCTGGCCGATCCCGGAGCAGGTGCTGATCGGCAAGATCGGCACGCCCTGCCAGGGACGGCTGTACTACATCCGCTATGCCCTGAAGCTCGGCTGGAGCGTGGAGCGCGTCTGCGCGCTGTCGGGCATCGATCCGTGGTTCGTCGATCAACTGGGCGAACTGGTCGAGTTCGAGAACGATCTGCTGGCCTTGGACGTGGACGACGGCGATCGCCTGCGCATCACGCCCGAGCTGGCCGAGACGTTTCAGCGCGCCAAGGCGCTGGGCTACAGCGACGCGCAGCTCCGCCACGCGTGGCGCGTCCGCCGCGACACGCTTCAGCGCATCCGGCAAGCCCTCGACCGGCCGCGCTTCAGGCAGGTCGACACCTGCGCAGCCGAGTTCGAGGCATTCACGCCCTACTACTACTCGACGCACGAGCGCTCCACGACGCACCTGGTCGAGAGCCCGCAGGCGGTCGAGAGCCTGCGCGCCGGGCGGCATTCCGCGGCGCGGGCCGCGCTCGACGTCGCCTCGCGCGAGCAGGGCATCGCCGCGCCGCATCGCTATCGCCCGCTCGACGATCGGCACGTGCTGGTCGAGACCTACGACGACGAGCTGCGCGTCACCGACCAGCCGAAGGTGGTCATTCTGGGCGGCGGACCGAACCGCATCGGACAGGGCATCGAGTTCGACTATTGCTGCGTGCACGCCTCCATGGCGGCGCGCGAGATGCGGTTCGAGACCGTCATGGTGAACTCGAATCCGGAGACGGTCAGCACCGACTACGACGTGAGCGACCTGCTGTTCTTCGAGCCGCTCACGCACGAGGACGTGCTGCACATCTGCCAGCGGCTGAACGCGCGCCCGTTCGGCGCTTCCCGCATCGGCGGCGGAGTCCGCGGCGCGATCGTCCAGTTCGGCGGACAGACGCCGCTGAACCTCGCCGCCGGACTCGCCGAGGCCGGCGTGCCGATCCTGGGCACGTCGCCGGCCAGCATCCACCTCGCCGAAGACCGCGAACGCTTTCAGCAGATCGTCCGCGAGCTCGGCCTGCGCCAGCCGCCCAACGGCGTCGCCACAAGCCGGGCCGAGGCGGCCGAGGTCGCCGATCGGCTGGGTTATCCCGTGCTCGTCCGCCCGTCCTATGTGCTGGGCGGGCGCGGCATGCAGATCTGCAACAACTCCGCCGACCTGGTGCGCTACATCGACGGCGCCCTGGCCGCGACCGACCGCGACCTGAATATCGACGCCCAGCATCCGATCCTGATCGAAAAGTTCCTGCTCGACGCGGTGGAAGTGGATGTGGACGCCATCGCCGACTACGCCCCGCTCGGCGGCGAACCCGGCGGGCGCGAACCGTCCGACGGACGCTGCGACATCTGCGGAATCATGGAGCACATCGAGGAAGCCGGCATCCACAGCGGCGACAGTTGCTGCGTGCTGCCGCCCTACTCACTGTCTCCGTCGCTCGTGGACGAGATCAAGCACCAGGTCAAGCTGCTCGCGCGGCGGCTGGGCGTGTGCGGGCTGATGAACGTGCAGTTCGCCATCCAGGGCCGCGTCGTCTACCTCATCGAGGTCAACCCGCGCGCCTCGCGCACGATTCCCTTCGTGAGCAAAGCCACCGGCGTGCCGTGGGCCAAGGTGGCGACCCGCGTCATGCTCGGTCGCTCGCTCGATGAGGCGCTCGCGGACTACGGCCTGAAATCGCCGCGACCCTCGCAGCACGTCGCCGTGAAGGCCCCGGTCTTCCCGTTCAAGAAGCTCGGCCGGGTGGACGTGGTGCTCGGCCCCGAAATGCGCAGCACGGGCGAAGTGATGGGCATCGACGCGTCCTATCCGCTCGCGTTCGCCAAGGCCCTGCTCGCCGCCGGCATTGCGTTGCCGACCTCCGGGCGCGTGCTCGTAAGCGTGAACGACCCGGACAAGCCGCGCGTCGTCAGCATCGCGCGCGAGCTGCACGAAATGGGCTTCGAAATCTATTCGACGCTGAAGACGCGCGAGACGCTCCTGGCGGCAGGCATCCACGCCACGCTCGTGGCCAAGCACGACGGCAAAGGCGCGCCGTTCCTGGCCGAGATGATCCGTGAGCGCAAGCTGGACCTGCTGATCAACACGCCGATTCACACCGGCAGCGCGACGGAGGAGGGCCGCTGGCGCGTGCTCAGCATCCAGCTCGGAATTCCGCTGATCACGACGCTCGCCGGCGCGCGCGCCGCGGTTGGCGCGATTCGAGCGCTGCGCGATGGCGTCGTCCGCGTCGCAGCGCTCCAGGACCATCTGGCAGCCGGACGGTGAGCTGAGGAAAATGCGGATCGACGAAGCGATGCACGACGGCTCGCGCAAAGATCGATGCGAATCGCTTTGGCCGATCGGCCGAACTCCGGAGCGCGCTGCTCGCCGGCGGTCGCGGACGTGAGGAGATTGCGCATGGCAGAAGTCTGCAAGCTCGCGCTGGAGGACGGAACCGTGTTCGTCGGCGAGTCGGTCGGTGCGACCGGCACCTGCACCGGCGAAGTCGTCTTCAACACCGCGATGACGGGCTATCAGGAAGTCTTCACCGACCCGTCCTACTGCGGGCAGATCGTCACCATGACGTTCCCGCTGCTCGGAAACTACGGCGTGAACGACGCCGACTTCGAGTCGAGCCGCCCGCACCTATCCGGCGTCGTGCTCAAAGAGCTCTCGCGCCGGCCCAGCAACTTTCGTGCGACGAGCGCGCTGCGCGACTTCCTGTTGCGGCACAACCTGATCGGCCTGGCGGGCATCGACACGCGTGCCCTGACGCGCAGAATCCGCGCGCACGGCGCCCTGCGCGGCGCGATCTCTACCAGCGTCCTGCACGAGCCGGAACTCGTGCGACTGGCCCGCGCCAGCGACGCCATGACCGGGCTGAATCTCGTCGCACGCGTCACGCCGCACGCGACGGCCGAATGGAATGCCTCCGCAACCGACGCAGCCTGTCGGATCGTTGCGATCGACTGCGGCATCAAGCACAATATCCTCCGCAGAATCGCCGAATGCGGCTGCCACGTCATTACCGCGCCCGCCGGAGCCACCGCGGAGCAGATTCGCGAGTGCTCGCCTCACGGCCTGCTCATCGGCAACGGACCCGGCGATCCCGCGGCCGTCACCGACACCGTGCGAACGCTGCGATCGCTGCTGGGCGAATACCCGATCTTCGGCATTTGCCTGGGCCATCAACTGCTGGCGCTCGCGCTGGACGCCCGCACCTACAAGCTGCCGTTCGGACATCATGGCGCGAATGTGCCCGTGCGCGTCGAGTCCACAGGGCGCGTCGAGATCACCAGCCAGAACCACGGCTTCGCCGTCGATGCCGCGTCGCTCGAGCGCGTCGGCGCCCGCGTGACGCACCGGAATCTCAACGACGGCAGCGTCGAAGGCTTCGAGCATGCCGACCACCGGCTGACGGCCGTGCAGTTCCACCCGGAAGCCAGCCCCGGACCACACGATGCGGCGTATCTCTTTGACGTGTTCGCGCGGCGTGCAGCGCAGCGGACGCGCTCGGAGTGCGCCGAAGTCGCCACGGCATAGCCGCGCCAAGACCCGATGCGCTGCGGTCGGCGGCGCAACAAAGCCGCGACGCGCCCCGCGGGTCTGTCGCGGTGCGCGTCGCGCATCAACGTCCGTCGGCGGACTCTACTCCGATTTCTTGACGTTGACCGCCTTGTCTCCCTTGTCGCCCTTGGTCAGCTCGAACGTGACCCGCTCGCCTTCGTTGAGCGAGCGATACCCGTCGGCGACGATCGCGGTGTGATGGACGAAAACGTCCTTTCCGTCATCGGTCGCGATGAACCCGTACCCCTTCGTGTCATTGAACCACTTCACAGTGCCCGTTGCCATAAGACGTGGACCTTCGCGCGGAAGCACCCGACCGAGTGGAAACATACGCTGCTTCGCGGGGGGAAACCTCGAGACTTGGCCCGGGTACATCCGCTCTTGATCTCGTCAGTATCGGTCTCGGCGACTTCCTTGTCAATCATACGAGCGCCGGACTCGGCATACTTCTGCCTGTCATGTCCGCGACGCAACGCGCCCTCCATTCCCAGTTGATCGTACAGAAGGCAAAGTATTCGGGTTCAGAATCTTCACCAGTGTGAATCGCGGTTGTGGAGCTGGAGAACCCCCCAACACCAATCCGCACCGACGCCAGCGCACGCCCCGACCGCCCCGGCACTACACTCTGCTCCGAAAGACTCGTGCCCTCGGAGGTCCGTTCATGTCAGGCCCAGACCCTCGCTGGCTCGTCACCGGCGCCTCCGGACAGCTCGGCGGAAACCTGCTGACCCGACTCGCCGAAGCCGATATCGGGGAATCCCTCGGCTTGTGCGGCCGCCGCAACCCACCGCCCTTCGCCCGATCGCGCGTGGTCGATCTCAACGATCTGAACGGGCTGCACCGCGCCGTCGTCGACTTCCGCCCGACGTACGTCGTCCACACCTCCGCCATGACCGCCGTCGCCGACTGCCACGCCGATCCGCACGCGGCACAGCGATGCAACGTCGATGCGACCCGTGTGCTCTGCGATGCGGCCGCCGATTGCGGAGCGCGCTTCCTCTTCACATCCACCGACATGGTGTTTTCCGGCGAAAGCGCGCCGTATCGCGAGGACAACGAGCCGACGCCGCTGAGCGTCTACGGCCGCACCAAGGTCGAGGCCGAGCGGCACGTGCGCGAATACTCCCGCGCACTCGTCGTGCGGCTGCCGCTCCTGTTCGGGCTTCCGGCGACGCCGCGCGAGACGACCTTCACGCGCCAGCTCGATGCGTTGCGAAAGCGCGAGCCGCTGAAGCTGTTCGTGGATGAGTTCCGCACCCCGGTTTCACTCAGAGAAGCGTGTCGCGCCCTGGTGGGACTCGCCAAGTCCGAGCGCAGCGGTTTGATCCATGCCGGCGGCCCCGCCCGCATGTCGCGGCTCGATCTGTTGCAGCGTGCCGCGGAACTGCTGAACCTGCCGCTGGACAGCGTCATCCCGATCTCGCGTCTGACCGTTCCCGCGGCCGAGCCGCGTCCGCGCGATCTCTCGCTCGCCAGCGACAAGTTGAGCTGCGAGTTTCCGGACCTGTTGCCCGGACCGATGTGTCTTGAGGACCTCGTGCCGCGCGAACGCGGCGATAATCCCGGCTGAATCGGACGTCGGAACGCGGCGTCGCGATCTCGCCGGCCGCGCGTTGTCCGGCGGCTTCAGCCCGGCCACAATGCCGGCGTGGCGTCGCACGCGATCGGTTGCGTCGCGCGGCCGCGCACGAGGCGCCCAATCAAGCGGACGACGGCGATGGTTCTGCTGATCGACAACTACGACTCATTTACCTACAACCTCGTACAGACCATCGGCGCGCTCGATCCTTCGCTCGACATCCGCGTGTACCGTAACGATGCCATTGCCTCGGACGAGATCGAGTCGCTCGCGCCCACGCACATCGTGATCTCGCCCGGGCCCTGCACGCCGCGCGAGGCGGGGTGCAGCGTGGACGTGATTCGGCGGTTCTCCGGTCGCATCCCGATCCTGGGCGTCTGCCTGGGGCATCAAAGCATCGCATTCGCGGGCGGCGCGCCCGTGGTCCGCGCCAAGCGCCTGGTCCATGGCAAGACCAGCCTCATCCGCCATGACGAACGCGGCGTATTTCGCGGGCTGTCCAATCCATTTCAGGCGACGCGCTATCACTCGCTCATCGTAGAACGCGACGCCGTCCCGCACGGATTCACCGTCAGCGCCTGGTGCGACGACGACCCCAGCGAGGTCATGGGAATCCGCAACGAATCCACCCGCGTCGACGGCGTGCAGTTCCATCCCGAGAGCTTCCTGACGCTCGAAGGCCCCAGGCTCATTGCCAACTTCCTGGGGATCGGATAAGAAAACCGGATCATGCTGTCTCGATCCCGTCACCCGCTCGTCGTTCTGACCGCACTCGCCGCCTCGCTGCTGCTCGCCGGCTGTCAGCAATCGCCAAGGGCGAGCGCATCGGTCGAACCGTCGCTGGACGAGCTGCCGCGCCTGAATGGCGTCGAGCGCACGCTGCCCATCGACGTGGTGGTCGAAGGCGGCGGCGACGCGCCCCGACGTCGCCTCGTGGCCGACTACCGCGAACCGGAACTTACGGAAGAGGAAAAGGTTGCGCTCGGACCGAAGCCGTACAACGCAGCCGAGGAAGAGCTCCGGTTCTACCGCCGCCCGCGCGACCCCTCCCACGGCGTTTCCCCCGAGGAGAGCCGGGTGGTTATCGCGGCCGACGGCTCGGGCGGTCCGTCCGTCTGGCGGGACGCATCGCGTTCCCGCGTGGTTCTCGGCGAGCGGAACGACGCCCCGGGCTATATCGATTCCGAGGCCCGCACACAGGCGCTGTTCTACTCCATTCCGGAGCTGATTCGCGCCCTCGGACCGGAGTCGCGCGTCGTCGTGGGCGAGGACTTCGCTCGCACTCACGCACGCCGGCATCGCTCCGTCCAGGATTGACGTTCGACGGGTCTCGCACACATCTCCCCCAACGAACCGTTGTCGGAATCGCCGTGTCGCCGCATAATCTTCGGGCAATTCCGGTCGTGTGCCGCGCATGCTCGATCCGATCGTCGGCCGCCAGGAGCGACGAAACGTGAAGCGCAGTGTGTCGATCGCGCTCATCTGTTCACGCCGGCACGAGTCGCGCGGTCCCGCGCGACGGGATCGTGCGCCGATCGCACGGAAGTGAACCCACCCGACAGCGAGGTCCGCCCATGGCAAAGAAAAAGGTGAAGAAGGTCGCTGCGAAGCCGAAGAAGAAGTCGCCGTCCGCGGCGAAGAAGAAATCCGCGGCGAAGAAAAAATCCGTCGCCGCAAGAAAACCCGTCTCGAAGAAGGCCGCGCCGAAGAAGGCCGGACCGAAGAAGATGAAGCGAGCCGCGACCGCGAAGAAGTCGGCGGCCAAGAAGCCCGTCGCGCGCGCCGCGGCGCGCAAACCGACGCGCCCCGCCGTCAAGCCGACGCCCGCGCCGAGAATCGCACCCGTGGCGCCGAGCAAACCCGCGCCGCCGCGCGCCATCGAAAAACCGCCCGTCGCGGCGATCACCCCGCCGGCGGCCGCGATCGCCGCAAGCCCGGCCTTCCCGGCCCCGCCGGCTACGCCGCCGAAGTCGCTGTTCGACGACGCCGGACCGATGTCCGCGCCCGGGTCGGACAACTGGGCTGACGCGGACGCGGGCCCGGTCGACGACGTCGAGCCGGAAGAGCCGGTCGAGGACGAGGAGGACGACGCCGACGAGGACGACGAAGAGTCCTCGGGGTGGTAAGTCCCGCAGCGCGCGTCAACCGACCGACGGCTCGCTCGCCGGAACGACCAGACCGCGCGCCGCGCCACGAGCAGTCGCGCGGCGCGCGGTCGCGTCCGTTTACAGAATAGGTGCTGACGGTGCAACCCCGCCCGTTTGCAGATCGGCTCAACGCCGCGATCTCGTCCCGCGGCGCGCCGGTCGTTGTCGGCCTCGACCCGCTTGTGGACCGCCTGCCGCCCGAACTACGGCCGCAACGCCGCGGCGCCGCCGCCGTCGCCGGCGCGCTGCAGCGCTACTGCGAGTCCGTGATCGAAGCCGTCGCGCCGATCGTCCCCGCCGTCAAGCTCAACATCGCGTTCTTCGAGGCGTATCACGCGCCGGGCGTGGAGGCGTTCTTCCGAACGATCGAGTGCGCCCACGCCAGCGGGCTGCTGGCCATCGCCGACATCAAGCGCGGCGACATCGGCTCGACCTCGGCCGCCTACGCCCGGGCTTTTCTCGACCCCGGCGCGTTCGACGACCTGCCGGCCGATCGCCTGCCCGACGCCGTCACGCTCGCCGGATACCTCGGCGAAGGCAGCATGCGCCCGTTCATCGAGCTGGCGGCGCGACACGGACGCGGCGTGTATGTCCTGGTGCGCCCGTCCGACCCGGGCGCCGACGAGGTGCACGACTTCGGCGGCTCGCCGCGCTTCTACGAGCACATGGCATCGCTCGTGCGTCGCTGGGGCTCGGGAGAGGGGCTGGTCGGCGAATCGGGATTATCGTGCGTCGGCGCGGTCGTCGCGCCGAAGGACGTGCAGAGCACGGCCGCGCTTCGCGCTGCGCTGCCGCAGACGCCGCTGCTGGTTCCGGGATACGGCGCGCAAGGCGCGACGGCCGAAGCCTGCCGGGCATGCTTCCTGCCCGATGGGCGCGGCGCAATCGTGAACGCGTCGCGTTCGGTCATCTTCGCCTACGAAACGCCGCAGGGCTCCGGTCGGGATTGGCGCAGCGCGATCCGTCTGGCCGCCGAGCGTTTCGCGGCGGACCTGGCGGGCGTGTGCGGCGCGCGGTAAGTCACGTCCGTCCGAGGGTGGCGCACTCCCTATTCCGGAGAAGGGACTGGCCGCATGCGCGAGGGCCGACTCGCGTTCGGATGCTTAGTCGGTGGCCAGGGCGCGCCCAGTTCCCAGTTCGCGCGATCATGAAACAAGTCTTTTCCGTACTTCCATAACTCCAGGTTAAGCAGAGAATTGGTGATCGCGTTGGAGAATAACTCAACCGGGAATCGCTCGCAGTCGTCGACCTCGGCGCCTGCACGCAGCGCCCACAAGTCAATGAAAACTCCCGCGAGATTCGCGTTATCGCGAGGATTCTCGAGTTGGCCGAACGACGTGCAACGCGCAGAGCTACTCGCCTCCCCGATCATCGCCGCTGACTCGTCGCCAAAATAAGGCCGCAGCGACTTCTTGGCGTCGTCGATAGACGCCCAACGAACGAGCTTCAGTAACTCACTTCGACGAGAGATCTGATCGGTGTTCCAAACTTCATTCACTCTCGCATATGCACCTTCATCCGACCGGAGTTCGATCGGCGACTCGCCCATTGTCACGCCGATCAGATATGCGCCTGGAACAGTCACTTGAGATGCCTGCTCACCCCGTTTCGGCTCGTCGTAGTATGCCTCTGCATTCCCCGTACGTCCATGCGTCACTGTGCGAACAACGAGATTCATACTTGTTGCGTTCAGCATAGCGCCGTCCAGTCTCGCGCCACGCATGCGCACCCCGCGAAGGTTTGCGCCGTGCATCCGAGCCTTTCTCAACGAAGCGCCGTCGAGCCACGCTTCTCTCAGTCGCGTACCCACCATATCCGCGTCATTGAAGTACGCACCGTGTAGCCGCGCACGCCCGAGCTCCGCGCCGTGAAGCCGCGCAGTCGAAAAGATTGCGCATTCTGCATCTGCGGCGTATAATTCTGCTCCTTGCAGTTCCGCACCGTGCAGATTCGCGCCCTGCAGTTGTGCGTGACTCAACTCTGCGCGTTGAAGTAGTGTATCATTCAGATCAGCGCCGTAAAGGTGAGCTCCTCCGAGCAGCGCGCCTCGCAGATCGCTTCCGCTGAGTCTTGCGTGCGGCATTCGCGCGCTGGAGAAATTTACTGCCTTCAGTATCGCCCCCTCCATCCGCGCACCGTGAAGCTGAGCAAAACACATGTCCGCGCGCGGCGAGAGCGCGATTGCGAGATCGAGGTACGGCAATTGTGCGCCTCGAAGCTCATGTCGAATGTGCGTAAGATCGAGACGACCGAGAAACTCGGGAGGCAGTTCGTCTCGCGACGGTAGAGAGGCGTGCAACACTCCGGCAAGATCGGTGAGCCTCTCTCGCTCGCGAGAAGCACGGTACGAGAGTTCCCAGACGCTCGCGGTTCCGATCGGGTGTCCCTTCCGCCCGAGCGAATACAAACAACGAACGATTGCGTTACTGATCGCGCCGAGCGGGCGAAGGGCATTCTGCATCTCTACATCGAATACGGCGTCGGTCGCTTGAAACGACGATCGGCCGAGATCGCGCAGTCGTTGACCAATTCGATCCTCGCGCGCGAATGCAACCAGACGCTCTCGTAGCGGGACGAGATTGGGGTAGATTTCCTCGGTCGCCGGCAATCCACTCGCGGTGTGCACGGGCTCCCCGCTGGGCCCGACCTTCAATTGATGAACGACCATCACCATCGCTTCGGGAATCCGTTCGACCGCAAATACCTGTTCGCTCACCGATTCGGAAGTAGAGAGAACTCGGTTAATCTCATCGTAGCTCTGTTTCGCGAGTTCAAGCTCGAAACTAGCTCGCGCCTGGATCAGCGTGACTTGGGTGCTCGTTTGAATCAACCTGTTCTGCGCGCTCACGAGTGCGTTGCCGTGCAGCGTCATGAGCACGCCAGCCACCCCAAGCGTCGCGGCACCGAGCGCGACGGTCTGTCCGGACGAGAGAAGCCCCCAGATTAGCGCCGTGATCGCCGCGGACTTGCGCGGATCGCCGCTGGGCAGAGACCACGTTCGGAACACGTTATAGACGTTGTGAGTGAACCGATGCTCTTGAGCGATCAGCGCAGCCTGGGTCGCAGGAGGCAACTCCTCAGTCTCCAGTCCCCTGCCTACGTCGCGCGGCTGACCCTTCGGCGAAACCTCGGGACCCGCGGGACTCGCGGCAGAATTCGGTGGAGTAGGCGCTGCGCCGAACCCATCGGACATGACCGCTCCTCGAAGGGACGATGGCCCACGCAGCTTGTGCCTCCGTCGGTACCAAGCGGCGAATTCGGGGTAGTATCAACCGAGAGAGGTCAGGACGGCAAGACGACTCTGCGCGAAACCGCTGAAGCTGGCCGATGCGCGGAGAATACCTGCGCCAATAGTGCTCACGGGTTCGAATCTCGCCTAAAGCCAGCTCTACACCGTCAGCCAGGTGGGGCCGCGAAGCGCATCAGCCACTCGCGCAGCGTCCCGTGGGCGTAGACGAGCGTCAGCGCCGCGACGACCCACAATCCGACCGCGACCTGAAACGGGCGATCGCGCAGCACCACGTCGGTGGGACCATCGACCACGCCGTGTTCGACCAGCACCGTGAAGCGAAAAATCGCGTAGACCACAATCGGCAGCGTCGCGAGCAGCCCGTTGGCCACGAACGACCCGAATTGCGCCGTGGTGCGCGCGTCGGTTGCGTACAGCAGGAACGTCAGGATCGCCAGTCCCGCCGTCAGCGTGGTCATGTGATTGAGCAGATCGGGCGTGTACACGCTGAGCGTTCTGCGGTGCCGCCCGGCGTCCTGGTTCTCGCCCGACATCGCGTTCAGCTCGCAGCGGCGCTTGCTGAACCCCATGAACAGGCACAGCGCGAAGGTGCAGATCACCAGCCACGGAGAAATCGGCACGTGCAGCAGGACCGCACCCGCGACCGCGCGCAGCACGAAACCCAGACCGATCGCGATCACATCCAGGACGACCGCGTGCTTGAACCCGAACGTGTACAGAAACTGAAGCACAAGGTATGCCGCCGCGACCAGCGCGAAGCTTCGATCGACCAGCCAGCTTCCGCCCAGCCCGGCGACGATCAGCGACACCGCCAGCGCGATCGCCGAGCCGACCGCGACCTGTCCGGATGCGATCGGACGCTTGCATTTGCGCGGGTGATGCCGGTCTTCCTCGCGATCGTGAACGTCATTGACGACGTAGACGGCACTGCTGATGAGGCAAAGACAGGCGAAACCGAGCAGCGAGAGCGTGACTGCGTGCAGATCGGTGAGTTTCTGCCCGAACACCAGCGCGGCCAGCACGAAGACGTTCTTGATCCACTGGTGTGGTCGCAGGAGCCGGAAATACGCCATGCCGCCCTCCGAGTGGAGGGCCATTGTGGAACCGCGCGCGTGGCCGGTCAATTCGAGGCCGCCGGGACGAAAAGCACGTTGCCGCGATCGGGAGCATGGGTCCCCGACCGCGGCAACGATTGCCTGAGGAGAGCGATTTGGTCTAACAGCCCGGCGTCGCAGGCTCGCCAGTGCGGCGCCGGGACTGGTTCATCTCAAAAGCCGGGACCTCGCACGGAAGTTGCTGGGCTCCCACTTCCGATACCGACGAGGTCCCCGCTACCGTTCGCGTCCGCCCGGAACACAATTCCGAGGGTTCGCAACACTGTTTCCGGGTCCGCCCGCTGCACGTCGGACCCGCACATGTCAAAGGCTGCCGGGCTCCCTTTCCTCCACAGCCGCTGACACGACGTCGGAGTACGGAGCAACTGGCGTGCCGCGATTCTCAATTTCCCGACCGAGCTCCGGTATTTTTCATAACATATTACCAGTAAATTGTTTATGAATTCAAATATCGGGCCAGACGTGCCCCGGCATCGCGCGCGCTGTACGGGATTCGCCCGACACTGGGCTACCCAGTGGGTAATGGTTACCCACTCGGAACCCCATCGACGCTGACGCGTGTCGCGGAGTTCGAACGCTGAATGCGTTTGCCGGTCGGCACGATGGCGAGCAGAGTGTCGCGCCTATCGATCGTCCACGGTGGTGATCAGCGGAGCGTCCGCGTGAACCACGTCGGGAAGCCGCCATTCGTCTGACGGCGGGTCAGACAGCCGCAGGACGCCACCGCGCGTGGGCCCGCGCGCGATCGTGAGTCGAACGCCGACTGGGCGAACCGCCGATGCCGGCCATTCCAGAAGGGTTTCGTCGCCCTCCGTTCCGACGACCGGCGCAGACACATCGTCGCCGTTCGACCCGACCGTGACGACGTGAATGAACGTGTACTGCTGCGCGAGCTGCCGTGGCTCGATCTCGACCCGCCCCCAATGCGGCGTCGCGCCGACGTGCGGACCGAGCAGCGTCGGCCGACCGTGGCGATACCACGCGTTTTCCGAGTCGGGTCGCCCGATCGGCAACACACGCCGCTCGAACGACTCCGCCGACCCGCCGACGTACGTGCGGCCCGCATGCGGACCGGACGCGATCGCGATCGGCTCCGCCGGACCGCCGACAACGCCCCACGTCGCGTCCTGAGGTTCGACGCGCAAAAGCGTCGCATGCCCGGACGACTCGCGCCATTCGATGGTGCGCTCGGCGGCGTCGAGCCGCCACGCTCCGGCTTGCGGATCGTCTCCGAGCACCTGCTGATCGGGCGCGAGTTCCTTTGCCGACGCGGTCGGTCGCGCGGGCAGGTTCAGAATCCACGTCGGGATCGCGCGCGGATGCGCCGCGGCGATCCGGTCGATGACGACCAGCGCGCCGGGCGTGACGAAGACGAACTCGCGCGTGAAGCTCGTGACTGTGCGCGGGTCGTACGCCGGCGACAGGTCGAGTGCGACGTAGGCGGCCCGCTCCGTCTGTCCGTAGGCGAGCACGCGGCAGACCTCACGGCCTTGTCGCGACGGATCGAGCGTGTAGTTCCGGCAGCCGCCGTCGATGCAGCGCTGCCCGCCGGCGGGCAGGAACGGCCGGCCGTTCCACTCGCTGACGCGCGTCGCGTCCCACAGGAGCACGCCGTTGTGCGCGATGGTCGAGGCATGAAACTGCTCGATTACGCCGGGAATCTGCCGGGCGCCGACGTGTTCGCTGCCGCCCTTGCTCTGAACGACTTCGAGAAGCACGTCGTCGCCGCCCTCCACGACCAGCTCGCCACCGGCGCGGGCCAGGAAGCTGCCGACGTCGAAGTGCTGCCGCGCGCTCAGGTAGGTTCGCGCCGAGTCGATCCAGAACCGCGCGCCGTCCGCTCCGACGCCGCGCAGCACGAACGCGCCGTCGAGGTTTCGCGCCAGCGGAAGGCGAGACGCGTCGGCGCCCGGCATGTCGCCGATCTCCAGCGCGATCGCGACCCACTGCCACAGTGCGACGTTCGGATTCGCGTCCGGGCGATCCATGTACGCCTCGAGCGCCCGGGCGCGCGTAACAGCCGCAGGGTCTCCCGTCCGCCGCGCGATCAGATGCGCCGTGAGCAATTCCGCGCCGCGGCACGCGTCGTGCGGCGCGAGGTATGCCGTTCCGGCCGCGTCGTGCGCGAACTGCCGCGCGGAATCCGCCGCGCCCGATTCAACCAGAAGGTAGTGCTCGAGCCAGCGGCCGACGCTGGCGCGATAGTCCGACCAGGCGTCGCGGCGTTCGAGAAGAGAGAGCGTCTCGATGGCCAGCGCCGCGTCCCATTCTTCGGCAGCGGACGTCGAGGGACTGGTCGGCACGCCGCCGCGCCACGCGACATAGTTGCGAAACGGCGATTGCAGGTAGTGAAGCGCCGGCGGCAGCACTGCACGACGGAACGCGCGCCAGGCGTCGTCGCCGTGCTCGTCGTCCACCAGGGACGCGACCAGCCCGGCGACGAGGTTCGTCCCGAAAGCGTGCGGATCGCTCGGGCTGTCGGCCACACCCAACGGACGCGCCGCGACGGCGATGCGCCGGAGTGCCGCGTCCCGCACGTCCCGGTCCAGCACGTCCCAGCACCAATCCAGCGCGAGGGCAACCTCGAACTCGTCCGGACCCAGACCCGGGGGCTGCGCGAGGCCCTGCGCGACCAGTGCGAGCCGTCGCGGGGCATCCGGATCGCCCGGTGCGACCCGGTGCAGGAACGCGGCCGCCGCGACTTCGCCGGGCGCGGCGAGGCTGTCGGGTCGGCTCGAGAAATAGTGTCTGAGCCACGCGATCCGACGTGACTGCCGGCCGAACGTTTCGGCCGATTCGCCGCCGCGGAGCGTGGAAGCGATCCCGGCCGCGTGGCGAATTCGGGCGAAGTCGTCATCGGAGGCGAGCAACCGCGCGGGGCGCTGCGCAAGCGAGAACGGCAAGCCGCCGCCGGTCAGCGCCATTGTCAGCAGCGTCAGTCGGGCGATCCGGGCGTTCGGGGTGCGCGGCGGGAGCATTACGCCGCGCAGTCTAAGACACTTGCAGCGCGTCCGCTCGGCGAATTTTCGACCGTGGCGTTCGGCGGCGGGGGCGACGGGCGTCGTTTCGGTATCATGGAGCGGGCGTCGCCGCCGCGGCGCTCGCATAACCGAGGTACGCGAACGATGCCGGCTACGTTTGAGAGTGTTCTGGATACGATCGGCCACACGCCGCTGATCCGCCTGCGCCGCATCGGGGAGGGGATGCCCTGCCCGATCTACGGGAAAGTCGAATTCTTCAACCCCGGGCAGAGCATCAAGGACCGCATCGCCAAGGCGATGATCGAGCGGGCGGAGCGCGAGGGGCGCATCAAACCGGGGGTTTCGACGATCGTCGAGGCGACCAGCGGCAACACGGGCGTCGGCCTGGCGATGGTCGGCGCGGTGAAGGGCTATCGCTGCATCTTCGTGATGCCCGACAAGATGAGCGGCGAGAAGATCAACCTGCTGCGGGCGTACGGGGCGGAGGTGGTGATCGTCCCGACCAACGTTCCGCCGGATTCGCCCGAGAGCTATGCCGGCGTGGCGAGGCGGCTCGTGAACGAGATTCCGAGCGCGTGGATGCCGAATCAATTCGAAAACATGAGCAACCCGGAGATTCACTACCTGACGACTGGTCCGGAGATCTGGGAACAGACGCGCGGCCGGGTGACGTGCTTCGTGAGCGGAATCGGCACCGGCGGCACGATCTCGGGCGTCAGCAAGTATCTGAAGGAGCGCAATCCGAACATCAAGGTGGTCGGCGCCGATCCGGACGGTTCGGTGCTTTCGGGCGGGCAGCCGAAGTCGTGGAAGGTCGAGGGCATCGGCGAGGACTATGTTCCGAAGACGTTTAACAGCCAGCTGGTGGACGACTGGGTGCGCGTGACCGACAAGGAGTCTTTCGGAGCGGCGCGGCGCGTGGCCCGAACGGAAGGCTTGCTGATCGGCGGTTCGTGCGGCACGTGTGTCGCCGCGGCGCTGCGCTATGCCGAGCGGCTGACGCCGAACGACCTGATGGTCGTGGTCATGCCGGACACGGGTCGGAACTACCTGAGCAAGGTGTACAACGAAGAATGGATGCGCGAGAACGGCTACCTCGATGAGGACCGCAAGCCGGCCTGCGCGACCGACGTGCTCACGCTCATCGGGCCGCGCGAGCTGTTCAGCCTGACGCCGCAGCACACGATGCAGGACGCGATTCAGCTCTGTCGCGACGGGGCCATCTCGCAGGCGCCGATCCTGGAGGGCGGGCAGAGCGTCGGATCGATCCAGGAAGTCACGCTGGCCCGGCTGCTGCACGAGGGGCGCGACCCGCGGACCGTTCCGCTGCGCGAGATCATGGCCCGCCCGCTGCCGCAGGTGGACGGGCACACGAGCGTGGACGAAATCTACCGCTTGCTGCTGTCAGGCAATTCGGGCGTGCTGGTGCGCCAGGACGGTCGGATCATCGGCATCATCACGCGGATCGACCTGGTGAACTTCTGGGACGCGCCGACCGGTAAGAAGAAGTAGCGGTGCGCGCCGGCGAGATCGACATCCCGAGGGAGTGGCTGGAGGAGTTTGAGGCGGCCGCGCGTCGCCCGCTCGAAACGCGAATGCGGTACGCTTTCATCCGCACGTACAAGCCGGTGCTGGACGACGCGCCGTACCGCTCCTTCGAGACGATGGAAGACTACCGGCGCTGGTGCGAAGAAAACCTGCCGGCATGGCTGGGCTATGGCCGCATTCGAGTATCGACAAGCGCTGGAAATCCGTGACGCGCTGGGTCGTCACGGCGTACGGTTCCTTTTCATTGGGAAATCGGGCGCCATTCTGCTTGGATATCCGGACACGACGCAGGACGCGGATCTGTTCGTCATGAAGTCGCCGGAGAACGGACAGGCACTGGTGCACGCGCTGCGCGAGCTGGGGTTCCAACTCACGAACGATCATTCCGCGGAAATCGTTCGGGGCAAAGACTTCGTGCAGCTTAAGAACGGGCCGTTCGATCTCGATCTGATCTTCGCGCCCGACGGAATCGATCACTTTGAAGACGCCTGGCGCCGCCGCGTCGAAGTGGACGGGTTTCCCGTCTGCCACATCGACGACATCATCGCGAGCAAACGCGCGGCGAACCGGGTGAAGGACCGGGAATCGCTATCCCGGCTTGAAGCGTTCGGGGAGTACTGGAAGCAGCAGCGCCCGCGCCTGGGCTAGGAGCATCGCACGTGTTAAACAACACGATGAAGTTCGCGACGCGCGCCATTCACGTCGGACAGGAACCGGACCCCACCACCGGCGCCACCGTCCCCCCCATCTACGCCACCAGCACGTTCACGCAGGAAGCGCCAGGCAAGCACAAGGGCTATGAATATGCGCGCGGAACCAACCCGACGCGCGACGGCCTGGCGCGATGCCTCGCCTCGCTCGAAGGCGGCGCCGAGGGCATGAGCTTCGCCAGCGGGCTGGCGGCCACGAACGCACTGATTCACGCGCTCTGCCGCCCGCAGGATTCGCTGGTCGCGTTCAGCGACATGTACGGCGGCACGTACCGCCTGCTCGAGCGCATCGCCCGTCCGTGGGGATTGCAGCCGCGCTACACCGACAGCACCGACCCCGAGGCGATCGCCGCGCTGGTGGACGAAACGACGCGAATCGTCTGGATCGAGACGCCGACCAACCCGATGCTGCGCCTGCTCGACATCTCGGCCGTCGCGAAAGCGGTGAAAGCCAAGGCCGCCCGGACGGGCACGCGCCCGATCGCGCATCGCGGCGGCTCGCCCATGGATCACGACTTCGGGCTGATGCTGGTGGTGGACAACACGTTCGCGTCGCCGGCGCTGCAGCAGCCGATCGCGCTGGGCGCCGACCTGGTCGTGCACAGCGTCACGAAGTACCTCGGCGGGCACTCGGACGTGGTGGGCGGCGCGATCATCGCCGCCAAGGCCGAGACCATGACGCCGATCCGCTTCTTCCACAACGCCGCCGGCGGCGTGTCCGGCCCGTTCGATTGCTTCCTGACGCACCGCGGGATCAAGACGCTCGCCATCCGCATGCGGGCGCATTGCGAGAACGCGATGCAGGTCGCAAGCTGGGCGGCCGGACAGAAGCGCTTCGAGCGCGTCATCTACCCGGGCCTGCCCGCACATCCCGAACACGCGCTCGCCCGGCGTCAGATGTCCGGGTTTGGCGGCATGGTCACGATCGTGCTGGAAGGCGGGTTTGACGCCGCCAGCCATTTCATGTCCAGCACGAAGCTCTTCTCCTGCGCCGAGAGCCTGGGCGGCGTGGAATCGCTCATCAACCACCCGGCGGTCATGACGCACGCCTCCATTCCGCGCGAGATTCGCGAGCGGATCGGCGTGGTCGATGGACTGGTCCGCCTCAGCGTGGGGATCGAAGACGGCGACGACCTGGTCGCGGACCTCGAGCATGCGCTGCGACGCACGTACGGGTAGTCCGCGGCGCGGGCGGGACGCGAACGCGAGCTCGACGATCAACGCGGCTCGCGCCGCCGCGGACCATACCACAACCCAAATTCCGGCCGCGTGCCGTCCTGCATCGCAGCCGGTCCGCCGATGGCGAGCCGGAGCACGCTGAAAATCTCGCCGAGCGAGTGCGTACGCAGCTTTCGACCGGACGTGATGACGTGCTCGGCCAGCACGCGGAAGCGCCCGGCGCGCCTCAACGCCAGGCTCATGCGCAGCTCCTCGCCGGCGTACATCGTGCCATCGAAACCGCCCGTCCGATCGAACGCCTCGCGCGAACAGTAAATGAAGCATCCGGCCGCCAGGCCGACAGCGCGATAGACAAACGTGAACACCGGAGCGACCACGCGCGCCCACAGCGGCAACCCACCGTCGAACCTCACGGCGCAGCCGCCCCCGGCCTCGCCGCGCCGCAGTGCCGCGAGCGCCGCGCGAATCACCGCGCGCGTCACGAAGGTGTCCGCGTCCACGAAGATCAGCCAGCGGCCCCGCGCGGCCGACGCGCCGGCGTTCCGCACGGCCGAGATGCGCCGCAGGCTGACATCGACGACGCGCGCGCCGTCGGAGCGCGCCAGCTCGGGCGTGATGTCGGTCGAAGCGTCGTTGACGACCACGATCTCGAACGGCTCGCCGCCGCGCTGCCCGGCGTCGCGAATCGCACTCAGGCAGCGCGGAAGCAGGTCCTGCTCGTTGTGAGCGGGGACGACGAACGAAACCACGGGCGGATCGGTCGAATTCACCAAGGGTTCCGAACGTGGCACGCGCGACCGGTCTTCTCGATGTAATCCTGGTGATAATCCTCGGCCGAGTAGAACGTCCTTGCGGGCTCGACCTGCGTGACGATCTTGCGATCGCCGAAGCGGCTCGACGCGGCGAGCTCGGCGATGTACGTCTCGGCCTCCTGCTTCTGCGCGTCGCTGGTGTACCAGATGCCCGAGCGATACTGGGTGCCCACGTCCGGGCCTTGTCGGTTCAGCTCGGTCGGGTTGTGCATCACGAAGAACGCCTCGAGCAGCCGGCGATAGCTGATCTTCGTCGGATCGAACACGACCTTCACCGTCTCGGCGTGCCCGGTGTCCTTGTAGCAGACGTCCTTGTACGTCGGGTTCTCGGTCTTGCCCTGCATGTATCCGCTGACCGCATCGACCACGCCGGGACCCTTCTGGAAATAGTGCTCGACGCCCCAGAAGCAGCCGGCCGCGAAGTACGCGGTCTCGAGCGGCGCGGAAGCGCCGGGCTGGCTCGCGGAGGCCGGGCGGCTTTCCGGAGGCAGCTCCGTGCCTTCCTCATGAAACCGGAGCGAGGCCGAGTTCAGGCAGTGTCGCTCGCCGGTCGGGCGCGGACCGTCGTCGAACACGTGCCCGAGGTGCGCGTCGCACCGGGCGCAATTGATCTCTACGCGGATCATGCCGTGGCTGTTGTCCGACTTGCGGGCGACGTGCGCGGGATCGAACTCGCGATAGAAGCTGGGCCAGCCGGTGCCGGAGTTGAACTTGTGCTCGCTGGAGAACAGCGGCAGCCCGCACACCACGCATACGTAGACGCCGTCCTTCTTGTTGTCGAGCAGGTTGCCGCAGAACGGCGGCTCCGTGCCGGCCTTCTGCGTGACGCGGTAGGTTTCCGGGTCGAGCGACTTCGCCAGCTCCGCCACGCGCTCGCGCGGAAGCGGCGCGATGTCATATCCCGACTGCGAACGGTTCGACCCTGCGGGCACGGACGGGTTCATCGTCGCTCCTTGGGGGGATGGCTCCGCGAACGCCGCGGCGGCGAGGTTTATCGGCCGGCCTTGCGCGCCGGCGGACTCTTCGGGACGACACCCGGCGATCATCGACAGCAGCAGCAACGACACGACGCAGGAAGATCGGATCATCGGACCCTCGCGAATGTCCGCCGTGCGCCGCGGCTGCCGGGACGTTCCGGCTGGGCCTGCCGTCGCGGGCGACTGATTGGATGTTCGCCGCGCCGCGGCGTTACCGCCGCGGGACACCTGGGCGCGACGCGCGTCATGCGGCGACCGGCGCCGCGCAGAGGGATTCGATGATGTCAGCGGCCTGGTCGATCTGCCCGCGCGACACGTCTAGATGCGTGACGGCGCGAATGCGGTGCGGACCCGGGGGCAGCATCCACAGACCGCGCTGCTTCATGCGGTCGCAGAACGCGGGCGCGCCGCCCAGCCGCGGATCGAGGTCGAAGATCACGATGTTGGTCTCGACCGTGCGCGGGTCGAGGCGGATGCCGGGATATTGCGCAATGCGCTCGGCGAAACGCCGCGCGTGTGCATGATCTTCCGCCAGGCGTTCGACGTTGTTGCGGATCGCATAAAGCGCCGCGGCGGCCAGCACGCCCGCCTGGCGCATCGCGCCGCCGAACATCTTGCGGAAGCGGTGCGCGCGGCGGATGAAGTCCCGCCCGCCGGCGACGATGGATCCGACCGGCGCGCCCAGCCCCTTCGAAAAGCAAGTCGAGACCGACGCGACGTGGCGCGTGTAGTCCTGCGGGCGGCGGCCGGCCGCGACGCAGGCGTTCATGAGCCGGGCGCCGTCGAGGTGCAGGTGAAGCCCGTTCGCGGCGCACACGCCCGCGATGGAGGCGATCGCATCCACCGGCCAGACTGTGCCGCCACCGCGGTTGTTGGTGTTCTCGACGACCACCATCCGCGTGCGGGCGAAATGCTGGCTTTCCGGACGAATGGCGGCCTCGACCTGCTCGGCGCTGAAGACGCCGCGCGCTCCGCTGATTGAGCGAATGCTGCAACCGGACAGCGCGGAAGGCCCGCCGGTTTCGTAATTGTGGCAGTGCGTCGTCTCGTCGAGGATGATCTCGTCGCCCGGCTCGGTCGCGGCGCGGATCGCCACCTGGTTCGCCATTGTGCCCGACGGAACGTACAGCGCGGCTTCCTTGCCGAGCAGCTCGGCCATGTGCTCCTGAAGGCGCAGGACGGTCGGATCGTCTCCGAGCACGTCGTCGCCCACTTCGGCCCGCATCATTTCGTCGAGCATGGCCCGCGACGGGCGCGTGACCGTGTCGCTTCGCAGATCAATCGGACTCATTCTTGCGGCTCCAGTCGCGGGCGGCCTTCTCGACCGCCTTCTTCACGCGGGTCATCTCGTCGCTCTTGATCTTCTCGTTGGTCCCTTCCCAGAACCGGTCGGGCTTGGGACTCTTGACCTTGCAGATGCGCGTGACCACGTTGTATACGAAGACCCGCTCGGCCGGATCTTCGGAGTCCAGCTTCTCGAGCAGCTGCTCCGCCACGGGCGGATCGCACCGCACGAGCGCGTCCGACGCGTCCTGATCTCCGGCGGCGGCGGCGGCATAGAGCGCCTTGCCCGCGCTGGGTGTGGACAGGTCGGCCAGCGCGCCGAGCAGCTTCTGCCGAAGCCCGGCGTCGATGCCCTCGCGGGCGGCGAGCTCGATGAGCGTCGCGTCGGCCTCCCGGATGCGGAAATCGGAGATCAGCTTGAGGGCCGCGTCCACCTCGGCCGGCGCGGCGGCATCGCCGGTCAGCTTGGGCTGAACTTCCTGGCGGAACAGGTCGCCGCGGTACCGCGTATAGACCAGATTCATCTTCTGCCGGAAAGAATCAGGATGTCCGACGCCGGAGGGCGCGAGTCGGTCGATGACCTCGCCGGCCGGTGTCGTGAACACGACCTCGAACGTAGTCCGCGGCGGCAGTTGCCACTTCTCGAGCAGGTCCTTGTTCGCGCTGCGCGAAATCTGGACGGCGATGTACTTGCGCGCCGTGGCCGCGACGGCCGGATCGCGAAACGTCTTGCGCTGATCCTGCTCGATGTCCTCCTCGCGATCGCCGGATGAGCCGCCGGTGATCCAGAACATGAGCGGCATGCGCGTGCGCTGCGCGTCGGCGATCGCCTGTTGAAGATCGCGACGCCAGTTCAGCGCCCCGGTCTGCGCCAGAGCCGGCAGCGCCGCGAAGCACCCCAACGCCAGCAGCGTCCATCCCATCCGCAAGCTTGGCTGCACGAGAACTCTCCTCCGGGCGTGAGTCGATCGCCTTCCCCCGGTATTGTACTCGGCGGATGGCCGCGCGGTCCGAAACGCGACGCGAATGTGCCGGCCGCAGCGGCTCGCCCAGCGGAAAATACGGCGTGATTCCCGACCATATCCGTAGTCGTCAGCCCGCTCATTCCGCTCGAGCGGGAACGGTCCGAATGTCGAGCATCGCCGCATGTGCGTGCGCGCTGGCGCTGGTCGCTGCGCGTCCGAGCCTCGCGCAGGCCCCGGGCGATTCGGCCGCAGCCGCCAGCCGCGCGATGGCCGAATCGCTCGCGCTGGCCCGTGCGCGAAGCGCGGCATGGAAACAGATCACCGCGCTCGAAGTGGCGCCTCAGCAATCGCTCGGACAGTGGGCTTCGGCCTCGCCGGCGCGCGAGCGCGCCCTGCGGGCCTGGGTCCGTCGCGCCCCGCGCGCCGGCGCCGCACGCCACTACTCCGACGGAACCTGCGACGTCGACGTGACGATCCAGCCGGCTGAGCTCGCCGCCGAAGCCGCCCGCATCCTGACCGAGGAGCCGGGCGGCGGCGCCGCTGCGGCGCTCGAAGCTTCGCGCGATCTGCTGCGCTCCGGGCGACGCTGGCCGGTGGTTTGGGCGACCGGGACCGCCGGCGCGGCGCAGGACGACGCGGACCGCGCCCACCCCGGTTGGGAAGACGTCACGATCGAGGGCGTCGAGCTGGCGCAGCGTGCAGCCGCGGCCGACGCGGTGCAGGCGCTCATCGACGAGGCGGCCCGCCTGAGGCTCACTCCGGCGCGTCGGCTGGGCGACTTTCTGGACACGGACGCCACGGTCCGCGAGGCGGTCGCGGCCGCGGTGCAGACCTCGGCGAAGCTGAGCGTTCAGATCGGGCTCGACCAGGTGGCTTCCGCGGAAGCCACGCTCGGGATGACCGAGCTGATCCGCATCCTGACCGACGTTCATCAGCGGGTGTATCGCGGCGAGGAGTTTCATTCGGCCGATTTCCGCGAGATGGCGCTGCTGACCGCCAGCCGCGAACTGCGGGCGTCGGGTCTGGCCGTGCCGCCGGCGCGGTGCATCACGCGCCCGCCGTATGAGACGATCGAACTCGACGTGCCGGCTTGGGCGCAGGACACGCTGGGCGAGCTGGGGCAGTATGAACCGCTCGATGGAATGGAACTTCCGCTCGCGGTGGCGGCCGAGCTGGCGCGCTTCGACGCGATCGACCGGTTGCGTCGCAAGGTTGAAGCGCTTCAGGTGCAGCCGGCGGCGACCGTGGCGACCGTGCTTGAAACCAACCCGGCGCTGAAGGACGACGTGGTGATTTTTTTCTCGAGCACGCGCGCGGTCGGCCGGGCCGAAACGGCTTCGGATGGTTCGGTCCTAGTGCGCGTGGAGCTGCCCCTGACCCGATTGTGGTGGATCGTGCGTCGCGGCATGCAACTGGTCGAAGTCGAGCCGCCCGAGCCGCAATCGCAGCCCGCCCCGGAGTCCGCTCCCTGAACGCCAATGCTGCACATCGCGCACGCCGAACCCGCCGCGCCGCTCAGCGGACACGGAAGTGAGTCCGGCATCGTCAGAGCCGGAAGCGGCGAAGCCGCCTGCACCGAGCCTGCGCACGCCCCCGCAGCGCCCGCGCGTCGGCTGGACGCTGGCCGCGCACGTCACGTTCACCTTTCTCTACGCGCTGCTCTTCTCGAACACGATCTGGCTCATGCCGCTGCTGGTGCGGCTCGAATTCGGCTCGAGCACGCCGCACTGGCGCGACTGGCAGACGACGCTCGTCACCGCGGCCGTCCCGACGCTCATGATGACGTCGATCTTCTGGGCCGAGCTGCTGACGCGCGTCTCGATCCGCGTCTACCTGACGTTGTTCGGCCTTACGGCCGCCCTGCCGTTGGGACTGATGGGCGCGGCGCACGGATATGGTCAGTTTCTCGCGTGCCATGCCTTGGCGTGTGTCGGCATCGCGGCCTGGACGCCGATCAACGGGCGACTGCTGAGACAACTCTATCCCGACGCGCTGCGCGGACGGGCGTACGGCGTGCTGAGCGCCGTCGCGCTGGTCGGCGGCATTCTGGCGGCGATCGGACTGGGCGCGTGGATGGAGCGCGACGCGGGCGCGTTCCGGTGGTTTCTGCCCGTCGCGGCCGCCGCGCAGGCGCCGGCGCTGATGCTGCTTGCGCGGCTGGCGGGCGGTCCGGGTGCGGCGCCGGTGGGGTCGGCGGCGGCGCCGACGGGTTCGCTGTGGCAGGCGTTCGTTCGCCCGGTTCGTGAAATGAGCGAGGTCCTGCGCAGCGACCGCGTGTTCGCGCGCTACGAGGTCGCGTTCATGACATACGGCGGCGCGTACATGTTCTGCGAAGCGCTGCTGCCGGTGTTGGCGACCGACCGTCTGGGGATGCGCTACCAGGAATTCGCGTACTCGACACAGGTCGTGGCGCGGATCGCCACGCTCGCGGCGATGCTGCCGATGGGCTGGCTGCAGGACCGCATCGGCGCCGTCCGCATTTCGGGTCTGGCGTTCGGGTGCCTGGGCTTCTATCCGTTCGTGCTGCTCGCGGCGGGCGGTCCGTGGGGGGTCGGCACGGCGAGCCTGGTCTGGGGGATCGGGATGGCCGGCGTCCAGATGGGCTGGATGCTCGGACCGGTTTCGCTCGCTCGGTCGCCGGACCGTGTGCCGCAGTACGTCGCCATCCACGCGACGCTGGTGGGCATTCGCGGCGTGCTCTTTCAGGGCGCCGGCATGCTGACGTATCAGATTACGGGCAGCTTTGCCCTTCCCCTGGCGATCGCCGGAATCGCGTTCGCATCCGCCGCATGGCAGATGTGGCGGCTCGATCGCGACACCCGCGCGGCGTCGCGCGCCGCGCCCGAATGGCCTTGACATCGACACGGGGAATCCGGGATAGTGCAGTCGGAGGCGGCGTTCGTTCCGACCCGTTCCGACGCCGGGCCATTTCCGCGTAATCCACGCGAGCGGATTCACTTCGTACCGAGAGGACATCATGACTGTGCGCGCAGCCGGACTGTGGGCCGTGGGAATCTCAATTGCCTTGCCGTGCGCGGCCGATGCGACCGCCGCGTCCGGGGCGTTCGATCGGACCGCGACGGCGGCGGTCGGCTTGCTGGAACTGAAGACGGGCGTCGAGCAGACGGCAGACCGGCCGGACCTTCGCGAAGCACACGCCGTCCCGATCGACCCCTCTGCGTTCGGCGTGGTTCAGCTCGACGGGCCGCTGACGGCCGAGCGAGCGGCGGCGCTGGAAGCGGCCGGCCTGGAGGCCGTGGATTATCTGCCGAGCCACGCGTACGTCACGCCGCTGGGCGGACTGGACCTGGCGACGCTGGGCGAGCTTGGTTTTGTCACGTGGGTCGGCGCGTTCGATCCGGCCTGGAAGATCGACCCGGAACTTGGCGTTCGCGACTACCAGACGGTCGAGCGGCGCGAGCTGGTCGCCAGCGGCGCGCTGAAGGTCGTGGTTGTGCTGTTCGGCGGGACCGCGGCCGGCGACGTGCTCGACGTACTGGACGTGCTCGGCGCCGAGACGCTCGGCGCGTCCATGGTCGGGCAGCAGTGGATGATCGACGCGATCGTGAACCCGATCGACGTGTTCGTGCTGGCTGACATGAACGAAGTGCAGTGGATCGAGGACGCGCCGGAGCTGGTGCTCCGCAACAACACGAATGAGTGGATCCTTCAAAGCAACGTCAGCGGACAGCGCCCGGTTTGGGATCGCAACATCCGGGGGCAAGGGCAGGTCGGCGGCCTGATCGACGGCACACCGCGCGAGTCGCACTGCGCGTTCGACGACTCGGTCGCGCCCGGGACGCCGGGGCACCGAAAGTTCATCGGCTGGCGTAACGCCAGCGGCACGGACTTCCACGGCACGCACACCGGCGCGACGATGGCGGGCGACTCGGGAACGATCGGCTCGCCGAACACGTTCGACGGCATCGCCCTGGCGGCGAAGATCAGCTTCTCAAACGTCGATAACGTCTATGCGTCGCCCTCGACGCTCGACGACCGGCTCGAAGACGCGCACGACGATGGCGCAACCGCCCACAGCAACAGTTGGGGCGACGACGGCACCACCGCGTATACGACCTGGTGCCGGCAGATCGACTTCCACACCTACACCTATGAGGACGACGTGGTGGCGTTCGCCGTGACGAACCTGTCCTCGCTGCGCACGCCCGAGAACTCCAAGAACGTGCTCGCGGTCGGTGCGACGCAGGACACGCCCAGCCAGGCCAGCCATTGCAGCGGCGGCGCCGGGCCGACGTCCGACGGTCGCCGCAAGCCCGAAATCTACGCTCCCGGCTGCAACACGCAGTCGGCCAACTCCGGCACCACGTGCAGCCAGACCGGCGCAACCGGCACGTCGATGGCCTGCCCCGCGATCACCGGCGCGGCGCTGCTGGCCCGGCAGTACTTCACGGACGGCTTCTATCCGAGCGGCGCGGCCAACGGCGCCGATTCGCGGAATCCCTCCGGCGCGCTGGTCCGCGGCGTGCTCATCAACGGCTCGGTCGATATGACCGGCGTCAGCGGCTACCCGAGCAACACCGAAGGCTGGGGACGACTGCTGCTCGACAACGCGCTCTTCTTCGCCGGCGACGCGCGCAAGCTCTACGTCGAGGACGTCCGCAACGCCAGCGGCCTCACCACCGGGCAACAAGCGCAATACACATTCAGCGTCAACGGAAACTCGGTCCCGCTGCGCGTTACGCTCGTCTTCACCGAGCCGCCCGCGGCCGTCAACGCCAGCAACCCGACCATCAACAACCTCGACCTGGAAGTCACGGATCCGGGCGGCACGCTCTACCGCGGAAATGTGTTCACCAGCGGACAGTCGAGCACGGGCGGGTCGGCCGACGCCAAGAACACCGTCGAGCAGATGCACCGCACGACGCCCGCCATCGGTCAATACACCGTGACCATCAAGGGCACGGCCGTGAACCAGGGTGCGCAGGGCTACGCGCTGGTCGTCACGGGCGACGTTTCGACGTCCGCCTGCGCCGGCGTGAGCGTCGTCGGGCACCCTGCCAGCGCGACGCGCTGCGCAGGCGACGATGTGACGTTCACCGTCGTCGCATCCGGTACACCGCCGATCGGCTACCAGTGGCGACACAACAGCGTGCCGATTTCCGGCGCGAATAGCGCGTCGCTGCTCGTCTCCGATCTCCAGCCGGGCGATGCCGGCAGCTACGACTGCGTCGTCTCGAACGACTGCGGCGGAACGACGAGCAACGCGGCCACGCTGACCATCCGGGTCGGCGACCTGACCGGCAACGGCGGCATCGGACTCGAAGACCTCTCGCTGCTGCTGGAGAATTTCGGTACCGGCGCCGGCGCGACCTATGAACAGGGCGACCTCGATGGCGACGGCGACGTCGACCTCGCCGACCTGAGCAGCCTGCTCGAGAACTATGGGCTGCTCTGCTCCTAGAGCAGCTTCAGGTTGGACGCGGCGTCCCAGCCGAACCGCGAGCGTAGACGAGCGGTCCTTTTCCGCGGTTCAGACGCATCGTCATTCTTGAAACGCTCCAACCGGCGGGAGGTCGCGCGCCGGTCGCCGCGAAAGCACTCCGCGCCCGCGTCGAATTCCTCAGGCCGCCTCTTGCGGCTGAGGGAGTTCGGCGCGGGCGTTTCTCTTCCACTGCACCGAGTCTCCTCCGGAACGCGGCGCGCCGGGAGCGCCCGTCCGACTTCCAGCGCTCACCGAACCCGGCTCTGCCCCGAATGCGCTGGGCGCGCCGCCCGGCGAACGCCATACTTCGGAGGACGGCAGCGGCGATCCGCCGCGTTCCGTCTCATGTTGGCCTCACGTCTGTCCCTTTGAAGCGCCGGAGCATGTCTCACGCCGGCGGAGGTGTGCCATGTCTGTCCGAACCGCGCGCCGCGCGTGTGCGGCATCGATGCTGGGGTCCGGCTGCGCGCTTTGCGCCGCGACCGAACTGACGTTCTCCGAGCAGGCCGACGCGGCGGGCCTCGTCGTCGTGCCCGACCGGCCCGACACGGTGCAGGGATGCTACGCCGCCGCAACCGCGGGCGATTTCAATCGCGACGGCTGGCAGGATCTGTTCGTGCCGACCGGCGGCTATGAGCCGGACAAGCTCTTCATCAATCGCGGCGGCGGCCGATTCGCCGACGAGGCGGTCGCCTGGGGCATCGCCGACCCACACCTGGGCGTCTCCGCCGCCGCGGGCGACTTCAACCGCGACGGCTGGCTCGACCTGTTCGTCGTCTCGCGCGGTGAACTGGGCAACGAACGCCCCGGCGCGCACCGCCTCTATCGCAATAACGGAGACGGCACGTTCACCGACATCGCGGACACGGCCGGCGTGCGCTTCACGTCGCCCGCGATCCCCGACGGATTCGGCGCGGCGTTCGGAGATTTTGACCTGGATGGCGACCTGGACCTTGCTGTAGCCGGCTACTACGTGAACGCCGGCGGCAACCGGCTGTTTCGAAATAACGGCGACGAAACGTTTACAGACGTGACCGCGGTCGCGATCCGGACCGACCTTACGCCCGTGCGCGGCTTCTCGCCGCGCTTTGTCGACATGAACGGCGATCGCTGGCCCGAGTTGCTCTGGGTCGGCGACTTCCGCACGACGCGCTACCTGGCGAACGACGGCACGGGCCGGTTCGACGATCTCACCGTCGCCGCCGGCGTGGGGCGTGAGGGCAACGGCATGGGACAGACGGTCGGCGATTTCAACCGCGACGGCCTGCCGGACTGGTACGTGACCTCGATCTTCGAACCCTTCGCGCCGATCGGCGCCCCCAATGGCAACATGCTCTATCTCAATCTCGGTGGACACCGCTTCGCCGAATCGGCCGAGGATTGGGGCGTGCAACACGGCGGATGGGGTTGGGGCGCCGCGTCGGCTGACTTCGATCACGACGGGCACGAAGATCTGGTCGCGGTGAACGGGTGGTATACGCTCGATTTTCTCTCAGACCGTGCACGGGTATTCCGAAACCGGGGCGACGCGCGATTCGACGAGATCGGACCCGATGCAGGCATCGACGTCGGCGGGCAGCAGCGCGGCCTGCTGCACTGGGACTACGACAACGACGGCGACCAGGATCTCGTGCTCATGACGTTTCGCGAGCCGTTGCGCCTGTTCCGCAACGATCTTCCGCCCGGGCCTGAGCGAAGCTGGCTGCACATACAACTCGATACCTCGCGGCGGGCCGGACTCGCCCCCGACGGCGTCGGTGCGGTCGTGGTCGTCCAAGCCAGCGGCGAGCGGCAGATGCGAGTGATCGACGCAGGATGCAACTACATCTCGCAGGACGAACTGTCGGCGCATGTTGGCCTCGGGGGCGCGACGATCGTCGAGTCTCTTCGCATCGAATGGCCCGACGGACGGGTGACGACGCTCACGGACGTCGCGCCCAATCAGCGCCTCCGAGTCGCGGTCCGGCTTCCCGGCGACGTGGACGCGAACGACCGCGTGGACCTGGCGGACCTGTCGGAGCTGCTCGCGTCCTTGGACGCATGCGAAGGCGTCGAAACCTATCGGCCCCCGGCGGATCTGGACGGCGACGGGTGCGTGGCTCTGCCGGATCTTCTGGATCTGCTCGCGCATTTTGGGTTGCGGGCGGAATAGCCGGCGTCACTATACTGGAGCTGTCGCGCGGAGCCGTCGATTCCGACGACCCCTCGCAGCTTGACCGACGCCGCGGATCGAGGGCCGATGCGGGCGTGGCCCGAGCCGACGCACGCGGCCGCTGCAACGTGTGCCCTCACGTCGCGCGAGGAGCATTGCATGCGCGCCGCACGGCGCCGATTCGCCATCGGATTCGTCGCGCTGCCGCTGGCGGGGGCTGCGGCTCAGTCCTTGCAGTTCTCGGAGCAGACGGACGCGACCGGCCTGGACTGCACGCACGACCGGCCCGAGCCCACCACGCGGTTCTTCGGCGGCGGCGCGACCGGCGATTTTGACCGCGACGGCTGGCAGGATCTCTTCGTGCTCATGGGCGGCGTCGAGCCGGACCGTCTGTACATGAACAACGGCGACGGAACCTTCCGCGACGAGGCGGCGTCCTGGGGCGTGGCCGTTCTTCACCGCGGGGCCGGCGCGGCCGTCGGCGACTTCAACGGCGATGGATTCCTCGACCTGTTCGTCACCAGCGACGGTCCGCCCGACGCGCCGACGCCCGGCGCGCATCGCCTCTATCGCAACAACGGCGACCGCTCATTCTCGGAGATCGCGGCGCAGGCCGGCGTGGCGTGGACTTCGCCGGACGAGCCGGACGGGTTCAGCGCCGCGTTCGGCGACTATGACCTCGACGGCGACCTGGACTTGGCCGTAACCGCGTGGAATCCGTATTCGGGCGGCAATCGCCTGTTTCGCAACAACGGCGATGAGACCTTCAGCGACGTGACGACGCAAGCCATCCCGACCGATCTCACGCCGGTCCGCGGCTACAGCCCGCGGTTTCACGACATGAACGGCGACGGTCTGGCGGAGCTGCTGTGGGTGGCGGACTTCCGCACGACCGTCTACCTGGTGAACAACGGAGATGGAACGTTCACCGACCGCACGATTCCCGCGGGCGTCGGAATCGAGCGAAACGGCATGGGCCAGACGGTAGGCGACTTCGACAACGACGGGCTGCCCGACTGGTACGTCTCATCGATCTTCGCCGACGCCGGGCCGATCGGCGCGCGACAAGGCAGCACGCTCTATCGCAATCTGGGCGCGCATCAGTTCGAGGAGCGCGCCGAGTCGGCCGGGGTGATCAACGGCGGATGGGGCTGGGGCTGCGTCGCGGTCGATCTGAACCACGACGGCTGGGTGGACCTCGCCGAGACAAACGGCTGGGCCCCGATCGAATGGCAGAACGAACAGTCCTATCTCTACCTGAACCGACGCGACTTCACGTTCGACGAGGTGGCGCTAGACGTCGGATTCGAGCATTTTGGGCAGGGCCGCGGCCTGCTCAACTGCGACTACGACGGGGACGGCGACCAGGACCTGGTCCTGTTCGCCTGGCGCGAGCCGATGCGTATCTTCCGAAACGATCTGCACGGACCGGACGCCAACTGGCTGCGCGTTTTCCTGGACTCGTGCGGACGCCGCGACATCGCCCCGGACGGAATCGGAGCGCGGGTCGAGGCCATCACGCCGATGGGCACGCAGACGCGCTGGATCGAGTCGGGATCGAATTATCTGTCTCAAAGCGAAATGTCCGCGCACTTCGGCCTGGGGGGCCTTTCATCCGTGGCGGAAATCCGCGTGCGCTGGCCGGACGGTCGAACGACGACAATCGCCGACGTCGGCGTCAACCAGACGCTGACGATCGCCGCGCCGCTTCCGGGAGACCTCGACGCGGATCAACGCGTCGATCTTGCGGATCTCTCGGACCTGCTCAGCGCGTTCGACGCGTGCGAAGGCGATCCGGCGTTCGCGCCGCACGCCGATCTGAACGGGGACGGCTGTGTCGGCCTGGAGGACCTTGTGCAGCAACTGCGCAGTTTCGGGCTGAGCTGCGGCGAACGCTGAATCGCCCGCGCGGCGTCAGGTCGGCGAGAGCACGAATTCAAGCTCGATCTCGTCGTGCAGCGGGATGCCGTTCAAGCCGATGAGCGGGATTTCCTTCTCGATCTCGCGGTATCGATCAATCATCCCGGGATAGATCGCGCACATGCGCCAGCCACGCTTCTGATAAAACGCCAGCGCGCGAAGGTTGTCATTGCTGGTCGTCAGGAAAACGCGGCGGCAGCCGCGCTGGCGGGCATTCTCCACCGCGCGCGCCAGCAAGGCCGTGCCAACGCCCTGATTCTCCGTGGTCGCACTGAGCGTCACGACTTCACACTCGTCGCCGTCGAGGTGAAACGTCAGGTGCCCGACCGGCCGCCCCACGCTCAACGCGATCAGCGCGGGGAGCTGGTCGGCGGCGAAGTGCCGCCCGCGCGAGTAGATGTCGGGCGACGTCCAGTGGCGGATCATCTCGGCCCGAAGGAACGACCGATCGTCAGTGGTGGCGGATGCGATCTCCATGATCGATATCGTGCCGACAGGCCGTCGGCGCGGCAAGCGCCGCCCGCGCGCGCGACTCGCATCCGACGCGGCGAGCCGGACGACGTTCGTCGCGCCCGGAAAGAGGTTTGGGCGACGCCGTGTCTGGCACGGCGCCGCCCAACGTCAAGCCCCTCACTCTCCTCCGGATGCACCTGAAACCGATCTCCGACGAAACGTAGAGTTGTCGGAAAACCGACACCGATAGACGGGCAGCGTTTCGCCGGATGCACTCAGTGTACTAGGAAGACGGGAAGCCGTCCCAACCTGACTCTCTCAGTATAACCCACCTTTTCGTGTGTCGCAACCGCGCACGACCAGAACGGCGATTTTCCGACAGCGGCCGGAACCGCAAACGGCCTTGTCGCTGCTGGGCCTATGACGGAGCCATTCCGTCGCTACTGAAAGTGTGAAACTCCCATGAACCAAATCGGCGGAATTCCGCCACTGCGCCGGCGCATCACCGCGTCGGTACAATGTCCCGATCGCGGCAGAAGCCTGCCCACCTAAACCGGGGAGCTCCCCATGCCGCCTGCGACCCAGACCCCAGCCAAGACGCGTTCGCTTCGGCGCCGATCATCCAGTTCGGATCAGCCAAGAACCTCGCCCGCCCGTTGGCCGCGATCGGCCCTGCCGACGGCGTTCGTCCTGCTCTTCGGTCTCGCGGGCTGCGCGTCATCCGATCGCGCCGGCTTGGCCCTGGCGCGGCGCGAGCAAGAGATGTTGCGGACCATCGAGATGGCGATTCAGGAAGAGTCCGCAGGACGCGTCGCGTCGCTCGAGCACACGCTTTCGCGCGTCGACGCGCGGCTCCGACTGGACCAGCGGCGCACGGCCGAGCTCTCTGGAGAGATCGACGCGGCTTTGCGAGACGAGTTCGACCGTCCGCGGCGGATCGCCCCGCGTCTGGAGCACGAATTGCGCGATAAGCTCCGGGGCCACCCGGAGACCATTCCGTACACGGCGATTCGGATGTTCCTGTAGCCACTCCGAAGCAGCCCGGACTGACACTGAACGCCCGCAATCCGCTCGATTCAGCCGGGCGGCGGCGCGGTGGGCGCCGGGGCGCGCTCGGCCAGCGGCGCCGCGGCCGCAGGAATCCGCACGATTCGGCGGCGCAGGTCTTCGGTCGCGGCACGACCCTGCCCGAGCAGCGCATTGGGATAGAACGAGAAGAACAGGATCAGGAAGCCGCACAGCAGCGCGCCCCAGTAGGGCGCCTCGTGCGGGGCGAGTTCGGCGGCATCCTCGCGCTCTGACAGGAGCACCGATGCGATGACGCGCAGATAGTAGGCCGCGGCGATCGCCGAATTCAGCACGGCGATAACGACCAGCGCGACCAGCCATGCCTGCGTCTGATCGGGGGCAGACTGGCTGGCGGCGAGGGCGCTGCCGAAGAGGCTCATCTTGCCCCAGAATCCGGCGGTCGGCGGCAATCCCATCAGCGTGAGCATCGCCAGCGCCATCAGCAGCGCTGGCCCCGGTGCGCGGCGGAGCAGTCCGGCGAGGTCGGTGACCGATTCGCACGGCTGCCCCCGGACGCGCAGCAGTCCGAGCAGCGCAAACGCGCCGAGATTGGCGATGCCGTAAATGACGACGTAGTAGAGCACGCCGGCGGCGCCGTCGCCGATCACCCCCGCGCCGACGGCCGGGCCGGCGATCAGACCGACCAGCATGTAGCCCGAATGGGCGACCCCCGAGTACGCGAGCATCCGCTTTACGCTCGCCTGTCGCAGGGCCAGCACATTGCCGATGGTCATGCTCAGCGCCGCGATGATCCAAAGCAGCCAGAACAGCGCGCCCGACGTCGTGCCCCACTCCGTAAGCATCAGAAGCCGAATGATCGCGACGAAGCCCGCCAGCTTCGGCAGGAAGCCGAGCAGGCCCGCCACTGCCGGCGCCGCGCCCTGATAAACGTCGGCGATGTAGAGATGCAGGGGAAACGCCGCGATCTTGAACGCCAGCCCCAGCAGCGACAGCGATACGCCGGCCGCTGCCAGCGCGTACTCGGTCGAACCAGGGTTGGCGAGCGCCGACGAAATCCGCTCGATCGCCAGCGCGTCGAGGCTGGCGCTGCCCGCGACGCCGTACAAGAAGCTGAAGCCATAGGCCGTGATCGCGGCCGCGAGCGCGCCGAGATAGAAGTATTTCGTGCCGGCTTCGAGCGCTCGAGGGCCGGTGCGGCTGAGCGTGACCAGGATGTACGTCGGAATGCTGAGCAGCTCGAGCGCCAGGAACAGGATCACCAGATCCGCCGACGGTCCGACCAGCATCAGCCCGCAGAGCGCCAACAGCAGCATCGCAAACAACTCGCCCGACTCTTCGGACCGTGCCGCACGCCAACTGACCAGCGTCACGACAAAGCCGAGAATCAGCGCGCTGATGCGAACGAAATTCGCCAGAGGATCGTAGAGAAGCCCGCTGCCCACCAGGTCTTCGTAGCTCCACCAGTCGAGCAACTCCGGCAGGCGAAGGGCGAGAATCGCCATCGCGATCGCCGCCAGCGAGACGACCGGCGGAAGGGTGCGCTGCGCCCAGGCGCTGCGGGACTGGCCGATCAGCAGCACGGCGCAGGCGAACACCGCCAGCAGAATCTCGGGCGTCAGGGCGTAGATCGGAATGAGGCGCGGCAGGTCCGGCACCATCAGCGCCCTCCCGGCAAGACGTGCGGCGCGTCCGGGGCGTTCCCGGATGGCGGCCGCGATTCGGCGGACGGCGCGCCGTTGATCGCCCAGCCACCCGAGGATGCCGGACTCTCGGCCGCCGCGACCGATTCGCCCGATTGGGACGCATTCGCGAAGGCGGCGTCAATGCGCCGGAGCACGTGAGTCTGCAGCGCCGGATCGAGCGTGTCGGTGATCATCCGCGGATAGAAGCCGAGCACGACCACCAGGATCGCCAGCGGCGTGAGAATCGCGATCTCGCGCGCGTTCAGGTCCGGGCGAAGCCCGTGCGACGTATCGGGCGTGTGGGGCGGCGCCTTCGGCGGACCAAGGAGCACAGCCCCGGCCATGTACAGCATGTAGATCGCGCCGAGCAGGATCCCGGTGGCGCCCAGCGCGCCGAAGACCGGTCCGAGCGCGGGGGCGTTGTAGGCCGCGAGCAGCACGGCGAACTCGCTGACGAAGCCGTTCAATCCCGGCAGGCCGACGCTGCTGAACGTGAACAGAAGCAGAAACGACGCCAGGATCGGCATGGAGCGGGCCAGCCCGCCGAGCTTCTGGATGTCGCGCGTGTGGTAACGGTCGTAGATCATGCCGACGCAGAGGAACAGCGCGCCGGTGCTCAGCCCGTGGTTGATCATGTAGAGCACCGAGCCGCTCAGCCCGATCGGCAGGAAGCTGAACATGCCCAGCATGCAGAAACCCAGGTGCGAAACCGAGGAGTACGCGACGAGCTTCTTCACGTCGCGCTGCACCCAGCAGCAGAGAGCGCCGTAGATGATCCCCGCCACGGCCAGCCAGCCCATCGTCTGGGCCCAGTCGACCGCGCCGGCCGGGACCATCGGCAGGCTGAAACGCAGGAAGCCGTACGTGCCGAGCTTCAGCAGGATGCCGGCCAGCAGCACCGAGCCGGCCGTCGGCGCTTCGGTGTGCGCCAGAGGCAGCCACGTGTGCAGCGGGAAGAACGGCACCTTGATCGCGAACCCGCAGAAGAACGCGACGAACAGCCAGTATTGCTCGACGCGGGAAAGCTGGAGGTTCGACAGGTCGATCAGGTCGAACCCGACCACGCCGGTATCGAGCAGCGACGCGGCCCGCACGGCCAGATAGAGAATGCCGGCGAACGTGATGACGCTGCCCGCGAAGGTGTAGAGGAAGAACTTGTTCGCGGCGTAGCGGCGCTCCGAACCGCCCCAGATGCCGATCAGGAAGTACAGCGGAATCAGGGTGAACTCGAAGAAGATGTAGAACAGCAGCACGTCGCGGGCGACGAACACGCCGTACATGCCGG
This sequence comes from uncultured Planctomycetales bacterium, assembly GCA_964553225.1. Taxonomy (GTDB): domain Bacteria; phylum Planctomycetota; class Phycisphaerae; order UBA1845; family Fen-1342; genus JABRWC01. The sequence goes on along the minus strand of CAZKJT010000004.1, from coordinate 209,183 downwards.
CCGTCAACAGCAGCATCCACGCGTAATACTCGCGGATGCGCGTGCGGATCGAGGCGAAACTGCACGCGACGCTCAGCGGCACCAGCAGGCCGGTCAGCGCGACCAGCGGACCGCTGATGGCGTCGAGCGCCACGTGGTACCGGATGCGCACGCCGTTGATCTGCTCGCCGTCCAGCGATTGCCCGACGGCGATCCAGTCCGTCGCCGACTCGCCGACCAGGCCGCTCGGGCCGACCCGACCCCACAGCGCGATCGCAAGGACGCCGGTGAGCAGGCCGATCCACAGCGCGATCTGCGGCGCCAGCGCCGCGCGCCGCTCGGGCATCGCCCAGACCAGCACGCCCGCGGCCAGCGGCAGGAAGACCAGCAGGTGAATCCCGATCGCTTCCATCTCGCCTCTTCACATCGGACCGCGCGGCGACCTCCGCCGCACTGCGCCACGACCGGCCGCCTCTCACGCGCCCGGCGAATCGAACCAGCGCCACAGGGCGATCAGCGCCGCGACGCCGATGGCCATCGTCAGCGCGTAGCCTTGCAGCGCGCCGCGCTGCAGCAAACCGAAGATCGCGCCCAGCACGCGCGGAATCGCCGCGGCCGTCCACACCAGGCCGTCCACCACCACGCTGTCCGTGCCGAAGCAGAAATCGCCCACGCGCCGCAGCGGGCGAACGAGCACGCGGTCATAGAGCTCGTCGACGTAGTACTTGCCGTGCAGGACTGTCCATCCCGCGCCGAGCGCCGCGGCGTCCGGATCAGCCACGGGGGCCGTGCCGTAGCGCAGCCACGCCAGCGCGATGCCGCCCAGCGCGACCAGCGCGCTGACGTACATCAGCCACAGCCCGCCGCCGGCGTGCGCGCCGGTCACGATCGAGCTGTCGTGCAGGTAATGGTGGAAGTATCCGTGCGGCTTGAACACACCCAGGAACGCCTCGCCCGGCGAGAACGTGAACGTCACGCCGAGATAGCCGACGAAGATCGCGCCGATCGCAAGCACGTAGAGCGGCGCGAGCATGACCGCCGGGGCCTCGTGCGGATGCTCGCCGGCCTCCTTCGGAAGCCGCAGCGGACCGCCGAAGCACAGGAAGTACATGCGGAAGGTGTAGTACGCCGTCAGACCGGCCGTCGCCAGCAGAATCGCGCCCAGCGCCGGATGCCACTCGAAGGCGTAGTGAACCAGTTCGTCCTTGCTCCAGAAGCCGCTGAGCAGCGGGAAGCCTGCCAGCGCCAGGCAACCGATCAGCATCAGCCGGCGCGTGTGCGGCAGAACGTCGCGCAGCCCGCTGAAGTGCCGCAGGTCGATCACGTTGCCCATCGCGTGCATCACGCTGCCGGCGCACAGAAACAGCAGCGCCTTGAAGAACGCGTGCGTGAAGACGTGGAACACCGCCGAGTCCGGCGCGCCGACCCCCAGTCCGACGAACATGAACGCGAGCTGGCTGATGGTCGAATATGCCAGGATGCGCTTCATGTCGTACTGCGCCAGCGCCATGGTCGCGGCCAGCACCGCGCCGATCGTCCCCAGGACGACCACGACGCTCAGCGCCGTATCCGACGCGGCGAAGATCGGACCGCAGCGTGCGATCATGTAGATGCCGGCCGTGACCATGGTCGCGGCGTGAATCAGGGCCGACACCGGCGTAGGACCTTCCATCGCGTCGGGAAGCCACGTGTAGAGCGGGAACTGAGCGCTCTTGCCGAGCGCCCCGCACATCAGCAGCAGCGCCACCAGCGTGAGTTGGCCGTCGGACAGCAGCGGCGCGTAGCCGAAAACGACCGCGAAATCGAGCGGGTTCTCCCCCGGTTTGCACAGCGGAGAGATGAACCCGTACAGGGCGAAGATGCCCAGCGCGAAGCCGAAATCGCCGATGCGGTTGACCAGGAACGCCTTCTTCGCCGCCGCGGCTGCCTCGGGCTTGCCGTAGTAGAAGCCGATCAGCAGGTAACTGCACAGGCCCACCAGCTCCCAGCCCATGTACAGCACGACGAAATTGCCCGCCATCGCCAGGATGGCCATCGAGAAGATGAACAGGCCGAGAAACGCGAAGAAGCGCTCGTATCCGCGCTCCGGATGCCCGTGATGGTCGCGCATGTAGCCGACGGCGTAGATCACCACCATCAGCGACACGACCGTGACGAACAGCATCATCACGCCGGTCAGCCGGTCAAAGTGGAAGTTGAACGCGATCCAGTGGCCGTCGGTCTGGCTCTGCTTCGCGCCGAGACTGATCCAGTCGAACAGCTCATACGTCTGCCCGGGCACGGGCGCCGGACGGACGCCGCCTCCGACCGCGTCGTGCGAGCCTGCCGGCGTCGCGTGCGCATCGTGTGCGGTGAGCTGCGCCGGCGTATTGGCATGCGCAGCGGGCGCGGCTTCGGAATGCCCGCCGACGGCGCCCAGGTCGAAGAACAGCATCACACCCAGCAGAGCCGAGATCGCCGCTCCGATCACCACCGGCCAGTGCGCCAGGCCGATGGGCGCGGCGCCAGGCTGAGGATCGTGATCATGCCCGGCGTCGTGCCCGTGAGACCCGTCGGCATGCCCGCCGCCATGGGCCTGCGCAGCGTCCGGCCGATCTTTGGTCAGCAGGAGCAGCCCGACGATGGCCGCGCCCAGCAGCGGCCAGAACGGCAGCGTGGCATAGAGAGCTATGGGCAAAGATGTTGCGGCTTCGGCCAGCACTCGATTCCCCGGCTATTCTTCCCGCAGCGTGGTCCAGGCGTTCACGTCCAGCGTTTCCTTGTATCGATAGAGCAGCACGACGATCGCCAGGCCCAGAGCCGCCTCGGCCGCCGCGATGGACAACAGGAACAGGCCGAACGCCTGACCATCGAGCGTCGGCCGTCCATCCAGCGGAAAGCGGCTGAACGCGACGGAGTTCAGAACGATTCCCTGAAACATCAGCTCGGTGCACAGGAAGATGATGATCAGGTTCTTTCGTGTGACGAACCCGATCAGCCCAAGCGTAAAGAACGCCGCGCCCAGCAGAACAAGCGGAATCAGCATGTTCCGTCTCCGCTCATGCGTCCACCGCGTCCTCGAGCGGGTCGGGTTTGCGCCGCGCGATCGCGATCGCCCCGACCATGGACGCCAGCAACAGCAGGCCGGCGATCTGGATCCCGATCCAGTACTGCGTGAGCAGGTGCGTGCCCAGCGGCGTCACGTCGCCGGGCGAAGCCTCGACGACGTTCGGAAGCGGAGCGCCGTCGCCCGAGAGCAGCCGCCCGGACAGCGCCGCAAGCAGAATGAAGCCGGCCAGCACACCCAGCAGCGGCTCGCGCGGGATGCGGTCATATGCCGCCGGCCCGCCGCTCTGCTGTGCGAGCATGATGACGAACACATACGTCACGAGAATCGCGCCGCCGTAGATGATGACCAGCGCCGCCGAAAGGAAGTAGGCCTCGGACAGCACCAGCAGACCGGCGACCGACACGACCACCAGAATGAAGAACAACGCGCTGTAGACCGGCTTGCTGTGCGTAACCACGCGGACCGCGCCCCAAAGCCCGATCAACGACAGCGCGACCAGCCAGCCCGTCGGCGATTCCGCGCTCGATCGCCCGAAAAGCAGGCCGAAAAACGCCGCCGCCGCGCCGCAGAGCAACACGGCGGCCGCGATCCGAGTCTGCTTTCGTCCGCCCGGCAGGGCGAGGTAAACGCCAACTCCGCCGAGTGTTAGAAGCAGAAGAAGCAGGCTGGAGCCCATTCCGAGAGCGTCCCTGGGCGGCCGGATTTGAAACACTCAGCCCCTGTCCGCGACGCAGGACAGCCAGCGGGGGGTTTCGTACTTCAGACCGCGAGTCGGGAAGTGTAGTGCCGGCGCGAGCGGTTTTCCAGAGCGCGAAGCGGCACGCCGGAATTGAAGGATGGGTCGCCCAGGCGCCGGACAATCATCGCGTCGTCTGGCCGACCGGTTCGGGCGCCGCCGCCTCGCGCGATTCCGACGCCGGAGTGTTCGAGCCGGCCGCACGTCCCGTCGCCACCGCCCGTGCTCGATGCAGCGCGATCAGATCGACGAGAACGCAGCCGATCAGGACGACATTCAGCAGGATGCCCCGCCAGCCGTCCAGCATGTCCGACAGCATCTTGAAGATGCCGGTGAAGCAGCCGCAACTGATTCGCACGCCCGCCAGCTCGGCATAGACCTTCAGGCCCGTAAATCCGACCAGCAGAAGACCCAAAGTCCATCCGGACGCCGCCCGCCACACGCCCGCCAGAAGCAGCACCGCCGCGAGCACTTCCAGCCAGGGCAACCACAGCGCGATCGGATTGACCCACGCCATCGGCGCCACGCGATAGGCAGCGACCGATTCCGCAAAGCCGGCCGGGTCTTCGATCTTGCCGTACGCGGCCATCAGAAACACGACCGCAACCAGCCCGCGCGACAGGAACGCGAACGTCCGCCAGTCTGTTCCGCTCGGATTCATGTCGTGGGGCACTCGCGCGGGGGGGAAGTGTCTCAGCCGTCATCCTCGGCGGTCGAGGGCGATTCGGTCTCTTCGGCGTCCACCTGTCCATCCACGCCGTCCGGCGCGAGGGCGGCGTCTTCACCGAGGGCCTGCCCGCCGAGTTCGGATTCGTACCCGGTCCAGACGTCCGGACCGCTCGCGGTCGGAAGTTGCGCCTCGACGATGCCTTCCCAGCCGTCGAAGTAAATCTTCATCCCGCTGAAGCCGTAGCTTTCCATGGCGATGTAGAGTTCCTCGGCCAGCTCGCACGTCAGCGACGTGCAGTAGAGCACGATCGTCTGTCCCTGGAGGCTGAACAAGCGCTCGAGGTGCTGATCGATCCGTTCCGGCTCGACGTTCAGCACGGGCGGGTAGGACTCGATCGACAGGTGCGCTTTCTCGAACTCTTCGCGCGGGCGCGCGTCGATCACGACCGCGCCCGCGTCGATGAGCGATACGAACTCCTCCAGCGTCACGCCGACCGTCGCGCGAAGCTCGGCGTGGCGCTGCTGGACGGCATCGCCGCGCTCGAGCTTCTTCTCCAGCGCGGCGGCATCGGTCGTCCAGGACAGTCCCCGCGCCGCGGCGTGGACGGTCGCCAGAACGACCGATGCGAGCAGAATGCCGGCAATCTGTGAGCCGAGCCGAATCACGGGTGATCTTCTTCCTTCTTCGGCTCTTCCGCGGCTTCGCCTTCTTCGCCTGCGGCCGCGGGCTTTTCGGTGACCACCGTGGGCTGCTTCGCCGCGCTCAGATCGCGCATCGTGATGTCCACGGTGAGCTTCTGATACTCCGGATCGGAGTCGTTCGTGAAGATTTCGAGCTTGGCGCCATCGGCCGGGAACTCGGTGCCGGCCGGCAGCTTCACCTTGATTTCGATGAAGCTCATGGTGCGACCGGCGGTCGCATTCGGCTTCGGCGGCATCACCTCGGCCGTGATCTTGTCGCTGCTCGACTTGATTTCCTTGATCTGCAGCGGATTGTCGGCCTTGTGCGTGACGCGGATGATGCGCTCGAATGGAGTCGCGACCTTCGGCGAGACGAACAGACGCGGCGGCGAGACGGCCACGCGCGGCGCGATGTAGGCGCTGACCGGAATCGAAATCTCCGGGTTCTTCTCGAGCCCGGTCTCGAGGACGATCGTGCCGGCGTTCGGGCCGACCTTGAGCGGCGGACGCGTGCTGACGCTCAGCTTGTACTTCTTGCCCGCCTCGATTTCGTCGAGCTTGATGTCGAACATCTTGCCGATTTCGCTGTCCTTGAGCTTCAGTTGAATCGGCTGATCCATGTTGTTGCTCAGCTCGACCGTCTCGGTGACGGCCGAATCGCGCTCGATCGACGCAAAGACGACGCGCTCGGCGGGCTTGATGTCGAACGCCTGCTTCACTTCGCCCGAGACCTTGAGCGCGTAGCGCGGCGACGTGCTGTCATCGCTCTCGATCGTGATCGTCTGCGAGACCTTTCGGGCGGCCTTCTTGGTGTTGTAGCTCAGTTTGATGACCTCGGTCGCGCCTGGGGCGAGCACCTTGCCGTTCCAGGTGCCCTCGGTCGGCTTTGCGACCGTGCACCCGCAGCTCGACCGCACATTCTTGATCGTCAGCGGACCGGTGCCGACGTTCTTCATGACGACCTCGGCCGCGGCCTCCTCGCCGTACCACTTCACGCCGAAGTCCCACTCGGCCGGCGTCAGCTCGATCTTTCCGCCGGCGCTCGGCGTCGTCTCGGTCGGCGTTCCGGCTTCCTGCGTCTCCGCCTCATGCGAATGCGCGCCCGCTTCCTGCGCCGCGGCCGGCACCGCCAGCGCCGCGATCAGGAGCCATCCGAATCTCATGCGTGGTGATTTCATAACTCTCTTCTCTCCAGTGCTTTGAGTGTTCTCGCCGAGCGCGCCCGACGATGCGGGCGCGGTCCGACGCGGCAGGCGCCCACGATCTGCCGCAGGAACGATCCATTATTCCATCGGCCCGGCCGGCTGCTCGCCAGTTTCCCGGGGGCCCGGCGACACCGGAGCGCCGCCGATCCGGCGCTCGCGTCCGGCGCAAGCGAGTCCGTCAGTCTGACCGCACGCGTCCGGCTCGTCCGTGACGAGCCTTGCGTATCGACCGCCGATGGTCCTATCCTCGCAGCCTATCGCTGTAACGGAGCGCCAGACGATGTCCAGCCTGCTTCCCGTACCGGAGGTTTCGCCCGCCGATGCCCGCGCCCGCGCAGCGCAATCCGCGGCCCTGCTCGACTGCCGCGAGCACGCCGAGTTGCGGCTGGCGAAGATCGACGGCGCGACACACATCCCGATGGACGAAATCCCCAGGCGACTCGCCGAGCTGGATCCATCCCGCGAGTGGATCGTGTTCTGCCACCACGGCGGACGGAGCCTCGCCGTCTCGCAATTCCTGCTGAAGCAGGGCTTTCCACGAGTATCTAACCTCAGCGGCGGAATCGACGCATGGTCGCTCGAGGTCGATCCGGCCGTACCGCGCTATTGATCGACCGCATCGTCGCGCGACGCGCTCCTGCGGGTTGCCGATTCCGATGGTCGTCGCCGCGATCAGCCTCGCTTGGATGAACGCAGAGTCTCGCGTGCACGGGAGCGCGACAGGTTGTCTCCGTTCGAGCTCTCGATCGTCGTTTTTCTCCAACTCGCGGTCATCCTGCTGGCCTGCCGGGTCGTAGGATGGCTGGCGCGTGGCGTCGGTCAGCCGCAGGTCGTCGGCGAGATGATTGCCGGCGTGCTGCTCGGTCCGTCGCTGCTGGGCGCGCTTGCGCCCGGAGCCATGGAAACGGTATTCCCGGCCGGCTCCGGCGCCATGCCGGTGCTCTACTGCGTCGCGCAGATCGGGCTCGTGCTCTACATGTTCCTCGTCGGCATCGAGTTCGACGCCGGCTTGCTCCGCGAGCGCGGACGCGCCGCGTTGCTGGTTTCCTCGGCCGGAATGCTCGCCCCATTCGCGCTGGGGGCCGCGCTGGCGATGCCGCTGCACCGCGACGGCGCGTTCTTTCCACCCGGCGTTTCGCTCGGCGAAGCCGTGCTCTTCCTGGGCGCGGCGATGTCCATTACCGCGTTTCCGATGCTGGCGCGGATCATCCGCGAGCGGCGCCTGGCGGGGACCAAGCTCGGCACGCTGGCGCTGGCGGCCGGCTCGATCGACGACGCGGTCGCGTGGTGCGTGCTCGCCATCGTCCTCGCCAGCACGAGCGGCGACGCCTACGTCGCAGTCCTGGCGATCGGCGGAGGCGCGGTGTACGGCGTCGTCACGCTGACCATCGGTCGGCGTCTGCTGAAGCCGCTCGGACGGCAGGCGGACCGCACCGGCGACCTCTCGCCAACCGCGTTTTCGCTGATTCTGGCGCTGCTCATGCTCGCCGCGTGGATCACCGACCGCATCGGCGTCTACGCCGTGTTCGGTGCGTTCATCCTGGGCGTCGCGATGCCGCGCGGCCGGCTCGCGGAGATCTTGCCGGCCCGCATCGAACCACTCACGACGCACCTGCTTCTGCCGCTCTTCTTCGTCTATTCCGGACTCAACACGCGCATCGACCTGCTCGACCGCTGGGAACACTGGGCCGCGGCCGGGGCGATTCTCGCGGCCGCATGCCTGGGCAAGCTCGTCGCGTGCTGGGCGGCGGCGCGGCTGTCCGGGGCGACTTCGCGCGAATCGGCCGCGGTCGGCGCGCTGATGAATGCGCGCGGCCTGATGGAGTTGATCCTGCTCAACATCGGTCTGGAGCACGGCATCATCACGCCGGAGCTGTTCAGCGCGCTGGTCGTGATGGCGATCGCGACCACGCTGATGGCGTCGCCGTTGTTCCAGCTCAGCGGCGCCGGCGTCGAGCGCAGCGGCGTCACACCCGCATAGGGCGGAGAGCGCGCCTCAACCGAGCGTCATCCGAAATTCCCGCCGGTACGCCGGATCTCCGGCAAAATCCGGCGGCGGATCGACTTCGCGAAGCTCGCGCATTGCTCGCCCCTGGGCGGCGTGAAGCAGCGCCGCTCGGATTCGCGGAGTCGGCAGGCTACGCAGGTTCACCGTCAACACCAGACGCCCGCCCGGCGCGAGCCGCTCCACCGCCGCGGCGAGAAGCGGTTCGAGATTCTCTTGCAGCGAGAACGCCCGGCCGGTCTGCTTGTCGCGCCCGAACGCGGGCGGATCGAGCAATGCCATGTCGTACACACGTCCCTGCCTGCGGGCGCGCCCGAAGAACTCGATCGCGTCGGACCGGATGAACCGGTGCGATGGCGCGGGCTGAGCGGCTCCGAGGGTCTGTTCGTTCAGCGCGAAGTTGCGCTGGCCCCACTCGAGCGCTTTGCGCGATACGTCCACGCTGGTCGTCTCCGCGGCGCCGCCGCCCGCCGCGGCGACCGACGACGCGCACGTGTACGCAAACAGGTTCAGCACGCGCAGCCCGCGGCACACGCGCTCCAGCTCGCCGCGCGTGTCGCGGTGATCGAGATACAGCCCGGTGGCGTAGCCGTCGTAGGGGCGGACGAGAAAGCGCAAACCGCGCTCGCGCACCACGATCTCCGCGCCGGCCGGTTCGCCGATCCACGGCTCGGGATCGCAGTGGCGCTGGTGAAGCGCCGCGTCGACGTCAGAACGGTCCAGCGGGAACACCTTTCGATAGACCGCGCGCGCTCCGCGCGCCCGCATCGCGATTTCGCAGACGCGGCGCGTCTGCTCATCGGTCAGCGTGAGCGCGCCTTCGTGAATCTGTGCGATCAGCACGTCTGCGAACTGCTCAATGACCAGTCCCGGGACGCCCCCGGCTTCGCCGTGAAGCAGCCGCACCGCGTCGGTGTGCTCGCGTAGCGCCGGCAGCGCGGGCGCATCGAGCGCGGTCCTCACGGCGCGCTCCGCCTGTTCCGCGGTGAGGCGCGGAGCCGCGTCGGGCGCCGCGTCGGGAACGCGACGATGCGATGGCGGGCGTCGGCGTCGGGGTGCGCGGTCCACGGCTTCTCCGGGCAGTTCGGGAGCGCCTTCGGTTCGCACGAGAGGCGGTGTTCGAACGGTTTTCTGCCGCCCGGCAATCGCTGGAATCGGCTGCGCCGCGATCCTATCATCCGCCGCCATGAACGATCCAGAGTTGCAGCGGCTGCTCAGCGGCTGCGAGCATGTCTACAGCGACGCGGAACTCGGGCACAAGCTGAAGCGGGCCGCCGGCGAAGGTCGGGCGCTGCGCGTCAAGCTGGGCATGGACCCGACCGCGCCGGACATTCATCTCGGGCACTCCGTGGTTCTCCGGAAAATGCGGCAGTTCCAGGACCTGGGACATCGCGCGATCCTGATCATCGGCGATTTTACCGCCCGCATCGGCGACCCGACCGGTCGCAGCAAGACGCGCCCGGTGCTCACCGACGACGAAATCGAGCGGAACGCGCAGACTTATCTCGATCAGGCCGGGCGGATCCTGGACACCTCGCCGGAAAAGCTCGAGGTGCGCCGCAACTCGGAATGGCTCGCGGGCATGGGATTCGCCGACGTGATCCGGCTGGCGGCCCGCATGACGCTGGGGCAGTTGCTCAAGCGCGAGGACTTCCGCACGCGGTTCGAGGCCGAAACGCCCATCAGCCTGCACGAGCTGCTCTACCCGCTCGTGCAGGGGTGGGATTCGGTCAGCATCCGGGCGGACGTCGAGCTGGGCGGGACGGACCAGACCTACAACAACCTCGTGGGGCGTGAGCTTCAGGCGGACGCCGGGCAGGAACCGCAGGTGGTGATGATCCTGCCGCTGCTGCGCGGACTGGACGGCCAGCGAAAAATGTCGAAGTCCTATGGCAACTACATCGCCGTGACGGAAGCGCCGCGCGACTTCTTCGGCAAGACCATGAGCATCCCCGACGCGCTGCTGGAAGAGTGGTTCTCGCTGCTGACCGACGTGCCGCGCGAGCAGGCCGCGGGCCTCATCGCCGAGAGCCCCATGCGCGCCAAGGCGCGACTCGCGATCGAAGCCGGCGCTCGCTTCCACAGCCCGGCCGAAATGCAGGCCGCCGAGCAGTGGTGGCGCGAAAGCTTCAGCGAACGCAAGAGTGGCGAAGCGATCGGCGTGCTGGTCGAGGAGGCCGAGTTGATCGACGGAGCGATCGCGGCCTGGAAACTGGCCTGGCTCGCGCACGATCGCGAAATCAGCCGGTCGGAAGCACGCCGCATGGTCGAAGGCGGGGCGTTCGAGTTCGATGGCGAGAAAGTGACCGACCCGAACCGGCTCCTGCCGGCCGAGGCCGGGCGTCCGTTTCGTGCAGGCCGGCATCGCAAGGGCGAGCGTACCAAGCAGCCGCTGGTGGCGATCATCGAACGCGCGTAGCGCGGCGCTGGAGCGCCACGCCGTCCTCCACAAGCCGCGCGACGCCGCGCGAGCCGTAGCGGCGCAGCGAAACAGCAGTCGGGAAGCCGCTTCGCAGCGCCGCGCGGCGGTGGGCCTGGTCCGTTGGGAGTGTCCGCGGGTCCGCCGGTCAGGCGGCGCGGAACCGCCCGCGGCCGACCCGGGTGACACCCGGCATGCTCGCCAGAGCGATGCCGACGCTCTTGGCGAGCGTCTTGTTCTTCGTCTTAAAGCCGTTCTTCAGCACGCCGGCCGTGATCGCTTTGACTTCCATCACGCCGCCGCCCGCGAGCACCTTGCGGATGTGGTCCTTCAGCGAACCTGCGCGGACTGCGCGTCCGCGGGCACGGCCGGGCTTCGCGGCCATGCGCGGTCCGGGCGACGACGCGCGCGGCGCCGCGCCGCCGAAGGCGGTCAGCGTGCGGTCCAGCGTTTCGAGCTGTTCGTTGATCTGGCGCTGCTGCGCGAGCAGCGCGCTGCGCGCGCGGTTGAGGCTGTCGATGACTTCCCGCGCTGCGTCCGGCGCCGACCGCGGCGCTCCGGATGGCGACTTCTTCGATCCTTTTCTAGGCATGCGCTACGCTCCTGTTGCTTCGTGACAAGTTTCAGTAGCCGAATGTCAACAAATCCACTTGCAACCAATCGGCGAGTCTAACCGGACCTCGCGGGCCGTCAAGCTCCCGAACGAATACAACTGTTGCTTCTGCTGCATTCAGCGCGGTCGGCGCAGGGCCGTGCGGCGACGCGTTCGCGAAGGAGGGATCGAAGCGATCGCGCTACATTGTCTAAGCCGCGGTCGGAAAGGAGCGCGGGAGACGCGCGAAGAGAATCACCTGGGTTTTTCGGAGCGGCGACGAGCGCTACGCGGGATGCGCGCTGCGTCAACACCGACGCCGGGACAGCCGCGGGTCTGATCATCCGTTTGTTGAAGAGCTCACACCCACGCGCGCGGAGCGCAGCCTCCGCCAGCGAAAACGCTGGATAATGTCCCGCGCCGCAAGCTCTTCAACCGGCTGTTATGGAACGAGGTTGGACCGCTCGACCTGCCACGGCGCGGCGGTCGCCGGATCGGGTTCGGCTTCCGGCGGGTAGACCAGTCGCTCGTCATACGAGGGGTCCGCCCGCCGCATGGCGTGATGCACCAGGCCAAGAAAGTAGGGATGGGGACGAAGCGGACGACTTGTCAGCTCAGGATGCGCCTGTGTGCCAACGTAGTAGGGATGCGCATCCGAAGGCAACTCAAGCAGGTTGTAGATTTCCGCGCGCGGCGCCCGCCCGCTGAAGATCATGCCGGCGCTCTCCAGGTGCGGCACATACCGCGGATCGACCTCGTAGCGATGGCGGAAACGCAGCCGCGTGCGCGAGCCGAACATCCGCGCCGCCAGCGTCCGTTCGCGCACGATGACGTCGAATCCGCCCAGCCGCATGGTCCCGCCGAGACCCTCGATTTCCTTCTGCTCCGGCAGCACGCTGATGACCGGGTAGCGGCACTCCGCGTCGATCTCGGTCGAGTTGGCGTCGTCCATGCCGCACACGTTGCGGGCGAACTCGATCACAGCCATCTGAAAGCCGTAGCAAATGCCCAGGCAAGGCAGGTGGTTCACCCGGGCGTATTGGAGACAGGCGATCTTGCCTTCGGCGCCGCGCGTGCCGAACGCTCCGGGGACCACCACGCCGTGGAGGTCCTTCAGCGTCTCGGCGACGTTCGAGTCGTCCACATTGGTCGTATCCACCCATTGCAGATCGACGCGGCAGCCCAGCTTCACGCCGGCGTGCTCGAACGCCTTGATGATGCTGGCGTACGCGTCGCGCACGGTGGTGTATTTGCCTGTAACACCGATGCGCACCTCGCGATTCGCCTTGCGAAGCCCGCCGACGTAGTGCGCCCAGCTCTCCCGAGCGGCGCGCTCTTCGTCGCCCGACAGCCGCGGCTCCAGCCCCAGCCAGTCCATCAGCGCCCCGTCGCAGCCCGCGCCGCGCAGCATGTCCGGAATCAGGTAGACGCTGTCGCAGTCGTGCATGCTGTAGACGCGGCTCGGCTCGACGTTCGAGAACATCGCGATCTTCTCGCGCACCTGCTGCGTCACCGGGCGGCTCGCGCGGCACGCAATGATGTGCGGCTGAATCCCGCTCTCGAGCAGCCGGTTGATGCCGAGCTGCGCCGGCTTGCTCTTCTGCTCGCCCAGGCTGGGCGGCTCCAGGACGTACGTCAGCGCCACGAAGCAGACGTTCCGGGCGCCTTCCTCGAACGCAAGCTGACGCATCGCCTCGATGTAGTACGCGTTCTCGACGTCGCCCACCGTGCCGCCGATCTCGACGAACACCACGTCCGCCTGCGTCGCGATCGCCAGCTCGCGCAGACGGTTCTTCACCTCGCCGGTGACGTGTGGAATCATCTGCACGTCGCGCCCGAGATAGCCCCCGGTCCGCTCGCGCTCCAGCACGCGACGATAAATCTGCCCGCTCGTGCAGAAGTTCAGCCGCGTCAGATCCTGGTCCAGGGCCCGCTCATACGTGCCCAGGTCCATGTCGCACTCGGTCCCGTCGTCCAGCACGAACACTTCGCCGTGCCGGTACGGATTCAGCGTGCCCGAGTCGATGTTCAGGTAGCCCTCAAGCTTGATCGGTGCGACCCGAAGCCCCTTGTCCTGAAGACATCGCGCCAGCGACGAGCTGAATATTCCCTTGCCCAGTCCGCTCATCACCGTGCCGAGAACCACCACGTACTTGCACTGGCCGCGCTTGTACCCGGCCGGCATCGGCACATAAAACTCGGTCTCGACCGATCGGGTCCGCACCAGGTTGAAGAGCGCGTCCGTGTCCATCGTCTCTCATCCCCGGCGAGTGCAGCGCTCGACGAACGCGCGGTACTCCGGTTCCGTGTCGATGCCCGGCGCCGCGTGCGACACCGTCACGACTGCGATCGAGCGGCCGTGCTCCAGCACGCGCAGCTGCTCCAAGCGCTCGATTTCCTCCAGGCGCGCGGCCGGCCAGGAAGCCATCTCGAGCAAGAACTCCCGTCGATAAGCGTAGACTCCGAGGTGCAGCAGATACGGCGGAGCGTCGATCGCGGTATTCGCGTCACGCCGATATGGTATCCGGGCGCGCGAAAAGTACAGCGCATTTCCATCGCGTCTTAACACGACTTTCACACAGTTCGGATCCGACGGATCGGCGTCGCTAGGAAACGCGCTCGCCAGCGTCGCCACCTCGCAACCCGGCGACGACTCCAGCCGCTCCACCAGCCGATCCAGATGCGCCGGATCGATCTCCGGCTCGTCGCCCTGGACGTTCAGCACCACGTCCGGCGGCGAACTCGACGCGCGCGAGACCGCCTCCGCGATCCGATCCGTCCCGCTGGCGTGATCCGAGCGCGTCATGACCGCCTCGCCGCCGAACGACCGCACTGCAACCAGAATGCGCTCGTCGTCCGTGCACACCACGCACGAATCGATGCGACGGGCCCGGCGGACGGCTTCATAGACGTGCTGAATCAGGTATTTTCCCGTGTCCCGCGCCAGCGGCTTGCCGGGGAACCGGGTCGACCCGAAGCGGGCCGGGATATAGGCGGAGACACGCACGGTTCATTCCTGCAAGTCTTTTCCAGAAAGCATGATAGCTCCACATCCACCGATCGCCAAACCCGCGCCGCCGGCCCCGATGCGATCCGAACCGCCTGCCTCGCGCGTCGTTGCACGCCGATTCGCAGTGGTGATTACCGCGACAGTGCTCCGCGCCGTAGAATTCCCATGCGGCGGAACGAATGATCGGGACGATAATACCGATCGACCGCGTGTCCCGACGCGTCGACGAACGCCGAGCGGCCGTTCGCAGCCGCGCTGTGTCCGTGCGACCGCCGTCAACCTCGAACGAATCCGACAGGAGATTGCCATGACGCGTGCCCTTGGAATCGGCGTTGCAGCGCTGTTCGTGATGATGGTGACCGGCTGTCCGCCGGGCAACAACAACGGCGGCGGGCAGGACACGACCGGCGCGACCGACCTGGTCGGAGTCTGGCGCGGACAGGTGGAGAGCTCGCGAACGGAGTCGCTCAACGGCGGCGACCCCGGCAACCCGAGCACAAGCACAACCACCATCGAAATCGAATTCGACGCCGAAGGTTTCCCCACGTCCATCCGTATCTTCGGGTACTCGAACACGCCCGACAACCAGGCCGACCTGGCCCGCTCCGGCGACGAGGACACCATCGAATCGCAGGCCGGAAACGTAAACGTGACGCAGGAGCTTCGCGTTCGCTCGGCCAACTACACCGCCGACTCGGTGCAACTCGAAATCGACATCACCCACACCGGAACCGGCGGCAGCCTGACGCTCGACGGAACCGGCACGCAGTCGATGACGCTCACGCTGAATGCGGACGGCGAGCTCGAATTCGAAGCCACCGCCGAATACAACGTCGAGCAGAGCATCAGCACCGCGACGTTCGACACGTCCTCCGAAGAGACGGCCACCGGCACGCTGACGCGCTCGTAACGATCGCCGGAGCTCAATCGGCCCGAAGCGGCGGCAGACCGGCTGCCTGGCGCAGCCGCGCCACTTCGCGCCACGCCTTCGGATGATCGCGGACAAACCGCGCCAGGCTCGACGGCGTCAGCGAAAGGAACCCAGCCGCCGGGCGCAGCTCGCCCGAAGCGGCCGCAAACGCGTCCAGCACGATCGCCATCGCGATCGGAAACGCGTCGTTGCTTTCGTTCACCCGCAAGCGGCCATCCTGCACGTGCACGGTCGCCGGCCAGACCACCGGAATGGCCAGCGGCAGGCGCGTCGTCAGGGCGATGGTCTCGCGCAGGCGTTTGATCGCGTGCACCCGGTTCTCCATTTGCGACCGGCTTTCGCTGCCGCTGGCGGAAAGCCCGCTGAGGCGATGCGTGAGCCGGATCGCCGTGCTCACCTTGTTGCGGTGTTGCCCACCCGGACCGCTCGACCGGTAGTGCTGAACTTCGCACTCGGCCAGCAGGCGATCGTCCGGAAACTCCAGCCTCGCACGAAGCTGCTCGGGCGGACACGGTCGGGCTGGTTCAGGGCGGCTCATCGGACCTCCGCCAAGCCTCGCGGGCGCGACGCGGGCGGTTTGTGCGCGCGATTCGTCATCAGCTTATACAATCGTGGGTCATGGGCAACGTCGTTCCATGGAAGCGTCCGCGATCCCGCCGCGACCGGCCCGCGTTCACGCTGATCGAACTGCTGGTGGTGATCGCGATCATCTCGATGCTGATCTCGATGCTCACGCCCTCGCTGTCGCGCGCCCGTCAGCAGGCCAAGGCCACCGTCTGCATGGCCAGTCTGAACGAGATGATGAAAGCCATCACGGCGTACACCGCCGACTATGCGTTCAAACTGCCGCCGATGAACTACGCCGCGCGCGATTCCGAATCCGGCGGGCCGGTCGCGGTCCACGGCTGGGCCGAGGCGCTCTACCGCGATCTCTACCAGGACGATGACTACAGCTTCGAGCACGACTTCCCCGTGCAGCGCAACCGCGGCGGTCTCTACCGCTTCTTCACCTGCCGCGAGGCCGAGCCGGAGGAAAGCAGCACCGGACACTATCGACCCTACGAGCTGTCCTGGGGACGAGGGTTCATCGACAAGATCAAGCACCGCATCCCCCTTCTGACCGACGCGAACCCGCTCGTCGCGCCGGCCCCGGCGTTCGATCCGCTCCACGACTTCTATCGCAGCGAGATTCCCGTCGAGCACATCGCCGGACTCGAAGGCGAAGCGTACGTCGACGAACGCCACTACGGCGGCGCGAACTTCGCCTTCGGCGACGGGCACGTCGAGCGAAGCACCACGCTCCGCGAACGCCTGGCCGAAGACTGGGACCTCGACCCCGACACCGAGAACCGATGACCGCCCCGCTCGCTTACCTCGACAACAACGCCTCGACACGCGTCGATCCGGCCGTGATCGACGTGATGCTGCCGCTGATGGCCGAGCGCTACGGCAATCCCTCCAGTCTTCATCACTTCGGCGCGTCGGTGGCCGCGGACATCGAACACGCCCGGGCCCGGATCGCCGGCACGATCGGAGCGCGCGACAGCGAGATCGTCTTCACCAGCGGCGGCACCGAATCGAACAACGCCGTGCTGCGCGGCGTGCTGGCCGCCCGGCCCGGCAAGCGGCGACTGGTCCTCTCGCAGGTCGAGCACCACGCCGTGCTCGAGCCGGCCCAGGCCCTGGAAGCCGACGGCATGCAAGTCGTGCGAATCGGCGTCGACAGCGCCGGCCGACTGAAACTGGACCAGCTCCGCGAGGCGCTCACCGACGACACCGCGCTGGTCTCGATCATGCTCGCCAACAATGAGACCGGCGTGATCATGCCGGTGCGGCAGGTGTGCGAGATGGCGCGACAACGCCGAATTCCCGTCCACACCGACGCGGTTCAGGCGCTCGGGCGAATCGACCTCGACGTCGAGACGTTGGGCGTCTCGTTTCTCAGCCTCAGCGCGCACAAGGCGCATGGCCCCAAGGGCGTCGGCGCGCTCTACGCACGTCGCGGCGCGCCGTGGCGTCCGTTCCACCTCGGCGGTCCCCAGGAACACGGACGCCGCGGAGGAACCTTGAACGCCCCCGGCATCCTCGGCTTCGCCAAAGCCTGCGAGCTGATCTCCGGTCCGGCCGCGGCGGCAGACCGCTTGCGTGTCCGGGCGCTGCGCGACCGGTTTGAAGGGGCGCTACTCGAGCGCTTCGGCGACCGCGTTCGCGTGATCGGCGGCGAAGCGGATCGCACGCCCAACACCTGTTGCGTCTGCTTCGCCGGCCTGAGCGCCGAGCCGATTCTGATGATGATGAGCGAAGCCGGCATCTGCGCTTCCAGCGGCGCCGCGTGCAGCAGCGGCTCGCTCGAACCGTCGCACGTGCTCGAGGCCATGGGCGTCGATCCCGTTGTGGCTCAAGGACAGGTGCGATTCTCTCTCAGCCGATTCACCACATCGGACGAGATCGATCGCACCCTCGATCGCCTCCCGGCGATCGTGGACAAAGTCGCGGCTGTCGGCGTCTGACGATGCGGGCCTGTCGCCCGCCGGGAGGCCTGGTGCGCACACCCCGCCTGTTCTGCCCTTCGTTCCGCGTCGGTGAAACGCATCTGGACCCGGCCGAGACCCGCCACGTCGAGGGCAGTCTGCGCCTTCGCGAGGGCGACGAAGTCGAGCTGTTCGACGGAGCCGGCGCGATCGGACTCGGTCGACTGAGGATCGCGACGGGACGGCCGGCGCCAGCGGCGCCGCGCAACTCGAAGCGCTCGCCCCTGATCGTCGCGGTCGAGCAGGTGCGCACGGAGGATCGTCCCTGCGAATCTCTCCGCCTGATCGTCAGCGCGTGCAAGCGCGACCGGCTGGAGTGGATGATCGAGAAGGGGACCGAACTGGGCGTGGGCCATTTTATCCTGACCCGATTCGCGCGATCCGTCGTCGATCCCGGCGCATCGCGCGTCGAGAAACTGCGGCGCGTCGCGATCGAAGCCTGCAAACAGTGCCGCAGGACGTGGCTGCCGGAGATCGCCACGGCGGAATCGACCGAGCAGGCGCTGTCACGATGCCGGGACGCGGCGGTGGCGGTCGCCCACCCTGAACCGTCGGCCGGCACGCTGACGGAATGGCTCGCGAACCCGGCGCGCGGCGCGGGGCACGTCGCGATCGTCATCGGACCGGAAGGCGGCTTCGCGCCGGAAGAGCTGTCGCGGATCGAAGCGACGGGCGCCGCGCTCGTGCGGCTGGCGCGACCCATTCTTCGCGTGGAGACGGCGGCCATCGCCGCGGCGGCGCAATGGGCCAGCGTGCGATGATCGCACGCGCGCGGCCCGCGGTCTAGCCGCGCTCCGCGATTCCGAGCGGCACCGGTCGCCCGTGGTCGTTGACCGCGACGTAGACCAGCACGGCTTCGGTGACCCAGATGCTGGCGGTCGGATCGCGGAACCGCTCGGCCTCGACGTGCACGCGGATGCTCATGGACGTGCGCCCGACCTTGATGAGACTGGCGTAAAAGCTCAGCACGTCGCCTACGTACACCGGCTGCTTGAATTCGACGCCGTTCATGGCGACCGTGACGAACTTGTGCGGCGTGTGGCGGCGGGCTTCGATCGCGCCGGCCTG
Source organism: uncultured Planctomycetales bacterium (assembly GCA_964553225.1). GTDB lineage: Bacteria > Planctomycetota > Phycisphaerae > UBA1845 > Fen-1342 > JABRWC01. The sequence continues at coordinate 190,308 of CAZKJT010000004.1, read as the reverse complement.
GTCGATGCAACTGAGGATGACGCCGCCGAAGATCGTGCCATGCGCATTCGTGTCGCGCGGCATCATCATGACGCGGATCGCGGGGCACCCATTTTCGCCAAGCGGTGCGGGGTCGGTGCTCATGGCGTTTCCGGCCGGGCCGCGAAGTGTCCTTCCGTCGCACGGGCCTCGCGGCGAGCGCCGTCGACGACGTCGGCGAGAATACGCGCGGACACGCCCGGCGTCGAGCGGACCGGACAGACCGCTTTGCGCCGCGGCTCGCCGCGGGTAAAAGAACCGCGCAATCGCGGCAACGAGTCGAGCGGGCGTGGTCAACGAGCTTCTCGCGCATCTGAATTCGCTGCTGATCGAGCCGCTGGCGCGCGCCGCCTGGACGGACTGGCGCGGCTTCTGGCTCGGCGAGCTGCTGGCCGACCGCTACCTCATCGGCTACTTCGCGCCGCTGCTGGCCCTTCTCGCGCTCTGGCCGGCGCCGCGAATTCGCGGCGGAATTCTGCTGACCGGCCTGACGTTTCTGGCCTGGATGTTCGGCGTCGCGTACGCCCTGTTCTGGCTCGGGTTGTGCTGCCTGCTGCACGCGTTCTGCGAGCGCTTCGCGACCGACCTTGAAACGCGTCGCGTGCCGCGCTGGGCGGCGATCGCCGGCGCGTGGCTGTTTCTCGGCGGCGGCTACGCACTCGCGTTTCAGCTCGACGGGTTGTCGCTGCCGACGGGCTGGAACGCGTGGCTGTGGCGTCACGCGCCGTGGGTATTTCCGCTGGGAACGCGCGGCTGGAGCTTCGAGCCGGATTGGCTGCCCGGGCTGCCGCGCGACGAGCAGGGCGCGCCGCTGCTGGCGATGACGCTGTTCACGCGCATGCACATGATCGGAATGGCGTACGTTGCGATCCGCATGCTGCACTACTGCTCCGAGATCGCCGCCGGTCGGCTGACGCGAGCAGAACGCTCGCTGCCGCGCTTCCTCGCCTACTGCCTGTACGCACCCAACCTGATGCAGGGTCCGATCGAACGCTTTCCTCGCTTTCAGGAGCAGATGGACACGTGCGGCGCGCGACGCCGCGCGTCCGACTGGGGCTGGGCGGCGCGGCGCCTGGCGCTGGCGCTGCTCAAGACGACCGTGGCGACGGTGTACTTCTGGCCGGCCGTGCGCGATCTGCTGAACGCCGGGGTCTATTACCAGGCGCCGGAGCGGGTGCAGAGCACGCCGCTGCTCTTCTTCGGCGTGTATATTCACATCTTCTGGCTCTACCTGATGTTCAGCGGCTACTGCGACATTTCGGCCGCGTTCGCGCGGCTGATCGGCTATCACCAGGTCGAGAACTTCGCGATGCCGTGGTTTGCGACGAGCCTGCGCGACTTCTGGCGGCGCTGGCACATCAGCCTGTCGCTGATCCTGCGGGACTACGTTTACATCGCGCTCGGCGGCAACCGCCGGCATGTCACGCTGAACCTGTGTGTCACGTTCGCGCTGATCGGCGTCTGGCACGCGCCGGCGACGCAATACCTCGCGTGGGGAGTCATCATGGGCGCCATGCTGCGCGTGAATCAGGCGTGGGTGGACTTCGCCCGACGCCTCGACGCGAATCCCGGCACGCCACTGTCCCGCGTTCGACAGGCGTGGCTGAAGCTGTGGCCGCTGCCGCAACTGTGCGCCTGGGCGCTGACGATGTTCTGCTTCGTCGAGTCGCTGCTTGTGTTCTTCGGCGGCGGGGCCGGCTGGCGCGTGCCGCTGGAGCTGATGCGGCGGCTCATGAACGCCGGATGACCGATCCGTGTCTCGTGTCCGCGATCAAGCCCGAGTGTGATTGCTCTCACCGCGCCGCGATCGCGATTTTGCTTGACTTCGCCGCGCGCGACCTGCGAAATGGGCGAGCGCGCAGGAGAACCCCGATGAAAGCCGTGCATGTCCTGCTTCTCGCCGCGATCGCGTGCTCCGCCGGCATCGCCGCGAGGGCGGATCTGACGATCGCGACCGTCCCCGTCGCAAACGCGGGCAACCCCGGCGAAGCGCAGCTCGACGGCGTCTTCGGCCGAGTGGACTATGTCTTCGCGATGGGCGTCTACGAAGTGACCGCCGGCGAGTACGCCGTGTTCCTCAACGCGGTGGCCTCGACCGATCCGCACGGACTGTACAACCCGCAGATGGTTACGCATGCGCAGGGCTGTCGCATCGAGCGGACCGGTTCGCCCGGCGGCTACACCTATGCCGTGGCGTCGGACTGGGCGAATCGGCCGGTGAATTTCGTCTCGTTCGCGGACGCGCTGCGATTCGCGAACTGGCTGCACAATGGTCAGCCCGGCGGCACGCAGAATCCCGCCACAACCGAAGATGGTTCCTATTTCGTGAATGGAGGCGTCAGCGACCACCAGTTGGAGAATGTCGCGCGAGAGCCGGACGCGACGTGGGTGGTGCCGTCGGAGGACGAGTGGTACAAGGCCGCCTATCACGCGAATGACGGCGCGACGGGCAACTACTACTTCTATCCCATGGGACTGGATTTTGGAATCAGCAATGATCTGACGGTCCCCGACCCAGGCGGTCACGCGACGTATTACCGGCATCCCAACGACTTCACCCTCGGCGCTCCGTACTATCGCACCGAAGTCGGCGCTCACGCGAACAGCGCCAGCCCCTACGGCACATTCGACCAGGGCGGAAACGTCGTCGAATGGAACGAGTCGATTCCGCTGTTCAACGGCCGCGGGCTGCGGGGCGGCGCGTACAACTGGAGCAGCGACGGGATGGCGTCGTGGACGCGCCCGATCGAGTATCACACGTCGGACGAGTTCAGCGACATCGGGTTTCGCGTGGCGCGGATCGGCGTGCCGGTCTGCGCGGGGGATCTGGACGGCGATTCGCAGGTCGGCCTCGCCGATCTCTCCGCTCTGCTCCAGAATTACGGCACTCAAAGCGGCATGGCGCACGAGGACGGCGACCTCGACGGCGACGGCGACGTGGACCTGGGCGATCTCAGCAAGCTGCTGGGCGCCTTCGGCACAGCCTGCCCGTAGCCCCCCGGGGCGGGCCTGCGCGGCGCGTGCGGCCGAAGCGCGCACGCGCAGATTCAGCCCTATCGGGCACACAATCACTTCCGATCGTGGGAATCTTTGATCCATTCGCGGGGCGACTCGATCGCCTCCGTTGGCGGCGAGACCGACGCTCGATCCAGAGCATTGGCGCGCCGCCGCGGCGCGTGTCGGCTACAAGCCGCCCGCGCGATGCCCGGAGTGAACGCGGCGCCGCGTCCGCGGTCTAAAGCGCGCCCGGCGTGCAGCCGATAGGCGCAAGAGTGGCCTACATGGAAGACACAGTTGCGACCTGTGCGTTACCGTCATCGCGATCGCTGTGGCGGCGAGCACTGGATGACCGATCCGAGGCGCGTTGTCAGGAATTGAGAGTCTGGACCGGTATGAGCTCGATGTTCGGCCGCTCGCCGCGCGCCCTTCTGACCTGACCAACGGATTCGCCATGCACCGCTGGACGACTCTGATCGCCGCGCCCGCGCTTCTCCTCGGCGCCGGGACGCCGATGTGCCTTCCGGAGGCGCCGCTCTCTGCCGTCGAACCGTCCACGGCGCCGACGGAGTTCTACACGGACTTCGCCGCGCAGCTCACTGCGAGCGAGCTTCAAGAACTGCTTGAGACGGCCGATCGCGAGCAGATCATCCTGATCACCGTAGCGGCGGGAGTTCCGGGAATGCCCGGCGAACCTGGACCGCAGGGAAACGCGGGTCCGCCGGGCGAGGCGGGCCAGACCGGCGCGGCCGGGCCTTCGGGCACGGACGGAGAGCCCGGGCCAGCGGGACCCGCCGGACTGACCTGGCGCGGCGCCTGGAGCGCCGAGGCGTCCTATGTCGCCCGCGACGCCGTGGAATCGGACGGCAGCGCGTACATCTGCCTGGCAGCGAATCAGAACGTCCAACCGCCCGATCCGGCATACTGGGATCTGCTCGCTGCGCGCGGCGACGAGGGCCCGCAGGGCGCAACCGGAGCGCAAGGACCACAAGGCGATCCGGGCCCACAGGGTGCGACCGGCGCACAGGGACCACAAGGCGATCCGGGACCGCAGGGCGCGACCGGAGCGCAGGGACCACAGGGCGATCCGGGCCCACAGGGTGCGACCGGCGCACAGGGACCACAGGGCGATCCCGGACCCCAGGGCGCGACCGGAGCGCAAGGACCACAGGGCGATCCGGGACCGCAGGGCGCGACCGGCGCACAGGGACCGCAAGGCGATCCGGGTCCGCAGGGAGCAACCGGAGCGCAAGGACCACAAGGCGATCCCGGCCGCGCCGCCGGCGGGATCGCGATCTGCGCTACACCGCAGACCGCCCAGACCTGGACCAACATGCCCGCGGCCACAACGGAGCTGTTCGGCACCACCTGGGGGCGAAGGTCCGTGGATCTGACTGGCTTCTCGGAGTTTCGAATCAGCGTTACGCAGAGCGTCGCGGGCAATGCGACCTCCGCGCTGAGCGCGGAATACAGCTTGAATTCCGGCGGGTCGTGGAACGCGCTGGAAACCGGCGGACCGGTCGCAACGCTCGACGTGGGCACCGGCACGGGATTGAAGATCGGCGCCTGGGGAAACATCGATCCCAGCGCGATGGCCGAGGTCGAACTCCGGCTGGTCGGAGCGAACGGCAACGCGACCGCCGACCCGGCGTTTCGCTACATCGGGATCGAGTTTCGGTGATTGACGCGCCGACCGCGTTCGCGCCGTTCCGCCGCATGCGCCGATCAGCGCCCGCCGAGCGGACGAGCGCAACGTTCGCCTAGGAGAACAGCTCGCCCTGCTCGGCCGCCTCTTCCCGGTCGCGCTGCAACTTCATCTGTTCCCATTCTTCCTGCGAAATGACCACCTCGCGAGCCTGGCTGCCCTTGTAGTCGCCCACGATGCCGGCCGCGTACATCTGGTCGATCAGTCGCGAAGCACGCCCGTAGCCGATGTTCAAGCGGCGCTGCAGCAGGCTGACCGAGCCGCGTCCCGACTCGATCATCGCGTCCACGGCCTCGTCGAACAGCTCGTCGCGCTCGGCGCCGGCGTCGTCGCCGGGCTTGGGCATGCGGATGAGCTCGGGGTGGTAGCTCGGCTGCCCCTGCGCGCGGGCGTGCTTGACGACGGCGCGAAGCTCGTCGTCGGAGATGTAGGAGCCCTGTGCGCGGACGAGCTTCGAGCTTCCCGGCGGGAGGAACAGCATGTCGCCCTGGCCCATGAGCACTTCGCCGCCGTTCTGGTCGAGCACGATGCGGCTGTCCAGGCGGCTGGACACGCGGAAGGCGATGCGGCTGGGCAGGTTGCTCTTGATCAGGCCGGTGACGACGTTGGCCTGCGGGCGCTGCGTGCTGACGATCAGGTGAATGCCGACGGCGCGGCTCTTCTGCGCCAGGCGGCAGAGATAGAACTCGACCTCTTTGGCGCTGGTCATCATCAGGTCGGCCAGCTCGTCCACGACGATCACGATGTACGGCAGGTGCACCGGGATGCGCTGCATTTCCTCGTCGCTGGCGATCTGCATGCGCTCGCGCAGCCCGGCCTCGCCGAGCTTGTTGTAGGCGCGGATTTCCTTCACGCCCGCCTCGGCCAGCAGCTCGTAACGCTCGTCCATCTTCGTGGCGGCCCAGTCCAGGATGCCCTCGGCCTTGGTCATCTCGGTGACGATCGGGCAGATCAGGTGCGGCACGTCCTTGAACATCGCCAGCTCGACGACTTTCGGATCGACCAGGATCAGGTTGACCTCGTCGGGCGTGCGCGACAGCAGGATGCTCATGATGATGCTGCTGACGCAGACGCTCTTGCCGCTGCCGGTGGTGCCGGCGATGAGCAGGTGCGGCATGGTGGTCAGGTCGGCGATCAGCGGCGCGCCGGACGCGTCCTTGCCCAGGTACAGCGGGATGGCGTAGTTCTGCGCCTTCGCCGGGGCGGTGCGGATCAGCTCCTTGACGCGCACCCGCTCCTTGTCGAGGTTCGGCACCTCGATTCCGATCGTGTTCTTGCCGGGCATCGGCGCCACCACCCGCACCGCCGGAGCGCGCAACGCCCGAGCCATGTCGTTCGTCAGCGACATGATCTGGCTGACCTTGATGCCGGGCGCGAGCTTCAGCTCGAACACGGTGATGACCGGGCCGGTCTCGATCGCCACCACCTGCACTTCCAGCCTGAATTCGTTGAGCGTCTGCTCCAGCACGTACGCCTTCTCGCGACACAGCGCCTCGATCGCTTCGCGGTCGACCGGCTCCGGCTCCTCCAGAAGCTGAAGACTCGGCAATTCGTAATTCCCGACGCGCGATCGAAGCGGCGCAGCCGGCGTCGGAGCGGGGCGCTCGGCGCGCTGCTCGACGTCGGTCACTTTGATGCGCCCGAGCGGCATCTCCCGATCGCGCGGCTCGGCCGCGCCACGCGAGGCCGGCGAATTCCGCGGCTCCCCCGGTTCTTGCTCGTGCTCCGCCTCCAGGGCGAGCGCCGCCCGCGCCACCGGGCGGGGCGACCGCGTCTCCGCGGCCGTCGGCGGCGCGAGCTCGTCGGCGCGGTCCGCCGGCGCAGCGGGCAGTGCCGCGCGAGCGGCGCGCGCAGCGCTGCGCGGCGCGAGAGCGGCCGGCGCGACGTCCGGCTCGCGTTCGGCTGCGATCCGAGTGCGCAGCGTGGAGACACCGGCCGAGACGGCGGCGCCGGCGCCCGCGAGCGCCGCGCCTCCGGCGCGGACCAGCACAGGAGCCGAGCTGCGCCCCAGGTTGCCGAACCAGCGACCGATGGACAGGACGACCTGGTCGGCCGACAGCAGCAGGCCCACCAGCACGGCGCTCGCGAGCGTGATCGTCGCGCCGGTGCGCTGAAGGTGCGTCACCAGCACATTGCTCGTGGCGAGTCCGATCAGTCCGCCGGGCCCGCTGACGAGAAAGTGCGCCGAAGGCTGCACGTACATCGTCAGCAGCGTGCTCGCAGCGCCAACCGCCAGCCCGCCGCCCATCAGCCGCAGCCAGAGGTCGGGCAGCGGGCGACGACGCGACGCCGCCGCCAGCGCGCCAGTAAACAGCAGCGCCGCCAGCAGCGCGGCCAGCCCGGCGAAGTTGTAGAGGTAGTAGGCAATCCACGCGCCGATCGGCCCGCACCAGTTGCGCGGCGGGGAGTTCGCCGGCCAGACGCTGCTGGACGGCGGGTCGGCCGGGTGGAACGACAGCAGAGAAATCCATAGGAACGCGCCGACAAGGATCGCGGCGGTCGTGAGGACCAGTTGCAGCGCTTCGTTTCGCGATTCGGAGCGCGACATGAACGAATCCGTCCGTGATCGTGGCGCCCCGACATCCGGTTCGGGGCCGGGCTATACTTCTCGTCGAAGTATATCCACGCGGGAACGAACTTTCGAGTTGTCCGCGCGGGCGGACAGACTGCCGGGAAAACTCATGGCGCGAACTTCCACTCTGAGCGGATCATTGGCCGTCGTGGGCGAGCAAACCGTCGGCGCGCTGGCGAACTTCGGCCGATTCTGGGTGTTCGCCGCCACGGCGCTGGGGTTCGTAGCCGCGACTCTGTTCACGGCGCGCGGCATCCGCCGGCTTCTGCCGCAGTGCTACCTGATCGGCTCGCTCTCGGTTCCTGTGGTCGTGCTGACCGGCATGTTCGTCGGCATGGTGCTGATCGTTCAAGGCTGGCCGCAGTTTGACGCGGCCGGCATCGCCGACCGCCTGGGCGCGATCGTGAACATCTCGGTCGCGGCGGAGCTGGGGCCCGTGCTGGCGGGCGTGATGCTGGCCGGTCGGGTCGGCGGGGCGCTCACGGCCGAGCTGGGCACGATGAACGTGACGGAGCAGCTTCTGGCGCTTCGTTCGATGGGCTGCGATCCGGTTCGCTACCTTGTGACGCCGCGGTTCGTCGCGTGCCTGGTGCTGGCGCCGCTGCTGACGGCGTACGCGAACCTGGCGGGCGCGCTGGGGGCGTGGGGGGTCTACGTGCTGCGGTTCGGGGGCGAGTCGGAACCGTATTGGCGGCACACGGGCGAGATCGTGGAGATGTGGGACCTTGGCACCGGGCTGATCAAGGCGGTGTTCTTCGGCGGCACGATCGGGATGATCAGCTGCTACAAGGGCTATCACTGCCGTCCCGGCGCGGAGGGCGTCGGCCAAGCCTGCACGCACGCGTTCGTGAACAGCTTCATTGCGATTCTGGTGCTGGATTTCTTCCTGAACCTGATCGTCAATCCGATCTATGAAGCGTGGTACGGGTACCGGTCTCTGATCTGAGCGGCGTACAAGCCGCCGGGGCGGATCGTCGAATGGCGTCGGCCAGCGGCATGTTGGGACGTTCGGGCTCGCGGCGCGACGGCGAGCGCGCGGTGGGCGCGTTCGCCCGGCGGCAGGCGCGGCGGCGCTGGTGGATGGGACTGTTCGGGCTTTCTCTGGCGGCGCTGGCGACCTGGATCTTTCTCGAGTTGCGGCCGACGACGCCCGCGTCGGTCGCGGGGACGTACGAAGTCGTGCTGCGGTGCGTGGACTGCGGGGCGGAATCGCGGCGCAGAATCCGCGCGTCAGACACGCTTCCCGTGACGTGTCCGGGCTGCGCTGGCAAGTCGATGCACGAAATGTGGCGATGCCTCTCTTGCGGCGCGCGGTTTGTGCCTGCTCCGGACGGTCGTCCGGCGCGGTGCCCCTCCTGCGGCGACGCGCGGGTGGGGTCCGCCAGCGAGCCGTAGCACGGCGGAGGGCGATCGCCGCGCGTTGAATGAAATGGCGTCGCGGCAGCGCATCGCGATGTGTGCGTGTCCGAAGCGATGGAGCGCGCAGCGCGCGGGCAGGCTTACGTTGACTGCCCCCAGTGAGCGTTCTAGCATGACTTTGGGGATCGCGCGGGCGGGCGACCCTCGCCGGCCCCGCGCCGAACCTCGGCCCGCCGGGTCCACAGACCCAAGGGAGACGATGCATGTCCAAGCGCGACGCACTGCTCGGCATCGTGGACCGTCACCTCGACACGAACCGCTTCCGCCAGCAGCACTGGGGCGGGACGTTCTTCGAATACCTCGACCTCATGATCGCGAACCCGCGGCTGGCGCGAAACGCGTTTCAGCGCGTCTACGACATGATTCTGCACTTCGGCACGGAGCGCTACACGTGGCTGAAGGAAGAATACGTCCACTACAAGTTCTTCGACGACCCGATCGACAACGGCGCCGACGCGATCTTCGGCCTGGACAAGTCGCTCATGCGGCTGGTCGAGACGTTCAAGAGCGCCGCGCAGGGCTACGGCACGGACCGCCGCATCCTGCTGCTGCACGGCCCGGTCGGCAGCAGCAAGAGCACCATCGCCCGGCTCCTGAAGAAAGGGCTGGAGCACTATTCGCAGCTCGACGAGGGCGCGCTGTACAGCTTCGCGTGGCGCGTGCGCAACGAGCACGGCGAGGAGGAGCTGCACCCCTGCCCGATGCACGAGGAGCCGCTGAAGCTGATCCCGCGCGTCGCGCGGCGCGAGATCCTGGCGCAGATCAACGCCGACCTGCCCGAAGACCAGCTCGTGCGCATCGACGGCGATCTCGATCCGTTCTGCCGCCGCACGTTTGAAGACCTGCTGCTGCGTTACGAGGGCGACTGGCGCAAGGTGCTCGAACACGTCGTGGTCCGCCGGCTCATCCTGAGCGAGAAGGACCGCATCGGCATCGGCACGTTCCAGCCCAAGGACGAGAAGAACCAGGACTCGACCGAACTGACCGGCGACATCAACTACCGCAAGATCGCCCTGTACGGCAGCGACAGCGACCCGCGCGCATTCAACTTCGACGGCGAGCTGAACATCGCCAACCGCGGCATCTGCGAGTTCATCGAGGTGCTCAAGCTCGACGTGGCGTTCCTCTACGACCTGCTGGGCGCCAGCCAGGAACACGTCATCAAGCCCAAGAAGTTCGCCCAGACGCACATCGACGAGGTCATTCTCGGCCACACCAACGAGCCGGAGTACAAGAAACTCCAGAGCAACGAGCTGATGGAGGCCTTCCGCGACCGCACCATCAAGATCGACGTGCCCTACAACATTCGCCTGGGCGACGAAATCAAGATCTACGAGAAGGATTTCGGCCGCAACAAGGTCAAGGGCGTGCACATCGCTCCGCACACGATCGAGATGGCCGCCATGTGGGCGGTCCTGACGCGCCTGTCCGAGCCGAAGAAGGCCGGCCTGACGCTGCTCCAGAAGCTCAAGCTGTACGACGGGCGGAGCATTCCCGGCTTCACCGAGGACAGCATCAAGGAGCTGATGGAGGAAAGCCCGCGCGAAGGCATGCAGGGCATCAGCCCGCGCTACATCCAGGACAAGGTGTCGAACTCGCTGGTGAACGAGCAGGCCCAGCTCGAACGCATGATCAACCCGTTCATGGTCATGAACGAGCTCGAGAGCGGCCTCGACCATCACAGCCTGATCACCGACGAGGAGACCAAGAAGCGCTACAAGGAGCTGCTCAGCGTGGCCCGCGAGGAATATGAGGACATCCTCAAGGGCGAGGTGCAGCGGGCCATCAGCGCCGACGAGGACGCCATCAAGCGGCTGTGCGCCAATTACATCGAGAACGTGCGGGCCTATACCCAGCACGAGAAGGTCCGCAACAAGTACACCGGGCGGGACGAGCCGCCGGACGAGCGCCTGATGCGCAGCATCGAGGAGAAGATCGACATCCCCGACAGCCGCAAGGACGACTTCCGCCAGGAGATCATGAACTACATCGGCGCGCTGGCGCTGGACGGCAAGAAGTTCGAGTACTTCACGAACGCCCGCCTGCACAAGGCGCTCGAGCTGAAGCTGTTCGAGGACAGCCGCGACACGATCAAGCTCAAGAACGTCGTCAGCGGCGTGGTGGACGAGGAGACGCAGGCCAAGATCGACGTGGTCAAGCAGCGCCTGATCAAGTTCTTCGGCTACAACGAGACCAGCGCCACCGACGTGCTCAACTACGTCGCCAGCATCTTCGCCCGCGGTGACGCGAAGCGCTGAAAGCGACCAAGACGCTTTACGCGGCGCGACGCGCTGAGAGCGGCGCGGCGACGCTGAAAAGCTGCGCGGGGCGCTGAAAGCGACGCGGCGACGCCAGCCCGCCCCGTCGGCGCGAAGCGCCGGCCGCGCGACGCAGAACCGCCGCGCGCACCGCACGGCCTCGCGCGGTTCGGCTTTTCGCGATGATCCCGCTTGCCCTATCGCAGTTTTGGAATTGCCCAGGTGTGTGCCACTGCTGTGTCAGCAGTGGCGCTGCCTGAGGGACTGCACTGCTCGCAAAGCGACGGCCGCGCGAGTCGCCCGCCACGACACGCGGGATTCGGCAAGCGTGCCCGATCGCGCAGGGCAAAAGGAGAATCCGGCGTTCTTGCGATTCGGAGTGCGGAAGGCAATCGCATGCCGACGCGAAAAGCCGTCGGCAGGGCACCCGCGCTTTTCGCGATGATCCCGCTTGCCCTATCGCAGTTTTGGAATTGCCCAGGTGTGTGCCACTGCTGTGTCAGCAGTGGCGCTGCCTGAGGGACTGCACTGCTCGCAAAGCGACGGCCGCGCGAGTCGCCCGGCACGACGCGCGGGGCTTCGGCAAGAGCGCCCTATCGCGTATGGCGAAAGGGAAACGTGGCGCCCTTGCGATCGGGAGCGCGGAAGGCAATCGCCTGCCGACGCGAAAAGCCGTCGGCAGGGCACCCGCGCACCCGCGGCGCGCGCCACAAGGCCGCGCGCCGCTCGATTTCTTGCGCTGCGCCTGCCAACTCTAAGTTCCTTTCATTCAATGCCTTACCCCCCCCCCCCCACCAGCCCATCGCGCCGAGCGGACTTTCCGCTTGACTCTGTCCATCTGTGTCCGATACTCAACGTTGTAAGCAATGAATCTGGGATGTTTGCGAGATGGTTCTTCTGCCGCTGATTCTTCTGCTGCTTCAGTCGCCCGAGGGTTGCTACGAGACTCCCGACTTCGGCGAGCAGGAATTCTGCGGAGGACCGATTCACCAAAGCTGCAGCTTCATCGCCAGTCCCGGCGCTTGCACCGGCGCGACGCGCGTCGAGCGGGAAGTCGTCACCTACCATTGCCGGGAGACGGAAGTAGAAGTGGCGTGCGACGCCGAACAGCAGATATGCTGGGTGGAATACCAGTGCAAGTGGATTATTTCATTTCCGTCGGGTTCGGGTACGTGCGTGAACTTCGGCGTGGTCGACTCCGCGTTGTCCATCGTGCAGGCTGAAGCGCCCTGCGAGCCATGAGTTCCGTGAAAGGCGGGAGGTGACCGCATGATCGAATCACTGCTCAGCATGCTGCTGGCATGCACGGCTCCGAATGTCGAGGAGATTCTCGCGAACGTCGCGCAGTCGCGCCAGTCGCTGTCTGGCGGCACGCTTCAAATGCGCTATGAGGAGCGTCACAGCGACGGCCGGCCCATCACGTGCGACATGGCCGGCTTCTTTCGCGGCGACGGCGAGTTTGGGATCGAAATCTCCAACCACTCCTGGCTTGCCGGCATGCCCGCCGCGCAGCGAAGCCCGCAGTGTACTCAGATCGTCGCCGACGGACGCCTGATCGGGATGCTCCGTCGCTACGAGCAGAGCTTTTTCGTGGACGACGTGCGGAGCGCCCGCCTGCGCCTGTTCAATCCAAAGTGGATCGGTCTCTACGCATTTCCGTCCGCCACGGCAGACGCCGGCGAGGCGCTGTTCTGGAACACGGGACAGGCGCGGCTCGTCCCCTCGCCGCCTGATCGCCCGAACCTGATCGCGATCGAAGTGTCGGGCGTCGGCACGACGACGATGCTGATTGATCCAGCACGCGGCTGGAACATCGTCGAGCATAGAACCGTCCAATCCGGCTATTGCATCGAAGTGCGGTCGGAGTTGCAGCAATTCGGCCAGACCTGGTTTCCAGCCCAGTGCTGGATGAAGCAGTCGAGCGCGGAAGGCGGCACGTTCGCTGAAGTCTACATCGAGGTCGCGCACGCCGACTTCACGACGATCCCGGGCAACGAGCAATTCGGATGGCGCCGACTGGGCCCGCCCGCGCGCGGACATCGGAGCGCCGTACTCGATCGGCGCATCCACGGAACGGGCGGATTTTATGGCTGGTGGGACGGCCAGACCCTGACCCGCAAGGATGGCTCGACGGAATGACGACCGCGCCGGCGCTGCCCTCAGCTCAACGCCGGGTGCCCTGCCGAAGGCTTTTCGCGTCGGCAGGGCTCCCGGCGGTGACGCTGAAAACGGCGCGGCGACGCCAGCCCGCCCCGTCGGCGCGAAGCGCCGGCCGCGCGACGCAGAACCGCCGCGCGCACCGCACGGCCTCGCGCGGTTCGGCTTTTCGCGATGATCCCGCTTGCCCTATCGCAGTTTTGGAATTGCCCAGGTGTGTGCCACTGCTGTGTCAGCAGTGGCGCTGCCTGAGGGACTGCACTGCTCGCAAAGCGACGGCCGCGCGAGTCGCCCGCCACGACACGCGGGATTCGGCAAGCGTGCCCGATCGCGCAGGGCAAAAGGAGAATCCGGCGTTCTTGCGATTCGGAGTGCGGAAGGCAATCGCATGCCGACGCGAAAAGCCGTCGGCAGGGCACCCGCGCTTTTCGCGATGATCCCGCTTGCCCTATCGCAGTTTTGGAATTGCCCAGGTGTGTGCCACTGCTGTGTCAGCAGTGGCGCTGCCTGAGGGACTGCACTGCTCGCAAAGCGACGGCCGCGCGAGTCGCCCGGCACGACGCGCGGGGCTTCGGCAAGAGCGCCCTATCGCGTATGGCGAAAGGGAAACGTGGCGCCCTTGCGATCGGGAGCGCGGAAGGCAATCGCCTGCCGACGCGAAAAGCCGTCGGCAGGGCACCCGGCCTGAGCAGAGGTCATCCACGACATGTGAACATAGCTCTCCCTTTTAGTATCCTCAGCGCATGAGCAGGAAAGCCAGTCCAGAGGGAGGGGCATCCGGGCCGAATCCATTTGTCCAACTCTCGGACTGGCACAGCAACGCTTGCGTAAGCAACTACATGCAGTTCGAGGAGTTGGCCCGGCACTACCGCGAATCCGCCGATGCCCACGTCAAATGTACGGAGACAGACCAGAGCACGCTGGATGTTCACGTTTACGCCATCTGCTTCCTCTACCGCCACTCATTCGAGTTGTTGTTGAAAGGGCTGCTCTGGAAGAGCGGGTACGCGCTGAACGGCGACAAGCAACTGCGTATGACCCACGAACTTCAGGAGCTGTGGGGGTATGTGAAGAGCCGCGGGGGCGAGTTGCTGGGGTCCGACTTTCCACTGGCGGCGAAGGAAACAGCCGAAGTGGAACAGTTGTTAGCGAATATAGAGGCACACGACCCGAGATCGGATGCCTTTCGCTACCCCTTCGACACCACGCGACAAAGAACCCACCCGTCGCTTACGAACGTCAACGTGCGGGCGCTTCAAGAAGCCGCACACCGCGTGTCCGAACTGCTCGGCAGCATCATCGATCGGGTGGACTACTGCTACTCACAACGAAACGGCGGGCGACATGCTTTCGCTGTACCCAGCGTACTCATGCGCGAGCGCACATGTCGCCGCACGCCGATGCCGGGCTGAGCAGCGGTGCCGCCGGTCGCACGAATACGCGAGGAAGTGTGCGTGCCCTGTCTCTTCCCAAGGGTTTCGCGTTTTGCGTATCCCGCTCACCACGTAGCCGGGTTGTCGAACCCGTCGCCGACTGCCCAAGACACTGCTCGCAGAGCAGTGGCACACGCGACGTGACTCACTCCCGAACCTGTTTCGGCGGCGCCACCCGCCGGCGGCTCGTTCTCAACGGAACGCGTCGGGAACCACCGCTCGCAGAGCAGTGGCACACGCGCCGCGAGAACGGACCGCTCGCTCGCCGCTCGCGGCTCGGCTGGGACGCCGCGTCAAGACTGAAGAAGCTCTCGGCGCGCAAACCAATGCGCGCGGCTACGCCGGACTCGGCAGCGGGCCGGCCTCGCCGTCCGCCTGCGGCTTCACCGGGCGAGCCAGCGGCGGCGACTGCCGGCGGCTCTGCTCGGCCGCGATGAGGTCGGCCACGGTCGGGCGATCGATCGTCTCGCCGCGGATGATGCGGCGCACTTCTTCGCCTTCCAGCGTTTCGTACTTCAGCAGTGACTTGGCGATCGCCTCGAGCCGCTCGCGGTTCTCGGCGATTAGGCGGCGCGAATCCTCGTACGCTTCGTTGACGATCCGCTTCACCTCTTCGTCGATGACGCGCGCCGTCTCGTCGGAGAATTCCTTGCCGAGGCCGAATTCCGCCAGCCGCCCGCGGCCGCTCGGCTCGTCCCCGTAGTAGACGAAGCCGAGCTGATTGCTCATGCCCCACTCGGTGACCATGTATCGCGCCAGCGCCGTGGCCTGCTTGATGTCATTGGCCGCGCCGGAGTTCATGTCCGAGCCGATCAGCTCCTCGGCCAGCCGGCCGGCGCAAGCCACGCGCAGGAACGCTTCGGCATAGCTGCGGTTGTACGCCAGGCGGTCTTTCTCGGGCAGCGAGAACGTCACGCCCATCGCCGGGCCGCGCGGAATGATGCTGACCTTGTGCACCGGGTCGGCCGCGGGCAGCAGCGACTGCACCAGCGCGTGTCCGGCTTCGTGATAGGCCGTCAGCTCGCGGTCGCGCTCCTCGACCACGCGGCTGCGCTTGGCGCGGCCCCACTTGATCTTGTCGCGCGCTTCCTCGAGGTCTTCGATGTCGATGGCGTCCTTGCCGGCCAGCGTCGCCAGCAGCGCGGATTCGTTGATGATCGCGGCGAGGTCGGCGCCGCTGAACATGGGCGTGGCGCGGGCGAGGCGGTGCAGTTTCGGCTCGACCGGCGGCTGAAGCTTGATCTTGCGCGCGTGGACTTTGAGGATGTCGAAGCGGCCCTTCACGTCCGGCAGCGGCACGTACACCTGGCGATCGAACCGGCCGGGGCGGATGAGCGCCGGATCGAGCACGTCCGAGCGGTTCGTCGCGGCGATGACGATGACGGACTCGTTGCTCTCGAAGCCGTCCATTTCGACCAGGATGGCGTTGAGAGTCTGCTCGCGTTCGTCGTGTCCGCCGCCGGTGTAGCCCTGTCCGCGGCGGCGTCCGACGGCGTCGATCTCGTCCAGGAAGATGATGCAGGGCGCGTTTTCCTTCGCCTGGCGGAACAGATCCCGCACGCGCGACGCGCCCACGCCCACGAACATCTCGACGAAGTCCGAGCCGCTGATCGAGAAGAACGGCACCTCGGCCTCGCCCGCGATAGCCTTCGCCAGCAGCGTCTTGCCGCAGCCGGGCTCGCCCACCAGCAGCACGCCGCGCGGAATGCGCCCGCCCAGCCGCTGGAAGCGTTTGGGGTTCTTCAGGAATTCGACGATCTCGAACACTTCATCCTTCGCCTCGTCGATGCCGGCCACGTCGGCGAACGTGACGTTCGTGTGCTCCTTCGTGCTGATGCGGTGTCGGCTTCGCCCGAAGTTTCCGAGCATGCCCGCGCCAGCGCCGGTCTGCCGAAGCTGGCGGAAGAGCACGAACCACAGCAACCCGATCAGGACCAGCCACGGCAGCATGTGCAGGAGAATGCTCAGCAGCAGGCTGTCGGTGCGCTTGTCCCAGATTTCGACCTTGTTCGGCGCCGCGGCGACGACCTCTTTCTTGAAGTCGTCGAAGTTCTGCGCGACGTACGGGCGGCGAACCTCGACCCGGTTGGTGGTCGCGCCGGACGGCGGCGTGCGCAGCTCGGCGATGAACTTGTGCTCTTCGGTGATCTCGACGTTCTTGACGTCGCCGTTCTTGAGATAGGTTTCGAAGCCGGTGATGGAGATTTCGGTTGCGTTCTGGAAGTTGCGGCTGAGCAACACCAACAACATCAACACCAGGCCCAGCACGATCACCCAACTGAACGCGCCGCGCGAAACGCGCGGAGGCGTGCGCGGCGGCTCGCCGCCGCCGCTGTCGCCGCGGGGTGCTGCGGGCTGACGATCTTCATCCGACATGGGGGACCGCCTTCCAGATCGCGTCTCTTCGCGCGCGCCGCGTCACGTCCGCGCCGTCACCAGTCAGCATACATTCTCGAAACAATTCGAGCCGCCATCTGGTCGACCGCTTTCTGCTGGGCATACGGCTCGCTTTCTCCGGCCGCCGGCAGGTAATCCACCGCCTGCAGCAGTATCGGCTGGTCCAGCAGGATTTCGCCGCTGCGCTGGTCTTTCCATTCCAGCCGAACCGCCAACGTTAATTGTATGTCGCGCGGCTGCCGCGAAACCGGATCGGGCGCGAACGACGCCTGGCGAATCTCCAGCACCTCGCCGCGCAGCACGGTATCGGCCCGGTCTCGTCCGGCCAGCCGATAAGGCGTGTCCGTGTTCACGCGTTTCTGAACCGCTTCGGTCAACAGAAACTCGATATCGCGACGAAACTCCTTGGACGCGAATATCTCGACGTGAACCGTGCGAATATCGTCCCGATACAGCCCCTTCGAGCTGTACCCGCAGCCCGCGGCCGACAGGACGATCGCCGCCAGTACGACCACCCCCGCAACGCGCCGTCCGATCATGGTTCGTCCTCCGACGGCGTCGGCTCGCCCGCCGGCTGCGATTCCGCCGGCTCTCCCTCCATCTCGGCCGGCACGTCCTCGGCATCGGCCGGCGCCTGCGGCGGCGCGACCGGCGGAATCGGCTGCGATTCGTCCACCTGCGCGCCAAGCGCTCGCAGCCGGCTGCGCGCTTCGGCTGCCGGCAGCGTGTTCGGATAGTCTCGCAGGATGAGACGGTAATAGAACTCGGCCGCCCCGGACTGCCCGGTTCGCTCGTACCACTGCGCCACGTACAGGTCTTTCTCGGCCCGCTGCTGCCGAATGCCCTCGATCCGCTGCGGCACGTTCTCGCGCTGCGCCAGGTCGGGATAGAGCGCTTCCACCTGGCGGTATCGCTCCTCCGAGTCGAGCAGCGCCCGGTCGTCGAACTTTACGCCGGGGAAGGCCGCCGAAGCCGACTCCGCGCCGCGCATCAGCGCGTACTGAGCGTATCGCCCGTTGGGATACTCCCGCGCCAGCCCGACGTATTCGTCCTGCGCGAGGTCCATGTCGCCGTTCTCGAAGAAATAATCAGCTTTCAGCTTCAGCGCCTGTTCGCCGAGCCGCGTGCCGGGCACCTTCTCCCAGACTCGGTCGAGAATCTCGATCCCGTCGTCGTAGGCCGGTAGAAGCAGAAAGCCCCACAGCAGACGCTTCTCGCCGCTCAGGAAAGCCCGCGCCACGTCCACCGAACGGCGGACCGCGCGATAGAACAAGTCGCCCGCGGTGCTCTCGGCCACTTCGTCGTAGCGCTCATATGCCTGGAAGAATCGCCGGCGCTCAAAATAGGCTTCGCCGAGCAGGTACAGCGCCTCCAGGTATCGCTCGTGCTCCGGATTGTCCTTCACCCATTTCTTCAGGAGTCGAAACGCCTTGTCCGGCTGCCGTTCGGCCAATAGCCGCCGCGCGTCCGACAAAGCGTCGCCCGTGGCCGCGTTCGGATCGGGTGGCGTTTCGATCCACGCGTTCGATTCGGGATCGAGCGTCTGCTGCTCGCGGAATTGCTGCTGCTGAGCCCCCGCCGCAACCAGCGTCAGGCCCGAAAGCAGGATCGCGACGAGCCGGGCGGGGTTCGCGCACGCAAGAAAGAGCATTCGGGGATTATAGGAGCGCCGGCGCGGCGTCTCAACGCGGGTCAAGGCGGCTGCGCCGCCGGCCCTGACGCCGAGGCCGCGACGCCCGCATGCGAACTCTTCACGGACGCGAACTGCCCCGCGCCCGGGATGCGGCGCAGGACCTCGTCGCTCAAAGATGCGCCCGGCTCAAGTCGCTCCGGCCCGGCTTCCGCCCGCCAGAACTGCACAAGTTCCGGCGCGCTGCCGCCGTCTGCGATCAGCACTCCGCCCGGGCGATCCCAGCGCATGCGGAACAGCGGATTGGAATGATCGAGGCGGCCCATGCTGCGAATCGTCGAAGGGGATCGAACGAACGGTGAGACCGCAGGCGCCTTCTGGCTGCCGTCATCGACCAGCGCGACCTCGTACCAGTTCGCGCGCGTGCGCGGCCCCAAGTCCACGAGCATAGCGCCGACGAGCTCGTTGTGATCCGGGCGCAATCGAACAACGGCATACATGTATGGCGTCGGCCATTGCCGCCAGTCGAGCCACCACTGAAGGCACGCTTCGGGCGCACCATCGCCGTCGAGATCGGCAACGTCGCAGATGTTCCACAACCCCGGCGCGCGCAATCGGCCCAGCACCTCGAAATCCGCGTCGGCGATCACGACGGAGACGGACGTATCAAGGGGTCGTTGCGGCGCGTCGAGCCACGCGATAAAGCCGTTCGCCCCGGCCCCGCCCGTCGCGATCGCCCAGGCATACTCTTCCGGCTTGTCGAGCCAATAGGTGACATGCGGCGGAATCGCGTCGCGCAGTTCTCGGCGCAGCTCGGCCAGCAGAAAATCGGTGCGGTCCGGCAGACCCACGCTCGTACGCGCAACCGAACGGATCAGCGCAGCGCGAACCGGCCGCCACACCCCGGCGATCACGAGAAGCACGACCGCGGCGAGCGCGACACGGCGCACGTCGGCTCGGGCGACGCTCGGGCGACGGCGAACGAGCAGCTCGCTCAGTACAGCTCGATGAGCAACCATGGCGGAAGCACCACGTAATAGAGCAGCACACACGCGCCGACGAACGACGCCGCGTATGCGGCGAGCCGGCCCCAGCCGCGCGGCTCGTACGGGTGCGCGTTCATCCCGACGCACCACCACAGCCCGTAGAGCGCGAACGCGACGCCGTAGAGCGGCGCTCGTGGCCACTCCCATTCCGCCCCGAGCATTCCGCCCGAGACGCTGCCGTTCTGCGCCAGATACGCGAGGTAGCACGTCGCCCCGACCGCGAACACCCAGAACGGAAGCGCCACGAGATAGAGCGACCACTTCAAGCCCGCGCGACGCGCCGCCGGATGCCGGCGCGGCAGCAGCCAGGCCAGCCCGCAGCCGATGGCCGGCATGCACGCCACCGCGGGGACAGTCACCATCAGCGGCCAGCCGACACGGCTCGCCGTGGACGCCAGCTCCACGCGGCGATGCCAGGCCATCTGCTGGCGTTCCTGCGGCGTGCCCGTCCAGTAAAGCGACCACCACACCAGGTCCACGCGCTCGCGCATCGCGGTGAGCAGCAGCACGCACGCGATCGCGTGCACGAGCGCCCATGTGGTCGCCCGCCGCAGCCGATCAGGTATCGCCAGACGCCGGGCGGCGTCGGCCGGGCGGACCGCGATCGTTGCAACCGTTCGCGAGTAGTCCAAAAGCAGCCCGGCCCCGGACACGCGGTCCCACGCCAAGCGCCGCACGGCCCAGCGGCGATAGCTGCGCGACTCGGTCGGAAACGGCTCGCCGCACTCCGCGCAGCGCGGCTGGATCGATCTCCGGATGTCGTAGCCGCATTCCGGACACGCGGGACGCCAGCGCCAGCGCAGCTCGTGACGCCGAACGGAACGCGCGATCGCCATCGTCAGGACCGCAAGCAGCACACTGGGGATGAGCAGGCTCGTGCCGCGAAACGCGTCCGAATGCGGCAGGGAGATCGCCAGGCAAAGCACCAGCAGACAGACGCCCGGAAGCAGCGCGAGACCGGCGAGACCCGCGTAGACGTTGAGACGAAGGTGCGTCGCCGCCGGCGCGTTGCGCCCCAGCCCGACGCGCGCCGCCGCGACCTGAACACAAGCCTGCCCGAGGATCGCCGCCAGCGCGCACTGCGCCAGCGACAGCGCGTACGGCCACCAGGCGGGATCTTCGGCCGGCCGCGTGAATCGCACCATGTCCCGCCAGAGCCCGGCGAGATCCTGCCAAGACTCCGTGAAGAACCGCTGCGTCGGCGAGACCGGAATCAGCGCCAACTCCAGATGAGCCAGCGGCAGCCAGACCGCGACCACGGCAACCGCGGGCAGAAGCCCGGACAGCCACGACGGGCGCGAGCGCGCGTGCCAGTCGATCGACGCCGGTCCGGAGTTTGCAGCTCGTGCGATCATCCGGCCGCAAGCCTGGTGTATGCCTCAGAATCATCTCGACTTTCCGAGCCGCGACCGTCAGGGAGCGGGGAGTAGGCTTTGGCAGCGTGTTTGGCCGCCCCCGCCCCTATCGGTCGCGGTTCGGATCAGAACGCGTCGCGTACCTGACGAGGCATTACACTAGGACAGAATCGGCTGGGGGCAAGCAGAATCTGGCGAAACGAATGCGGCGGAGCGCGTAGAATTCGCGCATCCCGTATCCGCCGCGCCGGCGCGCCGCCCGACCTGCGGCGATAGCGAAGCGCGACGCGACGTTCTCGGGGGGCGCTCGGCATGCCGCTGTGCTTGTTCGCAGCCGATCTTCACGGGCAGCTCGGGCGATATCGGGCGCTGTCCGATCGCGTGCTCGATCGCAGGCCGGCAGCGGTGTTTCTGGGCGGCGATTTGCTGCCGGGCGGGTGCGCTGCAGATTCGCCGGAGTGTTCCCGGTTCGTCGGCGGGTTCCTTGCGGCCGAGTTTCTGCGCCTGCGCGCGGTGCTCGGTCGAGACGCGCCGCGGGTGTTTCTGATCCTGGGCAATGACGATCCGCGCGCCGCCGAGCCGGTCTTCGTTCGTGCGGCGGAGGCCGGCGCATGGGAGTGCCTGCACGGGCGTCGGGTCGCGCTGGGCGATTTCGACGTCCATGGCTACTCGTACGTGCCCCCGTCGCCGTTTCTGCTGAAGGACTGGGAGCGATACGACGTGTCGCGGCACGTCGATCCGGGCTGCGTCTCGCCGGAGGAGGGAGTCCGCACCGTGGCGGTCGAGCCGAACGTGACGCGCTACGCGACGATTCGCGACGACCTGGCGGAGCTGGCCGGCGACCGCCTGCTCGATCGGTCGGTGTTTCTGTTTCACGCTCCGCCCTACGACACGCCGCTCGATCGCGCCGCGCTGGATGAACGACGCATCGACCACGCTCCGCTCGACGTGCATGTGGGCAGCGTCGCGATCCGGCGCTTCATCGAACAGCGGCAGCCGCGGCTGACGCTGCATGGCCACATTCATGAATCGGCTCGAATCACGGGCCAGTGGACGTGCTCGCTGGGACGCACGATCTGCCTGTCGGCGGCACACGATGGACCGGAACTGGCGCTGGTGGAATTCGACCCGGAGCGGCCGGACGAGGCCACGCGATCGCTGATCCGCTGCGACTGACGCGGCGCGCCGGCGCCCGCTTACGCCCCGCCGAGCGCTAACGGACGAGCCGCGTCGGTCACCGCGCCGATCTTGACCGCGAAGCTCGTTCGGCTGGCGATGTCGTCGTCGGTGATCAGGTGCGCGTCGAGCAGGCCGTCCGTGCGGCACCCGGTGCGCAGGTAGTTCATCTCGCTGAGGCATCGACTCCAGCCGTCGAGCCACAGCAGCAGCTCACGCCGCTGCGACTCGTCGCCATTAACGTGCAGCAGCAGGTCGATGTCGCTGGCCGGGCCGGCGGTGGCGTTCTTCACGCTGCCGATGAGATACGCAGCCTTCACGCCGAGCCGCGGCGCGTCGAGTCGGGCGGCGATGCGCTCGGCCATGCGCGCCCGCCAGCGCCAGTCCTGCCCGTCGCCGAGCTCGGGAACGCGCGCGCCCGTGTCGCCGCCGTCGGGCTCCGCGGCGCGCTCCCCCAGCACGGCGACGGCCTCGTCCAGCTCGCCGTTCATCAGCACCGTGAGCGTCATGCCGTCGGCGGACTGGGCAACGTCGAGCACGCGCACCACGTCGCCCAGCTCGCGATAGTCCGGCGCCAGCTCGGCCAGCAGGTTGGGCCAGCCTCGGAGCAGCGCTTCGTTGAAGATCACGTCGGCGTCGTCCGGAAAGAGCGGCAGGTACCGGATGCCCGATTCGACCAGGTCCTGAAAGAAGTGCGTGCCGAACGAAACGTCCACCGCGCCCGCCCCGGTGCGATGCGCGATTTCGATCAGCATCGCCGCGTTGCAGATGTCGGAGTACGTCACGCTCACGCCCAGCCGGATGTCGCCGCGGCTGCCCCAGCGCCCGGGCCCCATCAGCAGGAACTGCCGCTTCGGCAGCACCTTGTTCAGCCGACCAACCGCCCGACCGACCGCGACCAGTTGCTCGCGCGTGCTGAGCGCGGCGTAGCGGGCCGGATCGACGTAGACCACGTGCGAGAGGTTCGGAACCGTGCCGTTGGAAACGTGCCGGCGCGCCGAGAACACGATCCGCTCGCGCGGCAGGTCGCGCGGGATGGGCGCCGGACGGGATTGCGGCGTCGGCGCCTGCGCGCGGCATTGCAGCAGGTACAGCTCGCGCCCGTCATGCGCGAACTCGATATCCACCGGATGCCCGAGCTCGGTCTCCAGCGCGCGGGTCAGCGCGCGCAGTTGCCGGACGAACGGCGTGCCGGTCAGCAGGCCGTCGAAGGTGATCACCAGGTCGTCCTTGTCGAAATCGACCTGCCCGGGGAACGGGCGCCGCAGGATGCCGTGATCGTAGATCGACGTCATCTGCTCCAGCCACGGCAGGTTCGCGCCCTCGGCGCGCAGAAAATCCGCGGCCGGCACCGTCTCGAAGCGGTTGGTCGAAAGGCGGATCACGTCGATGTAGCGCGGGGCGTACCGGACGATCTCCTCGGGCGTGGCGCTGGCGCGCAGGTTGGGCTGGCCCGGGGAGACCAGGACCGGGTAGTCGTCGCCCACGCGGTCCACCGCGCGCGTGCCGAGCCCGGGAACCAGCCGGATCAGGCCGTCATCGCGGCGGATGCGCGGCGACCAGCGGAACTCGTTCTGCGAGAGCGCCACTCCGGCGCAAGCCGGCAGGAAGTAATCCCGCACGCGCGTCCCGACCACTTCCTGGATCAGCACGCACATGCCTTCCTGGAAATCGAGCAGGTTGCGCTCGGCGCGATATTGGATCGGGTCCGGCGCGAACGTGGACGCGTACACTTCGGCCACCGCGTCCATCAGCGCCTCGAGCCGCTCCTGCTTGCTGCCGCGGTTGGCGAGAAAGAGACTCTTGTACTTGCCCGAAAAGACGGCTCCGAAGCGGTCTTCCAGCAGGCTGGAGCTGCGGACGATCAGCGGCGTGTCGCCCAGGTCATCCAGCGCCAGCGACAAGCCCTTGACGATCTCGGACGAAAAGCGGCTGTTCTTGAAGACCTGCACCAGGTCGGGATACTCCTGCCGTACCTCGTCGATGTCCTTGTACTTCTGCGTGAACACGTCCTCGAGCTGGTTGCAGTAGATGAAGTCGTGAATCCCGTCCGACGTCAGGTACCACGTCTTCGGAACGCGAACGGACGCCAGCAGCTCGTCCGAATCGCGGTGCTTCTGCACGATCCGATGCGCCAGGAACAGCCCCGCGCCCTTCCCGCCGATCCGCCCGTGCCCGTGCGCCGGGTAGATCAGCCGCCGGATCAGCTCGTGAAAGTCCGCGATCGAAACGAAGCGCTTGGCGACGTTCACGTAGTCGAGCTCGTCCGACAGGAATCGCCGCACCAGCGCCACCAGCAGCGCCCGAACCGTCGGCTGGCCCAGGTCCGTCTCGCGGTGTCCGCCGTGGTGATAACGCTGGATCGCGTCGCCCACCTCCGTGATCGACTTGTGCAGATTTTCCAGCGTATTCACCAGAAAACTCGCGTGATCCTGCTTGATCCACGCGCGAACGCACTGCACCAGCTCCTCTTCGCCCAGATGCCGAGCCGCCAGCTCGAACACCTGGTCGGCAATGTCCGAAATCGCCGGCGGATCAAAACGCCCGCGCGGCCGGTTCGACTCGCCAAACACGTCCGGCTCTTCGCCCGAACGCATCGCCTGAAATCGGGCCAGCACCGCGTCGGCCGGCTTGATCCCGCGCAGACACAGGTGATTCAGCATCTTGCGCGCGACCCGCGCCAGCAGGCTCTGATCCGTGTGCTTCAGAAGCTCGACCACAGGCGCCCAGCCGCGCCGCGGCTGATCTGCGGCGCCGCCCTGCTCCTGCAGGTGCCTCGCCGCATCGAGCAAACGGCGATGCGTCACGCAACTGCCCACGCGATCCGCGATCGTCTCGAGCAACTTGCGCTCCTCCTTGAGGAACGGCCCCTCGTCGGCCGGCGCGCGCTGCTCCAGATACACCACATCGATCTGCCCGACCGGCTCGCCCATCACGCGGATCGCGGCCGACTGGCGCCAGGGCGTCTCGCGAAAGCCCGGCGCTTCGTGCGTACGATTCTCCAGTTGCATCCGGGCGGCGCACACGTCCGGGTACTGCCAGCCCGCCGGGATCGCCTCGATCACCCGCCCGCAGACCTCGTCGATCGACGCGTCGCGGTCCCCGACGAGCTCCTCGACCTTGTAGAGACAGTTCAGCTCTTTCGCGCGCTCCTGGAGCGCCCGCAGAATGTCGTCTACGTGCTCGCGTGAAGGACTCATCGCGCCGCTCCGACACGATCGGACGCCCGAATCACCACACCGCGCCCGCTGCTTCCGTCCACTCGCACACGCAGCGGAGCGCCCAGCCGCACGTGGCGCACAAAGCGCCCCTCATCCAGCGCAGCGGACCGCGCCAGCCAGTCGAAATCAACCCTCCCCGAACCCGTGTGCCGCACCGACAGGATGGCCGCGCCGACCCCGACCAGGTTGTGGAAAAAATGCGACCCCTGGCTCGCGTCCACGTGCATCGCAGGAGTCGAGCATTCCACCAGCACGCGCACGCGGCTGATCTGCGGCCAGGTCACCGGAATGCCCAGGTTCGGATCGCTCGAACCCCAGCGGCCGAAGCCGATCAGCACGCAACGCCGTCCCTCCGCCGCCAGAATCTCGTTTCGCGCGTCCAGCTCGGCCGCGATCTCCCGTGTGCGGCTGGCGCTGAATCGCGCGGGCACGACATAGACCACGTCGGCGACGTCTTCCCACGCGCCGTCGCCCAGCGCCGCATCGCTGGCCACCAGCACGTTCGGCCCGAGCAGCTCGTCCGGCTCGACGCGAACGTCGCCACCGCCCGATCGGATCGGGCGGGCCTGAACGATCTCGAACCGCGCCGGCAAAGCCCGTCGCCGATCGAGCGTCATCGCGAATTCGATCTCCACGTCGCCGCCCAGCGCCTCCCGGCACGCCGTCGCCGCGCGGCGAACCAGTTCGTTCAGCGGCGCCGCGTCGAGCCGCAGGAGCGGAGCGAACGTCAGCGCCCGCGCGCCGTCGATCGACACGCCCGCCACCAGTCGGTCCGACGCGGCGTCATACGTGCTGGCGGTGAAGCGAAGCACGTCGTCCCACTCGGCCGCTTCCAGGTCGCACTCGACCATGTGCTCATTCTCGCTCGCCGGATCGTAGGGCGCGGGCGTCATGCGGATCGCCCAGAAGCGCGACTGGCTCCGCTGCACCAGGTCGTCGGCCGAGGCGAACGGCGGATCGTGATTCGGATACGCGGGGGAATAGGTCCAGCACGCGCCGCCGTCCACGATCGTCTTTCCCAGCCCGAGCGCCAGGCTCACCACGCCGTCTTCGCGCCGCGCGGGCGGGCGCGGATAGCAATTGTGCGTCCGCGCCACACCCGAGACGACCGGGTAGAAGCGATCGCCGTACCGTTCGCCCACCACCTCCTGAATGACGACCGCCATCCGCTCCTCGTCTTCGCCGCGCCCCATGGCGGCGCGAAAGCCGCGCGCGTCGCGAAAGTGGGTCGAGGCCCAAACCAGCTTGATCGCATCAGCCAGCCGGCGAAAACGCTCCGCCGGCGACGTCTCGACGTTCGAGATCATCTTCGTGGCGTAGACGCCCGCGAACGGATGGTGCAGCGCATCCTCGAGAAGGCTCGACGACCGCACGGCCAGCGGACCGGACGCCGCCTCGCTCAACGCGCGCAGATCGCCCGCGATGGTCGCCGGAAGCTCGCCCTTCAGGAACGCGTGCGCAACGCTCACGTTCGAAGCGCCGTGCCACGAAGCGCCGCGCAGACCGGCAGCGTCGAGGAACCGCTCGAACACGTCCGTCGCCAGCGCCACGAAGCGCGGAATGCCGACGTGAACGTGAGGCATCGCGCCGCCCGGCAGCGCCGCCGCGATCGCGTCGCGGATCGCAACCAGTCCTCGGGCCTTTCCGCCGATCTCGCCGTCGCCCAACACGGCGTATTCGCCCGCGCCGGGCAACCGCTGCCGGTCGAACGCCGGCCAGGCACCGCTCTCGCGTCGCTCCTGCATGGCACGGCCTTTCCAGACGGCGCGACGCCCGCGCGGCGCCCGGTGGCGGCTAGACCCAGCCGCGCGCCTCGCACGCCTCCGCCACGCGGGCAATGGCGATCGAATACGCCGCGTCGCGCATGAAGAGCTTCCGCTTGCGGCTCAGCTCGAACACACTCATGAACGCCGAGGTCAGCATCCGGTCGAGCTTGCCGAGCACCTCGTCCTTGTCCCAGTAGAAGTTCATGTTGCTCTGCACCTGCTCGAGATAGCTGCACGCGACGCCGCCCGCGTTCGCCAGAAAATCCGGAATCACGAACACGCCGCGCTCCGCCAGCACATGATCGGCATCCGGCGTGGTCGGGCCGTTGGCGCCTTCCGCCACGATCTTCACCTGGCTCGATATCTTCGCGACGTTCTCGCCGTGAAGCGAGTTCTCCAGCGCGCAGGGCATGAGCACGTCTACGTCCTGCTCGATCCACGCCTCACCGGGCAACTGCTCGTAGCCGCGCTCCGCCGCGAGGCGACCGTCGATCCCGCCGAATCGATCCGTGATGGCGCGCAGCTCGGAGAGCTGGACGCCGGACCGCTTGCGGTAGGCATACGAACAGCCCGCCTGCTGGTCCCAGCACGACACGCTCACGACCGTGCCTCCCAGTTGCTGGTAAAGCTCGACCGCGTATTGCGCGACGTTGCCGAAGCCCTGCACGCTGGCCCGCGTGTCCTGCGTCCGAATTCCCAGTTCACGCAGCGCCTCGCGCAGCGAAAAAATCAACCCGTAGCCCGTCGCTTCCGTCCGGCCCTGCGAACCGCCCAGCCCGACCGGCTTGCCCGTGATCAGCCCGGGATGCCGACCGCCCGCGATCTGCTCATACTCGTCGAGCATCCACAGCATGTGCTGGCCGGACGTCATCACGTCCGGCGCGGGCACATCCCGCAGCGGACCGATGTCGCGCGCAATCTGCCGCACGAACGCGCGGCAGAGCGACTGCTGCTCGCCCGGGCTCAGATGATGCGGATCGCAGATAACTCCGCCCTTCGCTCCGCCGAGCGGCAGGTTGGCGACGGCGCACTTCCACGTCATCCACATCGACAGTGCGCGAACCGTGTCGGGAGTCTCCTGCGGATGAAACCGGATGCCGCCCTTGGCCGGCCCCCGCGCGTCGTTGTGCTGAACCCGCAGCCCGCGGAACACCCGCACGCCCCCGTCGTCCATTCGAACCGGAAGCGCGAAGTGATATTCCCGCATCGGCCAGCGCAGGAGTTCCTTCGTGGCCGGTCGAAGCTGGAGTGTTTCGGCGACTCGGTCGAATTGCGCCTGCGCCATCGCGAAGGCATTGAACGGTTTGGCACTCATGACCAGCGATCCCCCGGCTTCGCGCGCGGCGTCCGAGGCGCTCGCCGCCGGCGAAGCCGCCCGGCGGGCGGAACGCATCGTTCGAGCCGAAACGGCCGCGACGGGCTCGATTCGACTCGCGGGCCTGGGACGCCCGATCGCAATTGTACCGCGCCGACCTTCCCTGCGCGGAACCGGCGGCCTGCTGCGGAATGCGAACGGCCCGCTGCGGTCCTGCTTCGCGCGGGCCGGTCCGGAGCGTGTCACTCCGATCCGATCTCCGCGCGCCGAGAACCCCGCGGGCCGACGCGCAACTCACTCGAACAAGCGTGCCATCCGCGCCGCCGGCCGCGATCGTCCGCGACCGGCGACATCGCCGCGAGCGGCGCGCGGCGGCACGCCGGGCGTCGGCGGCGGCGCTCCGGGAAGCGCCTCCGCCGACCCCGACCGCGAAGCGGGCCTAGCGGCCCTTCTTCTTCATCGACTTCTTGGCCGACTTCTTGGCGGCCTTCTTCTTCGCGGTCTTCTTCTTCGCTGCCTTCTTAGCCATGGCGCACCTCTACAAGCGGGTGAAACGAAACAAACCTACGCCACAATTGGCGCTTCGACACGATCCTCGAACCGGACGCTTACCCGCTTGCTCACGCCCGGTTCTTGCATCGTCACTCCGTACAGCACGTCTGCATGATGCATCGTGCGCTTGTTATGCGTAATCACGATGAATTGCGACTCGACCACAAACTCCATCAGCATCCTATTGAACCGATCGATGTTCGCTTCATCAAGAGCCGCGTCCACTTCATCCAGAATCGCGAACGGCGACGGCTTGCTCCGGAACACCGCGAACAGCAGCGCCACCGCCGTCATCGTCCGCTCGCCGCCGCTCAGTAGCGAGATGCTCTGCGGCTCCTTGCCCGGCGGACGCGCGATGATCTCGATTCCGCTCTCCAGCGGCCGGGTCGGATCCTCCAGCAGCACGTCCGCCTTGCCCCCGCCGAACAGTTTGCGGAAAAGCTCCACAAAATGCCCGCGAATCTGCTCGAACGTCGCCGCGAACCGCGCGCGCGACTCTTCGTCCAGCTCCTGAATCAGCGCCTCCAGCCGACCGATTGACGTCACCAGGTCCGCCTTCTGCGCCGCCAGCGTCTCGTGCCGCGGCGTCAGCTCTTCCAGCTCGCGGATCGAATCCAGGTTCACGTTCCCCAGCCGCGCGATCTTCTCCCGTGCCTCGTCGATCTCCGCGCGGATCGCCTCCCAGTCCTGATCGGCGTGAACGTACGTCCGGTGAAGTTCCGCCAGCTCCAGACCCAGCTCGTCCCGAACCCGCGACTCCAGCGACTCACACCGCACCGCCGCCTCGCGACGCCCCATCTCGCGCGCCGAAACCGCGCGCTCGCACTGCTCCAGCTCCGCCGAAGCGCAGCGACCGGCCGACGCCGACGCCGATGCCCGACGCCGAATCATCGTGCTCCGCCCGCGCAGCTCCGCGATCACCGACTCGTGTTCGCGCGACTCCGCAACGCGCCGCTCCAGCAGCGACTCGTACTGCCGCAGTTCGTCCGCCGACTGCTCGCGGCGAAGCTGCGCGCCCTCCGCTGCCTGCTCCGATTCGATCCGGCGAGCGCGCAGCCCCTCGAGCTGAACGCGCAATTCCCGCACGTTTCGCTCGCACGCGACGCGACGCTCTTCCGTCCGACCGACGTCCACCTCCGCCGCAGTCAGGCTGCGGGCCAGCTCGCCCACCACCTGCTCCAGCCGACCCAGCTCGACGGAGAGCTCTTCCATGCGCGCCTCGAACTCGCGCGCCGATTCCTCCGCCCGGCGCTGCTGCTCCGAAAGCTCGCCCGCGCGAACGCCCAGCTCCGACAGCGACCGAAGCGCCGCGGCCCGTTCGCCGTCCAGAAGCCGCGACTCACGCTCCAGACGCGAGACCGCTTCCTCCAGCCGCGCCAGCACGCTGCGCGCTTCCCCGTGGCTGCGCTGCACTCCGGCCACCCGATCCAGAAGCCCGCCGCGCCGCAGCCGGACGTCGGATCGCTGCTGCTCCAGCGCCGCGTGGGCGCGATGCGCCCGCTCCAGCGCCGTCTCCACCTCGTCCAGGTCCGCGCGAACCTGGCGAATGTGTGCTTTGCGGCTGATCAACCCGCGATCGCCCCGCGCGCCGCCCAGCGACAACCGTCCCCCGGGAGCGACCGTCCAGCCCTCCGGAGTCACAAACCGGCAATCCGGCTCCGCCTGTTCCGCGAGCGCCAACGCGCGCTCCAGGTCATTCACCAGGTACACCCGACCCAGCAGCGCCTCGGCCAGCGGACGATACGCCTCATCGCACCGCACCCAGTCGGCCGCGCACGCCAGAACGCCGGGCGCATCCGCATATCGCCGCATGCCGCGCGCCGCCGGCACCCGGTCGAGCGCGAGCACGTCGAGCGCCGCCGGCGCGGCCTCGCGCCGCCGCAGCTCCGCGAGAAACGCGTGCGAATCCGCGACCACGACGCGTCCTTCCACCTGCGCGAGCGCGGATTCGAGCAGCGCCACGCGCGGATCGTCGAGGCTGAGCAGGTCCGCCACCAGTCCGAGCACTCCCGCGGCGCCCTCGTCACGCCACGCCAGCAGCCACCGCGCGCCCTGCTCGACGCCTTCCTGCCGAGCCTCCAGCTCTTCCAGCACACCCAGACGCGACAGCAGCGCGCCGCGCTGCTCTTTGTACCGACCGACCTCCTGCGACAACCCCTCCAGCTCCGCGTCGATCGTCGCCGCTTCGGACTCGATTTCGCGCACGCGCTCCGTCAGCTCCGACGCCTCACGCTCGCGCCCGGCCAGCTCGCCCAGAGCCTTCTCGCGGTCCGCGGCGCGCTGCTCATGCTCGCTGGCCCATTGCGCCCGCCGCGCCTCGATCTGCTGAAGCTGCGCTTCGCCGCGCTGCTGCTGCTGGGCGATCATCTGCAGCTCGTTCTGAATCAGGCTGGCGCTGCGGGCCGCGTCGAACGCCTGGCGGCGGATCGACTCGATCGCGCCGCGCGAATGCGCGGTGCGCTGCTCGGCCCCGAGATGCTCCTGCCGAAGCAATCCCAGCCGCTCCGCGTCGCGCTGCGCCCGATCGCTTAGGTCCGCCAGCGCCTGCTCGCTGTCCGCCAGCCGCCGCTCGAGCTCGATCGCTTCGCCGTCGGATTGCGCCGCCTGACGCCGCAGACGCCCGATCTGGTCGGCCAGCTCCTCCGCCCGCCGCTGCTCCGCGACGATTCGCTCGCGCAGGCTCTCCTGCTCGCGACGGAGATCGGCCCCGCGCTCTTCCGCTTCGCGGACGCGCTCGTCCGCGGCGCGCTCCTCGTTCCGAATCGCGGCCTCGGCCCGCTCCCACGCGGCGACCGCCGCGCGCTGCGCCGCCGCAAGCGCCGACAGGTCGCGCAGGCGGGCGGCGTGCTCGGCGACCGAACCGGCCAGGGCGTGATACTCCGCGAGCGCGAACGAGCACCGAAGCTCGCGCCAGCGGCGGTCGAGCTCCTGCCAGCGGCGCGCCTTGCCGGCCGCCAGCTTCACGCTTCGAAGCTGACGTTCCAGTTCTTCGAGCAGGTCGTTCAGCCGCAGGACGTTGTTCTGAGTGCGCTCGAGCTTGCGTTGCGCCTCGGCCCGGCGAACCTTGTAGCGGCTGACGCCGGCGGCTTCCTCGAACAGCTCGCGCCGCTGCGTGGGATTGGCCTGAAGCATCATGTCCACGCGGCCCTGCTCGATGATGCTGTAGGCATCCACGCCGACGCCCGTGTCCAGCAGCAGGTCGCGAACATCCTTGAGTCGGCACGCATTGCCGTTCAGGCGATACTCGCTCTCGCCGCTGCGATAGAGCGTCCGCGCCACGCTCACTTCCGGCGTATCGCTGGCGAGGAAGCGGGTGGCGTTGTCGAAGATCAGCTCCACTTCGGCGAAGTTCATCGCCTTGCGCGAGCGCGAGCCGTTGAAGATGACGTCGAGCATCTTGGCCCCGCGCAGCGAGCGGGCCGACTGCTCGCCGAGCACCCAGCGCGTCGCGTCCAGCACGTTGCTCTTGCCGCAGCCGTTCGGACCGACAATCCCGGTCATGCCGGGGCCGAATTCAAACTCGGTGCGCTCGGCGAAGCTCTTGAAGCCTTGCAGGATGAGTTTCTTCAGAAACACTCAAACGAACTCACGATAGGAATTTCGCGTGCATCCGTTGCACCGCGAGCTGCTTCCCTGCCCGGCGCGCCGACTCTCATCCACGACCTGTCAGTCCGCGCGCTCGTCCAACCCACCAGATATCGTAGCGAGCGCGATCAAAAGCACAAGTGGTGTGATCAACGAGACTTCGCCCGTCGAACTTCGTACACTCACCCGGGTGAACCCACCGCGCCGACCACCGACCGACCTCGCGCCGCCCAGCTACTGGTGGATCAAGCGCTGCATCGATCTCTATCTCAGCGCCGTCGCCGCGGTGGTCCTCGCCCCGCTCGGACTCCTGCTCGCGGCGTACGTGCGACGGGACAGCCCGGGCCCGGCGCTCTTTCGACAAGTCCGCGCCGGACGTGACGGTCGGCCGTTCACGCTGCTGAAGTTCCGCACCATGCGGACCGACGCCGATCCGTTCGGCGATTCGCCGCAGCACGGCGGCGACGCCCGGATCACGCGCGCCGGAAGGTGGCTGCGCGAGTCCAGCCTGGACGAACTGCCGCAACTCCTCAACGTCCTGCGCGGCGAAATGTCGCTCGTCGGACCGCGCCCGCTGTACTGCCAGCAGGCGGCCGAGTGGACGCCGCGCCAGCGACGACGCCTTCTGTCGTTTCCCGGGCTGACCGGGCTGGCGCAGATTCGCGGACGCGGCGCGCTGACCATCGAGGAGAAGCTCGAGCTGGATGTGCATTACGTGGAGACGCTCAGCCTGCGGCAGGACGCGCTGATCGTGTGGCAGACGCTGGCGCAGCTCTGGACGCGCTCTGGAATCTACGAGCGGCGCTATTCCGCGACGCAACAGCGCCGCAGCGAGGCGCGAACCGGTGGTCAAACGCCCGTGCGGTAGCGCGCCCGGACCCGATCAGCCGACGCGCGGTCCGGCCGCCTTCACCGCTTCCGGCGCGCTGGCGAACTTCTCGAAGTTCTTCGTGAACAGGCCGGCCAGATCGCGACACTTCGCGTCATACGCCGCGTGGTCGGTCCAGGTGTGACGCGGGTTGAGCACGTCGGACGGCACGTTCGGGCAGCTCCGCGGCATATTCACGCCGAAGACCGGGTGCGGCTCGTACGCGACCGCGTCGAGTTGTCCGTTGAGGACGGCGGTGATCATCGCTCGCGTGTAGGGCAGCTTCATGCGCTTGCCGATGCCGAACGGGCCGCCGGTCCAGCCGGTGTTCACGCCCCAGACGTGAACTTCGTGCCGCGCGATCTTTTCGCCCAGCATGGTCGCATACACGGTCGGATTCAACGGCAGAAACGGCGCGCCGAAACACGTTGAGAACGTGGCCTGCGGCTCGGTCACGCCGGCCTCGGTGCCGGCGACCTTGGCGGTGTAGCCGGACAGGAAGTGGTACATCGCCTGCGCCGGTGTGAAGCGTACGATCGGCGGCAGCACGCCGAACGCGTCGCAGGTCAGGAAGATGATGTTCTTCGGGTGCCCGCCGACCGACGGCTCGATCGCGTTTTCGATAAAGCTCAGAGGGTAGGCGCCGCGCGTGTTTTCGGTCAGCGACGAGTCGGCATAGCGCGGCTCGCCCGTGCGCGGGTCGAGCACGACGTTCTCGAGCACGCAGCCGAAGTGAATCGAGTTGAAAATCTGCGGCTCCAGCTCCGGCGAGAGATTGATCACCTTCGCGTAGCAACCGCCCTCGATGTTAAAGACGCAGGTGTCCGACCAGGCGTGCTCGTCGTCGCCGATCAGGCGCCGATTCGGGTCGGCCGAGAGGGTCGTCTTGCCGGTGCCGCTGAGGCCGAAGAACAGGGCCACGTCGCCGGCGGCGCCCTGATTGGCGGAGCAGTGCATGCTGAGCACGCCGGCGAGCGGCAGCACGTAGTTCATGACCGTAAAGATCGATTTCTTGATCTCTCCGGCGTACTTCGTGCCGCCGATCAGCACCAGCTTCTCGGCGAAGTTCAGCACCACGAACGCTTCGGAGCGTGTGCCGTCCGCGCCGGGGTCGGCGTGGAATCCCGGCATGCATACCACGGTGAAGTCCGGGCGATGGTCGGCGGTCTCTTCCGGCGCGGGGCGGATGAAGAGCTGTCGCGCGAACGCGCTGTGCCAGGCATATTCGCTGACGACGCGCACCCGCAGGCGATGCGCGTCGTCGGCGCCGGCGTACAGATCCTGGACGAACAGGTCGCGCGACTGCGCGTATGCGAACGCCTTGGCCTTGAGCTTCGCGAACGTCTCGGGCGAGGTGGGGGCGTTCACGTCGCCCCAGAATACGTGCGATTCGCACGATGGCTCCCGCACGATGAACTTGTCCTTGGGCGAGCGGCCGGTGCGCTTGCCGGTAGTCGCGACGATCGCGCCCCGGTCCGACAGCGTGCCTTCTTCGCGGCGGATCGACTCGACAACCAGAGCCGGCAGCCCGAGGTTCCAGAATTGCCGCCCGCGATGAGTCAGCCCGATTGTCTCGACGCCATGCCGGCTCGGAAAGTTGCCCAGGATGTCTGCGCGCATGGGATCGCCCCCGTGGTTAGACGCGGGCCGGCGGGCGCAACAGGTGCGAGCCTGCCGCGTTTCCGCGCAGTTTATCGGCGCCGATCAGCGCCCGCCAGCCGGCGCGACTGGAACTGCTCACTCGTGCGGGCGTTTGGAACGATATGGAGATCGACAGTCCGTACCCGACTCCGGGAGCGTCCATGGACCCACTCGAAATCGGCCGCATCATCGGCGTCGAGGGCGATAACGTCGAAGCCCGTCTGACGCGTGACGACCTGCTGCTGGACTATCACGGCAAGTCGTATCGGATCGGCCGGCTTGGCTCCTACGTGACCGTTCCGCTCGAACGACGCACGTTGATCGGGTACGTCACCCGCGTGGGGCGCACCGGCGCGCTGGCCGCGTTCGAGCCGGAGCAGAACGGGCGCGCCCCGACCCTGTCCTTTCAGCTGCTGGGAACGGTCGAGGGCGACAAGTTCCGCCGCGGCGTGAACGAGTATCCGACGCTCGGTGACGCCGTCCGCATCGGCGTGGACGAGGATTTCGAGCTGATCTTCGGCTGCTTCGACGAGATGTCGGGCGGCAGCGGCGGCCGGCGCAGCTTCTCGATGGGGCGCTTCGCGATCGATACGGACTTCGAGGTGCGCGTGCTCGGCAAGGACTTTTTCGCCAAGCACGTCGCGGTCATGGGAAACAGCGGCTCGGGCAAGAGCGTCACCACCGCCAAGATTCTGCACGAGGCCACCTCGCTGCCGGAGTCGCAGGTCATCCTGTTCGACATGCACGGCGAGTACCTGCGGGCGTTCAGCGACGATTTCGACAACCCCAAGCCGCACGTGACGTACCTGTCCGATCGCAACCTGATTCTGCCCTACTGGATGCTCGCGTTCGAGGAGTTCGAGCAGCTCTTCGTCGACTCCAGCAACCCGGTCAACCTCAACGCCCAGCGCGTCTTCCTGCGACAGGCGTTCGAACGGCTGAAACGACCGGCCGCTCAGGAGCTGGGGCTGCACGGCGAGTTCACCA
Organism: uncultured Planctomycetales bacterium; assembly: GCA_964553225.1. Taxonomy (GTDB): domain Bacteria; phylum Planctomycetota; class Phycisphaerae; order UBA1845; family Fen-1342; genus JABRWC01. The sequence goes on along the minus strand of CAZKJT010000004.1, from coordinate 154,210 downwards.
TCGACACGCCCGTGCACTACTCGCTCGACAACCTGCTGACCTACGCGCGGAACATGAACGACGCGCGCTTCGTCACCAACACCGACAGCTACGCCTTCTCGCGGCTGCCGTACCGGCAGCTCAAGCGCGAAGAGCAGGAACGACTCCTGCTGACCCAGCGCATGGAGTTCAACCCCGCCGCCAGCGAGGGCGAGACCGCGCACGCCAGGTTCAACGGCAAACTGCTCGGGCTCATCAACATGCTCGAGACGCGCCTGAACGACCGCCGCTACGACTTCCTGCTGCGCCCGTTCGAGCAGGCCCGCCGGAACGTCGACCTGCTGGGCCGCTTCGATCCCGACGCGTCGCCGTCCGACAAGAGCCGAACGGTCGGCTGGGTCATTCGCCAGATGCTCGGTCTGCTCGAACCGCGCCGAAACCTCACCATCGTCGATCTGTCCGGGCTGCCGTTCGAGGTGGTCGACGTGACCGTGGCCGTGCTGACGCGCGCCCTGTTCGATTTCAACTTCTGGTCGCTGCCGAACAAGCGCCACCCGATCCTGCTGGTCTTCGAGGAGGCGCACAACTACCTGCCGCGCAAGCCGATCGAAGGCCGCAAGACCTTCGCGCGGAACGCCGTCGAGAAAGTCGCCAAAGAAGGCCGAAAATACGGCGTCGCGGCCATGATCGTCAGCCAGCGTCCCAGCGAAATCTCCGAGACCGTGCTCAGCCAGTGCAACTCCATGGTCCTGCTGCGCATGAACAACCCCGACGACCAGGAGTACGCCGCGCGCGTCGTCAGCGACCAGTTTCGAAGCCTCATCAGCCTGCTGCCCAGCATGCGCCCCGGCGAAGGATTCATCATCGGCGACGCCGTGCTCATGCCGATGCGAACGCTCATCGACCGCCCGCCGAAGGATCCGCAAAGCGCCAACGTGGACTTCTACGGACGCTGGTCCGGCGGACAGGAACAGTCCGAAGTGCACGAGGTGGTGCAGCGCTGGTGGCGGCAGGAGCGGGCCCAGATCGTGCCGTCCGAACCGCCCGCGACCGCAGCGACGCAGATCGCCGCGACGCGCACGTCCGCGCCGATCGGCGTCTTCGAGGCTGCGGCCTCGCCTTCACAGCGAGGCGCCGAACCGGACGATGCGCCGCAACCCGCCGCGGTGCACGCCCAGACGCGGGAGGCAGAGCTCGCCGCCGCCGAGCCGGACGCGCCGCCGGAATCGAACGGCGACCCCGCAAACGCGACCGAAGTCGACAGCGACGCCGAACGGCCCGCCGGTTCCGCGGCGCAGCAGAAGCTCGCGCGACTGGCCGCGTTCCTCGGCCGAAAGAAGGCGTGACTACGCCGACTCGCAGTCAGGAAAGCGATCGCAGCACGGCCCGCACCGGGCTGGCGTCAAATCCGACGAGCGGGAGCGGCAGGGCGATCAGCTCGTAGTCGCCACCCGGCACGCGGCTGAGCAGCAATCCCTCCAACACGGCCATGTCGTTCGCCAGCAGGCGCTGATGGGTCGGCAGGTCCTTGGAGTCGAACACGTCCACGCTGGGCGTGTCGATCCCGACCAGCCGCACTCCACGACCGCGCAGATGGTCCACCAGCTCCGGCGCGAGCGCCGCAAAATCCGGGTTCCAATTCGTCGGGTCGGGAAACGTGCCGGTCGCGATCAGCACGCGCGGCGCAAGGGCAGCCGCCGGTCCGCCGACCGCGCCGAGCGCCGACTCGAATGCCTCAATGGAAACGCGCTGCCCGCGACCGACCCGCACGTGCACCAGCCGGCAAGGACCGAGATAAGGATCGAGGCTGCGCTGCTCGATGCTCGGAGCGCTCGCGCCGTAATGATTCGGCGCGTCCGCATGCGCGCCGAGATGAACGGTCGCGCGCAGCGTCGAAAGCGTGATGTTCGCGCCCTGCTTCATGTCCAGGAGCACTTCGCGCGACGGCGGCGTGTCTCCCGGCCATACGCACAGTCCAGAATGGATCGGCGGCGTCAGATCGTACAGGGTCATCGATGCGCTCCCACAGACGCGACCGCAGACGAGCCGCGCCGCGTCCTGCGGGAGTATACGGCTGGCACCGACGCCGGGTCTGTCGCAACCGTCTCCGCGTCCCGTGACCAACATCGAGTCAACCGCCGATCGAAACAGGTCGCGGCCAGATCCCGTCTGAACGGATTTGTCGCGACCAAGTGCGAGTTCGTATACTGGCTGTTTCCATGAATGACGGCGCCTCCCGCAGGTCGATTTCCGCGCTGGCGCTTGCCGCCTCCGCATTTGCGCTGTCCGGCTGCCGCTCCGAATCGCCCGCCCCAGCCGGACGATCGAGCGCTCCGGCCCAATCCGCGTGGGACGAAGATCTGCCCGCCTACGTCGCCGACGCCCCCGCCGATCCGGCCGCGTTCGTCGAATGGGCCTGGGACGCGCTGCAACGCGAGACGCCGCCGATCGCTCCGCTCGCGCCCGCCTTCGCACCGCCACGATGGAATGTCGTGCATCTCGCCGAACGCGTCGCGACCGGCTCCGGTGACGCGGTCGAGGGCCCGACCGCCGAATCCGTCCTCCTGTCGCGCGGACCATACGACAGCCGCGAGGCGACACCCGACTTCCGCTGCCGCTTTGCGCGACAGACGATTCAGCGCGGCGCCCGGCTCTGGCGGGTCGAGTTTCTCAACCTCGGCCTGCGGCGCGAGCAGGTCGGCCGCATCGACCTGGTCGATCTCGAACTCGGCGACTGCGAGTACCTTCAGCTCGCCTGGCAAGGACCGCAGGTCACCGAGATCAAGGAAACGGAGATGTTCACGCCCGCGGCGTGGGTGCGCGTGCCCGTGAAGCGCGCCGCCGATCGCCAGACTCTGCAAATCCCCACGGACGGGCTGCCCTTCTGGTCCGGCCCGCTGGACTATCTCTATCTCGAATTCGAGGAGAAGCCGGACGCGCCGCTGCGGCTCGGGGCGCTGCGGCTGCTCGGGCGAACCGAGGCATTCTCCCAGCCGATCGGCGTGTGCCGGGTCGCGCTCGACGGACACCTGCGGAACGCGATTCACCAGCGCGGCGGGCGCGAGCTGCGCATCCCGGAAGTCGTCGTGCCGCCCGACGGTCGCTTTCAATCCGGGATCGGCCTGCTTCGCGACGAAGGAGCTGCGCCGGCTGTCGAGACGGGCGAAGACGCGACTGCGCGCCCCGGCTTGGAAGTCGCCGTGCAGAGTGAAGGTCAAGAGACCGTGGTGCTCTCATCGCCTGCTCCCTCGCCCGGGTCGTGGAGCGAAGTCTCCGCATCGCTGGCGCCGTGGGCCGGGCGGTCCGTGGAGCTGGTGCTGCGCGCGCCGGATTCCGGCGTCGCGTTGTGGGGCGCGCCGGTGGTCTACCAGCCGGTCGAGAACGCGCCGCGCCTGATTCTCTATCTCATCGACACGCTCACCTCGACTCGCATGGGGCTCTATGGCTACCAGCGCCCGACGACTCCGCGCATCGCGGCGTTCGCCGAACACGGCGTCTGGTTTCAGAACATGCGCAGCAACTCGCCCATGACTGTCATCTCGGTCAAGGACATGCTGCTCTCCGCCCCGGCGGTTCAGCACGGCGCGGGCGCATACTCGGCCGCCCCGCCCGAGCACCTCGTGCCGTTCCCGCAAACGCTGCTGCGCAGCGGGTTCGCCACCGCCATGTTCTCCACCAACGTCGTCGCCGGACCGCGTGAGAAGTCCGATCGCGGCTTCGAGAGCTTCTTTGACTGCGTGCCCGATACCTGGGGCGACGAGGCCGATCGAACCGTCCCGATCGAGCAGGCGCTGGCCTGGCTCGACCAGCGGCGCGACCGCCCCACGCTCGCCTACATTCACACGGCCGAGCCGCACGCGCCGTTTTTTCCTCCGCCGGGCTTTGCCGGGCGATTCGCCGCGGACTATCACGGACCGGTGACCGGATCGATCCAGTCGCTGCACCAGGTCCGCGACGAGCGCGACATCGAGCACGCCCGCGCGCTCTACGACGAGGAAGTGCTCTACGCCGATCACCGCTTCGGCCTGTTCATCGACGCGCTGGAGCGCGCCGGGATGCTCGAAAACGCGCACATCCTCATTACCGCCGATCACGGCGAGCAGCTCTTCGAGCACGGCGACTGGGGCCATGGCGTCAAACACCTGTTCGAAGAGGTGCTCCGCGTGCCGCTCGTGCTCCGCGGCCCGCAGGTGACGCGCCGCGGTCGAATCGACTTTCCGGCGCAGACGCTCGACATCGCGCCGACGCTGCTCGCGATCGCCGACGTGCCCGCGCCGACTCCGCTGGCCGGCGAAAACCTGATGCCGATCGCACGCGGAGAAGCGGACGATCGCGCCCCGCGCGACGTCGTTTCCTGCGCCGTCAGCGAGCGCAAGGGCGTGATGCGATTCGTCATCAACGAGCACACCGGCTGGAAGCTGATCTGCGGCCGCGCGACCACTCCGGGCTATGCGCGCGAGGTCGGCGTCGTGAATTTCGAGCTGTTCTATCTGCCGGACGACCCGTTCGAGCAGAACGATCGCATGGGCGGCGACGCGGAGGCGTTTCGCCGGCTGGTCGCGAAGCTGCTGCGCTACAAGGCCACGCACCCGCCGTCGGCGCAGGATGCGCCGGACGCGCCCGCGGAGTTTGACGCCAAGCAGCTCCGCGAGCTGCGATCGCTCGGCTACGTGCCGTAGCGCAGGCGGCCGGCCTTGCTTGCGGTGCGGCTCTTCGGCCTGCGACCCCTGCCCGCTTGCGGTGCGGGCCTTCAACCCGCGCGTTCGCGGCGCTCTCTTGCCGTGCTCGGGCAGCAGCCTTTCGACTCGCGTGTTCGCCGGTCGAATCGCCGCATCCCGCGCGTTGCTGTGACTTCTTCCGCGAGCGGATAGCATCTTTCGCATGAGCGACACGCACGACGCAGCGAAACGCGCCGCGACGGATCGACGCCTGCGCGACGAAGTCGAATTCCTCGAGCGACTGCTCGCCGAGGTGATCGAGCGCGTGGACGGCCTCGAAGGGAGACGGCTTGTCGAGCAGGTCCGCACGCTGGCGCAGCAGCGCCGCGCCGGCGACCGCGACGCCGGGCGCCGGCTCCGGCAGCGGATCGCTTCGCTGGACGCGACCCAGGCCGAATCGCTCATCGCCGCGCTGAGCATCGGCTTCGACCTCGCGAACCTGGCCGAGGACCGACACCGCGTGCGCGTGCTCCGCCAGCGCGAACGCCGCCGGCGGTCGCGCCCGCGCGACGAATCACTGGCCGACGCAGTGCGGGTGCTGCGGGCGCGGCGGCTCCCGGCCGAGTCGGTGCAGGCGCTGCTCGATGCGCTCGACATCGAGCTGGTCTTTACCGCGCACCCGACGGAAGCGAAGCGCCGCTCGGTGCGCGAGAAGGTGCGCGATCTGCGCGACCACCTGTCGGCGCTCGATCACGGCGATCTGGCCCCGCGCCAGCGGCGTCGCATCCTGGACCTGGCGCTCGGAGACCTGCTGGCCCTGCGCCAGACGCACCTCTTGCGGCAGCGCCGCCCGACCGTGCTCGAGGAATTCAATCGCTCGATGTTCTTTGCCACGACGCTCTGGGAGGTCGTGCCGCAACTGCTGGAGGATCTGCGCGACGCGCTTCGCGACGTCTACCCCGACGCGCGCTTCCGCATTCCGGCGCTGCTGCGCTTCGGAACCTGGATCGGCGGCGATCGCGACGGCCACCCCGGCGTCACCACCGAGGTGACGGCCGAGTGCCTTCGGCAGCTCCGCGACACGGCGCTTCGCAGTCACGTCGCGCAGTGCCGCGCCGTGCGGCGCAGCCTGAGCCTCTCCGACGCGCCGACCGAAGCCTTCCAGCGGCTGGCCGCGCGCCTGAGCGAAGCGCTTCAGCGCTGGCCCGACGCCGCCGCCCTCGTCGAGCCGATCGACGAAGCGGAATCCGTGCGACGCTGGCTCCGCCTCGTGCAGTGGCGGCTCGAGCGGACGCTGTCGCTTCCGGCAGGATCGCCGCCCCGGAGTGCAGCGTACGCCAGCGCGTCCGAGCTGCGCCGCGATCTGGAATGCGTCGAGCGCGTGCTCGATGACGCCCCCGGCGGCGAGTTGATCGGCGTGCGGTTGCGGCGCTGGTTGTCGCAGATCGAAGCGTTCGGATTTCACCTCAATCGTCTCGACGTTCGGCAGGAATCGTCCCGATACGTCGCCGTGCTGTCGGAGGTGTTTCGCGCCGCGGGCGTCGAGCCGGACTACGCGTCGCTCGGTGAAGCCGGGCGACTGCGGGTGCTCGCGGCGACGACGGGCAAGCCGCTCGATCTTGCCGAGGATTCCCTCAGCCCGGACGCACAGGAAACGCTCGCGCTGTTTCGGCTGCTGGCGCGGACGGTCGGCGAGGGGCGCAGCGACGCGCTCGGCGCGCACATCATCAGCATGACCCACCGACCGAGTGACGTGCTCGCGGTGCTCTGGCTCGAGCAGGACGCGACCGCCCGGGCCGGACTGCCGGCCGACCGCGCGGGCCTGCCCATCGCCCCGCTGTTCGAGACCATCACCGACCTTCGCGACGCCCCGGAGACGCTCGACCAGTTGCTCGCCAACCCGGACTATCGCCGGCACGTTGATCGCTTCGGCCGGCAGATCGTCATGATCGGCTACTCGGACAGCACCAAGGACGGCGGCTATGTCACCGCCTCGTGGCGCCTGCATCACGCGCAGCTCGAGCTGGCCCGCGTCGCCGATCTGCATCGCGTGCCGCTGACGCTCTTCCACGGCCGCGGCGGAGCGCTCGGACGCGGCGGCGGGCCGGCCGCGCGCAGCATTCACTCCCTGCCCGCCGGCACGATTCGCGGCGCGCTGCGCATCACCGAACAGGGCGAGGTGCTGGCCGAGCGGTATGACGATCCGAAAATCGCGTATCGCCACCTCGAACAGGTGTCGTGCGCAACGCTGCTCGTGACGGCTCAACCGAAACCGCCTCCGGAGCCGCAGTGGATCGACCTCATCGAGCGTCTATCGCGCGAGGCGCATGCGGCGTATCGCGCGCTGGTCGATCGTCCGGGATTCATCCGCTACTTCGAGCTGACCACGCCGATCGCGGAGATCGAGCGCCTGCCGATCGGTTCGCGACCGTCGCGCCGCGTCGGGCAGCGCAGCCTCGCCAACCTGCGCGCCATCCCGTGGGTGTTCTCATGGACACAGAGCCGCGCCATGCTGCCGGCGTGGTACGGCCTCGGCACGGCCGTCGAGCGGGTCTCGGGCGAATTCGCGGATACGCCCGAGCGCCTCGCCGACCTCTATCGCCGCTGGGCCTTCTTCACGGGCATGATCGACAACGCCGAACTCGCGCTTGCGAAAGCCGACCTCGACATCGCGCGGCTCTACTCGGAGCTCGTGCCGGACGAAGCGCTCCGCGCCGCCGTCTGGGCCGACGTTTCGCAGGAATTCCATCGCAGCCGCCGCGCGGTGCTCGCGATCACAGGATCGTCCGAACTGCTCGAGAAAGTCCCCTGGCTCAAGCGGTCGATCGAGGTGCGCAATCCCCTCCTCGATCCGCTGAACCTGATGCAGGTCGAACTGCTGCGGCGTCTGGACGCCGGCGACGAAGCGGAAAGCGAAGAACTGCGCCGCCTGGCCCGGCTCTCGATCCAGGCGATCTCCGGCGGACTGCGAACGACGGGTTGACGCCGCGCGCCGCCGCGCCGACGTTCCCCAACTCGCGCCGACGCTTCCCAACTCGCGCCGACGCGCGCGGACGCGCCGACTCCGAGCCGGAACGCTCGCTCCCGCGCGCAGCGGGTCCGCTTCGATCGCTCGGGCGGCTCGCGCTATTCGCACGGCAGTCCGAAGTTCTCCAGCAGCAGGCTCAGATCGGCCAGTCCGACGAATCCGTCGCCGTCCAGATCGCCCGGCAGATCATCGCCCGCCAGGCCGAAATCGGTCAGCAGGGCGCTCAGGTCGGCCAGCCCGACGAATCCGTCGCCGTCGATGTCGCCGGCGCACTCGCACTCGTCCGGCGTGGTGTTGCCGTTGGCGTCCAGCGACGTGCCGTTCAGGATGTCGAACCAGTCGTCCACGCCGTTGTCGTTGCAATCTTCCATCATGGCGTCGATGCCAACACCGCCCAGCAGCAGGCAATCGCGCCACGCCGAAATCCAGATCATCTCGCGCTGCCCGTCCGGAGCGCCGATCGGCGGCACCGGCAGCGCTTCAATCACGGCCTCCTCGCCCGGTCCGAGCACCACCGACGGCGGCGTGAGCTGAACGCCCCACAGCGAACCCGGCGTGTCGAACTGCACCTCAAACGTGATCTCGATCGGCTCGGCGCTGACCGTGTTCTGAACCAGGAATTGCACCGGCGACTGGGCGATGTCGATGTTGCGCTGCGCCACATTGTTGTTCGGAGTGGTGTCCGAACCGTACACGACGAACGCCCGCAGGCACCAGTGCCCCGTCTGGACCGGCGTCCAGGGAATCGTCACGGTCGCCGACGTGCCGCTCGGAACGAGCGACGCCCGGCCCGTGCCCGCCACGTGGAACGAAGGGTTTCCGCTCACCAGGTCGTGCAACTCAAAGCGAACGTCCACGTTGACCGCGTCCAACGGCCCGAAGTTCGAGAACGTCGCCGTCAGCGTGTTCGGAACACCCTTGCGCGGCGGGTAGTTCACCACGTTCACGTATTGCGAACCATACGCGTAGCCCGAACCCGCGATCAGGAACCCGACGTTCGTCGGACCCGCGATCGGAGGGGTGCAGCTCCCGCCCACGCCGGGCAGCGCGCTGACCGCCTGCTCGGCGTCGATCAGCCCCCAACCCCAGCCGTCGTTCCAAATCGGATCACAAGCCGGCTGCGTCGGCGTACCCATCGCTTCGGCCGTGCTTACCAGCGCCTGCTTGATCTGAGCGGGCGTCGCCCCCGGCAGAACGTCGCGCATCAACGCCGCCAAGCCCGCAACGTGCGGCGAAGCCATGGACGTACCCGTCAGGTTCACGCCGCCGGACACCGTATCGTTGTCCAGGCTGAAGATGTTTGTGCCCGGCGCGGCCACGTCCGGCTTCAACTCATCGGTGCAAATCCCGTTGAAATTGTCTGCACGCGGACCGCGGGTCGAGCTCGGACGCAACGTGTCGTCATTGCGGCTCGGAGTGCCCGCGTCGTCCGCGTTGGCGACCGTGATCGATCCGTTGGCCGAGGCCGGCGTCCCCATCGGCACGGATGTGCCCGAGTTTCCGGCCGCCGCCACCACGACGATGCCCAGCGACTCCGCCAGGTTCACAAGCTGGCTGTACGCCTCCGTTCCGTTCGACGGTCCGGGCCAGCCGAAGCTCATGTTGATCACGCCGACGTTCCAGGCGATGCGGTTGTTGATCAGCGTCTGAAGCGCCTGCGCGATCGCCGCGCTCGAAGCCGCGACGCCGCCGGTGTCGAAGATCGCCACGTCGATCAGTCCGGCCGCCGGCGCGACGCCCGGCGAAACCGATCCCGCGCCGCGCCCCAGCGCGATGCCGGCCACGTGCGTGCCGTGCCCGACGCCGTCGTTCGGATTCGAAGTCGCCGGATTCGCCGCGAACGCGTTGTAGAAGAACATCGCGGCGGGCAACCCCGCGCTGGTCGTGCCCGGTCCGCCCGGATCGTCCACGCCCGTATCCATGATCGCGATGTTCACGCCGGCGCCGTCCGCCGTCGGGAACCGGTCCGCGACCGTGCACGGGGAGTAATGCGGTCCGCGGACGCGTGTCGCCTGCTTCGCCACGTCCAGATAGAGCTCCGCGTCCTGCTGAATCTCGATGAACGCGACCTGCGGCCAGGCGGCGATCTGGTAGACCTCCGCGCGCGTCACGTCGTTGACGTAGGCCGTGGGAATCAGCGAAAGCACGGCCTCGACCGTGCCGCGCGCCGCCAGTTCCGCCAGGTCGGCCGGCGTAATCGCCTCGCGGAAGTTCACGATGATGTCGATCGGCTCCGGGGTGAGCGGATCGTCGATGAGATCATCGACCTTGTTAGGCGGGCTGACGTCCCGCACCCAGAGCACGTCGTCGGCGCGCCACTCCACGGGAATGCGCAACGGCTGGTGCAGGACCGGCGGCAGCTCGATCGGATTCTCCAGCGCGACGCCGAGATTCTGAACCTCGATCCGCGCGAAGTGGCTGTGCGACCAGCCCGATTCGCTCAACGCGAACGCCTGGTACATGCCCTCGTCCAGCTCCGCCGCGCCCGCCAGGAACAGCACCGGCGAGTCGATGAACAGCGGCTGCCCGTCGCGCTCCCATTCGTACGCGAACACGTCGCCTTCAGTCACGACCGACAGCGCGTAGAACTGCCCCTCGCACAACACCGCCGACTGCGGCTGCGCGACAAATTCCACCAGTCCGGGCCCGGTCGAACCGAAGAGCTGCAGGTGCCACTGGACGTACGGGATGCTGCCGAACCAGTACGTGCCCGCATAGAAGAAGTCGGCGTTCGGATCGAGGCACGGGTTGTTCGGATCCTGTACGTACAGGTCGAACGCATCCTCGGCGCCGGTCGCGAACAGCGGATCGTTCGGACCGTTGATCTGCGGACCGGTGTAGAGACTGTCTCCATACCCCGATGCGCCGAGGAAACCGTAGTAATAGCCAAAGTCTGCCAGCGAGTCCCCATCCAGATCGAGGTTGCCCAACGGGAACGCCACGCCTCCGGCGTCGAGGTCGAACGTGATCGTCCATCCCACGAACTGGTACGGAAAGCCCGGCGGGCGGCCCGGCAGACCGGCGACAAAGCCGGTGATCGCGCCTGTGTTGTTGTTGAAACCGTTCGCGTCGTCCTGGAACAGAATCGTCAATTCGACCGCGTTCGGGTCGGCGCTGGCGTCGGTCGCGTAGGCGATCTGAAAGCCGCCGATCTGCGACGGCGGAATGTCGCCCCAGTCCATCAGCAGCTCGTCGATCTGCCCGAAGCTCGGATCGAGCTGAAGACAGTTGCCGGCCGGGAAAAAGTACCCGCTGATGAAGTTCGACGACCAGATCTTCGCGCCGATGCGCTCCACGCCGCCGCCGCCGCCCGGCTCGAGCTTGCCGGTGGCCGTGTTGTACACGGCGTGCTTGTAGCCGATGCTGCCCGGCCGGACGACGCGCTGCGAGAGGTCCGCCGGCGCGCCGTGAGCGCTCGCGCTCCACAGCGCTGCACATCCGCCGGCCAAGACGAGGATCGCCGCGCAAGTCGGGCGAACCGAACGAGCGCTTCGCCACTTCCTGCTGCCCGTTCGAGCGTGTGCGCTCCGGCTTTCGCTGTCTTGTGTGAACAGCACAGCAATCTCCTGACGCGAGGCAGCCAGCTCCACGCTCGGCCGCGGTTTGAATTTGTTCTGCACCGGCGTGCGGATTGGCTCGGCGCCGGGCCGAAGCCTAGGCACGCAAACGACGTGAACAGCCGAATATAATATCAAGGAGTTTCTGAACAAAAAATCGTTTTTCTTGCGATATCGACTCCGCTTTGCCCCGCTGACGCCGACCCGTGCCGTTGCACGCCGCCCACCGCGCACTACGATTCCCCCCATGCCGCCGGACACCGTCGATCCCAATCCGCGCGCCACGCTCGCCTTGCGCGAAGCCGACGCAGTGCGACTCGATGCCGACGACCCCCTGGCGGCCCTGCGCGCGCACTTCCACATCCCGGTCGCCCCCGACGGACGACCCGTCGCCTACCTGTGCGGAAACTCCCTCGGTCTCATGCCCAGGACCGCCCGCGACGCCGTGCTCGCCGAACTCGATTCCTGGCAACACCAGGCCGTGAACGCGCACTTCGATTCCGCGCGCCCGTGGTACTCCTTTCACGATGCATTCCGCGAACCGGCCGCACGGCTCGTCGGCGCGCGCCCGCACGAAGTCGTCATGATGAACAGTCTGACCGTCAACCTGCACCTGTTGATGGTCACGTTCTTTCGCCCCAGCGGCCCGCGCCGCGCCATCCTGATCGAAGACTGCGCGTTCCCGTCCGACCTCTACGCCGTCCAATCCCAACTGGCCTGCCACGGCTGCGACCCGCACCTTGACCTGCTCATCGCCCGTCCGCGGCCGGGCGAACACACGCTGCGAACAGAAGACGTCGAGCAGATGATCCGGCTGAACGGCCCGCGGATCGCGCTGGTGCTGCTGGGCGGCGTGAATTACTTCACCGGACAGGTGATGGACATGCCGCGGCTGGCCGATGCCGCCCGCGAGCAGGGATGCGTGTTCGGGCTGGATCTGGCGCACGCGGCCGGCAACGTGCCGCTGAGGCTTCACGACTGGGGCGTCGATTTCGCCGCGTGGTGCACATACAAGTACCTGAACGGCGGACCGGGCGCGGTAGCCGGCGCGTACGTGCACGAACGGCACGCGCGGAACGTGGACCTGCCGCGCTTCGGCGGATGGTGGGGCAACGACCCGGCCTCGCGCTTCCGCATGCATCTGAACGACCGCTTCACCCCGGTCCCCAGGGCCGACGGGTGGCAGTTGTCGAATCCGCCGATCCTGTCGCTCGCGCCGCTGCGCGCCTCGTTCGAGCTGTTCGAGCAGGCCGGCGCCGACGCCTTGCGCGGCAAGTCGCTACGGCTGGTCGCGTTCCTGCGCGAGCTGATCCGACCGTGGACGCTGGTCCGGGCAGGCGCCCCGGCGTCCGGGCGCGGCCAGTTCGAAGTCGTTACGCCGGCCGAGGCCGATTCGCACGGCTGCCAGGTGTCGATCCTGATTCACGCCGACAACCCGCGCCGCGTACAGGCCGACCTCGAAATCGCCGGCGTGATCGGCGACTTTCGCCCGCCCAACATGCTGAGAGTCGCTCCCGTTCCGCTGTACAACTCGTTCCACGACGTGTGGCGGTTCGCGGAAGCGCTTAGCCGGCTCTGCGGCTGAACGCCGCACCCGGCGGCGCGGAATCGGCCCGTAGAATCAGGACGCCATGGACGAGACTTCGACGATTGCGCAGCCGCTTCCGCACGAGGCCGACCCCGCGGTCGCCATCGTCCGCACGCTGCGCGACGCCGGGCATGAAGCGCTGCTGGCCGGAGGCTGCGTGCGCGACCTGCTGCTGAACCTCGCCCCGAAAGACTTCGACGTCGTCACCAGCGCGCCGCCCGAACGCATCGCCGAGCTGTTTCCGAAAACGCGGCACGTCGGCGTACAGTTCGGCGTCGTGCTGGTGCGCAAACGCGGCGCGTGGATCGAGGTGGCGACGTTCCGCGTCGACGGTCCTTATCTCGACGGGCGCCGTCCGTCGGCTGTCACGTTCACGGACGCGCGCGGCGACGCCGCGCGCCGCGACTTCACCGTCAACGGCATGTTTCTCGATCCGCTGCGCGGCGTCGTGATCGACTACGTCGGCGGACGCGCCGACCTGAACGCGCGCCTCATCCGCGCCATCGGTCGCCCGGCGGACCGGTTCGAGGAGGATCATCTGCGATTGCTCCGGGCCGTCCGATTCGCGGCGCGTCTGAACTTCGCGCTCGAATCGGAAACATTCGCCGCGATCCGCTCGCATGCTCCGCGCCTGGCACGCGTCGCACCGGAACGCGTTCGCGAGGAGCTCGAACGCATGCTCACGCACCCGGGACGATCGCGCGCCTGGCTCGGCCTTGTGGAGACCGGTCTGCTCGACCATCTCTGGCCGGCGGCGAATTTCACCGAGTCGCGGCGCGCCCGGGCCGGCGACCTGCTCAACCATTTCGACGGGACGATCTCGTTTTCGCTCGCGCTCGCGGCGATCCTCGGCGATCGCCCGGGCCTCGAGATCGAAGACTGCTGCCGCGCGCTGACCTGCTCGAACGAGCACCGCGAAGCCGCGCTCTGGCTCGCGGCCCACCAGGCCGACCTGGACGAGCCCTCGGCGATCGGGCTGGCCGACCTCAAGCGCCGCATGGCCCATCCGTCGTTCGGCGACCTGATGCGCCTCGCCGCGGCGCGCTGCGCCGCCATGCCCGACGGGCAGCGGCGATCGAACGAGTTGCGCGACCGGGTCGCGGCGATCCCGCCCGACTCGGTTGAGCCGACGCCCCTCGTCACCGGCGCCGACCTGCTCGAACGCGGCGTTCCGCCGGGTCCGTTGTACAGCCGCGTGCTCGACGCGATCTACACGCTGCAACTCGAAGAGCGGATTTGCACGCGCCAGCAGGCGCTGGCGGAACTGGCGAGACGGGTCGATTCGGCGCGCGGCGTCGGCTGAGCGCGGACGGCTACCGCGGTCCGAGCACCAGGCGAAGCTGGCGGGCCACCTCGGTCGCGTCGTCGAGATTCAGCGGCTCGCGATCGCGAAACGACTTCTTGAAGGCATAGTAGTAGTAATACGTGCCGCCTTCGCCTCCCGCGCCGCCGGCCGGCGGCATCGGGCTCTGCACAACCACGCCCGACGGGTGAATCAGCACGAGCCGCCCATCGTCCAGTTGCTCGTTCAGCCGCACCTTCTGCGGCGGCTCTTCCCGGCGAGACTGATCGGAAACATACGCGACCGGCTCGCCGTTCAACGAAAGCGTGGCCGTCAGGAACAGATCCTCCGTGCCTTCGCGCGGGTCGCGGGGCGGCGGCTCCTGAGGTTTCGGCGGACGGCTGTCGGCCACGGCCGGGCGTTCCGGCTCGGGCGGAGGCGGAGGACGAAACAGCTCGAACAGGTTTCGTTTCGCGATCTCCTCGTATTCGGACACGTCGCGCGTCGCCAGCAGCGACATCGAAACCGGCTGCGTCTCGGTGGCGGACGTCGGGTCGTACACAGGGTGCTCGACGTCGGGAATCGCCGGAAGTACGAGCGTCGAGAGCTTCATGGCCACGCTGAGCTTCGTCGATGCCTCGCGCGCGGCGCGGCGTCCCCGGGCGGACGAGCCGCCGGCGCCCTCGCTGGCGTCGCGCGCGATCGTCACGCTGTTGACCCGTACCAGATAGGGCAGCTCGTAGATGCGGATGAGGAATTCCGTAAGCTGCGTCAGGTCGCCCTCGACCGTGACGGACAGCGGCAGCTCGACGAATCCCTTCCGCGTGCGGTCCTTGAAACGGATCGGCTGTCCGGCAGAAATCACCTTGGCATTGCTCGGCTCGCGCAGCCCGCTGGCCGCGATCAGGTCGGCGGCGTCCTTGAAGAACTGCTTGTGCGCCTCGTCCGCGTGCGTCGAGAGCGTTCGACGCGTGAGGTCGTGCCAGCGCTCGCGCGAAGCGGCTTCGCCCGCGAGAATGTTGTCGAGCTTGTCCCGCCGGGCGCGCTCCTGATGCAGCGCCGCGATCTGGTCCTGGCGCGGCTGGATCACGACCGCGCGGATCAGCGAGTATCCGCCGAGCACGGCGATCGCGCCGAGCATGACCACCGCCACGCGTTTTTCGCGCTGCACCATCGCTTCAACCCGTCAACGCGCTACGGCGCGTCCCGAAGCCTCTCGTAACTGCGCTGCCGCTCCTTGCGAAGGTCACGGTGCGCCGCCAAGCTCACCAGCTCCACGCGAAGCTCCATCGATCCCTCGAATCTCTCGTCGACCGTGCGCCCGACCTGCCACGGACCGTAATCCGCGCGATACACGCGCTGCCCGCGCTGCTCGACTGCGTTCAGCGCGTCCACGAACCGGGTCGCCACGTCCAGCCCCGTGCACGCGACCTTCAGCGAGACCGTCGCCTTCGCCGTGTCGCAGGTCATCCCCGTCACCAGCATCTGCTTGCCCGGATCGACCGCGGCCCGCGTCAGCTCCAGCAGGTGATCGAGCCACAGCGACATCTCCGCTTCGCCGCGCCACTCGAGCGCCTCCAGCGAGCGGATGTCGATCTCCGCCTTCGACAACACCTGCCGCGCGAGCGCCTCGTTCGCTCTTCGCAGCGACGACAGCTCGCGCCCGCGTTGAATCCGGTCTGCCACGACCCACGAAACGCCCGCGAGCAGCACCACGCTCGCCGCGACGCCGGCCATCCGGAGCCGACGTTTCAGCTCGAACTGAGGCGGAAGCGGCCGCTTCGGATGCAGGAAGTCCAGCTCGAGCCGGCCCTCGTGGCTCATGCCCCACGCCAGCCCCAGCGCCGCCGAAAACGCACGCAGCTTCGCCGCCTCGCGGTCGCTCACTGCCAGCGCCAGCGTCGGATCGAACAGCGTCGCCGGAAGGCCGAACCGTTCATCCACCGCCGCCAGAAGCTCGTGCTCCAACCCCGTGCCGCCCGCGATCACGATCTGCTCGATCGTCACGCCCGGCTCCGCCGCCCGGTACGCCTGCAACGTCCGCGTGATCTCGACCAGCAACTCGTCCACCGTCGCCGCGACGGCCGAGTCTGAGAGCTCCTGTTCCGCCAGCGCCGCCTTGGACGAGACGCGGCTATCCTCGCCGTCCATCTCGCCGCCCATCGCCGGCACGCTCACCTGCGCGCTGCGCGAAAACGCCAGCACCGGACCGCGAACCACGTCGATCTCGGTCATCGTCGGGCCAACGTCGATCATCAACACGCGCTTGTCGTGCATGCCCGGCAACTGCGTCACTGCCATCCGGTTCGCATACGGTCGAAGCCCGATCCGCAGCGGCGTCAGACCGGCCGAAACCACCGTGTCCCTCAGACGGCTCAGCGTCTCGTTCCGAACCGCCGCCAGCAGCACCTCCGTCACGCGCCCGGCGTCGTCCGTCGCCAGCGTCACGTAGTCGATCTCGGCTTCGTCCAGCGCGAACGGCAACTCGCGCAGCGCCTGGAACCGCACCGCCGCCGCGATCTCGTTCGCCGGAGTCGGCGGCAGACGCAGACGGTTGATCGCCGCCTTCTCTCGCGGAACGTCCAGCACCACCCGCGACAGCCGGATGCGGTGTCGCGCCATGCACTGGCGGATGAACTCGCCCATCGTGGCCGAGTTCTCCGGATCCACGTCCGCGGGAATGCGGTGGGAATGCGCGTCCTCGAGGCTGACGCCGCCGGCGCCGACGCGCGCCACGACGAAGCGCAGGAAGCGCTTGTCCCAGTCGAGGCAGAGCGTGCGTCGCGATCGGCGGATCATCCCGTGCTCACTCCGTTCCTACGGCTGCGCCACGATGACAGTCTCGCTGTCCACCGGCCAGCCCGGCCCCAGGCGCGTCAGATCGCGATGGTAGCGAATCTGCGGCGCCATGCCGAGCACGTCGATCACCCATTCCATCCGCGCCGAAGCGTTTGCGTGATCGGCGTACGCAAACACTTCGACCGTGAACTGATACGCGCTCGCGGTGATCGCAGGCGCGACGCGCTCAAATTGCGCCTGGTTCAGCACGCCCTCCGTGCGCAGCCACGCATAGGAGCGCAGCTTGTCGGCGCCCAGCCGGTTGCGAACCTCGATGAGCGTCGGCACGACTTCCGGGGGCAGTCCCGGGATCAGCGCCAGCACGCGCGCCGGGGCCGTGTTCACGTTGATCAGCCCCTGCACCGGCTGCATCGCGCCGTTCACCCGCACGCTGAAGTAATCGAGCAGCAGCGTCAGTTCCTCGGGCCCCACGGTGATGGTCGGCAACTGCTGCGCGCTGCCCGGTCCCGCTCGCCCGCCTCCGTCGGCCGTCTGTCGCGGACCGAACTGCTGCGGCGCGCCGGTCCGCTGTAGCCGGCCGCCGCGCTCCTCGCGCGTGGCCTCGCCGCGGTCGCCGCGGTCCTGGCTTCGCTCATCGCTCTTGGATCGGTCGCTTCCGTCGCGTCCGTCCCGGCGCGACCCGCCGCCGGAAGCGTTCGGATCGCGCTCGTCCTCGCCGGATTCCTGTCCGCCGCGCCCGCCGGCACGTCCGCCCGCGCCGCTGCCGCCGCCGGCCTCGTTCGGGTCGAGCGACGACCCGTCGGGGATGACGAAGACCGACGCGATCGACGGGTAATCCGAGAAGCTCGGCGTGCCGCCCTTCAGCGACGTCAGCGGATCGATGATCGCCTCGCCGATCTCGCCGTTGGGGAAATACTTCTCCATCCGCTCGAGAATCTTCGTCATGTCGTCGTTCAGATTGATGCGCGGGCGGTTGTCCGACGCGCGATCCACCTCGACCGACCAAACCGTCAGGAACGGGGCAATGCCGTGGTTCAACACTCCGTCGCCGTTGTCGTACAGCGGCGGCGAAGCGTCCCCGTCGTTCTCGTTCTCGTCCAGAATGCCGTTGCGGTTAACGTCCTCGCCATACAGCACGGCCGCGTTGAACCCCTTCACCAGAAGCAGCTCTTCGATGGTGTCGATGCGCCCGGTCTGCTTGGCGTTGTAGGGCGGTTCAAGCGTGTTGTAATACTCATTCTCCGCGCCGCCGTCGCGCGGGTCCGCGTCGTCGTCACGCCAGTCGAGCAGCGCCGCCACCAGCTGCTCCGGATTCTCGACCGAAAGCTCGGCCAGCAGCGGGAGCATCAGGTCGGCCAGTTGCTGCTCGCTGGCGATGTTGATATCGAGCTTGCCCGACTCGGGCGTGATGCCGAACCGTATCGTGCCCTCCGGACCGTCCAGTCGCGGCGCCACCGCGCTGTATCGCCACGCCGGAGTCCGCTTGTCCTGAGACGCCAGGAACTCGCGCCGCGACCGCGCCTCGCGAATCGGGTCCGACTCGCGATCAAATCCCTGCCCCCACACCAGCGCGTGCCGCAGCCGCGACGGATTGTCGAACCACGCGGCCGGCGACTGCGGGCTCACCCGCAGCAGCGCGATGATCTCCTCCAGACCCGACTCGGCCGCCAGCCGCGCCTGCTGCGAATCCGACGCCGCGCGCAAACCGGCCGTCTCCGCCCGCAGGAAATAGATGTAGCCGGCCATGACCAGCGACAGCAGGCCGATCATCACCAGCACGACCGACAGGATCAGTCCCTTGCGGCGGGAGGCTCTCACGGCCCGGTCCCTCCTTCGACCAGGTCGCCCTCCACGCCGAACGACTCGATCAGGTCGTTGCGCATCTTCGAGAACCGGCTTTCCAGGAAGCGGCTCGCGGCCGGCAGCTTCACGATGACGCTGTAGCGGTCCGGGTGCGGCAGGTCGTCGCCGAAGGGGTACTCTTCGATCGGGTAGGATTCGAGGTCGCGATCCTCATTTTCGTCCGACGTGATCGGGTTGTAGCCGACGGTGATCTGCACCAGTTGCGGCAGCGAGTTGCCGTCCGTCACGGTCCAGCGCGTATCCCATTGCACGCCGTCGAAGTAGCGGAACTCGACGAAGCCCAGCTCGTGACAGAACAGCTCCGTTCGTTCCGTCAGTGGATCCTCCTCGTCGATGATGAACTGGTTCAGCGTGCGGCGCTCCGTGCGGAGAATGCCGCCCACGATCGGCTCGCCCTCGTCCGTCTCGTTCTCCGGATCGACCCACAACGCGTAGCGCAGCAGGCGCAGGTCGTGCTGCGCCGGCGGCTGATCGTCGAACTCGTCATAGAACTGGTACTGACTGTCGTCCGGCAGCGCCGTCGAGAGGAACGTCACGCTGCGGCGCTCGCCCAGGAACCGGTGCTCCACCGGAAAGCCGAGCTCGAGCGCGCCCACACACCCGCGCAGCTCCGTGGACAGCCGGTGCAGCACCTGCCGCGCCAGCCGAGTCCGTTCCGAACTGAGTGCCGCGAAATCGCGCACTTCGACCGTCTGCCAGAAAAACGCCAGCATCGCCGCGATCAGCATCACCATCAGCGTGATCGCGATGATGACCTCGAACAGCGTGAGAGCACGCCGGGCTGTGCGACGCGCGCCGCGCATCACCCGCCCCCGAAGCGACGGTTCCGCTCGTTGCGGATCTGGTTCAGATCCTGAATCGTGTTCCCGCCGTTGCCGCCCCGCCGACCCTGCCCATCGCCGCGCCGACCCTCGCCGCGCTGCCCGCGACCGCCGCCGTCGCCCTGCCCCATCGAACCGAGCAGCGCGTCGAGCTCCGCGTCGCTGATCTGCCCGCCAAGCTGGCTGCGGATCAGCTCCCGAATCGCGTCCGTGCCGCCCTCACCGCCCGGCAGCCCTCCGGGCAGTCCGCCTGGAAATCCGCCCGGCAGCCCACCGGGCAGCCCACCCGGAAGTCCGCCCGGCAAACCGCCCGGAAGTCCGCCGGGCAAGCCGCCCGTGAGCTGTCCGCCCAGTCCCATCGACTGCATCAGTTCCATCAGCATCGGCGCGTAGCTGAGCATCGCCTCCGGCGGCGTGTTCTGAAGAAACCGCAGCAGCTCGTTCACGTTGCCGGTCTCGATGAACGCCATCACCTCCGGCGGAAGCAGCGTGCTCATCTCATCGAGCCGTTCCGGCTCGATGCCCAGTTGCTCCACCAGGTCGATCGTCGCCGGCGCGGCCTTCAGCAGGTGCAGCTCGCGAACCACCTGCGCAGTCTCGGCGTCGTCCGGCCGCGAAGAGTCGCGCTGAAAGAGAACCTGGAGCGTGATCTGTCCCAGCCCCGGCACATCGGTCGGCTCGACCAACGCGCGCCAGTGCCAGCCCGGAAAGCCATCCCCAAAATCGCCGTCGGCTTCCTGCTCCAGCAGCAGGCGGTCCACCGTGTCCGGCTGCATCTCGATCAGCGCCAGGATGCGGTCCGCCAGCTGCGCCGCCCGGGCCTGCTCGTCGGCGTAGCCGGTCAGTTGCACGCCGCCAGCGAGCTGCCCGCCCATGAGCGCCATCGCCGCGATCAGAATCGCCAGGGCGACGATCGTCTCCAGCAGCAGCGCTGCCCGCCGGGTTTTACTGCGGCTGCGCATCTTTCAATTCCTCAAGCAGGCGCGCTTCGGCCTCTGCGTCGTAATCGTCCTCGATCGCCTCCGGGCGGACGACCGTCTCCGCCTCGATCGCCTCGACCGTCTCGATCGCCACGCGCCCGACGCGCCCGTCGAGCGTCAGCTTCATGCCCTTGCCGTCGGTCGTCCGCAGCACGCATTCGAGCGAGCCGCTCAGCCCGTCCGGCTGAAAGTCCACCTGCATCGCCGACGCCAGATCCTCCACGCGGATCGGCTCCGGCTCGTAGTCGTCCAGCGTGATCAGCTCGTCGTCCACGCGAATCGGCGTCAGCCCGTTGTCGAGCGGAGTGACCGATTCGATCCACACGTCGGTCAGCAGCACCGGCTCACGCGCCCAGTCGGTCTGAATCCGCACGTACGCGTGCGGCGCCAGCAGCGGTTCCGCCTGCCGAGTCACCTCGAGCGCGCCGTCCGTGCGGATGGCGATGCGCACGCCGACGGCCTCATTCATCGCTTCGGCCCGGCACATCGCGATCAGCGTCTTGAACCTGCGGGCCGACTCGTCCAGGCGGCGCATGCGCTCCTCGCCCCTGAAATCGGACCAGACGATCGCCGTCAACGCCGCGACCAGCGCGATCGTGATGAGCACTTCCAGCAATGTAAACGCGCGCGTCGCGCGCGCGCGAGTCCGACCCATCCCACGCCTCGCCATCACGTCGCGATCCGTCGCGCGGCCAGCTCGAACCGCGTCGACCCGCCCCGCGCGATGCACCGGCTCCGCCGCGGGCTTCTGCGAGCGGCGCCGAGCGCAAGCTCGGACGCGGCGGACCGACACGGCCCGCCCTAGGACTTCTGCCAGTTCACGATGTCGTCGTCCGTGCCGTCCTGTCCATCCGGCCCGAGGCTCCACAGGTCATAGCTGTCCTCGTTGTAACGCCCCGGCGACTCGTACCGCAGCTCGCGCTGCCACGCGTCCTTGGCCGGCTGCTTGATATACGGACCGGCCCACTTGGCCGCGACTTCCTCGTCGTCGGGCTTCGTCAGCAGCACGCCCAGACCCTCGTCGCTGCTGGGATAGCGCCCCACGTGCAGCTTGAAACGCTCCAGGTCGGACGCCAGCGTCTTGATCTGTGTGCTGGTCAGGTCGATCTCGGCCCGCTTCTGCGTGCCCGCGAACTGCGGCACGATCAGCGCCGCCAGCACGCCCAGAATGACGATCACCATCAGCACTTCGAGCAGCGTGAACGCGCCGCGCCGCCGGCTCTTCCGCATCATCCTTCGCATCGTCGCTCTCCTCGCTAGAAGTTCGTGAACGGGCGATCCTTCGCCCCTTATTGAAGTCCGCTGGTCGCCATCCGCAGAATCGGCAGCAGCAGCCCCACCGCGATGAACATGACCATCACGCCCATGATCAGCAGCATCAACGGTTCGAGCAAGCGCACGAACAGGTCGATCTGCCTCGCCGTGCGGGCCTCCTGCGTATTCGCGATCTCGATCAGAACCTTCTCGAGCGTGTTGCTCTCCTCTGCCACCGAAATCATGTCAATCATCGCCGGCGGAAACACTTTGCTCTTCGACAGCGGCTCCGCCAGCGGCTCGCCCGCGGCCACGTTGTCGGCCGCCTTGTCGATCACGTCCGCCAGAATCTGATTTCCGGTCGAGTCCTTCGAGATGCGCAACGCCTGGATGATCGGAATGCCGTTCGCCAGCATCGTGCCGAACACGCGGCAGAAACGACACAGCGAGACCATCGTGTAGATCTTGCCGAAGCCCCACGCGCGAAGCTGAAGCCGCGACCACAACCCGCGCCCCAGCTCGCTGCGGAAAAACCACGTCAGAAGCGCCGCCAGCACCACCACCCCGCCCGCCAGCATCAGGTAGTGTTTCGACAGCAGATCGCTGGCCGCAAACACCACCTTCGTCGCCATCGGAAGCTGCTGCGCCTCGAGCAGCTCGCGAATGCGCGGAACCACCATCACCATCAGCAGCGACACCGCCGACACGCCGCCGCCCAGCAGCACGCACGGATAGACCATCGAGCCGATGAACTTGTTGCGAAGCTCGTCCTGCCGAGCGACGAAATCGCTCAGCCGCTGAAGCACGTCCTCCAGGAAGCCGCCCTTCTCGCCCGCCCGAACCATCGCCGCGTGCAGATGCGGAAACGCGTGCGGATGCCGGTCCATCGCGTCCGCCAGCGTGTCGCCGCCCGCCACGTCATCGTGCACCTCGCGCAGCACCCGCGCCAATGCCGGGCTGGATGCCTGCTTGCCGAGCACGTTCAACGCCCGGAGCACCGGAACGCCCGCCTTCAGCAGGTCGGCCAACTGCTCATAAGTCTGCCCGACTTTCGACGCGCTGATCCGCCGCGTGCGTCCGGTCAGAATCGAACGCTGCTCCGACGCGACCTCGCTGATCTCCACCGGAAGCAGAGACCGCTCGCCCAGAACGCGCGCCGCCGCCATCGCCGAGTCCGACACCAACGTCCCGGTCACCGCGTCCCCGCTCGTGCTGCGAGCCTTGTACACGAATGTCGGCATCTTGCTGCTTTCCAGGCGCGCACCGGCCGCGCCGCTCGTATACCCTATACCCACCGGACGCCATGCGGATGCGTCCCGACGCGGCCGCAGAACCCCGACCGATTCCGACCAAGGCGTGAAGGAAATCCTTGTCGATTCGCGCCGAATCGGTAAATTATGCACGGAGAGATGCTCGCCCGGAACACCTCCATTTATCGGACGCCAGCGTTCCCGCCAGGGATTCGAAATAGGCACCCTCGGAAAACGGACGACTGATCGCCATGACAGACGCAACCTACGCCGAAGATTACGCCCACCGCGACGAACGCAGCGATGACGCCGAACCGTCCTTCGCCAGCCTCGGAATCGAACCCGACCTCGTCGCGGCCCTCGGAAAGCTCAGCTTCGCCAAGGCAACGCCCCTCCAGACGCAGATGATCCCGGCCGCACTCGCAGGCCGCGATTGCCTCGTCGCGGCGCCCTCCGGCGCAGGAAAGACCAACGGCTTCATCCTGCCGCTCGTGCAGCGCGTGAAGCCCGGCGCCGGCATGCAGGCCCTGATCCTGCAACCCACCCGCTCGCTTGCCGCCCAGATTCACCGCTTATGCGGCCGCGTAGCCGCGGTTCGCGGCATGCACGTTTCTCTTCTTGATGACGGTCATCGCGACGGCGATGGCGGGCACGACAATCCCGACGCCGAGATCGCCGTCGCAACCCCACGCGCAGCGGAGACGCTCTTGCGCCGCGACCCCGCCATCGCCGCGAGCCTGGCGCACCTCGTGGTGGACGAGGCCGACGTGCTCTGGGCGGAGGGAGAACGTCAGCGACTCGCCACCGTGCTCGAACTCATCGACGCCCGGCCGCACACCGTGCTCATCGCCTCCGAAATCGACGAAGACCTGCGCGCCCTCGCCGCCCGACAGTTGAACGATCCCCAGGAAATCGCCGCGCCGGCCGGCGCCTCGCGCGCAGGACAGGCCGAACAATGCTATTTCATCGCGCCCGACCACGCTCGCGTCGGATCGCTGACCGCGTTCATCCGCAACGGCCCGCCGAAAATGGCGGTGGTGTTCACCAACAACCAGGCGTCGGCGGACGCGCTGGTCGGCGCGCTCCAGGACGATCGCATGAACGCGCGCCTCATCACCGACCGCCCACCTCGGCAGCGCGGCCCGCGCCGTCCCGGCAGCGAGATCATCGTCGTGTGCGATCCCGCGCCCGCCCGCCTCAGCACGATCGCCGCGACGCACCTGGTGCACTTCGAACTGCCCGACGACGCCCGCACGTACATGCGCCGCATCGAACGCTGCGCCCGGCTCCGACGCGGCGGCGCTTCGGTCGCGATGGCCGGCAAAGACGAAGTCGACAAGCTTCGCGGCATCGAGGCCGCGATCGGACGCCCCCTCACCGCGCTCGACACGCCGACGCCGCAGGAACGCCCCCCTCGCGCCGGCCGCGAACGCGGCCCGCGCGACGACGCCCCGCAACGCGGCGGCCCCCCGCGCGAACGCGGTGGACCGGGCGGACCGGGCGGTCGTGATCGCGCAGAGCGCGGCGATCGCGGAGGTCGGGGGGATCGCGGAGGCCGCGGAGAGCGCGGCCCGCGACGATCCGAATCGAACGATCGTCGCGACGCGCCGACGCCGGTGCCCGCGCCGCCGCCGCCCGCGCCCGTGCTGAGTGCGGACGCCGGACCGATCGTGCCGGAGCGCTTCCTGATGGTGCTTCGCCGCGACGCGCAGCTCGACGCCCTCGGCATCCAGCCGATGCCGCGCACGCTCGGCAGCCGCTTCGCGACCGAACGCCGCTTCCGCACCATGCGCGGAATCCAGAAAGCGCGCGACGCCGCGAGCGAATAGCCGCAGCATCGCTACGAATCGTCGCCCGGCCGGATCAGCCCTCCGACCGACTTCGGCGGTGCGCCGGGCACGACGTGGAACCGCCGCCGCCCGAGCAGGTCGCCGCGGGCATACAGCTCGAAGGCGTATTGCCCCGGCGATGCGATGTGAACCCCCTGCATCGAGAACACCAGGTCAACCACCGTCAGCGGATCGGGCGCGTCGAGCGTTCCGGTCGATTGCATCAGCAGCGCGTTGTCCGCGTCTCGAACCAGCCGCAGTTCGAGCGGCGTCGGCCCGCTGATCTCGGTCAGCGACGCCATCACCGTGACCTGCTGAATGCGCCCCGGAAGAGCCGACACCCAGACCGTGTTGAACAGCCCGATCGCGCTCTTCTTGCCCGTGATGCGATCGTCGATCACCTGGTCGCAGATCAACAGCGAAGCCAGCGTCGGCGGAATGCCCGCGTGTTGGCCGCTCATCGCGAACCGCCCCGACGGATCGCGCGCCGCCGGTCTCGACGTCGCGCCGCCCCGTTGAACACGCAAGCGTCCGCGCTTCCTCGGGCTTAAGATGCCTGCGCCGTCGGCGCGTGGACCCGGAAGCGATGCCGGCCGCAAAGTCGTGAAGGGTTGACGCCTGCACAGGCGTCCATGGGTCGTAGTGTAACATGCAGAAACCCGCCAACCAGTTTCCTTCGCCCGCCCCGTCCTGGCGCGCTCGCCGCGCCGTCGCCGTCGCGCTGACGCTCCTGCTTGCAGGCCTTGCGAACGCCGCGACCGTGCGCCTCGAAGCCGGCGCGAAGGAAGCCCCGCTCGGCGAGGCGATTCTGCTCGAACTCACCGTCTCGGACTACCGCGCCAAGGTCGGAGATCCGGTCCCGCCGCAGAGCGACCGCTTCGCCATCGCCGCGCTCGGCGGGCGAAGCGCGCGCGAATCGTATGAGTTCTCCGGCGGACGCCAGCGCTCCACGCGAACCGTCAGCTACCGCTTTGAAGTGACGCCCCGCGAGCCCGGCATTCTCATCATCCCCGGCTTCGCGATCGAGGTGGACGGCGAAACGCTCGAATCCAACCCCGTCCGCATCCATGTCGTGAAAGCGGACGCATCCCCGCTGATGTTTGCGCAGGTCGTGGCCGACCGAGAGCCGCTCTACGTCGGCCAGAAGGTCGTCTTCACGCTCGAAATCTGGGTCAAGCCGATCGTCGTCGATCGCCGCGAACTCACGCCCAATGAGATGTACACGCAGATCGAGGACGGCCGCCGCGGATTCGGTCCGTTCCCGCCCGCCCGCACCTACGCCGAACGCCAGCGCGATTCCGAAGACGGAGCCGCCACGCGCTACTATGTCTTCGAGTCCGAGTTGTCGACCGTGCTCGATCGGCCCGGACCGCCCGACTTCAGCGAAATCTCCGTCGGCATGTCCTACCCGACCCGCTTCGAGCGCGGCCTGTTCGGCGACCTCCAGGTCGCACAGGCTCGCCGCCTTCGCGCGCAGCCCGCCGTGCGCGTCCCGGACGTGCGCGCGTTGCCGGCAGAAGGACGTCCAAGCGCGTTCAGCGGCGCCGTCGGTTCGATCAGCCTTCGCGCCCGCGCCACCCCCACCAACCTCCGCGTCGGAGACCCCGTCACGCTCACCATCGAGCTGGTCAGCTCCGACGCTCCGCTCGAATCGCTCGCGCCGCCCGATCTCTCGCGCCAACCCGAGCTGACGGACGCGTTCCGCGTACCCACCGAATCGCTCGCCGGCGTCGTGGAGGGCGCGGTGAAGCGGTTCACCCAGACCGTGCGCCCGCGAAGCCCCGATGTCTCGCAGATTCCGCCCATCGAGTACGCCTACTTCGACCCGGTCGCCGGCCAGTATCGAGTCGCCCGCACCGACGCCATCCCCATCACCGTCGCCCCCAGCGAACGACTCGACGCCGCCGGGCTGTCTGAAATCGGCCCGGAATCCGCATCGGCCGACCCGACCATCGAAACGCGCGACACGCTCCGCGGGCTCGTCACCAGCGAATCGCTGCTGCTCGCGAATGTCCGCCCGGTCAGCCAACGCGATCTCGCCATCGTGACGTTCGCGCCGCCCGGCGCGTTCCTGATCGCGTGGTCCGCGTCGCTCGTCGCGCGACGCGGGCGCGACACCCGCCGGACGCGCCGCGCCCGAAGTCTGCCGCATGCGCTGCGACGCGTTTCCGCCGCCGAATCGCTCGCCGGCATGGACCGCGCCAGCGAAGTCGCCTCCGCCATCGCCGAATTCCTCGGCGACCGAACCGGCGAGCCGCCGGCGCGCTTCCACGGCCGCGGCGCGCTGTCGCGCTTGCGCGAGCTCGGCGCGTCGGACGAAACGCTGCGGTCGCTCGCCGATCTGATCGATCGCTGCGAAGCGGCCGCGTATGGCGGCGGCGACGCGATGGACGACCTGTGCGACCGCGCGCGACGCTGCCTGCGCGACCTGGAGAGGGTGACGCCATGAGCGCCGCGATCCGCCGCTGGTCGGCCGGCGCGTTGATCGTCGCGCTGGTCGTGTTCGCTCGCGGCGAGTCATCGCCGTCGGTCGATCGTGCGGCGCTCGTTCGCGACGCGCTGGCGGCGTATGACCACGGCGTGTCGCTGGCGCGATCTCAGCCGGAGGCGTCCGCGCAAAGCTTCGAGCACGCCATCCGCGCGTTCCAGGCGCTGCGCGAGTCGGGACTGCGAAGCGCAGCGCTCGAATTCAACCTCGGCAACGCGCACTACCGCGCCGGCGACCTCGGACGGGCCGTGCTCTCCTACCTCCGGGCGCAGCGAATCCGCCCCGCCGATTCCGATCTGGCCGCGAATCTCGAGTACGTCCGGCGACAAGTGCGCCCGCAGATCGCCGCGCCGACGACGACGATGCTGCTCGATCGACTGGCAGACTGGTCGGCGCGCGCGTCCGTCGAGTCGCGCTTCTGGTTTTCCGCAGTGTGTGCGACGTGCGGCTGGGGCGTGCTTGTCGTGCTGGCGCTCGCGCGGCGTTCGGCGGCCGGGCTTCGCGCGACGTGCGCCGCCGTCATTGCGGTGGGGCTGGTGGCGGCGACGTCGGCCGGCTGGGAGCTGCGGCGCGACGCGCTCACGCCCGTCGCGGTCGTGGTCGCGGGCGATCAAACGCTGCGCACCGGTCGCGGGGCAGCCTATGAGGCCGTGCTGACCGAGCCGCTCGGCCCCGGCGTGGAGCTTCGCGTGCTGGAGCGACGCGGAGGCTGGTCGCACGTGCGGCTCGCCAGCGGCGGCGTCGGCTGGCTGCCGGACGAGGCAATCGAGATGCGCTGAGGACCGCTTCGTTCGACCACTCTGGTCTTCCGCCGCACGCGTTCGATGCCAAGCTTCATCGCGCCCCCGCGCTTTAATGGGATCGGTCTCCTGACCGGTCAATTATTCGGGGGACCGGTCTCCGACCGGTCTTTCTTCTTCCTCTTCGGGAACAGTCGCCGACCGGTCACAAGCAGGCGACACGCCCGCGCTCGCCGAATTCGGGGGACCGGTCTCCGACCGGTCTTACTTCCTCCTCTTCGGGAACAGTCGCCGACCGGTCACAGGCAGGCGACGCGCCCGCGCTCGCCGAATTCGGGGGACCGGTCTCCGACCGGTCTTACTTCCTCCT
>CAZKJT010000004.1:103680-125624 GCA_964553225.1 uncultured Planctomycetales bacterium | reverse complement strand
CTTCGGGAACAGTCGCCGACCGGTCACAAGCAGGCGACGCGCCCGCGCTCGCCTGAGCGACTAGCGCGCGCGATACCCGCGTCCGGCCCGCCGAATTTCCGGCGCGAGTCAGCGCCTCTCTCCGCGTTCTGTTCGGCGAGCGAGCCCATCCGGGTGACGGTTCACGCCGGTGGTCCTCATCCTCCCAGAACGGAGAAGCCCAATGGCCGCGAGCAGCAAATGGACCCGGTGGTCGAGCCTGAGACGCCTTGCCGTGCTCACGGGCGCGGCGGGAATCACGCCCGCCGTCGCCACGGCGCAGCCCATGAAATACAACTTCGGAAGCATCGAGGGCGTCACGCCCCCCGTCGCCGCCTACCAGACCGGCAGGTTCGTCGTCCAGGCGGCGCCGCAGGTGCTCTACAGGGGGCACACCACGCGTGTCGCCGTATTCGTCTGTCCGTCCGATCCGTCCGCGGCGAAAGCTCCGAACGCTCCCTATGCCTTCGCCTCCGCCGCATTCGACGTCCTGGCCAACGACCCGCGATGGAGCTTCGCCTCCGCCGGCGTCATCGACGGCAGCGACGTCCTGGGCATCGAAGTCGGCCAGAACCACGAACCGCAGTCAGGACTTTTCGCCGACCCGTCCAATCCGATCCTCGTCTGGCACGGCCTCTTCACGCCGCTGTCGGACGCGCCGGCGCTCGTCGAGATCGAAGCGGTCCCGACGGACTTCGCCGTCTATCCGCGAAGGCAGAGCCGGTCGTCGGTCGAGGTCTTTGCCGGGAACGGCAACGATGTCGTCCTCGCTAACCCGCTCAGCGTCGGACGCTGGCTGGCCGCGCCGGGCAGAGGCACCTCGTTGGAGATTCACGACGACGTGATCATCGACGGGCGGATCCTCACCGGCGAGAACTGGAACACGGCGTCGGTCGGCGTCGTCCCCGCCGACGACGTAGCGCTCGTCGATTCATCCACCCGCATTGAATTCGATCGGCAGCCGGTGTCGTTCACCGCCACTGTTCAGGCGCTGGGATCAGTCCGCAACGCGGGCAGCCTCGTCGTCGGAGCGGATGACGTCGACCTCGAACCCCAGCGAAGCATGGTCCGCAACCTCACGGTCACGTTCAGCGGATTGGAGTCCGAAGGCTACTCGGTCGGCGCGGATTTCCTGTTTGCCGACGGCCATGTCCCGTTCGAAGGTTTCCTGGGCGGCGTGCGCGTGGCAGCCGGCGAGCTCAATGGCAACCTCCAGATCGCCCAACTCGTCGTCAGTGCCCTGCCTCAGACGATCGAGGGCCACGTCGAACTGACCCGGCAGGGTCTGTCGACGGCGAGCAACAGCCGCGGTTCATCGTCGACGGGCGACTACGGCCTCTGGCGGGAGAGCTACGGCGTTTCGCTTCGCTATGACCAGCCGGTGGTGGCGAACTTTCGCAGCCCGGACGGCACCCCCGCCACGGTAACGCTGGACTGGATCGAACTTCAGTCCACTCAACTGGGCGTGAACCGGCCGACCTCGGAGCCCAACCCGGTCCACCCGACCCTCGGCGGACATATCTTCAAGGCCGAAGGCGTGGGGCTGATGAGGATCATTCCGGCGCAGGGCGAGTAACACGATCTTCGACGGGCGGGGTGCCCGGCGGCCAGTAGCGGGCCGGGTGCCCTGCCGACGGCTCTTCGCGTCGGCACGCGCGTGCACGCCTGTCGTGCCTCAGAAATCTTGCGACATTCAGAGCCGCGACTGTGAGGGAGCGGGGGCTGCCAGAGACTCTGCCTCGTCTGATTCCCCGCTCCCTGACGGTCGCGGCTTGGCTTCGACGGGCGGCATGTGCTCGGTCGCCCGGGAACGGAGCGTCGTCAGCCATGACTCCGAATCCGGGCTTTGGCGATGGACCGCTCAGCTCCCCGCCTGCGGCGTGCGAACCTGCTCGCGCGGGACGCGCGTCGCCGGACCGAGGCGCATTCGCACGGCCCGCCGGACCGCAGCGGCAATCCCGGCCGCGTCGATCCCCGCTTCGGCAAGCTGGCCCGTCCGCGAGCCGTGCTTGTAGAACACGTTCTCGGCGTGGCCCAGGCGGATGATGCCGTCGGTCGGCAGTCCCAGGCGATTGGCGGCCTCCAGCACCGCGCTGCCGAAGCCGCCGGCGACGCAGTGGTCCTCGACCGTCACGACCGGCGTGCCGCGCGTGATGGCCGTCGTCACCATGTCCTCGTCGATCGGCTTGGCGAACCGGGCGTTCACGACCGACACGAAGATGTCCTCGCCCGCCAGCGTGTCGGCCGCCTCCATGGCGAACGCCACTTCGGCGCCATACGCAAGAATCGTCGCATCCGGCCCCTCGAGCATCACCCGGGCCTTGCCCAGCTCGAAGTCCGGCCCCGCGCCGAGTGGCAGCGGCACCATGTCGCGCGGATAGCGGATCGCGGACGGCAGCGGCAGCGTGATCGCCAGGCGCAACGTCTGAAGCAGCTCGGCCTCGTCGGCCGGGGCCATCAGCACGATGTCCTGTAGACCGCGCAGATAGGCGAGATCGAGATAGCCGTGGTGAACCGCGCCGTCCCCGCCGACGAGGCCGGCCCGATCGATGCAGAACACCACCGGGAGCCGCTGAAGCACGACTTCCTGGAACACCTGGTCGAACGCGCGCTGCAGGAACGTCGAGTAAATGCACGCCAGCGGGCGCAGGCCGGTCTTGGCCATGCCGGCCGCGATGTCCACCGTGCAGCTCTCGGCGATTCCGCAGTCGAAGACGCGGTCCGGCAGCTCCTTGCGCACCTTCGCCAGTCCGGTGCCGTCGGGCATGGCCGCGGTCAGCGCGTACGTCTTCGGCTCCGATTTCATCAGCTCGATGACGGCGTCCGCGAACGCGGAGGTCCAGCCCTTGCGCGCGCCCTTCACGATCGTGACGGTGTCGCCTTCGACGACCATTTTTCCGGGGCTGTGATAGGCGCACGGATCCTTGATGGCCCAGTCGCACCCGCGGCCCTTTTCGGTGTGCACGTGCAGCAGCACAGGGTGCTGCACGTCGCGCAGCAACTGGAGCATCTCGATCAGGTGCGGCAGGTCGTGCCCGTCGACCGGACCGACGTAGAGAAACCCCATCTGCTCGAAAATCTGGTGCGGAGATACGGTGGCCTTCAGGCCTTCCTTCAGGTGATCGAGCATGTCGAACATGCTCTTGCCGACCAGCGGCACCTTCGGCAGCACCTCGCGCGTCTTGCGCTTGACCTCTTCATACAGGCGGCTGACGCGGAAACGCGCCAGATACGACGCCAGCGCGCCCTGTGTCGGCGCGATGCCCATCGAATTGTCGTTCAGAATGACCAGGAACTGGCGATTCAGAGTGCCGGCCTGGTTCAGACCCTCGAACGCGACGCCGTTCACGATGCTCGCGTCGCCGATCAGCGCAACGGCGCGATGGTCCCGGCCCTGGAGCTGATCGCCGCGAGCCATCCCCACCGCGGTCGCGATCGCCGTGCCGGCGTGCCCGACGTCGAACAGGTCATACGGGCTTTCGGCCGTGCTCGGAAATCCGCTCACGCCGCCGGCCTGCCGAAGCGTGTCGAAGCGGGCATGACGCCCGGTGAGCAGCTTGTGGACATAGCACTGGTGGCCGACGTCCCACAGCAGCCGGTCGCTCGAGAAGTCGAAGACGCGGTGCAGCGCCAGCGTCAACTCGGTGACGCCGAGGTTGCTGGCGAGGTGCCCGCCGTTCTTTACCACGACTTCAATGATCCGCTCGCGGATTTCGCCGGCGAGCGCCGCGAGCTGCTCCATCGAGAGCGTCCGCAGGTCGGCCGGCGTCCGAATTCCGTCCAGAAGCTTTGTCATGAGTCTCTCGTCCCGTACAAAACAGATCGAAGTCAGCGATCGCGAGACACCACGTACCGCGCCAGCTCGCGCAGCACGCCGCCACGCTCGCCCAGCGACTCGACCGCGGCGAGCGCCGCGTTGATCTCCTGCTCCGCGCGAGCGCGGCTCTGATCCAAACCGAACGCGGCCGGGTAGGTTTGCTTCGACTCCACCGCGTCTTTCCCCGCCCGCTTGCCGAGCGTCGTGCTCGTGCCGGTGGCGTCGAGCAGATCGTCCACAATCTGAAACGCCACGCCCAGGTGCGCGCCATATCGACCGAGCGACTGCGCCAGCGCCGCGGAAGCCCCGGCGGAGATCGCGCCCATGCGGCACGCCGCGGCGATCAGCCGCGACGTCTTGTGCACGTGAATGAAATGCACCAGCTCGGCGTCGATCGGCCGGGTCTCGCCGGCGATGTCGGCCGCCTGCCCCACGACCATGTCTCCCGTCGCCGTCGCGAGCTCGCCCACCAGCAGGCCGCGCGTCTCAGCCGGTACGTCGGCTGACGCGATCAGCTCGAAGGCATGCGCTCCGAGCCAGTCGCCGGCCAGGATCGCCAGCGCGTCGCCGAACACCACGTGATTTGTGGGGCGGCCGCGCCGAAGATCGTCGTTATCCATTGCCGGCAAATCGTCGTGAATCAGCGAAAACGTGTGGATGCACTCCACCGCCAGCGCCGCGGGCCACGCCTGCTCGTCCCGCCCGCCGCACGCGAGACACGATTCCAGCACCAGGATCGGGCGCAGCCGCTTGCCGGGCTGCACCAGCGAATACTCTACGGCTTCCACCAGCCGGCTGTGCGGTTCGGGGCGGGATTTCAGCGATTTCAGGTGCCGGACCAGCGCGCCGTCCACGTCGGACTGCCGCCGGGCATACCAATCCCGCCACCCGGAGGGAAACGCGGACGTCCCACGCCGCGCCTCCGTTCCCAAACGTCCGCTTTCGCCCGCCTCGACAAGGCCCATTTCGTCAGAATAGAGTCTTTGTGCGACCGCCGCCAGCCTGTCGGACGAGCCGTCCGCGGCCGTTGCCCGGCCGACTCCGCGCGACCGCCGCGGAGCCTCAGCAGGCGAGCCCGCGCGCCCCGCGACCGGAAGACCCTTGACTCCGAAGATCACACCGCAGCTCGTGCTCGAAGCATACTGCTCGGGCATCTTTCCGATGGGCGGCCCGGACGGGCGCATCCGCTGGTACAGCCCCGATCCGCGCTGCATCTTCGCGCTGGACGCCTTTCACGTCCCGCGCAGTGTCCGCAAGGCCGTCCGCGACGGTGGATTCGACGTGCGGATCAACGCAGATTTCGAACGGGTCATGCGACTCTGCGCCGAGCGCCCGGAAGGCACCTGGATCTCCGACGAAATTCGGAGCGTATACGTCCGGCTTCATCGCGCGGGCTTCGCGCACTCGGTCGAGACGTGGCGCGATTCACAACTCGTGGGCGGGCTCTACGGCGTGTCGATCGGCGCGGCGTTCTTCGGCGAGTCGATGTTCCACCGCGCAACGAACGCGTCCAAGGTAGCGCTCGTTGCGCTCGTCGAGAGGCTCCGCGCCCGCTCGTTTGAACTGCTCGATACGCAATGGTCCACGCCGCATCTTCAGATGTTCGGCGCGACGGACGTGCCGCGGGAGGCCTACCTGCGCCGGCTGCGGGCCGCGATCCAGCGGAACGTCACGTTCTGCGACGATCCGCCGGACTAGGCGCGCGACAAGGCCGCCGCCGGGTTGCCCGGCGACGGCCTGTTCGCGACTCATGAAGCGATCAATCGGTCGCAGCCGCAGCGCAGCCTAACGGCGACGCAGCGCCGCCAGACCGCCCAGGGCCAGCAGCGCGATGGCCGCGGGCTCCGGAACGACCCGGATCGAACCGTCCGTGTACGAGACCGACGCGAAACCGGTCGGGTCGAGAGCGAAGCCTTCGCTCAGGTCGGCCGGGTTGTCGTCGCTCAGGTCCAGGATGGTCGTTCCGAGGCTCAGGCCGACGAACTCGACCGAGGCCAGCAGGATGCCGTTGCCCGACACGCCGACCGGCGGGAAGGGCACGACGCCGGCGAGGTCGTCGCCGTCGATCGCGGTCGCGGCATTCCACGTGCCGCCGATCGACATGTTGCCGGTCTTGTCGGCAACGCCCGGAGAAAGGGCGTCGAGATCGAGGCCCCAACCCAGAATCGGCTCGCTCATGTCGGCATAGATGTCGACCATGACCGTGTCACCGAGACCGATGACGGAATCCTGAGGAACCAGGTAGACATTCACGCTGGTGCCGGCCATCGCGGTGGCGCCCAGCGAGGCTGTCAGCAGCAAACTCGCGAGAAATTTCTTCATTACGAATCCTCCTCCGCGTCTCTTCACTGAAACTTAGTTGCGAACCACGCTGCCGCCCGCGGACGGGCGGCGTATCGAAACCCGGAGAGCGGCGTCGGTCCGCAGCACGCGGCGAACCGACGCCGCCGTTCCGGCGTTCAGTCAGGTCCTACGGACGACCCGGCGCATCCTGCGCCGGCCCGCTCTTGCCGCTCGGACCGCTCGGACGCAGGATGCGACCGAAACGGCTCGGCAGCGGCTGGTTCGGGTTCGCGTCGCGATAGCACTGCGTCCACGCCTGGAAGTCGACCAGGGTGATGCAGCCATCGCTGTCGAAGTCGGCGTCGGCGCGGTACTTGATGTCGCCGATGCAGCTTCCGAACGCGTCCACGAAGTCGTTGTAGTCGTCAACGTCCACGTCGCCGTCGAGGTCCAGGTCGCCGCAGAGACCGCAGCCGCCCTGTCCACCCGTTACCAGCATCGTGAAGTTGCCCGTCTGGCTGTTGTAACCGGCGACGCGGATGTAGTAATCCTCGCCGGCGGTCATCGCGACGGTGACGCTCGACTGCAAACCGCAGAAGTCGTCATTGCAGGCCAGTTCGGCGCCGCCGCACTCGTCATAGACGGCGAGCGACGTGTCGAACGGGCTGCCGCAGGTGTCGATCGTCACGTTGCCGTTCACGCTCGGCGTGTAGACATACCACACGTCGAAGAAGTCATTGAACGTGCAGCTCGTGATGTCGGCGCCCGTCGCGTCGATGTTCGTGCCGGCGACCGGCACGCCATCCTCGACGCAGATCGCGTCTTCGCACTCGTCGTTGACCAGCGGCTGCGGACACGGATTCGGATCGCAATCCGTGAAGAAGCCCTGGAACGAACCGCCGGCCGCGACGCAATCCTGCGGCAGAACGACCGTGCACGACCCGTCATCGAAGCAGCAGGCGCCCGGCTCGACGTTGCCGTCGCAGGTGCCCGCGCCGCCGGTGACCGTCATCGTGAAGTCGCCTTCCGTGCCGTTGTAACCCGCCACGCGGATCAGGTACGTCGTGCCGCTGGTGCCCGCGAACGTCAACTGCGACGAGAGGCCGCAGAAGTCGTCGTTGCACGCGATCTCGGCGCCGCCGCAAGCGGTGAAGACCGCGAGCGTCGTGTCGAACGTCGCGAACGAGCACGTGCTGATGGTGACGTTGCCGTTCACCGTCGGGGTGTACTCGTACCACACGTCCTCGGTGTTCGCGAACGCGCACGAATCGAGGTCCGTGCCGCTCGCGCCGATGTTCGAACCGTTCACCGGCACGCCGTCGAGGACGCAGATCGCGTCGCCGCAGGCGTTGTTCGGCGGAGGCTCGGGGCACAGGCCCGGCGAGCAGGTGCTGCCGTCGCCCTGATACACGCCACCCTGAGCGCCGCATTCCGACGCGGTCACGCCATCGACGCAGCTGCCGTCTTCGAGGCAGCACGCGCCACGCGGCACCGCGCACGGTTCGCAGGTCAGCTCGGCGATGTAGCCGGCCGGGCAATCGACCAGGTCGGCGAAGACCGGCGCCACGAAGAACCAGTAGGTGCCCGGACCGACGCAGATCGTCGTCGTGCCCGTCTCACCCGCCAGCGGGAACGCGGCCGGATCGACCACGCCCAGCAGGTTCGCGCAGTTGTCCGAACCCGGAGGATTCGTCGGCACCGGACCAATCAGGCCGTCGAATTCGACCGCCACGGTCCAGGTCAGCTGCGTCTCTTCCGTCACGACAATCTGGTACCAGTCGGTGTCGCGGGTGCTGCCGTCGAACCACGTGCTGCCGCAGATCACGTCGCCGCAAGCCACGTTCTCGAAGGCCGGAGGAACGCTGTTGCAACCGCCGTTCGTGTCATCGCCGCACGGCTCCGCTTCCGGACGTCCGCCCGGCGGGCAGATGATCGGACAATCATCGCACGACGTGAACGCGCCCAGCCAGTCGCCGCCCGTGGCGTCGCACTCGGCGCTGGTCGTGATCGCACACGTGCCGTCCGGATAGCAGCAGGCGCCCGGCAGCTCGCCGCACGCCGGCGACAGCTCTTCGCAGAGCGTGTCGGCCGCGAAGCGCAGGCCAGGCCCGATGCAGTCGATCAGCTCGACGTTGTCGGTGCAGATGCCGGTCGAATCGTCGCAGCAGGCGCCGAACGTCGGGACGTACGCGCCGGTGAGGCAGAACGCGAGGTCGTCCGGAATCGGCAGCGGACCTGCGCCATCGCCCAGATCCTGGAGACCCGAGCCGAGCTGGCCCGGACCGCTCGTCAGCCACAGGAACCAGCAGACGCCGTCGCCGGCGCCCTGGATGCTGATCCAACCAGCGCCGTTCGTGCAGAACGGAGCGAGCGGATCAACCGTGTAGTACGACAGCGGGAAGCCGGCATACAGCAGGCCGGTGTCCACGCGCGTCGCCGTGACGGTGTAGCTGCACACCTGCACGCCCGGCGAACCGCCGGAGTCGGTGTAGAAGCCGATGTTGAAGGTCGGATTCGGCTCGACGCACGGCACGAAGCCGAAGCCGTCGAACGCCGCCTCGATGCCCCACCAGTGCAGGTCCGTGATCTGGCCGATCACGCCGCTGTAGTCGTCATAGACGGTGAACGGAACGCCGCCGCCCGTGTCGGCTTCGGACGTGTACGCCGTCCACAGGTCGGCCGTCGTGCTCGGCTCCTGGCCGTAAAGCGAGCCATCCGGGCACGCCGGCGGCGGAGCGGCTTCGCCGATATCGAGCGTATAGGCGCCCGAGAACCCGAAGTAGCCGTCGATCACGATGTAGTAGGTGTTGCCGCCGGTCAGGCTCAGGCCGGTGATGGCCGACACGAACGCCGAGGCGTACGACGGCGTCGAGCAGAAGTCGTCGTTGCAGGCGATCGCGGAGCCGGACTGGTAGGCGCCGCACACGTTCTCGTAGACGTAGACCTTGGTG
Organism: uncultured Planctomycetales bacterium; assembly: GCA_964553225.1. Lineage (GTDB taxonomy): Bacteria > Planctomycetota > Phycisphaerae > UBA1845 > Fen-1342 > JABRWC01. The sequence goes on along the minus strand of CAZKJT010000004.1, from coordinate 116,555 downwards.
TCATACGCCGAGTTCGCGCACAGCGTGATGTCCACCGCGACGTCCGAGCCCGGCGTGTACGAATACACCACGTCCGGCGAACCGGGCGTGTTGAACGGGCAGATTTCGTCGTAGTTGTCCGTGAACGCGCTGGTGTCGCCGGTATCCGAGTACGGCAGACCGCCGATCACCGTCGCCGTCGAGCAGTCATCGCCGCCGACGCGGTTCTTCAGCTCGAGGTTCGGATTGGCCTTCTGAACCGGGGCAATGTTCGCCTTCGCGGCACGCTGACCCAGGGAGGCCGGGCTCGTCAGCTTCTGTGGACCAGAAGCTGTCGCCGGCTTCTCCTTGATGTCAGCGAACGCGGTCGCCGCACAGATAATTCCGGCGGCTGCTGTACATGTTCGCCACATCCTCATGTGTCTCGCCTCCTTCAGTGAACTCGTTCGAAACCAACCGCACGGCTCGCGACGCGCGACGCTGCATCAGTAGACGGGGCAGCGACCGATCTCAAGCCGTCGACGATTACACAGATCTGAACATTTGAAACGGGGACACGAGCAGCGGAGGGGCAGGGGCGGAAAGCGGCGGATGGACAACACCATCCGCGACTGCCGCTGATACAGCATGTGTCCGACCACGTTGACAACGGTTCCCGCTCCCTGACGAGACGCGCGATCCTTCCGCACGCCTCCAACTGCATCGCGTACGTGATGGGCGCGATCCGCATCGTTCACAGGCGCAAACACGCGAGACGGCGTAGGCCTACCTCGCGCTGCGGAAACGACCCATTGGGGTGGATTTCTCTCTCCTCCTGCGATCCGAGAGATGATCCGAAGCCGATCGTACGTCCCGCGACCGGCTAGTGTCAATAGTCGTTTGGGACTTCGCCGACGCCGCGCACACGTTCCGGAAACACGCGAAATTGCTGAACGGGCGCGCTTTCGGCGACGGCCGACGTTCGGAGCCTGTTGGGCCAATAATATCGCCACTGAGGCTCGCCCTGCTGGAAGTCCGTTAACGCAGAGCGCGGGATGCCGCCCTCGGCCGCCCACACGGTACCGCCAGGAACTTGCGAATCTTCAGGCGTTATAAAACACGAAACGCGCCGCAACCGCACACCAAACAAAAATCAAACTCCGATGCAACAGTGTTTTGCTGCGGCGCCGCGCATTCAACAAATTCTTCGCCCGATCGAAACCCGGCACGTCGCGCCGTATTCGTCCGCCGGCCGCGCGGCGGAACAAAAAAGCCGCGGGTCCGTCATCCGCAGAACCGGACGACGAACCCGCGATGTAGCACGAATGCGAAGCGCCGCGATCGACGCGTCGAAATCTAGCCGCGACGACGAAGCGTCAGCGCGCCGAGCGCCAGCAGCGCGAGGCTGGCCGGCTCCGGAACGATGAAGCACTGATCGCCGGCGAAGTTGTTTAGGTCCAGGTCGATGCCGCCGGTAAACGCGCCGGTCCCGTCGCCGCCCAGGTTGCCCTGCGGCGCAGGCAGACCGCCCAGGAACTGGTTCGACGCGTAGTTGTGGCCCTGATTGTTCTGAAACGCCAGGATCTTGAACGCGCCAGCCGGGCTGCCGAGATCGCTCAGCGCGATGCTCAGCTCGAGACCGGTCTGCACCGCGAGCGCCGCGGCCTGATCCGCCGGTCCGGTGCCGCCGAGCACGCCGGCGACGTTGCTGTTGTCGTAGCCGACTTCAATCGGAGAAGCGTTCACGCCCGTGCCCGTCACGCCACTGCCTTCCAGACCGCCGAGCACGTCGGAATAGGCGCTGAACGAGGCGCCCAGCTCCGCAAAGTCGACGTCGAACTTGTCGTTTCCGCTGTCATTGCCGCGGCGGATGATCAGGTGATAGTCGGCCTCGAAGCCCGCGTCGAAGATCAGCCCGTCCATGTTGCCGGCGCCGTCGTTGCCCGGCGTATTCGGGAACTGGTTGTAGCCGCCGGCGCGCGAATCGATCAGGATTTCGAGCTTGTTGAAATTCGCCTCGATGTTGCCGGTCAGCGCCAGATAGAGCCGGCCGCCTTCGACGCGGCCATACGCCGCGTTCAGCTCGCTCTGATTGTCGCCGAACCCCGTTTCGACAGTCTGCACCGATCGAGCCGCACCGTAGCTGTCGCCCGCGATGCTGCCGTTGATCACCGGCGCCGCGACCGCGGCGACGGCGCTCGCGGCAACCGCCGCGCTGGCCAGATACTGAATACGCATACATTCTCCTCCTCTAAGGAAGTGTGGACACCGGCAAACCGAACCCCCCGCCGGCCGGGGTCTCTTTTCGTCATTGCTCACGCTAAACGCGCTGGGGAGGCGCGACGGGCGGAAAACCTCCCCCTCCATGCTACATAGTAACGAAGCCGGTTTGGCGGGTCCAGAAGATTGCGCGCGCGTCGCCCCGCCAAACCGACCGCGTCCTATATTGTGAGTCCCGAACGCGGATCTGCCCGGGTACACGCAGCCGGTTGGATGCGGCTTACGGCGCGACCGGCTTGGAAATGCTCAGGAACGCCCGCGTCACGTCGTCCTCCGGCATCACCTGCGCCACGCGCGAGAACGCCGCCTGCGCCGCCGCCAGACGTCCGCGCTGAACTTCCAGATACCCCCGGAGCAGGTGCACGTCCGCGCTGGTCGGATTCCGACGCATGTGCTCGACCAGTTGCTCCGTGCAGCGATCGAGCGCTTCCGGCGACTCGAAGTCGTTCTCCCAGTGCAAGTCGAGGTAAATCAGACGCGGCTGAAGCTCGAATGCGCGCCGAAGCGCAGTCGCCGATTCGTCGAAATGCCCCAGCGCCAGGCGCGCCTGCGCCAAGTGAATGCGGCAGGCCGGGTCGCCCTGGTTGAGCTGGGCCGCCAACTCGAACTGCCGAGCAGCCCGAAGCGCGTCGCCCTCGCGCAGCCACTCCAAACCCTCGGACAACGCCTGCTCGTGCCGCGTCAGCGCGCGCTGCGCCCGGCGCTGCATGTCGTCCTGGTTGTATCGCTGCGCTTCGATGCGCCGCGCCTCGCGCCGGCCGGCGCGATATGCGTCCAGCAGCGCGCGGTTCGGCGCGTACCAGCCCCAGGAATAGCCGAAATGGGGCGCGCCCCACGGGCTGGCCCACAGATCGCCGCTGCCGAACAGGTCGGTTGTCCGGCTACACGACGTGTCCTGGCGGACCAGCGGGCCGAGCGGCTCCACGACCGAAACGCGATCCAGCCGCTCGACGGCGTCGATCCGCCGCGCCGATATCGGCGGGACGATGCGCGTCGGGACGCGCTCCGACGCTCCGTTCGGCGACTGCGCCGACTGCGCGCCGGCGGTCACAACCGCGATCCAGGCGAATCCGGCCGCAATGGAAATCGAGAGCGGGACGCGTGGCATGGCGAAACCCTCGTGCACGAACCCCTCGACGCGAATTCTAGATGCGTCGGGAGGGACTTCCAAGAAAAATCGCCTCAGGCGGCGGCGCCCCCGCGCGCGAACGCCCGAGACTCGCCGGCGGCCGACTTTCTTAAACTCGCCCCGATCGATTAGAACTCGCCGCTGGGATTATCCTCGGTCGTGGGGAGCGCTGCCGTCCCGCGTTCCAGACCAGCGGAGGGAGGATGCGTGAACGAAGCGGTGACGCTCATCGACGTGACCAAGCGCTACGGTCGGCACACGGCCGTCGATCGCTTCAACCTGCGCGTCGAAGCGGGTGAGATCCTCGGCTTCCTCGGTCCGAACGGCGCGGGCAAGACCACCACGATCCGCATGATCATGAGCATTCTCTACCCCGATACCGGGGATGTACGGGTGCTCGGGCGTCCCCGCGCGCTGGATGTGAAAGACCGCATCGGCTACCTGCCGGAAGAGCGCGGCCTCTATCGAAAAATGACCGTGGACGCGACCCTGACGTACTTCGGTCAGCTCAAGGGCCTGCGCGGCGGCGAGCTGCGGCGTCGAATCGCCGAATCGCTCGAGCGCGTCGGACTGGCCGACTGGCGACGCAAGAAAGTCGAGGCGCTCTCCAAGGGCATGCAGCAGAAGCTCCAGTTCGTCGCCGCGATCCTCCACCAGCCCGAGCTGGTCATTCTCGACGAGCCGTTCTCCGGCCTCGACCCGATCAACATGCAGATCCTTCAGGACCTCATGGTCGAACTGCGCCGCCGCGGCGCGACGGTCATCTTTTCCACCCACCAGATGGAGCAGGCCCAGCGCATGTGCGACCGGCTGGTGCTCATCAATCGCGGGCGCAAGCTGATCGAGGGGACCATGGCCGAGATCCGCGCCGCAACGCCGGTGCGCATGGTCACGCTCGAGGGCGAAGGCGATTTCCGACCGCTGGAGTCGGCCGCGGGAGTCGCGCGCGCGCACGTCACCGCGTCGCGAGCCGAACTCGAGATCAACCCCGAGACCGACACGGACAAGCTGCTGCGCCGGGCGATGGAGATCGCCCGGTTGCGCCGTTTCGAGATTCACCAGCCGGACCTGCACGACATCTTCGTGCGGCTGGTCGGCGACGACGCGCCGACCGAGCCGGCGGCGCTTCCGGCGGGAGTGGGCGGATGAACAAGATCGTCTGCGTGGCGCTGCGCGAATTCGTCGATACGGTGCGATCGCGCACGTTTCTGTTCAGCAGCGTGTTCCTGCCGATGCTGATCGTCGGCGTCATGTTCGGCGGCGAGTGGATCGCGAAAGTCGCCGAGAAGGACTCGCTCCCGCTTCGCAAGGTGGCGCTCGCCGACCTCGCCGGCGGCGTGCTCGATCCCATGCGCGAGCAGATCGCCGCGCACAACCAGCAGTCGCCTCTGCGTCCCTTCGAACTGGTCGAGGCCAGCGGCGCGCAGGCCGACTCCGAAGCGCTGCGCAAGCGGATCGCCGACGGCGAGCTGTATGCCTATGCGATCGTGCCGCCGGAAGCGGTCGACGCCGACGCCCCGGCCGAAATGGCCACGCGCGACGGCCAGCTCCAGTGGCAACGCCGCCTTCAGGACATGCTCGAGCGCGCCGTGGTCGCCGCCCGCTTCGAGCGCGCCGATCCGCCGGTGAACCCGCAACAGGTGTACTTCATCCAGCGCCCGCTCGCGTTCCGCAGCGTCGACGCCGGCTCCGGACAGGAGACCACCGGCAACGAACTGGTGCGCTTCATGACGCCGTTCGCGTTCATGTTCTTCCTGTTCATGGGCACCATGAACATCAGCCAGGGCCTGCTCACCAGCCTGATCGAGGAGAAAAGCTCACGCGTCATCGAAGTGCTGCTGTCGGCCGTCAGCCCCACCCAGCTCATGGCCGGGAAAATCCTCGGCATGGTGTCGGTCGGCACGCTGCTGATGGCGATCTGGGCGGGCGTCGGGTGGTATGGCGCAGACTCGCGCGGGATGGGCTACCTGGTCCAGCCGTACCAGATCGTCTATCTGGCGCTCTACTTCGTCCCGGGGTTCCTGCTGACGGCGGCGCTGCTGGCCGCGGTCGGCTCGGCCTGCAATTCGCTCAAGGACGCGCAGAGCCTCGCGTTCCCGATCACGCTTGTCACGATCATCCCGATGATGTTGTGGTGGCAGATCACGATGAACCCGAACTCGGTGTTCTCGATCGCCCTCAGCTACGTGCCGCCGATCACGCCGTTCATCATGATCCTGCGCATCTGTTCCGATCCACAGACGCCGATCTTCCAGATCGTTACCACGCTCTTGTTGCTCTGGATCGCTGTGTTCGTCGCGATCTGGGCGTCCGGACGCATCTTCCGCGTCGGCGTGCTCATGTACGGCAAACCGCCCACCCCGGCCGAAATGCTTCGCTGGATCGCCCGGGCCTGACATCGGGACGCGGCCCCGGTCATCCCCCGGCCGACACGCCCGGCGTGCGGATCGGGTCGTCGTCCTCGTCGTTCGAGCCGCCATTCGTCGAGGTATCGGTGTCGCCGCCGGTTCCGCCGCCCAGCGCTTTCAGACGCGTTGCCCGCTCCAGCACCACCGCCTGGACCGGCACGTCTTCGCCCACACCCGCCCGCGACGCGGTCTCCACCGCCGCGATCTCATCCACGATGTCCATGCCCACCGTCACGCGGCCGAACACCGCATAGCCCGGAAAATCGGACCGAAAATCCAGGCTGTCGTTGTCAACCAGGTTGATGTAGAACTGCGACGTGGCCGAGTTCGCGTCGTTCGTTCGGGCCATCGCCAGCGTGCCGCGCAGATTCTTCAACCCGTTGCTGCCCTCGTTCAGGATCGGCGGTCGCGTGTCCTTCAGCTCGTACTGCTCGTCGTAACCGCCGCCCTGCACGACGAAATCCGAAATCACGCGATGGAACACCGTTCCGTCGTAGTAGCCCTCGTCCACGTAGCGCAGGAAGTTCTCGACCGAGATCGGGGCGGCCGTGCGGTTCAGCTCCAGCACGATGTTCCCCATGCTCGTGACGAGTTGCACGCGCGGACTCGGATCGTCGTCCGAGCCGCCGCCGCCATCGCCCCCGCCGCCACCGCTCCCGCCGCCCAGGCCGTGCTCCGGGTCGGCCAGCACCATCAGCTCCACCTCGGCGCTGCGCACGTCGCCGCTGCCGATCCGCGCGTCCACCCGGAACCGCAGCATCTCGTCCTTCGCGAACGACGGCGCGGTGAATGACGCAGCCAGCGTGTCGGCCGCCTCCAGCGTGACCACCCGCCCGAACACCTGGTACCACCGGTAGGTCAGCGTCCCGGATTCCGCAACCGCCTCGGCCGTCAACGTGACCTTCTCGCCGACCGCGGCTTGGGCCGGCGCCGCCGCCCGTACCTCGTTCGGAGTCTGCCCGGCATCGCCGCCGACGCCGTCATCCGGACAGCCGGCCGGCAGTACCAGCAATGCGGCGACAAACACCGGAATCAGGCAAAACACGCGAACCATGACCCGTTCCCTCCATCTACGCATCGAATGGACGCTCCGCGCTATTCTATCGACCGGTGGGCGTGTCCGGCGCAGCATCCGCACCGCCAGGCCGCGGCCGCTCCGCTCATTCTCGCGCGATCGCCAGCAACTCCGCCGATTCCCTCAACAACCGCAGCGACGCCTGTATGTCCTGCCCGAATTCGCGGTCCGCGTCGGCGTGCGAGATGTCGCGCCGCACCAGCTCCAACGCGCGACGCGGCCCGGCGCCCGCCCGCAAAGGCAGCCGGAAGTCCAACGCCTGCGCCGCGCACAGCAGCTCGATCGCCAGCACGGTCTCGACGCGATCGATGATCTCGTACAGCTTCAGCGCCGAAGTCGCGCCCATGCTGACATGATCTTCCTGCCCCAGCGAAGTCGGAATCGAATCCGTCGAAGCCGGAGACGCCAGTACCTTGCACTCGTTCACCAGCGCCGCCGAGGTGTACTGCGGCAGCATGAACCCGCTGTTGATGCCGGTGTCGCGCATCAGCAGCTTCGGCAAGCCGTCCTCGCCGCTCAGCAGCAGGTAGGTGCGGCGCTCCGAGATGTTCGCCATCTCGGTCAGCGCGATCGCCAGGTAGTCCATCACCAGCGCCAGCGGTTCGCCGTGAAAAGCGCCGCCCGACACCGCCTCCGGCTCGCCCTCCGCGCCGTTCCCGAACAGCAGCGGATTGTCCGTCACGCTGTTGATCTCGCGCTGCACCACGTCGCAAAAATGCGTCAGCGCGTCGCGAAACGCGCCGTGCACCTGCGGCGCGCAACGCAGCGAATACGGATCCTGCACCTTGTCGCAGCCGGCATGCGCCGCCAGGATTTCACTGTCGCGCAGGTGATGCCGGATACGCTCGGCCGTGCGGATCGCGCCCGCGTGCGGCCGCAGCGCGTGCAGCCGGGCGTCCATCGGGCGGACGCTGCCCTGCAGCGCCTCGATCGACGTGCTCACGATCAGGTCGGCCAGGTCGGCCAGCCGCCGCGCCCGCACGCCGACCTGCGCCGCATACGCGGACATGAACTGCGTGCCGTTGATGAGCGCCAGCCCCTCTTTCGCGGCAAGCGTAACGGGCGGCAGACGAAGCTCTCGAAGCGCGGTTGCGCTCGGAAGAATCGCCCAGCGCTCGCCGGCTTCTTCTCGCCGCGATCCGCCCGCCGGCGCCGGCGACAGTTCGCGCGAGCAGACCTGCCCGCGGCCGATCAGCGGCAGGAACAGGTGCGCCAGGGGCGCCAAGTCTCCGCTGGCGCCCAGCGAGCCGCGCGACGGCACGACCGGCAGCAGATCATGGTTCAGAAGCGCCGCCAACCGCTCGACGATCAGCGGGCGCACGCCGCTGTGCCCCGCCAGCAGCATGTTCAGCTTGAGCAGCAGCATCCAACGCACCACGCACAACGGCGTCATCGCTCCGACGCCCACCGCGTGCGAGATCAGCAGGTTTTCCTGAAGTCGGTCGAGCTGGTCGGCGGAAATGCGCTTGTTCTTCAGATGTCCGAAGCCCGTATTCACGCCATAGACCGCGTCGCCGCACGCCAGCAGCGCATCGACCCAGCCGCGCCCGCGCGCCACCCGCTCCAGCGCCGCGGGCGCGATCCGCACGTCCAGCCGCGCGCCGAACGCCGCCTCCAGCGTATCCCACGTCAGCGGCTGATCGCCCAGATCGACCCGCAACCGCGTCACGGCAGCGCCTCCGTTTCCTGCTCCCACGCCGCGAGCTCCTGCGCGACGGCCTCCAGGAACCCCTCGAGCGCAGGCAGGCCCGCCGCCGCGAGACGCTCGTCCAGCAGCGCGCGCAGCTCGACCCGCGAACGCGCCGCGTAGTACGTCGAGGGCAGCGTGACGTTGATCGCGTCGCGCGGCTGCACTTCGCCGCTCTCAGCCGACCAGCGATAGATCGCCCCGCCTTCCCACGGCAGTCGCGCGAAGTAGTACCACGACGAGTCCGCCCGGCGGTACGGCGCCCACTCCGGCACGACCGCCGCGTGCGGCGCATCCCCCGGAATCGGAATGCGTCGCGCCGCCGGCCCCGCGAAATCCACCAGAACAAGCCCCTCGTCCGAACAGAGCAGGACGCGCGGAGGCTCCGCATCGCCCGCCGGCGTCAACGCCTCCGCCGAGAAGCGCGGCGCGGCGCCCAGCCCGACCGCCTGCTGAATCCAGCGCGACGTCAGCACCGTGCCGGTGGACGAATCCACCAGCGCCTGCGACCCGCCCCGAACCGCGACGTGCGCGACGCGCGAATCGCGCTCCAGCACGCGGACGAACGCAAGCTCGGCCAGGTCCGGATCCACCGTCAGCTCGCGATGCGCGACCATCTCGGCGCGAAGAAACTCGCCGCTCTCCGCCGCCGGATCGGCAACCCCCTCCAGCAGCTCGGCGAATCGGTCGAACCACGGCCCCACGCGCCCGTCAAACGCCGCAATGTCCTCGGTGGACACGTTGAACTCCACGCGCGCCGAGCCTTCACCCGCCAGCTCCGTCACGCGCCGCCGATCGTATGCCCACGTGCGGCCCGTCGAGCGCTGACGCCCGATCCACGGCCACGAAAGAGGATTCGGCATCCACCCCGGCGCCAACCCGGCCAGCGGCGTCGCGCCGTCCGCGTCGATCCGCAGAACGCGCCGGTCGCGCGTCAGAATCACCCACGTCCCGTCGTCCGCATCGAGTGCCAGCAGCGGATCGCGCGTCGTTTCGCTCGCGCCCGCCGACTCCGGCGGGCTGAGGCGGTAGGCGATCGTAGCGCGGATCGGCTCGAGCGCCACGACGCCGTCCGGCCCGCGCGCGAGCCGCTCGCGCGCCGCCTCCACCCGGTTCTGCGCGAGCAGCCCCAGCGCGTCGATGGCGGCCGTCCAGACCTCCCGCAACGCCGCGTCGGGCGATTCCGCGGCCCGCTCCCGGGCGGATCGGAACACGTCCGCCTGCGGACGGTCCGAGACGTACTCGAGCAGGGCAACGCCGCGGGCGATGTCGAGCGCGCTGCCGCCCGAACAGTTCGGCAACAGACTCTGCGCGTGCCGCCGGATCGCGGCCTCGTTGTCCCGTCGCAGCACGTAGAACATCCACCGCGCGAATTCCGGCATCGCGACGTGGTCCTGCACATTGACGGCTGCCAGCGCCTCGTCGCGCCGGGTCTCGTCCTGCGCCAGATAGGTGAACACCGGAAGCTGAGCCGCGACCGACACGCTGCGAATGAAGTAGTCGGGATCGCTCGGCTCCGGCGGGCGCTGGAGGATGCCGAGCGCCGCGTCGTAGAAGAGATCGAGCGCCTCCGCCTCGCGTCCGCCCAGAAGCGGCAGCCACGCGTCCGTGTCCACGCGCACCCACTTGTCCACGCCCTGCGGCGAAGTGCGCAGAATCTTGCTGCGCGGCTCGACGAGTCGGCAGCATTCCGAACGCAGGCCGAGCGAATGCAGCATCCACGCGCACACTGCGAGCTGATTGCCGGCGATGCGCGTCGCGTCCGCGTCGCGCCCCAGCAGGTCGCGGAAACGCTCGTGCCAGAGCTCCGCCGAGGTCAGGAACGCGTCCACCGAGCGCCCGGCCGGAACGAGCACGCGCTGAACACGCAGGTCCGGTTCGGTCGGCGTTTCAAACACCGGCCGCTGCCCGGCGCCCGAGACCTGCGACAGCAGCAGCAGGTCGAGCGCCAACGGAGACTTGCCGGGTCCGCTCTGATCCAGCAGCGAGTTCCCGTTCCATTCCGAACCGGACAGCGGCCGAGCCGCCTCGGCGGCGTGCTCCAGCGCCCGCAAGGCCGCGGTCGCGTCGCCCGCGGTGTAAGCCATCCGCGCCAGAAGGATCGGCGACAGCTCCTCCGCCTCAAATCCCGGATTGTTGTCGCGAATGAGCTCATACGCTTTCTCGGCGTAGCCGGTGGCGTACAGACGCAGCGCCTCGGCCAGGATCAACCCGCGCGGCGCGACGAAATCGCTCAGTTCCTCGAGGTCGGACATCCGCACGGGCGCGACCTCGCGCGGCCCGTCGAGCGTGTGGATCGACACGCGCGCGTCGCGCGGACCGCCGCCCAGCGTCTGGCGCAGCTCGGACACCGAGCGGACGCGGCGTCCGTTCACGTGAGTGACCAGGTCGCCCGGCGCGATGCCGCAGGTCGGCGACGCGCGCGCCACCAGCGCCGCCCGGTCCGGCGGACGAATGTTTTCCAGAATGTACTGAAGCCGATACGCCTGCTCCGCGTCGCGCGCCGCCGAAAGCCGGGCCCGCAGCGTGTCGGCGACCACCGGGCCGAACTGCAGAATGCGGCGCGTCGCCGCCTCGCGGCGCTCATACGAGTCGTGCCGCAGGTCGTCGATCAGCACGTCGATCGCCGGGTCCACCGACAACCCGGACGCCGGCTGCGATTCCGCTGGCGCTTCGCGCGACGCGCGAACGTCGCTCCGCAGCGGCGTCGCCGCCCCGATCAGACCGGCGGTGACGAGAATCGCCGCTGCGATGCGCATGCGCTGCTCCGCTCGCCTTCGACTCGCGCCCATCTCACGCGGGCGTCGCCGCCTTCCACCCGTACGGCACGTATTCGTTCGTGAACGAGCCGTCGTCGAAGAGATCGACGACGCCGTAGCCCTCGTCGAACTCGTAGTTGCGGCCTTTCCACCACGCGCCGCTGACCGCTCCATTGCACAGGTACGTCGTCCCGAGAAAGTCCACCCGGTCCACCAGGTGCAGATGCCCGCTCAGCGCCAGCCGCACCCGTCCGCACCCGTGAAACAAGTCCTTGATCCGCCGCGCGTCGATGTGCATGTACGACGCCGGAACGTCCCAGTTGCCGCTCTTCTCCCGATCGCCGTCGAACAGCACGGACGCCGACAGGATCGGAATGTGCGACAGCACCAGCGCCGGGGCGCCGACCGGCATCGCCGCCAGGTCCGCCTTCAGCCACTCGTACTGCTCGTCGTCCAGCTTGGCGATGTAACCGTCGCCGGCCGGGAATGTGCTGTCCAGCACAACGAAATGCCAGCCGCCGCGGTCAAAGCTGCGATACGGCCGATCGATCCCGAACATGTCCATCGCCCAGCGCTTGCCCCATGACGGCTCGCTGCCGGTGGTCTTGCTGCGCTGCTTGTGCCAGCCCCACACGTCATGATTGCCGATGCAGTTCTCGACCGGCAGACTGCACTCCGACTTCAGCACGCTCCGCCACAGCTCCCATTGCCGGCGCGTGCGCGCTTCGTCCGCCGCAAAGCTGTCCATGATGGTGTCCCCGCCGTTCAGGATCAGGTCGGGCGGGTCGGCGAGCTTCTGCACGTGATGCAGGCACGCCGCCAGACCCTCGCCCGCTCTCAGCTCGGGCTGCACGTGCACGTCGGTCAGGTGCGCGACGCGCAGCACGCGACGCCTGGGCTGCGCCGGCGTCTCGGCCGGCGACCGCAGCGGCAAGCCGCCTGCGCCGACCGCCAGCGCCGCCGCGCCCAGCAGCGTGCGGCGCGACAGGCACGCGTCCGGCGCGCGCGACGGCTGTGCAATGAACTCTTGCGATTCGATCGTGCGCGACATGATCGCTCTCCCGGTGCGTCGTTTGGGCTCTGCTTCGCTGGGCGGTGAGCTTACCGCGCCGCGGCACGACTCGCCCGTGCGCTGCGGCGCGGCGCGCACGGTCCGCCCCCAAAAAAATGCTTTCTCGCAGTAGACGGAGCGCTTTTTGCGGGCCTATACGTTGTCAGACACGCAAACTGAATCCTCCTCCTGTGCAGGGAACTCGTAACACGCGACGAGTTCCCTGTTCCTTTTCTCACGCCGCGCCGAGCGGCCTCGTCCGCAGAAATTTCGCTTCTCGCACTGGAGAAATCAGCCGATAGAGGACTAGAAGATAGCAGACATTCAAGCTGAATCCTCCTCCTGTGCAGGGAGCCCGGAACACGCGACGGGCTCCCTGCTTTTTTGTCGCGCGACACGCCGACGCGACCGAAGAAATGTGCGCGAGCCGGTGGAAAACCAAGCGCCTACCGGACTATCAATAAGCAGACAACCAAGCTGAATCCTCCTCCTGTGCAGGGAGCCCGGAACACGCGACGGGCTCCCTGC
>CAZKJT010000004.1:0-103580 GCA_964553225.1 uncultured Planctomycetales bacterium | reverse complement strand
TTTTTTCACAACACACCGCGAATGCGCTGGGAAAACCCACTTCGTCATTCGTCCCGCGAAACCGCACGCGCCCACTCCGTCCCGGAAAAAATCGCGCCGCAGGTGGAAACGCGCCGCGTCCGCGGCCTATCAACTCGTGGACACGCAAACTGAATCCTCCTCCTGTGCAGGGAGCCTGGTACACGCGACAGGCTCCCTGCTCCTTTGTCCGACGAACGCGCCGCGACTCCAGCCCACGCATCCGCCCCGAGCCGCGGCCAACCGCGCGGCGAACGCAGTTATTGTCCGATAACGTCGTTCGTGCCCGGTCGGGTGCTGCGAGCCGCCGACGCGCCGGCAATCGAAGTCCGCACCGAGCTTTCAAATTCTCGAACAACCCGCCGAATTTGGCTGGACTCGCGAATTCGCCGCGCGGTAAAGTGATGTCTTAACTCAGGGACTGCGAGCCGTTCCTGCGCGCCGTTCTCACACGGGCCGCTCTTCAAAAACTAATTGCGAGGTGGAGTGCATGCGAATGTCACGACGTAGCATCATTTCTGTTTCCACGGGGATCGCCTGCGGCCTGACTGGGGCCGCGTTCGCGGCCGGTCCCGACGTCATCGTCGGCGACCTGTATGGCGTGGAGAACTTCGGCGCCGTCGGCGGGATTCGCGCGTATTCCATCGCGACCGAATCGTGCAATGTCGGCGATCAGGACCTGCTCTGGCAGAGCTGGAACAACAACCATCCGGTCATCGCGCAGCACATGTACCGCCTGAAAGACGGTCGGCTCGAGCATCTCGGGCAGTCGTGGCTGAAGCACGGCTTCACCGCGCTCACGCTCAACCTGTGCGGCACGTGCAACGGCCACGGCGGCTCGGTCCTCGGCGTCGGCTGCTCCGATCCGTATTCCACCGGTCTCAATGGACAGCAGTCCAACCTCGGCCCCAAGTCCGAAGTGAACGCCACCACGGGCGTGTTCCTCTACCCGTACGTGCTCGCCTGGCAGCAAACCGGCAACGCGATCTACAAGCGCCTCCAGGTTCCGCAGGTCGACCTGGCGAACTCCGGCGCGCTCTACTTCATCGAAGGCCAATACGTCACCCAGGACGACGCCGCCGCCGGCAACAAGGACAACAACGCGTCGTACCGCCGCGTCACCATCAGCTCCAGCACCTACAACGTCACCCTGCAAGGCTCCACGCAGCGCACGCGCCCGGCGATCAACGCCTGGTATGACCACGGCCTGGGCGTCAACACGCCCGACCCGCGCGTCAAGCTGCTCAAGAAAACCGACGAGGATGGCGGCACGTTCTGGGTCGCGTCCAAGATCACGGATCTCGGCGGCGGTAACTACCGCTATGACTACGCGGTCCAGAATCTGAACTCGCACCTGTGCGGCGGCTCGTTCTCCGTCCCCATTCCGCCGGGCACAATCCTGTCGAACATCTACTTCAGCGCGCCGTTCTATCACAGCGGCGAGCCGTATGACAACACCGACTGGGTCGTCACCGAAGGCGGCGGCGCGATCACCTGGTCGTCGCCCCAGACCTATGCCCAGAATGTCAACTCGAACGCTCTGCGCTGGGGATCCATGTACAACTTCTCGTTCGAGTGCAGCCGCGCGCCGGAAAACGGCACGGCGACGCTCGGCCTGTTCAAGCCGGCCGACACCCCGACCCTGACGCTTTCGGTCGAAGTGCCGGGCGGCACCTGCGCCGAAGACCTCGACGGCGATGGTTCGGTCGGCCTCGGCGACCTCTCCGTCCTGCTCGAGAACTTCGGTTCGACCGGCGGACCGGCTGAGGGCGATCTCGACGGCGACGGCGACATCACCCTCGCCGACCTGTCCGATCTGCTCGAGCTGTTCGGGCTGCCCTGCCCGTAATAGCCGAACCGCTGTCCTGTGAAGCACCGACGCCGCGGCTCGCCATCAGGCTGGCCGCGGCGTCCCCTTTTTCCCGCCGACGCTGCGCTCTCACGCCTCCGCCCACTCACGCGCGATGCGCAGCCGCGCCGCCGGCTCGCTCGTCACACACCTTCTCGCACGCCAGCACCAGGTGCGCCGCCGCAAGCACGCGGTACCGCCCGGATGCCAGGATTTCACGTTCCACCACCTCCAGCGGCCCCGAATGCGGCGGCTCATAACCCAAATGTCGCCGCGGATAGACATCGTGAAGCGCCAGCACGCCGCCGGGACGAAGCAATTCATCCGCGATGAAGAAATCCTCCGACACCGATTCCGCTTCGTGACGCCCATCCACAAACACCATGTCGGCGCACCCGCTGCAAAGCATGCCGCGCGCCGCAGTCGACGGCCGCTGAACCTGCACGAACCGCCGCCGCTGACCTACCGCCGACACGTTCGCCATCGCCACGTCCGCCTGCTGCGGACTGAGCTCGTTCGGATCGAAGCTCAACAGCAGCGAATCCACGCCGGCCGCCGCGATGCCGGCCGCGATCGCGGCCGAAGACCGCCCTTGGTAGGAGCCAAACTCGACCACGTGCCCGCCAGCCGCCGCGGCGCGGGCGGCGCACCAGTGCAGCAGTTGCAGCTCCGCCAGGCTCATCCAGCCATGAGCGTGCCAGTTCAGATCGTTCCAGAACCGCGCCGAATCCGCACCCGCCCTGTCCGCCGACGTCGCACCCGCTGCCGGCAGCGCGCCGCGCCGAAAGTGATCGAACGCGGCCAGCAGGAGCTCGGCGTCGTCAATCAGCGGCAACTCCGCTCCGACCGTCAGGCCGCGCAAACTCCGCTGCGGATCGCGCGAAAACGGGCGATAGCGCTTCGCCGACGACGCGCCCTCGCCGAACTCGATCCGCCCCATGAACTGATTCAACTCGGGATAGGTCTGCCCGCACCACGTGACGTCGAACCACGCGATCGGGCGAAGCGCGCGTCGTCGCGACAGCGCGCCCCGCGGCTGAATAGTGGCCTCGTCGCCCTCCGATCGCACCTCGAAGTCGCGATCGACGCCCGGCGTGACCAGCAGTTCCCAACCGCAATCCGGGCGAACCGCGGCACACGTCGATTGCGTCTGGCATGTCGTCATGCTGGGGCTATCGGCGGGCCGGACGGACCCGCTGTCGCGTCCGACGCTCGCCCCGGCGAGGTCGCAGTCGCGGGCGCACGACCTGCGCGACGACGCGTCTCAGCCGTTCGGCAGAATCACCGCTTTGCCCGTCTGCCAGCTCGCGACCGCGGCCAACGCTTCATTGACCTGATCCAGGCCGAAGCGATGCGTGATCAGCTCGTGGAACGGATACGCGTCGCGGCGCGTGCGAAGAAATTCGAGCGCGATCGTCCAGTGCTGCGGCTCGCTGCCCCAGCTTCCCAGGACCGTCAGCTCCTTGCGCGTAATGAGGTGCGGATTCAGCAGCGTCGGACCCGCGTCGCCGTAGTGCCCCAGCACGAGGTACTTGCCGCCGTCGCGGCACAGCTCCCAGCCTTCCGACACCGCGCTCGGAATCCCGACGCACTCCACCACCACGTCCGCCCCCAGCCCGCCCGTGCACTCGAGCACCATTCGCCGACGCTCCGCGGCGTCCGCGACGTCCTCGATATCGATCACGGCGTCCGCTCCGAACCGCCGGCATCGCTCCAGGCGCTCGCGCGGACCGCCGATCACGATCACAGGCCGCGCGCCGGCTTCCTTCGCCACGGCCAGCGCCGCCAGCCCCACCGGTCCGGAACCCTGAATCACGACCGTTTCGGCCCAGCTCATGCGCAGCCGCTCGAAGCCATGCACCGCCGTCACCAGCGCGCAGCCGGCGCCGACCACGGCTTCGCTCGGCAAATCGTCCGGCAGTCGGAATATGGCCGTGTTCGCGTGCAGAAAGTGATACTGCCCGTAGCCGCCCAGCAGGTGCGGCGACTGATCGCACGGCGTGCTCACGCCGTACGCGCGCCGTTGAAGACAGCGGCTCGGCAGGCGGTAGACGCGGCAGTACCGACACGCGCCGCACGTGCGTCCGACCGTGAAGCTCACGCGGTCGCCGATCGCCAGCGTCCGCCCGAGCCAGTCGCTTGTCGGACCGCCCAGCGCCGCGACCCGCCCGGTCGTCTCGTGCCCGAGGATGAGCGGCAGCGGGATGTTCAGCTCGCCTTTGTGAAGGTGCACGTCGGTCCCGCACACGCCGGCCAGCTCGACCTCGATCAGCGCCTCGCCCGGCTGGATGCGGTCGGGAACGGAAAACTCGCGCGTCTCGATCGGCCGCTTGAATGCGCTCAACACCGCGCAGCGGCACAAGGACGGTATCGGATTCGGCATGCGGTCGCTCCGGGATGGCCTGTCCGCGTGCGATGATACTCGTCGTCTCGCGCCGTGCTACCATGCCGGGGACCTTTCGACGAGAGCAGCGATGTTGCAGCGATTCGATACCCGAAACGAGCGCCTGATCGTCAACATCAACGGCCGGCTCACGCCGCGCGAACAAGCCGGTGTCAGTCCGTTCGACTCGGCCGTTCAGGGCGGCGATGCCGTCTGGGAGGGACTGCGCCTCTATGACGGGCGCATCTTCCGGCTGGGCGCGCATCTCGACCGGCTGCGCTCATCGGCCAAGGCGCTGGCCTTCGCCGAAATTCCCTCCAGCGCCCATATCACGAACGAAATCCGCCGCACGCTGGAAGCAAACAGCATGCGCGACGGCGTACACATCCGCCTGACGTTGACGCGCGGGGTGAAGTACACGAGCGGAATGGACCCGCGACTGAACACCGCCGGCCCGACTCTGATCGTGCTGGCGGAGCATAAGCCGCCCGTTTACGGCGACCAGCCGATCACGCTCGCCACATCGAGCGTGCGCAGGTTTCCGCCGGACTGCCTGGATCCGAAGATCCACCACTGCAACCTGATTCAGTCCATCCTTGCCAAGATCGAGGCGAACGCCGCCGGCGTAGACGACGCGCTCATGCTCGACACGCGCGGCTTCGTGGCCGAGACGAACGCGACGCACGTGTTCGTGGTCGAGCGCGGTGTCGTGCGGACCAGTCGGCTCGTGGCGTGCCCGGAGGGCATCACGCGCGCAACCGTGCTCGAGCTTTGCGGACGAAACGGCATTCCGACACAAGAGGCGGACATTTCGCTCACCGAGGTGTATCGGGCTGACGAAGTGTTCTGCACGGGAACGATGGGTGGTCTGGTGCCGGTGCGGTGCGTGGATCAGCGCGTGATCGGAACCGGTGTCGCCGGTGCGGTCACGCTGAGGCTTCGTGAGTTCTACGTGGAGCTGGCGCGGTCGGAAGGCGATCGGATCGTATAGTGCGGCTCAGGACCGACAATGAGGCTGCAGCAGCGTCCGGCCGCGGCGCGCTACAACAGGTTGTGTGGAGCATCACCAAGCAGCAGGTCAGGGTTGCCCTGGAAAAGAAATAAGGAGAGCTTCGAGGCTCTCCTCTTGGGTCGTGGCGAATGTCTGGTCAGTCTCGTCGAACCGCGGCGCCTACGCCTCAGCGCCCATGACGACATACACGAACAGTTCGAAGACCGTGTTCCAGACGTCGTTCATCACACTGAAAAACGAGTGAGTCATGGCCCACCTCTTTCTGGGCGCGGCCTCAAGCATCGAGGCCTTCGTCCACCTTCTGTGAGAAGTATAACCCGAGTTTCGCGCCGATCAACGAAACTTTGCCCGCTCCGGGAATATTTCCTGGCGACACGATCCACAGCCTAACCACGCGACAACGCCTGAACAAGAGTTATAGGACTACAATTCACGACCCGTCCGCTTCGCCGACCTTCCAATCGCCGACGCGACTGCGAGCCCACGGGCGACGACGGTTTCCATCCGCCTCCCCGCGCGACCGCCTTGATCCACGGTCTCGCGGCCGCTCAAGCCGGTTCAATCTTTCAACGCCCGCTTCGGTTACGCAATAGTCGTGCGCCGGATCGGAATACCGCTGAGAGTGACGAGGATATCGCAGCGGCGAACTCGCAGCGCGGCCGGTTGGGGCGCTTCGATAAGGCTCTTCGAAACAGCATGTTACAATCGCCCACCGACCCCGTTCCGTACGCCGCGACGCGCGCGCCCCATCGTTCGGACGCCGCGAGACGGAGGCGATCCTGATGTTCCGCTGGAAATTCGTCGGTCTCCGAGCGACCGAGAACGCGATCGCGGAAGGGCGGATTGACGAGGCCTTCGATCGGCTTCGACGAGAGTCCGACCGCCGCGACCCCCGCGCTGCCCCGCTCGTCGAAGAACTCGCCCGCCTGCTGCACGCCCGTGCTCGCATCGCGGCGCAATCCGGAAATTACGAGGCCGCGCTCGCCGACGCCGAGCGCGTCCGGCAACTTGGAAAAACCGATCCCGACCTCGACGCGCTCCGCGTGCGGGCCGAGCTTACGCTCGGCGAGCGCGGCGCGCGCGAAGCGCTCGAGCGCGCCGCGTTGAAGTCGGCGATCGAAAAGGTCGAGGCCGGCCGCCTCGATTCGGGGCGCATCGCGGTGGAACAGGTCAGCGACCCGGCCCGTCGTGAGCAGCTCCGGGAGCAACTGGACGCGCGCGTGCAACGGTCGGAAGAGCTGCTCGACCAGGCGCTCGCGCACATGAAGACCGGCGACCTGCCCGGCGCCGTGAACGCGTGGGCCGAAGCGTCGCGTCGGCACGGACAGACGCGGCGGGGCGACCTGGTCGCCGCCGACCTCGCGCGTGGACTCGAAAGCTTCTTTTACGACGCGCTGCGTGCCGGACGGCTCGATCGGGTGCGCGACACGCTCGAATTCGCGGCTCCGCTTCGGCCTCACTGGCCGGCGTCGCGCGAGGTCGAGCGCCTGGTCGGAGTGGTTCGCGGCGCGGCGCGGGCGCTGTCTGCCGGCGACTACCACCGGCTGCGCGAGGCGCTGTTGCGGCTTCGCGCGGCGAGCGGCGAGGCGGCCTGGGTCGATGCGGCGCTACGCGACGTGGGCGCGTGGTCCGAGGCGCACGGCGCGCTGCTGGCGTCGCCGCTGGGCTTGCTGGGCGCGACGATATATGGCGGGGCGGAGATGTTGACCGGCGCGGGAGTCGGGGCGGCTCGTCCGACGAGCCCGTCGGCGGGCACGGCGCACGGAGTCGCGACGGATGCGCGCGCGCCTCTGCTGGTGTTGGTGGACGGCGCCGGCAGCTTCCTCTTGTTGCGGCAGAACCTGGTCCGGATCGGTCGATCGCACGCGACCGGCGTGGTGGACGTTCCGCTTCCCGGCGACGTGCAGTCGCACCACGCCGACATTGTCCGTGAGCACGACGACTACTTCGTGGTCGCGCACGGACCGGTGCGTTTGAACCAGCACGCGGCGCTGCGCGCCTTGCTTCGGGACGGCGATCGGCTGACCATCGGCGGGACCGCGCGGCTGACGTTCCGCCGGCCGACGGCGCGCAGCGAGTCGGCGGTGCTGCTTCTGTCGAATCATTGCCGGCTTCCGCAGGACGTGAGCGCGGTGATTCTGATGCGCGACACGTGCACGATCGGTCCGCAGGCGAACAACCACGTCCGCACGCGCGAGGGCGGCGCTCGCCTGGTGCTGTTCGAGCGTGACGGGACGCTGGTGGCTCGGGCGGTCGGACCGGATGGGCAGCCGCTGGGCGTCGCCAGTCCGATCGAGCTGGGCGCGACGCGGGAGTATGGCGATCAGCGCGTAACGATCAAGCCCTACGAGGCGTCCGCCGGAAGCGGCGTCGCCTGAGGGGCAACCCGGGCGCGCCGCGACGGCGGTCCGCCCGAGGATGCGGTTCGAGTTCGCGGTGGATGGAAACGACGGTCGGCGGCATGCACTTCGCCGTCCGCGTGGATCGGAGGAGCAGACGTGGCGTACACGTTCAAGCATGGCGATCGGCCGCTGGACGGCTTGACCGTTCAGCGGGCGGTGGGCCGGGGCGGGTTCGGCGAGGTGTACTACGCCCTGAGCGACTCCGGCAAACAGCTGGCGGTGAAGTACCTGCGCGAGAACCCGGAGGTCGAGCTTCGCGGGATCGCGCAGGTGATGAACCTGAAGAGCCCGCACCTGGTGACGGTGTATGACGTTCGCAAGAGCGTCGAGGGCGAGCCGTTCGTCATCATGGAGTACATCAGCGGGCCTTCTCTGCGCGAGATTCTCCAGGCCAGCCCGAGCGGCGTGGGCGAGCAGAAAGCGGCGTACTTCGTCGAAGGCATCGGCAAGGGCCTCGCGTATCTGCACGAGCGCGGCATCGTTCACCGCGACCTGAAGCCGGGCAACATCTTCTACGACGACGGGTACGTGAAGATCGGCGACTACGGCCTGAGCAAGCACATCTCGGTCAGCGCGCACAGCGGCAACACGGTCAGCGTCGGCACCGTGCACTACATGGCGCCCGAGATCGGCTCGGGAAGCTACACCAAGGCGATCGACATCTACGCCCTGGGCGTGATCCTGTTCGAGCTGCTCACCGGGCGGCTGCCGTTCAGCGGATCGAGCATGGGCGAGATTCTCATGCGCCATCTGCGCGAAAACCCGGACCTCAGCGGCATTCGCGCGCCCTTCGCGCAGATCATCGCGAAATGCCTGGCGAAGAACCCGGACGAGCGCTACCAGGACGCCAACGAGATGATTGACGCCCTGATGGGCATCACCGGCATCCGCGAGACCATCAGCCGCTTCGACCCGATGACGCTCTCCAGCGTTCCGCGCGACGCGGGGGCGCCCGACCCCGAACGCACCCAGACCTCGCCGCCTCCGCCGCGGCGCGTCGAGCTCGACGTGCACGAGGCCGTCCGCGGGGACGCGCTGCCCGACATTCCGCCCATCCCGCCCATCCCCGGCACGCCGCCGCGCCCCAGCGACGACGCCGGCGCGAGGCCGCGCAGTCGCGACCGCGCCGCCGCTCCGCCCGCGCCGCCCACGGCCCCGCGCGAGCCGATGCCCGCCCGCTGGCCGCAGGCCGTCGTCGTGCTGCTGCTGGCCGCGGCATCGGGCATGATCGCCGCGATGCTCGCGGATCATGACTCCGAGGCGGCCGGCTTCGGCATCGCGTTCCTGCTGCTCGGTGCGACGCTCGGCTCGCTGGTCGCGCACTTCGCGCTGGTGCAGCGCATGCTCACGCCCCACCCGGTGTTGAACCGCATCGTGTACGTATCGTGCGCCTGCGTCGCCATGGCGCCGGGCATGGCCATCGCCTCGGAGGCCGGCCGGCCGTTCGTTCGCCTGGCGATTCCGATCCTCGCCACGATCGCGATCGTCGATTGGCGCACGATCATCGAGAGCGGACGGGCTGGAACGGTCGGCGGCGGCGTCCTCTTCTATCACGCCGTCATCGGCCTCGTCGCCGGAAGCATCGGGCAAACCCATGCGTTTCTCGGCGCCGGAATCGCCGCCGCCGCCACGTTGATCGTCCAATGCGCGGCCGCAATGTGGCCGCTTCCGCGGCGCACGCCGGCGTCGCCGCCCCGGGTCAATCTTTCGAGCGTTCAAGAGGCGGCCGGCAAAGCGATGAACGTCACGGCGGAGACGCTGCAGCGCGCCGCTCGCAAAGTCGAGGAACGATTCGGCAAGTACGGAGTCGTGGCGGAAGTCCGCGGGCCGGAGTGGACGCCGGCCCCCCCGCCGCCGCCGGTTCCGACTCCCGCCGCGGCGCCGGTGATCGTCGATGCCTATGAGCCGTCGTTCGTCGGGCGAACCGCGAACGCGGGGCTGGCGGCGCTTGCGAAGTTCATCCTGCTGGGCGTGGTCTCGGTCGCGATCCTTTCGTACGCAAATTCGGCCGTGCAGATCAGCGACGACGGGGGGACGTTCGCGCTGCGCGACGGGCAGATGGTGATCCAGACGGGCGATCGGACGATCACGCGCGCCGTTCCACGGGCCGCGCTGATCGCGCCGGCGTTGTTGGCGACGGTGCTGCTGATGGTCGCTCGTCGCGGCACGGGGTCGGCGCACGTGGTGCGCGGACTCATCGGGTGCCTGCTGGCGATCGGCGCGGTGGTCGTCGCGATCGGGCCGGGAGCGGCGGCCCTTGAGGCGTTGTTCGACGGTCGCATCGACGCGCTTCGCACGAACGACAACCGGCAGAATCTGATCGGTCTAGTGGCGATGATGGCGGTGTCGCTGTCACTGCTGTTCTGGCCGCGGCGGAATCCGCACGCGGCCCGGGTCATCTCGGTCTGAGTCGCTGCGTGTCGGCGCGACGTGTCCGCAGCTCGTGGGCGGCAAATGGCCGCAGCGCGCAAGGGCGAGTATTCTGACGGCTGGGCCTCCTGGCAGAATGGGCCGCGGCGTCGCGGCGAGCGCTCGAGCGTGCGGAGACACGGCGTGCCGGCGGACGATCCGGATCGCCATCTGGTCGAGCTGATTCAGAAAGGCGACGAGCGCGCCTGGAGCGAGGTCATTTCGAGGTACCAGGGGCGCCTGGTGGCGTTCGCGCGGCGCATGCTCGCGCAGCGCAGCGACGCCGAAGACCTGGTGCAGGAGACGTTCCTGGGTCTGGTGCGCAGCCTGGCGAACTACGACCAGTCGCGATCGCTCGAAACGTACCTGTTCGCGATCCTCCGGAACAAGCTCAGCGATCAGTTCCGCCGCCTCGGCAAGGGACAGCGCAAGAGCCTCGACCAGCTCGACCTCGACCAGGCCGACTCGGCCTGGGTTACCCAGGACACGCCCAGCCACTCGCTCGTCCGCGACGAGGCGCGGCAGCGGCAACGAGCGGCTCTGGTTCGCTGTCTGCGACAATGGGCCGAGCACTGCACCGAGACGCGCCGCTTCCAGGACCTCATCGTCGCCGAGATGCTGCTGGTTCTCGGGCTGCGAAACAAGGAGGCCGCCAGCGACCTCGAGCTCAGCGAGACCGCCGTCGCGGGGCTGAAATTCCGCATCGTCGAACGCTGGCGGCAGATGCTGGACGCGTCCGGCGAGGCGCGACCGTCGCCCGACTGGGATCTTCCGCAGGCCAGCACGATCGCGGCGATCTGGCGGGACGAGGGCATCTCATGTCCGAAGCGCTCGACGCTGGGGCGCTACCTGCTCGGCGCGCTCGACGACGAGTGGAACACGTTCATCGCCTTCCACGCGGTCGAGTCGGGCTGCGTGCGGTGCCTGGCGAATCTCGACGACCTGCGCGACGAAGACGAAGGCGGGGCCGCCGCTTCCGATGCGCTGCGCGAACGCTGCTTCGCCTCCAGCATCGGGCTGCTGTCTCGGCGGCCCGAATGACCGCGCCCACCGTCGAGACACGCGGCCGCTACGCAGTCAACGCCGGATCGGCGATCGCCTCGCCGACCGGCCGGTGATTCAGCAGATTGTCGTATGCCTGTCGATACTCCTCGGCGTGCCGCCGCGCGCCGAATAGCCGAAAAGCCTGCGACCGCGCCGTCTGCGCCAGAGGCCAGAGACGCTGCGGATCGTCGCTCCACTCGAGCAGGCGTCGGCTCGTGTCGCGCGGGTCGCTCGGGTGGGCGAGCAGCGCGTTCTCTCCGTGCACGAGCAGCTCGGTCGTACAGCGGACGGCGCTGGCCACGATGGGCTTTCCCGCGGCCATCGCCCAGCCGACTCCCGACACGTCGACGTCCCGCTCGGGCGTGAAGACGCACGCATCCGCGGCCGCGAGCAGCTCCGCGATCGGCAGATCGGCGTGCAGGAATCGCGCGGCGTGCGCGAGACGGCCGTTCTCCGCCAGGGAGCTCATGCGCCGCAGTTCGCGTCCGCCTCCGCAGGCGACCACCACCACGCGCCGATCGACGTGATGCAGCAGCAGACCGGCCCACGCGGCGCGAAACGAGCCCGCGTCGCGCGCCAGCGGGGGCAGCACGAGCAGCGCGAGGTCCGACTCTGCCAGGCGCAGCCGACTTCGGACCGCGGCGCGGTCGGCCGACGTCAGCGCGCCGAACTCGACCCGGTCGCGGATCACCGCGCACTGCCGGGGCGCGACGCCGATTTCGAGCAGGCGTTGCCTCGCCACCAGCGTCGGACAGGCGAAGTGAATCGCCGACTCGAGCGCGCCGCCGCGCGCCGCGGAGATCGCCGATCGCGGCGTGGTCGCATCGGCGTCGAGCAGCAGGCGCGGCGGAGGGGCGGCCTCGGCGTCGGACAGGCCGTGCCAGTCCGCCTCGATCCAACGCAGCGCCTGAACGGACCACACGTGCAGGACCGTGCGGCCCGGCTCGCCGAGCACGCGCGACAAAGAACGGCCGGCCAGAAGCCCGCCCGCCATCCGGAACGGCATGCAATCCACGCGGACGACTGCGTCGAGCGCATCCAACGCGTGACCGGCGCAGACGACGCGCTGGGCGCGCGCCAAGTCGCGGCGCGCAGCGAGCGCGCGCAGCGCGTAGAGCCGCGCGGGCGGCGTGTCGCTCGCGACGATGTGCACGATTTCTGCACTGAGCGGGATCATCCGGGCTCCGCAGGGCGCCGTCGCGACCTATGCCTGAGCGGAATGGTAAAGCGCGGGGGCGGCACGATCGACGGGATCGCGCCACGGCTGCGAAACCATGCGGTCCCGACCGGGTTCGAGACGTGCGGTGGCGATAGGCCGGGTGGGCGGCGCTACTCGGCTTCGTCGGAGCTCTGGTCGTCGAGGTCGAACGGGTCCGGCAGGTCCGGATCGAGCATCATCCAGTTTTCGCCGCTGGCTTGCGTGGTGTCCATGCGAACGTACGCGGCGTGACCATCCAGGAACGCGACCGTATGCCGGCCGATCTCGCCGTGGTCGCCCATGTAGCGCTTCTGTCGGTGAATGGCCTCGTTGGCGGCTTCTTCCAGATAGAAAACGAACCGGTCGCCGTAGCGCATGGAGAGCTTCGACAGGCCGGTGTCGAGCGAGCTCTGAAGATCGTGACCGCTCTTGGTGACCATGCACTGGCACGTCGTGTAGAGCATGTTCTGCGTATAGCTCGTGCCGATGTCTTCGTACGCCGGAACGTCCGACGGCTCGCCCCACGGCAGGAAGGCGTAGGACGTTGTGTCGCTCGGACAGCGGAACACCGGAAGCTCCGGCCGAACGTGGTCGATCGCCTCCAGCTTGGAGGGATCGGGCGAGCTGAACGAGAAATTCGGGTAAATGTAGGGATTGATCGGGCGCTGGCCCGCGTCCCACGAATGCACAGCCGGCCAGATCGCGCGATTGCCTTTGCCGCCGAAGCTCCAGGGCGCGAGCACGTCCTGCCGCGGGCCGGGGCGGATGCCGACCGGAACGCGGTTCGTCTCAAAGATATACGCCGTATGCGCAACTCCGATCTGCCGGAGATTGGAGAGGCAGACGACGATCTTTGCCTGTTCGCGCGCTGCGGCGAAAGACGGCAGGATGAGCAGGATCAGCAGGCTGACAATCCCGACGACGACGAGCACTTCGATGAGCGTGAACCCGCGGGACGGTCTGCGCGACCTCGACGCGGAGGGTCGCCGCGAACGAGGAGCATGTAGTGAGCCGACTCTGTGCCGCGTCACAACGGTCCCTCAGGACGGTGAACGGAGCATCCGCGGGTCGTTCGCCTGCCGCGAAACGTCGACAGGTTCGCTGATTTCGAAGAACGCCGACACATCGAGATCGATGAGTTGGCAGCGTCGGCGCAATGAATGACGCTTCGTAACCCTCACGCAGAAGTGTAACAGTTACCGGCACCGCGTCGCCACTATTTCCTGACGGACAAGGAGAAGTTTGAATAATTCGCGCAAGATCATATTCATAAGAGCTTTATGGACAATCCACAAAGTGCGTCTTCGACGCGGAATTGACCGGAAGGCTCGATCGACAGACGATTTTCCGCCGGATTCGCGACCGCAATCGTGTCTCTCGCCGCTGCGCGCGACGCTCACCGCCCAGCCGCGCGGCGAATCATCAGACAAGGAGCCCCGCATGGGCGCCCGAAGGGCCGTCGTCGTCAGCGCCGTCAGAACCGCGATCGGCCGATATGGCGGCGCACTCTCCAGCGTGCGCCCGGACGACCTCGCAGCGCTCGTCATTCGCACCGCCGTCGAACGCGCCCGGATTGATCCGGCGCTGATCGAAGATGTCTACCTCGGCGCGGCGAACCAGGCCGGCGAAGACAACCGCAATGTGGCGCGGATGTCCGCCCTCTTGGCAGGACTGCCGGACACCACGCCGGGATGCACCGTCAACCGCTTATGCGCGTCCGGGCTGGAAGCCGTGAACCTCGCCGCGCGCCTGATCGAGGCGGGGCACGCCGAGGCGCTGGTCGCCGGCGGCGTGGAGAGCATGAGCCGCGCGCCGTTCGTCCTGGCGAAAGCCGAAACCGCTTTCGACCGCCGCGTCGAAGCCTATGACACGACCATCGGCTGGCGCTTCACAAACCCGAAACTCGCTGCGATGCATCAACCCTTCAGCATGGGAGAGACTGCGGAAAACGTGGCGGAGAAATTCGGCATCTCGCGTGAAGACCAAGACCGCTTCGCCGTCGGCAGCCAACAAAAGGCCGTGCGGGCGATCGAATCGGGCCGCTTTGACGACGAGATCGTGCCCGTGGCGATCCCGCAGCGGAAGGGCGAGCCGGTCCTGGTGCGCCGCGACGAGCACCCGCGCGCCGACACGACGCTCGAGGCGCTCGCCCGCCTGCCCGCCGCCTTTCGCAAAGGCGGCAGCGTGACGGCCGGGAATTCGTCCGGAATCAACGACGGCGCGGCGGCGCTGGTGATCGTCGAGCAGGAGACCGCGCGACGCCTGGGCCTTCGGCCGCTGGCTGCGATCGGCGCCAGCGCGACAGCCGGAGTGGATCCGGCGTGCATGGGCATGGGGCCGGTGCCCGCGACGCAAAAGGCGCTCTCTCGCGCGCATCGCTCGATCCGCGACGTCGATTGGATCGAGCTGAATGAGGCCTTCGCATCGCAGGCGCTGGCGTGCATCCGGCAGCTCGGGTTGGACGAAGCCCGCGTGAACGTGAACGGCGGCGGCATCGCGCTCGGGCACCCTCTGGGGATGACGGGCGCGCGGCTGGTGGTGACGCTGACTCATGAGTTGCAGCGCCGCAGCGAGGCGCGGTGCGGGCTGGCGACGTTGTGCGTGGGCGTCGGACAGGGCGTCGCGACCCTGGTCGAACGCGCGTAGTTCCGCGGCGCGCGGCGGCGCTTACTTCACTTCGGACATCTTGACGGCGCTGCGTTCGCGCGCGGCGAGCTGCGCCGCCTCCAGCACGCGCTGCGTCTCGTACGCGTCGGCGAAGTCCGGCAGCGGAACGATCGGCTGCTCGCCGGCCAGGACCGCCATCATGTCGGCCACCATGTTGATGAAGGTGTGCTCGTATCCGATGACGTGCGCGTCAGGCCACCACGCGCCGGCGTAGGGGTGGTGCCCGGCAGTAGTGCACATGATCCGACGCCAGCCGCGAATCGCCGGCGGGTCGTTGTTGTCGAAGAACCAGAGCAGGTTCATGTCTTCGAACGAGAAGCGCAGCGCGCCGTGCTCGCCGTTGATCTCGACGGTGTTGTCGTTCTGACGTCCGATCGCCAGCCGGCTGGACTCGAAGCTGGCGATGCCGCCGCCGGCGAGCCTCGCCAGCAGCAGCATGCAGTCGTCCACGTCGCTCTTGCCGCGCGGCGAGCGCCGGCGGGCGGATGCCGCGGGCGGCTTGCGCGGAGCGGCCGCCAGCTCACGCTCGGTCACGAAGGTCTCGGCGACGGCCCCGGCGACTTCAACAATCTCCTGCCCGGTGATGAACCGCACCATGTCGATAATGTGCGAGTTCAGATCGCCGTGCGCGCCGGAGCCGGCGAATTTCTTCTGAAAGCGCCAGGTGAGCGGCGTCTCGGGACCACCCCAGCTCTGAAGGTAAGTCGCCCGGGCATGGAAAATCCGGCCGATGCGTCCCTGGCGAACGAGCAGGTGCGCCAGCGCGACGGCCGGGCAGCGGCGGTAATTGAACCATACGAACGTGTGGCAGCGTCGCGCGCGCTGGGCCGCGTTCTTCATGGCGCGCGCTTCCTTGAGCGTATTCGCCAGCGGCTTCTCGCAGGCGACGTGCTTTCCGGCCGCCAGCGCCGCGACGGCCTGATCGGCGTGCATGTAATTCGGCGTCGAGACGTCGACGAGGTGGATGGCGGGGTCTTTGACCACTTCTTTCCACGCCGTGCTGTATTTCTTCCAGCCCCAGCGGTCCGCGAACGGCGCGAGCGAGACCAGATCCACGCCGGCGATCGTGTGCATGACCGGCTGGATCGGCAGGTTGAAGAACCGACCGGCCTTCAGATACGCGTTGCTGTGTGCGCGCCCCATGAATTTCTGGCCGATCAGCGCCACGTTGCAGGTCTGGCTCATGGTTCCTCCTGGGTGCCGTCCGAGCCGGGCGGGCGGAAATGCTAGGACCATTCGGCGGACCTGTCGATAGCGGCGACGCTCAAACCCGCGCCGGCCCGCTAGCGTCCCGCACTCGGCTTGTCAACGGGGGCTTGTTTCCGGGGCGCGCCGGGCGTCGGACTCGAGCGGCACCCGCCGGGAAGCGCGGAAGGAATCCGACGCTCGGGCAGTCTCCTGATCCCGGGGCGTCGCGTCCGGGGCAATTGCGACGCGCAGCGGGGCGAGACCCTGGTGCGGCGTCCGCCGGCGGGGACTATCGGCCGTCCATCCGGATTTGGTTTGGCCGCGGAAAACAGCTATACTCGCCGGTCTCGGGCGTGCCTGCCGACATCCAAAGGAGGGTCTCCGTGCGAAAATTCAGCGCATCTACTCTGGCCGTCGCCATTTCGGCCGGCGTCCTGCTCCTATCATCGACCGCGACCGCCGGTTCTACCGTGCTGGACACGACCCAGGTCGCGACCGGCCTGGCCCGTCCGCTGTTCGTGACTGCGCCCGCGGGCGACTTCGGGCGCCTGTTCATCGTCGAGCAGTTCAGCGGCAACACCGGGCGCATCCGGGTGCTCGAGATTCCGGCAAACAACCTGCTGGCGGCGCCGTTCCTCTCCATCAGCCCGGTCACGACCGGCAACGAGCAGGGGCTTCTGGGGCTGGCGTTCCACCCCGACTACATGAACAACGGGTATTTCTGGGTGAACTACACCGGCGCGGGCGGAACCACGAACATCGTCCGCTACCAGGCGTCCCCCCCGACCTCGAACACGGCCAACGCGGCGAGCGCGACGACGGTGATGACCATCGCGCAGCCGTTCTCGAATCACAATGGCGGCTGGATTGGTTTCGGGCCGGACGGCTACCTCTACATCGCCACCGGCGACGGCGGCAGCGCGAACGACCCCGGCAACCGCGCCCAGGACATCACATCGCAGCTTCTCGGCAAGATGCTCCGAATCGACGTGGACGGGACCGACAACATTCCCGGCAACGATGACGACGACGGCGTGATCGGCATGACGCTTCCGCCCTATACCAACCCGGCCGACAACCCCTTCGTGGGCATCTCGGGCGATGACGAAATCTGGGCCTACGGGCTCCGCAATCCGTGGCGCAACTCGTTCGACGCGCTCACCGGCGACCTGTACATCGCCGACGTGGGACAGGGCGCGTGGGAGGAGATCGACTTTCAGGACGCCTCCAGCCCCGGCGGCGAGAATTACGGCTGGCGCTGCATGGAAGGAAACCACTGCACCGGCCTGTCGGGCTGCACGTGTAACGTGAACTGCGGCGCCGGGCTGCTGGAATGCCCGATTTACGAGTTCAGCCACTCGGCCGACGGGTTCAGTTGCTCGGTCACCGGCGGGTACGTCTATCGCGGCTGCGCCATGCCGGACATGAACGGCATCTACTTCTTCGCCGACTATTGCAGCGCGCGCATCAAGTCGTTCCGTTACGACCCGATCCTCGGCGTCACCGAGTTCACCGACCGCACCGTCGAACTCGACACGCCGTCCGTGACGATCAACGACATCACGTCTTTCGGCGAGGACGCCTGGGGCGAGTTGTACATCTGCGACCAGGGCGGGCAGGTTCACAAGATCATTCCGGAGACCGCGGAAGACTGCAACGCGAACCTGATCGACGACACCTGCGACATTGCCACGGGCGAGAGTCTGGACGTCAACGACAACAAGGTTCCCGACGAGTGCGAACCGTGCATTGCCGACCTCGACGGCGACGGCGAGGTGGGCCTGTCCGACCTCTCCGCCCTGCTGGAGAATTACGGCACGGGCGCCGGCGCCACCTATGAAGACGGCGACCTCGACGGCGACGGCGACGTGGACCTGGCCGACCTGAGCAAGCTGCTCGAGGGATTCGGCCTGGTCTGCTAGAGCGGCTTCGCGTTCGCGGAGGCGACGGCGCCGCGGCGAATGCGAGCACGTCGCATCGGTCCGCGCGTCCGGCGCGACCCGGCGATCGTAGCGGCTTCAGCCATGTTCCATGCCGCAAGACCAACGGCGGCGGATCCGCAGCGTCCCGATCGGGCGCACGGTTCCGCCGCCGGCGCTTGCGCGATCCCCCCGCACGTCTATGACATCGCTTTCTCCTGGGATCCGACGCCCGAGATCAACCGCTTGCTCCACCTGGCGCGCGAGCACTCCCGCGGGCCGACCAGCGCGCTCGAGCTGGGCTGTGGCGCGGGAAGGCTTCTGGCGGCGCTCGCCCCGCACTGCGCCCGCCGCGCCGGCATCGAGCTCAGTCCCGAAATGGCGGCGCTGGCGCGGACGCGCAGTGCGGCCGACATCGTCGTGGGCGACATGTGCGCGCCGCCGCGCGACCCGGCGCTCGATGAGCCCTTTGATCTGGTGTATTGCTCCGCGAACACGATTCGCCACGCCCTGTCGCCCGAGGCGATCGACCGGCTGTGGCGCGGAGTCGCCGAGCGCCTCGCGCCCGGCGGACTCTTCGTCGCCGATCTGGAACTCGGCATCGAGCTCGCGCGCTCCACGCTGAACAAGCCGTCCACGTGGTTCCTGTCGCGCGGCGACGTCACGGTGCATGCGTCGTGGACGGTCGTCGCCCCGGCCGATGAGCCGTCGCGATGCTGCGAAATCGAGTGGGAATTCGTCGCGCGCGGCGGCCCGACCGGCGGGACGTGGCGGCAGCGCTTCCCATTGCGAACGTATGAGCCGGGCGAGTTCGTCGCCCTCGCGGAGCGCGGCGGCGCGCTGCGGCGCGTCGGCGTGTTCGAACTTCGCGATCCATACCTGCTCGAACGACCGCTGGAACGAATCGCCGGCCGGTGCCTCGCCGCGTTTCGGCGCGTCGGATGTGGCAATTGCGGCGGGTCGCGACCATAATTCCATTCGGTGCGGTTGAATCGCCAGGGAGGGCGATCGCTCCGTCCTGCCGCGCAAAGCGAGATGGAACTATGCTTTACGCCACTCTTACATTCTGGTTGCTCGTCATCGTCTTCTCGGCCTGGGGCGTGCACTCGCTCTGGAGTCGCATGGTCAAGCCGCGCGTCGTGAACACCGTGCTCCTGCCGGGCACGCTGGTGGCGCAGCTCGGGCATGTGCTCGGACTGCTTGTCACTGGAAACTCCGTGCAGAACACGTCCCTGATGGGCGAGGAAGAGGACGGCAGCCCCCAGTCGGAAACCCCCGAAACACCGAAAGTGCCCATCGTCAGCCCGATCCTGATCGCGCTGCTGCCGCTGGCCGCGTGCTCGGCCTGTCTCTATGCCGCGGCGCGGTTCTGGGGAGGTCCGGTGGTCGGAACGCTCGACGGAAGCGCGTCCGCGGCGCTGCCTCAAGCGCTTCCGACGACGCTGCCGGCGATGTGGGAGCTTCTGCGGACGAGCGTGACGATCGTCGAATCCACGCTGAACGCGGTGTTACGCGCGGACCTGACGCAGTGGCAGACGCTGCTGTTTCTGTACCTGGCGATCTGCCTGACCGTGCGCATGACGCCGTTCGAGGGCAGCCGGCGCGGCGCGATCGGGGCGATCGTGCTGTCCGGGCTGACAGTGGGCATCCTGGCGTCGATGCTGGCGCCGGTCGGCGAATTCGTTCAGCGCACCTGGCCGATCGTGAGCTTCGCGACGGCGACGCTCCTGTTTCTGCTGCTGCTTTCGTTGGTGGTGACGGGCGTGGTCGGGTTCGTAAAGGTCATGGTGAAGAACCCCTGACCGCGAAGCGCACGCGTCCGGCGGACACGTCCGAGTATTCCGTCGAGCGTGCGGCCGACGGCTCCGGTTGCACCAGACTGCGGCGGGCGGACCGGCTCGCGGGCCTGCGGTCTGCGTGGTATAGTTCCCGGTTCGTCCGAAGGAGCGGCAGACGCTCCCGCTCGTGGCGGGCCGGTGGGGCTGCGCGCGGATTGTCGGGGCGGTCGTCAGGAGCGCGGGGATGATCAAGGCCAGCGAACTGAAGAAAGGCAAGCTCGTCACACACGAGGGCGAGTATTACACGGTTCACACCATTCAGCTCGTGTCCAAGGGCAATTGGCGCAGTTACATCCAGTCCAAGCTGAAGTCCATCAAGACGGGCAACCTCCTGGACGTACGGTTCAACGTGGACGACCGCGTCGAGACGCCGTTTCTGGACACGCGCCCGTACGAGTTCCTCTATCGCGACGGCGACGACTTCATCCTGATGGACAAGGAATCGTTCGAGCAGTTGCACGTCTCGGCCGACCTCATGGAGGGCGCCGAGAACTTCCTCAAGGGCAACGAGACCATCCTGTGCGGGATGATCGACAGCAAGATCGTGACGATCGAGCTCCCCAACGTGGTCGAGCTGGCCGTCACGGACACGTCGCCGGTCATCAAGGGCGCGACCGCGACCAACCAGACCAAGGACGCCGTGCTCGAAACCGGGCTTCGGCTGCGCGTTCCGCCGTTCATCGAAAACGGCGAAGTCCTGCGCGTCGACACCCGCACCGGCGAGTACCTCGAACGAGCCAAGAAGTAGCCCGCCTCGCGCCGCGTCGTGCGATGCCCGGCGGCCGCGTTCGAGGCGTCGCCGGCCGGAGTCGCGCGGCGATGAGGTGAGCGTGTTTCGTTCCGCAACGCAGCCAACCGCAGAGAACGGGGCGCCGCAGACGTGATCTCGCACCTGACCCTTGGTGACGTGGACGTCCTTCGGGACGCCATCCGGCCCATGACCGTGTTCTGGGCGCGGGCCCGCGCGGGCACGCGGCTGGTCTCGCTGGCCGCCGCGCTCACGCTGATCGAGGCCGCGGTCGCCGCGGCGCTGGCGCTCGGCCCGGAAGGCACCGGCTGGGCCTGGGCGACGCGCGAACGCGTCAGCATCGTGTTCTCCGCCACGACGATCATCTGGATCGTGTACTGCGCGTGGATGATCTACCACTTCATGCCCAGCCGCAACGACCGCGTGGTGATCACGCTGCGCAACCGCGTGCGGGCGGAGATCGACTCGCTCGAACAGCGCGTCCAGGCGCTTTCGGACGACGAGCTGCGCGGCATGCGGGCGAAGTTCGCCCAGCGCCTGAAGGCCGGCGAGACGATCGACGACATCCGCGCCGAGGCGTACGCCTGCGTGCGCGAGGCCTCGCGCCGCGCCCGGGCGCACCGCCAGTTCGAATGCCAGCTCATCGGCGCCAAGGTGATCGAGGACGGCTGCGTCGCGGAGATGCGCACCGGCGAGGGCAAGACCATCGTCTGCTACTGCGCCAATTACCTGAAGATCCTTCAGGGTCTGAAGGTGCACATGGTCACCGTCAACGACTACCTCGTGCGACGCGACGCCGAGTTCTGCCGCCCGATCTTCGACCTGCTGGGCGCCACCGTCGGATTCATCAGCGCCGAGATGGACTCCTACGGCCCCGGGGCGCGCGTGCGCCAGGCCGCCTATGCCTGCGACGTCACGTACGGAACCAACAGCGAGTTCGGATTCGACTACCTGCGCGACAACATGAAGACCGACGTGCGCGACCAGGCGCAGGGCCGGCTCGACTTCGCCGTCGTGGACGAGGTCGACAGCATCCTCATCGACGAGGCCCGCACGCCGCTCATCATCTCCGGCGCAGCCCAGGACGACATCCGCAACTACCAGATCGCTGACAACATCGCCCGCTCGCTCGTCCGTCGCCAGGAACAGGCCAACCGCGACATGTCCGCCCGCATCGACCGGATCGAGGCCGAGGCCCCGCCGCACGTCAAGAGCGACGCCAAGTTCAAGGACGGCATCAAGAAGTTCCGCACCGACCCCATGTGGCTCAGTTCCGACGAAGCCGAGGCCATCGGCCACATGCAGTACTTCGTCGTCGAGCTCGACCGCAAGGCCGCCCACATGACCGAGCACGGCGCCAAGGCCGCCCAGGCCGAGCTCGGAATCGGATCGTTCTACGACGGCCGCAACATGAACTGGCCGCATTACATCGACAACTCGCTCAAAGCCCACCAGTGCTACGAAAAGGATAAGGAATACGTCATCCAGGACGACACCATCGTCATCGTGGACGAGTTCACCGGCCGCCTGATGCACGGGCGACAGTGGTCCGACGGCCTGCACCAGGCGGTCGAGGCCAAGGAACGCGTCACAATCAAGCAGCAGTCCTGGACGCTCGCGTCCATCACGCTCCAGAACTTCTTCAAGCACTACAAGCAGTTGGCCGGCATGACCGGCACGGCGATGACCGAGGCCGACGAGTTCAACAAAATCTACAAGCTCGACGTGGTCGCCATTCCGACCAACCGCCCGATCCGCCGCGTCGATTACAACGACAAGGTCTACAAGACGCTCGACATCAAGTTCAATGCAATCGTCTCCGAGATCGAAAGCTATTGCCACAAAGGCTACCCGTCCGATCCGTGGTCGCTGTTCGACATGCTGGGCGAAGCCCGCCGGCTGCTCATGACGCGCCTGCGCCGCAACTCCGCCGACGCCGAAGCGCGCGGCTGGATCGCCGACATCGACCACGCCCGCAAAGAATGGAACGACGGCGCCGGCGACGCCTCCGCGCTCGAACGAGCCTATCTCAAGATCGCCGGCGAGCGCGTCGGCCCGCGACCCATCCTGGTCGGCACCGTCTCGGTCGAAAGCTCCGAAAAGCTCAGCCAGCACCTCACCCGCGTGCACGGCATCCAGCACGAGGTGCTCAACGCCAAGAACCACGCACGCGAAGCCGAAATCGTCAAGAAAGCCGGCCAGCAGCACGAAGAAATTCGCGGCCGCGAAAAACGCATGGTCGGAAACGTCACGATCGCGACCAATATGGCCGGTCGCGGAACCGACATCGTGCTCGGTCCCGGCGTCGCCGAGATCGGCGGTTTGCACGTCGTCGGCACCGAGCGCCACGAAAGCCGGCGCATCGACAATCAGCTCCGCGGCCGTTGCGGCCGGCAGGGCGATCCCGGCAGCTCGCGCTTCTTCCTCTCGTTCGACGACGACCTGCTGCGGCTGTTCATGGGCGAGTGGGTGCTGAAGATGCTCGCCCGCTACGCCATGACCGACGACATGCCGATCGAGCACGGCAGCCTGACGCGCGGCATCGAGCGCGCCCAGCGAAAGGTCGAGGAGCGGAACTTCGGCATTCGCAAGAACCTGCTCGAATACGACGAAGTGCCCGACCAGCAGCGCAAATCGTTCTACGAGATGCGGCAGCGCATTCTCGAAGGCCGCGAGCTGACCGAGTTCATCTGGACGATGATTGACCACACCGTCGCCGACGCGGTCGATCGCTACTTCGACCCGACCTTCCCCGCCGTCTGCGCCGCCGAATGGGCCGGCAAGCAGCTCGGCGTCCTGATCGAATCCGCCAAGCTCGAAACCCACGAACGCGCCCTGCTCATCGAGCAGGTGCGCGACCACGCCGCCAACGAGGTGCGCGGACACGTCCAGCGCACCTTCGGCGAATACGTCGATCCCGACGTGCTGCCCGAAGACTGGGATCTGCGAAACCTCGCCGGCTGGATCGCACAGTACGGCCTGAACCTCACCCAGCGCCAGCTACGCGAAGGCGACCCCGACCAGTTGCTCGAGCAAATCACCGAGGCGGCCCTCAAACGCGTCGAAGCCGCCGACCTCTCCCCGCTGGAGCAGTTCTGCGACAAGGACTACGGCCGCCGCAGGCTCATCCAGTGGGCGCGCGACAAGTTCGGCGTCGAACTCCAGCTCGAGGAGCTGGCCCACGCGCAGCGCGACGACGCCGTGCGCACCCTCGGCGAGCGCATGCGCGAGGAGTACCGCAAGCGCGAGGTCGAATACCCGATTGCGGCTGTCCTTCAGTACGCCATGCAGCGGGCCGGCTCGAACACCAACGCCATCGCCGAACAGCTCGCCAAGTGGGTGAACCTCAAGTTCCGCCTCGATTGGACTTTCGAGAACCTCGCCGGCAAGTCCCCGCGCGAAATGTACGACACGCTCGCCGCGCTGAACCGCGAGTGGATGGTCAACGGCAAGCTCGACTCCGAGATCGGCGCCGCAATCCGCCAGCACCCCGGCGAACAGATTCTCGGCTGGGCCAAGGACCGCTTCGGCCCCATGGCCGAGCGCCGCGAAATCCGCCCCGATAGTCCCGACCTGCCGCAGCAGCTTCGGCAGTGCGGCTACGACATGCTCCGCTACGAGCTGACGCAGCTCGAACGGATGGTCCTGCTCAACACGTTCGACGCGGTCTGGAAAGACCACATGTACGCCATGGACCTGCTGCGAAGCGGCATCGGCCTGCGCGGCTACGCCGAACGTGACCCCAAGATCGAGTTCAAGCGCGAAGGCACGCGCCTGTTCAACGAGCTGCTCTCCAACATCCGCGAACGCGTCACCGACGTCATGTTCCGAATCGACTACGGATTCCGGGAAGACGTGGGCGCGTCCGGCAAGTCCCCGCCGCGCCCCGCGCCGCCCCCGCTCGACGCTACCGCCGCGGCCGGGCCGACGCCCGGCGAAGCCGGCGACTCGCCGCTGGCGAAAGCGACCGCCACGCACGCCGACGCCACCAACACCGGCTTCGCCCAACGGGCCGAGGTGGCTTCCGCGATGCAGCCCCAGCCGCCGGCCGACAAGACCATCCGCCGCGACACGCCCAAGGTCGGCCGCAACGATCCCTGCCCGTGCGGCTCCGGCAAGAAGTACAAAGCCTGCCACGGGCGCGGAAAGTAGGCGCGAGGATCGCGTGTTGCTCGACCTGCTTCGTTGCATCGGCGGGGCAGCGCGGGCCAGCTCGGGTTTCCGACCGCACCGTTGCGCAACGGTCGCGCGGACGGCGCGCGCCGCCGCCCCCTGAATCGCCCGGGCACGCGATTCCTCATCCGACCCGCAACGTCCCAATCTGCAAACACTTGCGTTCCGTCGCGGCTCGCCGCGCAGGGAATTCCATTTGCAGAAAAAAAAATCGGACGCACACTATGAGGAAGTGGGTCGTATCCGAACACAACGCCGCTTGCGCTGGCGGGAGTCCTGCTCATGAGACTGGTTTTCTGCGCTCTGCTGTGCAGCGTGTTCGCGAATCCCGCGCTGGGGCAGATCATCGGCAATTGCACGCTGCACGAGCTGGCCGACACGGCCGGCGACTGTCTCGCGTGTCCGCCGGGCGGCTCGGGCTACGCCAACTGCACAATCCAGGAAACGACGTACGACTCGTGGTGCGCCGGCGCATGTCTCTACAACCGAATCTGCGTTGCCGATGAGCACGAGAACGTGCCCGTCTACATTGAGTACGTTTGCATGTCCGCCTGCGGAGATTCCGGTGAGCCCGAATGCAGCCTCCCGGAGATCCCGGTAGAGATCCTCTACTCCTGGATGCCGTCGGGCTGCGTCTGCCAGCCGCCTGAAACCTGATGCGGAGCAAATCATGCGCTGCGCCCACATTGCCGTCATGCACGCCCTGGTCGCCGCGCTCGCGGTGCCCTCGCTCGCGGCCGAACCGCCGACCCTGCACTC
Source organism: uncultured Planctomycetales bacterium (assembly GCA_964553225.1). Classification (GTDB taxonomy): domain Bacteria; phylum Planctomycetota; class Phycisphaerae; order UBA1845; family Fen-1342; genus JABRWC01. The sequence continues at coordinate 77,973 of CAZKJT010000004.1, read as the reverse complement.
CTTGCGCGCCCTGCACGCCGCGCACAGGGCGGAGCTTCGGACCCTTCAGCTTGAAGAGACCGTTCGCCGACACAAGCCTCGAACCGCCGCCGAGGAAGCGCGCCTGCTGAGCCACCTTCAGCAGCGCGCGGCAACGCATCGCCAGCGCCTCCAGGAGCAGGCGTCGCAGGCCGGACTCTCGCCGCCCGAGCAGACGCTGATCGTCGCGCAGCGCATGCGCGATTCCGGATACGCCGACTTCGCGTCCGACACGATGCCCGTCTGGCGCGCCAACCAGGAAGAATGGCTTTCGCAGCGCCACGCGTATGATTTCACTGCCCGCCGGCATCGCATCGACCAGCGCGACCTCCGCGACGTGCCCGCGCTGATGCGCGAGCTCGGCGTCAGCGAGCAGCAGCGACCCAATCTCGACCAGACGCGGCTCATGATCGTCGCGCCCGAATACTCGCTGATCGGCAATTGCGAAGCGAAAGCGCTGACCGTGCTCCAGGGTTCCGAGCTGGGCTTCGAGGATCGCCTGCTGCTCTGCGGGATCATCCCCGAACGCCTCCTGTCGGATGCCTGTGCGATCGAAACCTCGATCGCCGACGACGGCGCGATCGCGTTGCGCGGCCAGTGGGTCAAGACCGGCATGCCGGCGTTCGAGTGCACGCTGCGCGCCGAGCCGGATCATCGCATGACGCGGTTTGCGCGCTTCAACGGAGACGGCGAGGCAACGCACGAAATCGCGCTCACGGACTATCGCTCCGTCGGTTTGACCGCGTGGCTGCCGTTCCGCACGCACTCGACCCGGCGACACGGCGGCGACGTCGGCGCCAGCATCGAAACCCGAGAACTCGTCCAGGTCGAGATCAACCCGGCGCTGCGACCGGACGCGTTCGACGCCCCGCGCGGCATGAGGCTTCAGCCGCTCATCCCCGCGGCATGGGAGGCCTATCAGGCCCGGTCGCGATAAGCGCCCGCCGGCGCCGCAAGCGTATGGGCAGCGGCGTCCGCCTCCCGGATCGAACAGGCTGCGGCCGCGCGACGGATTCCCGACACGCGGCAAAATCCCCAACGGCTGCGCCCTTTTCCGCAAGTCTCGGACGCTTCTAACCAGCCCGCCTGAACGTGCGGCGCCACACCATCGCGGTGCTCCCGCAAAAATCCGCCTGGACGCGCTCGACTCTTCGCTTTCTCGCGCGGCACGCGGCTTGCTTCCGCACTCTTGCCGTTCTCGGCTTTGCGCGGTCTGCGATTGCCCATCATCACGAGGAGAAGGCATGCGAGCCCCCATCCTTGCCCGCCTGCATATTCGACACACTCTCCTGGCGACGGCGATCTGCCTCGCGGCGGCGATTCCTGTGCAGGCGGACTCGGCCTCCGGGACGTTCGCAGCCCCGTCGCTCGAGCTCTCGCCGCAATCTGCGCCGGCCGAGGAGGCGGCGCCGCCTCCGCCCCAGTCGATCGTGAGCGAGGACGCGACGTTCCTGCTGTCGCACGACCTGGCGCATGGCGAGCCGGAAGTGCTCTGGCCCGGGTTCCTGTCCGGACTGCGCGGGTTCGAGCACTTCTACGAGCCGCTCGGCAACCCGCTCTACTTCGAGTCGCCGTTCAACAGCACTCAGTTGCGGTTGTTGTACCTTCACCACGACTTTCCGAATCGCTCGCAGATCGGCGGCGGCGACCTGAACGTGTACGCCGCCCAGATCCGCCTGGCGCTGACCGAGCGACTGGCGTTCATCGCCACCAAGGACGGCTACAGCGACCTGAACGCCGGAATCCTCCCGCCGGAGGAGGGCTGGAACGACTTCGCCATCGGCGTGAAGTACGTCTTCGTCGCCGACCGCGACAACGATTTCGCCCTGACCGGCGGCGTGCGCTGGGAATGGGAAAACGGCGATCAGGAAGTGCTCCAGGGCGACGCGCAGGAGCTCAGCCCGTTCGTCAGCGTCGCCAAGGGTTTCGATCGGCTGCACCTGCTCGGCAACGTCACCGGGCGGCTGCCGATGGACGGCGATCGCGGCAACTACGTCCTTCAGTGGGATCTGCACGCCGACTATGAGATCGCGCCAGAGACGCTGCCCGGCTTCGCGCCCGCGTTCGAAGTGCACGGGCTGCACTATCTGTCCGACGCAGACCACTTGCCGCTGAGCGTCGGCGGCCTGGACTACACCAACCTCGGCTCGACCGACGTGGGCGGAAACACCGTGATCTCCGGCGGACCGGGCTTTCGATGGAAGCTGTCGCCGCACGCTTCGCTGGGCGCAATCTGGGAGTTCGCGTTCACGGATCGCCAGAACGACATCATGGGAAACCGCGTGACGGTGGACTTCATTCTCAGTTGGTAATCGGGGTGGACAATTCGATGAGCATGCAAGCACGCCGACGCGCGGCCAGGATCGTGATTCTCAGCGCCTGCCTCTGGCAGATCATCCCGTTCGGTTGCGGGCAGGAAATCCTGCGGCTGGTTACGCCGATCCTGCTGGACGACACGTACAACGTGCTCGACGGCGTGGTCCGCGCCGTCGCGCCGCTCGTCCTGCCGTGACGGCCGTCACAGCGGCGAGCAGTGGTTACTCGCGGCGGCGCTCGCGCCCGTCGCCCTGCGAATCGAACGTCACCTTCAGCGTGACCTGATCCGGGCCGCGCTGAACGACGATCTCGGCCGAATCGCCGGGACGCAGCGCGCGCACCGCGCTCATATAGCCATAGATGTCGGTCACGTCGCTGGTCGCGATCTTCACGATCCGGTCGCCGTCCTTCATGCCGCCCTTGGCGGCCGGCGTGTCCGGCGCGACCGACTGCACGAGCAACCCCGGACCCGGATCGTCATAGCTCGGCACGATGCCCAGCCGCACGCGCGGCATCGCCGGCGCGTCGTCGCCGCGGCTCTCGCCGGCGCCCTCGACGCTGCGAGCGCCGCCCGAATCCGCGGCCCGCTCTCTGGCCGCGGCCAGACGGTCGCGCGGGCGTGAGCGGTCCTGCTCGAGCTGGGCGAACGCCGGCGGCTCTTCCGCGTTGGCGATCGACGCCACAACGCGACCCATCGCCTCCAGAAGCTGAACCGCGCCCTCGCTGTCCACCAGCTCCCAGTCGTCTTCCGGCTGGTGATATTGAGGATGCAGCATGGTCGAGCCGAACATCACCGGGATGTCCTCGTCGTAGAAGCTCGCGTGATCGCTCTGCCGGAAGATCGTGCCGGCCGGAACCGGCGCCTGGTAATAGAGCCCGACGGCTTCGGCGGCGCTCGCCAGCTCGTCGGAGAACGTGTCGCCACTGGCGGTCCCGAACACGGTGAGGTTCTGATTCTCCGCCCGGCCGATCATGTCGAAGTTGATCATGGCGACGATGTTCGCCAGGTCGATCGTCGGGTCTTCCACGAAGTGCTTGCTTCCCAGCAGCCCCAGCTCTTCCGCGTCGAACGTCATGAACAGCACGTTGCGTCGCAGCGGCGGCCCGCACGCCAGCGCGCGCGCCAGCTCGATCACGCCGGCCGTGCCGGAGGCATTGTCGTCGGCGCCGTTGTGAATCTCGGGGGGCGCGTCGCGGCGCATCATCGGCGAGACGAAGCCGACGTGATCGTGGTGCGCGCCGATCACGATGACCTCGTCGGTCGAGCCGTCCCCGGGCAGCATGCCCAGCACGTTGCGGCCTTCCACGCGCGACGTGCCGGTCTCCAGGCTCACGAAAACGTCCGGAACGTCGATCGCCGACAGGCCGCCGCAGCGCTCATACCCATCCTCCAGCACGTCCAGACCCGGCAGGCCGGCGGCCTCCAGCCACGCGCCGGCCAGCTCGCGGGAGATGTGCGCCATCGGCAGCGCGTACGACTGCCGCGCGTCCCGATCGCTCCAGCGATACAGCTCGTCCGGGTCGGATCGCTCCCGTTCGTTCACGATGAGGAGCGCCGCCGCGCCGCGCTCGGCCGCCGCCCGGGCCTTGGTCGAAAACAGCGCGTGCGATGAAGGGTCTTTTCCTCCGAACCGCGCGTCCGGGTCGTCCCGGGTCGGTTCGCCGCGCAGCACCAACAGCACCTTCCCGGTCGCGTCGAACCCGGCGTAGTCGTCGTATTCATAATCCGGCGCGCTGATCCCGAAGCCCGCGAATGCCAGCGGGCCGGCCGCTCCGCCGATCGACGTGAACGGCATCACCGCCCACGACTCTTCCACCGCGCCCGCGTCCGCGCCCCCGACGATCTCGAGGTGCGCGGCCTCGCGCTCGAACGACTTCAGCGCCCGCACGATAAACGGCTGGTAGAACGTGCCGTCCAGGCCCGCCGGGCGCAGACCGATCGACGCGAATTGCGACGCGACGTATTCGGTCGTCGCGATGCCGCCGGGCGAGCCGGCCAGCCGACCCATCAGCGCGTCGTCGGACAGGTACTTCACGTGGTGAAGGTACGCTTCAGGCGAGTAGAGCGCCGATTCCGCCCCAGCGCCCAGCACGCCCGCGCTGCCAACTGTCAGACCCGCGAGGCAGCAAGCTGCCCCGACGCCCATGCGGTTTGAATTCATGCGCAATTCCGTGGCTCGAACAAGAGGAGACCCGAACCCGGCCCAGATCGTGAAGCCGACCAGCCGGAACCTCTGGACGGGCGGCTCGGCCCGAACGGCTCGAAAAACAGTGTAGCGGCCCACCGCGACGCGATCGATGCTTTCGCGCCGGATTCGCGGCAGGACGAGCGAAACGCGGCGCGTCAGCCCGCCGTCGGCGTCGCCGCCGCGGTCCGCTGCTCGATCAGCACCAGCACCGCCGTGCCGGCCAGCAGCAGCGCGCCCAGGGTCTGATGCGCAGTCGTCAGCAGCACGTGCCACGCCGGCGCGACCGCCCCGGACGGCACGATCAAGATCGCGGCCAGCGCCGCGAAGCCCAGCACGAGCTGCGCCACCAGCGCCACGAGCAGACCGCCCGCATGCCGGCGGATAAACCCGTTCGCGCCCCCCGTCCACGCGCGGAAGTGGCAGACGCCCGCCGCCAGCGCCACGACGAACGCCAACGTCACGTGCAGATGCAGCCCCCATGACGCGTGCCGAACCGTCGCGCCCACCGCGATCTGAACGAACAGAAGCGCCAGCGCGATCAACCCCCACGACAGCCCGCTGCCGCGGACAGCCCCGTCAGGCTCGCCGGGCCGACGCCACCCGGCCGTCTGAAAGAGCCACATCGCCGCCAGCAGCGAGAAGAACACCTGCGCCAGCACGCCGTGCACGATCGCCAGCGTCAGATTGGGCGCGAGCTCCGTCGCGTCGGCGCTCAGCGTGAACCTCCCGGTCACCCGCAGCGCGCCCAGCAGCCCCTGCACGATCACCAGCACGACCGCCGCCACGCCGAGCCACCGCACCCAGCGCCGCGCTTCGACCCGCCAGAGATACGCCACGTACGCGAGCGTCGTGAGCCCAACCAGCGACCCCAACAGCCGATGCGCGTGCTCGAAGTAAATCCCGCCCGTCATCTTCGACAGGGGGTACAGGAACATCATGTACCCGTACGTGTTCGGCCAATCCGGCACGGCCAGTCCGGCGTCAGAGCCGGTGACGACGCCGCCGGCTGAAATCAGCAACAGCGTCGCCCCCAGCGCCGTCAATCCGAACCACGCCGGCCAGTGCACCGGCGGCTCATCGCCTGTACGGGCGCGTACGCCGCTGCACGCGGCGCCCAGAGCAAAACTCGCGATCGACACGCCGATCGAACCCGGCCCCCACAGCAGCGCCGCCGAGGCCGCCGCGCGCAGGTCTTCCCCCAGAACGCTGCCCAGAATAAGCAGGTTCAGCAGTCCGGTGACTGCGCCCGCCAGGCCGGCCCGCAACGCCCCCCGCCGCGCCATCCGCGCATGCACTGCGCCGCCGCCGACCATCAGCGACACCATCAGCACGAACACGAGCCAGCTCGGGGCGGCCATTCCGGGAAGGTGGGCAAGATAGCCGACGCCCCACATGACGACCGTCGTCGCAAACCCGATCGTCAGCAGGTCTCCCCCGCGCGCGGGTGCGTGCGCGGGCGCATTCGCGACGGCATCGCTTCGCACTTCGCCTCGTTCCGTCGCACGCCCCGTCCGCGACGGGTCGTCCATTCGCCTCACGCCGCTCCCGCGGGAATCCGCGTCGGAACGCGCGCCTGTCCGGATCGCCGAAGAACTCATGACCTCACTCGTTGTTCCAGCGCGGCGGATCGGGCGATCCATCGCTTGAGCGCCGCCAACCCGTCGCTGGCCACACTTTGAATCACCTCGGGGTACAGCTCTCGCTCGGCCGCCATGACGCGTGCGGCGAGCGATTCCGGCGTGTCGTCCAACCGAACCGGCACCCGCCGTTGGGCGACGATCGGCCCGTGATCGTATTCATCGTCCGCCACGTGCACCGTGCAGCCGCTCTCGTGCTCGCCGGCCGCCAGCACCGCCTCGTGCACGCGCAACCCATACATGCCGCGTCCGCCAAACCGCGGCAGCAACGCCGGGTGCATATTGAGCACACGGTCACGGTAGGCGCCCGGAATGCGCCACAGGCGAAGGAAGCCGGCCATGACGACCAGCTCCGCCCGGACCCGGTCGCACACGTCGCCGATCGCAGTCGAAAGCGAGGCGGCGTCCGGCGCAGCCGAACGCGGAATCACCCGCACCGGGATGCCCGCCTGCTCGGCGATCGCGACGCCGCCGACCGCGGAGCGCGAGCTCACGACCGCGACAATCTCGACCCCGGACAGACGCCCGTCGCGGACCCGGTCGATCAGGTTTGCGAGCGAGGTGCCGCCGCCGGAGATCAGCACGGCCAGTCGAAGCGGAGCGCGGGTGGCGCTGGATTCCCCCATACCAGGCGCAGATCTTACCGCCTGTCGGCCGGATTTCCGAACCACGCCGCATGCCTCTTCGCAGCGGGCGCGAGCGATCCCGGCCGCCGTGGCGACGCGGCAATGCGGGCGGCCCGCGACACTTTCGGCGCAGAATGGGTCGAGTAATATAGCGCGTCGCGGCCGCGCGCGAGCCGCATGCGCCGACGGGTTTGGAGGCGGCCCGTCGGACTGCCGGGCGGGCACGTCCGGCGTGTGCGTTTTCGCGGCAGGGTCGGCCATTCGGATCAGCGCCGTTCGGCGCGTCCCGTGGGAGCTCGAATCGTGGCGGTCAAAACCAATGTGTACGAGACGCAGGCGACCTGGAGCGTGATCCTCGGCGCGGTCGCGAGCCTGGCGATGCTGGCCGCTGCGGCGGCCGTGCTGCAGAAGTTTCAGCTCGATGATTTCGAGATCGTGCTGCGGGCTGGCGGCGGGCGATATTACGCGATCCTCGGCGCGATCGGTCTCGCGGGCGCCGCGAGTCTGATCGGATCCTTGATCGGCTTCAGCAGCGCCGGGCACAAGCGCAATAAGAAGTCGAACCTGTCGTGGATGGGCTTCTTCGTGAACGCGGTCGTCATGACGCTCACGCTGTGCCTGTTCGTCTTCTTCTGGCTGACGAAAGACACGATGCAGATGCCGCAGTAGCGGCTTTGCGCGCTAGGGCGCGGCGCCGAGTTCGGCGGTGGGCGGCGGTGTCTGAGCGCGCTGCGCCAGAAGCGGCTCGGCCCGGGCGAGAATACCCAGAAACTCGCCTCCGCTGAGAAACCCCAGCTCGCCGGCTGCGTTCCGCGCGATGCCGCGATATTGCAGCTCCCGCCAGGCGTAGCGACCCATCCCGGTCAGCAGCCAGTTCACTCCGAGCTTCAGATCGCAGGCACGGCAGATCATGTACCCGACCGACGAGCGGTGAACGAGACTGTCCGGGCCGTAGCCCCAGGAGCGGTCGATCAGCTTCCGGTCGGACAGCGCGTCCGAAAGCGGCTCGAATCCGCCGTCAAACACTTCGCCCGTGTGCAGAGCGTACACGGCGCGATAGGCGGCCTCGGCCGTCAGGTAGGGCAAGTTGCCGATGTACTCGGTCAGCTCGGCGCTGGAGTTCACCGGCATCGCGCGATCGATCGACTCGCGCGGAAGCGTCGCCTGGCAGCCGGTCAGCAGCAGCGCCGCGCCCAGAAGAAGCGTCGCCCGACGGCGAAGAAGGCTCGACGGCGACATCAGAAGCTCCACGTGATGCCTGTGAACAGGAAGTTCCGCACGGTCTGGTCCTGGTACGCGTCGCCGGGGAAAAACGCCCCCCAGCGAATCGTCCAGGAGACGTCCGAGGCGAGTCGCCAGTTGATGAAGTAGTCCATCTCCCAGCCGACAAAGCCCTTGAACTGACCGGCGGTCGTGTCGCTGATCGCGGCGCGCGAGTGATTCTTGTGATACAGAAACCAGTTGGTGCCCAGCTCCAGGTCGCGCAGCAGCTCCACCTGCTCCAGCGGCTGGAAGCTGGCCGACGCCTTCCAGATGTGCAGGTTGCTCGGTACCAGCGCCGACGCGATGCCCGTATCGCGATAGCCAAGCCCGTTGAACCCCGTGTCGCGTCGATCGCCGCGGTTGCCGCCGGCTGCATTCGTCGGACTGAACAGCCGGTCCGGATCGCCGCTGCCGAACATGTACTCGAGCGCGAAACGCGGTCGCGTACGGACCGCCCACAGGTACTCGAGCCCGGCGTCCACGCCCCAGGCGCGCACCGAGTCGCGTGAGTAATAATCGCCGTCGCCGTAGCTTCGGCCGGACTCCCAGACACCCTCGGCCCAGTAGTTCAGGTTCTCCGCGATCGTGCCGCGCGAGCCGATGCCGAAGTATTGCGTGTCGTACGCATAGTTCTGAAACGGATCCTGCGGCCGTTCGTCGGTGTAATCGTCGTTCCACAGGGCGTAGGCGAACGGCTCGTGATCCTCGAGGCCGCGATAGGTGACCTGCACGCCAAAGAACCGCCGCGCCATGTGCGAGTCGACCGGGTTGCTTCGATCGATGTTCGGATAGCTGGCGATCGACTTGCCGAACAGTCCGGCGACCGTGAAGTCGTACACGTCGCCCTCGACCCACACGGAATCGGTCGGAAGGTCGAACGCGTAGCCCGTTCCGAGCTGCGTATCCTGCCGGCCGATCCGGATGCGCATCTGGAGCGGGTCCGACGGCTGGGTCAGTCGCAAGGCGCGCCCGACGTCCACGGCGTACCAGCCGCGATCCAGATTCGGACCGACCCAGTCCTGCCGCCGGCCGTAATGGTCGCCGTGATTGAAGTACTCGAACGTGAGGCGCATGCGAGCGAACACTTCATGCGCGCCGTCGTCGATGCGCAGTCGCGTCCACGCGGACATTCCCGGACGCTGCAATACGCGCTGCGACTGAATGCCGTCGTTGAAGTGGAACACGAAGTAGTCGATCCAGCCGCCCCACTGCCAATCCACCAGCGAGTCCAGCGGCGCCAGCTCGGACCGCTGCGTCCTAAGCTTGTCATCCACCAGCCGCTGCTGCTGAAGCAGCGGGTCCGAAACCGGCGGCGCGCTTTGAGCGAACGCGCCGCCCGCTGCAAACAACGCGATCGCCGTCGCGATCCATCGCCGCCACGGCCTGTACGTGCGGAGCGCCATGCAACACTCTGTTTCTGACGATTCCGCTGGAAAGCGAGCGGACCGCGCGAGACGCCAGGCGACGGCACTTCAAACTGTGCGAACCGCCGCCGGACCGTTACCCTTGAGAAGAATGAGGCGGACGCCAGCGGGTGTCAATCGGAGACCACGCCTTGCCGCTCGAAATTGAGATCAAGCTGCGGCTGAACGACCCCGACGCGCTGCGAAGCCAGCTTCGCGCCGCCGGCGCCGCTCGCGCGGGACGCGTGCTCGAAACCAACCAACTGCTCGATTCTCCGTCGGCCGACCTCTTTCGGTCTGGCTGCGGACTGCGCGTTCGCCGCGCCGCCGATCTCGACGTCCCAGGACGCATTTCCGTCACACTCACGTACAAGGGTCCGCGCCAGCCCGGCGAGCTGAAAATCCGCGAGGAGCGCGAAACCACAGTCGACGACGAATCAAGCCTGCTCGATGTCCTCGCGGCGCTCGGCTACCGCCCGTTCCTCGTGTTCGAAAAGCGCCGCGAAGTGTGGCGGCTGCAACCGTGCGAAATCGTCATCGACCAGCTTCCGATTCTAGGTTTTTTCGCCGAGATCGAAGGCTCAACGCGCGAAGACGTGCACGCGGCCGCGCGCGCCGTCGGCCTGTCGCTCGAGCACGCCGTCGATGAATCGTACGTCGGCCTCGCCCTGACGCAGGCGCGGCGCGGCCCGGACGGCATTCGACGGCTCACGTTCGACGCCGATCACTTCCAGACGCCGATGAGCCCCGCGCCATGAACAGGGCAAACGCGCCGCGCGAACCGGCCGCCGCCGAGCCGACGCCGATCGCCGTGCCGGCCGATGCGCTGCGAGACTTCTCCTGGAAGCGCCTGTTCGGGCGCGACCGCCCGGTCGAGGTCGAGATCGGCTGCGGCAAGGGCGGCTTTCTCCTCCGCCGTTCCGCTGCGCTGCCCGAAACGAACTTCCTGGGAATCGAATGGGCCAGCGAGTTCTACCGCTTCGCGATCGATCGAATGCGCCGGCGCGGCGCGGCGAACGTGCGCATCCTGCGGGCCGACGCCGCCCGATTCATCCGAGAGGTGTGCCCGCGCGATTCGCTCACCGCCCTGCACATCTATCACCCCGACCCGTGGCCCAAGCGCCGGCACAACCGCCGCCGCCTGATCCAGCCCGAGTTCATCGCGGCCGCAACCGCGTGTCTCGTCCCCGGCGGGCGACTGGCGGTTCAGACCGACCACGCCGAATACTTCGAGGTCATCGCAGAACTGCTGCGCGCCGCGCCCGGACTGATGGAGACGGAGTTCGACGACCCGCGGTTCGGCGTCGACGCGTCGCGCGTGCAGACGAACTTCGAAATCAAGTACGTGCGGGAAGGCCGGGATATCTACCAGATCGCGATGCGGCGCTCGGACGCGCCGACGCCCCGGCGCGAAGCGGGACTCTGATCGCCCGCCGTCCTTCTCACGCCGCGTCGGGCGGCGTCGCGCGCGGCTTCCGCGCCGCCAGCAGCAGGCCCAGCTCGAACAAGGCGATCATCGGCACGCTCAGGAGCAAGTGGCTGATGAGGTCGGGCGGAGCGATCGCGCCGGCGACGATCACGATCGCGAGAATGACGACCTTGCGGTACTTCCGGAACACCTCGACCGGCACGATTCCCAGCCGCGCGAAAAACACGACCACCACCGGAACCTGGAACGCCAGCCCGAACGCAATCGTCAGCATCAGGACGAACGTCAGGTATTCGCCGATGCGAAAGTGCGTGGTCACGAGCGTGCGCGCGTCGGCTCGCTGAAGCTGAATCGCGAACGTCTCGCCGTCGCCGCGCAACTTCAGCCGATGATCCGCGCTGTTGAACCACAGCGCGCCCGTCTCCGGAGACTCCGGATCTTCGGCGAGCACCGGCACCGGAGGCGTCTGCGGCAGCGCCGGCTGCGTGTGCGCCGCGGGCACGCTCTCGCCGAGCATCGCGCGCTCGAGCGCCGTCGGGCTGGCCGCGGGCATCGGCAACCACGTGCTGAAGCCGATCAGGAACTTCAGGCTCAGCAGCAGAACGAAGAAATACATGAACGCCACGCCGACGAAGAACAGCAGCACGCTTAGCGGTATCACCCGGTAGACCGCCGCCCGCTCGCGCGGATACAGCCCGGCCGCTACAAAGCTCCACACCTGGAAGATCACGTACGGACCCGACAGGATCACGCCCGCGATCATCACCGTCTTCACATAAATGAGGAACGCTTCGGTCGGGCTGGTCGCCAGAAACGTGTCCGGTTGCCCGTAGTGCCGCAGCGCCAGAATCACCGGCCGGGCGATGATCGACAGCAGGTGCTGCGCCGGCCAGATGCACACGAGGCACGCCGCGAGCATCGCCAGCAGGCTGCGCATCAGGCAGCCGCGCAGCTCTTCCAGGTGCTCGCCGATCGTCATGCGAACCTCATCCGGATTCGTCGACGCGCTTCCGATCCGCTTGCCCATGCGCCGAATGATATCGGTCGTTCCGCCGCCTCGCGCGCACCAGTCCGCGTTCACTCCGGCGATCCGCTTTTTTTCAGAAAGCCGCGCCGCCGGGATAGAGACAGGCGTGACGCGAATGCGGCGAAACGGTTCGCCCGACGCGATCGGGAACAGTCAGCAACTGGAGGCGAAACATGAAGCGCAACACGATGAATCGGTTCTTCCGCTCGGCCCTGGCGATCAGCGGCACGACCCTCGCGATGGGCGGGATGTCCTGCCAGCAGGCCACCGAACTGTTCAACACCGGCTTCGAGATCGGCCAGAACATCGCCGGCGGCATGGAATCGACCCCGACCGAAGAGTACGCCGGCGACGAGTGGTATGGCGACGAGAGCTACATCGATCCCTGGGGCTTCGAGCCGTTCTAAGCCCGGCGCAGACGCCAGGGGCCGGACCGTCCGAGCGCGGCGGCCCCGACGCAAGTCGGCGACCCTGAACCCAGGATGCGAAACGAGGTGAATCGACGAGACGCGACGACGACCACTTCACAATCCGGCTGGCGATGCGGCGATCGGCTTCGGCCCTCGTCCGCCGCGCCGTTTTCCAGGCCGCGACGCCGGACGCGGTATACTGAATCGCGATGTTCGCGCACACCACGCACGCCACGCTGCTGCGACGCCTTTCCGACGGCGTCGATCCGCAGGCCTGGAACGAGTTTCAGCAACGCTACGGCGAACTGATCCGCGGCTTCTCGCGCCGCCGCGGTCTCCAGCTCGCCGACGCCGAAGACGTCATGCAGGACGTCATGATGGCGCTTGTACGGACCATGCCGGGCTTTCAGTATGACCCCGCCAAGGGAAAGTTTCGCGGCTACCTGAAAGCCGCCGCACTGCACGCCATCTACAAACGCCTGGCGATGCGGGCCGGCGCGGTCGATCTCGAACGGATCGAGCACACCACCCGGGCCGCCGCCCAGGACGACGAGGTGGAGGAGTCGTGGGAGCTGGAATGGCGGCAGTATCACGTCCGGCTCGCCAACGCCGTGATCGATGCGGAATTCAACGCCGCCGACCGCGCCGCCTTCCGACGCTATGCGGTCGAAGGCGCCGACGTGAAGTCCGTCGCGGCCGAGCTGGGCTTGACCGCCGACCAGGTCTATCAGGCCAAGTCGCGCATCCTCAAGCGACTCTCCCAGCAGATTGAGTTGCAGGTGGCGGAAGAAGGTTGATCCGCCCACAGCGCCCCGATTGCGGAAGCCCCTTGTGACCACGCCCTCCGACTGGTTTCAGGACGAACGCCTCCTGCTGGGCGAGCTTAAGCACCGAGACGCGCGCGCCCCGCGCACGCCGGCCATTGCGGGCTACGACCGCCTGCGCGAGCTGCGCCGCGGAGGGCAGGGCGTCGTCTACACCGCCGTGCAGACCTCTACCCGCCGACGCGTCGCGATCAAGGTGCTGCTCGACGGCGCCTGGGCTTCCGACGCCCGCCGCCGCCGCTTCGAGCGCGAGATCGATCTCATCGCATCGCTTCGCCATCCCAACATCGTCCGGCTCTACGACAGCGGCCGCACCGACGACGAGCATCCCTACTACGTCATGGAGTTCATCGACGGGCGCGGGCTGGACGAGCTGATCGTCGGGGCGCGCGGGCTGTCGAGCGCCACCGCGATCGAATCGCTCGACGTCGAGTCGCCGGCCGGCGTGGCGCCGCCGCCGACCGGCGCGCCGATTGCCGACGTGCGCGCCACGCTCACGCTGTTCTCGCGAATCTGCGACGCCGTGCACTATGCCCATCAGCGCGGCGTGATTCACCGCGATCTCAAGCCCAGCAACATCCGAATCGACCCCGAAGGCCAGCCGCACGTGCTCGACTTCGGACTCGCCGCACACGCCGCCGGAACCGACCCGGACGCGACGCAGGTCAGCCGCACCGGAGAATTCATGGGCTCGCTGCCGTGGGCCAGCCCGGAACACGTCGAAGGCCGCCCGGAGCGCATCGACGTGCGCTCCGACGTCTATTCGCTCGGCGTCTTGCTTTTCCAGCTCCTCACCGGCACGTTCCCCTACGGCGTCTCCGGCGCGCTGCGCGACGTGCTCGAAAACATCCAGCGCGGCGAGCCGCAACGCCCGTCGCGATATCGACGCGAGATCGACGACGAAACCGAAACGATCGCCCTGAAGTGCCTCCAGAAAGACCCCGAGCGTCGCTATCAGAGCGCCGGCGACCTGGCCCGCGAGATCCGTCGGTACCTCGCCGGAGAGCCGATCGAGGCCAAACGCGACAGCGCCTGGTACACCGTCCGCAAGAAACTCCGCCGCTATCGCCTCGCCACCGCCGTCAGCGGCGTGTTCCTGGCGCTCTCCGTCGTCGCACTGGCCGTGCTGGCTGTCCTGCGCGAACGCGCCCTCTCCGCCGAACGCGTCGCCGACGAGCGCCGCGTCGCCGTCGAGCGGGCCCGCGAAGCAGAGGCCGTCGCCCGGCAGCAGGCCGAACAGGAATCCGCCCAGGCCCGCGCCGTGCGCGACTTTCTCATCGACATGCTCAGCCGACCGCTCGACGTCGGCCGCGACGCGCGCGTCGCCGACGTGCTCGACCAGGCCGCACGGAAGATCGACGCCGACGCCGCCCTCGCACCCGAGACCGAAGCCGGACTCCGCTACGCCATCGGCGTCGCCTACGGCAGTCTGGGACTCTACGCCGAGGCGCGCCCCCTGCTCGAGCGCGCCTACCAGATCGGCCGCGAGCGGAAGGGCGACGACGACCCCGATACCAACTGGTCACTCTCGTCGCTGGCGTGGCTCGCGCGGCTCGAAGGTCGCCTCGAAGAATCCGAAACGCTCTACCGACAGGCGCTCGACGCCGCCTCCCGCGCCGGCGAGTCCCGCGAATCCCAGCGCGTCACGCTCACCAACGACCTCGCGATCGTGCTGGCCGCGCGCGGCAACCTCGACGAAGCCGAGCAGCTTCAGCGGCACGCCTACGAGCGCAGCCTTGCGCTCCAAGGCGAACGGTCGCAGGGCACGCTCGCTGCGCTCGGGAACCTGGCGAGCGTGATGCACTCGCGCGGGCGGCTCGCCGAGGCCGAGGCCCTCTTCCGACGGCGGCTCGAGCTGACGAACGAGCTGTTCGGACCCGATCATCTCGAATCCCTCACTGCCGCCAACAACCTCGCGGCCTTGCTGGGCGACATGAATCGCTTTGACGAGGCCGCGCTGCTCAATAGCGCGGTATACGACGCGCGCCGCCGCATGCTCGGAGACGAGCACCCGGACACACTCTCGGCCCTGAACAACGTCGCCTTCGCGCTCTGGCACGGCGGAGACCTCACCGGCGCCGAGCCGCTGCTGCGCAGCGCGGACGAGGCCATGACGCGCCGCCTGGGCACGCGACATCCGATGCGCCTCTCCACGCTGAACAATCTGGCCTCGCTGCTGCACGACCTCGGGCGCCTGGAGGAGGCGGAGACGCTCTATCGCGAAGTCCTCGACATCCGCCGCGCCACGCTCGGTCCGGAGCACACCGACACGCTCACCACCCTGAACAACCTGGCCGGCATCGCGATGACGCGCGACGATCCGTACGCCGCACTGCCGATGTATGAAGCCGTCGTCGCCGGTTCGCGCGTCGCAAACGGCCCGGAGAATCCCTCCACGCTCACGGCCGAGCTCAACCTCGCGTACGTTCTGCGCCAGCTCGGACGCCCCGACGAGGGCGAGGCGCTCGCCTGGCGCGTGTGGCTGCTTCGCGACGCCATCTTCGGATGTGACGATCCGTCCACGCTCGCCGCGCGACACGAGCTGTCCAAGCTCCGCCTCGAAGCCAGGCAGGCCGACGTGGCCGCCGCGCTGTCTGCCGAGATTGTGCACGCCGCCGAGACCGGCCCGCTTGGCGCGGAACACTGGATGACCGCGGTGTTCCGCAGTCAGTATGGGAGGAGCCTGGGCGCCTCCGGCGAGCTGGAGCACGCTGCACGGGAGTTGCAGCACGCCTTCGACACGCTCTGCGATCAGTTCGGGCCGGACCATCACCAGACGCGGACCGTTCGCGAGCGGATCGAGGAATTGACGGGGGTCCCGATCGAGCCCGCGTCCGGCGGATAGCGCCAGGGTGACGCACGCCGATCGCGGCCAAGCAAGTCCGAATGTCGCGCCTACGGCACCTCGACGTGATCCAGGACGTAGCGCACGGCGTCGTCGCTGGTCTTCTCTTCCGCCTCGGCTTCGTAGCTGACGATCACGCGGTGCCGCAGCACGTCTCGCGCGATGTCCTTCACGTCCTGCGGCGTAACGTAGCCGCGTCCGTCCAGGAACGCGATCGCCTTCCCGCCCAGCGCCAGGTAGATCGTCGCCCGCGGCGACGCGCCGTACTCGATCCAGTCCGCGATTTCAGACAATCCGAACTCGCTCGGACGGCGCGTCGCGTGCACCAGCCGGACGATGTAGTCCTTGACCTTGTCGTCGATGTAAATCTCGTCCAGCACGGCCCGCGCCTCGAGCACCTGCCGCGGGCTGAGCACCGGCTCGATCTTCGGCGCGCTGCGGCGCGTGGCGTTCCGCTCCAGGATGCGCCGCTCCTCGTCGCGCGTCGGATAATCCACGATCAGCTTCAGCATGAAGCGATCCACCTGCGCTTCCGGCAGGGGATACGTGCCTTCCTGCTCGATCGGGTTCTGCGTCGCCAGCACCAGGAACGGATCGTCCAGGCGAAACGTCTCCTGCCCGATCGTGACCTGCCGCTCCTGCATCGCCTCCAGCAGCGCGCTCTGCACCTTCGCCGGCGCGCGGTTGATCTCGTCTGCCAGGATCAGGTTCGCGAAGATCGGCCCCTTCTTCACCGCAAACGTCCCGTCCCGCGGCTGAAACACCAGCGTGCCCACGATGTCAGCCGGCAGAAGGTCGGGCGTGAACTGAATGCGCTGAAACTTCGTGTCCAAGCTGCGCGCCAGCGTCGAGACCGCGGTCGTCTTCGCCAGACCCGGAACGCCCTCAAGCAGCAAGTGCCCGTCGGCCAGCAACCCCACCAGCAGCTTGCGGAGTAGATCCTCCTGACCCACGATGACGCGCCGGATTTCCGTCAGCAGCCGTTCAAACGGCGCGGCGTGCTCGCGGACCAGCTCTCCCACGCGCTGCACCGCACTGTGCGTCGTCGTCATCCACCCTGCTCCGCGCCACGAACGGCAGTCCGCGGCCAATTCGAGGTTTGCATCGCTGATGAACCGATCTCATCCGCGCGGTCCGACCGCCCGACGCGCCGCCCGCATCGCAGTAGACGACGAGTATAGCCGCCTCCGCCGCAATTCCGCGTGTGCCGGTTAATCACCCTTTAACTTGTGTGAGGGGCGCGGTGCACTATACTAGGGTTGGTATGCGGAAGAATTACATTCTCGACGCGAACATCCTGCTGCACGACCCGCATTCGATTTTCCACTTCGCCGACAACACCGTCATCATTCCGGTCGAGGTCATCAGCGAGATCGACCGGTTCAAGAAGGAGCGGACGGACCGAGGCTATAACGCGCGCAACGTCGTTCGCCTGCTGGACGGACTGCGCGCGAATTCCAGCTTGATGAACGGCGTCGCGCTCGAGAGCGGAGGGACGCTGCGGATCGACTGCGACTCGCAGCGCGCCCTGATCCCGGTCAACGGCGGAGCGGACCTCGAGATTCTGCGCGCCGCCCAGCGGATCCAAGCCGCCGAACCCGACACTCCCGCGATTATCGTCAGCAAAGACATCAACTTGCGCATCCGCGCCGATGCCATCGGGCTTCGCGCCGAGGACTACGAGTCGGACCGCGTGAAACTCTCCGAGGTCTACAGCGGCGACGTGGAACTCGACATTCCGCCGGACGACCTGGCGAGATTCCGCGAATCGGGCGAGCTGCCCGCGCCCGGGAAAGCGCTCGCCCCGCGCGAGTACGCGCTGCTGCGAGCGAACAACGGGCACCGCGCGTCCGCCCTGGCCCGCGCCGACGAGACCGGCGCCCGCCTTCTGCCGTTGCGAGAAACGACCTCGCTCTGGGGAGTGAAACCGCGAAACAAGGAGCAGTACTTCGCCATCGACGCCCTGCTCGACGACGACATCAAGCTCCTCACGCTGCTGGGAAAGGCCGGAACCGGCAAGACCCTTCTGGCGATCGCCGCCGCCATGCACCTGACTTTCAAGCTCAAGCGCTACCGCGGCGTTCTGGTCTGCCGGCCGATCGTGCCGATGGGGCGCGATCTGGGCTACCTCCCGGGCGACATCGGCCAGAAGCTGGATCCGTGGATGAAACCGATCACGGACACGGTCGAGTTTCTGCTCGACGCGGGCGGCGAGGTGCGCAGCGTGAAGGACGCCGAGAGCATCCTTCGCACAAACGCGATCGAGATCATGCCGCTGACGTACATCCGCGGGCGGAGCATCGCCAATCGCTTCGTCGTGATCGACGAGGCCCAGAACCTGACGCCGCTCGAAGTAAAGACGGTCATCACGCGGATCGGCATTGGCGCCAAGGTGATTCTCACCGGCGATCCGTACCAGATCGACAACCCGTACGTAGACGCGAACAGCAACGGCTTCACCTATCTGATCAACCGCTTTCGCAACGAGCCGATCGCCGCGCACATCGAGATGCGCAAGGGCGAGCGCAGCGTGCTGGCGGAGGTTGCGGCGAACCTGCTTTAGCCGGCGGCGACCGGGACGGTCCGATCTCGGTCGGCCCGAAGAAAATCCGCGCGTGTCAACAAGTTTTCTTGATTCGGCGTTAACGCCCGGTTTGCGCAGCATGCACCGGGCGATACCCCGTTCGATTCCGTGATTTGCGCGCGGGCGAACGTCCGCAACCGCGTGTGGAGAAGCTGTTCACGGCGTTTCACCGGCTTGGCGCGCATTTGCCCCGGCAGAAAACGTGTGCAATAGTTGACGTGCGACGATGAGTTCGCGGGATGGTTCAGTGCCACACGCGGACCGGGTCGGCTGCGGTAGGAAGCGCTCGAGACCTGAGACTGTCGGCGGTCGGCGGCAACGTGCGACGCGACGGAAGGCGAATCCATAGCCCGGTCTCTGTGGGGCTTTCGAACGGCTCGGTACGGCGCGGCGCGAAACTCTGTGAGGGCGGCGCGGGTTGACGGGCGCTTCGGCGCGCGCACTCGCGCGAGGTTCCGGCTGATTGACACTCTGAGGCGTCGGTGCGGCGGGCTGCGGCTTGCTGTGCGAAGCGCGAGAGAGGACGGCGGGCGAAATCCCGCCGAAGGCCGGTTCCGGGTGGCCCTGAGAGGGCGAAACCCCGGGGAAGTTGACGGCGATCGGAAGCGCTAACAGCATTTTCCGATTGTGCGGGACTTCGGCGAGCGGTCCCAGAATCCGCGTCGCGGCGACTCCCGATGATCGCTTCGCGATCGTCGCGGTCGGCGCGGAAACGGAATGTGGGGCGGAGGCGGCTGAAAGGCCGTCGCGCGTTCGCCGGGGAATGCTTCGAGGGGGTTGAATCCCACGAGCGCTGCCGGCGTGAAATAAAGCCGGCCAGGCAGTCCGGGGTGTAAGCCGTCACGAGGGTAGTCAAACCCTGCAGGCGGACCTCAGCGGGAGCGGCACTCCCGCGATGGGTGAATCCGGACGGCCGGGATGTGCTGAAGGGACGAAAAGTCCACGAGAGGGGCTGTGCGGGGCGACCCGCTGGCTAGTGTCTGCTGGGCAAAACTCTAGAGGGAGGCCAAACTCGACGGGAGTCCGCTTTCCGTGCTTGACTGTGTGGAAGGCGTTCGCGATTCGGAAAACCGCAGGGACGAGGCGAGGGCCAACGTCGGAGCGGGATGGGCAAACCAGATACGCCCGTACGGTTGCGAGTTCGGACTTCGAACGAGGGGCTGATTCCGCAAGAGGACGATCCGCACCGGCGACGGTGCGGCTTTCGAGCAGCGGACGCGAAAACTCTGAAGGACGCGGACCTCCCGGCTCATCGTCGCTTTTTTCCTCCTCCCGTGTCAATCCCAGTTTCAACGCGACTTCGGCGAGCCGACCCTCGGCCGGCGGAGCGCGTTTTTTCGTTCGGGCGATTGCGCGCGCGTCCGTGCGCTCGCGCGCGTGCGTCTGGATATTTGGATCCGTTTCTCTTCGCCCTCCCGCCCGAAGGGCTCGCGCGCGTCCGTGCGCTCGCGCGCGTGCGTCGGGATACTGGATCCGTTTCTCTTCCGCCTCCCGCCCGAAGGGCACGCGCGTGTCCGTGTGCTCGCGCGCGTGCGTCGGGATATTGGATCCGTTTCTCTTCCGCCTCCCGCCCGAAGGGCGCGCGTGCGTTGCCAGGCGTTTCAACGCCTGGATTCGGGGGCCAGCGTGTTAACCTAACCCGCCCGGAGGGCGGACGAGCGCTCGATACGGTGCGCGCTTCGGCCCACCCGCCCCGGCGGGCGGTGCTCCTCACGACCGATCCGCCAGCTCCAGAATGCGATCCACGGTGCGCTCCGTCGCGCCGCGGCGAGACGCGATGACTTCCCGGGCCGCAACGCCCATCCGCGCGCGAGCCGACTCGTCGCTCAGCAACTCGGCCGCCGCAACACGAAGCGCGTCGCCGTCCGCGACCACGCGACAGCCCCCGGCGCCGCGCAGCAGCGCGACCGCCTCGGCGAAGTTTTCTGTGTGCGGTCCGACGAGCGCCGGCTTCGCCAGCCCCGCGACTTCCATCACGTCCGATCCGCCCATCGGCACGAGCGAACGCCCTACAAACACGATCGTCGCCAGCCCGTAGAACTTCCTCAGCTCGCCCATCGTGTCGCCCAGCAAGACCGCGGGCCGCGAATCGACGCCGGACGCAGGCGCGTCAAGCTGGGCGGCGTGCGGCGGGGCGAGCCGCCGGGCCGCTTCCACCAATGGCGCGGGCGCCGGCCGCCCGCTGCGGCGAACGCACGTGAAGCCGGCCGACGCGACGATCTGCGCGACTTCGTCGAATCGCTCCGGGCGGCGTGGAATGATTGCCAGCCGAAGGTCCGGGCGGCGCTCCAGCAGGCGCGCGTACGCCTCCAGGAGGATCGCCTCCTCCCCCGGTCCGGTGCTGCCCGCGACCCACAGCGGCTCGCAATCGGACAACCCCAGGTCGGCGGCGAGCTGTTCCTGCCCGGCGACGGCGTCGGCCAGGTCGGCCGCGTCGTACTTGAGCGAGCCGACCACTTCGACGCGCTCCGGCAGCGCGCCGAGTTGCATGAACCGGGCGGCGTAGGTCTCGTCCTGCGCGCCGATCCAGCGCACGCCGCGCATCATGCGGGCGGCGACCTGGCGCAGCACGGGCCATCCGAACGCGCGCAGGGTGCGTCCGGCGGTCACGCGGCCGTTGGCGATGACAACGGGCACGCCGCGACGCCGGGCGACTTCGATGAGGTTCGGCCAGACTTCCAGTTCCAGCAGCACGATCGTGGACGGGCGAACGCGATCGAAGACGCGCGTCAGCACGGGCGACAGATCGAGCGGGAATCGGAAAACGGCGAGGTTCGGATAGAGCTCGCGGGCACGGGTCAGCCCGGTGGCGGTGGTGCTGCTGACGACCACGACGGTTTCGGGCGCGCGCCGTCGGAGCTCGGCGACGAGCGTGCGGGTGGCGTTGATCTCGCCCAGCGAGACGCCGTGCAGCCAGACGCACTGCGCTGCGACCGGGCGGCTGGGGACGTTTCCGAGGCGCTCCCGGAACGAAAGGCTGCCCGGGCCGCGTCGCAACCGCCGCCAGAGCAACCATGGCCAGCCCAGCGCCAACGCGAAGACGTAGAAGAGGTCATACAATAGGGTCATCGTTCGTCGACCGGACGAAACCTCCCGCGGCAGGACGCGGCCCCGGCTTCGGGAGCGCGGCAGGCATCGTGCGGCGGGATTGAAGGAGGCGACACCGTGACGCGCAGCGACGCGGGAATCATCGTGGCCGGGATGATAGTGCTTCTGTGCACAGCGGACACGCCGGCGGCGGCGCAGACCGCGGCGGTCGTCGCGCCGGCCGCGGTCGATCCCGCGGTGGATCGCATCCTGTCGCGCCTGGAGCAGCGCGACGTCCGCGATCTGCGCGCCAAGGTCACGTGGGATCTGACCTATGTGATCGAGGAGGACGTGACGCGAAAGACCGGCAAGTTGTGGTACAAGAAGCTCGATCCGGTGGCGAAGTTCAAGGTGCGCTTCGACCGCAAGATCGTCGGCGGACGGGCGGACACGCTGGCCGAGGAGCACCTCTTCGACGGGCGCTGGTATGTCGAGCTGAACAGCGAGACGAAGACCGTCTCGCGGACCGAGATGCGGCATGAAAGCGATACGAGCGATCCCTATTCGATCACGGAGGGGTCGTTCCCCGTGCCGTTCGGGCAGCGGCGCGACGACATCGTGCGCGAGTTCGACGTGAATCTGGCGCCGCCGGCTCAGGGCGACCCCGAGAATACCGATCATCTCGTTCTGACGCCGCGTCCCGGCACGCGCACCGGGCATTCGTACGCCAAGATCGACTTCTGGATCGTGCGCGACGGTCCGCTCGCCGGTCTGCCGATCGAGGTGCGTTCGGACAAGCGTGACGGCACCGGCGCAGTGAATTCGACGATTCGCGTGTCGTTCCGCGATGTCGAGGTCGATACCGGATTCGCCGAGTCGGACTTGCAGATCAGGACGCCGCTCGGATTCGAGGAAATCGTCGAGCGATTGCCGGAGCAGACCGGCGCGGGGACGACCGTGGTTCTGCCGGCGGGCGACGCGGGAAAGCCGTGAGCCGCGCGGGCGTTAATCCTCGCCCTGGGCGCGCGTGAAGCCCTCTTTGCCATCGAACGTTTGCAGCTTTTCCAGGTGCATCCAGCGATGGCCCGCGTCGGCGATGCGCTCGATGAGCACGGCCAGGTCGTGATCGCTCATCTCCTTCGACTCTTCGCGCATCACGAACCGGCATCGCCAGTGATCGACGCAATCCGTGATCTGCACCGCGCCCGGATAGACGCGCGTGCCGCGGTTGCTGATCATCTTGAGTCGCAGCGGCATCTCGGCGCACACTCGGTCGATGCTTTCTCCCAGGCCGTGCGCGTCCAGCCCGGACTCGACGAACACGTCGGCGCCGACCACCTTGCGCCGGCCGGCGCGCACCAGGTCCGGGCGCGGGTCGATCCGGGGCAGGCGAATCGGTCGATATTCGCGGACTTTCCAGTGCTGCGCCCGGCGACCCAGGTTGGCGATGACGGTGTCGGTGAAGCGCGAGCAGGCGGCCGCGGCATCGGGCGGCGCGAGGTCCATCGTCAGCGACTTGCCCTCTTCGAGCGTGACGACGATGGCGTGCTCGACTGTGGCGGCGATCTCGAAGTCGTCGATGTGGCGCAGCATGGCGACGGCGGACAGCAGCACGGCGGTGGGATTGGCGATGTCTTTTCCGGCGATCGTGGGGGCGGAGCCGTGCACGGCTTCGAACATGGCGACGCCGTTGCCGATGTTGGCGCTGGGGGCCAGGCCCAGCCCGCCGGTGAGACCGGCCGTCAGGTCGCTGATGATGTCACCGTTCATGTTCGTGGTGACGATCACGTCGTACAGCTCGGGAACGCGCACAAGCTGATGCGCGAGGTTGTCGATGATGATGTGCTCGGTCTGGATGGACGGGTAGTCCGCGGCAATGTCTTCGAATGTTCGCTTCAGCAGGCCCTCGGTCATCTTCATAATGTTGGACTTGGTGGCGCAGTGCACCTTCCGGCGTCCCTCGGCGACGGCGATCTCGAACGCCAGCCGCACGATCTTCTCGCAGCCCTTTCGCGTGATGAGCTTCAGGCACTGCGCCACGCCGGGCGTCTGCTGGTGCTCGATGCCGGCGTACAGGTCCTCGACGTTCTCGCGCACCACGACCAGGTCGATCATCCGCCCGGCGAACACCGCCCGGATTCCGGGCAGCTCGCGGCACGGACGGACGTTGCCGTACAGCTCGAAGAGCTTCCGCAGCGTGACGTTGGCGCTCTTCTCGCCGAAGCCGACCGGCGTCTCGAGCGGTCCTTTCAGGCAGACCCCGTTGCGCGCGATCGAATCCAGCGTCTCCTGCGGCACGCCGCTGGCGAGTCCGGTCTCGAACACGCGCGCCCCGGCTTCGCACACCTCCCAGTTCACGCGCGCGCCGGCCGCCTCGATGATGCGCCGCGCGGCGGCCGTCACCTCCGGCCCGATGCCGTCGCCTGGAATCAGCGTGATCGTGCGCGGAGTCTGGTTGGCTGGCGGCATAGCGAACCCTCTCGGTTGGCGGGACGGCGCGCGCCTGCCCGCGCGCCCGGGGAATCCTATCTGCACTCGCGGGGCCCGGCAAAGAACCGGGCGCAGCGCGTGGACGGCGCGCTACAATCCCGCGCAGGCCGGGTACGGGCTGCGTTCCCTGATGCGCCGGAGCGGATGCGGACGCGCAATCGCGGTCGTCGTGGGCGCGAGTCGCGCCGTTCTTGCCGCCTTCGCGTCGCCGGCCGCGGAGATCGTCATGTCGGATGACCGATCGGCCTCGCCGCGAGCCAATCGCCTGGCGAACGCGACCAGCCCGTATCTGGCGCAGCATGCGCACAATCCGGTGGACTGGTACGAATGGAGTGACGAGGCGCTCGACGCCGCCCGGCGTGAAGACCGGATCATCTTTCTGAGCATCGGCTACTCGGCGTGCCACTGGTGCCACGTGATGGCGCACGAGAGCTTCGAGAACGCCGGGATCGCCGAGACCATGAACCGGCACTTCATCAACATCAAAGTGGACCGTGAGGAGCGCCCGGACCTGGACGACATCTACATGCAGGCCACGATGCTCGTGAACCACGGACAGGGCGGCTGGCCGATGAGCGTGTGGCTCACGCCCGACCTGCGCCCGTTCTACGCCGGCACCTACTTCCCGCCGGAGGGGCGATGGGGCCGGAGCGGCTTCGGCGAATTGTGCGAGCGCATCGGCGAGCTCTGGAAGACGAACCGCGATGCGCTGACCGCGGACGCGGAGCGACTGACCGAGGCCGTGCGGCGCTCGCTGGAAACGAGCGCCGGCGGAACCGGCGAGGTTTCGCTGACGGACATCGACCAGGTCGTCGCGGCGCTGGCCGGAGCATTCGACGGCGTGCGCGGCGGAATCAGCGGCGGCGGATCGAACAAGTTCCCGCCGAGCCTGTCACTGGACCTGTTTCTGCGCTGCGTCGCGCGACAGGGCGCGGATGCGCACACGCGCGAGCGGCTGATGAAGCTCGTGGACGTGACGTTGACGCGCATGTCCCGCGGCGGAATCTACGACCAGCTCGGCGGCGGCATTCACCGATACAGCACGGACGTCGAGTGGCTCGTGCCGCACTTCGAGAAAATGCTCTACGACCAGGCGCTGGTCAGCCGCGCCTACGTCGATGCCTGGCAGGCGACCCGGAACCCGCTCTATCGCGACGTGGCGTGCGACATCTTCGACTATGTGCTGAACGATCTGCGATCTCCGCAAGGCGGCTTCTATAGCACGCGCGACGCCGACAGCGAAGGCGAGGAAGGCCGCTACTACGTCTGGACGAAGCAACAGGTGCTCGACGCGCTTGGCGCCGAGGTGGGCGAGCTGGTCTGCTCCTACTACGACGTCAGCGAAACCGGCAACTGGGACGATGCGCACGCCCCGGGCGCGCCCAAGAACATCCTGCATGCGCCGCGCGAGCTCGACGCGGTCGCGCGGCTGAATCGCGTCGAGCCGCGACGCCTCGCGCAGGCGCTCGCTGACGCGCGGGCGAATCTGCTGGCGGCGCGAGCGCAGCGCGTGCCGCCGCACCGCGACGAGAAAATCCTGGCCGAATGGAACGGCATGATGATCTCGTCGCTGGCGCGCGGCGGAGCGGCGTTCGACGAGTCGCGCTACGTCCAGGCCGCGGCACGGGCGGCCGAGTTCGTGCTCACGCACATGCGGGAGGACGGACGACTGTTGCGCTCGGTGCGGGACGGGCGGCGGCTGGAGATGGCGTTTCTCACGGACTACGCCAACGTCATCGAGGGCCTGATCGAGCTGTACGAGGCGACGTTCGAACGGCGCTGGCTCGACGAGGCGCTCGCGCTCTGCGCGACGGTCTCCGAACGCTTCGATGACGCGCAGCGCGGTGGCTTTTTCTTCAGCGCCGACGACCACGAAACGCTTATCACGCGGCCGAAAGACCTGCGCGACGGCGCGACGCCGAGCGGCAATTCCGTGCACCTGATGAACCTGCTGCGGCTGTCCGTCATGACCGGCGACGAGCGGCTCCGGGTGCAGGCGGACCGCACGCTGCGCGGCCTCGCGCCGAGCGTGCTGGGCCGCCTCGGGCAAAGCGAACGGTTCCTGGCGGCGGCCGAGTTCGCGGCGGTCGGGCCGGTCGAGCTGGCCGTCGTGGGCGAGCCGGCCGACGAGCGCACGAGGGCGCTGTTGCGCGTCGTGCGCGAGTCCTACCTGCCGAACCGCGTGATCCTGTTGGGCGATCCGTCGGCCCCGGCCGGCACATTCGCCGAGTCGCCGTTGCTGAAGGACAAGCCGCTCGTCGGCGGCGCGCCGGCGGTGTACGTGTGCCGGGATTACGCCTGCCGGAAGCCGGTCACGACGCCGGACGAGCTGCGCGCGGCGCTGGCCTCGCGGTAAGTGGAGCGGCTCCCCAGCGCGGTCATTTCCACGTACGATTCGCGTTTTCCCGACTCGAGGCGCGACGATGACCGCAGGCGGAAGCTACGATCCGAAGCACATCGAACCGGAAATGCTCGATTTCTGGGACGGCTGCGGCGCGCTGCACGCCCAGCCGGATCCGCATCGGCGACCGTTCAGCATCGTCATTCCTCCGCCGAACGTCACCGGCGCGCTGCACCTCGGACACGCGATCAACAACACGCTTCAGGACATCCTGACGCGCCGCGCCCGCATGAAGGGTTTCGCCGTGTGCTGGCTGCCCGGCACCGATCACGCCGGCATCGCGACGCAGGCGGTGGTCGAGCGCCGGCTGCGGCAGGAGCAGGGCTGGCGGCGCGACCCGGCAAACCCCGAGCATCGCTCGTTCCTGGTCGGCAAGATCAACGAATGGAAAGACGAATACGAGGCCCGCATACTCGGGCAACTGCGCCGCATGGGCTGCTCGTGCGACTGGAATCGCACCCGCTTCACGCTCGACGAGCAATGCGCGAAAGCCGTTTACGAGCTGTTCTTCCGCCTGTTTCGCGACGGGTACATCTATCGCGGCCGGCGGCTGGTGAACTGGGACTGCGAGCTTCAGACCGCCGTCGCGGATGACGAGGTCTATCACGAATCGGTCAAGGGCAACCTCTGGCACATTCGCTATCCGATCCTGCCGGACGGAGCGGACGTGACCCACGCAGCGGTGTCCGAGGCGGTGCGCCGCGCGTCGGGCGCGGACGCGCAGCTCGGCCGCGACTACCTGGTCGTGGCGACGACGCGCCCCGAAACGATGCTGGCGGACACGGCCGTCGCCGTGCATCCGGGCGACGCGCGCTATCAGGCGTTGATCGGCCGCAGCGCGCTGCTGCCGCTGATGCACCGTCCGATTCCGGTCGTGGCGGACGGCATGCTCGTGAACCCGGAATTCGGCACGGGTTGTGTAAAGGTGACGCCCGGGCACGATCCGAGCGACTATGCCTGCTGGCAGCGGCACGAGGGCCAGCCGGACGCGTTCGGCATCCTCGATCTGCTCACGTCGGACGGGAAGATCAACGACGTCGGCCGGGGCACAATCGGCGTGTCTCCGCGTCAGGACCGAGCGGAAGACCGGTCTGGAGACCGGTCCCCCGAGGGCAGCGCGGGCGTCTCGCCCGTCGTGGGTGGTACGAGCGTCTCGCCCGTTCAGGACCGAACGGAAGACCGCGAGCAAGACCGGTCGGAGACCGGTCCCCCATCGGGCAGCGCGGGCGTGTCGCCCGCAAGTCGCGCCGACGCCGCGCCGGCCGGCCCGTTCGACTACGTCGGCCTGCCGCGGCAGGACGCGCGGAAAAAGGTCGTGGCCGACCTGGAGGCGCTCGGCCTGCTGGAAAAGGTCGAACCCTACGAAACCGAGATCGGCCACTCCGACCGCAGCAAGACGCCGATCGAGCCGCTGCGCAGCGAGCAATGGTTCGTGCGGACGGACGACCTGTCCGACGCCGGCCGGCAGGTCAAGCCCGGGCTGGCGGAGGCTGCGATGGACGCGGTCCGCGACGGGCGCGTGCGGTTCTTCCCGGAGCGCTTCGCGAAGAGCTACCTCGACTGGCTGGGCGAGAAGCGCGACTGGTGCATCAGCCGGCAGCTTTGGTGGGGGCACCGTATCCCGGTGTGGCATTGCCGAATTCGAATCTCGAACGAAGAGGACGTGACTGCTGAAATCGTCCACCGGGGGATCGACCACGCGGTCCTGGGTGAGCTGCCGGGCGTGCACGCGCGCATCGTCGCCACTTCGACCGGACGCGCGGTCGAGCCCGGGTTCTCGGTCGGCCCGCGCACGGCGGCGGAGGAGGCGCCCGGTTGGAGCAAGCAATCGTTGAGTCTCGGGCGCTTCGAGTCGGGCGAACTGCGCGGCGATTTCGACGTCTACCTTTGTATCCACGATCAGGCGGCGCGGGCGTACTACGAAGGCAACGGTTTCGTTCAAGACCCCGACGTCCTCGACACATGGTTCAGCTCCGCGCTCTGGCCGCTGAGCACCTGGGGCTGGCCCGCTGACGCGAAGGACGCGCCTGACCTGGGCTTCTTCGCGCCCACCAACGTCCTGTCCACCGCGCGCGACATCATCTCGCTGTGGGTCGCGCGCATGGTGATGGTCGCGACCTACCTCACCGGACGCGTGCCGTTCCAGCACGTCTGCATCCACCCGACCATTCAGGACGGGCAGGGCCGCCGCATGAGCAAATCGCTCGGCAACGGCGTCGATCCGCTCGACCTGATCGAGCTGTACGGCGCGGACGCGATGCGCTTCACGCTCGCCAGCATGGCCGGCGAGACGCAGGACGTGCGCATCCCCGTGCAGCCCACCACGCTGCCCGACGGGCGGACGGTGAACTCGAGCGAGCGCTTCGAGCTGGGCCGGAACTTCTGCAACAAGATCTGGCAGGCCGCGACCGGCTTCGTCATTCCGAACCTGGGCGCAGGCGACAATTCTCCCGCGGGCGACACGGCAGGCGCAGCGAGCATGGCCGAGCCGGCCGACGAGCTGGCGCTGGAGGATCGCTGGATTCTCTCCCGGCTGGGCGCGACGCTGACGGAGTGTGACCGCCGGCTGGATCACTATCAGTACAGCGATTATGCCGGCGCGCTCTATTCGTTCTTCTGGAGCGATTTCTGCGACTGGTACGTCGAGCTGGTGAAGCCGCGGCTCTACGACGCGCCGAAGGAGGGCTCGACGCCATCGGCGGCGACGACGCGATCGGCCGCCACGGCGCGGCGCGTGCTCGCGCACGTGCTCGACGTTTCGCTGCGACTGCTCCATCCGGTCGTCCCGTTCGTCACCGAAAAGCTGTGGGCGCTGCTGAGCGAGGCCGCCCCGGTGCGAGGGATGGCGAACCCGCGGCGGGTCGCCGGACCGCTCATCACCGCCGCCTGGCCCGATGCGGCCGACGCGCCGCGCGACGCGGAGGCCGAGGCGGAGATTCTGGCGGTGCAGGAGGTGATCCGAGCCGTGCGCGAGCTTCGCACGCACGTGAACGCGACGCGGGCGGCCGCCAAGCAGCCCGCGCTGCGGACGATGCCGAAGGCCGTGGTGCGCGCGGACGAGGCGACGGTCGCGCGGCTGCGGCATTCGATGTCGGCGCTGAAGCGGCTGGGTCAGTGCGACGAGTTTGAAATCGCTTTCGGCGCGTCCAAGCCGCCGGAGTCGATGAGCAAGATTCTAACGGGCATCGAGGTGTACGTTCCGGTGGGCGGGCTGGTCGATCTGTCGATCGAAACGAAGCGGCTGGAGAAGGAGCGTGGCGAGCTCGCGGCGCACATCGGGCGGGTGGAAGCGAAGCTGAGCAACGAGAGCTTCGCGGCCCGTGCGCCGGCGACGGTGGTCGAAGCGGAGCGCGCCCGGCTGGGCGAGCTGCGGGAGAAACTCGGCAAGCTGGAGCAGAGCCTGCGCGAGCTGTCCGGCTGAGGCCGCGGGCGAAGCGCGCCGAGCAGACGCGGGCCGCAAGGCGCGCCAACGGCCGGGGCAGATCTCTGCGTTGCCGCCGGTGCGGAAATTTGCTACATTTCCGGATTCGTGACGGTCGTCGGAGCGCGGCGCGGCGGGTGCCCGGCGCGTCCGGAACGACTCCGGACAGGTAGCGGAATCGCTCGCACCGACACCCTTGGGAGAGGCCATCCTATGGCGAAGTCTTCGCACGACGTGACCGACCTTTCGCTCGCGCCGGCCGGCAAGAAGCGCATCCTCTGGGCGGACCGGGACATGCCCGTTCTTCGCCAGATTCGCGAGCGCTTTGAAAAATCGCAGCCGCTCAAGGGCCTGCGGCTGGGCTGCTGCATGCACGTGACCAGCGAGACCGCGAACCTGATGCGGACCCTCAAGGCCGGCGGAGCGCAGGTGGCGCTGTGCGCCTCGAACCCGCTCAGCACGCAGGACGACACCGCCGCCAGCCTGGTGAAGGACTTCGGCATTTCCGTTTTCGCGCGGCGGGCCGAGAGCGTCGAGGTGTTCTACAAGCACCTGAACCAGGTCATCGACATTCAGCCGCACATCACCATGGACGACGGCGCCGACCTCGTGAACACGCTGCACACGAAGCGCCTGAAGGAAGCGGCGTCGCTCGTCGCCAGCATGGAGGAGACCACCACGGGCGTCATCCGTCTGCGGGCGATGGCGGCCGAGGGCAAGCTGAAATTCCCGGTGATCGCCGTGAACGACGCCGACACGAAGCACATGTTCGACAACCGCTACGGCACCGGTCAGAGCACGCTGGACGGCGTGGTTCGCGCTACCGACGTGCTGCTGGCCGGCAAGGTCGTGGTCGTCGCCGGCTACGGCTGGTGCGGGCGCGGCGTGGCGATGCGGGCCCGCGGCGCCGGCGCGAAAGTGGTCGTGACGGAGATCAACCCGCTGCGCGCCCTGGAAGCGGTGATGGACGGCTTCGACGTCATGCCGATGAGCGAGGCGGCCGGCGTCGGCGAGGTCTTCATCACGGTCACCGGCAACAAGCACGTGCTGCGGGCCGAGCACTTCCGCAAAATGCGCGACGGCGCGATCGTCTGCAACAGCGGTCACTTCGACGTCGAGATCGACATCCCGTCCCTACGCGGCATGTCCAGCTCCGTGAACCGCGGCGTGCGCGTCAACGTCGATGAATTCGTCGTCCGCAACGGCAAGGGCAGCAAGAGCCTGTTCCTGCTGGCCGACGGACGCCTCGTGAACCTGGCCGCGGCCACCGGCCACCCCGCCAGCGTCATGGATATGAGCTTCGCCACGCAGGGCCTGACGGCCGAGTGGACCGCGAGGAAGGGGAAGTCGCTTTCCGTCGCGGTGCACGAAGTGCCGACCGAGATCGAGGACCAGGTGGCGAAGCTGAAGCTGGCGTCCATGAAGGTAAAGATCGACAAGCTGACCACGGACCAGGTCGAATACCTGTCGAGCTCGCACGAAGGCACCTGAGCCGCAACGCTCCACGGGGGACCGGTCTCCGGACCGGTCTCCGGACCGGTCTCTCTTCTTCCCTTGGGGGACCGGTCTCCTGACCGGTCTGTCTTCTTCCCTTGGGGGACCGGTCTCCGGACCGGTCTCTTTTCGTCTTGACCCTCCCGCGCAAGCGCAAACCCCGGTCTCCCTTCGCTTTCGCGCCCTGGCGCGACGGAGAATCGCTATGTGGGGGCGAAGCGTGCGCGCCCGCCTGTGCCGCGGACGCCGATTGCGGTCGGGCAGCGCGTTACGGCGAGTCGCCGGTCAGGTACACGTCCGACCGGATGATCCGCGCGATGAAGTCCATGATGATGAAGTAGTGCTCTCGTTCGGCCAGCGCTTCGGATTGCGCGGCGCGCTGCTGCTCGTCGATTCGCAGCAGCCGCGCTACGTCGCGATCGCGCCACCAGGCCTCGACGCGGTCCAGATGTTGCGGGTCGAGCGCGTCGAACCCGGCCAGCTCGCGGGCCAGCGGGTCGGCCAGCAGCCACGCCGCGCGTCGCGATTCCCGCGCCAGCCACTTCCTCGCAGCCATCGCTTCGTGGACGTCATCTCCGTGCGCGGGAGCGGTCGCCGTCGGACCGTCGCGCGCCAGCGCGAATCGTGCCTGAACGTCGGCCGGCAAGTGCGCCGACTGGTTCCACGTCAGCCGGACGGCGGGTCGATCCGTCGTCGAAACGAAGAACAGGTGTCCGGGCGAGTCGATCGGCTCGTGAAACCGCACGTGCAGCGCGGTGACGCCGCGTGCGTCGGCCTGCTCGATGGTCACGTCGAACACGTCGCCGGCGATTCGATCGCCGATCATGAAGCGTCGCCCGCCGCGCATTCCATCGAGGAGCATGTCGCCGCTCAGGCCGGCGAACCACCCGGGCGGCTCGGTGCGGATGCGCAGCTCGAAGTCGCTGAGGCGTTCGATCTCGCTTCTGTGCCGCATCGCCAGCGGATGCGGCGCGAACGTCAGAAAATGCGCCTCCACGTCGGGCGTGCCCCACGCGTCGCGCAGCGCGGGCGCGGCGTAGATTCCGGCGATGGGAAAGTCGATCAGAAACAGCCGGGTGGGCCTCGGCGGCTTCGGCGCCTGCGCGAGCACGTCGGCGTACAGGGTCTGCTCGCACCGCACGATCGATCGCCACGCGAATCGATACGCCGTCAGCGAGAACAGCGAACCCGCGGTGATCGCGAGCGCGAGGGCGATCCGCGCTCCGCCGCGCGTCGGTCGCAGCAGCGCCGCCAGCATCACCGCCAGCGCGACGGCGGGCAGATACGAAAAATGCGGCATCACGAACACCGGAATCACCGGCACGAACGCCAGCGCCAGCCACGCCGGCCACACCCAGCGCAGCGCCAGCCCGCGCGACGCCCACGCGTACCAGACGCCCGACGCCGACACCGCCAGCGCGAGGATCGCATAGACGCCCAGCGTGCCGGCCGACGGCGCTCCGCCGCCGCCGCTCAGACCGACGAACATCGGAGTCTGCACGATCGCAGCGAACAGCAGGTGCACCAGCCGCCCCAGCGCCCAGGCGAAGTACGCCAGCCCGGTCGGCGGCGAGAAATAGATTTCCGGCGGGCCGGATTGCGGAAACACGACCAGACGCCAGTAAAGATAGACCAACGCCAGCGCGCCGAGCGCGACATACACCGCCCACCGATCGCGAACCCGCGTCCAGCCGCCGGCGCCCGCGTCCAGCAGCAGCACGACCGCGGGAAAGATGATCGCCGTCTCGCGGCTGAACAGCGCCAGCGCCGCGCACGCGAGCGACGCCGCCGTCCACGCCGCGCGCCGGGCAGCGCCTTGCGACGCGTTCGATGCCGCGAGATAGGCGACGATCGCGGCCGCGAAGAACGCCCCGCTGACCAGCGCATTGCGCGCCGCGATCCAGCTCACGGCGAAGACGTGATGAGGATGCAGGATGAACGCGGCGGCCGCGAAGAGCGCCAGCCGGGTGTCGCCGAGGAACGCAAAGGCGAGCTGGCGCACCAGCAGCGCGGCGCCCCACAACCACGCCAGCCCGAACGCGTGGATCACGATCGGGTTTCCGGCGGCGAGCGCGTACTCGAGCTTCATTGCCAGCATTGCGACCGGGCGCGCATAGCGCCACTGCAGCGGCTGCTCCTGCCACCACAGGTGCGCCAACTCGCCGGGCAGGTTGAAGGTCGCCGCCTCGACGTGGTCGTTCCAGCTCCAGCCGAGCGTGCGAAGCTGGTGACGATGCCAATAGTCGTCGAAGAACAGGCCGTCCCGAAGCGACCCGCCGTGAGCGATGAGGACGAACGCGGCGAGCACCAGCGGCGTCAGTCGGGCGATCCATCGATCACCGGCCGCCGGAACGATTCGAGAAGGCATGCGGCGCATGGTATCTCTGCCGGCGTGCGCGTGCGAAATGGCGTCGCGCCGCGTGCGGAGCCGAACCCGCGCGCCGCGGACTCGTAAGCGCTGCTGGGCTGAATGCGCAAAGAACTCGCCGCCGCGGAGGAATCCGAGGGTAGAACAATCCCGGGGCCGAACCGACGACAGCGCCCGGGGCGGTTCCAAAGACCGTCATCACTTTATACAGGGTTCCGTCGCGGCGTTCGTCTACACTGAAGACTCTTCGAGCATGGGCTTTCGCCCTGCCGAACGTTCCTGGTGCGGGAGCGCCACCCGGCGCATGGGCCTCGAAACGACATGGCTGAGATGCAGGAAACCATCACGGTGCTGCTGAACACCGCGCACTCCGCCGAGCCGGAGCCGGTCGAGGTGCCCGCGCGCGTCGGCCATGTGAAGCTGGGCCCGATGCTCGGCGAAGGCGCCGGCGGCGTCGTGTTCGTCGGCTCGGACGAGATTCTTGGGCGCCAGGTGGCGGTGAAGCTGCTGCATCGCATGCGCGGCGCCAGCGGCGAATCGCAGCACGTGGAGCTGGTGGAGGGGCTTCGATCGGCCGCGAAGGTCAAGCACCCGAATATCGTGACGATTCACTCGGTCAGCACCGTGTCCGGGATGCCGGTGATCGTGATGGAATTCGTGGACGGCGCGTCGATGCGGGACGTGCTGCTGGCGGCCGGCCGGGTCGACGCGCCGCTGGGCGAATTCATGATGCGTTCGGTCGTGGCGGCCGTGTCGGCGCTGCATGCGGAAA
Source organism: uncultured Planctomycetales bacterium (assembly GCA_964553225.1). Taxonomy (GTDB): domain Bacteria; phylum Planctomycetota; class Phycisphaerae; order UBA1845; family Fen-1342; genus JABRWC01. The sequence continues at coordinate 43,429 of CAZKJT010000004.1, read as the reverse complement.
GCGTCGTCCACCGCGACCTGAAGCCGGCCAACATCCTGTTCGACCGGCACGGCGAGGCGCACGTATGCGACTTCGGGCTGGCGTGCGGGTTCGACGCCGGCGGCTACCGCGGGCGCTCGGACACCATCGCGGGCAGCCCGCTCTACATGGCGCCGGAGGCGTTCGAGGGCGAAGTCTCGTCGCACAGCGACGTCTATTCGCTCGGCGTCATGCTCTTCGAGGTTCTGGCGGGACGCGCGCCCTATCAGGCGGATTCGATCCACGAAATCCAGGCGCGTCACGCCCGCGACGAACCGCCGCTCGAATTGCTCGCGCCGACCGGAGTGCGGGCCGGAATGATCGAAGTCGTCCGCCGCTGCCTGAACAAGCAGCGCTACCTGCGCTACAAGTCCGCCGGACACATGCTGCGCGCCCTCGAAGAAGCGGCCACGCCCGGCCCGCGCGACGACGTGCTTCGCGCGCGGCTGGCGGCGCTGGTCGCGAGCCGTCGCGACGCGCCGCGCGCCGAGCAGGCCGCCCGCCCGGCCTCGCCCGTGAGCAACACCTTCGACCTCATCGCCGAGCGCGCCCGCCGCAAGCGGCTGGAGCGCGAGCAGTAGCCGTCCGTCGCCGCGACGGGCGCTTGTCGACGGGCGCCGCGCACCGCTCTATGATCGCCGGTCCGGACCCGGGGGCGCGCAGCTTCGACAGCGAATCCAAAGGAGTCGGCGGTGCCTCCGCGCATGCATGTCGCCACCCGCAAGGGGCTGTTCTCCCTCCATCGCGAAGCGTCGGGCTGGAAGATTCGCGGCGTCGCGTTCGCCGGCGTGTCCGTGAACGCGATCCTGCATGATCCGCGCGACCATCGGCTGTACGCCGCGCTGGGGCACGGACACTTCGGGCAGAAGCTGCACGCCTCCGACGACGGCGGCGCGACGTGGACCGAGATCGCCGCGCCGGCCTATCCGCCCAAGCCCGACCATGTGCCCGACATCATCGACCCGATGCGAAACACCGTCATCCCATGGCGGCTCGAGCTGATCTGGACGATCGAGCCGGCCGGCGCGGATCAGCCCGGCACGCTGTGGTGCGGCACGATCCCGGGCGGGTTGTTCGAATCCCGCGACCGCGGCGCCACATGGACACTCAATCGCCCGTTGTGGGACCGCCCGGAGCGCTCCAAGTGGTTCGGCGGCGGATTCGATCTGCCGGGGATTCACTCGGTCTGCGTCCACCCCGCGGATTCCAGGCGGATCGTCGTCGCGGTGTCCTGCGGCGGGGCGTGGGAAACGACCGACGGCGGGACGTCGTGGCGCTGTTGCAGCCAGGGGATGTACGCCGAATACGCGCCGCCGGAGAGCCGATTCGACCCGGAAATCCAGGATCCTCATCGCTGCGTGCGATGCGTCGGCAGCCCCGATCACTTCTGGGCCGCCCATCACAACGGAGTCTTCCGATCCGTCGATGGTTGCAGGAGCTGGACCGAGGTGACGGCGATTCGCCCCTCCAAGTTCGGCTTCGCCGTTGCGGCCCATCCGAACGACCCCAACACCGCCTGGTTCGTTCCGGCCAAGAAGGACGAGGAGCGCATCCCGGTCGACGGCAAGGTGGTCGTCGCCCGTACGCGCGACGGCGGGCGCTCGTTCGACGTGCTAACCCGCGGCCTCCCGCAGGAACACGCCTACGATCTTACGTTCCGGCACGCGCTGGACGTGGACGCCTCCGGCGACGTGCTGGCATTCGGAAGCACGACCGGCTCACTCTGGGCGTCCGAGGACGGCGGCGATCGATGGACGCACGTTTCCGGGCACCTGCCGCCGATCTACGCGATTCGGATCGAGCGATAATCCGCTGGCGCGCGCCGTTCTGCGAGATTCGCAGGCGGCTGTTGCGAGGGGCGCAAGCGCGCGGGAGTTCGGGCGGGGCAGGGGGTGGGCGCGGTTAGCGCGCGGTTAACAATTCCCGCTTAAATTCCTGCCGCAATGTCGATCGGACGGACGGCGACCGACCGATATCCGCCGACGGAATCGCGCCACCCCGGCCGCGCGTTTTGCCATAGGCGCGGGAACCGACGCCGCGTATCATCCCGCTGCAAATCACGGGGAGAAGACACCGGCGATGTCAGCTTGGGCCGCGAACAAAGGCAAGCTGGGATTGGCTGTGGCCGCTCTGGTCATCGCGGCCGGCGTGTATTGGTACACGCGCCCGACCCGGGCGACGCTGAGCAGCTCGATCGCGTTCGTGGACGTCTCGACCGGCAAGGTCTATGACCTGCCGCGCGGCACGGTTCGCGTTCCGCCGGTGGAGAATCCGGATACGGGCGAGGCGACCCTGTTGCCGTGCTACGTGGGGGATGACGGCAACTGGTATGTCGCCGATCGCCATCGCAGCCTCGTGAAGCAGATGGGCGACGTGAACAAGACGGTTGACGTGAAAACGCTGCAGGTGCAGCCGCCATCCTGAGGATCGGAGCGTTTCGATGAGAACCCGGAATGCCGTGCGTCGGGGCGCCTTCACGCTGATCGAACTGCTGGTCGTCGTCGCGATCATCGCCTTGCTCATCTCGATCCTGCTTCCCAGCTTGACCTGCGCTCGCGAAAACGCGCGCGCCGCCAAGTGCGGCGTGCAGCTCCGCGGGCTCGGCATCGGCCTCGGCGCGTACCAGACGGAGTATTCCGGCTGGTTTCCTGGAACGAATACGACCGGCTTGCGAACCATCATCGCGTCCGGCGACGCCGCAGCGCTCGGCGAACCCAGCATGCCGGTGCAGAACTGGGACTGGATCACGCCGCTCGCCGGTTACGACACCGAGCTACCCTGGGGCCGCGGCAAGCGATGGCAGTTCCTGTTCCAGAGGTACACCTGTCCGAGCTTCAACGGCATCACGATCGACGAGCTCTATTCGGCCGGCCTGTCCGCCTCGCCCGACGCCACCGAGATTCAGCAGAACATGCGGAACAACATGCAGCCCAGCAGCTACCTGATGCCGGCCCATTTTCAGTACTGGGGATACGAGCTCCGCGACGTCGTTCTTCAGCAGGCTACCGTCGGTGGACGCCCTTTTGCGATCAAGCCGCGCGTGCAGCCCACCTTCTTCACCGCGCGCCACAAGGGGCAATATCGAAGCCGGATCGAGGAGATCGGCTCGGCCGCCCGCAAAGTGATGGCCGCGGATGGCATGCGGCTGGTCAGCAGCGACAAGCAGATCAGTCTCGACCCCGATCCGGATGCGACTTACTTCGGCGCGTTCACGTCCAACGGCGCCTGGTGGGCCGGCGCCGAAGCCTACGGCGTCAAGAGTCCCTCGCAGAACTGGGACGGCTCGACGATCAACGCTGGCGACGAGCCCGACGCCCAGGGAGAAGGCCTGGTCTACTCCTACCGCCACGGCTGCGAAGCCGGAAAACTCGTCCGCACCGCGCAGGAAAACCGAGGCTCGATCAACGCCATGTTCTTCGACGGACACGTCGCCCGGCTCGACGACCGCCAGTCCCGCGAGATCGAATTCTGGTACCCCAAGGGCACCATCGTCGACGACGCCAGCCAGGGCATGCGCGACGTGCCCGACGGCTTCGAGGTGCCGTAGCGGGCGCGGCTCATTCCGCGAAACGCTCCTCCATGTCCGCCAGCACAAACGCCGTCACGGCCATCGCCGCGACGTTTCGCTGGAACACATCCACCGGAATCTTGTCGATCGTGTCCGCGTGCGTGTGGTGAATGTCGAAATAGTGCGTCATGACGTTGTGGTGCCCGATGAGCGGCACGCCCGCCGGACGCATCGGACCAATGTCCGCCCCGCCCCCGCCCTTCGACGCTCTCAGCGGACCGAGCGGACTGAGCAATGAAACGATCTGCTCGAGCTGTACCAGCCCGCGCGCCGATCGTCCGGCATCCTCGACACCCAGGCCGTAACCCGTCGGCTCGCCACAGCCCGAATCCGCTTCGATCGCCGCCACGTGCCGCGACAGCTCCTCCGCGTGCTGCGCCGCGTACGCCTCCCCGCCCGCCAGCCCGTTCTCCTCGTTCGTGAACAGCACCAGCCGGATCGTGCGCCGCGGTCGCAGGTCCAGCTTCCGCAGGATGTTCAGCGCTTCCAGCGCGATCAGGCACCCCGCCCCGTCATCCTGCGCGCCTTGCCCGACATCCCACGAGTCGATGTGCCCGCCGATCACGACCACTTCATACGGCTTCTCGCGACCCACCAGCTCCGCTACCACGTTCGCCGACGGCGCGCTGTCCGTCTCCAGCCGCGCTTCCATCTCCAGCCGAACTTCCGGCGTCTCGCCGCGAGCCTGAAGACGCGCCAGCATCTCGGCGTCTTCGACGCTGATTGCTGCCGACGGAATACGCGTGGTGGCGTCGCCATATCCCATCGCGCCCGTATGCGGAGAGCGAAGCGTCCGCGTCGTCACCGAGCGAATCAGCGCCGCTACCGCCCCATGCTCGGCCGCCCACCGCGCACCCGCTCCGCGATATCGCACCGCTCCGCCGTAATCGCCGCCGGAGGGCGGCTCGCCCGGCGCCATCGGAAAGTTGAACACCACGATCTTGCCGGCCGCCTCCGACGAGCGCCGCCTCAGCTCCTCCACGTCCGCAACCACCAGCACCGGCGCGGTGATGCCGCCGGCCGGCGTCGCCACCGACCCGCCCAGACCCAGCATCGCCATCGGCTCGCGCCGCGGACGAACCATCTCGGCCGACTCGCGCCCGCGAACCCACTTCGGCACGAGAACCGGCTCCGCCCGGACGTTCTCCTGACCATCGCGCCGCAGCGTCTCCTGCGCCCACTCGATCGCGCGTTCGAGCTCCGGCGAGCCGCTGAGCCGATGCCCGATCGTCAGGCACAACTCCTCAAGCTTGCGATAGCCCTCGTCCGACTTCGTCGCCGCCTCGATGATCCGGGCCGCGTCGCCGCGATACCGGTCGGCCAGCGAGCCGCTCGGCGCCCCGGACTGCGCCAGGGCCTGCCGAACAGGTCCGACCACCGCGAGCGCGCCGAACAACCCGATCGCAGCCACCAGCGCGAACGCGGGATTCGTCCGCGCGCGCGTGCAAGCCGGCGTTCTCGTTCGCTGTGTCATCGCACCGATCCGCGCGCTCGCGCCGACGCGCGCGCGCGTTCGGCTGGCGCGCGCAAACGTGTCCGCGGGCGAACCCGCGCATAAGCATCGAGATCGCGTGGAAACAAAGTCGCAACGAGTTCGCATGAAGACGCAGACGCATCGAAATCGCGTGAAACCGGCGAGCATTTCAGTCCCCGTTCGTGAGTAAGGCGAACGGGACGGACTGTACCGCGCCGCCGCGGACGCGCGAACGCGGACTGGGCACGCGAAATCAGCACTCCGAGCGTTGGGCGATCGCGCGAACCGACGCGCTCAGTTCGGGCACAGCAGACCGTAGGCCGGGTGCCCTGCCGACGGCCTTTCGCGTCGGCAGGTTCCTCGACTATAGCCCCGAATCCCGATCCGAACTGCGCGCGCTTCCGGGTGCTCGCCCAGTCCGCGGCGCGCCGGGCTGGCGTGAATCGAGTCTGTCTTTTCGCAACTCTCGCGCGGCGTGGATTCACAGCGATTGAAGCCACGGCCGCGTTGCCGGCGCTTCCTCTCACAGGATTCACGCGATGGGCTTTCGAGAGCCTGCCGACGCGGAAAGCCGTCGGCAGGGAACCCGGCGGTTCTTACGGAGTAGCGCAGGCGGGGTGCCGAGCCGCGAGCGTGAGCGAGCGGTCCGATTCCACCGTTCAGACGCAACGGCGATTTCGAAACCGCTCTACGGGGCCTGTCCGCCCGCCTTCAGCAGCTCCATCGACGCCGCGTCCTGCACGCGCGACAGGTCCGTCCAGAACGTGCCCTCGCCGGCGAAGATCAGCCGGATGCTCTCCGGCTCGAACGCGTTGGCGAACGTGTACAGATTGAACGCCCGACCGCCGCCGAACGCCTCCACCAGCATCCGCTTGCCGTCCGCCTCGGCCTGCTTGATCACGCGCTGCACGTCCGCCTCCGCGGCGCCCAGCACGCGCGTCTTCTCCGCGTCGAGCTGCGCGATCTGCCGTCCCACGCGGGCCACCTCGAGGTCGCGCTGCGCGTGAATCTGCTCGGCCTGCTTCTCCGAATCCGCCCGAATCTCGGCCACCTTCTTGCGCGTCTCGGCGCTGATTTGCTCGCGCGCCACCGCGATCTTGGCCTGCTCCGCCGCGAGCTCGGCCCGCTTCTCGGCCGTTTCGCGCTTCTTCTGCTTGGTGATGTCCTGCTCGCGCGCGATGTATCCGCGCTGGATCGTGCTCTTCAGGTCGATCTGCGGGCCGGCATCGCCGTTCGTGCTGCCCTTCACCTCGATGCTCTGGATCAGCGCGATCAGGATCTCGATGTCCTTCTCGCGCGCCACGCGCTGCAGGCTCTCCGTCACGGCGATCTGGTACTGCTCGCGCTTCTCCCCGCGGATGAAGTCGGTGCTGTTGTAGCCCGAGCCGATGTTCCGGCACACGCTGCGAATCTGGCTCTGGATGATCTCGCGGATGCGCGCGACGTTGCCCATGCGGGCGAACATCTCGGCCGTGTGCTCCGGATGCCGTCCCCACACCACGGTCACGTCGACCACGATCGTGAAGCCGTCGATCGACGGGAACGCGATCTGCTCGTACATGGAGTCGCTTTGCACCTGCGAGAGCTGGTTGTAGCCGATCTGCACCATGTCGACGCGTTCGACGTACGGGTTCTTGTAGTAGATGCCCGGCTGAAGCACGTCGCGCAGCACGCCGCGCTGCCCCGGCTCGGCCAGCTTCTGAATGGTCTTCTGCCCGCCCACGACCGGATTGCCGTCCGGACCGATCACGGTCTCGGCCACGACTTCCTCGCCCGGCGGCTCGCCGTCCTGCGATGTGACGATCCCGACGTAGCCAAGCGGGACGATCACCGCGTCCACCAGCTCGACTTTGAACGCGTACGGATTCACCCGGTAGGTTCCAGGCGTCAACACGTCCCGCAGGATTCCCTGCTGTCCCGGCTCGACCACTTGCGCGCCGTCCGGCGCGGGCGCTCCCGACAGGCTCGTCACCACGCCCACCTTCGGCCAGGCGCCGACCATCTTCGGCACTTCCGTGTCGACCGGTCCTCCCGCGAAGACCTCGTTCCAGGACTTCGGGTCGCCGGCCGGCACTTCGATCAGGTCGTGCAGCTCGAACTCGGTCGTCCATGGGTTGATGAAGTATCGACCCGGCCCCAGCGTCTGGCGCTGAATGCCCTTCTGCCCCGATTCGGCGATGGTTTGCCCGGGCGGCAGCGCCTGGCCGGTCTTGCGGATCAGGACGGCCAGCTTGTCGGCCGGCACGTATACGCGGCAGAAAAACCACAGGTAGCCGATCGACCCGGCGCCCAGCAACAGCGCCGCGCCGACGGCGGATGCGACGATGCGCGATCGGTTCATGGTTCGTCTCCTTCGGCCGCGCGGCATGTGATGCGGCGCGGCGTTGAGTCCCACTTCGCGTGTGCCTACGGAGCGGCCGCATCCGCGGCGGCTGGCGCGGCGACGCGCGGCGCTCCCTCGGTCGGCATCGCCAGGGACCGGAAGATTTCGGCGAGCGGTCCATCGGTGCTGGCCAGCACAGACTTCAGGGCCGGCGCGAGCTTTTGCAGGAAGAAGTGCTGAGCGTACTGCTCGCCGCCGCCGAACGCGGAGACCGCCTCGCGCAGCGGCTCGGCCTCGGACTGGAACTTGAGCCGCGCGACCTCGGCCTCGGCCTCTCCGCGCGCCAGCAGCGATGCGGCGTTTTCGCGCGCCGCCTCGAGGTCGAGCCGCGCCACCTCGAGCCGCTTGGCGGCCTCGGTCAGAGCGACGGCCTTGGCCTGCTCGGCCTCGGTCACCAGCGTGACGACCTGCCGGTTGGCTTCGCCGATGTCCTCGTTCTGTTTCTGCATTTCTTCCTGCTCGACGAGCTGGGCGTCGGCGCGGGCGACCTTGATTTCCTCTTCGTACTGGCGAATCTGCTGCTCGGCGATCTGCCGGTCGCTGATCGGCTCGGCGATTTCGTGGGGAGGCTCGATGCGGCGGATAAGGGCCGAGCGAATCTCGATGCCCTGCTCGAAGCACGCCTTGCGCAGCCCGTCGAACACGCGGTCCTGAAACGCGGTGCGCGTCTCGCCGCCGATGAACTCGCGCGCCAGCAGCTTCGAGCCTTCGATCCGCGACAGCGAGCGCATGTACGGCAGGATCAGCTTGCTCTTGATGTCGTCGTGGTCGCCGATCGCGACCATCACGTACGGCGCCTTGTCCTGCCGAATCGCGTATTCGACCGTCCCTTCGATGACGATCTCGAAGCTGTCGTTGGACGGAAAGTGGATCGCCTCCGATCCGCGCAGGTCGATCGTATGGCTGCGGATGTCGATCACGTCGATCCGTCGGACGAATGGATTGTTGCGCTCCAGGCCCGGCGGCAGAACTTTCGGCTGCACGCCGCGCTCTCCGTCGTTCACCACGTAGCGGTTCGGGCTCTCCGGCGCCGCGCCGGCATACAACGTCTGCACGCCGACGTGTCCGGCGGGAATCTGGACGATGGGAACCTTCACGACGTCGAACGCGAACGGGTTGATGTTGTGGCGGCCTTGCGGCAGCACTTCGGCCAGCGGCCCGCGCTCGTCCGGCTCGGTCGCGACGACCTTGCCCGGCGCGAGCTGCTTGCCATAGCGGCGGATCAGCACGCCGACCTCGGTCTGCTCGATGAAGACTGCGTCGACCACGCGGCGATCGTAGAAGAACGGATCGATGAAATGCCGTCCTTCAGGAACCACGTCGAACACCACGCCTTTGAACCGCGCCGAGCCGGGCGGCTCGCCCAATGCGGCGAGAAGCTCTGGGTAGAGCAGCACTTGCTCGCCGGCGGGCCCTTCCAGGGCCTGCCCGGTCTTTCGAACCAGCACCAGCACCTGTCCGGCATCGACTTCGATGCGCTGCACGAACCACCAGTAGCTCACGCCCAGCACGCCCAGCGCGAGCAAACCCAGCAGCGCCATCGCCGGCCACGGGACGCGCGGCAGCGCCGGAATCGTGCGATCGTCGTCTTCGTACGGGGAGCGTGTGCGCGCCATGGAACGCCTCCTTGTTCGCCGCCTGCCGGCCATTCCCCGGCCGTCGCCGAGTCAGTCGCCGTAGATCGAGCAGCCGCACCGCGCGCAGAAATGCGCTTCGGGCGGATTGCTGTGGCCGCAGTTCGGGCACGCATCGCCGGCGCCGCGCGGCGTCGAGGAGCGTAGCAGCAGCGCCCCGGCGATCAACATCAGGCCGACGAGGAGCATGACGACGACCGATGTGAGCCCGAACATGACCGTCACGGCGTCTCCGCGTTGCTGCTGTTCAGCGGTAAGCATATCGCGCGACGGCGCTTGCGGCATTTACAAAGCGGCGTCAAATGTGGAATCGCCGCGCGTCGCGCCCGCGCAAACTGCGCTCGCGCCACGGTACGATACCCGCCTCTCGAGGAGCCATTCGCGCCATGACCAGACTCGGCGTCAACATCGACCACGTCGCGACCGTTCGACAGGCGCGCCGAACGGACGAACCGGCCCCGGCCTGGGCAGCCGTTGAGGCGGAACTTGGCGGCGCCGACGGCATCACGTTTCACCTGCGCGAGGATCGCCGACATATCCAGGACGACGACGCCGAGGCGCTGCGCCGCGTCGTCGCTTCCAAACTCAACATGGAGCTGTCGACCGCCTCCGAGATTGTCCGAATCGCGATTCGACTGCGTCCGGATCAGTGCACGCTCGTGCCCGAACGCCGCGAGGAGCTGACCACAGAGGGAGGCCTCGACGTGATCCGCTGGCGACGGCGCGTCGCACCCGCCGTGCGCAAGCTCCGCAGCGCCGGGATCATCGTCAGCGCGTTCATCGAGCCGCTACCCGAGCAGATCGCCGCCTGCGCCGAGTGCGGCTTCGACGCCGTCGAGCTCTGGACCGGAACCTACGCCCACGCCCGAACCGACGCGCAGCGCGAAGCGGCGCTCGCCGCCCTGGTCCGCAGCATCGACGCCGGCCACGAGCACGGCCTCGACGTGCACGCCGGGCACGGCCTGACGTACCGCAACATCGACGCCGTCGCGGCCATTCCCGGCTTCGGCGAGTTCAACATCGGGCACAGCATCGTCTCCCGCGCCGTCTTCGTCGGCATGCGCGAAGCCGTGCGCGAAATGAAACGCCTGATCGACCGCGCCGCGTCGTCGTCGGCCGCGCGGACCGACCTCGATTCGCCGCCGGACGACCAGCCCGGAGCGCGTCCGTGACGGAGATCGCCCACGCGCGCTTGCTCGACCGCGACTGTCTGTTCTCGCTGCGGCTGGAGTCCGGGCGAATCGCGTCCATCACGCCGGAGGGCGGCGGCGCGCCGGCGTCGCCGGAGGCGCTGGACGCCGCGGGCGGCCTCGTCGTGCCCTCGCTGGTGGACGCGCACCTGCACCTCGACCTGGCGCACACGCTCGACCTGCCGATCTCGATCCTGCCGCCGAACCGGTCGGGCACCCTGCTCGAGGCGATCGCGATCTGGTCTCGCGCCAAGGCGCATCTGCTGCCCGGAGACGTCGAGCGCAGCGCTACCCGCGCGATCCGCGAGATCGTGGGCAGCGGCGGCGGATTCATCCGCAGTCACGTGGATGTGGGCTCGTCCGCCGGCCTGCGCCTGTGCCAGGGCGTGCTGGCGGCGCGACAGCAGACGAGCGCGGCGTGCCGCGTCCAACTGGTCGCATTTCCCCAGGATGGAATTCTCCGCGATCCGGACGCGCTGCCGCAGATGCGCGAAGCGCTGCGGATGGGCGTCGAGATCGTCGGCGGAATCCCGCACATTGAGCGGACCACCAGCGATGGACTGCGGCATCTCGCGACCGTCTTCGACCTGGCGGGCGAATTCGACGCCGCGATCGACGTTCACATCGACGAGACGGACGATCCGTCCAGTCGCTACACCGAGCACCTGGCTGCGATGACGATCGAACGCGGCTGGCAGGGTCGGGTGACCGCGTCGCACGTCTGCGCGCTCGCGGGATATGACGAAGCGCACGCCGCCCGCGTCATGGATCTGCTGGCCGAGGCGCGCGTGTCGGTCGTGACCAATCCGGGCGTGAACCTGCACCTGCAAGGTCGATTCGACCGCTACCCGATGCGGCGCGGACTGACGCGCGTGCGCGACCTGCTGAGCCGCGGCGTGGACTGCGCGGCCGGGCAGGATTGCATTCGCGACGTGTTCTATCCGCTCGGCTCGGGCGCGCCGCTGGATCAGGCGCTCCTGCTGGCGCACGCCGAGCACATGGCGTCGCCTGGGCAGCTTCGCCAGGCGTTCGACCTGGTGTGCGGCATGGCGGCGCGCGTGGTCGGATCGGGCGAGCGAGGCGTGCGAGTCGGCGGCTCGGCCGATCTGGCCGTGTTCGCCTGCGAAACCGTCGAAGAATTGGTGCGGTTGCGCCCGGCGCCGCTTCTGGTGTATTTCGAAGGGCGGTGCGCGGCGGGTTCGGCTGTGACGCGGCGCTGAGCTGCGCGGAACTGAGTTGGGGGAGTGAAATGGCTGTGCATCCCACGGCAATCATCGGCGAGCGATGCGAGATCGACTCGGGCGCGGAGATCGGCGCATACGCGATCCTGGAGCCCGGCGTGCGCGTCGGCGCGTGCGTGCGCATCTATCCGCACGCCTACGTCGCGACTGGAACCACGATCGGCGCCGGATGCCAGATTCATCCGTTCGCCGTAATCGGACACCATCCACAGGATATGAAGTGGACACAGGCGCCGAGCTACACCGTGCTCGGCGAAGACTGCGTCATCCGGGAAGGCGCGCAGATTCACCGCGGCACGGAGCCCGAATCGCGCACGGTCGTCGGAAACCGCGTCTACATGATGGCCACGTCGCATATCGGCCACAATTGCGACGTCGGCGACGACGTGATCCTGGCGAACGCCGCCCTGCTCTCCGGGCACGTCCGCATCGGCCCGCGCGCATTCCTCAGCGGCTGCGCAATGATTCACCAGTTCGTCCGCGTCGGCGCGCTGGTCATGGTCGCCGGCGGGACGCGCGTCACAATGGATGTTCCGCCGTACTTCATGGCCGCGCCGCTCGGCGTGATCGGCCCGAACACGGTCGGTTTGCGCCGGGCGGGATTCACGCCCCAGGAGCGCGCGGAAATCCGCGTCGCCTACCACAATCTCTATCGCTCCGGCGCGCACTTCCGCGACGCGATCGAGCGCGTCGCGTCGACCGTCGCCACGGAGCCGGGACGGAAGCTGGTCGAGTTTCTGCGCGAACGAAGCCGCCGCGGCGTCATGGGATGGAAAGGGCGCTACGCGGACGCGCCCGGCCTTCCGGGATGAGACTGCTCGTCGCGCCCGACAAATTCAAAGACGCGCTCGACGCGCCAGCCGTCGCAACCGCGATCGCCGACGGCTGGACTCGCGCGCTTCCATCCACCGTGATCGACCTCTGCCCGCTGGCCGACGGCGGCGACGGAACGGGCAGCGTGCTCGCCGACGCTGTCGGCGCGACCCGACACACCGCCGACGTGCTCGATCCGCTCGGACGTTCGCGCCGCGCGACCTGGTGGCATCGCGCGGATTCGCAGGAGTGCATCGTCGAGGCGGCGCAGGCCTGCGGCCTGGCGCTGCTCGCGCGCCGCGAACGAAATCCGCTGCGGACGACCAGCTACGGCGTCGGACAACTGCTGCTCGCCGCGACGCGGCACGGCCGCCGCTCGGTGCTGCTCGCAGTCGGAGGCACAGCCACGGTTGACGGCGGCGCAGGCTGCCTTCAGGCGCTCGGGTGGCGACTGCTGAACCGCGGCGGCCGCGAGATCCGCGCGCCGATTCCCGGTGGCGCGCTGACCGACATCGCGGCGATCGCGCCGCCGCACTCGGCGCCGCGGCTTTCAATCACCGTGTTGTGCGACGTGTCGAACACACTGCTCGGGCGCGCGGGTGCTGCGCCGACGTTCGCGCCGCAGAAAGGCGCGACCCAGTCGGACGTCGCGCTGCTGGAACGCGGCCTGCAAAACTGGGCCAACCTGCTGCACCAGCACTTCGGCGTCACGGTCGCCGAACTGCCCGGCGCCGGCGCGGCCGGCGGGCTGCCGGCCGGGCTGCACGCGGCGCTCACCGCGACGCTCGCGAACGGATTCGACGCCATCGCGGCGGCTGTGAACCTGCCGACCCGCGTGCGCAGCAGCGATATCATCCTGACCGGTGAAGGGCGATTCGACGCGCAGTCCGGCGCGGGCAAGGTCGTAGGCGGCGTCGCGCGGCTGGCGGCCGATCTCGGAAAGCCGGCGGTGGCACTGGTCGGATCGCGGGACCGGGATGCGACGTCGGCTGCGGGCGGGCTCACCGAGGTGATCGCGATCTCCGACCCGCGACTGTCGCTCGACGCAGCGCTTGCACAGACGGGCGAGAACCTTCGCCGCGCCGCGGCCGAACTGGCGAAGAAATGGGCATTCCCAGCCTGATGACAGAACGCCGGACAACCCGACTGAGGACGCCCGCGCTGGCCAGGAGTCTCGTACTGGCTGCGCTCGCCGCGGAATCGGCTGCCTGGGCCGAACCGGCAACACCGGCGTGGCGAGTGCCGCTGCCCAGCCCGATTGAATGGTGCCGGCCGCTCGAACTGGGCGGACGAGCGAGCCTGTTGCTGTGCGAAGCCACCGGGCGCGTGCACCTGCTCGACGCGGACGCCGGCGCGACGCGATTCGCCTCGCCGCTCGAGCTCAACCCGCTCCCGCGGTTTGCGGGCGTCTCGGGAGGCGTGGCGTACCTGTTCAACCGGTCGTTTGTCTATGCGATCGGCGCTCGCGAAACGCATTCAAACCGCCACGGACCAGACGCCGCCCTGCTTTGGAAGACGCCCGCGGCCATGAATTCGCACGTCGCCGAGCAAGGCGACCCGGAGTTCCTTACCCGGGTGATCGCGGCGGCAGCCACACCGTCCGGCGTGCTGCTGGTGCGCAGCGACGGAGGGGTGGCCGAACTGGATCGCGTCGATGGGGCGGCGCGCTGGGAGCGCGCGATATCGCCGGCGGACGCTGTCGGGCTGCATCTTGCCGGCGACCAGGGGGCGATCTTCGTCGCCGAGCCGAATGTCTGGCGAGTCGCCTTCGTCGACCTCGGTTCGCCCGATCCGATCGCGAAATCTACGAGTCTTCGCGCCGACGCGCCGGTCTTCAGCGCGCTGGTGGCCGAGAAGCTGTTCGTTGCCGGGCTGCGTCAATTCGCCGTATTCTCGCGCGACGAGGCCTTTGTCTGCGCCTGGCCGGAGCGACTGTCCGGCGATCCGCGCCGCTGGTTCGCGGTGGGCGACCGAGATGCGGCGCTCGCGGGCGGCGAATCGGGCTCGGGCATATTCATGTCCGAGCGGACTGGCGCGACGTACGAAGTGGACCTGGACCGCGGGGCGCCGATCGAGCTTGGCCGAATGTCCCAGGCCGAGGCAGACGAGACAGGCGACTTGCTCTGCGCGGCGCAGCACCTCGTACGAGTCGGACGCCGGAAGCTGCACATTCTCCCGTTGGGGGATCGCCGCGCCGACTCGCAGCACATCGTGATGCCCGGGCGCGTGCTCGCGGTGGAAGTGCGGCCGCCGGCCGTTTACGCGCTCTGTGCAGTCGGCGACGGTCCCGACGGCAGGTTTGATCTCGTTCGCGAACCGCTGTGCCCGTTGACCGTACGCCAACCGGCAGCGTCGGTGCGCCCGCGTGAATCGCGCCGGCTCGAACCTCCGGCGTCGCCGCGCGCGATCTGTTTTACGCTGGGGCACGTCGTGCTCGTCCTGGACCGCGAACTGGTCGCGTACGCCCTTCCCTGATTTCGCCCGGCGACGCCGGCGCGACGCGCTGGTCTAAGGGAGTCCGAAGCATGTCCGAATCCCTGGCATTCCGACTAGTGGACGCCTTCGCTGATTACGCATTTCAGGGCAACCCGGCCGGCGTGATACTCGACGCGGACGCGCTCGACGACACGCAAATGCTAGCCATCGCACGTGAAGTGAATGCCAGCGAAACCGCGTTCGTCACCGCCGCCCGCGGGCCGGACGAGGCGATCGGCCTGCGCTGGTTCACGCCGACCGTGGAAGTGGGATTCTGCGGGCACGCCACACTGGCCGCGGCGCATGCGGTGGCCGAGTCGGCCGTTGAGAATGGGCAGGACATCGCGGGCTTGCAGGTCCGGTTTCGTTGCCGCGCGGGCGCGCTGCGCGTGGCGCGGGAAACGACCGGCGGCAGCGATCCACAGGCGGTGTGGTGGCTGGACATGCCCGACCCGCAGCTCCGCCCGGACAACACAAACCCCATGAAGACCTGCGAGCTGCTCGGCCTGACGATGGACGATCTGCACCCGGCCGCGCCGATCGTGCGCTCGCGCGATGACGACCTGGTGATGCTCATTCGCGGCTGGCAGCGACTTCAGGAATTGCGGCCGAACCTCGCCGCCCTGGAGCAATGGTCCGCCAAGCACGGCCTTCGCGGCATCTGCGTCGCGACGCTCGACACGCTGAATGCGTTCACGCACGTGGCCAGCCGGTTCTTCGCGCCGGCAGCGGGCGTTCCCGAGGACCCGGTGACGGGCAGCGTGCACGGTCCGCTCGGCGTGCTGATCGCGCAGCACGGGCTCGCGCCGGTGCACGACGGACGGGTCGGACTGAACTGCTGGCAAGGCGTGCCTGGCGGTCGCGGCGGACTGGTGCGCGTCCTGGTTTCGTGCGAGCCGAAGGCGTGCTCCGTTCGCATCGGCGGAACGTGCCACACGGCGCTCAGCGGAGCGATGCGCCGGCCGCGCGAAGGTCGCCGCTCGTCAAAACACGGAGCATCGCTGTAGCGCAAGAGCCCGCGCCGATTCGGCAAACCAGAGGTTTGCCGCACGTTGACCATCGCCGGCAGTCGCGATCGATCGTCGCCGCCCGCGGTCGGAGGTGCCCGCACGGCGGAGGCGGCCAGCGCCACTGCGCGACGGACTTGTTCCGCTATCATCGCTACCGAGCCGGACGCTGAGACGCGACCGGGCACAGGATCACCCTCGGGAGTGGGACCGCTTGAAACAAGTTCTTCAGAACCTGCGCACCGGCGCGATTGAGCTGGCCGACGTGCCGTGCCCGATCGTCCGCGCCGGGCACCTGCTGATTCAGACGCGGTGCAGCCTGATTTCGGCCGGCACGGAGCGGATGCTGGTCGAGTTCGGGCAGGCCGGGCTGATCGGCAAGGCGCGCTCACAGCCGGAGAAGGTCAAGCAGGTTCTGGCGAAGATCCGCACGGATGGGCTGCTGCCGACGCTCGAAGCCGTGTTCAGCCGGCTGGACGAACCGATGCCGCTCGGCTACTGCAACGTCGGGCGGGTGGTCGAAGTCGGGCGCGGCGTCGAGGGATTCTCCGTCGGCGATCGCGTGGCCTCGAACGGACCGCACGCCGAGATGGTGTGCGTTCCGTCCACGCTCGCGGCCCGCGTGCCCGACGCGGTCCCGGACGAGCATGCCAGCTTTACAGTGCTCTCGTCGATCGCGCTGCACGGCGTGCGCCTGCTCGAGCCCACGCTGGGCGAGCGATTCGTAGTCTTCGGCCTGGGCCTGCTGGGCCTGATCGGCGCACAGTTCCTCCTGGCGAGCGGGGCGCGCGTGCTCGGTGTCGACGTGAACGCCGGACGATGCGCGCTGGCGCGATCCATGGGTTGCGAAGCCACTTGCCTTTCCGACGGCGTCGATCCGGCGCGCGGCGCCGAAGCCTTCACCGGCGGAGCCGGCGTGGACGGCGTGCTCGTCGCCGCCGCGGCAAAGAACGATGCGATCATGCATCAGGCCGCGCAGATGTGCCGCAAGCGCGGGCGGATCGTGCTGGTCGGCGTGGTTGACCTGAACCTCGCCCGGGCGGATTTCTACGAAAAGGAGCTGTCGTTCAAGGTCTCGTGCTCCTACGGTCCCGGACGGTATGACCCGGCATACGAAGGCCAGACGCGCGACTATCCGCGCCCGTACGTGCGCTGGACCGTCGCGCGCAACTTCGCGGCATGCGCCGAAGCCATGGAGACCGGCCGGTTGAACGTCGACCCGCTGATCTCGCGCCGCATTCCGCACGGTCGGGCGGCCGAAGCGTATGACTCGATTCTGAAGGACTCGAGCGTTCTCGGAGCGATCCTGACCTATCCCGATCAGCCGCCGCCGACCGATCGGGTTCTCACGCTGCGGGCGACGCCGCCCGCGGTCGCGTCACAGGCAAGCCGCGCGTCGGTCGCGGTGGTCGGCGCGGGCAACTTCACGAAGCTGGTGCTGCTGCCGGCGATCCGGGCGTCGGGCGCGGAGCTTCTGTACGTCGCCAGCGCGGGCGGCGTGAACAGCCTGCACTCGGCGAGGAAGTTCGAGGCGGAGAGCGCCGCGAGCGACTTCGCGCGCGTGCTCGACGATCCGCGCGTGCGCGCGGTGTTCATCACGACGCGGCACGGGTCGCACGCCGCGATGGTGTGCGACGCGCTCCAGGCCGGCAAGCACGTGTTCGTCGAGAAGCCGTTGGCGATCGACGAAGCCGGGCTCGACCGCGTGCGCCAGACATATGCGCGCCATTCGCAGCAGCAGCTCATGGTCGGCTTCAATCGACGCTTCGCGCCGCACACGGTCGCCGCCCGCGACCTGCTGACGGGACGGACGCATCCGATCGCGGTCCAGATCGTGGTGAACGCCGGCGAAATCCCCGCCAGTCACTGGACGCAGGACGCGGAGTCCGGCGGCGGCCGAATCATCGGCGAAGGCTGCCACTTCATCGACCTCGCGCTGCACCTGGTCGGCAGCACGATCTCGGCGGTGCAGGCGGTGATGTTCGGGCAGGCCGCTCCGCATCCGCGCGACGACAAGATGTCGATTCAACTGTCCTTCGCGGACGGGTCGATCGCCTCGATCCAATACTGGGCGAACGGCCCGAAGTCGTACCCGAAGGAGCGCGTCGAGATCTTCAGCGAAGGCCGGGCGCTGGTCATCGACAACTGGCGACGGATGATCGCATACGACTGGCCGCACGCCGCTCGAATGAACATTCGACAGGACAAGGGGCACAAGGCCGAGACGATCGCGTTCATCGAGCGCGTCACGCGCGGCGGCCCGCCGCTGATCCCGTTCGACCAGCTCGACCAGGTGACCCTGGCGAGCTTCGCGGCCGTGCGGTCGGCCCGCGAAGGCGTGACGATTCGCCTTGCGCTCGCCCCGTCGCCGCCGCGCGAGGCCGCATTGGCGCAGACGTGAACCCGGTTCGCAAAGCGCTGTACATCCTCCGCTACCTGGGCCCGCGCTTCGTGCTGACGCGCGTCGGGATGGCGCTTCGACAGCGGCTCGGCACGAACCGGCGCACCTACGCGCCGCGTCCATGGGACTCGATCGATCCGTTCGAGCGGATGAGCGACGCCGCGCCGCGCGACGCGCAGGCGTATGCCGCGTTCAAGCGCCGGCAGCCCGGGCTGTTCCTGTTCGCGCCGGGACAACCGCCGGCGTGGCAGGACGAACCGCATCCCGGCTGCGCACTGCGCGACCCCGGATTGGACCAGCGCATCGACCTGCTGAACGAGGGCAAGTGCCTGTATTTCTTCCGCTCTGTCCCGCCGACGCCGGTGCGCTGGCATGTCAACGCCTTCACCGGCCAATCGGCCGACGCCGACCGCCCGTGGTACGCATTGCCCGATTTCGACGCGCGGCAGGGCGATATTCGCACGCTGTGGGAGCCGTCGCGGGCGGCGTGGGCGATCGACCTCGCGCGGGCGGCGGCCCGAGCCGACGCGGTTCGGCGCGCAGAACTGGGCGCGCTGTACGACCGCTGGTTCGAGTCCTGGCTGCGGGAGAACCCGCCGTTCCTCGGACCGAACTGGAAGTGCGGCCAGGAAACCGCGGTCCGGTTGATCGCGCATCTGCTGGCGCACTTCTCGCTGGGGCCGGCCGACGGCGGCCCGCGCTCGTGGCAGACGATGGCGCGGTTCGCCTGGGCCAGCGCATACCGGATCGAGCATCACATCGGCTATGCCGTTTCGCAACGGAACAACCACGCGTTGTCGGAAGCGTGCGGCCTGATTGTCGCCAGCCACGCGTTTCCGGAGTTTCGCGACGCCCCGCGCTGGCGGCGTCTCGGCCGGCGCGTGCTCATCGAGCAGGTCGCTGCGCAGTTCTACGACGATGGCAGCTACATCCAGCACTCGATGAATTACCACCGCGTGGCGCTGCACATGGTGGCGCTGGCGACGCGGCTGTGTGAACTGCACGGCGATCGCATGCCGCCGGCTGTGTATGCCGCGCTGGCGCGTTCGGCGAAGTTCCTGCGCGCCGTAATGGACCCCGCCACCGGACGGCTGCCCAACTACGGCAACAATGACGGAGCGCTGGTCCTGCCGCTGAGCGAGTGTGATTTCACGGACTTCCGCCCCGCGATCCAGGCGGCGGCTCGGCTGGCGGGCGACGCGCCGCCCTTTCCGCCGGGGCCGTGGGACGAGGAATCGGCGTGGCTGCTGGGGGATAGCGGCGCCGACCCGGTCCCCGCGAAGCGGCAGTACCGGCACGAGGAACGCAGCCGGCAGACCGGCGAGACATTCCCGATCGGCGGCTACTACACGTTGCGCGGGGGCGAAAGCTGGGGCATGCTCCGTTGCCATCGCTACCGCGATCGCCCCGGGCAGGTCGATTCGCTGCACTGGGACTTGTGGTGGCGCGGCGTGAACGTGCTGCGCGACAGCGGCACGTACCAGTATTTCACTCCAGAAAACGCCGCCCTGGGCGCGCACTTCAAGAGCGCGGCCGCGCACAACGGCGTGGAGCTGGAAGGGGCGAGCCCGTTCGCGAGCGTTTCGCCGTTTCTGTGGTTCCCGTGGCCCGACGCGCGAGTGCGGCGATTCGAGCGGGGCGCGAACGGCGGCCTGTCGTGCATCGAGGCAGAATGCCGCGATTACGCCAGGCGGCCGTGGCGCGTCGTGCACCGACGAACGGTGATCGGCCTTCCGGGCGACGCGTGGATGATCGTGGACGATCTGGTCGGGGCTGGCGCTCAGGCGGCGCTTCTTCGCTGGCAACTCGCGGAGGCGCCGTTTGAGTTCGCGGAGGGGCGGGTCGGCGTGCGTCTGTGTCTGCCGCCGGGCGATTTTCACGTGAGCGTAGCCGCGCGGAGTCCGGTGTCGCTCTTGGCGGCGGTTCGGCGTGGCGTGTGCGACGGCGACGACGTGCAGGGCTGGCACGCGCCGTATTACGGCGAGCGCCTGGCGGCGCCCGCGCTGGAGACGCGCGTTTGGGCGACGCTACCGGCGCGGCTGGTGACGATCGCGCAGCCGGGCGTCGTCGAGCCGGCGCATGCGGCGCCGGAGGTCGATCGCGAAGACTGCTGGACCGTCGCGACGCGCCAGGGTCCGTTCACGGTCCGGCTGTCGCCGCTTGGCGCGACGGGTGGGCCGCTGGCGCTGGGGATCGAAGCGGCGTGACGCGGTCGCACGTCCGATTTGGCGCTGCTGGCGCAGGCATCTATGCTGCCCGCGATTCGCATGCACGTTGCCTACATTCATCAGCACTTTTCCACGACGGCCGGGGCGGCCGGCACGCGCTCGTATGAGATGGCGCAGCGGCTGATTCGCGCGGGACACCGCGTGACGATGATCTGCGGCACGTTCGACCTGAGCGATCTGAAGGTGACGCCGGGGCAGCGCGTGGCGGACCTGGAGGTGGACGGCATCCGCGTGAAGTGCATCGCCGAGCCGTACGCCAACAAGATGAGCTTTCTGCGGCGCGTGCTGGCGTTTGGCCGGTTCGCGCGGACGGCGACGCGCGTCGTGAGCGAGCTCGACGCGGACGTGGTGTTCGCGACCTCGACGCCGCTGACCGTCGGCATTCCGGGCATGAAGGGCGCGCGTCGGCTCGGCGTACCGTTCGTGTTCGAGGTGCGCGACCTGTGGCCGGAGCTGCCGGTGGCGATGGGCGTGCTGAAGAACCCGGCGATCATCTGGTACGCGCGTCGGCTGGAGCGAAAGATTTACTTCGCGGCCGATCGCATCATTGCGCTGTCGCCCGGCATGCAGGAGGGCATCTGCAAGACGGGCTATCCGGCGGAGCGGGTGACGCTGATTCCCAACGGCTGCGATCTGGAGCTGTTCCGGCCGACCGACGAGCCGTTGAACGATCCGCGCTTCGGGCGGCCGGACGAATTCCGCGCGATCTTCACCGGCGCGCATGGGCAGGCGAACGGGCTGCATGCGGTGCTGGACGCCGCGGCGGAGCTGAAGCGGCGCGGCGTGAAGGGCATTCGCATCGTGTTTCTCGGCAAGGGCGGCGAAAAGGAGGGCCTGGTCGCGCGCGCCCGCCGCGACGGACTGGACGAACTGGTGACGTTTCTCGATCCCATTCCGAAGAGGGAGTTGGCGCAGGTGCTGCCGCGGATCGACGTGGGGCTGATGGTTCTGCGAAACGTCCCGGCGTTTTATTACGGCACGTCGCCGAACAAGTTCTTCGACTACGTCGCGTGCGGAATCCCCGTGCTCAACAACTATCCGGGCTGGCTGGCCGACTGGATCGGCGCGCACCGCTGCGGGATCGCGACGCCGCCGGACGATGCGTGCGCGATGGCGGATGCGCTCGTGTGGCTGCGCGACCATCCCGGCGAGGCGCGCGAGATGGGCCGGCGCGGGCGGCTTCTGGCGGAACGGGAGTTCAACCGCGACGGGCTGGCGGAGCGGTTTGTTGCGACGCTGGAGTCGGCCGCTGTTAGTTCAAAGTAGTTGTTCATCACCCGTTTCGATTGTCTATCAAGTTCTGTTCCTCGTTGCGTTATAACGCGTTATAAAGAACGCGCGCTGCGCGCCAGAGTCCTGCCGCATTTCAGTGGTATACTTCGATCGTGTGAGCTGCAGCACTGATCCCGCCCGACGCGGAAAGTGTTGTCCATGCCGGCCGCCGGACCGTTGCGCGCCACCCAGAGGCGATGCTCTCCGTTCCGGCCGACCGCTCGAATCCAAAATGCCACGCGATGAGGCGAGCTGAAGGTACTCGTCGTGAGTTCTCTATTGGCCCGGCTGGCCGGGCGCGCCCTCGCGCGCCGGCGGGTGTACTCGATCTTCGAATCGAGCGCAGCGCAGCGCGCCGCGCCCGACTCGAGCGTGCAGCGCTTCGACGCCCGGCGGCCGCCGTCCGCCGCCATGACTTCGCAGCTCCGCGCCTGCATGGGCCGGTTCGCGAGCGGACTGCTTCTGTGGCGGCTGCGCGCGGAGCTGGCGACTCTGCTGGTTCTTCCGGACGACGCCGGCGAGCTGGCCGCGTACGGCTGGATTCAGGATTGGGCGCCGCTGCGCCGGGAGTTCGGCTGGCTGGCGCGGGACGCGATCTGCCTTGGACCCTACTGGACGCGCGCGGATCTTCGGCGGCGAGGCCTCTACGGACGCCTGCTATCGCACAGCCTCGACGAGTGCAATCGTCGCTTTTCGGGGCGAAGCGTGTATATTTGGGCGCGACGCGAGAACGTACCGTCCGTCCGGGCCATCGCGAAAGCCGGTTTCGCGCCGATCGGGGATCACGAAGTGTGCGTGGTTCTCGGCGGATTGTTCGTCCTCCACCGGGAGTTGGCAGGCCATCAGCCGGCAATCGGGACAACAGACGGCCTCCATCGAGGCGCCGGCGTTGCCGCTTCGCCATAGCTCCGTTGAGGAGCACTGCGCGGCGCTGCGGGCGGCGCGCGACCTACCCTACTGGTTCCACACCGGACGCAGCCGCGTCTTCGGAAACTTCTCGCTGCCGGCGCGCGGACGCGACGGACGCTGGTGGTTCTCGCCGCGCCCCGGCCTGGCGTGGCTCGCAGATTGCTATTGCGCGGCGCCGCGCGGGCAGGCGCGTCCGCCGCTGAGCATCAGTTTCCTGGCGTATCAGCACATGACGCCGGACGAGACCCAGGCCAACTCGCAGCTCGTCATCAACACCGTCTTGAATGTTCCCGAATACGGCCCGGCCTCGGTTCCGCTGAAACGCCGCAACGGCATTCGCAAGTCTCTGAAGAACTGCGACGTCGAGCTGCTAACCACGTTTGACAGCGACGCCTTCGACCAGTGCCGGCAGGCGTGGAACGACCTGACGCAGCGGACCGGCTGGCGACACACCGCCGACAAGCCCGAGTTCGACCGGACCCTGGGGCGGATGCTCGATCTGCCCGGCGTCACGCTGCTGGTCGCGCGAGACCGGGAGCGCCGCGAAGTGGCCGGCTTCAACCTCGTGAAGATCATCGGCGACACGGCGTACGTCGATACGATCGCGTCGCGCAGCGACATGCTGAAGCTGCGCGTCAACGAAGCCTTGATGTACACCTTCGTCGCCAGCGCAGGGCGCATCTCCGGCGTCGCCAAGGCGCACTACGCGATCCGGTCCTACGTGGCGGCGCTCGAGGACTTCAAGCAGGGCGTCGGCTTCGTGCCCACCGCGTTTCCTTGTTACACCGCGTTTCGCGGTCCGACCGGCGCGCTGCTGCGCAGGTTTCAGGCGGACAAGTACCGCCGCATGATGGGTCAGTTCGACCAGCCGCCGACGCCGGGCGGAACCGAGGAACCGGGCGAGTCCTGAGCGCCGCGCCCGAGCCGACCTCCCCGGCTCGAGCGCCTCCGCGGCGACCGGCACCCGCCCGGTGGGAAAGGAGCGATTACATGGCGGAATTGCTGTTCCACGGCGCGGCCGGCGAAGTGACGGGCTCCATGCACCTGGTCCGAGTCGATTCGCGCTGGGTGGCGCTCGACTGCGGTCTGTTTCAGGGCCGTAGGGCCGAGTCCGAAGAGAAAAACCGCTCCTGGCCGATGCCGCCGAAGCAGATCAGCGCGGTGGTCTTGTCCCATGCTCATACCGACCACACCGGACGGCTGCCGCTGCTGGTCAAGGACGGCTTCGAAGGGCCGATCTTCTGCACGCCCGCGACGCGCGACCTCTGTGCGATCATGCTGCCCGACTCGGCGCACGTGCAGGAGGAAGACGTCTACTACGTGAACAAACGCCGCGCCCGCAAGGGGCTTCCGCCGATCGAGCCGCTGTACGGCTATGCCGAGAGCGTCGCGGCGGTGTCGATGATGCAGACCGTCGGCTATTCGCGCTGGTTTCCGGTCGTTCCGGGGCTGCTGGCGCAATTCACCGAGGCAGGGCACATGCTCGGGTCGGCCGGCGTGCGCCTGGAGTTCGCCAAGCGCAACGGGCACACGCCATCGCTCTACTTCACCGGCGACGTCGGGCGGCAAGGCACG
Source organism: uncultured Planctomycetales bacterium (assembly GCA_964553225.1). Lineage (GTDB taxonomy): Bacteria > Planctomycetota > Phycisphaerae > UBA1845 > Fen-1342 > JABRWC01. The sequence goes on along the minus strand of CAZKJT010000004.1, from coordinate 19,241 downwards.
CCCATCCTGCGCGACCCGGCGCGCTTCCCGTCCACGCAGCTCGTGATCTGCGAGAGCACCTACGGCGCGCGCGTGAATGAGGGCATCGGCGACGCGCGCGATCAGTTCGCGCACGCCGTCCAGCGCACCTGGGACCGCCGCGGCAAGCTCATCATCCCGGCCTTCTCGGTCGGCCGGACGCAGACGATCGTCTATTTCCTCCACGAGCTGATGATCTCGCGCTCCGCCCCGCGCCAGCCGGTCTTCATCGACAGCCCGCTGAGCGTCAATGCCACGGACGTGTTCCGCATGCACCCGGAGTGCTACGACGCCGAGGCGCGCGCCTTCCAGCGGGTCACCGGCGACATCCTCGGCTCGGGCTGCTGCACGTACATCCGCGACGTGGAGGAAAGCAAGAAGCTGCACGAGCGTCGCGATCCGTGCATCATCATCTCCGCCAGCGGCATGTGCGAGGCCGGTCGCATCCGGCACCATCTCAAGAACAACATCAGCGATCCGCGCAACACGATCCTGTTTCCCGGCTACCAGGCACAGAACACGCTCGGGAGACGATTGGTCGACGGTGCGCAGAAAATCACGCTCTTCCACGAAGACTACGAGGTGCGCGCGGAGATCGTTCAGGTGCACGGCTTCAGCGGGCACGCCGATCAGCGCGAGCTGCTCGAGCAACTGGACCCGCTTCGCGACTCGTGCAAAGCCGTTTACCTCGTGCACGGCGAGACCGAGCAAAGCTCGGTGCTGCGCGACAAGCTCGCCGAACGCGGGTTCTCGGACGCTCAAGTCGCGGCCCCGGGCGATCGACGCGAAATCTGACGCCGCCATCCCGGGCGCGATGGCTTCGCCTTGACCGGATTTTCATGATGAAGCGACACTCGGCTGACGCGCCGCGGGTAGGGTCTGAGCGGAATCCGGCGCCGCAGGCGCGCCGACGCCGACAACACAGGTCGAGGATGCTCATGCGTACATCCGCCGTTCTCTTCTCCATCGGTTGGGCGCTGACTTCGTGCGGCTTCAGCGTCGCGGCCGACGCGCCCGGCGCCTACACCAGCGGATCGGGCGGCATGCTCCACGGCTGGTTCGTCAACCAGAACTACGCGCAGCTCGTCGCGAACGGGCACGTCACAGGCGGCACGATCAGCGTCGATCTGTATGACCCTCCAATCCTGGGCGGGCCGACGGCCGGCTTCCTGAAGTTCAACGACCTCGTCGGCGCCGGGCCGGGGCAGATTCCCGCGGATTCCGTCGTCTACAAGGCCGAACTGACATTGACCACGGTCAGCGCCGGCGCCGGTGCGAGCATCCACCGCCTGCTCCAGCCGTACTCGGCGACCATGACGTGGGCCGGCAGCTTCGGCGGCAACGGCGTGCAGGCCGACGACGTCGAAGCGGCCGCCGCGGCCGACGTGAACACCGGGACGGTGCAGGTCGGCGCTCGCACATGGGACGTAACGGCTTCGGTTCAGGCCTGGGTGGGCGGCGCGGCGAATCATGGCTGGGTGATGCTGCCGCTGGGCATCAATGGCTGGGACTTCAACGCGTTCGACGCACCCGACTCGCGTCCAACGCTCTCCGTTCTGTTCGGACCGTCGCAGCCGCGGCTCGCGCTGGCCAGCGGTGACGTGACGCATTCGTCGGCGGTCCTGCTTGTGCAACCTACGGCGACCGGCAACGTAACGCTGCGGGTCGCGAATGACGCCGGATTCGCGGACGTGATCCACCAGGTCGTGCTTCCGGCGCCGGACCTGCTCGTACCCGCCAAGACCGCCATCACGGGGTTGACCGCCGGCACGCGCTACTTCTTTGACGCCGTGGACGCGGCCGGCGCCGCGAGCATGGGCGAGTTCTCGACGGCCGCCGGCGCGGGCGAGTTTCGCGGGCTGCGTTTCGGCGTCAGCGGCGATTGGCGCGGCGAGCTGGCGCCGTACCCTGCGGTCGAAAACATTCCGGGCTCGGGGATCGACTTCTTCGTCGCGCTGGGCGACACAATCTATGCCGATGTGTCCTCGCCGGCGGTGCCGGTGGCGCAGTGCGTCACGCTCGAGGAATTTCGCCGCAAGCACGCCGAGGTATACGGCGACGCGTTCGGAGCGACTTCGCTCGCGGACATTCGCGCGACGACGCCCTGGTTCAGCACCATCGACGATCACGAGGTCACGAACGACTTCGCCGGCGGCGAGCACCCGAGCAGCGATCCGCGGTTCGCCTCCTATTCCGGCGATTACATCAACCAGACGGAGCTGTACGAAAACGGCCTGCGCGCGTTCCACGAGTTCCACCCGATCGCTGAGGAGTTCTACGGCGATACGGGCGACCCGCTGACCGCGGATCGGCGGAAGCTCTATCGGGCGCGGACGTTCGGCCGCGACGCGGCGATCTTCCTGCTCGACGCGAGGTCGTTTCGCGATGAAGAGATTCCCGCGCTCGGCTCGTCGGGGGCGCCGAACGCGGCCGCCTGGTTCGCGAACGCGTTCGAGCCGGGCCGAACGATGCTGGGATCGGTTCAACTCCTCGACCTGAAGGCCGACCTGCTCGCCGCCGAGAAGGCCGGAGTGACCTGGAAGTTCGTGATCGTTCCGGAGCCGATTCAGAATCTCGGCCCGATTCTGGGTGAGGACCGCTTCGAGGGCTACGCGGCCGAGCGCACCGACCTGCTGCGCTACATCGATGAACACAATCTCCGCAACGTCGTGTTCATCGCCGCCGACATTCACTGCACGATCGTCAACAATCTGACATATCAGCTCGCGCTGGACGAGCCGCAGATCGCAACGGACATGTGGGAGATTTCCACCGGCGCGGTCGCGTATGCTGCGCCGTTCGGACCGACAATCGCCGACATCCTCGTGTCGATCCCGGTGATCGGTCCGATCATCGACCTGATCTACGGCACGCTCGACCGAGACGGCAAGGACCAGTTGCTGGCCGACTCGATCGACTCGCTCCTGATCTCCTGGGGATTCGACCCGATCGGCCTCGACGGCTCGGGCGTGCCCGCGACGCTGCTGGACGGCACGTGGGTGAGCCTGCACACGTACGGCTGGACCGAATTCGACATCGCTCCCGACACGCAGCGGCTGACCGTCACGACGTTCGGAATCGACTGGTACACACGCGACGAACTGCTGGCCGACCCGATTGAAGTGCTCTCGCGAGCGCCGGAAATCGTGCAGCAATTCACCGTCGAGGCGACGCCTGTGCCGCCGTTGTGCGCCGCCGATCTGGACGGCGACGGTCAGATCGACCTGGCCGATTTGTCCACGTTGCTCGAGAACTTCGGGGTGACTTCCGGAGCGACCGCGGAGCAGGGCGACATCGACGGAGATGGGGACGTGGACTTGGCCGATCTGTCGGCGCTGCTCACCGGCTTCGGCCAGCCATGCGCCTGACCGCCCGCGAACGCGTCCGAACGACTCACGTAAACCGGATCACGCCCCGATCGGTGACGAGCATGCTTACCCGCATGTCGGTCTCGTCGATCGGCACGGACTCGACCAACTGCTCCGCCAGCGCCAGACCGCACGCCACCGCGCGGAAATCCCGGTGCGCGAGGAAGCGGTCGTAGAATCCTCGCCCTCGGCCGAGGCGATTGCCGGCGCGGTCGAAGCCCAGCCCCGGAACAACGACGAGGTCGATGTCGGCGACCGGGAACGGCATGCCGTCGACCGGCTCGCGGATGCCCATGAACCCGGGCTCCACGTCGCTGCTGAGCGAGCGAATCTCGATCGGTAGCATGCGACGCTGATCCCAGGACACCTTCGGCACGAGCACGCGCTTCGAATCCGACCAGGCCTGAAGCGCCAGGTGCGTCGAGTCCACTTCGCCGGCGGACGAAAGAAACAGCATGACCACGTCGGCGCGGACGTACTCCGGCTGCTCGACAAGCAGGCGGCACGCCGCGGCGCTGCGCTCGCCAAGCTGCTCGGGCGTAACGCCCGAAAGCTTGTCGCGAAGCTGCTGACGTACGATCTTCTTGGTCACGGTCCGCTCGAAATCGACCTGTGCCGTCCGCGCCGGAGCGCCCTGCGCCCGCCGCGGACAACGGGGAAATCCTGCGAAGCGTAGTGTCGGCCCGCGCGGGCGCGAAGTCCATCGCCCACGGGGCGGTTCCTCGACTCGTGACCGGAGCTCAGCCGGCCGCGTCCAGCCGGCCGGGCGGCGTCGCGCCGGCGGTGGCGGCCTGCTGGCAGAGGAACAGTACGGCCATCCGGACGGCCAGACCGTTGGTGACTTGCCGCAGGATGCTCGAGTTGGGACCGTCCGCGACGTCCGCGGCCAGCTCGATGCCGCGATTGACCGGTCCGGGGTGCATGATGAGCACGTCGGGCTTGCAACGGGCCAGGCGGGCCTGGTTCATGCCGAACAGCCGCACGTACTCTCGCGTGGAGGGGAAGACGTTGCTGGTGATGCGTTCTCGCTGGATGCGAAGCATGTTCACCACGTCCATCTCGGGCAGGACCGCGTCCAGGTCGTGTGTGACGCGGGCCCCGAACTTCTCGAACACGCGCGGCGCGAGCGTGGGCGGGCCGACGAACGTGACCCGCGCGCCCAGCTTCAGCAGCCCGTCCAGGTTCGACCTCGCCACGCGCGAATGCGCGATGTCGCCCACGATGGCGACGTTCAACCCCTCGATTCGGCCCTTATGCTCGCGGATAGTGAACAGATCGAGCAGTCCCTGTGTGGGATGAGCGTGCTGACCGTCCCCGGCGTTGACCACGCAGCAGCCTACCTCCCGGGCCAGGTCGTAGGGCGCGCCGGCCGACGGATGCCGCAGGATCATGATGTCCACGCCCATCGCTTCGATGTTGCGAGCCGTGTCGCGAAGCGATTCGCCCTTCGCAGCCGACGAAGCCTTGGCCGAGAAGTCGAGCACGTCCGCAGAGAGCCGCTGCGCCGCGAGCGTGAAGCTCATCCGCGTGCGCGTGCTCTCCTCGAAGAACAGGTTCACGACCACCCTGCCGCGCAGCGCCGGCACCTTCTTGATGCTTCGCGTCGATACTTCCTTGAAGCTCTCGGCGGTGTCCAGGATGTAGACGATCTCGTCGCGCGAGAGGTGCTCCAGGCTCAGAAGGTGCTTATGCCGCCAGCCCGCGCGATCGTCCTCGGCCGGTCTCATACCAGCTCCACCTCGTCCACGCCGTCCACTTCCTCGAGCTTCACCTTGACGATGTTCTCGGCCGCCGTCTCGATCCCCAGACCGACGTAGTCGGCCTGAATCGGCAGCTCGCGCCAGCCGCGATCGACCAGCACCGCCAACCGGATGGCCCGCGGACGGCCAAGATCGGTCAGCGCGTCGAGCGCGGCCCGCACACTGCGCCCGGTGTACAGCACGTCGTCCACCAGCACGATCCACGTGTCGGTCACATCAAAATCGACCTCCGTGCCGCGCAGCACGGCGCTCGGGCCGATCGTCGTCAGGTCGTCGCGGTAGAGCGTGATGTCCAGCGCGCCGTGGTGTGCCGGCGTCACGCCTGCCTCGACCAGCATCGGCATCATGCGCCGAGCGATGACCTCGCCGCGCCGGCGGATGCCGACCAGCGCCACGGTCGCGCCGCGCGGAGCGTCCGCTGCGATTCGCTTGCTCATGTCCCGCATCGCTTGGCGCAGTTGTTCGGAATCGAGCAGCAGCTTTCCCATGCGACGTAGGCTAGCGGACGCTCCGCAGGCGGGGAAGTGCGGCCGATCAACACGGAATCAGGCGCGATGCGGCGCAGCGGGCGATCCGGTATTCCGACTCCACGCGGCCGGTCGTCGGTCCCGGGAAGTCGATGTCCCGAACCGACGGGGCGGCGACACGGCGCGATGCGGCGGCGCGAAGACTTCGGAACGCGCCAGGTGTTTCAGTTATTTCTCGCTTATGAAATAGTAATGAATGTTAAGTGATATCTCAAAGTGTGGTACACTACTCTACGGTCATCTCTTCGGGTGTGGCGGCGCGCGATCCCGCGCGCGCTCCGCACGTCCGCCGCGAAGGATCCTGCCGCGGCGGCGGCGGCCGCCCCGACCGCGCTGAACGAAGGGGGTATTCCCATGTGTTCCGAGGTGTTTCGCGGCCTGCTCGGCGCGCTGTGCGTCGGCGGCGCCGCGCAGTTCTCGCTTGCGCAATGTGTTCCCGTCGACTTCGAGAATCTCGCGGTCGGAACCGCCGTCACTTCCCAGTATGAAGGCGTGACGTTCTCCGTCGTGCCGCAGAGCTGCGGCGGAGCGCCCACGCTCTTCATGCGCGTCGCCAGCGCAGTAGACGGGCACGCCTGCAGCAGCAAGGTGCTGCTCATCGACCAGGGATGTCCGGACTTCAGTTCCGACTACCTGCGCATGGTGTTCGACGATCCCCATCAAAACGTAAGCTTCACGCTCGGCCCCTGGTACGGAACGTACGCCATACGGGCCTACAACGCGGCCTCGGGCGGTTCGCTGATTCTGTCGCAGACCGTCACCCTTCCGGGAACCGGGTTCGTCGACGTGCACCGGCTCGTCGTTCTGCATTCCGCCAGCGCCAACATCCGCCGTGTCGAAGTGCAGGAGACGGCCGGCCAGTTCGAAGCCATCGACAACCTCAGCTTCCCGGACGACACGCCGCCCGAAGTCGAGATCACAACGCCGGCCGGCAACGCCTGCGGTTGCGGCACGGTGTCCCTGCGCGGAATCAGCTGCGAGACCGATGGCGAGTACGCCGGCGACGTGCTGGAGTATCGCCGCATCTACCCCGACGTGGTCGCCGACTGGACGCTCGCGGACGACGCCAGCGTGCCCGTCTGCTCCGAAGGACTCCTCTACGCGTGGAACACGAGCGATGCGGAAATCGTCGAAGGTCTGTACCTTCTGCGAGTCACCGCGACCAACGCCTGCGGTCTGAGCGCCAGCGATGAGACGACCATCTATGTGGACAAGGATTTCGACACGCTCGCCATTCACGCGCCGGCAGGCGGCGCCATTCTCGGCGGGAACGTCTGCCTCGACGGAACCGCGTTCGACGAGTTCTGCTTCGACCGCTACATCGCGCAGTATCGCCCGGCCGCCGGCGGCGCGTGGCAGCCGGTCGATCCTGCGTATACCGAGTACGACGCGACGAAAGTCAATGAGCCGCTCGCACAGTGGGCCGCGGTCAGCGGGCTGGTCGATGGAGACTATCTGCTGCAACTGATCGGGTACACCGATTGCGGGAACTCGGTCACGCGGACCATCAGCGTGCGCTACGACGACACGCCGCCGGCGGCGGACATCGCGTCCCCGGCGTCTTGCAGCCAGGCCGGCGACGACGTCAAGTTCATCGGTACGGCCGCCGACGCAAACCTGCTGCACTGGTACCTGGAATGGTTCGACCCGTCGCTGCCGGGCTGGCGGCTAATCGATGACGGAGCGACCTCCGTCGTTGGCGGAACGCTGGGCACGTGGGACACAAGCGCCCTGGCGCCTTGCTACTACGCGGTGCGGCTGCGCGTCTATGACCGCTCAATCGTCGACCACTGCGGATCGGCGGACTACCACTACAGTTCGTACTACACGGCGATCGCCGTGGGCGATCCCTGTCCGGGCGACATCGATGGCGACGGCTACGTCGGCCTGGCGGACCTGTCGATCCTGCTGACGTACTTTGGACTGGGCTGCGATTGAGAGGGGCGCCGATCGACACCCGCGCCGCGCGAAAGGCACGTCACGCACGCGCCGTCGCGCGGATGAACGCCTCGACCGGGTGCGTGATCGAGTTCGCGCCGCCTGATGAGTGCGCTCGTCGGATGTCGCGTGATGCGACGGCGGGCGCGCAAACCATGGATCAGCGCAAGACCGATGCTCAATTCCGCCCCGGCGGCAGGCCGGCGCCTTCGCCCAGCACCGCCCGGCGCACCCACGCCCCCTGCTCATAGCTCATGCGCCGCAGCCCGACGCGCTGCTTGTTTAGCGGCCCGTTGCCGCGGATAACCGCATAGAACTCGTCCCAATCCGGCTGGCTGAACGACCAATGCCCGGTCGCGTCATCGCGGCGCAGGTTCTCGTCGCGGACCCAGCCGGCCGAGCCGTCCGCGCCACGGACTACGCGACCGTCGGCGTCCCGGGCATACGTCTTCACCACCAGCCCGAGATCGAGCGCCGCCGGCGCGAACCGGTCAACGAAGCGCTGCCGAAGGTCGTCGTTCGTCGCGGTCTTGATCCGCCACTTCATGAACGGACCCGTCTTGACGCTTTCCTTGTCGGGCGGGCCGAAGAACATCAGGCACGGGTTCCACCAGCGGTCGAACGCTTCCTGCGCCATCGCCTTCTGCCGCGGCGTGCCGCTCATCAGCGTCAGCACCATGTCCTCGCCGCTCTTGAAGTGGAACGCCTCCTCCATGTTGATGCGCTTCATCGTCCGAACGTAAGGCCCGTAGCTGCCCTCGGCCAGCGTCTTCTGGTTCATGATCGCAGCGCCGTCCACCAGCCACTGAATCATCGCCACGTCGGCCCAGGTCGGCGCGGGGTAGTTGAACACGTTGTGATACTTCGTCCGCCCGGTGCACAGGTCGCGCAGCATCGCGTCGCGCGGCTTTCCGAGATCCTGACTCACCTGGTAGAGCATCTGCCCGTGGCCGACCTCGTCCTGCACTTTCGCGATCAGCGCCAGCTTGCGCTTCAGGCTCGGCGCGCGGGTGATCCACTCGCCTTCCGGCAGCGCGCCGACGATCTCGCTGTTGGCGTGATGCTCGGCCATGCGCAACATGCCGACGCGGTAGTTCTGCGGCATCCAGTCGTCGGCTTCGATCAGTTCGCCGCGCTCGACGCGCTGCTCGAACGCCGCCAGCCGCTCCGGATCGTCCTGCTGCTCCCAGTCCATCTTGATGTTGTCGCCGGCGCTGACGCTCATGCGTGAAACTCCGTGATCGGACGGCCACCCCTGGGCGAGCGGAAATCGTCTCCCCTCAGGGAGTATACTGCTCCGCGTCGCGAGCTGGCCACGCTGGCTTTCGGTCGTCCGCATTGGATTCGGCTATGTTCATCTCGACGCGAACTCCAGAGGGCCGCCCCGCGCGCTGTCCAATATGTAACACCGCCGTCTCAGTCCTTCCGTGCGAACCGCTCGGCGACGCTCCGTGCCCGAATTGCGGAACACTGCTCTGGCCGATCTTGCTGAACGCAACCGCATATCTGATCCAGGCAGAAATCGTCTCCGCCGAGCTGCGCCGAGAGATGCTCAACCTGGTGCATCGATGCCAGACAGCGCCGGATTCTCTCGCCCGCGTCGAACTCATTCTGCAATTCGAAGAGCGGGTCGCCTTGGCTGTGCCCGACGACCTCACCAAAACGTGGTCCACGCTCGACGATTTCCTTTCGTGGCTTCAGCATCTCGCCGCCGGTGGAACGCGGTAACCTAGTCGCATGCTCGACCCCCTCGCACCCTTCCTCGGCCAGCGCGTCGTGCTCGACACGGCCGGTCCGATGATCTACATCGGCTCGCTCGAAGCGTGCACCGAAACCGGCCTGTGGCTCGCCGACGCCGACGTGCACGACCGCAACGACGGGCACAGCACCAAGGAAGAATACGTCAGCCGCGCGTGCGAGTTGGAGCGGACCGGCTCGCGGCGCGTGAATCGCCGCCGCGTCTACGTCGAACGCCGCGCGATCGTCAGCGTGTCGAAACTCGCGGACGTGGTGAGCGAGGAGTAGTCGCGACCACCCGATGACGGGCGAGACGCCCGCGCTCCCCGGCCAACTCACCGGCCAACTCGCCGGCGCCAGTTTCGTGCGTTCCGGAGTGTTCGGGGACCGGTCTCGTGCGCCCCTGTCTTCTCGGGGGACCGGTCTCGCGCGCCCCTGTGTCCTCAGCGGACCGGTCTCGCGCGCTTCCGTGCCCTCGGGGGACCGGTCTCTGACCGGTCTTTCCCCACTTCCATCGCGGGTTGGTCCCCGGGGTCGGTTCACTAAACGTCGAGATTCTTGACGTGCACCGCGTTCGTCTCGATGAACGATCGCCGCGACTCGACGTCTTCGCCCATCAGAATGCTGAAGATGCGGTCGGTCTCGACCGCGTCGATGCCGGCCTGCTCCGGGTCGTCCGATTCGCCCACGATCACCTTCCGCAGCACGCGGTTGGCCGGGTCCATCGTCGTCTCCCAGAGCTCCTCCTTGTTCATCTCTCCCAGACCCTTGAACCGCTTGATCTCCAGTCCGCGCGAGCCGAGCGAACGAACCCCCTCCGGCACGCCGGCGAGATTATCGAGCTCCAGCGACGCCTCGTCCCCCTGCGCCAACACGAACACGGCCGGCGTCAGTTCGCCGGTGATCTGCTCGTCGCGCTTCAGGAACAGGTCATCTCGCTCACAGCCGAAGTCGGCCAGTTGCAGCAATTGCGACTCCAGCGGGCGAGCTTCGGCCAGTTCCGTCCGCGACACCGATCCGCCCGACGATGTCCGCGCAGCCCGGAACTCGTCGAACTCCTGGTCGGAAAAGAAGTATGACTCGACGCCTTCATGCACCGCTCGCAGCGTCGGCAGCTTCGGACCCTGCGAACGCTCCAGGACAAACGTGCGAAAATCGATGCCGCGCCGGCCCAGCACGCGCGCACCGTGCTCGATCGACTCGATCAGCCGCAGAAGTTCGACCAGCCGGTCGCCCTCGATGACCTGCGGCGTCTCGCCGATGCGGCGAATCTCCAGCCGCGTCCCTTCCAGCCCGATGCGGCTCAGCCGCCCGTGCAGCGCCGGATCGTCCAGCACGTAATCGGTCCGTTTGCCGCGGGCGAGCTGGAACAACGGCGGCTGGGCGATGTACACCCGCCCGCGATCGATCAGCACCCGCAGGTGGCGAAAGAAGAACGTCAGCAGCAGCGTGCGAATGTGCGAGCCGTCCACGTCGGCATCGGTCATCAGGATGATCCGGCCGTAGCGGAGCTTGTCGGCGTCGAAGTCCTCGTCGATGCCTGTGCCGAGGGCCTTGATGATCTCCAGGATCTCCTCGTGGCTGAGAACCTTGTGCAGCCGGGCCTTCTCGACGTTCAGGATCTTGCCTCGAATGGGCAGGATGGCCTGCGTCTTGGCGTCGCGGTAGCCCTTCGCGCTTCCGGCCGCCGAATCGCCCTCGACGATGAACAGCTCGGTCTCGGCCGTATCGCGGCTGGAGCAATCGACAAGTTTTCGAGAGAAGCCGCCGCCGCTGAGCGCGCTCTTGCGAGCGGTTTCGCGGGCCTTGCGGGCCGCCTCGCGAGCCTGGGCGGCCTGTACCGCCTTCGTGACGAGCTTCTTGGCCTCGGTGGGATGCTCTTCGAAGTAAATCCCCAGGCGCTCATTCATCGTGCTTTCGACGAACGCGCCGACTTCGCTGTTGCCGAGTTTGGTCTTGGTCTGGCCCTCGAACTGCGGCTCGGGGACCATCACCGAGATGACGGCCGTGAGCCCCTCGCGAATGTCCTCGCCCGATGGCGTGGGGTCGTTGTTCTTGATGAGATTGTTCTTGCGGGCGTAATTGTTCACGACGCGCGTGAGCGCGCTGCGAAAGCCGGTCAGGTGCGTTCCGCCTTCGACTGTGCTGATGTTGTTCACGAACGACTGCGTCAGCTCGGTGTATCCGTCCGTGTACTGCATCGCCACGTCGCAGATCAGGCGCTGTTGGGCGTCTTCCTGGCGAAACCGCAGCACATCGTGCAGTCGCGACTTGCCCTCGTTGAGGTGATCGACGAATCGCGCGATGCCGTCGTGAAACTCGAACTCCTCGGTCTGATCGCTGCGCTCGTCGCGAATGACGATCCGCATGCCGGCGTTGAGGTATGCCAGCTCGCGCAGGCGCTTGGCCAGGATTTCGTAACTGAACTCCGTCGTGGCGAAAATCGTCGGATCGGGCTTGAACTCGACCCGCGTGCCCGTCCGCTGCGTCGCGCCGATCGGCGTGAGCGGACGCACCGTCCGCCCGCGCTCGAAGCCGATGATCCAGACGCGCCCGTCGCGGTGCGTCTCGACTTCGCATCGTTCCGACAGCGCGTTCACCACGCTGACGCCCACGCCGTGCAGCCCGCCCGAAATCTTGTAGGAATCGCGGTCGAACTTCGCCCCGGCGCCCAGACGCGTCAGGCACAGCTCGATCGCCGAAATGCCGAACTCCTCCTTGATGCCGACCGGAAAGCCGCGACCGTCGTCCGTCACGCTCACGCTGCCGTCGGACCGGATCGCGACTTCGATGTTCCGGCAGACGCCGGCCATGGCTTCGTCGATCGAGTTGTCCACCACCTCGTAGACCAGGTGATGAAGCCCGCGCGCCTGCGTGTCGCCGATGTACATGCTCGGGCGCATGCGGGCGTGCTCGATTCCTTCGAGCACCTGGACTTTGCTCTCGTCGTACTGCGCAGCGCTGGTCATCGTCGTCATTCCGCTTCCTCGCCGGGCGCAGCGTCGCCGCGCGGCGTCGCCAGATTCAGCACGCGCACCCGCTGAAGCCCCGGCAGGCGCGCGGCCAAGGCGCGGCGAAGAGCCTCGGCATCGCGCTGAATCCGCGCCGCGACCACCGCCGACGCCGTCTCGATCGTCAGCACACCCTGCACCATCGCCGCGACCCGCGCATCGCTGCGCCAATCCGACGTGGTCAGCTCGTGCCACGCGCGCTGCGCCGCCTCGCGGCTTCGCAGGGCTCGCGCCGCGCGCGACAGGATCGCCGCGCCGACGTCGTCCGACAGCAAGGGCGGCCCGAAGCGCAACCGGCGTTCGTCGAGAATCGCGCGGTACCGAGACTCGTTCATCCGCAGGCTGAATCCTGTCGTCAACCGGATAGCGAGACCGGCATCACGACATAGAGGAATTCGTCCTTGTCCCCGCCGCTGAGCACTCCGGGCTTGAAATTGTCGAGCAGCTCGATCTCCACGATCCGGCAGTCCGTCATCCGCGCCAGCGCGTCGCTCAGAAACGCCGGGTTGAACCCGATCTCGATCGGCGGGCCGCCGTACTCGACCCCCATCTGCACCCGCGCATCGCCGCGCTCCGGCGACTGCGACGTGATCACCAGCCGATCCGCCTGAAACGACAGCCGAACGGCCCGCGCGTCGTCCGTGGTGAGAAGCGCCGCCCGCCGCACCGCGCCGAAGAACTCCTCGCGATCCAGGCGAACGACCTTGTCGTTCGAGATCGGGATCACTTCCTGATACTTGGGGAATTGTCCTTCGACCAGCACCGTCGAAAGCGTCCGATCGCCGCTGCGAATCAGAATCTGGTTCGGCAGAACCTTCAGCTCGATCGACCAATCTTCATCGTCGCGCGGCGGAGTAAACACCTTCTCCAGAACCGCCAGCGCCTTCGTCGGAACGATCGCCTCGAAATCCGCCGCACGCGACTCGAGAACGTCTCCGCCGGCCCGCGCCAGCCGGCGCCCGTCCGTCGCGATCATGAACAGTCGCTTGCCGCGTTTTTCCCACTGAACGCCGTTGATCGCGTAACGGCTCATCTCGCGCGCCGCCGCGTACAGCGTCAGGTGAATCATCCGCTTCAAAAGCCGACCAGCCACCGCCAGGTCCGGCTCTTCCGCGAGGGCCGCAATCGGCGGGAAATCCGCCTCAGCTGCCGTGAAAATGCGGAACTCGTTGCCCTCTCCCCGGATCGTCAGGTGACGCTCATCCGACTCGAGTTGCAGCTCTACGTCGCTCATCTCCCGGACAATCGAAAGCAACCGCTCGGCCGGGGCGACCACCGAGCCGACCCGCGCGACGGACAACGCCGGCGTCGCCAGACGCAGCGACGTTTCGCTATCCGTCGCTTCGAGCGAAACCTCGTCGCCGCCGGCCGTCAGCTTGACGCAGGAAAGAATCGGCTTGGTCGTGCGACCGCCGATCAGCGTGGCGACGGCCGAAAGGCACTCCTGGAGCTGTTGGCGCGGCACAATCGTCTTCATGCGTGCGCAATCCGCCTGCTACGTTTCCCCGCGACCGCGTCCGCGCGTGCCCCATCGACCGGTTGACGGCCCGCCAGCCGTCGAACCTCAAGTCGCGATCCGTGTTGTACCCGATTTCGAGCGATTCATCCACGCGCGTCGAGGTGCGGCGCACCGGCCGCCGCGCGCTGTTGCCGGTCCCAGGGGCTTGCCGACGTGCGGACGAAGGCAGCGCGCCAGCGTTCGATCACAGTCGCTCAAGGCCGATGATTCTTAGAGATGGAATGATCTCTTCGTGTTCTACATATCCGGGTCTGTCGCGTGTGTCACGAACGTCCGCAGAAGTCCATAACCATCCGCCGATTAGATGCTTATAAGCTGTTGGCGCGGGGCGTGCTGGGTGACAGGCCCGTGACGGTGGCCGTGCGTTCCGACAGCGCACACGGTCACGGAGTCATCCGGCGCGCACGGCCGCTCAACGCCGATTCACGAGCCGCTTCGTCAGCAGCGCGAGCATGTCAGCCGTGTCACGATCGCGTTTGCGATTGCGATCCACCACGCGCTCCGCGTGAAGCACCGTGGAATGATCGCGGCCACCGAAGTGCGCGCCGATTTCGCCCAGACTGAGAGGCGTCAGACGGCGTGCGAGGTACATTCCGACCTGACGCGGTCCGCTGATCGACCGTGACCGCTTTCGGCCTAGCAGGTCCGTTGTCCGAACGCCGAAGTGCTTGGCAACAGTCTCCAGAATGTCCGCGATCTGGAGGATCTGCGCCGGACCGTCGTCGAAGTCGGCCAGCACCGCCGCAGCCGTCTCGACGGACATGGTTTGCCCGCCGATCTGGGTTTCGGAGATCAGGCGAGTGAGTGCGCCTTCGAGCATGCGGATGTTGGACTGAACGTGCTGCGCGATGTAATCGAGCACGTCGTCGGGCACTTCGCAGCCGCGCAGGCGGGCTTTTCGCTGGAGGATGGCCTGCCTGGTCTCGCGGTTGGGCGGGTCGATCTGCGCGACCAGGCCCCAATTGAAGCGGCTGACCAGCCGATCTTCCAGGGTCGGAATCTCGCCCGGCGGAGCGTCGGCCGAGAGGAGAATCTGGTTGTGGGCCTGGTAGACGACGTTAAAGGTGTGAAACAACTCTTCCTGGCTCGATTCGCGCTTCTCCAGGAACTGAAGGTCGTCGATCGCCAGCACGTTCGCGCGGCGGGCCCGGTCGCGAAAGTCGCTCAGTCCGCCCGATTCGATCGCGCGGACGAAGTCATTCACGAAGGTTTCGCACGAGAGGTACACGACTTCGGCTCCGGGCTCTCGTTGAGCCAGCTTTTCGCAGGTTGCCTGAAGCAGATGCGACTTGCCCAGTCCGGATCTTCCGTGGATGAACAGCGGGTTGTACAGCCGACCCGGCTGCTCGCACACCGCCTGACACGCAGCATGGGCCAGGCGATTCGACGGACCCACCACGAATTGATCGAACGTGTAGTCCGCGTTCAGCGGCGTGCGCGTCAGTCCGGGCCGGCGGGCGGAGGCGATCGCAACCGAGTCCTCGAGCGCGTCGCACAGGAATCGAACCGGGATCATAAGGCCGAGCATCGCCATCAGGCAGGTCACGAATGCCTGCGTGCAGTTTTCCCGCAAGTAGCGGGCCCGCGCCGGGTCGTCCACGGTAACCGAAAGTTCGCCGCCATCGAGTCGGCCGGGCTGAAGCGTTTCGAACCAGGCGCGATAGAGGTCCGGAAAATCGGCGCGCACAACCGCCAGCAGCGCGCTCCACTGGAACTCCACCGACTTTGCCATGATCCGCCCGTCGAACCGGTCGCGTCGCACATCGCGCCGGGCAAGGCCCCTCACGCGTCTTCGTTCGATGCTTCCTCGTCCTCGCCATCCGCGGAGTGCGCGTCGGCAAACAGCTCGCGCAGCAGGCTGGTCGCGTAGCAGCCGGCCGGCAGAAGAAAGGACAGTTGCAGATACGAGCCGCGCTCGTCCTTGCCGACGTCGATTTCGGCGTCCAGCGGCCGGAAGCGCAATGCGCGCCGGCTTCCCTTCACACGCAGAAACTTCGTGTGGAAGGCGTCCGGGGTGAGCGATTCGCCGGCCATCGTTCGTTGCTCGATCTCCAGTGGCACTCCGGACGGCATCGTCGTGCGATAGCCGAAGATCGGCCCGCTGGGGCTGATCTCAAACGCGTCCGCGCGCGGCTGCTCGCGTTCGACGTCTTCGACGCTGAACACGCTGCCGCTGGCGTGGATCATCGCCAGATCGCCGGGGAGCAGTTCGCGCAGACCGCGCGGCGTTCGTTCGGCCAGCACCAGATTGAACAGGTGCGCCTGGTACGCGGACACGCAGAACAATCTGAAGCGTTCGTCCACCGCGAGCATGCCGCGTTTTTTCTTCTTTCCGCCCGATCGGACCAGCGCTTTGAGCGCCAGGCGCTGATCGCGGTACATGCGCGGCCAGGCCCGCAGGGCGTCGTCGAACTTCCCGTCCTCATATAACTGGCGCGCCCGGCGCACGTCCCCGAAGTCAGCGTCGCCCGGCTTGCCGGCCAGGTAGTCGAGCGCCTCGTCGAGATTCTCGCGAACGATGGCACGGCCGATCTTCCACGTATCGCCGCGCGAGCCGAACCGCTGCGGACCGAAGTAATTCGGCACGCCGTTGCGAACGAGCTGATCCAGCGCGGCGCGAAGCTCGTGCACGCGCTGCGTCGGCGCCTGGCGCACGCGGATGCGGAAACGGTTGCCTCGCAGATGCCCGATTCGCAGCTTGTTGCCGTGCTGCGCGCACTCCAGAATGCGCACGCGCGCCAACCGCAGCGCCAACAGCGCCTCAGCCGGGACGTGTTCGACCGACATCCACTGCCGCGTGACGGCCCGCGCGTCCTTCAGTCCGGCGACGCCGATGTCGCGGCGGCGCAGGTTCAGCGCAGCGGCGATGTCCTGAACGGCCTGCATGGTCGTGAGCCCGCGCTTCTCGACGACAAAATACGTGTGCGTGCCGGTCCCGCTGGGCGGGTAGAGCGGCTCTTCCGTGACGTGAAAGTCCTCGTAGTCGGCCTTTATAACCCCGCCGGCGCGGGTCAGAGACGTCAGGCAGCGCGGCAGCGCGTCCATCGGCGGCGGCGTTGCGGGAGCGGCATTCACGACAGGCTCCGAGTGCGATGCGCCCCATGAGAGCGGCGTGAGCAACTTAGCCCGCCGCGCGCCGCGACGGGAAGCGAGGCGCGTTCTTGTCGCCCTTGTAGGCGCTGAGCTCCACGACCGGACGGTTCAACTCCGCCATGAGCTCTCGCGTGGCGGTTTCGAGCGACGCGGGGTCCGCGTCGGCTTCGCGCAGCACGAGCCACCCGCGGAACGCGACGCCCTTCAACAGCTCGATCACCCGGACGCACTCGGCGCGCGCGTCTCGCTCGTCCGAACCGGCCCACGTTGCGGCCGAGAACTCGACCGAATGCAACAACGCCGCCATGCGCTTCAGCCAGACGGACGGCGACTCGCCCTGCGGCCCACTACAGCGGGTCGCATAGGAGACGCCCACGCGATCCGCTCCGGCCGCGTCGCACACGTACCACAGGGCATCGCTGCTTCGCAGCGCGCCTCCGCCGCGGATCACGACGCGGATGCGTCCGTCCGTAGAACCGACGCCGTTGAGCGCGGTGACGGCCGCGGTGAGCGCGCGGTCGCGCGAAGCTCCGCCGTGGACTGGCGCGCCGCGCACGATCGCCGCTTCGGCGCCGACGGCGCGCGTGAACGCGATCAACTGCGGCAATCCGCCGCGTGCGAGGGCCGCCGCGGCGCGGAGATCGCTCGGCAGCGTAAGTCCAGCGTCGACCGAGCAGAGCGACACGCCCGTGGAAGCAGCCGCGTCGGACGCGGCTGCGGCGAAGGCGTCTGCCGCGGAACTCGCGGAAGGGGCGCCGGATGGAAGGCGCAGCTCGACGCCGGCCGCGCCGACTGCGCGCGCCCGCTCGAGCGCGCCGACGACGTCGGACGGTCGGTCAACGAGGCAGGTGATGGCGATTCGCATGCGATTTCGATCCAGAGCGTCGGCGCGCGGGGCGCGGCGCGTGACCCGGCGTGATCGTCCGAATGTACGGCGCGCCGGTCCGACCGTCAACGCGAACGCACTGGGCGGCGGCGTTGAACGGAGCGCGCCCCGCCAGCGGATCGCTCGGGCGCTTCGCGTAGTGACCGTGTATCGAATCCGTCCGTATGTCGCCTCGGTCCCGCACGTCTGAAAAAACGTGCATTTGAAATCGGCCCAGCCCCAGTCCTAAGGTTCAGTGGACGGGGACGGTCGAGCCAAACGCTACCTGGAGCCACAAATGAAGTTCGTGCTGGGCTCTTCGCGGAGATTCCGCGCGCACGCGGTGGGCGCCGCGGCCGCGCTGACGGCTTTCGGTACAGGCACTGCGCACGCCGGGTATCTGCCGGACAATATCGAGATTCGCGCGCAAGTGCGTACGGATACGGCAGATGCCGGAATCACCGTGCGCCTGGACGAGACGCATTTTGATCCAGCCTCCGGTTCCTATCACTGGTCGCTCTCCGAGCCGCTGACGCTCGAATCGGGCGGGCACATGCTGGGCGAATTCGAGCAGATCACCGCGGTCGTCAGCGGCGTGCGCGGAACGGTGCAGCCCACGATCAGCCTCGCGTTCATTGCGCGAACCGAGATGGATTCTGCCACATTTCTCTTCGAGCTCACGGCCGACTTTGACCTGATCACCGGGCTTCACGGGCGGGCCAGCGCACAAGCGGGCGCTTCGGACTTCCTGGGTGATGGCGTAGCGCTCAGCGCGCCAGACGGCGCCGGCGGCAAGCTGTTCACGGCCTCGCTGAATCACGACACCAACCCGACCGTCTTCGCATCGCTGGTCGATTCTCAGTCGGCCGGCCCGTTCGCGAGTTCCAGCGATCTTGAGGAGTTCCCAGGCGCGACCGGATTCGCGCCGTTCGGAGTCGGAACGACATCCATGCGGTCGGCGTTCGAATTCGAGCTCTCCGGCGGCAGCGACGTCGCCACCGGCACGAGCATCTTCACGGCCGTCCCGGAACCGAGCGCGGCGCTGTGCGTCCTCGCGCTGGGGTGCGTCGGGCTGCGGAGAGTCCGCGGCCGGTGAATCGGTCGCGACGCGGCGAAGCGACCCATCGCGCGCGGATTGGTTGGGGGCAAACCCGTCTCGCAATCGATCCGCGAGCGTCTGCGCGCGGTCGGCGTCGCGATGGCGGCTTCAGTCCTGACCCGACGTCGCAGCCGATCCGCGAGCGCTCGTGCAGTGCCTCATTGAAGACGCAACGTATCCGGAACCGAGCCGCGACCGTCAGGGAGCGGGGAATGGCCCTTGGCAGAGTATCGGGAAGCCCCCGCTCCCTCACGAGGCTTTTGCATCAACGGGCGGATTTTCGGAGTGATTGGGCCAGGGAGAAGA
>CAZKJT010000003.1:479543-485532 GCA_964553225.1 uncultured Planctomycetales bacterium | reverse complement strand
GGACACCGGCCTGGCCGCCGCACGGAAGACCGGTCGGAGACCGGTCCCCCATGGGGAGCGCGGGCGTCTCGCCCGTTCGAGACTGATCTGGACACCGGCCTTCCACTCGGACTGAAGACCGGCCCTTCGATCGGACGGGACACCGGCCTGGCCGCCGCACGGAAGACCGGTCGGAGACCGGTCCCCCATGGGGAGCGCGGGCGTCTCGCCCGTTCGAGACTGATCTGGACACCGGCCTGGCCGCCGCACGGAAGACCGGTCGGAGACCGGTCCCCCAGGGCACCGCAGCATCCCCGCATACTGCTTCCGCGCAACTCCGCTTGATTCGCACTCGGGTCGCCGCGATCATGACAGTGTCCTATCGAGGGAGTGTTGGCGCATGTTTGAACGACGACCGGCCCGGCATCCTTGCCGGACGCGCCCGTTCCGTCCTGACCGCCTTCGCCATTACCTTCGCCGATTCACTCGGCAATGTCTTCGCCAGTGTCTTCGCCCGGCGCGCCTCGCCGTCCTGCCGCTCGCGCTGGCGGCACTGGTCGGCTGTCCGCTGCCGCCACTGGTAGTGCTCCCGGATGAGTTGCCCACCGGGGTCGAGGATCGCTTCTACAGCGAGTTTCTCTCCATCGAGGAAGGCGTCGCGGCGCGCTGGTCGGTCTCTGCCGGCGCGTTGCCCGACGGCCTGACGCTGGATGACGAAACGGGCGAACTCAGCGGCGTGCCCAACGACTTCGGGACGTTCTCGTTCACCATCGCCGTGACCGACGGACAGCTCGCGCCGCGCCTGGGAGAGCAGAGCTACTCCTTGGAGATCCTCGAACGCCTGCGCGTCGCTGCCGACTTCGATTCGTTGCAGGTCGGTGTGCAGGACTCGCTCGAAATCGTCGCCACCGGTGGCGTCGAGCCGTATGAATTCGACGTCATCGGGCTGCCGGCCGGCCTGAACTTCGACGCCGACACCGGCGTCATCTCCGGCACGCCGGTCATCGCGGATCCGGCGGTGCAGTTGCGGATCACCGTCACCGATTCCGGCGACCCGCAGCAGGCGCGCGTCACCAACGTCCTGCTCGTGATTCGCCCGCAGCCGCTCGCATTCGTCACAACGTCGCTCGCCGACGCCACGCTCGATGAGCCGTACTCGGCGACGATCGAAACGGTCGACGGGCGCGCCCCGGTGACCTTCTCCGTACTCGACGGGCTGATCCCGGATGGGCTGCGCCTCGACGCCGAAACCGGCGAAATCAGCGGCGCGCCCAGCGAGGCGGGCGCCTTCACCTTCACCATCCAAGCGGAGGACAGCGATGATCCGCCGACCTCGATCACGCAGGAATTCACGCTCACGGTTCTGGAATAGCGCATTCGGGCTGTCCGTCGCGCTCTGCGCCGGGCTGTGCGGCTGTGTCACTTCCGGCGTCCCGCTCGACGAAGCCGCGATCTCGATCCTCATCCGCGAGGACGGCGACCAGGCCGAGATCGATGCCTCCGTGCGCGACCGCAACGGCGCGTCGCTCGCGCTCGACGAAGGACAGACGATCGAGGTAAACGACGTCGAGCTGGACGAAGGCGCCGCCGGCGAACTCGATGCAACCATCGAAGCGGCCGCCGCGTATGAGATCGTCGTGCGCGAGCCGACGCGCGGCGTGTTCCGGGACACGGTCGGCGCGCCCGACGCGCTCGTCATTTCCGAGCCGGACGAGGGCGACGATGTGTCGCTCTCCGGATTCACCCTCACCTGGCCGGCCGAGGACGGCGCGCGAGTGGTCGTTACGCTGCGCCAGACTCTGCTGGGATCGACCGAGCGCGCGACGTTCGGCCCGCTGGACGACGCGGGCGAGCTCGAACTCTCCGCGGCCGACCTTCAGGAGTTCCGCCAAGGCGCCGACCTCGAAATCACGATCGACCGGGTTACGGCGGACATCGCGCTCGACAACCTGGACGACGCGATCGTCGCGTTCGAGCAGACCGCGGTGGTTCGCGCGACGCCGGCGCCATGACGCAGGACATCGCGCCGAACCCTTCCGATCGGCGCGCCGCCCGTTCGTTCGCGAATTCGCGCGGAACTTGAGCGTCGGGCGGCTTCGCTACTCAATTCGGCATCGGCGCGCGGCTGGACGAATGCGCGCGGCCGCGGTACGCTTCGTATACAACAAATAGGAGACGCGCGTCATGGAAGACACAACACCGCGCGAGGCATGGAATGCCGAGGTCGAGCCTGTGGACGCCGCGGACTCGCCCGATTTTGACCCATCTGCTGCGGATGAACCCGCCGCCGAGATCGAGGCTTGTGCACCATCGGCAACGCAAGACGTTGCACGCCCGCCAGATCTCGCCGGTGACGATCGAGCCGAGCCGGTCCGGCTCCAGCCCACGCAAGATCCGACGCCCGACGCGCAAAGCATCATCGAAGCCCTGCTCTTCGCGAGTGACGCTCCGCTCAGCGAGGCGCGTCTCGCGGACCTGCTCGGCGCCGCCTCGCCGGCCGCGGTCCGCGAGCACATCGACGCCCTGAACCGTCGCTATGAGGCCGCCGGCCTCTCGTTCCGCGTCGAGGCGATCGCCCGCGGCTATCAGCTCATGACGCTGCCGCAGTTCAAGCCATGGCTCGCCAGGCTGATGAAACAACATGCCGACACGCGGTTGGGCGACGCCGCTCTCGAAGCGCTCTCGATCATCGCCTACAAACAGCCGATCATCCGCGCCGACATCGACGCGATTCGCGGCGTCGCCTCGTCCGAAGTGGTTTCGCGGCTGAAGGATCTCGGCCTCGTGAAGGTCGTCGGCCGGGCCGAGGTCATCGGGCGCCCGATGCTCTACGGCACGACGCGACAGTTCCTCGACCTCTTCGGCCTTGCCGACCTGAACGAGCTGCCGCCGATGGAAGCGCTGAAGCTCCGTCCGCGTCCGCTGTCGGATGCCGGTCAGGACGAGCCGCGCCGAGCGGCCGCCGGCGCCTGATCGCCGACGCCTTCGCGACCCGCGCCTCGCGCCGCGAACTCGATCGGATTCGGCGCTTCTGCGACGGGCGTCGCGTTTGAGCGCGCGCAGCCGCGCCGCTACGCTCTTATTCATGCCGCGACACTCCGGTCTGCGCTCATTCCCCGCTCCGGCCGGCGGCACGGTCGTCACGATCGGGAACTTCGACGGCGTGCACCGCGGGCACCAGCGGCTGATCGACGCGGCCCGCGCGCGCGCCGCCGCGCTCGGCGTGCCGCTCGTGGCCATCACGTTCGAGCCGCATCCGCTGGCGCTGGTCGCACCTGCGCGCGCCCCGGCGCGGTTGACGACTGAAGTCGAGAAGCTCGCCCTGCTCGAACGGTTCCGCGTAGACCACGCCATCGTGCTCGCGAGCACGCCGGAGCTGATCGCCACGCCGGCCGAGCAATTCGTCGAGGACCTGGTCCGCGCGTGCAGGCCGCGCGAGATCGTCGAAGGACCGACATTTAATTTCGGCGCAGCTCGGCGAGGCTCGGTGGATACGTTGCGACGGCTTGGCGCGGCGCTCGGCTTCGCCGTGCACGTGGTGGAAGAGCTTTGCGCCGACGATCGCCGCGAGCACGAAGCGATCAACAGCTCGGCGATCCGCGCCGCGCTCGCCGCCGGCGACGTGGAGCACGCCCGCGCGATGCTGGGTCGCCCGCATCGCATCGCCGGCGTGGTCGGCCATGGCGAGCACCGCGGGACGGAGCTGGGCTTTCCCACCGCGAACATCGACGCCATCGCGCAGCTCGTCCCGGCGCACGGCGTGTACGCGGCAATCGCGCAGTCGGACGACGCGGAACTGAGCCTCGCCGCGGTTAACATCGGTCCGCAACCCACGTTCGATCAGCTCGCGCCGCGCGTCGAGGCTCACCTGCTCGATTTCGCCGGAGACCTGCGCGGCCGCCGAATCGGACTGCACCTGCTCCGTCGGCTGCGCTCGCAGGAGCGGTTCGACGGCGTCGCGGCGCTGATCGCTCAACTGGAACGCGACGTTTCGGCAGTGCGGCGCATGGCCCCGGAGGTGGGCGAATTGCGAAACAACCCGCCGATCGCGCTTGCCTGATCCGCGCCTGTGGTTCCGCAGCGCCGCCGCGGTCCGGCCCGCCCGCCATTCGGACGCCGAGCCCGGCGCGGCTCTGCGCCCGCGAGAGCGAACCGCGAAGCGCTTGATCGCCGCCGGCTCTTGCGGTAGATTGCCCCGTTCGACGCCCGTTGAGGCACGAAGGGGCAAGGCATGCACAAAGCCAAGGGCCACAAAGGCACGCTCAAGCGGATCAAGGTCACCGCACGGCGGCAGTTGAAACGCCGCCCGTCGTACGCCGGCCACCTGATGAGCGGCAAGTCCGGCCTGCGCCGCCAGAAGCTCCGCCGCAGCAAGACCATCGGCGGCGCCATGCGACGCACCATGCTGAAAAAGCTCGGCTACAAGACCGCCTGGCCGTACCCGCCCGCGGCCGTTCCGTCCGACACCGAAAAGCAGGGAGAATAGAGCCATGCGCGTCCGACCCGGCGCCGCAACGCGGCATCGTCGCAAACGCACACTCAAGGCGGCCAGCGGCTATCGCGCCTCGCGCAGCAAGCTCTTCCGCCCGGCGAAGCAGACCGTCATCAAAGCCGGGCAGTACGCCTTCCGCGACCGCCGCGCCAAGAAGCGCGACTTCCGCGCGCTGTGGGTCACGCGTATCACGGCCGCCTGCCGAGCGCGCGGGATGTCCTATAGCCGCTTCATGCACGGGCTGAAGCTGGCGCTGGTCGATCTGAATCGAAAGATGCTGAGCGAAGTGGCCATCGCCGACGCGCCGGCGTTCGACAAGCTGGTCGCGATGGCGCGTTCGGCGGCGGGCGCAACCGTCGCCGCGAAGTAGTCCGAACGGTGCGCCAGCCGATCGGCGGACAGGTGCGCCGCGATCGGCGCGACCGGCCGGCGTGCATCGCAAACGATCAGCAAGAGGCCCCCATCGTCTAGTGGCCTAGGATATCAGGTTCTCATCCTGGAGACCGGGGTTCGAATCCCCGTGGGGGCGTGCGAAGCGGCTCGGCAAAGTCCGGGCCGCTTTTTTGTTGCCCGCCCGAATCGACCCGCGCCCCAGCCGCGCCGCGACCGTAAGCGGGACCGCACCGCGCAGACGGACGAGCGGCCTGTCGCCGACCGTGCTACGACAGCTTCCGCAGCACGTCCTGAAACTCGCGCGCGTCCAGCGCCCGCAGCATGCACGTTGTCACGCTGTCGGTCTTGCCCAGGCCGAGCACGAGCGCCGCGGCCGTCGTTTCATCCGGAGCGGTAAACACGACCGCGCCGTCATACGGCCCGATCGTCCAGAACTGCGCCTCCACCTTGCCGCCGGCCTTCTCGACCTGCGCGCGGAACGCGGCCGCCCGATCGGGCGACTGCTGAATTCCAGTGATTCCCTTCTCGGTGAACTTCAACAGAACGACGTGACGCGTCATGGCGTGGTTCCTCCCGTTCGCGGCGACGCCGCGTGCGGGGAATTCTACGCCGAATCGTCGCCCGCGCGAGATTGGAATCGGCCACGCCGGCGTCAGCCGATCCGCGCGCGTCCGCAATCGGCCTGTTCGAGCGCTCGCATCCTCCGCAACCGAAGAGGAGCGCTACCTCACGGTCGCGGCTCGGTTCAGACGCGGCTCGGCCGGAGCACGCCCTGGGCTACGGCGCGTTCTCGTCCAGCCGCGCCCGCACCCATTCCAGGTCCGATCGCCACTGCGCGTTGCTCGGGTCCTTCTTCGCCAACGGCTCGATGATCTCCAGCGCGCGTTCATAATGCTTGCGCGCCCCGGACAGGTCGCCCTGCGCACGCCGCACGTCGCCGATCTTGTTCCAGCTCACCGACAGGTCACGCTGCCACTCGGTCTGCGACGGGTCGCGGGCCGCCAGCTTCTGCGCAATCTCCAGCCCGTCCGCGTACGCCGAGAGCGCCCCGGCCAGGTCGCCCTGCGCACGCCGCACGTCGCCGATCTTGTTCCAGCTCACCGACAGGTCGCGCTGCCACTCGGT
>CAZKJT010000003.1:457044-479443 GCA_964553225.1 uncultured Planctomycetales bacterium | reverse complement strand
GCCGCACGTCGCCGATCTTGTTCCAGCTCACCGACAGGTCGCGCTGCCACTCGGTCTGCGACGGGTCGCGGGCCGCCAGCTTCTTGCGAATCTCCAGCCCGTCCGCGTACGCCGAGAGCGCCCCGGCCAGGTCGCCCTGCGCCAGCCGCACGTCGCCGATCTTGTTCCAGCTCACCGACAGGTCGCGCTGCCACTCGGTCTGCGACGGGTCGCGGGCCGCCAGCTTCTTGCGAATCTCCAGCCCGTCCGCGTATGCCGAGAGCGCCCCGGAAAGGTCGCCCTGCGCCACCCGCACGTCGCCGATTCTCTCCCAGCTCACCGACAGGTCACGCTGCCACTCGGTCTGCGACGGGTCGCGGGCCGCCAGCTTCTGCGCAATCTCCAGCCCGTCCGCGTACGCCGAGAGCGCCCCGGCCAGGTCGCCCTGCGCCATCCGCACGTCGCCGATTCTCTCCCAGCTCACCGACAGGTCGCGCTGAAGCGAAAGGTCATCCGGACTCGATCGCACCGCCGTCACAAGCGCCTGATTCGCTTCCTCATAAAGCCGAAGCGCTTCCTCCAGCTGCCCGTCCGCGACGGCGAGATCACCCAGGTCCATCAGCGGCGAGTTCGCGAAGGGGTCGCCGGACCGGCGCAGCAGATCGAGCGCGCTCTTGAAGTGCTCGCGCGCCCCGTCCCGCTCCCCGACGGCCGCGCGCAGACGCCCGATTTCCAGGTGCAGCGAGCCGCGCGACGCCAATCCCGCCCGTGACTCGGCATCCGGCGTCTGCTCGGCCTCGAAGAGAAGCTGCCGAAGCACCACCAGCCGCTCGCGCGCCCGCTTCACGCCGATCGTCCGCCCGGCGCGCTCCAGCTCGCGGCTCAATTCGGAGCGAACCTTGTCGCCCGCCTGCTGCGCTGTCGGCGCGAACTCAAACGTCGCCGCCCGCCAATGCCACAGGTCCGGCGCATGCCGGCCGAACTGCGCCAGTCCCATCGGCGTCAGCCACAGCACCAGGTCGAGAGGGAACTCCGCCGAGAGCGCCTCACGCTCCAGGTTGGCCTGCGCGTAGCGCTGATACGCTGCGCGGTCATCGCCTGCTTCCGGGCGATCGTGCGACTCGAGATGCTGGATCATGACTGCGCGCCGCCGCCCGGGTTCAATCGGGTGCTTGGCGACAAACTCTCGCAGAGGGCGCAGGAGTCCGAGACTCGTATCGGCGTCAGACAGGTCGAGCGACTGCACCGCCACGCCGGCCGGCGCGAGCTGAGAGCGAAGGCGATCGATGATGCGGTCGCGCTGGATCGGCGAAACATACGCCGCGAGCGAAAGGCGGAATCCGCCCGGCGCGCCGCCGAGCAGCGTGAACAGCGCCCGCTCCTGGCGTTCAGGATCGTCGGCGTCGGCGCGGGGTGGCAGCTTGCGCCCCGCCGATTTCCTCGTAGGCATCGCGGAAGAACCTGCTTTCGCGCACCGCCGGATGGGCGTCGTACCACAGCTCATTCCCGTTGTATTCCAGCAGCGAGCCGTTGAACAAGAGTTCGGCGATAAACGTTCGCACGTCGCGCGTGGCGTTCTGCGTCGGCTCGGCCGGAATCTCCGGGACCGTTTTCTCGTGATGCGCCCGCGCCAGCAGGGGAAAATACGTGGCCGGCGGCACCAGGATTTTCTCGTAGTCGATTCGGAGCTTCGTTTCCGCGCGCTCGACATCCGCAGCGTCGATGCGGAACTTGCCGTCGGTCCGCGCCGCAAGCTCGGCGTAGTTCAGGAGGCGCATGAAGTCGCGCACGCTGCCGCCGCTGTACTCCGCCAGTCGCTTCACGAGGCTCTCGCTCTCGAAGCAGCGCTGGAGATCGAGCCGTTCGCGGGCGAGCGCGACCAGGCAGTCGATTCCGGCTCTGACGCGTTTGTTTTGTTGGTCGAGCGTCTTCACCATCGGCATGTCGAACACGAAGTCGAACACCTTGCCGAGGTTGTACGGGGCCAGCACCAGCGGCACGGGCGCCGTGTAGATGGCGTGAACGCGGAGCCGCTGGAGCAAGTCGCCATAGTCGAAGAATAGCCGTCGGGCCGGTTCAGCCTCCAGCCGATCCAGGTTGTCCTGAACGACGAGCAGATTGGCACTCCCATCGCGCCTCTGCAACGCTCGCCGCGCGTCGTCCAACAACAGATTGACATGATCGATCAGGTCCGACGAGTAGGCCTGAAGGCGTTGTTTCGCCGTCAGTCGCTTCTCGTCGCTGCCGCTGATCGCGGACTTCACTCGCGCGAGAGCACGCAAAGCGAACCCGAACAGACCGCCGCCAGCCTGTGCCTCCGACTCCAACTCCGCGGAGGCCGCGCGCATCTCCGCTTCGGTGCGCTCAAACACGCGCTCGTCGAACCACCGCGCGACCTGGGTCGCAAGTTTCTCATTCAGAGGCAGCTCCTGTTCCGCGAAGCGTCGCACGACGCTCTCAACGGTCCAGAGCAGCAGGTGCGTGTAGTCGCAGTCGCTCCGGAGGCTGTCATCCAATGTCAGATGAACGCACGTGAAGCCATCCCGCTCCAGTTCGTGCTCCAGCCGAAGCAGCTCCGTCGTCTTGCCGGAGCCCCGATGCCCGCGGAATACGGCGTGCGCGAAGCCGGCTTCGGCCCCTTTCTGACCGCGCAGCCATTCACGCAACTCGGGCAGCGTCTGTGAGTTCTGACCTGCGGACAGGTCCGTATGCCGCGGGTCGCCGGGCTTCAGCGGCTCGAGCGTGAGCTGCTTCGCGGCTTCGGAGAGTGAGCTAGCTGGTCCTCGGGGCGCTTCCATATCAGACCGATTGTACGGTCGCGGCGCCAACCACGATAGTAGAGGTGGCGGCGGCGCAGTTTTCGGCAGTGCTCGCAAACGCAGTGCCCGAACCACCTTCTGGCCGATTCCGCCGAAGATGGGCTAGTAGATTCAGTGTCCCGCCGCCCTCCTATCGGCCGGCCCGGGCCGCTGTGCCCGTTTTTTTAGGCCGTCCTTGCGTTTCAGCCGGTTCGAATTACACTTAAAGGTGAAGATGGATCCGCGGCCGGTGCTGGAAGAGCACAGCCTCATCATGAGAGAGCTTTCCCTCTTGCCTGACACGCCTGCTCCTACTTCCGGGCCATTGGCGGCCCCTTTCACGCGACCCTGAAAGCGAGAGTCCCGGGTCGAAACGCCCAGTTCTGGAGAAATGTGAATGGGCAAGAAGTTGTTTGTCGGCAATCTGGCGTACTCGGTTACGGGCGAAGACCTGGAGCAGCTGTTCTCGCAGCACGGCGCTGTCACCTCGGCGCAGGTCATCACGGATCGCGACACAGGCCGAAGCAAGGGCTTCGGCTTCGTCGAGATGGCCTCCAATGAGGAAGCCACCGCTGCGATCTCGGCCTTGAACGGCTTCGAGCACGGCGGCCGGACCATCACCGTGAACGAGGCTCGTCCCAAGGAAAGCAGCGGGCGTCCTGGTGGCGGTCGCGGCGGCTACGGCGGCGGTGGCGGCTATGGCGGCGGCGGCGGCGGCGGCGGTCGCGGCGGCTACGGCGGCGGCGGCGGCGGCGGCTATGGCGGTGGCGGCGGTGGCCGAGGCGGTCGTGGCGACCGCGATCGTGGCGACCGCGGCGGCTGGTAATCCGGTCGTCGGTTCCGGTTCTCACACTCCGGGATCGCCGGTGCGCGCGAAACGCACGACCGAGCGAATCCGGCTGAATTGAACAGCAGAGCCGCGTCAGCGTGAACGGTCGTCCGGCCCGATCGGCCGCGACGGTGGGCGTCACGCGGGCGCGGCTCTTGTCTTGCCGACCCCGACGGCGTGCCGGGCAGGAGGGCGACCCGTTTCACTCTCCCAGTCGCGCCTGGCGTCCGGTCAGCGATTGGATCGCCGCAGTGACCTCGCCAGCAGACGTTTGAACGCCTCTGCTCGGGTTGTGTCGTCCAGGTCCGCACGATGTTCGATCATCCGCGCGACATCGTCCGGATCGGGCGTCGAATCCAAAATCCGATCGACGAATCGCACGGCCGCGCCGCGCCGATCCGCAGCCCGTTGCGCCTGCGGCGAATCCGGATCTGCCGGCGTCGCGTCGTAGAGGCGCAACGCTCCATCGTAGGACGTCACGGCCAGTCGCCGTCCGTCCGGACTGAACGCGATGCCGCGCGCCGGCCGGAGGCTGCCCTTGAACGACGCGACGAGATCGAACGTGCTCACGTCCCACAGGACCGTCTCGCCGAACCAGGACGCCGAGGCCAGCCGCGAGCCGTCAGGATGCATCGTCAGGGCGGTTACGAACTGACCGTGGCCGCGCAGCGTGCGCAGGCACTCGCCGGACTCCGCGTCCCAGACCCGCACGGATTGATCGCGCGAGCCGGTGAAGATTCGCGTGCCTGTCCAGTCGTAGAGAACAGCGAACACGTCCGATTCGTGCCCGCGCAGCACGTGCCGCTCGGCCCCTGTCGCGGCGTCCCAGACGCGGGCCGTGCGATCGCGTGACGCGGACGCGATCCACCGGCCGTCCGGACTGATGGCGGCCTGAGTCACGCGCGCTTCGTGTCCGGCGAATTCCTGAACGATCTCGCCGGCGTCGATGCTCCAGACGCGCAGGATCCCGTCTTCTCCGCCGCTGACGATCGACTTCGAATCCGGACTGAAGACAACCGACCAGACGGATTGGCGGTGACCGGAGAGAATGCGTTCCGCGGCGCCGGTGCGCGCGTTCCACAGGCGCACCGTCGCGTCGGACGAGCCGGTCGCGATCCGGCGTGCATCCGGCGAGAATGCGACCGTCCGCACGGCGTCGGAGTGCCCGATCAGATCGCCGATCCATTCGCCGGTGTCCGAATCCCACAGGACGGCCTTCCCATCCCTGCCGGCCGTTGCGACCACCGAGCCGTCCGGCGAAAACGCGACGCCGAGGAGAAAGTCCGAGTGCCCCCGCAGCTCGAACGTCGGGCCGCGGCGCTCCAGGTCGTCCAGCCACCACACCCGGATCGAACGATCCCAGGACGTCGTGACGAGGCGGTGCCCGTCGGGCGCGAAGTTCAGGCCTGTGATCGCCTCTTCATGGCCCGTCAGGCGACGGTGCGGTTGTTGCGCGGCCACCCTGAACAGCGTGACCCGCCGGTCGTTCTGCCCGATCGCCAGGGTCTGCTCATCCGGCGAGAACGCGACGCAGCGAATCGTGCTGAGACTCGCGGGATCCGTGAGATCGCTCAGCAGTTCGCCGGTCGCCGCGTCCCACAGGCGCAGGCGCCCTTCGGCGCCGCCGGCCGCAAGAAGCGCGCCGGAAGGGCTGAAGGACGCGAACTCCACGCGCGCGTCGAGCGAAAGCCGATGCAACTCCTGGGTTCCGGCGCTGTCCAGGATCAAGACCGAGCCGGTCCGGTTCCACGCGGCCAGTCGCGAGCCGTCCAGCGAAAAGCGAACGCCGTGGATTCCGCCGGGCTGGCGCGGCAGGGTTCCGATTCGTTCGCCGGACGCAGAGTCCCAGAGATGAGCGGCGCCATCCGCGGACGCCGACGCGACGCGCCCGTCCGGAGCGAACGAGACGCCTGTGACCCCGCGCGAATGCTGGCCAAGCACGCACCGAAGCCGCCCGTCCGGCACGCTCCAGAGGCGCAGGCTGCCGTCGGCCGCGCCGCCGCACAACGTTCGCCCGTCGCGGCTGAAGTCGATGGCGTCGATCTGATCACCCGAGATGTCCTCGGCGACCGAGAGCGTCGCTCCCGTCTCGACGCTCCACAGCCGCAGCGTGCCGTCCGCGGCGCCGGTGGCCAGAACGGACCCCGTCGAATCCATCGCGGACGCGTAGATCATCTCGTCCTGGATCGCGAACACGCGGTCGGTCGACTGCGTCAGCGCATTCAGATATCGCCATTCCCAGCCACGATGCTCGGCCGGAGCGGCCGCAAGACGCGCGCGGGCCTGCGCCCATTCGTCCGCCCGAATGGCCGAGAACGCGGCCGCGACGCTCGCGACGTAGGCGTGCCAACGAGCCGCGTCTCGCTCGGCGAGCGCGGTCTGTTCGGCGGTCTTCCGCCGGGCCGACTCCTTCCACGTGTCGTACGCGAACTTCGTGCTCAACGCCGCGCCGACGACGATCGCCGCGAGCGCCACGCCGGCCGCACCGAGCAGCACGCGATGCCGCCGCACGAATCTCGCACAGCGATACGACAGCGTCGGCGGGCGCGCTTCCACCGTCTCGCAATGCAGGTGCCGTCGAAGGTCGGCGGCGAGCGCCTCCGCAGTGGCGTATCTGCGGGCCGGATCCCTGTCCATCGCCTTCAGCACGATGGCGTCGACGTCGCCGCGGAGCCGCGAATCGATCGAGCCCGGGCGGCGAACCCGCCCTTCCTGGATACGGCTCAGCGCTCGCGGAATGGACTCGTTCGAGAGGTCGTACGGCGGGCGCCCACAGACCAGCTCATACAGGATGACGCCGAGCGAGTAGACGTCGGATCGCGTATCGACGGACGAGCCGTCGCCCTGCTCCGGGCTCATGTAGTTGAGTGTTCCGACCAATTGCCCGACGCCCGCGTCCCGCGTGATCGACGCGTGCGCCGGATCGATCGACCGCGCGACGCCGAAGTCGATGACGCGCGGATGGCCGACAGCGTCGATCAACACGTTGCCCGGCTTCAGATCGCGATGGATCACCCCGAGTTGGTGGCCGTGCTGCACGGCGTCGCAGACCTGCGCGAACAGCGCGATTCTCTCGCGCAGCGGCAGCCGGTGGCGAACCACGTATTCCGTGATCGGGCACGCGCCCTCGACGAATTCCATCGCGAAGAACGGCAGCGGCGGCCCCGGACCGACGGTGACCGCACCCGCCTCGTAAATGCGCGCGATGCCCGGGTGCTGAAGCCGCGCGAGCACTTCCGTTTCGAACTGGAATCGCTGAACGGCCGAAGGATCCGCGAACCCCGCCCGCAGGAACTTGAGAGCGACGCGCCGGCTCGGCTTCTTCTGCATCGCCTCATACACCGTCGCCATGCCGCCCATGCCGATCGTCCGCACGATGCGGTAGCCCGCGATCTCATCCGGGATCGCGGGCGACTCCGGCCGCTTCCGCTCTCCGAGCGCGGGCGTCTCCAGAAAGTCGCCGCAGCGCGACAGCGCCCGAAGCAGCCGCTGCACCTGCGCGCGCAGCGGCGCGTCCGCGCCGCATTCGGCGTCCACAAACGCCCGACGCTGCGACTCTTCCAGCTCCAGCGCCCGCGTCATCACCTGATGCGCGCGGCGGAGCAGCGCCTCATCCATCGCCCGACTCCTTGCCGCCGCCCGCTGCGCGGCGGGAAAGGCACGCCGTCGAGGCGGGTCTACGACGTTGGCAGGTCCGTCGCTCACGGCGACGGATTCCGTGCGGCGACGCGAACCAACCGCGGGACAGATCATAAAGCCGCTGCAAAGCGGGCGGACAGAGAGACCGAGCCCCGACTGCCGCATTCCCCGGAGGACGCCCGACTCCGTGACCCGGCGCGCCTACCGCCGCGCGACATGAGCCTGTCCGGACTTCCGTGCCGTGCTCTCCTCCGGCGCGCGGCGACTCGATGCAGCCGCCCCGGCGCTATACTTCCTGCACGCCGGTCGGCGATCGGATCGCCGGCCGTCGCGGTCGGCGATCTCTGCGGTCGCACTCAGGAGACAGCATGCCGCGCCTGTTCGAGCCGCTCACGATCCGGGATGTCACGCTACGCAACCGCATCGGCGTATCGCCGATGTGCCAATACTCGTCCGTCGACGGCGTCGCCGGCGACTGGCACCTGGTGCATCTCGGCAGTCGCGCAGTCGGCGGCGCCGGGTTGGTCATCGCAGAAGCGACCGCGGTCGAGCCGCGCGGCCGCATCTCTCCCGGCGACGCCGGGCTGTGGAGCGACGGGCAGATCGAGCCGTTTGCCCGCGCGATGCGCTTCGTGAAGCAGCACGGCGCTGTGCCTGGCGTTCAGCTCGCGCACGCGGGACGCAAAGCGAGCGCGGCGCGCCCGTGGGAGGATCGCGGTCGACACCTGGCAAACGATGAGGGCGGCTGGGACATCATCGCGCCGAGCGCCATTCCGTTCGGCGACAATCAGAACAAGACGCCTCGCGAAATGTCGCTCGACGACATCCGGCAGGTGCGGAAGGCGTTCGTTGAGGCGACGCACCGTGCGCGATCGGCCGGCTGCGAGTGGCTGGAGCTGCATTGCGCGCATGGCTATCTCGCGCACAGCTTCTATTCGCCGATCTCAAATCATCGGAGCGACGCCTATGGCGGCGGCTTCGACAACCGCGTGCGATTCGCGGTGGAGACGGCCGCCGCGATGCGCGAGGTGTGGCCCGAGCGGCTGCCGATGAGCGTGCGACTGTCGTGCGTGGACTGGGTCGAGGGCGGCTGGACGCTGGACGACTCGGTCGAACTGGCGCGGCGGCTGAAGGCCTGCGGCGTGGACCTGATCGATTGCAGTTCGGGCTTCATCACGCCGGAGTACAAGCAGATTCCCTTCGGGCCGGGATTCCAGGTTCCTCTGGCAGAGCGGATTCGCGCCGAGGCGCAGATCGCGACGGCCGCGGTGGGGATGATCACGACGCCGCAGCAGGCCGACGAGATCATCGAACGTCAGCAGGCGGACGTGGTGCTGATCGGGCGCGCCGCGCTGGACGATCCGTATTGGCCGGCGCACGCGGCGCGAGCGCTGGGCGGGAAGATGCGCGACTGGCTGTCGCAGCCGACCGGATTCTGGCTCAAGTAGCGAGCTTCCGGCGCGGCGTCCGCGACACCCGGGTCGCGACGCGAATGCGCGCGTGGATTGCTTCAGAGATTCTTCGACGGTCAGAGCCGCGACCGTGAGGGAGCGGGGGCTGCGCGAGACTTTGCCAACTCCTCATCCCCGCTCCCTGACGGTCGCGGCTCGGTTCCGGCTATGCGGCGCGTTCACTGAGGCACTACATCAGTTCACGAGTCCTTTGATCGCGCCCTGCTGGCGGGCGAGCCAGTAGCGCTCCAGCGCGGCCGAGATGATCGGCAGCGCGGCCTCGGCGTTCTGAATCGCCTCGACCGCGACATCCTTTCCTTCGAGCTGCTTGTAGTCCTCGAAGAAGCGCTTCAGCATCTTAAAGATGTGCTTGGGGAAATCGCTGGCCTGCTGAAACTCCGAGTAGACCGGATCTTCGTTCAGGACGGCGACGATCTTGTGGTCCGCTTGCCCGTTGTCGACCATGGTCATCAATCCCACCGCCCGCGCGTTGCACATGCACAGCGGCGGAATCTCCTCGGTGCAGTAGACCAGCACGTCGAGCGGGTCGTCGTCCTCGCCGAGCGTCTGCGGAATGAAGCCGTAGTTGGCCGGATAATGAACGGAGGACGCGATCACCCGATCGAGTCGCAGAAGCCCCGAGCCTTTGTCCAGCTCGTACTTATTGCGCGAGTTCTTCGGGATCTCGATCACGGCCTTGAACGCGCGCGGCAGCGGCCCCGCGTGCGTCGCTGGCGTCACGTCGTGCCAGGGGTGGACCATGCCTCAAGCGTAGCAGGCGGCCCGGCGCGCCGCTACACTCGCCGTCCCAATGCCCAAGCTCTGCCCGAAGCTCATCCTCGAAGGCACGCGGCTGACATTCAAGACGGAGCTCGCGTTCGCGCTGAACGAGCACCCGCGCATCGTCGGGCCGCGGCGCTATCGCTATCACTCGCCGGTGGTCTCGGGCGAATGGTGCGGGTTCACGAATACGCCGTGGGGCCGCGGCCTGATCAACTTCCTCCCGGCCGAGCGCGACTGGGCGATGCGGACGTATGAAGCGTGGATCGCGCTGTTCGAGCAACTGCCCTACTACTCGTGGATCGTGGATCGGTTTCACCTGTCCACAGCCGTCCATCAGCGCGCTCGGCACGGCCTGGAACTGGA
The DNA here is from genome assembly GCA_964553225.1 of uncultured Planctomycetales bacterium. GTDB lineage: Bacteria > Planctomycetota > Phycisphaerae > UBA1845 > Fen-1342 > JABRWC01. The sequence goes on along the minus strand of CAZKJT010000003.1, from coordinate 469,601 downwards.
CTTCGACTGGCTCGAAACGCGGCTCGATCGACTGGGCTTCCGCATCGTGCTCCTGACCCGATCGCCCGATTCGTTCGAATCCGCCCGTGCCCGGCGGCTGGCGGTATCGGGCAATCCGGCTCAGTACGACGATCTCGCTCCGTTTATCGCCGAGCAGGAAGCCTTTCGCGAACGCGTTCGATGTTCGCGCCTGCCGGCCCTCGAACTCGACCTGACCGACAACAACGTGTCCGGCGCTGCCGATCGCGTAGCGGATTGGCTCGCGGAAACCGGCGGGCTGCATGCGCCCGACGGGCTTGTCCCCCAGGCCCCGGGCCAGGCGGATGAAGTGCGCCGCGCCGCGCATCCCGTCCCGCGCGGCCCATCCGGGACGTGATCGCCGCCGCAAGTCCGCGGAAACGCGGCGGCGCGACGCGCGCCGCGCCCACGCATCAACGTTCGCGCGGCGATTCCTCCCACGCCCTCGTCGATGGCGCTCCGAGCGCGCCGCGCAGGGCGCGCTTGATCTCTTCCGCGTGCCGCACAGCCGGCCCGGGAAGCATGGCGTAGAGCACGCCCACCATGGGTTGAATCACGATGCCGACCACGATTTGCACCGCCAGGTCGTGCGGCATCTCGCGGAAGTGCCCGGCGCGCATCCCCTCCGCAACGATCGGCAGGAGCAGGGTTCCGACACCGAACTCGCGGGCCGCCTTGAGATAGAGGTCGTGCTGCGTCATCAACAGGAACCGGGTGGATTCCGGCTCCCGATCGGCGAAGGCGAGAAACACGTCCACCAGGGCGTCCAGCTTCGCGGTCGCCGCCGGCCTGGCTGACACCGCGGTCTCGAGCCGGTTGACCAGCGTGGACAAGTGCTGCTGGTAGACCTCGGCCGCCAGTCCGTCGCGTCCAGCCCAGTATCGATACAGCAGCCCCTCGGATACCCCCGCCGCGCGAGCGATGTCCTTGATCGTGGTCGCGGCGAGCCCCTGCCGAGCGACGACGCGCACAACCCCGCTCTCGATGTCGGACTTCTTGGCGATCGGGCGGGCCACCACAGGCTCCGTTGCTGGAGCGATCCGGATAATGACGAATTTCTCACTCACTAATATAGTACACGATCGCCGCGATCGCAAACGGACGTCATCCGACCGCGACTAATGGACTTAAACATATCTTTGAAAGGCATTTATGATCGATTTGCTCGCGGATTGCGCCGAAGGGCCCGGGCGACCTCGTGATTGGAATTGGCCGCTCAGCCGCGCACCGAATTTTGACGATAAATGAGTCTGTTATTTTGTTGATATCAATATCATTTGTTGATATAGTCCCGCGCGAGGTGGTGATCGAGCATGCTCTCCCTCTCCCAGACCGCCGGGTACGCGATCCTGGCATTGAGCTGCTTGGACGGCGAGCGTTGGGTGCTCGCACAGGAACTTGCGGAGCGCACCGCGGTTCCGAAGCCATACCTCTCGAAGATTCTTCATTCGCTGGCGCGGGCACAGGTGATCCTGGCAAAGCGCGGCTACCGCGGCGGGTTCAGGCTGGGCAGGCCGGCCGACCAGATATCGCTGCTGGACATCGTCGAGGCGGTGGACGGCACGGCGTGGATCGGGCGTTGCCTTCTGGGGCTTGACCGCTGCTCGGACGAACGTGCCTGCCCGACGCACGAATTCTGGAAGCACGAACGCGCCCGCATCCACGACCTGCTTCAGAAGATCTCGTTGCATCACGTTGCCGAGTTCGAGCGCGAACGGGGGACGCGCCTGCGCCCGGCGACGAGTTCCGGATCGGCTCGGGACGCCGATCCTCGAGCATGGAGTTCCGAACATGACCGACGTGACCGTGGCGCCGACGGCGGCGACGATTCCGCGCCGTGAATCCAGCGCGCTGGAACGATTCACCTATGACGACGCGATCGCGCGGATGTTCCTGGCCGCGACGATCGTCTGGGGCATCGTCGGGATGCTGGCCGGCGTGGTTGTGGCGCTGCAGCTGGTTCTGCCCTGGCTGAACTTCGGTTTGTCCGAGCTGTCGTTCGGCCGGCTGCGTCCTCTGCACACGAACGCCGCGATCTTCGCGTTCGCGGGCAATTCCTTCTTCACGGCGATCTACTACTCGACCCAGCGACTGCTGAAGACGCGCATGTTCAGCGACGCGCTGGGGCGCATCCATTTCTGGGGATGGCAGGCGATCATCGTGGCCGCGGCGGTCACGCTTCCGCTCGGCTTCACGCAGGGCAAGGAATATGCGGAGCTGGAGTGGCCGATCGACGTGGCGATCGCGGTCGTCTGGGTGGTGTTCGCGATCAACTTCTTCGGAACGCTGGCGATTCGCCGCGAGCGGCATCTGTACGTCGCGCTCTGGTTCTACATCGCCACAATCGTGACGGTCGCCGTTCTGCACATCTTCAACAGCCTGGCGATTCCGGCCGGGGCGTTGAAGAGCTACTCGATCTACGCGGGTGTGCAGGACGCCTTCATGCAGTGGTGGTACGGGCACAACGCGGTCGCGTTCTTCCTGACGACGCCCTTTCTCGGATTCATGTACTACTTCGTGCCGAAGGCGGCCGAGCGACCGGTGTTCAGCTATCGCCTGAGCATCGTGCACTTCTGGAGCCTGGTGTTCATCTATATCTGGGCCGGTCCGCACCACCTGCACTACACGGCGCTTCCCGAGTGGGCCAGCACGCTTGGCATGCTCTTCAGCGTGATGCTGTGGATGCCGAGCTGGGGCGGCATGATCAACGGGTTGCTGACGCTGCGCGGCGCGTGGCACAAAGTGGCGGCCGATCCGATTCTGAAGTTCTACGTGCTGGGCATCACGTTCTACGGCATGTCCACGTTCGAAGGGCCGATGCTGAGCGTTAAGAGCGTGAACGCCCTCAGCCACTACACGGACTGGACGATCGCGCACGTGCATTCCGGCGCGCTGGGCTGGAACGGGTTCATGACGTTCGGCATGGCCTACTGGCTGCTGCCGAGGCTGTTTCAGAAGCCGCTCTTCAGCCAGAAGCTCGCCAACACGCACTTCTGGCTCGCGACGCTCGGCATGGCGCTTTACATCCTGGCGATCTATGTCGCCGGCCTGACGCAGGGCCTGATGTGGCGCGCGCTCGATGGCAAGGGACAGCTCGCGTATCCCGATTTTGTCGAGACGGTCTCCGCGCTGCACTGGATGTACTGGCTGCGCGTGCTGGGCGGAGCGATGTACCTGAGCGGCGCGGTGCTGCTGGCGTACAACGCCCTGCGGACGTGGCAGGCGCGCCCGGCGAGGTATGACGTGCCGGTGCACGAGGCCGCCCCGCTCGCGCGAGATTTTGTCGAACCCGCCCCGCCGCGCTCGCGCCTGCCGCAACTGTCGGTGCTGAAGCTGGCGCACAGGCTCGACATCTGGCTACAGGGCGCGTGGCACCGCCGTTGGGAGCGCCGCGCGCTGCGGTTCTCCGTGTGGGTCGGCATCGCGGTCGTGTCCGCGTCGCTGTTCGAGATCGTGCCGACGTTCCTGATCCGCTCGAACGTCCCCACCATCGCCAGCGTCACGCCGTACACGCCGCTCGAGCTGTGCGGGCGCGACCTCTACATCGCCAACGGCTGCTACAACTGCCACTCGCAGATGATCCGGCCCATCCTGGCGGAAACGAAGCGATATGGCGAATACAGCAAGCCGGGCGAGTTCGTCTATGACCACCCATTCCAGTGGGGATCGCGGCGCATCGGCCCGGACCTGGCCCGCGAAGGCGGCAAGCAGTCCAGCCTCTGGCACGTGCTGCACTTCGAGAACCCGGAGCAGGTCACGCCGCACTCGATCATGCCGGCCTATCCCGCGCTGCTGACCCGAACCATCGACTTCCGTTCGATGGCCACGCGCGTCCGCGCCATGCAGAGGCTGGGCGTGCCCTATCCGGATGGACCGGCGGCGGCGGAAGCGGCCGCACGCGAGCAAGCGCAGAAGATCGCCGCTGAGATCGTCGAAGCGCAAGGCCCCGCCGGGCTTGAGGACAAGGAAGTCGTCGCGCTGATCGCCTACTTGCAGCGGCTGGGGACCGACTTGTTCAAGCCGCCGCCGGGCACGGAGTCCGCTGCTCCCGCGGCGGCCGACGCCGGCGACGACGGCGCGGCGGTGGTGAACGCCGGGAGGGCGCCATGAGTCTCAGCGACGTAGTCGGCGGTGCGGGCGTGTCGATCTGGCAGCAGATCGCGCTCGTGCTCTTCTTCGTGGCATTTGCCGCCATCGTCGTGCGCGTCCTGCTGGCGAGGCGATCGGACGTCGACCGATGGTCGCGAATCCCGATCGACGACGACCCGCGGCAGACGGAGCCGCCGACGAAACGCACCGACCCTGCCGCCCGCACGCGGCGGTCCGATCGAGGAGCGACCCCGTGAACAGACCCGCAACAGAGACGGTCCTGGACCATTGCTACGACGGAATTCAGGAATACGACAATCCGACGCCCGGCTGGTGGTGGATGATCTTCTGGGCGACCGTCGGCTTCAGCGTCGTCTACTTCACGTTCTTCCAGTTCAGCCCGGCGGCGTGGACCGCGGCGCAGGAGCATGACGCGGACGTGGCCGCGAACCTGCGGCTGCAATTCGGCGAGATCGGCGACCTGGCCGCAGACGAGGCGACGCTGACGCGCTTTCTGCACGACGAGCGCTGGCTGCTGGTCGGCAAGAACGTGTACGCCAGCCGCTGCGTGTCGTGCCACGGCGCGGACGGCTCGGGCGTGGTCGGGCCGAATCTCACGGACGACCACTATAAGAACGTCAAGAAACTCGAAGACGTCGCGCGCGTGATCGCCAACGGCGCCGCGAACAACGCCATGCCGAGCTGGAAAACCCAGCTACATCCCAATGAGATCGTCCTGACCGCCGCGTATGTCGCCTCGCTCCGGGGACAGCACCTGCCCGGCCCGCGCGGCGCGGAAGGCGAGGTGATCCCACCGTGGCCGAAAGAGGCGAAGACGCCGTGACGCGGGAAGACGAACCCGAATCCGGCCCGACCACCGTGTGCGAACGCGGCGGCGCGCCCGGCCCGGTCGCGCTACCCACGGTCGCGCACGATCCCGTGGTCGACGCGCTGCTCGCGCCGCAGGACGAGGTGCTGTCCACGCTGAACCGCGACGGTTCGCGCCGCTGGCTGCGGCCACGCGTCTCGCGCGGACGGTTTCTGTCCGCGCGGCGCTGGGTGGCGTTCGGGCTGATCGCGATGTTCGCGCTGATCCCTCATATTCCGATCGGCGGCAAGCCGCTCATGCTGCTGGACGTGGCGCATCGGCAATTCACGTTTCTCGGCGCGACGTTCTACCCCACCGACACCGTGCTGCTGGCGCTGTTCATGCTGGCCGCATTCATCGGGGTTTTCCTCTTCACGGCCGTGCTCGGGCGGGTGTGGTGCGGCTGGGCCTGTCCGCAGACGGTCTATCTCGAGTTTCTCTATCGTCCGCTGGAGCGCCTGTTCGACGGAACGCGCGGGCGCGGCGGATCGACTCCGGCGCCGCGCGCCGCCTGGCGCACCGCGGCGCTCTACGCGTGTTACCTGGGCGCGTCTTTGCTGCTGGCTCACACGTTTCTGGCGTATTTCGTGGGTGTCGACGCGCTCGCGGAGTGGATGCGGCGCTCACCGCTGGAACATCCCGGGTCGTTCGCGGTCATGGCGGTCACGACCGGCCTGATGATGTTTAACTTCTGCTACTTTCGCGAACAAACGTGCCTGCTCGCGTGTCCGTACGGTCGCCTTCAGTCGGTGCTGCTGGATCGCGAATCGCTGATCATCAGCTATGACGAGCAGCGCGGCGAGCCGCGCGGGCGCATCCGCCGCGGCGAATCCGCGGCGAGCGCCGGCGGCGACTGCATCGACTGCGGGCTGTGCGTCGTCACTTGCCCGACCGGCATCGACATCCGCCGCGGTTTGCAGATGGAATGCGTCGCCTGCGCGCAGTGCATCGACGCGTGCGATTTTGTGATGGATCGGGTCAACCGGCGACGCGGCCTCATTCGCTATACGTCGCAGGCCGGACTCAGCCGCGAACCTGCACGGCTGGCGCGACCGCGCGTCCTCGTCTACGCGACTGCGCTCGCGATCGTCGCAGCCGCGCTCGCCCTGACGCTCTGGACGTGGCCGGCCGCCTCCGTGGAAGTGCTGCGCGGCGTCGGAACGCCGTTCAGCGCCACCGCCGACGGTCGCGTCGCGAACCCGTTCCGACTGAAGATCACCAATCGAAGCGATCGGGAAGCGCAGTACTTCGTCCGCGTCGAAGAGGCGCCGTCGTCCACACTGACGCTCAATCCCGATCCAATTCGCATCGCCCCCGGAGAAACCGTGACGGTGCAGGCGCTGCTGATGCGACCGAGCGCCGCCGCAACCACCCGCGCCGAGTGCCGCATCCGCGTGCGCGACGACGCGGGCTTCGACGAAGCGCAGCCGTTCGTATTGCTCGGTCCGGCCGAAAGGAGTGAGGCAGCCCATGACGCACCCTGACGAAGCCGCGATGAATCCCCGCGCCGGTCGCGCATGGCCGCTGATCGTGGTGGCTCTGCTGCTGGGACAGGTGGTGCTGTCCGGCGTCACGGTTCTGTACGCGGTCTCCGATCCGGCCTTCGCGACCGAACCGGATTACTACCGGAAAGCGCTAAGTTGGGACTCCGACGCCTCCCGGCGTCGCGCCGCGCACGAGCTGGGATGGGAAATTCACCTGGATGTCTCCACGATCGAGTCGCCGCTGCACAACCGAAATGTACGCGTGCTTCTACGCGATCGCGACGGCGGCCCGCTGCGCGGCGCGGACATGACGTGCGAAGCGTTTCCGCATGCCCGCGCGAAGGACCGGCTGACGCTTTCATTCCGGGAGATCGACGGCGCGTACGAGGCCGAGTTGCCCGTGCGCCGAATCGGCATCTGGGAGCTTCGGCTGACACTGCGGCATGGCGACCGCTCCGCGTCGATCACGAAAATCGTCGACATCGGCCCAGCCGAAGGAAAGCGGCCGTGAGCGTACTTCTCGGAACCGTGTTTGTCGCCAGCCTGATCGGAAGCCTGCATTGCGCCGGCATGTGCGGCCCGTTCCTCGCCTTCGCCGTCAGCGACAACGGCCGGCTCGCGCCGCGCGGCCTCGGCCGACACATTCCGCAGGCGGTCTACCATCTCGCGCGGCTGATCGCCTACGTCGCGCTGGGCGCGTTGTTCGGCACCGTCGGAGCGCTGGTGAACGCCAGCGCGGAATTCGCCGGAATTCAGCACGCTGCCATGCTGCTGGCCGGCGCGCTGCTGGTGCTCATGGGGATCGTGTCCGCGCTCGGGCAGTTTGTCCGACTCGGACCCCGCATTGCTGCGCCGCGCGGACCGCGAGCGATTCTGGCCGCGGGCGTGGTGCGCGCGTCGAAGCTTCCGCCGGCGGCGCGGGCCGCGTCGGTCGGGCTGCTCACGGCGCTGCTGCCGTGCGGATGGCTCTACGGGTTCGCGCTCGCGGCGGCCGGGACGGAAAGCGCCGCGACCGGCGGCGCGCTGATGCTCGCGTTCTGGGCTGGAACTCTGCCGATGCTGGCCGGGCTGGCGTGGGTCTTCCGCCGCGCTGAACGGCTGCTGGCAGCGCGGATTCAGGTCGCGGCGTCGCTGGCGCTGGTGCTGATCGGGGCGATGACGGTGTGGGCGCGCGTCGGCGCGCTCGACTCCCTGCCGACGCAACCGCCGCCGCGGTCCGCGTCCGCCGAGGCGATCGCAGCCGAAGTGAAACAGCTCGATTCTGCGAAATCGGCCTGCTGTCAGGGGCGACCGTGAACGCCGCGTCGATCGCGTCCCCGGTGCTCGCCGACCCGGGCGCGGCAACTCCGGCCGGCGCGACGCCGGCCTGCGCGCATTGCGGGCTGCCGGTTCCGCCTGCCTTCCTGTGCGCGGATGCGGAGCGGCAATTCTGCTGCAACGGCTGCCGCGCGGTCTACGACGTAATCCGATCCTGCGGACTGGACCGCTATTACCGTCTGCGGCAGCTCGCCGAGACCGACGGACGTCCGGCCCGCGTCACCGGAAGCCGGTTCGCGGAATTTGACGATCCGGCGTTTCTCGCGGCGTATTCGCAGGCGGGCGACGACGGGCTGCGCGCGATCGACCTGCTGCTGGAAGGCGTGCATTGCGGCGCGTGCGTGTGGCTGATCGAGCGGTTGCCCACGATCGCGACGGGCGTGCTGGAAGCACGGCTGCAATGGCACCGTTCGCGCCTGCACTTGGTGTGGAATCCGCAGCGCACGACGCTCTCGGCGTTGGCCCGCGCGCTTGATTCGCTCGGATACACGCCTCACCCGGCGCGCGGCGCCCGAATCGAGCGGCAGCGCGGCGTCGAGGATCGCCGCTACCTGGTCCGGATTGCGATCGCCGCCGCCGCCGCCGGCAACGCGATGTTGCTGGCGCTGGCACTCTATGCCGGCGCGCACAGCGGCATGGAACCCGCCATCGCCAACCTGCTGAGATGGACCAGCGCGCTCGTGGGACTGATCTCGGTCGCGTGGCCCGGCAGCGTGTTCTTCCGCGGGGCGTGGGCTGCGATCCGCGCCCGCTCCGCGCACATCGACGTGCCGATCTCGCTCGGACTGGGCGTCGGCGCGGTGTCCGGCGCGGTCAACACGGTCCGCGCGACCGGCGAGATTTACTTCGATTCAATCACGATGCTGGTGTTCCTGCTGCTGTGCGCGCGGTGGATTCAGAACCGCCAGCAGCGCCGCGCGGCCCAGGCGGTCGAGCTGCTGTTCGCCGTCACGCCGACCCGCGCGCGGCGCGTCCGCGACGGGGCGATCGAAGAAGTGGCGATCGAAGCGTTGCGCCCGGGCGACCTGGTCGAAGTGAGGGCGCGCGAATCGGCCCCGGTCGATGGCGTCGTCGTCGAAGGCGAGTCGCTGATCGAACAGGCGGTCCTCACCGGCGAATCCGCCCCGGCGCCGATCTCCGTCGGTGGCGAGATGCACGCCGGCGCCGTCAGCCTGACCGGGCGTCTGCTGATCGAGGCGCGCGCCGCAGGCGAGCAGACGCGCGTCGGACGCCTGATGAAACTCGTCGAGGACTCGCTGCGCGCAAAGGCGCCGATCGTTCACCTCGCCGACCGCCTCTCGGCGACGTTCATTCGCGCGCTGATCGTCCTGGCCACGATCACTCTGGCGCTGTGGCTGTGGATCGACCCCGCGCGCGCGACCGAGCGCACCGTCGCCCTGCTCATCGTCGCCTGCCCCTGCGCGCTCGGGCTGGCCACGCCGCTGGCGATCGCGGTCAGCATCGGCCGCGCGGCGCAGCGCGGAATCCTCATCAAGGGCGGCGCGGCGCTGGAGCAGCTCTCCCGCGCCGGAGCGCTCGTGCTCGACAAGACCGGCACCGTCACCCGCGGCCGCATGACGCTGGCGCGTTGGCATGGCCCGCACGACGTACTTCCGCTCGCGGCGGCGCTCGAGCGACACGCTTCGCATCCGATCGCCCGCGCGATCTGCGACGCGGTCCATGAAGCAGACCTTCCCGCGGTCGAGGAGGCCGAGCATTCCGCCAGCGGAATTCGCGGAATCGTCGCCGGCCGCCGCGTCGCGATCGGCTCGCGTGCGTTCGTCTCGGCGCAGGCGGCGAGCGAACCGGAATGGGTGAGCGGCTTCGCGCGCAGCGCAGCCGACGACGGCCTCACACCCGTATTCGTCGGGGTGGACGGCGAGATCGCAGCGGCCGCGGCGCTGGGCGACGAGCTACGTCGAGACTCGGCCGATGCCGTCGATCGCTTTCGGGCCGCGGGTTGGGACGTGATGCTGCTGTCCGGCGATCACGCGGACGTCGTGTCGCGCGTCGGTGAACGGCTGCGAATCCCGGCGGATCACGCGCATGGCGGCGCGTCGCCCGAGTCCAAGCTGGCGTTTGTCCGCGAACTGGCGCGGCATCGCCCGGTGGTCATGGTGGGCGACGGCGTGAACGACGCGGCCGCCCTGGCCGCCGCTCACGTTGGCATCGCGGTGCACGGCGGCGCGGAAGCGAGCTTCGCCGCGGCCGACGTCTACCTGAACCGCGAGGGATTGGGATCGATCACGGAACTGCTCGGCGCCGCGCGAAGCACGATACGCGCGATCCGCCGCTGCCTGTTTGCGTCGCTGCTCTACAACACGGTCGGCGTCGGGCTGGCAATGACGGGATTCATCACGCCGCTCGTGGCGGCGCTGCTGATGCCGATCAGCTCGCTGACGGTGGTCAGCCTGGCGCTGGGCGCGCGCACGTTCGGGAGTGGCCGATGTCGGTGATCTTCATTGCGCTTCCGGTCGCGGTGGCGCTGGCCGGCGCCGCGCTGCTGGCGTTCGCGTGGGCCGTTCGCGAGGGTCAATACGACGACGTGGACACTCCGCCGATTCGCATTCTTTTTGACGACGAGCCGGCGCAGCGCGATGAGCGCGGCTGCGGGGATCGCGCGGACGTCTCCTGAGGTCACGCGTGCCGGGCGCGTCCGCGCATGCGAAGTCCTCAGCGACGCGACTTTTCGCGCGCCGATCGCACACCCGAAGCATCGCGCCGAAACGGACCGCCGCTGCGGAAAATCACGCACGCCGGTTGAGCGGACCGGAACACGCGGTCCGTAACCACATTCCTTGCAACGAGTTCCATTCGGCCTGCGGCCCGGTATCGGAATTGCTCGGAATCCTGTGAGCTCCCCGACGGGGCGATGTCGCGCCACACCCGTCCGGAGCGCACCGGGAGACCAAGATGGCAAGTACGCGTCAGACGCTGGATGCCGGAAACGGGCGCTTGCTCGTTCACACGCGAGGGGCGGCGCTGCTCGAGGATCCGATGCTCAATAAGGGCGGCGCGTTTACGCTGGCCGAACGCGATCGTTTGCGCCTGCACGGGCTGCTGCCGCCGGCCCACATGACGATCGAGGAACAGGTGGCGCTGGAGATGGAGCATCTGCGCGCCAAGAACGATGACCTGGAGAAATTCATCGGACTTCAGGCGCTTCAGAACCGCAACGAGACTCTGTTCTACCGCGTGCTGGTCGAGCATCTGCCCGAGCTGATGCCGGTGGTCTACACGCCGACCGTCGGAAAGGCCTGCCAGCAGTACAGCCACATTTTCCGTCATTGCCGGGGGGTGTGGATCACGCCGCGCGACGTCGAGCGCATGCGCGAAGTCCTGCGCAATTCGCCGAACCGCGACGTGCGGTTGATCGTCGTGACGGATAACGAGCGCATACTGGGGCTGGGAGATCAGGGCGCGGGCGGCATCGGAATCCCGATCGGCAAGATCGCGCTCTATTGCGCCGGCGCGGGAATCCACCCGCGATACACCCTTCCGATCAGCCTTGACATCGGAACCGACAACCCCGAGCTGCTCAACGATCCGTATTACATCGGGCATCGCGAACGCCGCCTCCGAGGGCGGCCCTACGAAGAGTTCATCGAGGCCTTCGTCGAGGCCGTGCACGAGGTCTTCCCCAACGCGCTCGTGCAGTGGGAGGACTTTCACAAAAACAACGCCTACCTCGTGCTCGATCGGTACCGCAAGCGAATCACATGCTTCAACGACGACATTCAGGGCACCGCGGCCGTCACGCTGGCCGGAATGTTCGTCGCGCTGCGCGTCCTGAACCAGCCCATGCACAAGCAGCGCATTGTCTACGTCGGCGGCGGCGCGGCCGGAGTCGGCATCGCGCGTCTGGTGCGAACGGCAATGCGCGACGAAGGCGCGCCCGAGAGCACCGTGCGGCGAGCGCAGGTCGTGCTGGATTCCAAGGGCCTGATCCACACCGGCGAGCCCATCTCCGATCCGCACAAGATCGAGTTCGCCATGTCGGCCGAAGACATGGCCTTCTACGGACTCACGCCCGCGCGGACGGACCTGTTCGAAGTCGTCTCCAAGGTCCGGCCGACCATGATTGTCGGCACGACGGCCACGCCCGGCACGTTCACCGAAGCGCTTTTGCGCGAGATGGCCTCGCACGTCGAGCGGCCGGTGGTCTTCGCCCTCAGCAATCCGACTTCCAAGTGCGAATGCACGCCCGCCGAAGCGTATCGCTGGACCGACGGTCGGGCGATCGTGGCGACCGGCAGCCCGTTTCCGCCGCTGGAAATCGAAGGCCGGCGCTACGAACCGGGCCAGGCGAACAATGTGTTCGTGTTTCCCGGCGTGGGCCTGGGCGCAATCCTGTCCGAGGCGCACGAAGTGACGGATTCGATGTTCATGGCCGCGGCGAAGGCGGTTTCGGAGTGCGTGCCGCGCGAACGGACCGATCTGGGCGCGCTGTATCCCGATCAGAGCCGGCTGCGCGAGGTGAGCCATCGCGTCGCGTGTGCGGTGATCCGCGTGGCGCGGAACGAGCACATCGGGCGAATGATCCCGGACGGTCAGGTTGAGTCGCTGGTGGAGCGGTCGATGTGGTACCCCGACTACCCGGATTACGAGTGGGCCGCGGAGGGTGACGAGGCGTAGACGCAGCCACGCGCCGAAAGGGTTTTGCCGCGGGCAACGCCGCGAGCGTCGGAATCCTCCGACCAGGCGGAAGACCGGACAGGAGACCGGTCCCCCGGGGGAGAGGTCGGGGGATCGCGCGCGGCGGACCGGGGGGAAGACCGGTC
>CAZKJT010000003.1:248999-456944 GCA_964553225.1 uncultured Planctomycetales bacterium | reverse complement strand
GAGAGGTCGGGGGATCGCGCGCGGCGGACCGGGGGGAAGACCGGTCGGGAGACCGGTCCCCCGGGAGGAAGACCGGTCGGGAGACCGATCCCCCGGGGGAGAGGTCGGGGGATCGCGCGCGGCGGACCGGGGGGAAGACCGGTCAGGAGACCGGTCCCCCGGCAGGAAGACCGGTCGGGAGACCGGTCCCCCAGAAAAAGGCAAGGAGCGCGGTCGTCTCGCGCGGACTGGGCCGCAATCGCTCCGCCCGACCGATCAATCCACGTTCAGCGCGACGTTGTCCAGCCCACCGGTATCCACACCCGATTCGTACTCGCCGCGAATGCGGAGGTCATCCAGCGAGCCGAGCACGGTGCGGATATCGGTCTCGGTGGCGGGCGATCCGTCTGCGCGCCACCACGTTTCGCTCGTATCGAGGATCACGGCATAGGACGTCCATCCCGCGCCGGGATTGCTCAGGCGATCGAGCCAGATGGTCGTGCCGCCGCCGCTCAGGATGACATCCCGATCGTTGAATTGCGCCGACATCGCGCTGGTCTGCTTTAGATCGAAGCGCAGCTTCTTGCCGTAGGCGTTGCTGAGGTCGCCGTAGAACTTCGTGGACGCCTGCCAGTACCACACGCCGCCGCGCACGTCGTCGTCGGCCGAGAGGCTTCCGCCGGGATTGCCGCCCGTTTCGGACCACTCGGGCACGCCCGTTCCGCCCTCCGCGTCTCCAACGACGCGCCACGCCTCATCGCCGCCGCTGAATGTGCTCCGGACGATGCCCCGCAGCTGCGCCGCGTCGGAGTCCTCCGCCTCCACGAAGTAGACTTCGACCGTCTTATCTCCGTCCATCGTGAGAAGCACCGTCGATGAGCGCGTTGCAGACGACACGGCGCCGTCCCACCCGTCGAAGGCGTAGTTGCGGGCCGGAATCGCGGTGAGCGTGAGCACGTCACCGGCGAGGAACAGGAAAGACTCGTCGGCCGGACTGACGTCCACGGAGCCGTCGCCGGAAGCCACGGTGATAGACAGCGTGTAGTAGACGAACCCGCCCTGATCATCGTCGTCATTGGGATCGCGGTCGCCGTCGTCGGAGTCCTGATCCGGCGTCGGGTCGCCCCCCTGCCCGACGCGATTCGAGCCCAGGCCCCAGCGGCTGCACGCGCGGTCGGCCAGCGTCTGGCCATCCAGCGCCACCGAAGCATTCGAAGCGAACGTGAGAATGTTGCAGGCGAGCTGCCACGGCGTGAGGTTTCGGAAGAAGCTCACCACGCGCCAGCCGGCCTTGCCCATCTCGCACAGCACATGCACGCCGATTTTGAACGACGCCAGCAAACGCCGCGTGCTGAGCGGATCACCGGACCGCTCGAACCCCGTCAGGAAGTTGGAGACTCCGACGCACAACCGATCGATCACAACCGCCGGCGCCTTCCCCGTAAGCAGCGACGCCAGGTTACATCCGTGGCCGGCGGCTGATTCCAGACCGTTGCCCAGCCACTCGCACCAGGACTGGTCCTGGGCGCGCGGTCCGACCTTCGCCCCCATCGTCCGCGATCGCGGAGTGCGCGCTCTTGCGGTGGACGCGTCGTAGTCCGCCGCGGGCGTCAGGTAGACTCGCGACGCGTCCTCATCGATGGTGATGTTCCCCTCACTGTCGCCGTACGCGACGATCACGCTCGGCGGGTCGCTCGCTTCGAGCACGAGCGTGAAGCGCAGGCCGCTTTCGGTGGATGCGATATCGAGCGAGTCGCCGGCAGGCAGCGTGAACTTGATGCCGTCGGCTCGGACCTCCTCGGTGAGAATCGGCTCGTGTCGAATCGTCTCGAGGGCGATGCCGGTGACATTCACCGCCCCGTCCTCCAGATCGCCGAGCACCCACGCGATGCTCCGCGTGTCGAGCACCATCGCGAACAGGGCGCCCGGCGGCCCGCCGTCGGCTGACGCAGTCCAATCCACAGCGTACTCCGCACCCGGAAGCGTGTCGCCGATGTGGGCCAGCAGCGCGTCGGCCTGCGACTTGATCTCGGCGTCGCTTGTGCCGTCAGCGGCGTCAGGGTTCGTCGCCGGGCAACCGCCGAGGGCCGCGGTGAGGATCGAGATGAGCAGCATCGCGCCGGGCAGTCGGCGCAGCGCGGAATGACGTGAGTTCGGCATCACTACCTCTCAGTCGATAGAAACCCTGAGCACGCGGCGCGGCGGCCGAAAGGCGATGAAGCGCCCTCGCAGACCCGATCCACAAGCAGGCCGGCGCTGGTTCTCAGGCGGTCCGAAGCGAGCGATCACGGGGTGTACACGGGCAACGAGACGATCTCACAGGCAATCCAGGCAATTCGCGAGAAAAGTATGCCTATCCGAAAGCGGCGATGCGGACCCGCCGGAAGACGGATGCGGGTCTGTTCGATCTTGGAAGCGATTGGAACGCGCAGTGGCCGAGTTCGGCGCCTCGCGCGGCCCTCGCTCGGCCGTCGCGCGCAACTTGCGGCGGAGCATTTTCTATTCGCGCGGCGCCGGCGCTGGATGAATCAGGCTCGCGAGCGGAGCGCACGCTGCGCTCGCTTTGCCGATTCCGCATCGGGCGCGTTGTCGCTGTGGCACGCGAGTCTTGCGGGCGGGGCGCTTGCGCTCCCCATCGGGGACCGGTCTTCAGACCGGTCGGAAGCGGACAGGACGCCGGCGTTTCCCCTTGCGCGCGCCGCCAGCAGCGCCCGCTGCTCCTCGGTCAGGCCGGGCGACTGGACGGCGACCTTGAGCGGCACGAACCCCTGCGCTTTGCCGCTGGCCCAGTCCGAGATCTCCTTGCTGATGCGCATGCTGCACCAATCGTGCCCGCACATGGCGCAGAAATCGGTGTCCACTTCGAGGTCTTCGTCGTGCAGCGCGCGGGCGGTCTCGCCGTCGAACGCCAGCTCGAAATGCAGCGGCCAGTTCAGCGCCGCGCGGGCTTTCGACAGGTCGTCGTCCCATCGCCGGGCGCCGCGAATTCCGCGGGCGATGTCGCCGGCGTGCGCCGCGATTTTGTAGGCGATGCAGCCGGCCTTCACGTCGTCGGCCTTCGGCAAGCCGACGTGCTCCTTCGGCGTGACGTAGCACAGCATGGCCGCGCCGGCGCGGGCGGCCTCGGTCGCGCCGATCGCGCTGGTGATGTGGTCGTAGCCGGGAAACACGTCGGTCACGAGCGGTCCGAGCACGTAGAACGGCGCGTCGTCACAGACCGCGCGCTGGTGCTCCATGTTCCAGGCGATCTCGTTCAGCGGCACGTGCCCCGGCCCTTCGACCATGACCTGCACGCCGGCCTCGCGCGCACGGTGCACCAGCTCGGCCAGCACGTGCAGCTCGGCGACCTGGGCCGGGTCGCTGGCGTCGGCCAGGCAGCCGGGTCGGACGCCGTCGCCGAGCGAATAGGTCACGTCGTACTCGCGCATGATCGCGCTGATTTCGTCGAACAGGTCATACATCGGATTCTGCTTGTTGTGGTGGATCATCCACTTGGCCAGCAGGCTGCCGCCGCGGCTGACCAGGCCGGTGATGCGCGCGCGGATCAGCGGCAGATGCTCCTTCAGGATGCCGGCATGGATCGTAAAGTAGTCCACGCCCTGCTGGGCCTGCCGCTCGACCTCGCGCAAAATGTCGTCATAAGTCAGCTCCTCGATGCGCTTGCCGAGGATCATCGAATAGATCGGCACGGTGCCGACCGGCACGACGCTGTTGTCCAGGATCGCCTGCCGACACTCGTCCAGCTTGCCGCCGGTGGACAGATCCATGACCGTGTCCGCACCGTAAAGAATGGCGTGGCGAAGCTTGTCGAGCTCCTCCTCGGTGCTGCTGGAGACGGGCGAAGCCCCCTGGTTGGCGTTGATCTTGGTGGTAATCGCCCGGCCGATGCCGGTCGGATCCAGACGCTTCGGCGCGTGCAGTCCGCGGCAGTGCTCGGAATCGAAAAGCCAAGCGCGGCGCTGCGCGACGGTCTGGTTGACCCAGTAGGCCGTGTCGGGCGTCGCGGTCGGATGGCCGGCGCGCGGCCGGTCGGCAGCTTCCTGAGCGGCCGCCGATGATCCCGCGTGCGCGCGGTCGGAGAGCTCGGCATCCGTCGGTTGTCCGCTGCTGCTCGGGCGGCGCTGGCCGTTCTTCACTGCGCCCACCGTCGCAGCGTGGCGGCCGTTCGAGCCATTCGCGGGCGACGCGCCGCCGCTACCGGCGAGGTGTCGAACGTTGGCGGGGATGACGATCGCGCCGCGTGCGACGCCGTCGCGGATGAACTCCGGCGTGACGTTCTCGCGCTGCGCGACGCGGACCATCTCGGGCGTGATGATGCCGTTGCGGGCGGATTGAAGCTGGGTCATGGGCATCCTTCCCTACGCAGCCGGCCGGTCGAATGCGCCGCTCGTGGAGCGGTGGCACGCGGCCCGACGCTGATCAGGTTCAAAGGGTCTGCCGGCGTTCGCGCCGGCATCTCAGGCCCGCCGCAGCGGGCCGCCCCCAGGCAGCAAGGATTGTACCGCCGTCGGCGACGCTCGCGAACCAGCGCTACCCGTGTCCGCGCTTGCGGCCCGCCCCTTCACCGCTGCATCCGCACCGGCGCGTGCTTGAGCACGGTCAGGTATTCGCGCCACGGCCCGACCGCGTCGTGATACTGCGAGGCCATGCACTTGGCGATTTGGGCCAGGTGATTCAGATCGTGCGCCACCCACGTCGCCAGCAACTGCGAAAGCGTGACCTCACCGAGCGCCGGGTGCGTGCCGCGCAGCGCGAGCTGCTCCGGCGAGAGATTCATCCGCCGCAGCGTCGCCAGGTTGGCGTCCCGTGCCCTTTCGAATTCATCCAGAAGCGTGTCGAGCGACTTGCCCCGGCTCTCCTCAAACATCGCGTAGCGGTCGAACTTGTCGAACGGACGGGCGGTTCCCTGTTCGAGGATGATCGTCGCCCGCGCCAGCCAGTCCGCTTTCTCGCCGTGAAGCAGATGCCCGACCACGTCGTACGGGCTGAACGTCTCCTCGCCGTAATTGCTGTGCGTCCACGTTTCGTCGAGCCCGCTGAGCCATGCCCGCAGGATGTGCGGCGTGCGCTCGAGAATCTGCGTAGCCCGTTCCGATTCGTATGGCCGTTGCATCCGGTTGCTCCCGCGGCATTAGCGACGATATCAGACCCACCGCGTCATCGTACGCGCTGACCGCGTCCGGACGAGACGCATTCCCCGCATTTTTCTTGTGCCGGAGCATCAAAAGGACTACAACGACTGCCGTTCGGGCCGCACTTCGCCCTGTTCGAGAATCGAGACCGGTCCAGCACCACCGACCGGCACCGCGAGCGCGTCGCCGGCGCGCCGCGCTCGACCGCAAACACGCGTACGGAGGAATCCGCGATGCTTCACGCCTCAAGGTCGTCACATCGGGCGCTTCGGCCGATTCTCATGCTGCTGGGAGCGGCGCTTTCGGGCTTGCCGGCCGCGCATGGCGGGGCAAACGGGACGGTCCGATTCCAGGACGGCACTCCGATCGCTGGCGCGCACGTGTTCGCCTACCGCATCACCGGCGCCGGCGCCGCGCGGCGCATCGAGCTGGTCGGCGATGCCGTCGTGTCCGGTGTCGACGGGCACTTTGCCCAACCGGCCGCGTTCGACGACGAAGACTATGAGGGCGTCCGCCTCGGCCTGCGCGCCCTCGTCACCTATATGGACCCCGGCAACGGCGTAGGCTACACCGTCGCGAACTATCCGAACCACGATCCCTATCTGCTCGACGCCCCGCACGGTCTGGCAGGCACGGAAGAAATCATCTTCCCGCAACCGGTCGTGATGCAGGGCGGCTACAACGGGGGACATACCACCTGGGACAATTTCCGCGCCTACCTGGTCGCCGATCCGGCCGGTCAGGTGGACCACCCCTGGCCTGAGCGCAAGCGAAGCCACATCCTGGCCGGCGATCGTGTGCCGAGCTTCCTCGCGTTCTCCATGCCGAACAGCGACAAGCAAGAGCCAACCTGGGGATATGACAACTCGGCCCCTCCCAACGGCGCGCGGCACGACGCGAACGCGACGCGCCTGCACGACAATCTCGTGAGAGATCGCATGCGCGCGAACCTGGTGGGAATCGTGCCCGATGCCGCACAACGCCGCGCGTTGCCGATTCACCTGTGCGGGCACAGCATGGGCGGCATCATCGCGCGATCGTGGATTTTCCGGGACGACCTGGCCGAAAAGCCGCCGCTGCGGCGTGTCGTCTCATTCGACGGCGTGCACGGCGGAACCTCCAACAACTACACCGTGAAGGGATTCGCGGAATACCTCATGAACGGCACGAACGCCGCGGACAACGGCGCGCCGACCACGCCGGGCTGGAACTACACGCGCGACGTCGGCGTCGACCGCGACCGCCTGCTCATCAGTTCTTCCGACGACACCGTCCGGCCGAACTGCTCAGCGCTCGGGATCGGACGCACCATGCGCGGCTCGGACTGGTACGGGGCGAATTCGTACGACAAGGCGAACGGCCACCGCGGACGGTTCATCGGCGGCATCGAGTGGCGGCGCACGGAGTCGCACGGCGGCGTGAAGGAAGAAGAGGAACCGATCCGGCGCGCGGCTCGCTTCATCTATGACGCGACCCGCCCGAGCGGATCTTCCGTCTCGTCCAACGACTTGGCGGCTACGTGCCCCGGCGCCAATGGCCTGGGCGAGCCTCCGCAATTCGGCGTGCTGCACGTGACGCTGGCCGCGCCAGCCGGCAGCTCAACGCAGACTCTGATCGCCCTCGATGCAAACCCGAGCATCGCGGTCAACGCCTGGCTGGCGGACGCGAGCGCTTCGCTCGACCTGCTCGACGGCGGCGGCGTCAGCCTTGTCCCGCCGGACGCGGTCGTCGAGCCGATCGAAGACGGCTACCTGCTCACTTTCGAAGTTCCGAGCCCGCCCCAGGGCGACGTGACGCTCGTCGTCAGCGCGAGCGGCTCGGCGCCGGCATCGGCCGCGATCGAGTTCGTGTTCCAGAACGGCCGCGGAGTCGACCTGACGTTGCCGGAGCAACCGACGCCAGCCGGCGATCCGGTCTTCATTCAGGCGTCGGTGCGCGATCCCAACGACGCGGTGCTCGTCGGTCATGCCGGCGGCATCCAGGCCGAGATCACGCTTCCGGACGATTCCGTAGACGTTGTCGAGCTTCTGGACGACGGCGCGCACGCCGACGGCGATCCCGGGGACGGCGTCTTCGGCGTCGTCTACACGAACACGACGCTGGGTGGGCGTTACCGGGTCGAGGCCCGCGCGCAGATCTCGCTGAGCCTCGATGCCGTTCACCGCAGCAGTCCCGGTTTGTTCGTGGTCGATTCGGACCCCGCACAGATCATCGACGTGGTTGGCGAGCGCCTGATCGACGACGACGGCGACGAGCTGGCCGAGGTAATCGAACTGGACGTGCTGATCGCCGTGAACGAACCCGGTCCGTACGAACTCCGAGGCGAGCTGCTGGACGAAAGCGGCGACGTCGCCGCGACCGCGCTCATCAGCTTCGCGGGCGCGCCGCTGCCGGGTGGAATGCTGGCGACTCTCCGCTTCGACGCGTCCGATCTGGTCGCGCACGGGGTCGATGGCCTGTGGACGCTTCGCGCACGGCTCGTGAGCGGCGCGCAGCGCATGCTCGTGAGCGCGGCGCAGCGCGCCGTGACGGCGATCCAGTCGCTGGTCGACCTGGTCACGCCGGCCGCTCCGGCGGTGGAATCCATCGTCCCCGCGATCGGTCGCATTCCGGGCGGCAACGTCATTGCGATTCAGGGACTGCGCATGTCCTGGATCACGAGCGTAACCATCGACGGTCGGCCCGCAACGGACCTTCAGGTTCTCAGCGGCACGTCGATTCGCGTGCGCGTGCCGCGCGCCCCGGACTGCGACGGCGAATCCGTGGACGTTCGCCTCGTGACGCCCTGGCGCGAAACGACGGTCGAGGACGGATACGAGTATGCCGACGCCTGCGACTGCCCCGATTTCGATCTCGACGGCTCCGTCGGCCTGGCCGACCTGTCTATCCTGCTGACGAATTTCGGAGTCGTCGCCGGCGCTTCGCATGCCGACGGGGACATGAACGGCGACGGGGCGGTGTCTCTCGCCGACCTTGGAATCCTGCTGTCGTGGTTCGGCGCGCGGTGTCCCTGAGCGCGATGCGCCGCGTCCGTCATAGTTCTCGAATGCGGTGCGCGCCGGAGCGCAGCTCTGCGCGCAGCAGGTCGACCAGCGCCCGGCTCAAGCGCGAGCGCGTCCGATCGACGCGGTACGCGACCGCGATCTCGCGCGTCGGCCCGTTCCGGCCGAGCGCGAAGTACCTGCGCTGATCGGAGGCGTCGGTCCGCGCGCACATCTCGGGCACGAGCGAGATTCCCAGCCCGATTCCCACCAGTTCCAGCACGGTGTCCAGTTGCGCCGATCGACACACGATTCGACGGCGCAGCCGCCGGGCGGAGCAGAACGACTCGATCTGCTGCGACATGCAGTGCATCTCGTGCATCACGACGGCCGGCTGGTCCTGCAAGTCGCCGATGGCCGGCGCTGCGCCAGCCGCGAACGCGGAATCTCGCGCGGCGACCAGCAGCAGGCGTTCGCGAGCCAGCACGTCGATCTGCAATTCGGCGGCGTGAATGGGCGTGCTGAGGATGGCGAGGTCCAGCTCGTGGTCGATGAGCGCTTCAACCAGATTCGCGGTGAAGTCCTCGCGCAGCGTGAGCTCGCATTCCGGGAACTGTCGGGCGAGCCGCGCCAGCACGGGCGGGAGCACGAACGGCGCCATGGTGGGGATCGCGCCGATCGCGAGCGCGCCGCGCCCGTCGCGCAAGTCCGTGCGCACGAGCGCTTCGAGCGCGTTCGCTTCGCGCAGCAGCCGCCGCGCGTGGGGCAGCAGCGCGCGTCCGGCGTCGGTGAGAGCGACGCCGCGCGCCATGCGGTCGAACAGGCGCTGCCCGACGCGCGCTTCGAGCTGCCGCAGCCGCTGGCTCAGCGACGGCTGGGCGATTCCGCACCGCTCGGCGGCGCGCGAGATGCTGAGGGTCTCCGCGATGGCGAGGAAGAAACGCAGGGCGCGGATGTCCATAGGTTCGACCTATCGCAACGATCGTTTTCTGGTATTAGACACCTATCGCTGATCGTAGCATAATCCGATTGATCCGACACGCGCGGACGCGCCGGGCGTCCTGTGCTCGAATGCGTCGCACCGCCGGCGCCGCGCGACGCTACGCACCCCGAAGGAAGGATGGTCCCCGATGAACAGCGACAAGAAGTGTCCCGCCCTGACGACGCAGGACGGCGCCCCGATCGGCATGCAACAGGCCCTGACGGCCGGACCGCGCGGTCCGGTCCTGATGCAGGACGTGCAACTGATCGAGCAGATGCAGCATTTCAATCGCGAGCGCATCCCCGAGCGCGTCGTTCACGCCA
Organism: uncultured Planctomycetales bacterium; assembly: GCA_964553225.1. Taxonomy (GTDB): domain Bacteria; phylum Planctomycetota; class Phycisphaerae; order UBA1845; family Fen-1342; genus JABRWC01. Next base: position 447,547 of record CAZKJT010000003.1, on the reverse strand, counting down.
AGGGCAGCGCCGCCTACGGCACTTTCACCGTCACCAACGACGTCACGAAGTACACGCGTGCCCGGTTCCTGTCCCAGAAGGGCAAGCGCACGGATGTGTTTCTGCGGTTCTCGACCGTCGCCGGGGAACGCGGCGCCGCGGACGCCGAACGGGATGTCCGCGGCTTCGCGGTGAAGTTCTATACCGAAGAAGGCAACTGGGACATGGTCGGCAACAACACGCCGGTCTTCTTCGTGCGCGACCCGTACAAGTTTCAGAACTTCATCCACACGCAGAAGCGCGACCCGAAGACGAATCTGCGTTGCATGGACATGCAGTGGGACTTCTGGTCGCTCTGTCCGGAATCGCTGCACCAGGTCACGATCCTGTTCAGTGACCGCGGCATTCCGGCCAGCTATCGCAACGTCAACGGATACAGCAGCCACACGTACTCGCTGGTCAACGCCGCCGGCGAGCGCGTCTGGTGCAAGTTCCACTTCAAGACCATGCAGGGCATCAAGAACTGGACCGACGACGAAGCGGCGCGCGTCATCGGCCAGGACCGCGAGAGCCATCAACGCGACCTGTTCAACGCCATCGACCGCGGCGAGTTCCCCAAGTGGCGCGTCTGCATCCAGCTCATGACCCAGGCCCAGGCCGACAAGTTCCGCTGGAACCCCTTCGACCTCACCAAGGTCTGGCCGCACGCCGAGCACCCGTTGATCGAGATCGGCATTCTGGAGCTGAACCGCAATCCCGAGAACTACTTCGCCGAGGTCGAGCAGGCCGCGTTCAACCCCAGCGCGTTCGTGCCGGGCATCGGCCCGAGTCCGGACAAGATGCTCCAGGCGCGGCTGCTGAGCTACCAGGACACGCACCTGTACCGCCTCGGCGTCAACTATCGCGAAATCCCGGTGAACAAGCCGCGCTGCCCGGTCATGAACTACTCGCGCGACGGCGCGATGGCCACGGCGCAGAACTACGGCGCCGCGCCGAACTATTGGCCCAACAGCCGGGACGGCACGCCGATGCCGAATGAGGCGTACAAAGATCCGGCGTGGCAGCTCGGCCAGGTGATCGTCGATCGCTTCGACAGCACCGCCGACCACGACGACTTCACTCAGGCCGGCAACCTCTATCGCATGTTCGACGACGCGCACCGCGATCGGCTGACTACGCGCATCACGTCCGGATTGAAGTTGGCCAGACGGGACGTGCAAGTCCGTCAGCTCTGCCACTTCTTCCGCGCGGACGAGGACTATGGCAAGCGCGTCGCGTCCAAGCTCGGAATCGACGTGAGCCAGTTCGTGAACGGCGCGGGCCATGAGCTCGCGGGCGCCCGGGGCTAACAGTCCGTCGAAGAACTTGTGGAGCGGGTTTTCAACCCGCGTTCTCGCCGGCGGCAGCTCCGCGCCACGCGCGTGGGTGTGAGCTCTTCAACGGGCTGCCAGAGCGGTCGGCGGGGAAACCGCCGCTCAGACAGGGGCGTCCGGCGCGAGCGTCCGAGCGTTTCTTTCGAGAACGCATCGCGACACAGAGCCGGGCGTCCCCGTCGCCCCTGCTCTCCGCGCGTCGATCCGTCGCTAATCGCGTCGTTGCGCCGCAACGGCCGGGCGCTGCGGCTCGGCGTGCTCGCCGGATGCCGATTCGCAGGGTGAAAGGACCGTTTTCTCGCCGCACTCCGGACAGCGATCACCCACGATCGCGCGCAGGTCATAGCCGCACTCGTCGCAGCAGCCCAGCCGCGCCGCACGCCCGCGAAACCACGCATACGCCGTCGCAAGCAGTCCCGCGCCCAGCGGAACCCACAGCATCACCTGAACGAACGCCGCTCTGCCCGAAGTCGCGGACGGTTGCCACACGCGGACCGGCGGCCACCAGAACGCCGTCCACGCCGGCAATTCCGTAATGCGTAGAATCTGCCCAGCAGCCATGTCATGTCGGCCCCACGTACCGGCTCGACCTGACCAGTCGACGCGCAGCGCGCCGCCCCAGACCTGGGCGCGCCAGCTTGCGTCGGGCGCGATCCACTCGATCCAATAGGCGGTCGAAAGCACGTAGAACACGGCCACGGCCGCACAAGCGGACAGGCCGACCGCGCGCACGATCCGCCACTTTCGCCGACGCCGGCTCATGCCGGGAGTGTAGCGGGGCGCGTTGCCGCGGTCGGCGGCCCGGGCGATCCCGAAGCGTTCCGCGCGGCGCTGCCGCGCGGACGATCGCATTGGGGCAGCATCCACGGCAAGCGGGAATCACGGGGCGGCGTGGTCACTCGACTCGGCCGCTGGTCGTGTGGCTGGCGCACCGGCGGCCGTCGGCTGCGTGGCGGCCGCGGCGCGCTGCGCGCGCGTCGGCAGCTTCTCTAATCGCGGCTTGAGCTGCGATTCGAAGATTCCGTCAATCGGTTCCAGTAACCGCGTGAGCGCTGCGAGCAGTTTATCACGTCGCCGCGCGTCGTCTGCGTCGGCGGTCGCGGCCTCGACGACGCGTTCGTCGATGCGTTCCAGTTCGACTTTCTTCGAGGCGAGATAGGCGTTCGCGTTGTCGCGGCACTCGGCGTGAATGCGCCAGGCGCGTTGCGATTGGTCGTCGTTCAACCGATACCTCGCGATGAATTCACGCGTGTACCTTTCCCACGCGCTCTCGAATTCCCGCCGGCGACCCGGCTCGAAAGGAAACTGCTGCGGGAACCGCTCGACCAGTCCCTCGCCGGTCTCGCGCCGCCACTGTTCGAGGCGGCTTCGCCCGGCCGCGAGGATACGCCGATACGTCGGCCCGGTCTCGAGCTCGCCGGCGCGGAATCGCTCGGCGTACTCGTCCAGGGGAACGACCGCCTGCCCGTCGAACTTGCCCACACCCACGCGCCCTCGCGAGGCGTCGAATTCGTGCACGTTCATGCCGCATTCGATCCCGAGGTCGGTCGGCCCGAGCGTCCACGGGTGGTCGGTGCGATTGAATTCGGCCGAGAGCACCTGCACCGTCTCGGCGGGGCGCTCGCCGTTGGCATAGTCCTCTCGGAAATAGTCCACCCGGCTCGGGAACCACACGTCGTCGAATTGCGCCAGCGTGACTCGACTCTCGAACACCACCTCGCCGCCTTGCTCGACCGAAGCGCGGACAGGCGCAAGCTGCCGCTTCGGGTCCAGCCACCAGCGGTAGACCGCCTCGCCCGATCGCCGCTCGACCAACTGCATGCCGCCGTCCTCCCGAACGGCGAATTCGACGTCCGAGCGCACTCCGTGCGGCTCGCCTGCCGGCGCGCTGAGAATCTCCTCCGGCGCGCGGTGGTCGAACATCGGCGAGACGCCCAGCGAGCGCAGGTTCTCCGGCCCGATCCAGCCGCCGGTCGGATGGACTTCCGCGCGGATCGTGTTTCGCTGATGCGACCAAAGTCGATCATCGAGTTGCAGCAGCCCAAATTCGCTTTGATTCACGGGCATCGGAGCGCCATGCTCGTCGCGGTAGTGCACGCCGGCCTCGTCTCCGCGCGACGTGCGCAGCGTCTCGGTCGGCGACAACCTGGTCGTGAAGTACAACGGGCGCGGCGCCGCGCCGGATCGGCCGGCGCCCTCGAATCTCGTGTGCGTCCACTCGATGACGGCCGTTTCGATGGACTGTCGCGCCGTCAGCGACTTTTCCAGCGGCTCCGGCAGTTCCGCCTTCGCCGCGCGTTCACCGGAGAAGACGCACAGCAGCGCGAGCGTGGCCGACAGGCAACGCGCGCACGCGAGGCCATGGCGGCCCTTGCGCCAAGCCGCCGTGCGCCGCCGCGGGCATGCCGCGAAAACTGAACCACCGCCGCTGGGCATGGGTCGCCTCATGCTTAAGTCCGCTCTGGCTCAGCCCTGGAAGTGCGCGCCGTGCACGCTCGCGCTCGACGCGGCCCGTGGATTCGAGCGATACGCTCCTGTTGAATCATCGCGCGTCGCGTTATGGTATCATCGGCCGAATGGCTCACAACGCCAGCCGTGGTTGCGTAAACCTAACATCCTCCGCATATTCGCGCGTCGGCGTGTTAGATCAGGCGTTCGCTTCAGCCCGTGGCTCAAAGGACGCAGATGTCGTTCCAGCGCGTCAATGCGAACAAGCCTCGCCTGTGGAAGGCAGACATCGCCGCTTCAGTCGATCAGTTCAATCAGTGGTTCATGCGCTTCGCGCCCGAGGCCTTTCGTGCGACGCGCATCGAAGCCACCGATCGGGTGAAGGCCGCTCTGCTCGCCACTCGCGATCTCCGTAACATTGATTCTGCGACACTCCGCGGCAACCCGGCGTCACTCCCGACGCTCCGGATGTGCACGGCGCCGCCGCTCGCGGTGGATCGACTGGTTGGTTTATCCGGCGCGAGCAAGTCGCTCGTCGGCCGCATGGAAGCCGGAAAACTCGCCGCGCGAATGAAGTCGGGACTCTTGGACGACAACCTGAACAAATGTTTGCGCGGTGCTCACAAAACTCCTCGACCGGGACATCTTCCCGTGGCTGGACGCGGGCACGGATCCGACCGATCACGAGCGCGACCGAGCATCCACGATCGTGGCGGACCGTCTATGCAGCGCCGTCGCCAACCCGATCGTGCGCAACGCCCAGGAACAGCGGCAACTCGCGCTCGTCGGCGAATGGCTGGACGGACGCGGTTACCGGCGACAGCCCCACCCCGCCGGGGAGCCGATCGCGGAGATGCAGACGGGGACGTACTCGATTCGCATGAACCTCACTGTCGGGACGTCCATCAAGGTCAAGATCCCGATAGACGTGGTAATCCAACCCAAGAAGCCGCGGAAGAACCGGCTGCCAATCCTCATCGAGGCGAAGTCGGCGGGTGACTTCACGAACACCAATAAGCGCCGCAAGGAAGAAGCGACCAAAATCCATCAGCTCCAAGCTACCTACGGCAAGGGCGTCTGCTTCATCCTGTTCTTGTGCGGCTATTTCGGCTCGGACTATCTGGGCTACGAGGCCGCCGAGGGAATCGACTGGGTGTGGGAGCATCGCATCGACGATTTGGCGACGCTGGGATTGTGAATCCGATGATCGCTCATCGCCACAACACGGTCGAATTGCGGCGGCAATCGGTGCAAGCGGCGCTCGATGCAACCCGGTCGGCGGCGCAGCGAAACCGGCTCGGCCAGTTCGCCACGCCCAATTCTCTCGCGGTCGAGATCGCCCGCTACGTCAACACACTTATCGGCCCGCGCGGCGGCGGAATCCGCTTTGCCGATCCGGCCGTCGGTTCCGGGAGCTTCTTCTCGGCCGCGCTCGCCGTATTTGGCCCCAAGCGCATCGCGAGCGCCCTCGGCATTGAACTCGATCCCGCCTTCGCGGATGCCGCCCGCGACTTGTGGAGCGGCGCGGGCCTGGAGGTCGTTCACGGCGACTTCACCCGCATCATCGCCGACCGACTCTGCCTGTCCGCACCCAACCTGATCCTGGCGAACCCGCCCTACGTGCGACACCACCACTTGCGCCCCGAGGACAAGGTGCGGTTGCAGCGACTTGCGTCGAGGGTGACGGGCGTGGAGGTGAACGGCCTCGCGGGCCTTTACGTTTACTTCCTCCTGCTCGCGACTGCGTGGATGGACGACGGCGGGTACGCCGCGTGGCTGATCCCCTCCGAATTCATGGACGTGAACTACGGTGCGGCGCTCAAACGTTTTCTTACGGATCGCGTGACGCTCATCCGCGCTCATCGCTTCGATCCCGACGATGTTCAGTTCGGTGACGCCCTGGTTTCGTCGGTCGTTCTGGTGTTTCAGAAGGCCCTTCCGCCGCCGGATCACAGCTGCGAATTCACCTTCGGCGGCACGATCGATGCTCCGTGCGCGAGCGACCGCCTCACGATCGACCGACTTCGCGCCTCGCACAAGTGGACGGTCTATCCCCGCCACACCGAGAATGATCGGCAATCACTCCCCAACGGCGACGGTCCGATACTCGCCGATTTCTTCCGCGTTCAGCGCGGCATCGCCACGGGGGACAACAAGTTCTTCATCCTCGACCGCGCCGACGCAAGACGCCGACGCCTTCCCGCCCAGCATCTGCGCCCGATCCTTCCCAGTCCGCGGCATTTGAAAGACACCGTCATTGAGCCGGACGAGGACGGCTACCCGCTCCGGGGCCGTCAACTCTGCGTTATCGACTGCGACCTCCCCGAACATGTGGTCGAGCAGCGCCACCCGACACTCTGGGAGTATCTGCGAACCGCCCATGCTCTCGGGGTTCGAGACGGCTACCTCGTGCGCAAACGCACTCCCTGGTACAAGCAAGAGCGTCGCGACCCATGCCCATTTCTCTGCACCTACATGGGCCGAGGCGCGGACGACAAGCAGCCTTTTCGCTTCATCTGGAATCGATCGACCGCGATTGCGAGCAATCTCTACCTCATGCTCTACCCACGCGAGGTTCTCGCCCGAATGCTACTCCAACAGCCAGCGCGCGCCCGCGATGTGTTTGACGGACTGAACGGAGTGACAGGCTCCGAGTTGCGCGGCGAAGGTCGCGTCTATGGCGGAGGACTAAACAAGATCGAGCCCCGCGAGCTGGGGCGCGTGTCAGCCTGGTCGCTCATCGAGCGTTGGCCCGAACTGCGTTCTTGCGTGGCGCGTGCGGATTCTGCACGCCTGTTCACCTAATGGCCCCTGCGGCCCGATCCCCGCCCCTCACTCCCATTCCGCGATCCCGTTCAGCCCCGGCGTCAGGCCGCCGCGGAGCTGCCCGTCCGCCGTTCGCTGCACGCCGACCCAGTATTGCACCAGCCCCATCGCGCGCGGGTCGGTGAACTCCTCGACCTGCTGTCCCAGTTCGCGCAGTTGCGCCACGATCGGCGCCGGGAATCGACCGGCCGGCAGCGATTGCTTCATCATCTGCGACGAGCCGTCCGCGGCCACGAACACCGGCGAACCGAACATCGGAGACGCCGCCGATTCGTGCGGGCTCATCCCATAGTCGAGCGTATTCACCAGGTTCTGGATCATGCACTCGTGCAGCGCCGAGCCGATGCAGCTCGCCGCCAGCGCGACGCGCCCGTCGCGCATCGCCACCACCGGATTCGTCGCGTTCGGCAGCCGGGCGCCCGGCCCGACGCGCGCCATCATCGCCTGCTGGAAAGAGGCCGAATCCGGCACCGACACGCCCTCAACGCGAATGCCCGTCGTTCCCCACAGCATCGTGTTGCTGGTATGACAGATCGCGATCGCGTTGCCCTCCGCGTCGATCGCCACGACTCCGTCCGAATGCGACGGCGCGGACGACGGCTGCGACGCCGCGCCGGCCGTCTCCGCGAATAACTCCATCTCCCAGCCGCGCCGCTGAACTCGCGCCCAGTTCTCGCTGGCCGCCGCGCGCGTCACTCGGTCTGCCGGCGTGATCCGGCCCGCGCCGCCGGCACGCCCGGTCGGATCGAACGCCGGCGAATAGGTCACGAAATAGCCCATCCGGCAAATCTGGATCATGCGGAACAGCCCGTCGGCCGAGTCGGCATAGCGCCCGAACCGCGGCAGGTCGGACGCTTCGATCGCGTTCATCGCCTCGACCAGTTGCACGCCGCCGACTTCCGGCGGCGGCATCGTGAACACCTCAACCCCGCGGAAGGTCGTAGCCAGCGGCGCGTCGAACTGCGGCCGGTAGCGGCGCAGGTCGTCGAGCGTCATGCGGCCGCCCTCGGAACGCACCGCTGCGACAAGCCTCTCGGCCCACGCGCCGTTGTAGACATAGGCCGCGCCGAGAGTCGCCACGCCGCGCAGCGTCTGAGCCAGGTCCGCCTGAACGAACACGTCGCCGGCGCGCAGCCATTCGCCCGACGGGCCGCGAAACGCCGCGGCCGTGTCCGGCCGCCGCGTCAGCACGTCCTTGCGCAATGCGATCATCGCCGCGAGCGGCGCATCCACCGGGAATCCCTCATCGGCGAAGTAGATCGCCGGCTCGAGCACGTCGCCGAATCGACAGCGCCCATAGCGCGTGTGCGCCGCCTCGGCGGCAGCCATGAAGCCCGGCACGAGCGCCGTCCGACCGCTCGGCGTCGGCGCGGCCGGAATCGTGGCGAGGTCGGTCTCTTCCTGCGGAATGTCGTAGCCGCCGTTGATCGACCAGACGACGCCGGTTCGCGCGTCGTATCCGACTGCGTTCAGAATGCCCGCGAAGCTGTTCCACGACCCGCCCGACAGGACGATCTGGGACATCGCCGTCGTCAGCGCGGCATCGACCGCATTTCCACCGTTCCGGAGCATCTCGGCGCCGGCGTGGATGGCAAGCGGGCCGGTGGTTCCGGCGATCATCCACCGGCGGCCCTCGATGCGCATCAGCTTGCTTCCGTACGCGCTGTTGAGCTGCGTATAGAGCTGAAGCTCGTGGCCGCCCCACGAGCTCGGCGATGCGTTGACCGCCATTCGACCCGGGGCGCAACCGCTCGCGAACGTCAGCATCGCCAGCGCGACGACCCCGAGGCTTCGGAGAGGGTGTCGCCCGGACCCTTTCGCGGCCATGCGTTCACGTGCGCGCATGTTCGGCTCCCGCTGACGGAATGTCGGTGGCGTGCCCGCCGGAGCGTTCGGCGCCGCCACGGATTCGGTCTCTTCTCACGATTCGACCCGAGAGACGAGAATCTTGTCCACCCGGGTTCCGTCCATGTCGATGATCTCGAAGCGCAGTCCCTGCCATTGCGTTTGTTCGCCCTCGACCGGGAGGTGGCCGAGCAACGCGGTCACCAGCCCGGCGGCCGTGCTGACATCGGGCAGCTCCTCGTCGATTTCCGGCGGCAGGTCGAGCCCGGCGATGAGGTCGCGCAGCGGAAGTCGCCCGTCGACGAGCCATTCGCGATCGCCTCGGCGCGTCATGGTGGGCAATCCGGCTTCGCCGCGGCGACTCACGTCTCCGACGATCGCGCTGGTTACGTCGTTGAGCGTCAGCATTCCCTGGGTTCCGCCGTACTCGTCGACGACGAACGCGATGTGCACCTTGGTCTGCTGGAATTGATCGAGCAGGCGCAGCGCCGGCATGCTCTCCGGCACGAACATCGGCTTCTGCATGACCTCCGTGATTCGGAACCGCTCGCCCGCCAGGAGACCGAAGGCGATCAGGTTCTTGATGTGCACGACTCCAAGCAAGTGGTCCAAGTCTCCCTTGCAGACCGGGAAATGAGAGTACGGGCTGGTGCCCACGCGGACGCGGACCATGTCCACTGTTTCGGATTCGTCGAGCCAGGCGATGTCCGTTCGGGCCACCATGAGATCGCGCACGACGAGATCGCCGGCCCGGATGATCCGCTGGAACAGCTTCAGTTCCTGCGGCATGAAGATGCCGGTCATCGTCGCGCGCGACATCAGCGCCTTCACGTCGTCTTCGGAGACCTCGTCGCCGCGCGTCGTCGGCACGCGCAGAAGCCTGAGCAGCGCTTCAGTCGAAATGGTCAGCACACGCACGGGCCATGCCGTCACCACCGACAACACTCCCAGCGGACGCGCGATCGTCGACGCGACCGCCTCCGGATAGGCCAGCGCGATGCGCTTGGGAACGAGTTCTCCGACGACGAGCGAGAAGTACGTGATCAGCACCACGACGAGGGCCAGCGAGATCGTGTCCGCGTAGGGCGCCAGCGCCGGAACGCTGGCGACGATCGGCTCGAAGTGCCCGGACAAACTGTTCTCGCCGAACGCGCCCGCGAGAATCCCGATCAGCGTGATCCCGACCTGCACCGTGGAGAGGAAACGCGTCGGTTCGCGCGCCAGGGCCAGGGCGGCCGCCGCGCCCCGCCCGCCCGCGCGGGCAGACTGTTGCAGGCGGCTCTGGCGACTGGTCATCATCGCCAACTCGGCCATGGCGAACAGGCCGTTCACGAGCAGGAGCGCCGCGAGAATGACGACCGTGACGAGCATCCGTGCGATCCCTCATCGTCGCTGGGCGGCTTGGCCAATCGCGACGTCCAGCGTCGCCCGCCAGGCCTACTTCGATCGATGCGAGTCTGGAATACGCGGGTTTGTCGCCGGCCGCAATGTCCGCGGCCTCGACGCGGAGGCGCCGGGACCTGGCGTCGGACCCGGCGCTGCCGGCTCGATTCGCTCCGACGCAGAAGCGAGTCGCCGTGTCATCGCGGACGCCGCGCCACGGTGGCGGCGTTCCGCATCGAACGACGCCCCGGTGGTCGCGGCTTCGTGACGCCCGATCGCGACGACAAACAAAAAACTCGGAGGATCGGCACACGCGGCCGATCCTTCCGAGTTGACACGTCCAGGAGATTACTTGCAGTTTCGGACTAGCGACGACGCAGCGCCAGCGCGCCCAGGGCCAGCAGCGCGAACGACGCCGGCTCGGGGACCCACTGGATGTTGATCACGCCGGGGTCGAGCCAGTTGGCGTCGATCGCGTTCGCGACGTCATCGAACGTTTCCCAGAACTCGAACCGCAGCAGGCCGTCGCCGCCGACGTTGAAGTCGAGGCCCAGGCCGACCAGGTCGATGATGCCGCCGCTGCTGAACGCGCCGGCGCCGGGGGCGTTGTTGCCGGTGCCCGGGGTCAGACCGACGCCGGTCGTAACGCCGGTGTCCGTCATCTCGACGCGGGCCTCGGACAGCCAGCTCGCGCCGACCGTGGCGATCGTCACGTCATAGCCGATGCCGGTGACGTGCGCGTTCGGGGCCAGGAACACGCTGAACACGTCGTTGCTGGCATCCAGGAACGTGTCCCAGCTGTCGTTGCCGCCGACGACGACCGGCGTAACGACGCGCTCGGAGACCAGATCGCCGCCGTCCGCGGTGATCGTGCCATCGAGCGATGTGAACAGGTGGCCGCCGCCGACCTTATCGGCCAGCGCCGGGGCCGTCATCAGGGCAGCGCCCGCGACGGCGAAGGCAAGGAAACTACGCATGAACTCCTCCTCCTCAGGTGAGATAGACACACCCGCAGGCACCAGCGCGCCTGTACGGGTCGACGCACGTAACGTACGAGCGACTCAGATTTTAGCACCGGGGTTTGATGCGCTCGCGAGTGGAGCGCAACCCCTCCTGTATCCATTACATTAGCGACGCCCGACCGGAATGTAAAGCCCCGTTAGCGATTTCGACGCTGCATTTCTGCGGGAGGGCGATTCCCCTTCCGCTGCCCGGCAGACCCAGGCTACAATACGCGCTGGGTTGGATGCGTTACCGCGTTCGGCCGCAATTCATCGGCACGACGCGCAAATCCTGTGTCATCGATGCGGTGCGCCAGCGGAGGAGGGGCGTTCATGTCGGCGGTATCGATTCGGTCTGCGCGCAGCGTCCTGATGTTCGCGATCGTCGGAGCTGGATTGGGGCCGGCCGCGGCGCAGATTCCCTTCACGGAGGAGGGGTTTGACCGCGGCGTCGACTACCCGGTGCAGGTTGGCGCCGAGCAGTTCGGCGTCGGGCTGGCCTTCGCCGACCTGGATGGCGACGGCGACCCGGACATCGTTACCACCGGCCGGTCCGGCGGGATCATCGGAATCTTCGAGAACGACGGCAGCGGAATGTTCTCGGACCGCTCCGGAACCGTCGGGATCGCCGCGATCACGGCGCCCAGCGGAGTCTCGGCCGCGGACTACGACGGCGACGGCGATCTCGATCTTCACTTCAGCAACTGGTTCCAGCCCTCGCGGCTCTACCGGAACAACGGAAACTGGAGCTTTACGGACGTGTCCGCCGCCGCCGGAGTCGGGCTCACCGGCCCGGGCCAGGCCGCGACCTGGGGCGACTACGACGGCGACGGCTGGCTCGACATGTATCAGTGCATGCGGACGCTGAGCTTCAATTCGCCCGTCCGCAACCGCCTGTTCCGGAATCTCGGCAACGGCACGTTCGTCAACGTCGCCGAAACGCTCGGCGTATCCGACGGTGACGCGCCCAGCCTCCTGGTGGCATGGTTCGACTTCGATCGCGACGGCGACGACGACATGTACCTGGGCAACGACAAGGGAACGTCGGAGGACTGGACCAACCACCTCTACCGAAACGACGGCGGCACGTTTACGGACGTGACCGTCTCTTCCGGGACTGGCGCCGACGTCGACTGCATGGGAATCGCCCTGGGCGACCTGGACTACAACGGCTTCACCGACATCTACATGACGAACCTGCCCGTCGGCAACGTGCTGCTCATGAACGACGGCGACGGCACCTTCACCGACCAGACCCTCGCCGCGGGCGTCGCGGCGTACCGCTACGGCTGGGGAACGATCGCTTTCGACTACAACAACGACGTCAACCTCGACCTGTTCGTGTGCAACACCGGCGGCGAAAACCAGCTCTTCCAGGGCGGTGCGTGGCCGATGTCCGACATCGCCCCGCAGCTCGCCCTGAACGATCCGGCCGATTCCTATTGCGCCGCCATCGCCGACGTGGACGGCGATGGCGACCTCGACCTGCTCGTCGCCAGCCGCCCCCAACTCGTGCAACTGCACATCAACAACGAAGGCAGCGCGCGAAACTGGCTGCGGCTCGATGTGGTCGGGATCGGACCGAACCGATTCGGCGTCGGCGCCACGGTCGAGGTCACGTCGAACGCCGTGACCCAGCTTCAGCAGGTCTACTGCGGCAGTAATTACAAAACGCAGAACGAGCTCACGCTGCACTTCGGCATGGACCAGGCGCTCACCGCCGACGAAATCCACATCACCTGGCCGGGCGGCACGCAGCGTACGCTGACGAACTACCCGACCGGCGAGCGATGGAAGCTCTACCCGCCGCAGCGCCTGGGCGACGGAGACGCCGACGGCGACATCGACGCCGCCGACATTCGCGCCGCGATGTCCTGCCGCTTGATGCCCTTTACGCCCGGATGCGAAATCTTCGACATGGACGGCGACGGCGATGTAGACGCCGCCGACCTCAGCGCCATGGGCCTCGGCGCCAAGCCCAAGCTCGGTTACGGCCGACCGTAGCGCGCCTACGGCGCGATGAACCGCAGCGACCCGTCCGGCACGCCACCGGCCGCCAGCGCCCGCCGAATGCGCTCGAGATCGGCGCGCAGCGCACTGCCGCTTTCGATCGGCTGCACGCGCCCGGGCGTCAGCTCCAGCGAGATCCGCACCAGCTCGACCGCGTCGTCGATGGCGCAGAGACGCTCGTCCACGAACAGCCGCCCGATCGCGTCCAGACGCACGCGATGCGTTCGCGGCTTTGCCGACCGAAAGACAAGCGTGACAGGCGTATCGACGGGAGGAATCTCGTCGGCGTCCGCGACGGCCCACAGTTCGGCGTTGCTGGCGCTGCGTCGCGCCGGCAGCGCCAGCAGGCTCGAGGGATCGTCCACGAGCGCGACGCCCGCGCCGGTCACCGCGCTGCCCAGCCGCCCGGCCTGGTTTCGATAGGAACCCGCGAACACCCACGGGCGGGCCGGCGGCTCGCGGGCATATTCCGCTTCCAGCAACCACTCGTGCGGCTCGGCGACCCGCGATCCCGAAGCCGCGTGCCACTCGATGGACACGTCAATCAGCGCGCCGCCCGGCGGCCGATAGCGCTGCGCCGCCTCGTCCCACTCGGCCGGCGCGCCCGGCTCCATCCCCGCCAGACCGAGCGCCATGCGCACGTGCTCCGGATCGGCCAACATCCGAAGGACGCTCTCGTGCTCCTTGCCCGCGAAGCACGCGAAGAACTCGAGCGGGCCTTCGTCGAGCACGACGCGCGCGTCCACCCGCACCCGCCCCGCCTGCCAGTCGATCGCCACACCGGGCTGAAAGGCTCGCGCTGCCGCGCCCGGGTTCGCGGCGGCCGACGCCGACGGACGCGACTGCGCGGGGGGTTCCGCGCGCTGTGGCGGAAGCTGCGCGACGGCCGCGCTCAGGCACTCCAAGGCGCCCAGCGCGGCCGCGGTGATCCATCGCGCGCTCACAGCCGATCGTCGGGATCAGCCGCCGGCCGAGCTCAGCGTCGGGAACGCCTCTTCCTCGGCTTCCTTCTGAATGAGGATTTTGGCCTTGAGCAGAATGAGCAGCGTCTGCGTGTCCTTCACCATGGTGGTGTTGGTGAACGCGCGCTTGAGAATCGGGATCTTGCTGAGAATCGGCACGCCGGCCTCGACCTCGACCTCGCCGACCTGCTTGAGGCCGCCCAGCAGCACCGTTCCGCCGTCCGGGATCGACACGGTCGTGCGGATGCTGCGGCTCTGCTGATCGGTCAGACGGATGAAGATGCCCGGCGAATTGCCGCTGGCGCGCTGCACTTCAAAGTCTTCGAGCTGCGGCTCGTCCGACAGGCCGGTGCGAACGGTCAGCGTCACGTACTTGCGGTCGGCGCTGATCGTTCCTTCGATGTCCAGCGACGTGCCGCTGCTGACGTTGCCGATGACCGGCTGCACGCCGACCGCGCCTTCGGCGACGCTGGCGGTCACGCTGCTGACGAACTGCCGGGTGCGCTGGACGGCGACCCAGGCGCGCTGCCCGTTGAAGAGCATCAGTCGCGGGGCCTGCACCACGCTGCTGCGGCGATTGGCCTGCGTCGCGCGGATCAGGAAATCCACCTGGAGATTGTCCAGGAACGTGCCGGCCAGGTTCAGAGCCGGCGCGAATGCGGGGCTTTGCGAGATGCTGCCGGGAATTCCCGTGTTCACCGCCGTCGGATCTACCAAGCCGAGCGATCCCTGCTGAAGCGCGACCGGGGAGAGGAAGTCGGATGAGGGAATGACGCCGCCGCGCTGTGGAATGAACGCCGGGTTCGTAAACGGAGACGCCGGTGTCTGCGACGGCAGCGCGCCGCCGCCGAATGCCGGCACCGCGGGCACGACGCCGGCCCGCGACAGGTTTCTGGGAACCAGCACCGCCGCGCCCGTGATCGGATCGAAGAGTCCCGCGCCCTGGTTCGTCACGGCGCGGTCGAAGCCGGCATTGCCGGCGTTGAACACGAAGTCGATATCGACGCCGATCTCTTCGAGGAAGTTCGACGTGACCGTCAGGAATCGCCCTTCCACGGCGATCATCAGGGCGCGCGTGTCGCGAAGCTGCTTCAACAGGCCGCGCACCTGCTGATGGGCGTCCGACGTGTTGTAGACGATCAACTGCCCGTTCAGCTCGCGCAGCGCGCCGTCGCCGGCCGACGTCTCGCGCCATGAATCCGGCTCGACGGTCGTACGAATGATGTCGAGGATTTCCTCGACCAGCTCGTCGTTCTCGTCGTCGCCCTGGTCGCCTTCGTCGTCGCCTTGTCCGCCGGTCTGGCTGAAGACCTGCTGCCCGCCGCCGGCGCCGCCGCCCTGCTGCTGCTGCGCCAGGTCGATCTGCGGTGCGTTGGTGAATCGCGGAATCTCGACCAGCAGATCGCGGATGTCGTACACCAGGATGAACTTGTTCTTGTCCAGCTTCTCTTTGGTGGCGATGCGCAGCAATCCGTCGCTGATGCTGTACGCCAGGACCACGTCGCCGCCTACCTGCGCCAGCACTTCATTCAGCGCCGTCCGCAGCGAAACTTCGCTGAGCGCCACGCTGACCGGCTTGTCGCGCTCGATGCCCTGCTCTTCCAGGTTCTCCCAGTCGATCGCCACGTTCACCTTGTTCAGCGAAACGAGGAAATCCATCACCTGGTCGAACGGCTGCTGATCGAAGTCGATGCCCGGCTGAATCTCCTCGAGCCGGCTGTTCAGCTCCGAGTCTTCGTCGGCCGTGTATCCCGTGTCCACGTCGCGCCGGCGATCCAGAATCTCGAGCCAGTTCTTCGGGTAGAGAATGTCGTGCGACCACGGGATCTTGGACCGCTCCGTGTCCATCAGCGTGGCCTGCATCTGCCGGTCGAACTCGCGCTCCAGGTCCTTCTGGTCGTAGAGCGCGGCGAAGTCGTCATAGATGTCGAGGAAGTTTCGCGCGGTCGCGTTCGACGGGTCGAGCACCAGCACCTGCCGAATCGCCTCGGCCGCCTCGCGCATCCGCTGCTCCTTGCGGAGCTGCGCGGCGGTGTTGAACAACTGCTCGACCTTTTCGGCGCGCTGCTGCTCGATGTCGATGCGACGCTGCTCGATCCGCGTCGCGATTTCCGCCCGCTCCTCGCCGGCCTGCGTGATCTCCCACGCGGCGCGCTCGTCCTCCACGCGACGGCGGGCCTGCTCGGCTGTCGCCCGCGCCGCCTCGTACTTCGACACCGGCTGCGCATACCCCTTGGCTGCCTCGATGATCTGAACGGCCGTCTCCGCAAACTGCGAAGCCTCGGCGAAGCGCGCTTCGGCAACCGCCAGATCCGCGTTGCGGATCGCTTCATTCATCTTCGCCACGGCGCGCTGCCACAGCAGCTCGTCGCGGCGGAACATCTCTTCCACCACCGTGCCGCGCTGCGTCAGGTCCGCGCTGACCGGCGCCGGGGACGGCGCAGGCGAAGCGCCGGAAACCTGCGGCTGCGGCGAGACCGTCTGCGGCTGCGCCGTTCGCGGCGGCGGGCTGCTGCCGACCGGCTGCGGCGTCAGAACCTTGGTGTTGGGCGGTGTGGTGCTCGATGGCGAGGTCTGATCCGAAGCGAGCAACACCGGCCCGCTCGGTTGCGCCGCCTCGGCGAGCCGCTTCTTCTCGGCAATCTCGGCGATCCGAGCCGCGGCATGATCACGCTGCGCGGCGCGCGCGTACGCATTTTCCTGCACCGAACGGTAGAGACGCTCGGCCTGCTGCCAGCGGCTCTCCTGGAACGCCATGTCGGCGGCGCGCTGGTCGTTGTCCGCGGCGGCCGCCTTCGCGACCGCCTTCGGCAGCGATTCAGCCAGAAGCTCGAACTGCTTTTTCTCGGCGTCGCTCAGCCCATCGCGCGCCACGGCCGACAGTGCCGCTTGCGCCTGAGCATATTCCTGGCGGTCGAAGAGCGCTCGAGCGCGCTCCAGGTTCGCGTCCGCCGCCTGCGCCGCGGCGGCGCAAAGCGCTATTGCCGCCCACACGCCCGAAATCACGCGTGCCGAAACGATCATCTCATGCTCTCCTGGAAAATCGCGCGGCGTCCGAACCCGTCCCGCGCCTGGGACCGGTCGAACTCGACACGCGAGCTCGGGGCGCCAGAAGCCCATCCGCGCGCGGAGTCTAGCCAAGCCTCCCGACGTACGCAATCCATTTCTACACCAGACAAGACGCAAAACCGTCACTTCGCGCTCCAGCAGTGAGCTGTGACGGAAATCCGCCACACACAACTCGGAGTCTCACCGTCGCTTCGCGAGCGCCTCCCGCTCGGCCGCCAGAACCAGCTCGAACGCCTCGTCCGGCTCCTCGGTGTCGATCAGCGTGCGAACGAGCGCCGGCTGAAACACCGCCGCCAGCCGGGCCAGGCAGTGCAGGTGCGGGCGATCCTCATGACTGCACACGAATACGAATAAGTAGGTCAAACCCCCGTCCGGAGCGCCGAACGGAATGCCGCCCGCCACGCGCGCCAGGCACACGAGCGGGCGCGCCGTCGCGAACGGCAGCGGCCGGCGCGGATGGGGGAATGCCAGCCCGCCGGGAAGCGCAGTCGAGCACATGTCCTCGCGCGCCGCCAGTGCTTCGTGAATCTCGGCGGCATTGAAGACCAGGCCGGTTCGCTCGGCGAGCCGAACCAGCTCGTGCAGCACGGACGCGCGCGAGCGCGCCGGGAGGTTCAGCTCGACGCCCTCGGGCGCCAGCAGGTCCGCCAGAATGGCGTCGCCGCCGGCCTCGGACATCGCGCGCTCGAGATTGCGGATGTGCGTCTCGCCGAGCGAGTGCATCTCGCGCTGAAGCCAGTCCAGCACTTCGGCGCGATTGAAGCGCCACTGCCCGGACACGAGCTGTCCGGGGATCACGCCGCGCTCCGCCAGCCGCCGCACTTCGCGCGCATCCATCCCGATGTGTCGCGCAAGCTCCTCGAGCGTCATCTTGCTGAACGGCACGGCGCGGCTCTCCTGAACCGGCGAGCATTCTGCCAAGCCGATCGACCGACGGGAAGCGCGGAGCGGGTTTCTTCGAAGCGAAACCGCGCCAGCGAGCGCGCAGGCGAACCGCGAATCGGACGCTCGGCCGCTCTGCGACGCGCGGCGATGCCACGGCAGGCTGAACGCGGGTGCGCGCAGTCCGCCTGCGCGGACGCGCCGCCGCATCGCCGACCCTGAGATTGCTTCAGGAGAGCGAAGCGTTCAGCGGCAGGAGCATCGCCGCCAGGTCTTCGCCGGCCGCGGCCTGCCGAATGGAGCGCGCCGGCACTCCGACGACGGTCGCCAGCGGCGGGACGTCGTCGACCA
Organism: uncultured Planctomycetales bacterium; assembly: GCA_964553225.1. Taxonomy (GTDB): domain Bacteria; phylum Planctomycetota; class Phycisphaerae; order UBA1845; family Fen-1342; genus JABRWC01. The sequence continues at coordinate 429,418 of CAZKJT010000003.1, read as the reverse complement.
CGACGCTCCCGGCGCCCACGATCGCCTCGCAGCCGATGCGCACGTTCGGCACGACGGTGGCGCCGATGCCGAGGAAAGCGCCGGCCTCGATGGTCACACGTCCCGCGATGCGTACACCCGGACACACGTGCACGCCCTCGCCGATCAGCGTCTGGTGATCCACAATGCAGCCGGTGTTGAGAATGGCCGAGTCGCCCACCTGGCAATTCGCGCAGACCACGACTCCGGCCGCGATCACCGTGTTCCGCCCGATGTGCGCGTTATGTGCGATGCAGGCGGTGGGGTGGATCGCGCGAATCAGGCTGAGTCCGCACTGCTCGACGCGCCGCGCGAAACCACGGCGCACGCCGTTGTCTCCGATCGCGACGATCGCGCCGTTCAGTCCCATCTCGTCGCGCAGGGTTGCGAGCCGGTCGAGATCCCCCAGCACCGGCACGCCGTCGATTCGTCGCCCGTGAACCTCGACGTTGCTGTCCAGGAAACCCACCACGTCGTGTTCGGCGCGCGCCAGGAGGATGTCGAGCACGACGCGTCCGTGTCCGCCGGCGCCGATCACGACGATGCGCGGCACGTTTGCGGTTGAAGGCGCTGCCATGCCGGTCTTATCGACCGAAGCCCGTGCCGCTGACAGCTCCCGCGCAGGTTGGACCCGGCGCCGCGCCCCGGATGCGCGAATCTCGCGCGGCCCGTCGCAAGAATTGCGCGCCGCCTGGCCGATAAGACGAGCGGCGCCGCCGGGTTCGGCAGATCGTGCGCGAACCGGGCGCGGGCGGCAGTCGTACGCAGGAACGGGAGATACTACGCACGCAGCGCAGCGTGCGCCGACGTTTGACACACGCGCGGCACGGCGAGTAGATTTCGGCCGATCGACGTGCAGGTTGCGCGGCGGAATTTCTTTGCAGGTCGCAAGTTGCGTCGCGTCAAACCCGGGCCGACGGCCCGGAATCTCCAACGGCATCGAGTGAACTCGGATGATGGGACAGCGGACGGGGTTGGCGAAGTCCGCGGCCTTCGGGGTCGCGGCTGCGGCGTGTCTGTCGTGCGGTTGCGCGATGCTCCCGCCGAACAGTTTTCTGGATCCGACGCGCGTCGGCATGTTTCCGCTCGAATATCACGAGGGCGGAATCCGTCGCGTACTGACGCCGCGCGAAGGACCGGCCGGGCTGGCTGCGAACGCCACCGAGCCGACGCCGGAAGACCTGGTCGCCGATTATGACGAGTATCGACTCGGCCCGACCGACAACGTCGGCATCAGCATCGAAGACCTGCTCCAGCAGGGCTTCCCGTGGCAGGCACAGCTCGAAGTCAGTCCGAGCGGCTACGTGCGCATTCCGCTGCTCGGCGCCATCCGGGTGGCCGGTCTGACCGAAGTGGAACTCGAGCAGGAACTCCGCGACCGGTTGCGCGAGGCCGGCATTCTGCCGAACCCGCTGGTTCAGGTCGTGATCACCGTGCGGCGGAACCGATTGTTTTACATCACGGGCGCCGTCCAGGCGTCCGGACCCTATGCCATCTCGCAGCCCGATCTGCGCCTGCTCGACGCGATCGGCATCGCCCGCGACATCGGTCCCGACGTGAAGCGGCTCTATGTCATTCGCCGGGCGGAGGCCGAACCGGGCAGCGCCGGAGAGACCCCCGCGCCGGCGCGGGATCTCGTCCTGCCCCCGCCTACCGAAGACGAAGTGGAGTTCGATAACGCCTTCGTGGCGCTCGCGGGCGGCATGCCGCAGCAGTCGCGTCCGCAACCCGAGCGCGAAGCGCTCGAGCTCGAAGAGATCATCGCCCCTCGCCCGGCCGGCCAGCCGGCCCCGGACGGCTCGAACCCGCCGCCGGGCTCGTCCGACGACACGATGCCGGAGCAGTCGTTCCCGCCGCTGATCTTCGATCCGCAGACCGGCGAGCCGCAGACCGCGCCCGCGCCGGCCGCTCCGCCGCCGGCAACGCCCCCGGATTCGAGTCCGTTCGACTGGGAAGCGGTAGACGACTACGAGCTTTCTCAGCGCGTCATCGAAATTGACGTTCGCGCGCTGAAGGCCGGCGATCCGCGCTACAACATCGTGATCCGCAATCGGGACTACATCAACGTCCCGGTGGACACCGGCGTGTTCTACCTGATGGGCGAAGTCAATCGCCCAGGCGTGTACACGTTCAACAGCCGCGAAATCACGATCAAGCAGGCCGTCGGCGGCATCGGCGGCGGGCTGAGCGTGCTGGCATGGCCGCAGCGCTGCGAGATTATCCGCCGCGAGGCAGGCACGGACCGTCAGATCACGATACCGGTCGATCTCGACGCCGTGTTCGCGGGACTTCAGGACGACATTCTGTTGAAGGACGACGATATCGTGAACGTGGGCACGCACATCGTGGCCCCGTTCCTGTTCATCATCCGCAATTCGTTCCGGTTCACGTACGGGTTCGGATTCGTGTACGACCGCAATTTCGCGGACCAGGACGCGTACGGATCGCGTCAGAATCCGGAGATTCGCGAGCAGCAGCGACGGCAGTCCCTCGGCCTGCCGTTCTGACCGGGGCGCATGGGATCGGGCATGGCGTCAGAGACCGTTCAAACGGGACCGTGGCGGATTGAGTTCCACACGGGCGCGCGGATCAAGGCCGCACTGATCGCGGGGGCCATTGTCGCGCTGTTTTTCGGCGTGTTCGAATACCTCGCCTTCCATTGGCGCAACTCGGCCGACTGGTCGCACGGGCCGATCATCCCGGTTTTCAGCGGCTACCTGGTGTACACGCGCTGGGAGCAGATCCGCCGCTGCCCGATCCGGTATGCCTGGCTGGGCTTGCCCATCATGATTCTCTCGATCCTGGCCTACAACTATTCGCTCTGGGGCCTGGTCATCGGATACATCCGCCCGATGGCGCTGATGGGGTGCATTCTGGGCGTGGTCATTCTGCTCTGCGGCCTGCCGGTCGTGCGGCACATCTGGGTTCCGTGGCTATACCTGCTGTTCGCAGTTCCCCTGCCCAAGGGAGTCTATTTCGCCATCACCGACCCGATGCGACAGATCGCCGCCACGGTCTCGACCGCGATGCTCGCGCTGTACCCCGGGCTGGACATCGAGCGCGTCGGCTCGACCATCGAATACTTCTACCAGAACCAGGAAGGCCGGCTGGGCGTGGAGGACGCGTGCAGCGGCATGCGCAGCACGATGACGCTCTGCGCCCTGGGGGTCGCGGTGGCGTTCGTGTCCGAGCGCCCGTGGTGGCACCGGCTTGTCATGGTCGCGGCGTGCGTGCCGATCGCGATCTTCTCGAACGTGATCCGCGTCAGCGTGACCTGCGCGCTGTACATCTTCGTCGATCCGCGCTATGCCACCGGCACCTATCACACCATGCTCGGGCTGGTCACAATGGGAATCGCCTTCGCGATCTTCCTCGCGCTCGGATGGGTGCTGAACCAGCTCCTGGTCGAACCCGACGATCCGGACGAAGCCGAGCCGGCGGTCGAGCTGGCCGCGCCGGATACCGGAGCGCGCGCATGACGGGTCCCCACCTTGCGCGCCGATCCGCCCCGCGGCCCGCGCGCCGCGCATTCGCCAGCGCGCGCTATGTCGTCTGCCTCGCGATTCTGATTGTCTCGGCCGCCGGGATGCAGGCTGTCGCGTCCTGGCTCGGCGGACACTTCCGCAAGGAGCCGCTGCCGCTGCTGAAGCCGCTGTATGCGATGGACAAGTCTGGCCTCGCGCCGCAGTACGAGCTCGCGACGCTTCAGCCGCCGCCGCTGTCCGAAGAGCTGGTCGCCAATCTCGGCACCAAGGAATACCTGGACTGGCACGTCCTGGATGTGTCGCGAGCCGACCGCGACGCGCAGCGCCGGGCGCGTCTGTTCATCACGTACTACACAGGCCAGCCCGACCTCGTGCCGCACAATCCGAAGGAGTGTCTCGGAGCGGCCGGCTATACGCTCGCCGACGAGACGCTGGTCGACGTCGAGGTGCCGGACGGGCGCGGCGGAACCGTGACGCTGCCGGTCAGCGTGCTCGAGTTCGAGCCGCCGCGCCGCGGGCGGTTCGAGGCCGGCGACGGCTCGGACGCGATGCCGCGGCTGGTGGTCGCGTTCTTCTTTTACGCCAATGGCGGATTCGCCACGACGCGCGAGCAGGTGCGGGTGCGCGTCGCGAACCTGCTGGATCGCTACGCGTTCTATTCCAAGGTCGAGGTGTCGTTCTCCGACGTGCGCGGCCTGCGGCTGGCGACGCGGGATCAGACCATCGAATCGATCAAGCCTTTGCTGTCCAAGCTGATGCCGGTCCTGTTCACGCAACACTATCAGGACTGGTCCGCGATCAAGTCCGACGCGGAGCCGGCGGCGTCCGCGGGATCGTCCGGGGAATCGGGGAGCTGAGCCATGGCCAAGAAGCAACTGAACAAGAACCTCGTCGGCGGGCTGACCGCCGCGGTCGTGGTCACGACGGTCATCGTCGTCGCCGTCGCGACGCTGAACGCGGCGCAGCGCGATCCGGAGCTCATCGCGGCCAAGGCCCGCGCGGCGCTCGAATCGAACAACCCCAAGCGCGCCATGGAGCTGTACGGCCGCGCATTCCGCGTGAACCAGGAAGTGAAGTACCTGGTTGAAGCGTCGCGGATCGCGTACCAGCTCGGCGACGTGGGAACGTCCATCGGGCAGCTCGTCGGGGCGAACAGCCAGGATCCCGAGAACGTGGCTGTGCTCGAAGAGCTGCTGAACCGATACTGGGAGCTGCACCGCGCCGGCGTCGATCAGCGCCTTCAGCTTCGCGACTACTCCGACAAGCTCCTGGCGATCGACCCGAAGAACCTTCTCGGGTTGGTGTCGCGCGGCGAAGCGCTCGAACGCCTGCGCGACCAGGATCCCAAGAACGCCGATCTCGCCCGCGAAGCGCTCGACGCCGCCATCGCGATCGACATCGACAATCCGGCCGTCGCCCTGCTGCGCACGCAGCGAGAGATCAACGACGCCACCGAAGCCGCCCGCAAGCCGAACGCCTCCGCCGACATCGCGCCGCAAATGCGGGCGCGCATCACGGAGATTCTGCGCTCCTCGCTGGCGAAGCACCCGGGCGAGCCCGACCTGGTGATCCGGCTGGCCGCGACGCTCTGGGATTCCAACGACCTTGCCGCCGCCCGGGAGACGGTCGAGAGCGCCCTGAAACTCAAGCCCGACAATCCCGACCTGCTGCTGTACCAGGCGCGCATTCTGAACACCACCGCCGCGCGCATGACTAGGGACGGTGCGGAATCTTCCGAGACGCTTCCGCTGCTTCAGGCCTCGCGCGAATACGTCGAAAAGGCGATCAAGGTCGAGCCGGGTCTGTACGAGGCCTACGGCGTGCGAGCGGTCGTGCTTCAGCAGATCTGGCGGGCCGAGGGGCGAATGGACCGCGAGCTCAGCGCCTGTCACAACGAGATTCTGCAGATTTTTTCCGACGCGCTGCGCGACACGGTGGGATTGAAGTCGATCAAGGCCGTTCTCGGGCGCGTCGCGCTGGTCCGGCTCATCATCCAGGCCTTCGACACCGCGCTGTCGTTCCACGGCGAAGCGCCGGACGCCGAGCACAAGGCCGCAATGGTCGCACAGGCCCGCAAGTTCTACGAGGAAGCGCGCACGCGCTTCACTGAGTCCGTCGTCGTGCCGCTGATGCAGGGCCAGCTCGCCATGCTGGACCGCGACGCGCGCGGCGCGATCCAGTCCTTCCTGGCGGCGGAAGAACGCGCCGGCGAGCTGTCGCCGATGTTCGCGCGCATGGCCCAGGAAAACCTGGCGCTGCTCTATCGCGAATCGAACGAGTTCGGGAACTCGCTCAAATACGCCGAACGCGCGATTCAGTCGTACGTCCAGGACGGCGAGAGGCCCTCGCTTCGGATGCTCGTCCTGCGCGGCCAGTTGCTGACGCTGCTCGAGCGCCCGCAGGAAGCGCTCGACTCCGCCGACGTGGCGCTGCGCGCCTATCCCGACGAGCGCGAGCTGCGCCGCGTTCGCGCCACCGCGCTGGCGATGCTCGGCCGCACGGACGATGCACAGGCCGCCATCGGCGAGGACGCCGGCGACACCGACGCCGTGCTGACCCGGGCGCGCTTCGCCGCGCACAGCGGCGAGCTCGAGGCCGCCGAGCAGGCGCTGCGCGCCCTGCTCGAGAAAGAGCCGCACAATACGGCGGTGATCCAGTTGCTCATGCAGGTGCTCACCCGCGCCAACAAGAACGACGCGGCGCTCGAGCTGATCGACCAGGTGTCCGCGCTGAACCCGTCCGAAGAAACGCAGCGCGTCCTGCAGGCGTTCCGCATCGTGCTGACCGCCAAGGATCCGGCCGAGCGCGACGCGAAGCTGCTCGAGGTCATCGAGCAGATCCCCGACGAAGCCACGCGCCTGACCGAGCTCTACAACTTCCACGTGACGCGCGGCGACCCCAAGTCGGCCGCCCAGCATCTCGATGCGCTCGAGAAACTTACGCCCGACGATCCACAGATTCTTCGGCTTCAGTTCGAGACTTCGCTGGCGGGCCTCGACTTCGCCAAGGCGGAAAAGTACCTGCCGATCCTCACCCGGCGCAACGCCGACAACGCCGGCGGCGCCGTGCTCCGCGGAATGCTCAAGGGCGCGCAGGGCGACCCGATCGCGGCGGTGCAGGAGTTCCGCGCCGCCGAACAGCTCCTGCCGACCGATTCGCAGCTCAAGCTGCGGATCGCGCAGGCCCTGCTCCAGCATTCGCCGCCGCAGGTGGAGCAGGCCGTCGAATCGCTCCAGCAAGCCCTCGAAGCCGACCCGCGCAGCTTCATTGGCAACAAGCTGATGTATGTCTGCCTCGAATCGCTCGATCGACAGCAGGAGGCCGTCGCGTTCCTCCAGGTCGCCGCCCGCATCAACCCCAACGACCCGTTCATCATCGAGCGCAAGCGCATCCTCGACGAGCAGGTCGATCCCGCGACCGGCATCGCCTGGCGCGAGCCGCTGCGCCAGCAGGAGCCCGAGAACATCGAAAACCTGCTGCGGCTGGGAGACCTCTACATCCGCTCCGGGCAGGACCCAAAGGCCGAGGAAGTGCTGAAGGCGGCGCTCGCGGTCGCGCCCGGCGACCGCCGCGTGGCGCAGTCGCTGGCCGTGTACTACGCCGCCCGAAACCGCCTGGAGGACGGCGAAAAGGTCGTTCTCGAGCACGTCGGCAAGACGCGCGGCTTCGCCCTGATCCGCGCGTACGAACTGCTCGGTCGGTTCTACGAATCCACGAACAACTTCGAGAAGGCGCTTGCCGCGCTCACCGAGGGCGTCCGAAAGACGGACGAAGACGTCTTCAGCGACGAGGAGGAGCGCCGCGCCGGCAAAGTGCACGCGCTGGCCGAGCTGGCCGAGTATTACGATCGTCGCAAGCAGATTCCGGAGCGTCTGGAGGCGCTGCGAGCCGCACTGGCGCTGCTGAAGCCCGAAGAGGTCGGACCGCGCCAGAGCGCCGATCTCAAGATCATGAAGACGCTGCTGCAAGCCCGGCAGTTCGGCGAAGCCGAGCGGGCCATCGAGGAATTCACCCGGCTCTATCCGGCCGATCCGCGCGGAATCATGGCCCAGGCGGAGCTGCTGACGACGTACAACGTCACGCAGGAGCGCCTGGAGCAGGCTCGCGAGATCGTGTCGCGCATTCTCCGCGACGTGCCCGATCACCGCTGGTGCCTCTTTACGCGCGGAAAGGTGAACCTGTCGCTTCGCCGATTCGACGAGGCCCGCGCCGACCTCGTCAAGCTCAAGCAGCTCATGCCGACCGGCTACAACCTCGAACACCGCTTCGCGCTGGCGCGCCTGTACGAGCTGCGCGAGCAGTACGAGCTGGCGGAGCAGGAACTGCGCGAGCTGGTAGCGCTGGCCGACCCGCCGAACCAAGGCATCGCGCTTCAGTTCATGACGTTCCTGAAACGCACCAAGCAGATCGCCAAGGCGCTCGAATTCGTCAACCTCCTCGTGACGCGCTATCCGAACGAACCCTTCTGGACGTTTCAGTTGGGCGTGCTCCTGAAGGAACGCGGGGAGCCGTCCGCCGCGGTCGGACCGCTCGAACGGTCGGTCGAGCTGACCCAGGGCACGAACACCGCCGCCCTGACCGAACTCATCGACGCCCTGGTCGATCTCAACCGCCCACGCGACGCCGTCACGGTCTTCGAGCGCATCGATCCGAAGATCGTCACGCCGACCGTCCGATCCACCGCCGCGGCCGCGTACATCAAGGCTGAGCAGCGCGAAACGGCCCTGACGCAGCTCAGCGAGGCGCTCTTCGACGCCGCGACCCGTCGCCCGGGCGACGTTGCCGCCGTTGTCGATGCCATCACCGCGCAGCTGACGCAGCCGGAAGCGGAAAAAGTCGTCCGCGAAGCCGTCTCCAGGACCAGCGGGGACGCGTCGTTGCGCGCCAAGTGCATCCTGGCGCGCTACCTGCTCTCCACCCAGGACGACGCCAAACTCCAGGAAGCCCAGCAACTGGTCGCGTCCGTGCGGAGCGATGCGCCGCCCGGCTCTTTTCCGCAGATCGACGCGCTGCTCACGCATGCGCTGTGCGCGGAGCGGGCCGGGGACATCGCCGGCGCGGCGGCGGCCTACGAAGAAGTGCTCCGGATCGATGGGAACAACATCGCCGCGATGAACAACCTCGCCTACGTGAAGATCGACAGCATGAACGCCGCGGCCGAGGCCGTGCCCTATGCCGAGCGCGCCGCCGAACTGGCCCCGACAAACGGAAACATTCTCGACACGTTGGGCTGGGCGTACCTGCGGACCGGCGAGATGGCTCGGGCGGAAAGCACGCTCCTCGAGGCTTCCCGGCTGGAACCCGAGAACCCGACCATCCTGGCTCACGTAGGAGAGTTGTATCAGAAGACCGGGCGAAGCGCCGACGCCCGCAAGGCTTATACCCGGCTGCTCGAGGTGGCGCGGCGCGACCGGAACGACGAGTACATTCGGATCGCCGAAGAGGCGCTCAAGTCCAATCCCTAAGCCGAACGATGGTCGGGACGAGCGCCCGACGCGCCGCACGCCGCGAATCGAGGTGACGCATGACGACCGCGACAGGAACGCGAGCGATCTCTGGACCGCAGTCGGGCGATCTGGCCCTGGGCGGGCCGATCGGCGGCGCAGGCGAAGCCGATGGCATGGGCTTCGCCGACTTCATTCGGATCGTCAAGCAGCGCCGCCTGACGATCCTGATCACGTCCGTCGTGCTTTACATGCTGGTCGGCGCCGGCACGTTCGTCACCTACAAATACTTTCCCGGATTCTCGGGCGAAGCGCTGTTCGAGATGGAGCCGCCGACGCGCGGCGACCTCCGCAAGGAGGAGGAAGCCGTCAACCCGCAGGTGATGGAAGTGCTGCTTCAGACCGAAGCCCGCAAGCTCAAGCAGATGGACCTGCTGCTGGAAGTGGTCAAGCAGCCGGAATTCAAGCGAACGCGCTACTACAACTGGTACGAGCAGGACGCCACCCGTGCCGCGAATGGACTGAAGGACGACCTGGTCTGCGCGCCGATCATGAACTCGCAGCTCATCCGCGTCGCGATCACGTGCCAGGACCGCGCCGAAGCGCCGCTCATCGTCAACACGGTCGCGCGCCTCTATGAAGAGAAGTACCAGAAGAACACGCGCGACCAGTCGTTCCAGGAGGTCGAGTCGCTCAAGAACACGCTCGGCCAGAAGCGGACCGAGCTGGCCCAGAGCCGCGCCGAAATCTCCAACTTCCGCAGCACCTCCGACGTGCCGGCGCTCGAGGCGTCGCGGTCCGCCTCGCGCGAGCACATCTACCGCCTGCGGACGCAACTGGCGCAGCTCGACACCTGGGTCGCCAACCTTCAGTCCCAGAAGGAGAGCCTTCAGGGCAGCGACCCGATGAAGCTGCCGCTGAACGCCGAGCAGCAGCTCATCATCGAGTCGGACCCGATTCTGCGCTACTGGCGATCCCAGGTCGAAGCGCTCGACGTCGAAATCGAGGCCACCCTGAACCTGCTCGGCCCCAACCACCGCCAGGTCCAGATTCTCGAAGAGCGCCGCCGCGGCTTCCTGCAGAAAGAGGCCGCCAAGCGCGAGGAGCTCGTCACTCAGGTGCGCCAGCGTCAGTACGAGCAGCTCGAACAGGAACTCAAGAGCACGCAGCGCCAGCAGCTCGCACTCTACGAGCAGGTCGAGGAGGCCGACGCCAAGGAACGCGACCTCGAATCCAACGCCCAGAAATTCCAGCAGATGCTCGACGACGAGCAGGCCCTGCTGCGGACGATCGGCGAGATCGAGCGCACCCTGACAAGCGCCGAGCACATCATGCGCGACGCGGCCAACCGCGTGCGCCTGCGCCTCGTGCAGCGCGCCCAGGAAGCCATCAAGCCCAGCCGCCCCAATATCCCCATGTTCGTCGGCGGCGGCTTCATCCTCGCACTGGCCGGCGGAATCGGCCTGGCGTTCCTGCGGGAACTCACCGATACCGCCGTCCGAACGCCGGTCGACATCACCCGCTACGGCCGCCTGCCGATGCTCGGGGCAATCCCCCTGCTCGACGACGAGGAAGCCGAGATCGAAGACGTCGAGCACGCCGCCCGCGTCGCGTCGCACTCGCTGATCGCCGAAGCGTTCCGCCGTGTCCGCACGAACATCCAGTTCAGCGGTCCGGCCGATACCCAACACACCCTGCTCATCACGAGCGCCGGCTCGGAGGACGGCAAGACCAGCGTCGCCATCAATCTCGCCGTCACCATGGCGCAGGGCGGACAACGTGTGCTGCTGATCGACTGCAACTTCCGCCGGCCGTCCATCCGGCGCATCTTCCCGACCGCCCGCCCCGACGGCCTCAGCAACGTGCTCACCGCCCAGGCCGACTTCGCCTCCGTCATCAGCGCCACGGAAACCCCGAATCTGTTCGTCGTCAGCAGCGGTCGCATGCCGCCGACGCCGGCCGACCTGCTCGGCTCTCAGGCGATGCGCGCGCTCCTGGCCGAGGCGCGGCAGCGCTTCGATCGCGTGATTCTGGATGGGCCGCCGGCGCTTCTGGTCAGCGACGCGATCGTCCTGGCGATGCTGGTGGACGGCGTGGTCGTGGTCGCGCGGGCTGAGGCGAACAGCAAGGGCGCGATCAAACGCGTCCGTGAGCACCTCGAGAGCATCAACGCGCGAATCATCGGCGCCGTGCTCAACGGCGTGAAAGCCAAGGCAGGCGGCTATTTCCGCCGCCACTACCGCGAGTTCTACGACTACACCAGCGATGAGACCGCGGCGCCCGACCTGCCGCCGGGATCGTCGCTGCCCGCGCTCGAAGCGCCCAACGCGCCGGACGATCCGGAACCGGATGAGCGCCGCTAACCCCACGGGACGGGCGGCGCCCGCCGGAGCGCCGCGCACGATCAAGTTCACGCTGGCCTACTTCGGCGCCGGCTTCCACGGCTGGCAGCGCCAGCCCGGTGTGCGGACGGTCCAGGCGCACGTCGAGGACGTGGCGCGCCGCGTGCTTCGCGCGCCGCTGGTCGTCTTCGGCGCCAGCCGCACCGACGCCGGCGTGCACGCACTGGGACAGGTCGCCCACGTCCGCACCGACGCGGGCATTCCGATCGAGAGCCTGCGCCGCGCGATCTCCGAGCGGCTGGACGACGACGTGTCCCTGGTTCACGCCGAACCCGCGCCGGACGCGTTCCACGCTTCACGCCACGCAATTGGCAAGCTCTATCGCTACCGCATCTTCAATCGCTCGCGCCGCCCGGTCGAGCAGCTCGCGCACGCGACCGCCTGGCACGTCTGGCATCCGCTCGACCTGCATCGCATGCAGGCCGCCGCCGATCGCCTGGTCGGCAGGCACGATTTCGCCGGCTTCGCGTCCTCCGGCAGCCCGCGCGACAGCACCGTGCGCGCCGTCACGCAGTGCCGCGTGCGCGCGCGCGACGACCACGTGCTCATCGACGTGCGCGGGGACGGGTTCCTCTACAACCAGGTTCGCAACATGGTCGGCACGCTGGTCGAAATCGGGCGCGGACACTGGCCGATCGGCCGCGCAAGCGAGATACTCGCCGCGCGGGATCGGCGGCTGGCCGGCCCCACCGCGCCCGCTCACGGTCTCTGCCTGCAATGGGTCGCCTATCCGCCGCTCCGAGAGGTCGCGCGTGAAGCTTGAAGACCGCATCGTGCTCATCACCGGCGCCGCGCGACGCGTCGGCCGGGCCATCGCGCTGCGCCTGGCTCGGGAGCGCTGCCGCCTCGCCCTGCACTACTTCCGCAGCGCCGCCGAAGCGTCCGTCACGGCCGGCGACTGCATCGCAGCGGGCGCGCCCGCGGCGGAGACCTTTGCCGCGGACCTGGCGAGTCCGAGCGGCGCCAGCGAGCTCGCGGCAGACGTGCTTCAGCGAATGGGGCGTGTCGACGTGCTCGTGAATAACGCGTCGTTGTTCTCGCGCGATGCGCTGGAGTCATTCGATCCGGATCAGTGGGAACGCACGTTGCGAGTGAACGTGACGGCGCCGGCCGCACTCGCGCACGCCCTGCGCGACTCGCTCCGCCGCGGCGGCGGGTGCATCGTCAATCTGTGCGATTCCGGGGCGCGCCGCTGCTGGCCGGACTACCTGTCCTACGTGGTTTCGAAGGGCGCGCTGGAAACGCTCACGGGCGCGCTGGCCCGATCGCTGGCGCCGCAGGTGCGCGTGGTCGGGGTCGCGCCCGGCGTTGTTGAGTGGCCGGAGGACTACGACGACGTGACGCGGCAGCGCCTGGTGCGCTCGATCCCGCTGGGTCGAGCCGGTTCGCCCGAGGATGTGGCGTCGGCCGTCGCCTATCTGCTGCGGGACGCCGATTATGTCAGCGGCGCAATTCTCGACGTGGACGGCGGGCGCGGGCGCGTGTGAGCCGGACGCGTCCGGATAGGGGCGCGAAAAGTCCGGCGCGCGCGTAGAATAGTGTTCCGAGCCGGAGGTGCTCTCATGTCGCACGGACATCGTTCGAGTCGCGTGCAGTGGCTCGTGGCGGCGCTGCTGAGCGCTTCGCCCGCCGTCACGATCGCGCAGAACAACGTGACGCCCGACGGTCGGCTGTTCGATGCCAACCCGCAGCTCGGCGGATCGCGCTACAACTTCGCCCGACCGGCGTCCCCGCTGCTGGGCGGAAACTTCTACGCCTCGGGAGACGTGCGCGGCGGATTCGCGCTGCGCAGCTTTTCGCCGATTCCGAGCTCGAACGCCTTCCGCGCTCCGCTGGGCAGCAGCGCGCTGTCCGGATTCATCCGCGACTCGGTCAGCATCAACGAAGCCCGCAACCCCGGCGGTCTGACCCGCGCGCCGTACTACGACCCGTCCGCGAACGCGCCGTCCGGACTCTACTTCCAGGGCGGCGCATACCGCGCGCCGACGCCGGGCCTGCGCGCGTTCGCTCCGCCGCCCACCAACGCCGGCGCGCTGGGCGGCACGCTGGGCGGTTTTCAGCCGCCGTTCGAAACGGCACTCGACCTCCGTCTCAATCCACAGACGCCGCAGACCGCCGCGCCCGGCTTCGACGTCCGCCGCCCGGCCGAGCTGTCCAGCTCGATCTTCGGCGCGCCCCGCGCGCCGGCGCCGCTGTACGACGGCTACGATCCGCAGACGCCCCCGGCGTACGCGGCGTTCGCGCCGGAAAAGCCCCCGACTTCGCTCGACCTGTTCTCACAGGATCTGCGGCTGGACACCGAGAACGCGCGCGGACAGTGGAGCCCGCTCGACCTGCGAGTCGGCGCGGACGCCGCGTCGGACGAACGCAGCCTGTCCGCCGTCGATCTCATGCTGAAGCGCGACAGCGACGCGCTGCTGACGCGCCGCGCGAACATCCGCTTTGGCGCCGGTCCGAATGCGCCGCCCGCCGCGGGCCCGCCCGCGCCCGCGCCGCTGGCAGGCCCCGACGCGCTGCAACCGCCCTCTCTGAAGGAGCTGGGCCTGGCGCCCGGCGCCGACGTGTTCAACGACCTCATGCTGGCCGTCTCCCTGGCGCGCGACCCGAAGGCGGACTGGTTCAAACAGTTGCAGGCCGATAGCCGCGACCCGGCGCTGGCCCTCGAATCCGCCCAGGAATCCATCGCCAGCGAGTCCAGCGCGTTCGTGAAGCGCGTGCTCGATACGCCCATCCGCACGTTCGTCGGCGACGACGCGAACGTCCTGAACGACGAGATGCTCAAGGCCGAAGCGTTCATGGAGATCGGTGAATACTTCGACGCGGCCGGTCGATATGAACGCGCCCGCCAGATCGCGCCGAATAACCCGCTCCCGATCATCGGCAAGGGACATGCGATGCTGGCCGCGGGCGACTACCTCTCGGCCGCCGTCCTGCTGACGCGCGGGCTTGAGATGTTTCCGCAGCTCGCCAGCTTCCGCGTGGACCTGAGTCGACTGATCGGCGGCCCCGAGGTGGTCGATATCCGCCGTTCCGACCTGATGCGCCAACTCGAACGATATGAGGACGCGCGTCTGCGCTTCCTGCTCGGCTATATCGAAGTGCAGTCCGGGAACACGACTTCCGGACTGGCACACCTCGAAAAAGCGGCGCAGAGCGACGAGCTCGGACCGTCGCTCCGGCGGTATCCGGCCCTGCTTCGCGATCGGCTTCGCCAGGGCGAACCCTCCGGCGAGCCGGGCGCCGAAGCGAGTCCTCAGACGCAGCCCGAACCGCCTCCGGGAGACGCTCCGTGATGCGACTGATCGTCCTCGGTGTGCTGGTCGCCTCGTTTACGCAACTCGCCGGTTGCGCCGCCGAGCAGGACACGCGGCAGTTTCAGGCGCGCCGCATCGACGCGGACGCCGACGCTGTGCTGGCGGCGGCCGAAGTGGCGCTGCGCAGGGAATTCGGTCCCCTAAGCGTGGACCGCGGCTCGCGCCGCATTGAGATCGTGCCGCAGGAATACACCACCGCGCGCGAATCGGGCACCTCGCGCGACCTGGTCGGCGTTCCGTCGAACCTGCGCCGCCTCGCGCAGTGCAGCGTCACGCCCCGCGGCGATCGCAGCATCCTGCGCCTGCGGATCGAGGTGCAGCGGCAGGACGCCGCGCAGCGCGAAGCGCTCCGCACCGACACCGCCCGCATCAGCGATACGCCGGCCTACACGCCGATCGACCGCGACGCGGCCGTCACGCGCGAGCAGAACGCGGTGTGGACCTTCGTCCGCCGCGACCGCGCGCTGGAAAGCGCGCTGCTTGCGGAAGTGCAGGATCGATTCGCGGCCGAGCCGCCCGAACCGTCGCCCGGATCGGCGCCCGTCGCCGAGTCGCCCGCCCCGTAGTCCATCGCACCCGATCACGAGGGGGGAGTCCCGATGCACGAGTTCCTCAGCCGGACGTTGCAGGAAAGCGATCCAGAAGCCGCCGCGATCCTCCGCCGCGAGGAGGATCGCCAGCAGAATACGCTCGAGCTGATCGCATCCGAGAACCACGCGTCCGTCGCCGTGCGGCAAGCTGCCGGCACCGTCTTCACCAATAAGTACGCCGAGGGCTATCCGGGCCGCCGCTATTACGGCGGCTGCGCCAACATGGACGCGGTCGAGTCGCTCGCGATCGATCGCTTGAAACGCCTGTTCGGCGCCGAACACGCCAACGTGCAGCCGCACTCCGGCGCGTCGGCCAACACGGCGGTGCTGCTCGCGTGTCTCGCGCCGGGCGACACGATCCTCTCGCTCGACCTGGCGCACGGCGGGCACCTGTCGCACGGCCTCAAGGTCAACCTGAGCGGCCACCTGTTCAACGTGGTGTCCTACGGCGTCAGTCCGAACACCGAGCGGATCGACATGGCCGAGGTGCGCCGCCTGGCGCGCGAGCACCGTCCGCGGCTCATCATCTCCGGCTTCTCCGCCTATCCCCGCACGCTCGAGTTCGATGCCTTCGCAGAGATCGCGCACGAGGTCGGCGCTCGCCACATGGCCGACATCGCCCACATCGCCGGCCTGGTCGCGGCAGGTCTTTCGCCTTCGCCGGTGGCGCATGCCGACTTCGTCACCAGCACCACGCACAAGACGCTGCGCGGGCCGCGCGGCGGGCTGATCCTCTGCCGCGAGAGCGACGCCAAGCTGATCGACAAGTGGATTTTCCCCGGCACACAGGGCGGACCGCTCATGCATGTGATCTTCGCCAAGGCGATCGCGTTCGGCGAGGCCCTGCGGCCGGAGTTCAAGCAATATCAGCAGCAGACGCTCGCGAACGCGCGGGCCCTGTCCGAATCGCTGCTCAGCCGCGGCTACCGACTGGTCTCCGGCGGCACCGACAATCACCTGCTGCTGGTCGATCTGCGCAAGGCGCACCCCGATCTCACAGGAAAGCAGGCCGAGCAATGGCTCGAATCGGCCGGCATCATCTGCAACAAGAACATGATCCCGTTCGACGAGCGCAAGCCGACCCAGACCAGCGGACTGCGGCTGGGAACGCCGGCGCTCACCACCCGCGGCATGAAAGAAACGCAGATGAACGTCGTCGCCGAGCTGCTGCATGCCGTGCTGTCGGCCGGAGGCGAACCGGCCGCGGTCGAGCGCGTCCGCGCTCAAGTCATCGAGCTTTGCAAGGCGTTTCCGCTGCACCACGACTGAAACGGTCTTCGCTCTGGCACGGTGGCGCCCTCGAGCCGCGTCCCGGCCGCGCTCTGACCGAGCCGTGCTCTGACCGAGCCGCGACCGTGAGGGAGCGGGGACTTCGCGGTCGCGCGATGTAGCGGGCCGTCGTGCGGCGCGCACACCGCCGGCCGTGAATCCTGGTCCACGTCGCAAGCCGCTAACCGAAAGACGGGACACGGACCCTTTGCGTGTCGTGCGGACCTGGGTGTGAGTGCGAAACCGCGGAGTCGGATTCCGCACTCACGCCTGGATATCGATCGACCCGCCGGTCGAATCGTCGCCCGCGTCCGGACCGCGGCGCTCGTCCTCGTCCTGGGCCGGTTCGTGCTCGCCCCGCGTCGATCGCCCGCCGGCGCCGGAGCCTTCCGCGTCGGAAAATACCTGGGCGTCTCGTTCCTCGGTGGCGATCACCTCTCGCAGCCGGTCGCCGAAGGTGTCGACGCCCGCGCGATCGCGCTCCTGCGCTGCTTCGCGCTGCCGCGCCACGGCCGCGCGTTCCTGCGCGCCATGCGCCTGAACGATCGAAGCCAGCGGATTGGGTGGGATCGCGGACACGTTTCGCCTACGCAACGAGGTCGGTCGGGCTGGTCGGCGGCGGCGCGTGCAGTGCAAGCTGGTCCCGCAGCCGCTCGACGATGGCCGAGTGCATCTGACTGACGCGCGACTCCGACAGGTCGAGCGTCGCGCCGATCTCCTTCATGGTCATCTGCTCGAAGTAGTAGAGCACGATGATGAGCTTCTCCGCGCGGGTCAGCTCCTGCTCGATCACTTCGCGCAGGTCGGCCTTCTGCGCCTCGGCGACCGGGTCGCGGCTGTCCTCGTCGCGCAGCACGTCCAGCTCGGACATCTCGCGCGAAGAGTCCGAGTCGCCCATGCGGGCGGAGAGCGAAATCAGCGACACCGCGCTGGAATCCCGCGTGAATTTCTCGAACACCTGGGGCGTGACGTTCAGCCGGCGGCGCAGCTCGTCTTCGGTGGGAGCGCGTCCCAGCTCCGCCTCGAGCGCGCGGACCGTCTCGTCGATCCGCCCCGCCCGATGCCGCACGAGCCGCGGGACCCAGTCCAGGCTGCGCAGCTCGTCCAGGATCGCGCCGCGGATGCGCGGCGCGCAATACGTCTCGAACTTCACGCCGCGGTCCGGGTCGAACGCGTTGATCGAGTCCAGCAGGCCGAAGATGCCGGCGCTCATCAGGTCTTCGACGTCCACTTCGTCCGGAAGCTTCGCCGCCTGCGCCTCGGCCGAGTAGCGCACCAGCGTCAGGTAGTGCTCGATCAGCCGGTTGCGATGCTCTTCCGATCGCGTCTCGCGAAAAGCCGCCCAGGTCGCGGCCAGCTCCGCCGGATCGGAAATCACGCGCGACTGGTAGTCCCGCGTCAGCAACCGCCCGCGTCCGAACGCCCTTCGACGTGGCATGTGCTATCCCCCCTCCGCCGCGCTCTCGCCCGCGACGTTGCCCGCCTCCAGCCCGACGCCGCTCGCGGACAGGTGCTTCCGATCGATTTCGAGCTTCCGCCGCAGGAAGTGGTCCCGAACGATGAGCCGTCCGCACCACACGGCGAACTGCCCCACGAAGACGGCAATGAACATCGCAACCAGAGCGCGCGAGATCACCGTCGAAGCCGTGTTCCCCGCGGTCAATCCCGCGAGCGTGGCGGCGCTGAAGGCGAACAGCCCGATCTGTGCGCTGGTCCGTCCGATCATGGTTGCTAGTTTGTCTATCGGCCGCGCAGCGCGACGCCTTCGCTAGCATTTCTGCGTGCGTTCGTTGCGCGACCGCAGAGTCCGCGCGCACCGGCGCCTTCAGAGGAACAGCGACGCCATGCGCGCCAGCATCCCAGCGTCGGACGACGCCGAGCCGCCGACGGCCGCGTCCGGGCAGAAATGACGACGCAGCGCAACCAATGCGGGAGAGTTGGGATATCGGACGGACGGCGGAACACCGACCCGTCGCGTCCGACGCAGGTCCGCGTCTTCCGGCATCACCACCGATCCGACCAGGTGCACGCCCAGAAACCGAGCCGCCGCGTCGCGGATGCGCTCGGCGGCGCGCTGAGCGGCGCGCAGGTCGGCGGCGCGATTGACGACCAGCGTGATCTCGGCCGTCGACTCGCGCGCGCAAACCACCTTCAAAAACTGATACGCCGAAACCACCGCGTCCCGCTCCGGCGTCGCGACCAGAACCACGCGCGTCGAAGCCCGCGCCACCGCGAGCGAGGTCGAGTGAATCCCGCCCGGGCAGTCCACGACTGTCACGGCGCAGCCGTGCGGACGAGGGTCGAGCGGATGCGCCGCGTCCGCTTTGGGTACGCCCGTCGCGGTCGTCGGTGACGCCGCGGGCTGGACGGACACCGGCGGCTGCACGTCGGCGGAGCAGAGGTCTACGAACAACGCGCGGCGATCTGCGGCGCCGAGCACGTCGCAGAGCGTCTCGGCAATCGTCGTGCGACCGACGCCGGCGATGCCGCTGACGACGGTCAGAATGGATAGAGACCGCAGGGGCGGTTCCATGCGGCGAGTCCGGATCGGGCTGGGATCGTGCGCTTTGACGACCGTGACCGCTGCGCCCGGGGCCGGCCGCTTCGCCGGGAAGCGCTGGCGGCACGCGCGGCAGGGGTTCAGGCGTCGAACAGTAGCTCGGCCAGTCGCTCCGGGCAAGCTTCGCGCAGATCGCGCGGCACGGACTGCCCGTCGCAGAGGTAGGAAATCCCGCAGGAGAGCCGCCGGATCGCGCCCAGCACGGCGCCGAAGCCGAGCAGTTCATCCAGCCTCGTGAGAATCACCCCGTCAACGCCCAGCGTCGAAAACTGCGCCGCCGCGCGGTCCTGGACTTCGCCCTGCATCGACGCCGGCAGGACCAGGTGCGTCTCGTCGGGACGGGCTGCCTCGAGCAGCGCCGCCAGAAGCGCGAAGCGCTCGCGGTCGCGCGCTGAAACGCCGGGCGTGTCGATTAGCGCCACGTCCGGCTGCGGCGCGCGGCGCGTCAGCGCGCGAACGGCGGCCGGCGTCTGCGCCGAGTCGAACTCAGCGCCGATCAGCTCGGCATAGCGCCGCAGCTCATCGTGCGTGGCCATGCGGTGCATGTCGAACGACCAGAGCGCCACGCGCCGACCTGCCCGGAGGCGCTGCTGAGCCGCGAGCTTGGCGATCGTGCTGGTCTTGCCGGCGCCGGGTGGGCCGACCAGCACGACGCGCGTGGGGCGCCCTGGCTGCGCCTGAATGCCCCCGCGGGCCGGAACCAGCGCCGAAACGGCGTCGCGCAGCGCGGCGCGCACCGCGTTCGGCTCGGTGAGACTGTCTCGCCCCGCGATCTCGGCCGCTTTGCCCGCGATCTCCGCGGCGAGCTCCTCCGAGACTTGCTGCTGCACGAGCCGCAGGTAGTACGGGTAGAGCGTGTCCGGCACGCCCCGCAGCGGTCGGCGCTTCACGCTGGGCGCCTCGCGCGCGGCTTCGGCCGGCGGCGGCGCGGGCTGCACGGGCGTCGCCGGCGCGGGCGACCGCTTGAGCTTGCCGGCCGCACGGGCCGGCGCGTCGTCGGACGCCGCAGCCGTGATCTCGACGGAATCCCCGTTCACCAGACGCCCGAGCGGACCGCTCGGAAGGGTGCGCGTGCCGAGTATGACGGCGTTGGGTCCGAGCGCGTCCTTGACGCGCTGGAGCGCTTCGCGCGTCGTCGCCCCTCTAAACGTGCGTAGCGGTTTCATCGAGTCCGATCACTCCGTGAGCCTGAATATCGACGCCGCGCACCACCTCATTGAGCCCCAATACGGGCATGCGCGGCAGCGCCGGCTCGATCAGCCGTCGCACCGCCAGCCGCACCTGCGGACTACAGAGGATCACCAGGGTTCCCGAGCCGACCGCGGCGGCCGCCGATTCGCTGAGCCGGCGGGCGCGCATGGCCAGTTCGGCCTGACGGTGCGGCGGAACAACCAGAACGGCGCCGTGATCCGAGCGTTGCAGATTGCCGTGGATGTAGTCCTCGAGCGCCGGATCGAGCGTGAGGCAATGCAGCGTCTCCTTGGCGTCCACGTGCTGGGCGCAGATCGTGCGCGCCAGGGCGTTCCGCGCGTACTCGGTGAGAATCTCTGCGTCTTTCGTGCGCCCGGCCCAGTCGCCGAGCGTTTCGAGGATGAGCTCGAGGTCGCGGATCGGCACGCGCTCCTTGAGCAGATTCTGAAGCACCTTCTGTACCTCGCCCGGCTTGAGCAGCGCCGGCACGACCTCGTCCACCAGCGGCGCGTTGCGCTGCTTGACGTTGTCGAGCAGATGGTGCACTTCGGCTCGCGTCAGCAGCTCGGCCGCATTGGCGGTGATGATCTCGGTCAGGTGGGTGGTGAGCGCGCCGGCCGCGTCCACGATCGTGTAGTGAAGCCGCTCGGCGCGGTCGCGCTCCGCGTGAGAAATCCACCACGCGTTCAGCCCGAACGCGGGCTCGCGGGTCGGAACGCCGCTCAGCGGCTCGCCCGACAGGCCGGAATCGATCGCCATGTGCATGTCCGGGTAAAGCGTGCCGGAGGCGATCTGCTGCCCGCGCAGCAGCACGCGGTATTGACTCGGACCGGCGCTGGAATGATCGCGGATGCGCACCGGGGGCGCGATCATGCCCAGATCGAGAGCGATCTGCTTGCGCATCGCGCCGATGCGGTCGAGCAGGTCGCCGCCGCGGGCGCGATCCACGAGCGGAATCAGCCCGTAGCCGACCTGTAGTTCCAGCGCGTCGACCGACAGGTGCGACTCGATCTTGTCCGGCTTGGCGCGTTCCCGGGCGCGCTGGTCGCTCTCCTGCTTCGCAGCGCTGCTCGCCTGCGACCGATTCATGAAGTACGCCAGCGAGCCGCAACCGCCCGCCAGCAGCAGCAGCGGCGTCTTGGGCAACGGCGTCAGCAGCATCGTCCCCAGGAACGCAGCCGCCGTGCCGAGCGCGACAGGCTTCGACAGCAGTTGGCCCATGACCTCTTCGCCGAGATTGGACTTGCCGGTGCTGCGCGTCACGAGCATGCCGGCCGCGACGCTCGTGATGAACGCCGGAATCTGGCTGGCGAGCCCGTCGCCGATGGTGAGCTTGGTGTAGATCGCCAGCGATTGCATCAGGTCGAGGTCGCCCTCGACCATGCCGACATACAGGCCGCCCAGGATGTTCACGACCGTGATGAAGATGCCCGCGACGGCGTCGCCCCGGACGAACTTGCTGGCGCCGTCCATCGCTCCGTAGAAGTCGGCCTCCTTCGTGATCTCGGACCGACGGCGGCGCGCCTCGGCCTCGTCGATCATGCCTGCGTTCAGGTCGGCGTCGATCGCCATCTGCTTGCCGGGCATGCCGTCGAGCGTGAAACGGGCCGCCACTTCGGCGATGCGCGTCGCGCCCTTGGTAATCACGACGAACTGAATCACCGAGATGATCACGAACAGAATCACGCCCACCGCCAGGGAATTGCCGGCGACGAACACGCCGAACGCTTCAACCACGTGACCGGCCGCCGACGTTCCGTCTGCGCCGTTCGAGAGAATCAGCCGCGTCGTGGCCGTGTTCAGCACCAGGCGCATCAGCGTCATCGCCAGCAGCAGCGACGGAAAACTCGACAGCTCGAGCGGAGACCGGATGTACATCACCGTCATCAGCACGATCGCGCTGGAAAGAACGCTCAAGATCAACAGCAGGTCGAGCAGCGCCGTCGGCAACGGGACCAGGATGACAAATATCAGCGCTGCGGCCGCGCACGGAAACAGCAGTCCGCGGTGGCGGGAGATGAATTGCAGAATCGGGTTCTGGAATTCCACCGGATCCCTCAGATTGACACGGGCGCGCCTCCCGGCAGCCCGGTTGATCGCACACGCGCGCTAGCCGGCGGCGCGGCCCGAGAGCTGGTACACGTACGCCAGCAGCTCCGCGATCGCGCGATAGAACTGCGGCGGCACTTCCTGTCCGACGTCGAGTGTCGCATAGAGCGCGCGCGCCAGCGGCGGCCGCTGCACGATCGGGATGCGGTGCTGCATCGCGATCGCCCGGATTCGCTCGGCCAGCAGGTCCTTGCCCTTGGCGATGACGCGCGGCGCGCGCATCGACGCCTCGTCGTAGCGCAACGCCACCGCGTACTCCGTCGGGTTCGTCACGACCACGTCCGCGCGCGGCACGTCCACGTTCAGCCGCTGCATCGCCAGCCTGAGTTGCACCTGCCGCCGACGCATCTTGATCTGCGGATCGCCCTCCATGCGCTTCAGCTCCTCACGAACCTCCTGCTTGGTCATCTTCAACTGCTGCTCCAAACGCCGGCGCTGGTAGAAATAGTCGATCAGCCCCAGCACCAGCAGCACCATCGCGAGCCGTAGTGCCAGCTTGAACGTCATCGCCCCGCCGGCCATCAGTGCGTCGCCCGCCGACAACGCCCCGGTCGCCAGCAGCGCCGCGATGTCCGCGCGGATCGTCCACCACGCCACCGCCGCGACGATGCTCACCTTCAGCAGCGCCATCAGCCCGCGCACCAGCGATTCGGTCGAAAACAGCTTGCGCACGCCGCGGTCCAGCCGCAGGTTTTCCGGCTTAAAACCGACCTTCTTCCAGGCCAGCACCGGGCGGCTCTGGAGCAGCGCTCCGCCGGCTGCCACCACCATCAACAGCAGCAGCAACGGCACGCAAACTTCGGCCAACACCAGCGCCGCGCGCCACGTGGGCGAATGCAACTCGTCCGGCCGCACCGGCGGCGCGTCGCCCAGCTCCCGCGTGAGGATCAATGTGCGCTCGAGCATTCGCGGGCCGAACGAATTCAGCAGAAGCAGACCGCCCAGAAGGACGATCGCAGCCGTCAGGTCGGTGCTGCGCGGAACGTTGCCCTGCTCGGCCGCCTCCTGGCGCCGGCGTGGCGTCGGTTGTTCGGTCTTTTCGCCGGCCTCGTCCGCCGCCATCTCGTTGCCTCATCGCCGAATCGCGCTGCGCGGCGCTTCAGCCTCGCAGCAGCCCGTCGAGCCAGCCCATCGCGCGGGCCAGCTCCTCCGAGAACACTTCCACCGCACCCGGCAGCGCCGTCCCGATCAGCAGAAACGTCAGCGCGCCTTTGATGGAGAATCCGATCGTCACCACGTTCAACTGCGGCGCGGTCCGGGCCACGAACCCCATCGCGACGTTCGTCAGGAACAGCGTCACCACGATCGGAGCGGCCACCCGGATCGCGACCGAGCCGGCCGTCGCGAGCGCGTCGAGCGCCAGCTCGAAGCCCGACTCCAGCACTCCGAACGATGCCAGCAGCGGAACGCCGTGAAACGAGTCCAGCGCCGCCGCGACCACCATCCGGTGCCCGCCAAGCGACAGAAACACGACCGCCGCGAGCTGCGAGTAGAACACGCTCAGCACGCTCTCATCCTGCGACGTGGTCGGGTCGGCAATCGTGCCGAACGCCAGGCCCGACTCCTGCGCGATCAGCATGCCGGCCATCTCCATTCCCACGAAGCAGATGCGCAAGACCAGCCCGAACAGCGCGCCCAGCAGCAGCTCGCCGCCCAGCCCGACCGCGAGTTCGGGCACGCCCCGAGGCTCCGACGCGAGCGGCGCGAGCGGCGTCGCCAGGCTCGCCAACGCCACCGCGAGCAGCGCCCGCACGCGGATCGGAATCGACAGGCTGCCGAGAATCGGCACAAACGCCAGCACCGCCGAAACCCGTGCCAGCGCCAACATGAACGCCGGCAGCCGCAGATAGACTTCGAATAGGTCCACGGGCATTGCCGCTGCTCCGCCGGCGCGACGCCCCCAGCCGGGTGGCACGGGCGTCCCGCCCCTGATCCGTCCGGCACGTCGCCAGCCCGGCTCGACGGATCGCGGCCCCCGCCTCCGGGCGGCCCGGTCGCTCTCCTACGGTCCCGCAAACAAATCCTGCGAATACTCCAGCAACCGATGCGCGACCCACGGCGTGAAGAACACGGCCGCGCCCAGCATGGCGACGATCTTCGGCACGACGCTGAGCGTCTGGTCCTGAAGCTGCGAGATGGTCTGGAGGATGCTGATCGCCACGCCCACCACGATCCCGGCGATCAGCACGGGCGCGGCGATCAGCATGGCCGAGATCATGGCCTCGCGAGCCAGGTCCGTGGCGGCGGTCGGGTCCATCCGGGCGACTCCCTTCGCGCGAATCGGTCGTCTACTGCACGCTCGCCATGAGCGCGCCGGTCACCAGCCGCCATCCATCGGCCAGCACGAACAGCAGGAGCTTGAACGGCAGCGAGATCAGAACGGGCGGCAGCATCATCATGCCCATCGACACGAGCACCGTCGCGATGACCATGTCGATCACCAGGAACGGCAGAAAGATGCGAAAACCCAGCACAAACGCGACTTTCAGCTCGCTCAGCAGGAATGCCGGCGCCAGCGCTGTCATCGGCACGTCGGCTCGGTCGATCTCCTGCCCCGCCGGAACGCTGGTCTGCCGGGCGTACTCGTACATCAGGTAGACGTCTTCCTCATTCCCGGCTCTCTCGATCTGCGCGAACATGAAATCGCGCAGCCGATCGCCAGCGATCTGGATCGCGTCGAGCTGCGTCATCTGATCCTGCATGTACGGCTCGTACGCATCCTTGCGGATCGATTCCCACGTCGGCGCCATCACCAGGATCGTCAGGAACAGCGACAGGCCGGTCAGAACCTGCGACGGCGGAAGCTGCTGCGTGCCGAGCGCCTGCCGCAGCAGCACCAGCACCGTAAGAATCCGCACGAAGCACGTCATCATCAGTACGATGCTCGGCGCCACGGTCAGCACCGTCAGCATCAGCACGATCTGAACGGTCGAGCTCAGCGATTCCTTGTCCGACGCGGCCGGCAGCAACCGCGACAGGTCGGGCACGAACATGCCGCCCGGCGATCCGGCCGCGTCCGCGGCGGCCAGCGCCGTCGTTCCGCCGAGAAGCGCCAGAAGCGCCGCGGCCACCGCGAAGCGTGACGGCACGCAGTTCGCTCGCGGCGCGGTCTTCGCGGCGATCGACGACACGCCGTTTGTAATGCGTCGATCTGGCATCACGCTGCGCCGCTCCGTCGCGGTCCGTCCCCCGCCAAACGCGTCGCCGCGCCCGGGTCGGCGAGCCGCCGCAGACGCGCGATGGTTTCGCGCAGCGGCGACTGCGCCTGCTCCAGATCGATCGCCGCCGACCGCTCCGGCGCAGTGGCGGCCGATGCGAACGCCCGCGCTTCGCTCTGAAGCGCGGCCCGGAACTCCGACGTGTTGCTGTCCGATCGGGTCTGTTGCGCTTCTCCGCTGAGCTGCGCGGTGAGGTCGGGGTCTTCAATGACGTGCAGGCAGCGCAGCGCGTCCGGCGTCGCGCCGATCAGCACCATGCGCGGCCCGATCCGCACCAGCAGCAGGCTCTGCCGCGGCGAGAGCATCGTGCGCGAGATCACGTCGATCATGCCCGGACGACGCGATCGAAGCGGGAGCGGCGCGCCGCCCATCGCGCGCCAGCCCCACGCCACCAGCGCGATGAGCCCCACCACCGCCGCCAGCGACCCGCCCGAGCGCAGCCAGCTGGGCGCCGCGCCGCCCGTCCGCTCGGGCTCGTCGGCCCGGCGCACAGCGCCTTCCGCACTTCGCCGCAGCTTCTGCGACGCCGGCGATGCCGGCAGCTCCGGCTCGAGATTCATCCACGCATCCTGCGGCGCATCGACGACGCGCGACAGCGGCGGCGGTTCCGCCTCGGCCGGCGCGAACACGCCCGCGAGCAGCAGCAGCGTCGCCAGCGCCCTCGTCGAGCTCACGGCTTGCGCTCCGCGTCTGGAAGCGGGGCGACGATTTCGTTGACCCGCACGCAGAAGCTGTCGTTGAGAACCAGAACCTCGCCGCGAGCGACCAGGCGCTCGTTGACGTACACGTCTACCGGATCGCCGGCGAGGCGATCGAGCTCGACCACCGCGCCCGCGCCCAATCGCAGCACTTCCTCGATGTACATGTCCGCCCGGCCCAGCTCGACCTTCACCTGCAGTTCCACGTCGTCGAGCAGGTCGAGCGCCGTCGGCTCCGCGCTCGCCGCGGCGCTCGTCAACTCGGGAGGTACAAATCCCTTCGCGGGCGCAGCCGTCGGGGGCGCCGCTGATGGCGGAAGTTCGGGTGCGTCGCCAGCAGGGCCGTTCGCGCGCTCGACCGGGGGCTCGCCGACGTCCTGCGCCGCGCCGCCGGGATCGAGTTCCGGTTGCGCCGCAGGTTCGCTTGGTGCAGCCTGCACGGTTGCGCCGGCGACGTCCTGCGGTTCCGAAATCGGATCGGGAGTCGGATCGGTGTTGGCGGGTTCGCTCATCGACTCACATCCATGCGAGAACGCGGGATCCATCCCAGCAGCGGGCGTTGCCCGTTCAGTCCGTTCGAATCGGCACGCACCGCGGGAGAAACACTTCGAGGACCAGGTCCGCGTCGCCGAAGATCTCGCCCAGCACCTGGCGGAACTGCTCGCGGAGCGTCTTCAGCTCCGGCTCGCTCAGCACCGTCGGGTCGGCCGCCCGAACGATGCGCGCGATGCGGTCGCTGATTTCGCTCTTGCGCCCTGCAACGAGCGCCGCGGTCTCTTCCTGACGGTGCCCGGGAATCTTGATGGATACGTCGAAATCGTAGATGTACATCCGCCCGCTGCGCGAGTTCGGAACCTTGAACTTCTCGATGAGCGAGACTTCGACCGTCGCCGGGCCGTGCACCGGCTCTTCGCCATGCAGATACTCGGTTTCGTGCTCGCTGCCGTGGGCGACCTGTGGTCCACCGCCGAACATCTGCGTCGCGCCGTAGAACGCGCCGGCCTGCACGACGGTAATGACGGCGATCAGGATCGGAGTCTTCGGCAGACCCTTCTTGGGCTTGCTCGGCGCCTCCGGCGCGGCCTCTTCGCCCTGGGGCTTGTCCTTCTTCGGTTCCTTCTCGTCGGCGGCCATCCGTCGCTCCCTTTCATCCGCGCGCGGCGAGCTCGCGCAGGCCGGACAGCCGTTCTATCGACGAAGGCATCAAAGGAGATTCGGACCGCGACGGCAAAGTGCGCGCATCGCCGCGGTTATCGGCCATTCCGACAGGTTCGGCGCAACCGACGCGCCCCGCGCGAAAACCGCGGGCGCTCTACCGCACAATCAGCAGCAACTGCTCCAGCATGTCCGAAGACGTGCTGATGACGCGGCTGGCCGCCTGAAAGCCGGAGCTCGACGTGATCAGCCCCACGAACTCGCGCGACAGGTCCACATTGGAAAGCTCCAGCGCGCCGCTCAGCACGACGCCCGCCCCCAGCAGACCCGGCGGCGCGATCGTCGGTTCGCCCGAGTTCGGGCCCTGCGTGTACAGATTGTCCGCGTGCGCGACCAGACCCTCCGGGTTCGGAAACAGCGCCACCGCCACACGTCCGAGCGTCCGCGTCAGACCGTTCGTGAACGTGCCGTTCAGCGTGCCGTCCGTGCCGACGCTGAAGCCCGACAGTGTGCCCGGCGGAAATCCGTCCTGCTCCGACAGAATTACGCTCGACGCGGCCGTCGAAAGCCCGTGAATCTGCGAGAAATCCAGATCGAACGTCAACGGCGTGGCCGCACCGGTGCCGGCCCGATCCACGCTCAACTGCGCGCCGGTGGCGCTGATGAACCGTCCATTCGTGTCGAATGACGCCGTGCCGGTGCCCAGGTGAGACGTCGCACCGGTCGTTGGATCGACCGACTCGGCGTAAAAACGCCACACCGGTCCCGTGTCCAGCGTCTGCTCCAGCACGTAGGTCATCGTGACGATCACCGGATTGCCGAGCGAGTCGTATACCGTGTACCCGGTCGTCACGCTCGATCCGTCGGCCGCCTGAACCTCCGTCAACTGGAAAGGCACGCCTCCGCCCGGGTTGTTGCTCGTGATGTCGGAGTTGCCGATCACGAATCCGTTCATCTCGCCCGGATCGCTGCGGATCACCAGCGCTCCATCCTCGATCGTCACGCTGCCCGCGCCGGTCACGTCGGCCGACGCGCTCACGCCAGTCACGCCCTGAAGCCACGCGGCGAAGTCGCCCAGCGTCGAACCCGTCTCGCCCACGATGAACGACTGCACCGGAAGCGCGCGATCGCCCTTTTCCAGACCCGCGACAGTGATCACCGTGCCATCCGCGAAGAGCGGCGTGTCCGGCGCGGCGGCCGAGCGCAGATCGCTCAGCGCGGTCGCCGCGGTCGCGGGCGCGCCGCCGTTGGAGACCAGCGCCTGCGAACGATGCTCCGAGCCTTGCGTCGCGACCGTCCCGGCCGCGCTCAGGTCGCCGTCGAGCATCACGTTTTCCGTCGCGCGCGCCATCGAAAGCGTGCCGAGCGGCACGCTCAGTTTGCTCAACACGCCGGTCGAGACGTTGAACGCCTCGTCCACGCCGAACCCGCGCACGAAGTTGCCGTCCACCGTCACCAGCCGGTTCTGCGAATCCAGCGAGAACGAGCCGTCGCGCGTGTAGGCCGTGCTGCCGTCCGGTTTCTGAATGATGAACAGTCCGTTGCCCTGAATCGCCAGGTCACTGCTGATGCCGGTCGTCTCGATCGAGCCGGCCGTGAAGTTGCGCTGCGTCGCGCCGACCACCGCCCCCAGCCCGACCTGCGTGGGATTCACTCCGCCGCTGGTCTCATTGGGCCCATTGCCGGCCGAGATCAGGTGCGCGAATTGCGTCTGGAACAGCGTCCGCGAACCCTTGAACGCGGTCGTGTTCACGTTGGCGATGTTGTTGCCGATCGTGTTGATCCGGGTCTGGTTGACGTTCAGCCCGCTCAACCCCGTGTACATCGCCGTCGTCAGTCCCATGAGATCTCTCCTGCCTCGCGCGGCCGCCCGCCGCGCCAGAAGCCGCCGCGCGAAAAGGCTAGACGCGGATCGCGGCGTCCAGATTCAACCAGTTCAGCCACCACGGCTTCTCGCCTTCGCTCGGTTTCGCAATCGGCTTCGCTGCTGCGCTCGCGTCCGCGCCGCTCTGCGCCGTCGCGCCCGCCAGCAGCGCCGACTGCTCCGCGATCGCCTGCTCCAGCGTCGTCACGCGCTGCACCGACGCCATCGGCACCGACGAGCCGGTATCCAGCTCCAGCAGCGCCGACCCGTCCGCGTCGAACGACACGCCCGTCACCACGCCCTCGATCTGCGCGTCCGACCCGCCTTCGCCGGCCACCCGCGCGATGATGTACTTGCCGATCAGGTCGCCCGTGCCGGCCGCCCTCTGCTGCTGAGCCAGCGTGTCGAGCGTGCCCGTCAGCGTGCCCGAAAGCTCAATGTCGCGAATCTGCGCAACCTGCCCGATCATGTCCGACGTCTTGGCCGGCTCGAATGGATCCTGCTGCTGAAGCTCCGTCACCAGGATGCGGAAGAAATCCTCGCTCTTCATGCTGCCCAGTCCGCGCTGCCCGCCCAGGCTCTGCGCCGCCGTCGCTCCCGAAATGCCCGCCGTCTGCATGGTCGATTCTCCGCTTGCCTGGTCCAGGCGCAGCTCACGCCCAGACATTCACTCCGTCTTCGCCCAGGTGATCCGCACGCTCCGGACCCTCCTGCCCGGCCGGCACTTCCTGCGTCGAATCGGCGTCGTGCCGCGCGCTGCCGCGATCACTCCGCTCCCGCTCCGACGGCTCTCGCTCATACGCTTCGAACGGAGTGGGATCGCCCGCCGGCGCCGGCCCGCGAATCTCGATCCGCTCCACCTGAAGCCCGGCCGCCTCCAGGCTGCGCCGCAGCTCCTTCATCTCCGACCGAAGCAATTCGTGTGCCGCGGACGACTGCGCTTCGATCCGCAGCGTGAGCGATTCCTTCTCCAGGTCCAGCCGCAGCCGCAACATGCCGAGTTCCGGCGGGTCCAGGCGAAGCACCGCGGAGGTCCGACCCTCCTGAACCATCCCGCGCGCCACGCGCACCATCGACAGCACGTTCTCGCGCATCGGCGCAGGTTCTGCGGTCGGGCGCGAAGTCGCCGACGCGGCGCCGCGCGCCGCGGTCCAGCGCATCGGAAGCGCCGCCGACCCATGCGGCGGCGTCGGACGAGCCGCTTCGACGCCGCCCGCTTGAGCGGCGTTGCCCGTGGCCGCCGAGGCTCCCGTCGCACCGACCGCGACGCGGGCTGCGACGCTCGGCGCGCGACCCTGCGGAACGGGCGCGAGCGCGACCGGCGCCGGCGAAGCGGCCAACGGCGCGCCGCGGCTCGCGCCGCCGCCCGCGCCCGATCCGCGCAACGGCGACGTCGGCGGATTCGCGGCCGGATTCCCGCCGTTCCGCGCGACCGGCGCGCCCGGCGGCGTCTGCTCGGAGGCGTCTGTCGCCAGCGGCGCGGGCGAATCCGCCCGTCCGTTCGCACGCGCAGCGGCGTTTGGATCGGATGCTTCGCCTGCTCGCGCGGCTCCGACTGAGCTGGATGACTGCGGACCGTCCGGCGACTTCGCCGCCGACCGCCGCGCGCGGCTCTCCGCCAGCTCGCGGCGGAACGCCCGGCTGGACGAGTCCGCGACCCGTTCGGAGCGGCGGATCACGTCGCCGTTGCGTTCCTGCCCGGCTTGGTCGGCCGCCAGCGCCTGGTGCTGCTCGTCCTCGCGCACGCCGCGACGAAGGCGCTCGAACGTCTCGTCTCGTTCGGGGGCGTCCGGCGGCGGCAGCAGCGTGAACGAGGTCATCGCCGTGCGCGGATCGCGCGTCCGACGGGCGGTGAGCGCCGTGCCGGCGTCCGCCGTGGGCGGCGCAGACTGAAGCGACATGCTTGGCCTCAGGCTCGGATGTCGGCGTCGCTGCCGCCTATCCGCCGGAGGTCGTCCGTGACCCGGGAAGGTAACGATCCACATCCTGCTCGCGAATCTGCTCCAGCAGCTCGTGCAGAATGTCCAACTCGTCCGCGCTCTTAAACTGTGCGAGAATCTGCTGTCCCGTGCTGACCTTCAGCGCGTTGAACAGGCGCACCGCGTCGGCCGGATTCTTGCGCCACATGCGCAGCACATGTTCCTTGCCCTGCTTGGCGGACAGCTTCGACACGTACTGAAGCTCGCGCTCGAAACCTTCGTCCTTCATGTCTTCCGACAGCTTCTGCTGCTCGGACTTCCAAGTCTGGCGGCTCTGGTCGAATGTCTCCTGGCGGCTCACCAGCTCGGCCAGCGCGTGATCCACCAGTCGCTGCTGTGCAAGCAGATCCTGGCGGGCGCGCTCCAGCGAAGCGCGCTTCATCAGCTCGGCGTGACGAGGCGGGTGCGCGCCGGTCGCGTCGTCGGCAAAGGAGTGCGATTCTTCCGCGGGCATGGGCGCCGGCGCCGACGCCGGCGCGGCATGCTCCGGCGACTCGATCTCCTCGCCGCGCAGAATCGTCGCGATCTGCTCCAGCTTGTCGCCGCTCAGCCGCCCCTGCGCCA
This sequence comes from uncultured Planctomycetales bacterium, assembly GCA_964553225.1. GTDB lineage: Bacteria > Planctomycetota > Phycisphaerae > UBA1845 > Fen-1342 > JABRWC01. The sequence goes on along the minus strand of CAZKJT010000003.1, from coordinate 397,558 downwards.
CCAGCGCGCCCGTCACCCCCGCCAGCGCCAGCAGCGTGGACAGAGACACGATCGACGCCAGGTTGAACAGCCGGCTCATGCGCCCACGACCCCTTCACGCGGCGCCGCATGCGCGTCGCCGGCCGCCGCACGGATTCGAAGCACGCTGCGTGCCACTTCGTCGAGCGCCGACTGCTCGGCGCGGCGCAACCGCTCTCGCTCCTGCGCCGCCTGCCGATCGCGCAGCTTCTGGAGCGCCTGCGTGTCGCGCCGCGCGTCCAGCCACTGACGCCGAAGGTCGCCGAACTCCTCCAGTCGCTGACTACGCAACCGCAACTGCTCCGCCAGGTTGCGTCGCTGAAACGCGATCCACGCCCGACCGCTCGTCAACGCGCCCGCGGAAGGACTCGCCGAGCGCTGCATCGCGCGGATCGCTTCCTGCTGGCGCGAAACGTCATCGCGAATCGCCGCGGCGGCCGCGTCGAGCCGCGCAATCTCGGCCTGCTTCGCGCCGAGCCTGCGCCGCGCCTCGCGCTCGCGAAGCTCGCGAACGCGAAGCAGCGTGTGAAGCCGGAACTTGGCCCGTCCGCCCATGTTGCTCCCGTCGCCACGACGCCCGCGCCGGGCGCAGGCGTCCAGACACCCGCGTCCGCCGAATCGCCGCCGGTCAGTTCTTGACCGCCTTCGCTCCCGCCTCGCGGATCTGCGCCGCCAGCGCGGCCAGCGCCGCGGCCGTCTCGCCCGGCGAGGCGCCCGGCTGACGCTCTTGTCTCAGGAACTCCAGCGCCGCCTCGCGCGTTTGCACCGCCACGTCATATTCCGCATTCGCGCCCGGTACATAGGCGCCGATGCTCACCAGGTCCTCGATGTCCGCCCAGACCGCGAGAACCCGACGAACCAGCCGCACGTCCGCCTGATGCTGCGCTCCGGTCACCGCCGACGACACGCGGCTGACGCTCGCCAGCACGTCCACGGCCGGATAGTGCCCGCGATTCGCCAGCGCGCGAGAAAGCCAGATGTGTCCGTCGAGCACGCCGCGCGCCGCGTCCGCGAACGGCTCGCCCAGGTCGTCGCCCTCGACCAGCACGGTGTAGATGCCGGTGATGCTGCCGGTGTGCGTGTTTCCGGCGCGCTCCAGAAGGCGGGGCAGCAGTGCGAACGCGCTCGGCGTATAGCCCTTGGTCGTCGGCGGCTCGCCCGCCGCCAGCCCGATCTGCCGCTGCGCCATCGCGATACGCGTCAGGGAATCGATCATCAACAGCACGTGCAGGCCGCGGTCTCGGAAGTACTCCGCGATCGCCGTCGCGTGGAAGCCGGCCCGCACCCGCAGCGACGCGGCCTCGTCCGACGTGCACGCCACCACGACCGTGCGCCGCATGCCCTCCGGACCGAGCTCGCGCTCGACGAATTCGTGCACCTCGCGCCCGCGCTCCCCCACCAGAGCCACGACCGTCACGTCGGCTTGGGTGCAGCGGCACATCATGCCCATCAGCACGCTCTTGCCGACGCCCGTTCCCGCAAACACGCCCAGCCGTTGGCCGCGCCCCGCCGTCAGCAACGCGTCGATGCAACGCACGCCCAGCGCCAGGGGCGTGTCGATCAGCTTGCGCTGCGACTGCGGCGGCGGATCGGCGTAGAGCGGAAGACGCTCGTTGAGAACCGGCTCCGCACGGCCATCGAGCGCGCGGCCGCGCGCATCGACCACGCGACCGAGCAGATCCAGCCCCACCGGAACGCGCGCGGCCAGCCCCACGCACTCGACCGGATCGCCCGGCGTCACTCCGCCCGCTTCACCGTACAGCGACAGCAGGCAGCGGTCGTCCGCCAGCCCGCACACTTCCGCCTCCACCACGCCGCCGCGGCTCGAGCGAATCCGGCAGAGCGCTCCGATCGGCGCCGGCATGCCGCGGACTGCCACGGTCAGCCCCTGAACGCCGGTCACGCGTCCAACCATCCGCTCGCTCAGCAGCGCGCCGGCCTCCGCCGCGCCCGCCGCGAACACGTCGGCCGATTCCAGGGGAGCGAGCGTTCCCGTCACGAGCCGCTCTCCTCGCGACGTGGAGAGTGGGTCCCGTTGTCCTCGCCCAGCAGGGTGTGCGCGACCCGCTCGAGCTGCGCCGCGATCGACGCGTCCAGCGTCCCTTCTCGAGCTTCGAGCCGGCAGTCGCCGCGCGCCAGCGACGCGTCCGGTTCGATCCGCGCGTGTTTCATCGCGTCGATCCGCGCCGCCAGAGTCGAATCGAATTCGGACAGCGCCGCGGCGTCCACCGGGTTCAGCCGCACCACCAGGTCGCCGAAGTGCCGCGCGCCGTCGAGCAGCGCCCGCAGATTCTCCGCCGCTACGCCCGGGTCGCGCTCGGCGCGACGCTTGCACACGCGCTCCGCGATCGCCAGCCCCAGCCGCAGCAGGCTGCGCTCCGCGTGCGCCAGCAGCGCCCGCTTGGCCCCTTCATATTGTTCGACCGCGGCGGTCAGCGCCTGCGCCAGGCGCGCCAGATGCTGACGGGCGTCCTGAAGCGCCGCCGCGGACGCTTCCCGGTGGGCGCGTTCGACGCCCTCCGCCCGGCCCCGCTCCATCGCCTCGCGCCGCGCCTTCTCGACCAGCGTTCTTTTCTCGTGCTCGGCGGCGGCGCGGGCTTCGGCGATCACGCGCTCGGCTTCGCGGCGCGCCTGCTCGGCGATGCGCCGACGCTGATCGTCCAGATCGGCGAACGAGAACGGATTGAACCCGGTGACCTGCGAGCGGCGGATGAGTCCCGGCATCGTGTCGATTCCCTGCCCGTTTCGGGCGATCGCGTCGTCAGACGATCAGGTCCTTGTCGCCGCCCTTGCCGGCGATGACGATCTCTCCGGCGTCCTCGAGCCGCCGGACGATGTCCACGAACTTCTGCTGCGCCGCCTCGACGTCGCTGACGCGCACCGGGCCCATGTATTCCATCTCTTCGAGCACCAGCTGCGCAGCGCGCTCCGACATGTTGCCCAGGATCTTCTTCTTGAGATCCTCGGTCGCCGTCTTCAGCGCCAGCGACAGCGTTTCGTTCTCGATTTCCTTGAGAACGGCCTGAATGCCTCGGTCGTCCACGCGAATGACGTCCTCGAACACGAACATGAGCCGGCGAATCTCCTCGACGATCTCCGGGTTCTGTTCGTTCACGCCTTCGAGAATGGCGCGCTCCGCGGCCCGCCCCGCCAGGTTCAAAATCTCCGCGACGGCTCGCACGCCGCCGGTGCGCTCGAAGCGCTCGCTCACCAGTCCGGCCAGCCGCTTCTCGAGGCCCTGCTCGACCTCCTTGATGACTTCCGGACTGGTCTGGTCCATGTCGGCGATGCGCGTCACGACTTCGATCTGACGTTCCGTGTCCAGCCCCACCAGCACCTCGCTCGCCATCCCCGGCGGCAGGTGCGACAGCACCAGCGCGATCGTCTGCGGATGCTCGCCCTGAAGGAACATCAACAGGTTTTCCGTCTCGGTCTTCTGAAGGAAATTGAACGGCTGCTGCCCGACCTGGCGCTCGATCGCCGAGAGCACGCGCTTGGCGTCCTCCGACGTCAGCGTCTTCTCGAGCAGCGCGCGCGCCAGCGGCAATCCGCCGCGTTCCATGTACTGCCGCGCCAGCACCATGTTGTAGAACTCGGCCACCACGCGCGAGCGCGTCTCGCCCGTCACCGGACCGGTCTCAGCGATCTCGCGCGAGACGTCCTCCACCTGCTCGCGGGTCAACTGCCGCATCACCTTCGCCGCCGTATCCTGCGGCAGCGTCAGCAGAACAATCGCCGCCTTGCGCGCGCCGCTCAGCTCCGCCGGCTCCTGCGACGACGCCCGTCTTCCGCCCGCCGCCATTCAGCGCCCCCCGCTCATCCACGCCGACATCATCGCCGCCACCGACGCCGGGTCGGCCTCCGCGGTGTTCGAAACCTGCTCGATCATCGCCTGAACCTGAACCGTGTTCGGATCGACTTCCCGCGCTTCCAGCAGCCCGGCAGCCGCCGCACCGGCCGCCGCCGGCTCAGAAGCAACCGCCGCGAAGGCGTCCTCCTGACGCGCCGCCGCGATCGACGGCGTCCGCATCTTGAGATCCTCGGCCGCCTTGCGGGCCGCCTCGATCGCCTCCTTCGGCAGGCCGATTTCCTGCGCCAACGCCGTGCCCGCGTCCGCGCGTCGCGCCATGCGAAGCATCAGCCCCATCGACACCAGAGCCAGCAGGCCCAGTCCGGCGGCCGGTCCATACTGGCTCGCCAGCGCCATCGGCTCGGACATCGGGGCCGACTCCTGCGGCGCCGGCTCGTCCATCACGTCGTAGTACCAGTCGACCGCCACCTGCTCGACGTCCGGCGGCAGAACCAGCTTGCTCACCTGGCTCTGAATCCGCGCCTTCTGCCGCTCGAACACCTCCTGAATCTGCTCCTCGGTCGGAGTCTCCAGCTCTGGCTGCTGCCGCTTCAGCACCGTCGCCAGGTAGCTGTAGGACAGATTGATGGCCGCATAGACCTGCTGCACGCCGCCGGCCGGCGTCGCCTGGCTCGAGGTCGTCACGCCCGGCTGAAACTGCGCTTCGCGCGTTTCGGTGCGCTGCCCGTCATCGGCAGGCTGCGCGGCGCCGGCGCTGAGCCCCACGTTCGGCTCAACGCCGGGCGTTCCGCCCGGTCGGCCGCGCGAGGACACCGTCTCGGACGTCGTCTCCGAGACCGTCACGCCGTCGATCGGCTCGCTGGCCTCGGTGCGGCGGCTGGTGTGATCGAGCACCACCTGCACCTTCACGCGCATCTTGGGATCAAAATCGAGCAGGCGCGCGATCTTGTTCTCCACCTCGCGCTCATGCTGGGCGCGCAGCCGCGCCAGTCCCGGTGCGGCGCTCTCGTCTTCCTGGTCCCACTCCAGCGCCACCCGCCCGCCGCTGTCCACCACCTCCACGTTGCGCAGCGGCAGTCCGCGGACCGAACCGGATACCAGACGCGCCGCCGCCAGCGCCAGCGACCGCGGCACCGGCTCGCCGCTTCGCAGCGCGAGCGTGACGCTCGCCGACGCGGCCGGCTGTTCGCGCGAGAAGCCGCGCTCGCGACCGTTCAGGTTCAGGAACACGTACGCGCTCTTGACGCCCGCCATCTGCCGCAGCACGCGCTCCAGCTCGCTCTTGAGCGCCACGGTCCAGCGGCGGTTGTTCTCTTCCTGCGACACCCACGGGCTGGACTCCCGGATCATCGCAGAGAAGCCGGCGCTCATGTCGCTCGGCAGTTTTTCGGTCTGTTGCAGGTGCGCCAGAAGGCTCGGAAGATTCGCGCCGCTGGACACAAGCACGCGCGAGCCGCTGATCTGATACGGCTCGCCCATCATCTCGAGCCCGCTGCGTACCGCGGCCATCTCCTCGCCCGAAAGGTCCTGATCCAGCAGCGGCGTCATCTCGGGCGACGACGCCCACTGGGTCAGCCAGGCCAGCGAGCCGGCCACCATCAAAGCGCCGAGCGCGATCGCGACCCGCTGGGAGAGGTTCAGGTCGCTGAGCTGCCGCAGAGATTGCCCGATGGATTTCTGCATGGACGCCATCCATGGCTGCGTCCGCCGCGGACGCCAGGCGCGCCGGGGCGGTCCCGCCGGGGGAGATCGAGCCGTGCCGCTCGCGCGGCCGGCCGTCAATGGGAACTATCGGCATCGCGAGAATGTCGGCGGGTGCGGGCGGGCGTTTCTTGCGGGGCGGAGGCGGCAGGCGCTGCGCGACGGGCGGCCGGTCGCTACACGCGCAGGTTCTGCAATTCCTGGTAGGCGTCGACGAGCTTGTTGCGAATCTCCATCATCAGACTGAACGCGACCTGCGCCTTGCGCGTGGCGGTGAACACTTCGGTCAGGTTCTGCGTCTCGCCCGTAACCAGCCGCTGCACGTTCTGATCCGCTTCCGACTGCATCCGGCTCACGGCTTCGAGCTGCTGCTTGAGCGCTGAAGCGAAATCGTCGCCCAGCGGGCGGCCTGTCTGCGGACGCGTCGCGCCCAGCGCTCCCGCGACGCCGGACCGGATGGACTGAATCCCGTCGCTCATCGCTCACCTGCCTGACGGTCAGGCCAGCAGCCCGATCGACTGCTGCGCCATGTTCCGCGTCACGTTCATCATCGCGAGGTTCGCCTCGTAGGCCCGGCTGGCCTCGAGCGCGTCGATGTACTCGAGCGTCACGTTCACGTTCGGAAACTGCACGTAGCCTTTCCAGGGACCGTCTCGCAGCGCGTGCGGATGCCCGGGGTCGTACTGCATGCGCGGCGGAGACGGATCGACCGTCACCTGCTCTACCCGCACGCCCGGACCTCCGTCCGGCGCGCCGGCGCGCAGCATGGTCACGCGCCGCTGAAACGGGCGAATCGTCCCGTCCTCCTGGCCCGTGCTGAACGCATTCGCCATGTTGCCGGCGATCACGTCCATGCGCACGCGCTGCGCCGTCAGAGCCGAGCTGCTGATCTCGAGAGCCCGAATCACGCCGTTCTACCTCGAATCGCGTTCAGCAGTCCGTTGAATTTGCCTTTGAGCAGCTCGATGGTCATCTGGTACGACATCGCATTCTGCTGCACGTCCGTCAACAGCGACTCCAGCCGGCCGTTCGTCCCGTCATGAAACAGAACGTTGTCGGGCTGCGCGACGTCCGGCCGGACGCGCACCGCGCCGCCCGGAATCGACTCGAATTGCCGGTTCCCGCGCAGTTCCAGCCCGTCGCGCCCGTGCCGCTCCGCCCGGTCGAGCGCCTCGCGCAGCGATGCTCCGAAAGCCCGCGGATCGAGCTGGCGCGTCGCGAAGTCGGGCGTATCGACGTTCGCAACGTTTTCCGCCAGCACCTGGTGCCGCTGTTCCCCGAACCGCGCCGCCAGCTCCAGCGCCGAAATCGTCGGCGATTCGATCAGCCGCTCGACCCGCATGCCCGTGCTCTCCCGATCGCTCCGGACGACCCGCGATTTCCTTGCAATCCGTGTACCGCGCCGCTCAGTTCGAAATCAGCACCGCCGGATTCCGCACGAACGCGTCAGGCAGCGTGCCTTCCTCGCGCCATTTCTTCAGCTTCAACCCCAGCGTCCGCAAGCCGATGCCGAGCGCTCGCGCCGTCTTCTCGCGGTGCCCCGAAAACCGCTCCAGCGCCCGCAGGATCAGGTCGCGCTCCGCGTCGTCCAGAATGTGCCCGTCGCGATACTGCACTTCGTGCGCGGGCGCGGTCGCAGTCTTGACCACGCCGGTCAGCAGCGGACGCACCTGGTCCGGCTTCACGTCGCGGCCCGGCTCCAGCACGCACAGCCGCTCGCACAAATTCTGAAGCTCGCGCACGTTGCCCGGCCAGTGATAGTCCGATAGCAGCCGCACCGTCTCCGGAAGCAGCTTCGGACGCTTGCGGCCCTCGCGCACGCAAATGTGCTCGATGAAGTGGTCCAGCAGCAGCGGGATGTCCTCATTGCGCGACCGCAGCGGCGGAAGCTCGATCGGCAGCACGCTCAGACGGTAGTACAGATCCTCGCGGAACCGCGCCTTCGCGGCCCAGTCGCGCAGGTCGCGGTTGGTGGTCGCGATCACCCGCACGTCCACGCGCCGCGTGACGCAACTGCCGACGCGCTCGAACTCGCGTTCCTGAAGCACGCGCAGCAGCTTGGCCTGCAACCCCTGATCCATCTCCGAAATCTCGTCCAGCAGCAGCGTGCCGCCGTCGGCCAGCTCGAAGCGCCCCTTGCGAAGCCGGTCGGCGCCCGTGAACGCGCCCTTCTCATGCCCGAACAGCTCGCTCTCGAGCAGCGTCGGCGACAAGGCCGCGCAGTTCACGCACAGCATGGGCTGACCCGACCGCGGGCTGGCCGCGTGAATCGCCCGAGCGACCAGCTCCTTGCCCGAGCCGCTCTCGCCGGTGATGAGCACCGTCGCCGAACTCTGCGCGACGCGCTCGATCCGTTCCTGGAGCGATCGGATCGAAGGCGATACGCCCACCAGCGTGCGCTCCAGCGAAAGATCCTCGACCGTTCGCTGAAGAACCTCGTTGTCGCGCTGCATCTGCCGCTGGCGGATGGCGCGCTCGATCAGGATCGCCACCTCCTCGCCGTTGAAGGGCTTCTCGATGTAGTCGAACGCGCCGAGCTTCATCGCCTCGACGGCCGTCTCCACCGATGCGTGCGCCGTCATCAGGATCACCGGCACGTCCAGCCCGAGCCGTCGCATCTCGCGCAGCAGCGCCACGCCGTCCATCCCGTTCAGACGCAGGTCGGTGATCACCACGTCAAACGCCCGCTGACGAACTTCAGTCAGCGCTTCCTGGGCGTTCTCGAACGCGAATACCCGGTGCTCCTGCTGCTGAAGCGTTTCCCGCAGCGATTCCCGCATCATCGCCTGATCGTCAACCACGCAAACATCGGCCATGCTCGCACCTCTTGCTCTGTCCTGGCTCACGCCGCCCCGATCCGGCCGGCCGCACGCTCCGCCGCGACGCCGACCTGCTCCGGCCGGGCGGCCGGTATCTCCACCACGAACTCCGCTCCGCCCGTCGGGCGGTTCGACGCCGTCAGTCGACCGCCATGCAGCTCCACCAGCCGCATCGCGATCGTCAGCCCCAGGCCCGTGCCGGTCTCCTTGGTCGTGAAGAACGGGTCGAAAATGCGATCGAGCGCCCCGTCCGGCAGTCCGCAGCCTTCGTCCGCGACCCGCAGCGCGACCATCCCATCCGATCCTTTCCCCACGCTCACCGTGACCGCGCTGCCCGGCTTCGACGCGTCTGCCGCGTTCGCCACCAGGTTCACGACCACCCGAAGCAGCGCGCCGGCGTCCGCCAGTATCTGAATATCGGGCGAAGCCGCTTCGACCCGTACCCGCACTTGCCGTTGCTCCAGCACTCGCCGGCAAACGTCCAGCGCTTGCTGCACGATCTCCTCGCAGGACTGCGGCGTCAGCCGTACCCCGCGCGGCGCCAGCGCGAGCGTGTCCTGCACGACTCCGTCGATCGCACGAATGCCCGCCTCGATCTTGTCGAGGAGCTGGCCGGCCGCCTGCGCGTCGCCGCACCGCCGGCGCAGCAGTCCGCTGTACAACTGAATCGCGCCGAGCGGGTTCCGAACCTCGTGAGCCATCCCCGCCGCCAGCTCGCCCAATGCCGCCAAGCGGCGACGCCGCTCCAGCTCGCGATCCTTGCTCTCCAATTCGTGCCGCAGGCGAGCCACTTCCTGCTGAAGCGTCTCGTGCGTGCGCTGCAGTTTCTCCGTGACCGCCATGCAGTCGCGCAGAACCGCGCCCAGCTCGTCCGATCCGGACGTGCCGCAGGTCGCGGGCGCCTCACGCGCCGCTTGCGCCGCTTGCGCCGCTGCGATCATGCCGGTCCTCCCGGCGCGTCGCCGCCGAATCGGCGGTTCCGCGCGTACGCCGCCCCGGCCGCGCGGGCGTCGCCCATGCGGCCCAATTCCTGGCCGACGGAGTGCTTGCGCGTGCTCAGCAGCGCGCCGTCCTCCTGATCCGTCTTGAGAATCGCATGCAGCATCACGTTGATCTGTTCCAGAAGACCGGTGACTTCTTCGCGCACCGTCTGCGGCAGCGCCTGGAACACGCGCGTCCAGTCTGATCGAAGCGGCGACAATTGGCGGTTGATCTGTGCCAGCGCGTTGACCAGCGACTGACGGTCATGCAGGATCGACAGAAGCTGCTCCGGCTGGTCGCCCACGATCAGACCCCGCTGGCGGTGACTGAGGTGCTGCAACTGCTCGTACAGGCTGCACTGCTTGCGCAGCAGACGAAGGATTCGATCGGGATCAACCGTCGCCGCGTCCATCCAGCGTCTCCAACGCCAGGACCGTCGGCGGAGCGCTACGGCGACTCCGCGAACAGCTCCTGAAACAGCTCGGACCCCGCGACGCGACCGAGGAACTTCTCCCAGTCCGCGCGCGCCACGCCGCCCGGCGCCCGTGCGAACGCCCCCTCGGGAATCGCCTGAAGCAGCCAACGCGCACGCTCGATCGCGCGGGCCGCATCCGTCGTTCGGCCCTGACGCAGGTGAATGTTCGCGATCTGAACCTGCGCCGTCAGCGCGGCCGGATCGCCCTGGTATCGAACCGCCGCTTGCTGGTAGCGCGACAGCGCCTGCTCCAGCGATTGCGGATCGTTCAACTCGAAGTGACAGTCGCCGAGGTAGAACAGGGCCCAGCGCTGGAACTGTTCCGGAAGCGCGGCGGCATCGTGCGGGTCGCGGCTCTGCTCGATCGCCAGCATCTCCCCGAAGAGCTGCGCCGCCCGTTCGAACCGCCGCTGGCTTTCGAGATGCGCCTCGCGCGGATCGCGGGCCGAGTCCGCCTCGTCCCGAAGCGCGTACGCGCTCAGCCGGTACGAATCCGCCAGCACGAAGCGCATCGCGGCACTGTCTGTGTCTTCCGGATACAGAACGAGAAAATCCTCCGCGCGACTGATGACGTCGCCGTAACGGTTCTGATCGAAGTACAGGTCGCACAGGGCGAACAACGCGTCGCGGAACACTCCGGCCGCCGGGGCCAGCCCCTCTCCCTCCAGCAGGTCCAGCAGAATCTGCTCGGCCTGCGCGTAGTGCGCCTCGCCCTGGTTGATGCGCAGTTCGGCCAGCTTCATGCGCGCGCGGAGCGTCTCGTCGAGCGGGGAGTACTTCGCGATCAGGTGCTCGTACGTCCGGACGGCCTGCTCGGCGTCGCCCAGCTCGGCGCACGCCTGGCCCAGTTGCAGGTAGGCCGACGGCAGCCTCGAATCCTTTTCCCGACCGTCTACGAACGATTCCAGCGTCCGGCGCTGGGCCGCCAGCTCTCCAGACTGCCCGTGGTAGCGCGCGCTCAGCCACAGGAGCTCGCCGCGCCGTTCGGCGTCCAGCTTCGCGATTCCCGCCGCTTCCTCGAATCGCTCGCCCGCTTCGCGGTGATATTGCCGGGCTGCCCGCGGATTGTGCGACGCGTCGCCGGCCTGCGCCGCGGCGCGTCCCAGAAGCTCCAACAGGTTCATTCGAAAATGCGCTTCGTCATCCGCCGCCAGGTTCACCGCCAGGCGCAGGTACTCCACGGCTTCGCCGAAGTCTTCCGCCGCGACGCGCGCGCCGTGCAGCTCCACCAGGCAACGCCGAAGCCGCGGAAGCGCGGTCACCAGCGCGTTGCGCCGCGCTCCCAGCCGCGAGACGGTCGTCATCACCTCGTCCCGCGCCGCCGCGTGCCGCTCCAGCATGGCGAGCGCTTCGGCCCGTCCGATGCTGGATCGCGTCGATAGTTCGCCGTATGGATCGAGGCGCAGCGCGGCATTGAAGTGATCGAGCGCAGATTGCGGACGGAAGTCGGACAGATCCACCCGCCCCGCCAGCCAGCGGTTCATCGCCGGCAGAAACCCCGCCCGGTCCATTTCGACGTCCGCGCGGCCGTGCTCCGCCAGCCACTGATCGACCCACGCCACCATCGGGCGGGCTTCGTCGCTGCGCCCCTCGTGGATGAATTGCCACGCCCAGAGGTAGTTGTAGTAGCCTTCCAGGTCGGAGCGTTTGAACCGTTCCCCGTGCTTTTCAAGGATGGCGCGCGCCCGGGGCACGTCGCCTTCGTCCAGCGCCTGCTGCATCCCGTGCTGAAGCGTCCACCAGACGTACGCCGGCGACGTACCCTCTTCGGCCAGAAGCGCTTCGGCGTGCTGCCGCCGCTCCGACTCGAACTGCGAACGCCCGTCCAGCAGCCGCACGAGAGCCTGAAGCGCCACGCGGCGCGTCTGCGGTTCCGTGACGCGATCCAGCACGACGCGATAGCCTTCGATCGCGTGAGGCACGTCGCTTAGCCACTCATGCGCCTCCGCGGCGCGCAGCATCGCCTCCGGCGTCACCCGGTGCCCCATGGCGATCGCCGACGCATGATGCTCCAGCAGCAGCGCCGCATTCTCGCCGTTCGGTACAAGGCGCAGATGCTCGCGCTCGTAGATGATGTCCGCCAGCAGAGCGTGAAGCCGCGCCTGCTGTTCCACCGAGAACGCCGGCTGGAAATCCAACAGGTTCGCGCACGCGTTCGCGGCCTCGCCGAACTTCTGCTTCTCGATCAGCGCGTGAACGTCGGCGAAGAGCGACTCGAACGGAACCTCGTGCTTCGTCGGACGGGCCATCATGATCGCCGCGGCCGCGAGTCCGACCGCAACCAGCGCCGCCGGCCCCTGCCAGCGCCGCCCGATGAAAGCGCCCAATCCCTGGAGTTGCCTGAGCGTGCCCATCCTGAGCCTGTGTCCTTCCGGTCGCGCGGCCCGGCCCGATCGGGCGTCGCCGCGGGCGTCCGTACCCTCCCTATCGGCTCGCTGCCCGCGCCCGGTTGTGTCATCCTTGCGCTCCGTCCGCAACTTCGGCGCTCATCCTCGGTTCGAAAGGACGACTGGACCCGATACCACGCGCGGCAACATCGCGCTCGCCGGCAGAACGCCGAAGCGGTAGGACACGTATAGTGAATGGATTGCAGCCCATCGCTGCATGAGGGAGTTATGAACGTCGTTCTCGTGACCCACGACGAACGCCTGAAACTCGCCGTACAGGCTGCCCGTCCGCCCGGCGCAACGCTCTCCGTCCTCGGCGCCGCCGACTTCCGCCGGCATCGGGGTGCGCCGGACGCCCTCTGGCTCGATCTCGACGCGCTCGAGGACGGCGACCTGCCCGTATGCGCACGATATCTCTATTTTTATCAGACTATACCCGCGCTCGCCGCGACCCTCCCTCCGGGTGAGTTCATTCGAAAACCGTGCGCTTCGGCCGAACTCGTAGGGCGCTGGGCCGAACTGATCGCTCAGCACTCGGCCGACGAAGCAGCCGACGCCCCGTCGCCGTTTGCCTGTGACCTGCCTGGCTGGGTGCTCGAGTTTCAGGATCTCGAGTTCCGCGAGCTTTGTCGCAAGTGCGTTCGACGTCTGCCCAGACGCATGGGCTACCGCGACGGTTCGCTGTACCTGTTTGACGCCCGGCGATCGCTGTTAACGCTCGCAGGAACAAGCCTTAAGCTCTCATTGGAACTCGCAGTTCGAGTCGACGAATCCGCGACGCACTTCCTCGCAGCCGTAGCGCGCCAGCGCGCCGCAATCCGCGCCGACAGGCTCGCAGATGCCCTGCGTGAGCGCGGTCTCTCCGGCGTGGAACGTGTCGCGGAACGCGCTCACGAGCCGTCGCTGGTCGCACCGCTCGCCGGACCCGCCGGGCTGGTCGGCGTCGCCTGGCTCCTGGGCGGCGAGCAGTCGGCGCTGACGCTCAATCAGGCGAATGCGGCGTGCGCGTTTCTGGGCGCCGCGCTGGACGCCGCGATCCGATTCGACGCGGCCCGAACCGAGGCGCGCGTCGATGAGCTGACGGGCCTGTACAACTACCGGTGGATGCGTGAGGTGACCGAGCGGGAAATCCGTCGCGCGGCTCGATTCTCGTCCAAACTCGCCGTGATTCTGCTGGACCTGGATGGGTTCAAGGCCGTGAACGACTCGCTCGGGCACGCCGCCGGAGACGCGCTGCTTCGCCACGCGGCCGGGCGAGTTCGCGCTGCGCTGCGCCAGATCGACTACGCCGCTCGCCTCGGCGGCGACGAGTTCGCGGTGCTTCTGCCCGAAACCGATTTCACCGGGGCGCGCCAGGTGGCCGAGCGCGTGCTGCAGAGCGTCCGAAACAGCCCGGCTGCGTTTCGTGACCGCCCGCTACCGATCTCCGTGAGCGTTGGCGTGGCCCAATGGAGCGCGGGAATGACGGTGGACGCCCTGCTCGAGGCGGCCGATGCCGCCATGTATCGCGCCAAACGCGATGGACGCGACTGCATCTCCTGCGACCCCGATCCGGCGAATGCCGCGGAGCCGTAATCGCCGCCGTCCCCGTGCGGCGGATATCGCTTCGCGCCGACCGGACTTCCCCCGACCGAGCGCAAGAAACAGTGCCGCGCTGGCTGACGCTTCCGGGCGCACACGATAGGATGATTGTGCCGGCGCGTCGCTTCGATGCGGCGCAACAGGAGCGCCGGCGGGACCAACCACACAATCCGGCGGTTGCATGGGCGGTCAGCGCGGCGGCTTCCGGCGCTGAATGGTCCGACCCGTTCCCTCAAGGAGTGCCGATGCGAAAAGCCAGTGCACAGAAGGTGAAACCGAACATTGTCAGCGTGCACCTGTCCCCACAGGCAAAAGAAGACCTCGATCGCGTCTGCGAATATCGCGGCATGACGATCAAGTCTTTGCTGGGCCGGCTCATCACCTGGTTCGTCACACTCGACCGCACCGAGCAGTCCATCGTGCTCGGTCAAGTCGAGCAATCCGACGCGCACGATATGGCCGACCTCATCGCAAAACGTCGCGCTACGCGTGGCGGCGCGGGCTCGAAGGCAAGGGGATAGCAGCCGGCGCACAGCACCGCCTACTCCGACACCACCGTCTCGCCGCGCTCGCGCCGTCGGTGGTCCGCGCAATCACCCCGTCCGCACGTCTTAATAATTCGATAATCAAACGTTAAAACAGCCGCGCGGCGGCGGTTCGCATTCATCGCCACGGAATTCCCGCCGTTTCGCGCGTGCACCGCGCCGTTTTCCGCGGAAGCGCTTTGATTTCTGCGGGCACGATGCGAACAATGGAGCGGACACGTTTGCTCGACCTCCCGTTCGGGGCTCCCAGGTCGTTTGCCAAGCGCTCCGTGTGCATCTCTCTACCGTCGCATCGGACGGCTTCCGACCCCGTTCGACGCCGCGAAGCTCGTTCTGTGGATTGAATACGGTCGGGACGTTGGCCGCCAGGCCGTTCGGAACGCGAGCGGCGCCGTCTGCTCACGCGGCCATACGTCGACGGGAGTTCGCGCTCCAGCGAAACGGACGCGTTTCGCAAGCAGTTGACGGTAGGAGGAGGCGGGGTCGGTTGATCGCGCGAAAGCGCTGTATCGCCGGCCCTCTATTTTTGCGCTCCGCGTCGTGACCTGCGCCGGCCGTTCGGTATCATCCCCCCGCCATGTCGAGACGAACCTATCTCTTTGCAGGCGGCGGAACCGGCGGGCACCTGTTTCCGGGAATCGCCGTCGCCGCCGAGCTGCGCAAGCTCGACCCCGACGCCGAAATCCACTTCTTCACCACCGACCGCCCGCTCGATCGCGACCTGCTCGCTCCCACCGATCACGTCCAGGTTCGCCAGCCGATCCGGCCCGTCCCGTCCAATCCGCTCGCGTGGCCGGCGTTCTGGTTCGTGTGGCGCGCCAGCGTGCGTCTGGCGCGAGAGTTCATCCGACAGCGCCGCCCCGTCGCCGCGCTCGGCCTCGGCGGCTATGCCGCCGGACCGGCCGTCGCCACCGCGTTCAGCCTCGGCGTGCGGACCGCCATTCTGAATCCGGATGCAGTGCCGGGCCGGGCGAACCGCTATCTCGCATCGCGAACGCACCTGATCTGCCTGCAATGGGAAGCGTCGCGTGCGCACTTCCCATCCGGCGCGCCGTGCCGCGCGCTCGGCTGCCCGATCCGGAGCGAGTTCAACGAGCTGCACGTCGCCCGGCGAGGCGATGAGCCGGGCCAGGTTCCGCCGCGTGTGCAGGACGCTCGGCGGGCCTTTGGTCTCGCGCCCGATCGGCTCACACTGCTGGCGACCGGCGCGTCGCAGGGAGCGCGCACGCTCAATCGCGCCCTCACCGCCGTCTGGCCGGAATTCATCGCGCGCGATCCGCGTTGGCAGCTCCTGCACCTCACCGGCTCGGGAGAGCACGAAGACGTTCGGGCGCGCTACGCCTCCCAAGGCGTGCGCTGCGAACCGGGCAGCGACGACGGCGCCGGGCGGGTAGCGCCGATCGCGTTCACGCACGACATGGCCCGCGCGATCGATGCGGCGGACGTCGTGATCTCGCGCGCGGGCGCCTCGACCTTGGCGGAATTGTCCGCGCTCGGCCGGCCGTCGATCCTGCTGCCCTATCCCTATCACAAGGACCGGCACCAGCACGCGAACGCGGATGCGCTCGTCCGCGGCGGCGCGGCGATTCTCGTCGAAGACCTGAAGGACGAATCGCTGAACGCCGGACCGCTGCTGTCCGCGCTGCTCGCGCTGTCCGACGATGCTACGCGCGAGACCATGGCCGCCGCGGCGCTGCGCCTGGGCAGGCCACGGGCGGCTCACGAGATGGCTCAGTGGTTGATGAGCGGCGCGTGACCGCGCCGCTTGCGCGCCGCACGCGCGGGCGTCACGCGGCCGATCGCATCGCCAGCGCCTGCTCGCGGAGCGCTGCGATGCGCTTCGCGATCGGCGGATGCGTGCTGAACCACGATGCCACGCCCTGGCCCGACAGCGGCTGCGCGATGTACAGGCTATGGAACGCCGGCGGAGTCTCCGTCGGGATGCGGTCGTTCATCGCCGACAGCCGATTCAGCGCCGCGGCCAGCTTCATCGGGTCGCCGCAGAGCTCACCGCCGAACGAGTCGGCCGCGAACTCGCGCTGCCGCGAGATCGCCATCTGGATCAGTCCCGCCGCCAGCGGCGCGAGAATCAGCATCAGGATGGCGCCGATCGCGCCCAGCGGGCTGTCGTTGCGGCGATCGCCGCTGCCGCCAAACCACATCACGACGTATGCGGCGTAGCTGATGATGCCCGCCAGCACCGACGCGATGGTCGCGGTGAGCATGTCGCGGTGTTTCACGTGCGCGAGCTCGTGCGCCATGACGCCTTCGATCTCGTGGGGCGGAAACGACTGCAACATGCCGGAGCTGATCGCGACCGCCGCGCTCGACGGGCTGCGCCCCGTCGCGAACGCATTCGGCGCGGCCTGGGGGCAGACGTAGAGCTTCGGCATCGGCAATCCGGCGCGATGCGCCAGCCGCTCGACCATGTCGTACAGCCACGGGATGTCATTGCGGCTGACCTGCCGCCCGCCCATCGAGGCCAGCACGATCTTGTCGGAGAACAGGAACGCGAAGATGTTCCCGAGTCCGCCAAACAGCAAGCCGATGAGCATGCCGTTCGGCCCGAGGAACAGGTGCCCGATCAGCATACACAGCGCGACGAGCGAACTCAGCAGAAACGTCGTCTTCAGATTGTTCAACATTCGCATGCCTGCCACCTCCCTGTCGAACCCGATGTCGCCTGCGAGGCCACAGACTGCTCGCAGCCTGGTCGTCCTTTGAGGAAGATTAAATGCAAATCGCGCGCCGTTGGCCAGCGATACGCGCCTCGTCTGCATTCATCGGTCGCCATCGCGATCGCAAACAGCTGATTTTATTGATTTTACGAACGATGTCACACTGGATCGCGGCGGCCCTGCGCCCCTCGGATTATCGCGCCCCCAGCGCTGCCGTGCCGCGTGACCTGTCAAACTGACCGCTGGTTTTCGCACGCCGCCGCGTCCGGCTAAGATGCCGCGCAACCCCGGAAGCGCATTCCGGCAAGGAGGAAGCGTGCGAACCGGTGCGGCGGCGATGCGGTGTGCGGTGCTGGCGACGTGGTTGCTCGCGCCGGCCTGTGACCGCGCCGAGTCGTCGCAGACCTACAGCGTCGTCGGCGGCGAAGTGGAATCCTGGGACCGCGCGTCCGGCGACCTCGCCATTCGCGTCTCACGCACGCTCGGCAACCGCCCCGAAGCCGAAATCCTGCACTGCCAGGTTACGCACGACTCCGAGGTCTACGTCAATGATCGTTTCTGCAGAACCGACGCCATCCCGCAGCGCGGCGCGGTCGAGGTCGTCGGATACTATGACCCGAATCCGCGCATCGAGCGGTTCGTCGTCAGCTACGCATACTTTGACACGCAGCCCCCGCCGCCCCCGGCGCCGAAGTTCAGCGCCGCGAGCGATTCTCAACCGGCGGGTCCGACTGGGAGCTGAACCATGAGCGCGTTTTTCCGCATCGAGGATATCTGCGGCCGCGAAGTGCTGGACTCGCGCGGCAATCCGACGCTTGAGGCCGACGTGGTTGTCGAAGGCGGCGTTTACGGCACCGCCGCTGTTCCAAGCGGCGCTTCCACGGGCGAGCACGAAGCGGTCGAGCTGCGCGACGGCGACAAGAAGCGCTATCTCGGCAAAGGCGTGCTGAAGGCGGTCGCGAACGTCAACGACGTGATCGGACCGGCCCTGTGCGGGATGGACGCACGGGATCAGGAAGCGATCGATCAGCGCATGCTCGAACTGGATGGCTCGCCGAACAAGGGAAAACTCGGCGCGAACGCGATCCTGGCGGTGTCGGTCGCGGTGGCGAAAGCCGCGTCCGCCGCGAGCGGGTTGCCGCTGTACCGCTACCTCGGCGGCGCGTCGGCGCACGTGCTGCCGGTTCCGATGATGAACATCCTGAACGGCGGCAAGCACGCCGACAACAACGTCGATTTTCAGGAGTTCATGATCCAGCCGTGGGGCGCGCCGAGCTACGGCGAGGGCCTGCGGATGGGCACGGAGATTTTCCACCATCTTAAGGCGGTGCTGCACGACCGCGGCTACAACACCGCCGTCGGCGACGAAGGCGGTTTCGCGCCGAGCCTCAAGAGCAACGACGAAGCGCTCGAAGTCATCGCGATCGCGGTCGAGAAGTCGGGCTACAAGCTCGGCTCGGACGTGTTCATCGCGCTCGACCCGGCGACGAGCGAGATGTATGACAAGAAGACCGGCAAGTATCGCTTCTTCAAGTCGGACCCAAACCGACTCGCAAGTTCCGACGAGATGATCGACCTCTGGGCGGGCTGGTGCGCCAAGTACCCGATTCGCAGCATCGAGGACGGACTCGCCGAGCACGACTGGGACGGCTGGAAGAAGCTCACGGCCCGCCTCGGGCAAAACGTGCAGCTCGTCGGCGACGACTTGTTCGTCACCAATGTCTCGTTTCTCTCGCGCGGAATCCGCGAGCGCTGCGCCAACTCGATCCTGGTAAAGATCAACCAGATCGGCAGCCTCAGCGAGACGTTCGCGGCCGTGCAGCTCGCGCTGCGAAGCGGCTATTCCGCGGTCATCAGCCACCGCAGCGGCGAGACCGAGGACACGACCATCGCCGACCTGGCGGTCGCGACGAACGCCGGGCAGATCAAGACCGGCAGCGCGTCGCGCAGCGATCGCATCGCCAAGTACAACCGGCTGCTGCGCATCGAGCAGGAACTGGGATCGCAGGCGGTCTACGGCTCGCAAACCTGGACCCGCGGCTGAGCCGCAGCATCGGAGGCACGCGCACATGGCGCGGCAGGGACCGCTGAGCGCGTTGCTGTTCTGGACGCTGCTGCTCTCCGGCGGCGGGTGCCTCGCGGCCGCCCTCATCCTTCCGCCGTGGCTCGAGTTTCGCGTGACGCGACAGGCGTGCGACGACGCGGCGGCGCGCGTCGCGGAGCTGGAGCTGCGCCTCACCGCGATTCACCGGCAAATCGAGCACATCGAGCGCGACCCTGCTTACAACGAGCGCCTTGCGCGCGGCGAGTTTGGCATTCAGCCGCAGGGGGTCGAGACCATCCGCATCGACCTGCCGCCGCCTGCGACGCAGCTCGCGACCACGCCGCCCGAAGACGAAAGCGACCCGATCGAAAAGCTCGGCGCGCTGGTGGATGAGGCCGCGCGCCGCAGCCCCTGGGTCGCGGCGTTCGTGCTCAAGGAAACGCGCCCGATCGTCTTGGCGATGTCTGGCGCGGCCGTGCTCGCGGCGGTGCTGTTGTTTTCGATGTCGCCCAGCCCGCGAACGCGCGGCCCGAGCACGCGCGGCCCGCAGTCGTCCGACGGCTCGAAAGCCGCTTTGCGCCCTTAGGGTCGCCTGCCCAGCGACCCGCGGCCCTGACCGACCCGCACGTCTGACCGAGCAGCGCCGGTGACCGAGCCGCGACCGTGAGGGAGCGGGGACTTTTTTTCGCGTGGCGACCTGCTCGAACGCGCCGCGCTTTCGCGCTCGCTTACACCTTCGGCTTCGCGTTCGGCGACGCGACGCTCCTGTCCTGGCCGCCGGTCAGGCCGTAGTCCGTCACGGGCGGGTTCTTGCGCGGCTTGATGTCCTTCGTCTCGTCGAAGACCCGCAGCAGCTTTTCCTTGTCGAAGATCATCTCGTGCCGGGTGCGCCCCACCAGCTCGTAGTGCGGCGTCAGCTCGATCGCATCGCACGGGCACGCCTCTTCGCACATGCCGCAATAGATGCAGCGAAGCTCGTCGATGTCGAACTTCACCGGATATTTCTCGCGGTCGGGCCAGGGACTCTCCCCGGCCTCGATGTGGATGCAGTGCGCCGGGCACGCGGTGCTGCACATGAAGCACGCCACGCACGCCACGCGACCGTCCGGATCCTTGTTCAGACGATGCACGCCGCGGTAGTTCTCGACCCGCAGCTCGCGTTTCTGCTCCGGATACTGCGTCACGCGCTGCTCGCGCTTCCGCCGATTGAACATGTGCCGGAGCGTGGTACGCATGCCGTCCAGAATCTGCGGGAGATAGAGCCGCTCCGAGGCAGTGAGCCGCGGAGACTCGATCACCACGATGTCTTCGTCTCGAATCATGTGAGTTCCACAACTTCGCTCGCAGAGCGACTCTCACGAGCCGGACACACCCGACCCACCGCGGAACCACGATAGCGGATGCCCGCCTCTCCGGCCAATCGCGCCGCGGCGACGCGTGCGCCCCCCCAACCTCACGGCTGCGAAGCCGGAAACTCCTGTCGAAGGCTCGCGCGAATGCGCTCCAGGTCCGATTCCGCGACGCGCGCCGCCTTCGCCTCCCGCAGAATCGCCTCGGCGGCGTCCGCCCCGCCCGCGCGGTGCTCGAGCCAGGCCAGCCACGCCCACGCCGGCACGTGGTCCGGTTGTTCACGCAGCGCGCCGCGCAGCCACTCCCGCAGCGGCAACGTCCGCTCGTCTCGCTCATCGCGCAGGAACCGTTGCGCCAGCGAAACATAGCACGCCGCCGCCAGGCGCGCGCGATCCACTTCTGTCGGCGCCAGCTCCTCCAGCGCCGCGAGCGCCTCGGGCCTTTGCCCGCTTGCGAGCAGATAGCACGCCAGCCGCACCAGCAGCGGGCGGCGCGACGCGGCCAGCTTCTGTTCCTGAATCTTCGGCAGCGCGGCCAGCGCCTGCCGCACGTGTTCGATCGCCGCCTGCGGCGAGAGCGGGTCGGCCAGAAACGCGTACTCGGCCTGCTCGCCGAGCGCCACGGCTACGCGATCCGGCAATCGCGCCGCCAGCGGCCGATATCGCGCCGCCGCTTCTCCCGCGTCTGTCTCCGCACCGGCGAAATCCCCGCGCGCCGCACGCCAGGCCGCGGCCAGCCGGAACATCTCCGGCACGCCGCGGATCAGCAGCGAGTCCGCCTCAGCCTCCGGGCCATACGGGCGGGCCGCGTCGAGCAGCCGGAGCAGCGTTGCGTCGAACTCCGGCGACGCGCGTGCCGGCTCGAACTCCGCCCGCCACGCGCCCCAGTCGTCGCACATCGGTCCCTCGCGGAGCGCGTCGCGCAACAGTCCGATCCGACCGTCCATCGTGGACGGATACCGGCATAGCGCCAGCAGCGTCTCCGTGTCGTACGGCCGCTGGGACCGATGCCCGGTCCAGGCCTGCGCGGCCTGAAGCGCGTATTGCAGCGCCTGTCGCGGATCGACGTCGCGATGCAGCTCCGACAACCCCTCGAGCAGAACCGCGCCGATGGCGGCCGTCCGACCGAAGGCCGGCGCGCTCCGGCTCAGCGCGGCCGCGCGTTCCATGGCGCGATTCGAGGCCGCGACGGCTTCGTCGCGGAGCGCGCCTACGGAAGCTGGGTCCGCACTCTCGCCCTCCGCGGCGCGCCAGCGCGCGATCGACTCGAGCGCCAGCGCCGCGCGCGATCGCACTTCCAGCTCGCGGGCAAGCAGCTTTCGCACCGGATCGAGCAGCGCCCCATCAGCCCGATGCGCTTCAATCGCCGCCGACTCGTGCTCGCCGCGCTGGTGCGCCAGCATCGCGGCCCGTTCGCGCATCACGCCGCTCCAGTTTCGGGCCGCGACGATCGCCGTGAGCGCGCATCCCAGCAGCGCCATCGCCACGACGCCGTATCGCCGCGCAGCGCGCCACGACGCCGAATCGTCGCCGCTGTTCGCCGGCGCCTTCGACGTGGCCCGAGCGATTGCCCACAACGCTCCCAGCAGCGTGAACTGGACCGCCGGCGGACCGGGCAGCCGCGCCGCCCCGCTCACGAAGCTGTCGCCCACGATCGCCAGGAATCCGGCCGTCAGCCCGGCAAGCAACCCGCGCCGCTGCGGCGACAGGTTCGACGACAGCACCGTCGCCGCGGCCGAGCAGGCCGCCAGCAACCCGCCCACGAATGTCACTCCGCCGATCAGCCCGATCTCCGCAAAGACCTCGAAGAGCTCGTTGTGAGCATGCTCGACCAGATCTCCCATGAATGCGGCCGGATCGAGCGCGCGGTCGCCGGTCGAGAGGCCCGTCGCCAGCCGCGGATAGCCGCCGGCGCCGACGCCGCTGATCGGCCGGTGGCTCCACAGCAGCGCCGCGTACTGCCAGGCGTACACGCGGAATCGGATGGTCGCGCCGCGCGCCATCGCCAGGTCCTGATTGTGAGAAGCGGCGTACCACACGCCGAAGACGCTCGCCAGGACCGCCGCGAATACGAGCGCGAGCCGCACACGAGCCGTCGCGCGAATGAACGCCAGCCCGCCCAGGCCGAACGCCAGCCCGACCAGCGCCGAACGAGAATCGGTCAGCCGCAGCCCGACCGTCAGGCACGCCAGCGCGACCAGCCCCGGCAGCCAGCTCGAGAGGCGCGGCGCCTGCCTTTGAACGATTGCGCCGCGAGCTGCGTAGGCCAGGCTGACGGCGCTGATGACGAACGCGGGCAGGATGCACGCCGCCAGCGCACCGGGATTGCCGACCGGAAAGCCCGGGCGGTGGTGCGGGTTGCGCTCGACGTAATACCAGGCACACACCAGCGACGCCGCGGCGGCCAGCGCCACGTACGCCGCAAGCAGGCGCGGCACGTCGCGGCTCTCGATGCACCACGCCAGCGCGACGGCCCAAGCGACCGCGATGCCGTAGATCGCCGCTTGCCCGATCGCGATTTCCGCGTCGCCGGACCAGGTCGCGCTGGCCAGCGCCGTGAGCGTCCAGATCGCCAGGAAACCCTGGGAGATGAACCACGCGCCCTTGGTCGTGCGCCGATCCGGGGGACGGATCACGGACACGACCGCGCGCGCCGCGAGCACCAGCAACGCGGCGGAGACGCCGAGGTGCAGCGCCAGGTCCTTGATTTCGACCCCGCGAGCCGTCGCGGTCGCGCCGCCCAGCGAAAGCGCGCCGACCACCGCGCGGAGCCAGGAGCCGTCGGCCCACGGAATCGCGCCGGGATAGGTTTGCTCCGGCGGCGGACTGATGAGCAGCAGCACGCCCGCCAGTACGCCCACGGCGACCCACACCGTGACCGACGAGAGGATTCCGCGGATGCGGTCGCCGATCGGCTCGGACGCGACGACATGCAGGGAATCGGACATGCTGGCCTCGATCGAGATGCGGCGCTCCGCCGCACGTCGCGCTATGTACCACGTGTACGAGCGAACCGCCACGCGGATCGAACGCCGAACAAATCGCGCCGATCTTCCCGCACGCGCCGTTTGCATCCGCGCAACCGAGCGATATAGTGACGCCAGCGGTATGGAAGCCACGACAGTGACCCATTGCTCTGTCGATTTGCCAGGATGGCAAGCTCCGGAGAATCTCCGCGCCGCGCGCGTCCACATGGTCGGCGTCGGCGGCAGCGGGATGTCCGGGCTCGCGGCCGTTCTGCTGCGATGGGGCGCCGTCGTCACCGGAGTCGACGCCGCAGAATCGCCCGTCCTTCGTCGCCTGGTTTCTCACGGCGCATCCATCCAACTGGAAGCCGCCGGCCCGACTCTCCCGCAGGCCGTCGACGTCGTCGTCGCGTCGGCCGCGGTGCGTCCCACCCATCCGGACGTGATCGAGGCGCGCCGCCGCGGCGTGCCCGTCGTGAAATACGCGCGTCTTCTGGGCGAGCTCATGTCGCGCCGCTTCGGCATCGCCGTGAGCGGCACGCACGGCAAGAGCACCACGACAGCCTGGCTGGCGTTCGTGCTGAAATCGGCCGGCTTCGATCCGACCTTCGTCGTCGGGGCCGAATCGGCGCAGCTTGGCGGCGGCAGCGGCGTTGGCGACGGCCCGCACTTCGTCGCCGAAGCATGCGAGTATGACCGCTCGTTCCTGAATCTCGCGCCGCAGGCCGCTGCGATTCTGAACATCGAGGAAGACCACCTCGACTACTACTCCGACGTCTCCGCGATCGTCGCCGCCTTCGGCGACTTCGCGCGGCTCCTTCCGGACGCGGGCGTCCTCGTGGTGAACGGGCACGACCCGCGCTGCGCGCATTTTGCCCGCGAGCTGCGAACACCCGTCGAGTCCTTCGGTCTCGACGGCGACCTGACCTGGCGCGCCGACCGACTCGAGACGCCCGACGGCTTCGGCGAGTTCGACGTGCTTCGCAGCGGGCAGCGCCTGGGCCGCGTCCGCCTGGGACTGCCCGGAAGGCACAATGTGATGAACGCCCTGGCCGTGATCGCTCTGGCGCAGCACGCCGGCGCGAGTTGGGACGCGATCGCGGCCCACCTGGGCGAGTTCACCGGCGTGCGGCGGCGGCTCGAGCTTCGGGGCAAGTCGGGCGGCGCGACGGTTCTTGACGATTACGCCCATCACCCGACTGAGATTCGCGCCACGCTCCTGGCCGCGCGGCAGCGCTATCGCCCGTCCCGCGTCTGGTGCGTGTTCCAGCCGCACCAGCACTCGCGCACGCGTTTCCTGCTCGAAGATTTCGCGCGCAGCTTCGAACTGGCGGACCGCACGATCGTCCCGGACATTTACTTCGTCCGCGACAGCGAGCGCGAACGCGACCTGATCTGCGGCGCCGACCTGGTCGAACGCGTCCGCCAGCTGGGCGGTCAGGCCGACAACATTCCGGATTTCTCGCAGATTGTGGATACGATCGTGTCGGGCGTGGCCCCCGGCGATCTCGTCATCACCATGGGCGCCGGCGACATCTGGAAGGTGGCCGATGAGCTGGTTTGCCGGCTTCGAGCCGATCTGCCGTCCTGACGCGCCGCTCGCGCCGCACACCTGGTATCGGCTCGGGGGCCCGGCGCGCTGGCTGATCGAGCCCCGCGACGAGACAGAGCTGGTCGGCGTGCTGGCGCGCTGTCGCGACGCCGGAATCCGCTGGCGCGTGCTCGGACAGGGCGCCAACGTACTCGTTCGCGACGAAGGCTTCGACGGTGTCGTGCTGCGCCTGGTCGCGCCCGCGTTCGCCCAAACCGTCTTCGACGGCGTGCGCGTGATCGCCGGCGCGGGAGTCGATTTTCCGAAGCTGATCCGCGAAGCCGTCGCGCGCGGACTGATCGGACTGGAAGCGCTCGCCGGCATTCCCGGCACGGTCGGCGGGGTCACGCGCATGAATGCCGGCGGAAAGCACGGCGAGGTGCGGCAGTTTGTGCGATCCGCACGCGTGCTCGAGCCAAGCGGCGATCTACGCCCACGCGACAACGCGGCGATCGGATTCGCCTACCGTCGATCGGATCTCAGCGGCTGCGTGGTCGTCGCGACCGAATTCGAGCTGACGGAGGGCGATCGCGACGAGGCGCTCGCCCGGCACAAGCGGATCTGGAACGAGAAGTACGACACGCAGCCGCCCGTATCCGCCCGAACGGCCGGCTGCGTCTTTAAGAACCCGACCGGGCACAGCGCGGGGCGTCTGATCGACCAGTGCGGGCTGAAAAGCGCGCGGATCGGCGGCGCCGAGGTCAGTCCGCGGCACGCCAACTTCGTCGTCGCGCACAACGGCGCGTCGGCGCGCGACGTGCTCAGTCTGATCGAGCACGTGCAACAACAGGTCCAGCAGCGGACCGGCGTGTCGCTTGAAACGGAAGTCGAAATCTGGTGAGGTCGCTCGGCGCGAACGCGCCGCGCGGGGAGAACGATTTATGTCGCAGGCATCGCTGCGCGTCACCGTGCTTGCCGGCGGCCCCAGCGCAGAACGCGAAGTCAGTCTCGAGTCCGGCCGCGCGGTCGCCGACGCGCTTCGCCGCAGGGGGCACCAGGTCGCCGTCGCCGACATCGCCCCGGATAACCTCTCCGCGCTGGACGCGCCCGCCGACGTGGTGTTCCCGGCGTTGCACGGACCCTTTGGCGAGGACGGTCAGCTCCAGGGAATTCTGGAACGTCGCCGCATTCCGTTCGTCGGCTCCGGCGCCGACGCGTCCGCGATCGCGATGGACAAGGTCGCGTCGAAACGTTGCGCGATCGAGCTGGGAATCCGGACGTCCGACTTCGAAGTGCTCGAACCCGGGCAGCAACCGACGCTCGTTCCGCCGGTCGTCGTCAAGCCGATCGACCAGGGCAGCAGCGTCGGCGTGCAGATCGTGCGCGAGGAAGCGGCGCTTCGCGCCGCGGTCGACGCGGCGACGCGACGATTCCGGCGCGCGATGGTCGAACGCTTCGTCGAAGGCGACGAAATCACCGTCGGGATCGTCGAGAATCGCCCGCTGCCGCCGATCTGCGTGCGACCGAAGTCCGCGTTCTATGACTATCACGCCAAATATCACGACGATCGCACGGAATACCTGTTCGACACCGGGCTCAGCGCCGCTGCGCTTGCGTCCGTGTCGCGCGACAGCCTGCGACTCTTCGAGCGGCTGGGATGCCGCCACCTCGGTCGGGTGGATTGGATTGTCGACCGTGCCGGTGTGCCGCACTTTCTGGAGATCAACACCCTGCCGGGCTTCACGGCGCACTCGCTCACCCCGATGGCCGCCGCCCGCGCCGGCGTGCCGTTCGATCAGTTGGTGGACCAGCTTGTGCGCATGGCGCTGAAGGATCGCGGATGAGTCGCAAGAAACCCAGCGCTCGAGCGCCGTTCAGCCCCGCGGCGTCCGCCGCCCGACATCCGTTGGCCCGTGCCGGTGTCTGGATCGCGCTCGGCTGGGTCGCGGCGCTGTCAGGCGTCGCGTACGGGCTGAGCCTGCTTCCCGATCACGTGCGAAACAGCGCCTCCGCGCCGACGCGCCTGGAGTGGATCGCGCCGCCGGCGTGGCTGGCCGGACCGGACTGGGCTCACATCCTGACCGACCTCGAACGCCAGATCGACCTGCACCCCAACTCGGACATCTACGATCCGATCGTGTGCGAGTTCGTCGGGGTGCATCTCGCGCGCTCGCCCTGGATCGAACGCGTACGACGCGTCGCCAAGCAGCACGACGGCCGCGTCCGCGTCGAGGTCGACTTCCGCAAGCCGTTCACGTTTATTGAGTTCGATGGGCGCGCCTATCTGGTCGACGTCGAAGGCGTGCGCCTGCCGCCGGCGATCCCGGCCGAGTCCGTCGATTCCGAACAGTGGCTCTCGATCCGAAGGCCGGCCGCTCCTCCCCCGCCGGTGGGCGAGCGCTGGCCGGGCAGCGATGTGGCGGCCGGAATCACGCTGGTCCGCTACATTTATACCGCCGAGGAACAGGGCACGGCCGCGTACCGTTCGAGCCTAAAAGCCGTTGACGTGGGCAATTACAACTATCGCGAGCGATCCGGCGACGGCTGGCTGAAGCTCATTACGCGAAATCCCAGAAGTTATATTCACTGGGGGCTGCCTCCTGGGGAAGAATATGGGATTGAGAGCACCGCCGCGACCAAGCTCGGCGCGCTGACTTCGCTCTATGCCCGGTACGGCGCGTTTCCCGACGCCGGACCGATCGACATTCGCGGAGACGACGGGATTCTGATCGGCGGCGGGCACTAGGACCGCGTCGCCCACAACCACCGGAGGCCGGCGATGCCGACACAAGAACTGCTCACCATGCTGTGGCGGACCGTGTCCGAACACCTGCAAATGCCCACGCAGGTGTCCTGGGGCGTGCCCGCCGGGCTCGCCGCGCTGACGCTTTTCGGCCTGCTCATGCTCATCCGCGGCGCGCGTTGGGCGCCCGGCCTGGCCGGTCTCACGTTCGCCGGCTTTGGGGCTGCACTGGCCGTGCCGCTGGCCAGCCTGCTCGGAACTCCCACCACGCCGACGATGGCCGTCGGCGGCGTCGCCGCGCTGCTGGTCGGCATCGTCGGCTTCCGCCTCTGGCAGGCGGTGCTTCTGGGATTGTGCTGCTCTCTCGCCGGCGTGAGCGTTTACTACGCACGCGTGCTCACCCCGCACGTGAAGACCTGGCTCGCCGGCGGATTCGACGGCGAATGGATCGAACTCGCGCCGGCCGGGACCGTCACCGCACAGAACGCCTCCGCCGCGACGGAGCTCGCCAATCTCTGGACCCACCTGAGCGCGAATGTGCCGCAGTTCGCGCTCAGCTTCTACGGCATCGCCGGGCTGACCGGCGCCGCCGGCATCGTGTTCGGCCTGCTTCTGCCGCGCGCTTCGCGCGCGCTGTGGGCAGCGACGCTCGGAACGCTCTTCGCCGGCGTCGGCGTCACCGGCTTGATGCAACAGCACGCGCCCCAGGCGCTGGACTGGCTGACGCAGAACCACATCTGGGCGTGGTCCGGCGTCGCGACGCTGTGGTTGTTCGCCGTCGCGTACAACTTCGTTTCGACGCGTCCGAAACGCCGCGCGGTCGAGGAACCGGCGCTCCCCGCGACGCCGCTGCCCAGCCGCGCCTGACGCTGCGTCGGCGATGTCGCGCCAGATCGCCGCGCCGTCCCACAATCTACCCGCCGATCGGCGCCGGCCGCCCTGACTTATCGGGCGGCCATTTTCTTGCGCGAATCGGGCCGAATTTCGTCGCGGTCGCTTGCACTCCCGCACGCTCGTTTCGTCGATATTCAGATCGGGGACAGCCTGAACGCGCTTCGTCGCGGTTCACGGCCCGCCAGGCGGTCGGGCACTGACCACGTCGGCGGACAAGGGCGGTTTCGGTTTGAATGAGGCGGCGCTGCCGAGCCGCAAGCGTGAACGCAGGGTCATTCTCCACGGCTCTGTCTGAACAGCATTCTTGAATTCGCGCTCGCTCGGCGGATTCTCGCGGGAGACGAACTTGATCGACGTGCAGAACCTGATCTTCCGCTGGGCGCAGAATCAGTCGCAGACGGCGTCCCTCGTGCTCTTCGCCCTGGGAGTCCTCTTCGGCCTGCAAGGCTTCCGGTTCTCCCGCGCGCTGCTGGCTTTCGTCTGCGCCGCCGGCGGCTTCGTCGTGGGAGGCGTCGCCGCCAGTGCGGCGAAACTCCCGGAGGATCTGTGCACGTTCTCTTTGGCCGGCCTGCTGGGCGTCGTCGGGCTGTGGAAGTCGCGCGTCGGGGCGGCGATCGCCGCAATGTTCACGTTTCTGGCGCTCGCGCACTACCTGGCCACGCGATTCCAGCTCGCGCCCACGTCCGTCATGATCGCGTGGCTGGTGGGAGCCGGGCTCGGCCTGAGCCTGTTCTACCTGTACATGCGTCAGACGCCGATCCTCGTGACGACCGTCATCGGCGCGGGTCTGATGATCGTCGGCTTCCTGGGGATGGCCAGCCGCTTCGCGCCTTCGCTGGCCGATACGTTCGTCACGACTGCCGATCATTACACGGTGATGGCCCCGGTGCTCGGCTTCATGCTCTGCGTGCTGGGCTACTCGGTTCAGGCCAACGCGCACCAGGGCGACATCAAGTCCGGCGGCGCCAGCAGCCTGAATCACCTCGAGGTGGGTTGATCCGCCTCGCTCTCGCCGCTCGTCCGCCGGCAACGGCGTGAAACCGCTCCGCCGGCACGTTGCGGTTGACATCGCCGAATGGTCTTGTAGAGTAGAGGTCGGATCCGGATGCGCGCCGTGCACTACGGTCGCGTCCGAACGGTTCGAGTTACGATCAGAGTTCAATGGGATCGACGACTACAACACGCTAACGTACGGTCGGCGGCGCAGTGCGTCGCGCGGTGCGGAGGCGTCTTGCCGCTCGGTCCCCAAAGAAAGCGCATGAAGCTTCCAATCCCGCCCGCACGTCACAGCGCCCGCCGACCATGAGGAACCTCTTCCCATGGTAAAGGTGCGGTTGCCCGACGGGCAGGTGCGCGAGCACGCGGATGGTGTCCGTCTCGCCGAGATCGTTCAATCCATCAGTCCGGGCTTGGCGCGTGTCGCGCTCGCGGTGCGCCTCGGCGACGAGATCTGCGATCTCGATCGAACCGTCGCAAACGTCGAAGCCGACCTGCGCGTGCTCACGCCCAACGACGCCGACGGCCTGACCGTCGCGCGGCATAGCTGCGCGCACGTCATGGCCGAGGCGATCTGTTCGCTCTGGCCGCAGACCAAGCTGGTTTACGGCCCGCCGGTCGAGAACGGCTACTACTACGACATCGACCTCGACCACGCACTGACGCCGGCCGACTTCGAGCGCATCGAGGCCCGCATGGCGGAGATCGTGCGTGAGGACCGACCGTTCACCCGCTATGAGCTTTCGCGCGAGGCTGGTCTCGCCAAGCTCCAGGCCGAGGGCAACGAGTACAAGATCGACAACGCCGAGCGCGCGGGCGGCGACGTGCTGAGCTTCTACGTCAACGGCCGGCTCGGAGACAGTTGTTGGGAAGACCTGTGCCGCGGGCCGCATGTGCCCAGCACCGGGCGCATCGGCGCGTTCAAGCTGCTCCAGGTCGCCGGCGCCTATCACCATGGCGACGCCAGCAAGAAAATGCTGCAGCGCGTCTACGGAACCTGCTTTCCGGACAAGAAGTCCCTGCGGCAGTACCTCGACCAGCAGGAAGAAGCCCGGAAGCGCGACCACCGCAAGATCGGTCCGGAACTCGGGCTGTTCTCGCTCGATCCGCTGGTCGGAACCGGGCTGGTGCTCTGGAAGCCGCATGGCGCGATCGTCCGCTACGCGCTCGAGAGCTTCATTCGCGAGGAGCTGATCCGCCGCGGCTATCAGCCGGTCTACACGCCGCACATCGGCAAGCTCGACCTCTACCGAACCAGCGGGCACTTCCCGTACTACAAGGACGGGCAGTTCCCGCCGCTCTACGAGTCGGACCGCGCCCGGCAGCTCAACGCCCTGTGGGAGATCGCGCGCGCCTCCGGAAAGGACCGCGCCGACGACGCCGAGCTGATGCTCTATCGCCGCCTGGCCGAGAGCGACGCCGAGCTTCGCGCCAGCGGCTATCCCGAAGATGCCCCGATGGAGGAGCGCCTGCGTCGCATCCGCCACTGGCTGCAACGCGAAGACGGCTACCTGCTGCGGCCGATGAACTGCCCGCACCACATCCGAATCTACGCCTCGGACGCGCACAGCTACCGCGACCTTCCGATCCGGCTGGCCGAATTCGGAACCGTCTACCGCTATGAGCAGTCCGGCGAAGTCGGCGGGCTGACCCGCGTCCGCGGCCTGACGCAGGACGACGCGCACATCTTCTGCACCGAGGACCAGCTTTCCGACGAGCTGGCCGGCTGCATCGACATGGCGCGAATGGTTCTCGAGACGCTCGGCCTGCGCGACTACCGCGTCCGCGCCAGCCTGCGCGACGATTCCGACAAGTATGTCGGCACGCCCGAGAACTGGCGCAAGAGCGAGGAGGCGGTGCTGAACGCCTGCCGCGAAAGCGGCATGGACTGGTTCGAAGGCCGCGGGGAAGCCGCGTTCTACGGCCCGAAGGTGGACTTCCTGGTGCGCGACTGCATCGGTCGCGAGTGGCAGCTCGGCACCGTCCAGTGCGATTACAACCTTCCGGAGCGGTTCGGGCTGACCTACATCGGCGCCGACAACCACGAGCATCGCCCGGTGATGGTGCATCGCGCCCCGTTCGGCAGCCTGGAGCGCTTCATCGGCATCCTGATCGAGCACTTCGCCGGTGCGTTTCCGCTGTGGCTGGCGCCCGTGCAGGCGATTCTCTGCACCGTCAGCGACAAGGCCGCCGGCTATGCCCAAGACGTGCTGCGCCGGTCCCGGGCGGGCGGCCTGCGCATTGAGCTGGACGACAGCGGCGACCGGATCGGCGCGAAGATCCGCGCCGCCGCGATGCGGAAGATTCCGTACATCCTGGTGATCGGCGAGCAGGAAGCCGCCGGCGGCTTGGTCAATGTGCGCACGCGCGAGGGCACGCAGCTCGGAAGCTGCACGGTGCCCGAGTTCCTGGCGGCGTGTGCGCGGGAAATCAGTACTCACGGCGCAAGTGCGCCGGTGCAGGTGCGCCAGACCTCACCCGATTGAATGCGGTGCGGATGTCCAAGATCACCCCCAGCGCGAACTTCCGTTGCAACGAGCAGATCCGGATCAACCCGATCCGTCTCATCGACGGCGCAGGCAACCAGATCGGCGTGATCGACACGCGCGAAGCCCTGCACATGGCCCGCGATCAGGGTCTCGATCTGGTCGAGGTCGCGCCGAACGAGCGCCCGCCGGTCTGCCGAATCATGGACTACGGAAAGTTCAAGTACCAACAAAAGAAGAACGTCAAGAAACACCACGAACAGCAGCTCAAGGAAGTGCGCCTGCGGCCCAAGACCGACAGCCACGACCGCGAGATCAAAGTGCAACGCGCCCTGAAATTCCTCGCCAAGGGCGACAAGGTGCAGTTCACCATGCTGTTCCGCGGCCGCGAACGCGCGCACCGCGAAATCGGCTTCGAGTTCTTCCGAAACGTCACGACCCTCCTGGGCGAACTGATCAAGGTCGAACGCCCCCCGCTCGTGGACGGGCGCCAGATGATCATGGTCGTCTCCCCGGTGAAGGCCGCGATCGACCGCGCCATCGCGGCCGGCAAGATCAAGGTCGGCAAGCCCGGCGAGCCGGAGCACGACGAGGATGACGACCTCGACGAGACCGAAGGCGGCGACGGTCCGGAAGACGCGACGACAACCGATCCGGAGTCGCCCAAAACGTGACCGGACCACCAGGCGGCACGCGCGTGGATGAAATCGGCTTAATCGGGCTCGGAATCATGGGCGCGCCGATGGCGCGCAATCTGCTCCGCGCCGGGAATCGCCTTGCGGTGCATTCCCGCACGCGATCCAGGGCGGACGACCTCGTCGCCGCCGGCGCTGTCTGGTGCGACGAACCGTCCGCGCTCGCGCGGCGCTGCGGCGTCATCTTCCTGAACCTGCCCGATTCGCCGGACGTCGAACACGTGCTGTTCGGACCGCGCGGACTCGCCGAAACGCTCGCCGACGGCGCGATCGTCGCCGACTTCAGCACCACCAGCGCCGCGTCCGCCCGGGCCGCCGCGCAGCGCCTCGAACAGCGCGGCGCGTTCTTCCTCGACGCCCCGGTCACCGGAGGGCAGATGGGCGCCATCCACGGCACGTTGACCATCATGGTCGGCGGGCTGCGCTCCGCGTTCGACCGCGTCGAGGCGATCCTCTCCGCCGTCGGCCGCAACATCGTCCACGTCGGTCCGAGCGGCGCCGGGCAGATGATGAAAGCCTGCAACCAGGTGCTCTGCGCCGTGAACCAGATCGGCGTGTGCGAAGCACTGCTGATGGCCGAACGATGCGGCCTCGACGCCAACCTCCTGATCGAAACGCTCGGCAGCGGCGCGGGCGGCTCCTGGGCGCTCGAAAATCTCGGCCGCCGGCTGGTCTCGGGCGACCTCAAGCCCGCGTTCATGATCCGCCTCATGCAGAAAGACCTGCGAATCGTGCAATCCGCCGCGCAGGAAATGGGGTTGCCGTTGCCGGGAACGGCGCTCGCCCAGCAGTTGCTCCGCGCGGTCGAAGGTCGTCCGGGCGGGGCCGATCTCGGCACGCAGGCGATGATGCTGGCCTACCGCGGACTCGTGGGCGAACACGGCGCGGCGTCGCCGCCCGTGTGACCGCCGCGCCGTACGCGCGTGGCGCGTCCAGTTTCGGAAGTTTCGAACCTCCGCGCGGGTGAACACGCATGAACACCGCATACTTCGATTGCTTCTGCGGCGCCGCCGGCGACATGATCCTGGCCGCCCTGCTCGACGCCGGGCTGTCGATCGACGTGCTTCACAAGACCATCGCCGACCTCGCGCTTCCGGGAGTCTCGCTCGAAGCGGCCCGCGTTCGCCGGCACGGCCTCGCCGCAGCGCACGTCACCGTCCGCATCGACGCGTCCACGCCGCGCAAGCATCGCCATCTGAAACACATCGAGGCGATCCTGACCGCCTCGTCGCTCGCGCCGTCGGTCGCGGAGCGCGCCCGAGCGATCTTCCGCCGGCTGGCCGACGCCGAAGCGCTCGCCCACGGCACGACCGTCGAGAAAGTCCACTTCCACGAAGTCGGCGCCGAAGACGCGATTGTGGACATCGTCGGCGCATGCGCCGGCCTCGAAGCGCTCGGCGTGACCCGCGTTCTGTGCTCGCCCATCCCCACTGGCAGCGGCGTTGTAACCTGCGATCACGGCGTCATGCCGGTCCCCGCGCCGGCGACGGCGAATCTGCTCAAGGGCGTGCCGCTGGCGGCCTGCGACGAGACCGGCGAGCTGACCACCCCCACCGGCGCCGCGATCCTTACGAGCCTGGCCGAGTCTTTCGGGCCCCTGCCGGAAATGCGCGTCTCGGCGATCGGCATCGGGGCGGGAACGCGCGAGGGCGCGACGCGTCCGAATATCCTGAGGGTCTTTCTGGGAGCAGTCGAAGCCTCCGACGACGCCGAGCGCGACGCCGTGCTGGAGATGCGGACGCAGTTGGACGATACAACCGCGCAATCGATCGCGTTCGCATGCGAGCGGCTGCTCGAAGCGGGTGCGCTGGACGTCTTCACCGTGCCGATAGGCATGAAAAAGGGGCGTCCGGGCACGCTGTTGACCGTGCTCTGCCGCCCCGCCGATGCCGCCACGCTCGAAGCGATCCTCTTCACCCACACAAGGACCTTCGGCGTGCGCAAGCATCTCTGCCAGCGAACGCGGCTCGTTCGCCGGCACCAGACCGTGCAGACTCGATTCGGACCGATCCGCGTCAAGACCGGATCGCTCGGCGGAAAAGTCGTTCAGGCCTGGCCGGAATTCGAAGACTGCGCCGCCGCGGCGCGCGCCCACAACGCCGATCTGAACGCCGTGCAGCAGGAAGCGCTGGGCGGCTGGCGGCGAAGATTCGGCGACGAAGCCTCCTGAACGCCGCCCGGCGACCGCCGCGGACGCCCCGACCCCTGATGCGCGCGGAGCGGCGATGCTGAAGCAATTCTTTCGACGACCTCGACGCTCGCGCGACCGGGACGCCGCCGCGCTCGACTCGCGCGCCGAAGAACTCGCCCGCACCGCGCAGACGCTCCAGCGCCTGGCGGATGAACTGGAGCACGCCGCTCGCGGAGTCTGCGCCCGAATCGACGCAAGGCAGGCCGAACTCGAACGCGCGATTCAACGCGCGGATGAACGGCTCGAGTGGCTCTCCGCGCGCCAAACAGAGCGGCCGAGCGATCCAGACCGTCCGTGCGATCCCAGACCGCTGTCACCCGGCGGGCTGCCCGCGCCCGCTGTTTCCGAGCCGGACCCGTCCAGCGAACTTCACACGGCGAAGCAGCCGCCGAGCGCCGACGCCAATCGCCGCGCGCTTTCGCCCGATGCGCCGGCGGATGCAGGCGCCGTCATCCCGGCGCCGAAGCCGCCCGCGCCGCTGGCGCATGCGCGCTCCGCGCGCATTTTCTCGCTGCGCGACTCCGGACGCCCGCCGCTGGATATCGCCGAATCGCTGCACATGCCGCTTGGCGAGGTCGAATTGCTTCTGGCGCTTCGGGAGAGTGGCGACCGGAGCGCTTTCATGGCGCAGCGGGACGTGGACGAAAAACCAGGCTCACCCGCCGTCGGCGACAACGCGGCTCTCGGGGTGCATCGCGTACCACGCGAACCAGAGACTGTGAACGGCTAGCGTCGCGGGCGCCGACGCGCCGACAGCGCTGCGCACGACCCAGCCGTCCGCCTCGCGGGTGGCGACGATCGGCGTCTTCAGCGGGAAGGCGCCATTCTCCGGCAGCGGATTCACCGGATAGTGCAGCTTCGGCGAGCCGAAATAGGCCAGGTACGCGTCGCGGCGGTACAGCCGCTTGCGAACCGGATCGGGCAGCACGACCGTCGTATCGGGGTAACGCGCCGACCATTCGCCCCAGCTCACGACCTCTGCCGGAATCCGTTGCAGTTCGACGCTGGCGACGGCGGCCGGTCCGGACACCGCTCGAAACAGCAACTGCGACCACAGGCTCGACGCGCCGCCGGATTCGACGCGGTCATACATCAGCAGGTTCGAGTTATAGAGCAACCCGCTGACGCCAAACGTCGGCGTTAGATCGCCGACGCGACGGAGAAACGCGACCGACGAATCGCACAGTCCGCTGTAGGTAACGAGAATCGGCTCGCCACCGAGCGTGTCGTTGGCCACCTCGTGCCACGCCATCACCCACAGCGGATACGCGCGCGCCTCGCCGCCGCGCGACACGCCGATCACCGGGTCCACGTCGTGCAGCACGCGCACGCCCGCCAGCCTCGAGCCGCGGCGAACGTCCGCGACGGTCGTGACCGCCGGGTCGATGAGCGCCGGCAGGCCGTCGCGCGGCAATCCGCCGGCGACCAGCAGTTCGCGCGGGACTCGCAGGTTGGAAAGGTCGAATTGGTAGGACGCGATGTTCTGCCCGTCGCCGACCGCCGCGTGCCCCAGCGTGTGCCACATCGCCGCGAGCCGCCACGCGCAGATGCCCACCACGACCACGCCGGTCAGCAGCAGCACCCAGCCGCCGCCGGCCAGATCGAGCCGGCGCGAGCTCGGGACGGCGGAAGATTCGGGCTTCACGGCGTCGCGCCCCGATCGGAGAGCGAGGCCAGGCGGACGGACGTCGCGCTCTCCGTCACGGCGCCCGCCGGCAGCGGCGGTCCGCCGCGATCCAGGACCATGATCGACAGCACCAGCGGAAGGTACAACACGCTCGCCAGGAACAGGCGGCGCGCTGCGAGATCGGACCGAACCTGATAGAACCGCATCGCGAGCGCGCACAATCCCAATGCGGCGATCGCCGAGCAGACCGCAAACGTCATGCCCACCGCGCCCACCGCGGTCAGCAGCAGGCTCACCGGGACGAGCGTGAGGCTGTAGAGCACCGCCGCCTGCGCGGTGCGTTCGCCGGTGGCGTCGTTGGCGGGCAGCATGCGGAACCCGCCCCGGGCGTAGTCCTCGCGGTACATCCAGGCCAGCGCCAGAAAGTGCGGAATCTGCCAGACGAACAGAATCGCCGCCAGCACCCACGCGCCCGGCTCGAGCGCGCCGGCCGCCGACGCCCAGCCGACCATCGGCGGGATCGCGCCGACCGCCGCCCCGACCAGCGTGTTCAGCGACGTGCGGGTCTTGAGCGGCGTATACGCCAGCACATAGAGCAACTCGCAACCCAGCGCCAGGCCGGCGGCCAGCGGATTGGCGCTCACCAGCAGGATGGCCGGCCCGGCCAGGCTGACGACGGCCGCGTAGACGAGCGCCGTGCGCCGCGCGATTCGGCCGGCGGGAATGGGGCGTGCCGCGGTTCGGCGCATGCGCGCGTCGCGCGGCGCCTCGATGATCTGGTTGAATGCGTTGGCGCCGAATGCGGACAGACCGGTCCCTACAAGCGTCATGCCGAAGGCGAACCAGTCGATCTCGCCCAGGCTGGCGAGCGCAAAACCGACCGCGGTGGTCATCAGCACGAGCAGGCTCAGGCGATGCTTCGACAGCTCCAGGAATGCGGCGACGACGCCGCCGCGCCGCTCGCGCGTGGAGCAGGCGGCTGCGACAGCGGTGACGGCCGGCGTGCTGAACGAGGCCAAAGCGTTCCCCCAGCGTTCGAGGACGAGATTCTAGCGGAGCCGGGGGACGCCACCAAACCGACGACCATCGCGGCCCGCGCCGATTCCGCGCCTCCGCCGCCCCGACCCGTCCGCGGCGTTGGTCGCGCCGACGCGCCGGTCAAGCGCCGCGCAGAATCTTCCCGATACTTCTCGGGTCGGCGCGCCCCGCACGCCGGCGTGGCCCCACCCGGAGCGACGCGTGAGCGAAGTGCTGGAACAGAACGAGATCGACTCCCTGCTGGCGTCGGTCGGCGGCGGCGACCTCGGCGGACTCGGGGCGTCCGGGCTGACGGACATCGAGACGCCGCGTGTGGAGACGCGACGCTACGACTTCAAGCGGCCCGAGCGGGTCAGCAAGGACCAGATCCGGGCGCTCTCTTCGATTCACGAGGTGTTCGCGCGCAACTTCGGCGCGACGCTCTCCGGCCAGCTCCGCACGATCAGCGATGTGCGCGTGGTCGGCGTCGAGCAGCTCACCTACCACGAATACATCCACACGTTGCCGAACCCCACCTGCTTCCTGGTGCTTCAGGCCCCGCCTCTCGAGGGCCAGATGTGCATGGAAATCAGCCCGCTGATCGTGTACCCCATCATCGACCGGCTGCTGGGCGGCAGCGCCACGAACATGTTCATTCCGCAGCGGCCGCTCACGTCGATCGAGTGGCGCCTGATCTCGCGCATTGTGGCCCGCGCGCTGGGCCACCTGTCCGAAGTATGGCACAACCTGATCGAGCTTGAGTTCGAGATCGTCGAGACGGAGAGCAACCCCCAGCTCGTGCACGTGGTCGCGCCGTCGGAAGTGGTCGTATTCATCACGTTCGAGATCAAGCTGAGCCAGAACGCCGGAACCATGGGACTGTGCGTGCCGTTCAACACCATCGAGTCGGTTCTCAGTCACCTGACCACGCAGTCGTGGTTCAACAAGCCCAAGGCCCCCACTTCGCAACAGCTCGCCCGGCTGAACCGCAACATCGTCAAGTCGCGCGTGCCGCTCAGCGCCTACCTCGGCCGCGCCACCATTCGCCTCAGCGAGCTGCGCAGCCTGGTCCCGGGCGACCTGATCGAGCTTGAGAAGCGCGTGGGCGAGGATCTCATCCTGCAGGTCGCGGGAAGGAACAAGTTCGCGGGACAACCCGGACAGCACCGCGGCAAGTGCGCCATCCGAATTACGCGCCACGCCGAAACGGACGAGCCGATTTGAGCCCGCCGCGCCCGTCACGGCGACCGCGCGATGCACACGGTCTTCGGCTCCGTGAAGAAGCGAATCGCCTCCAGCCCGCCCTCGCGCCCCACCCCGCTCTGCTTCATTCCTCCGAACGGCGTCCGCAGGTCGCGCACCAGCCAGCAGTTCACCCAGACCGTGCCGGCGTCCAGCCGCTCACTGACACGGTGCGCGCGGTCAAGGTCGCGCGTCCAGATCGACGCCGACAGCCCATACGGCGTGCTGTTTGCAATCTCCATCGCCTCCTCCTCCGAATCGAACGGGAGGACGCTCACGATCGGACCGAAGATCTCCTCCTGGTTCGTCCGGCAAGCGTTGCCCAGCCCCGCCACCACCGTCGGCTCGAAGAAGTAGCCGCCGCGGCACCGCGCGGGCAGCTCCTCCGGCCGCCGGCCGCCGCACAGCAGCGTGCCGCCCTCTTCGCGCGCCAGCCGCGCGTACTCCTCCGACTTCGCCAGCTGCGCCGCCGAGACGAGCGCTCCCTGCTCCGTCTGCGGGTCGAGCGGATCGCCCACGCGCAGCCGCCGCGCTCGTTCCACGAAGCGGGGCAGGAACGCGTCCATCACGTCGCGCTGCACCAGCAGCCGAGAGCCGCACAGGCAGATCTGACCCTGGTTGGCGAAAGCGGCCTGAACGCTCGCCTCGACCGATGCGTCCAGGTCCGCGTCCGCGAACACTACGTTCGGGTTCTTCCCGCCCAGCTCCAGGCTCACCTTCTTGAACCTCGGCGCCGCTGCCGCCGCCACGCGCGCCCCGGTCGCGGTCCCGCCGGTGAACGAGATCGTCGAGACGTCCGGATGCTCCACCAGCGCCTGCCCGGCGCTCGCGCCTAGCCCGTGCACGATATTCAGCACGCCCGGCGGCAGCCCAGCCTGCTGGCAGATTTGCGCCAGCAGGTGCGCCGTCATCGGCGTCACTTCAGACGGCTTGGCGACGGCCGTGTTGCCGGTCGCCAGCGCCGGCGCGACCTTCCACGTCAGCAGGTACAGCGGCAGATTCCACGGCGAGATCAGCCCGGCGACGCCGCGCGGTCGGCGCAACGTGAGGCTCAGCGATTGCCCGGGCGCTTCGTACAGCTCGCTGTGTGTGTGCAGCACGGCCGTCGCGAAGAATCGGAAGTTGGCGACGGCGCGCGGGATGTCCACCGCCCGACACCGCGACAGCGGCTTGCCGTTGTCCACGCATTCCGCCATCGCCAGCGCCTCGATGTGCTGCTCGATGAGTTCAGCGATTCGAAGCAGCACGCGGCAGCGCTGCTCCGCCGGCGTCGCCGCCCAGCCCGGCGCGGCGCGCCGCGCGGAGCGCACCGCACGGTCGATGTCGTCCGCGTCGCTCGCGGGAACATACGAGTAGGTCTCGCCGGTGGCCGGATTCACGTTCTCCAGGTAGCGCCCGCCGGACGGCTCGGCGAACTGCCCGTCGATGAAATTCGCGATCGCCTGCACGAGACCACTCCTTCACAACTCGAATTCGCCGCCGGACGGGCGCGCTGTCGTCCCGCGTCGCCCGCACTAAACTCTCTGCTGCCCGGCCCGCAGGGTCAAGCCGCCGCCGACCCACAACGCGGCCGCGCCCGTGCCGAGGGAGGTCCGTTCATGCTGAACCCGCGAATCGTCGGCGCGACCCAACGATGGAGCGCCGCGGCGCTGGTCGCGCTGCTGGCGGCCTGCGCGGAGCCGGCGTTCGCGTTCGATCCGAACGAACCCGCGTCCGAATCGCGTCCCGCGCCCGCGAGCCAGCCGTCGGCCGACGAGAGTCGTTCGCGGGTGTTCAATGACGCCGCATCGGGCGTTCGGCTGCGCCTGCCGAAGGGCTGGCGTGCGCCGTCGCGCCGCCCGGCCGACCTGCCGCCCGGCGACGTTCGCGGCGTGTGGACGCCCGACGGAACGACGATGCTCTGGGTCATGACCGAACCGGGCGGCGACGGCGTGACGCCGCGCTTCCTCCTCGACCTTGCCGCGAAATCGCTCGAGCGCGATCGCGGCAACGAGATCCTGCATCGCGAGCTGCGAGACTTGGACGGCAAGCGGTCCGCACGGCTGGCTTGGATCGGCGCCGGACGCCCCGCGCCGTTCTCCGTGGATCGCCCGCGCGCCTACATCGAGCAGTGGATCATCCCCATCGGCGCGCGCACGCTGACGGTGCGCTTCGAGTGCCCGGAAGGCGAGCGCAAACAACTCGCCGAAGCGCTGGCACGCATACGACAGAGCCTGCGCCTGCGGGGAGAGCAGTCGTCCGCCCAGCGAGATTCGCGATGAACGCGCCCGAGCTCGCGCCGCGCCACCCGTCGCGAGGCCCCCGACGCCCATGACACTGCTGCGCCTGCTTGCGAAAGGTCTGCTCAGCTTGCGCTATCGGGTCCGCGTCGTCGGGCTGGAAGCGATCGCGCAGCGCGGGACGCGCGGCATTCTCTTC
Source organism: uncultured Planctomycetales bacterium (assembly GCA_964553225.1). GTDB lineage: Bacteria > Planctomycetota > Phycisphaerae > UBA1845 > Fen-1342 > JABRWC01. The sequence goes on along the minus strand of CAZKJT010000003.1, from coordinate 356,363 downwards.
CTACCGAATCACCCGGCGCTGATCGACCCGGTGCTGGTTTTTCTGAACCTGCATGCGCGCTTCGCCCCGCGAGCGGTGGCCGACCGAGATCAGATCGAGGCGTCTGCACTCACGCGCTGGGCGGCGCGGCGGGCGGGAATCCGCTCGCTGCCGGACATCAAGAAGTACGGCCCGGCGGTGCGCGACGACGTGCGATGCGTGCTGGACGAAAGCTGCGCGGGGCTGCGCGCGGGCGAGAACCTGCTGATCTATCCCTCCGGACACTTGTATCAGTCTCGCTACGAGCACCTCTACGGCAACAGCGCGGTCGAATCCCTGCTCCGCCAGGCGCCCGACGCGCGGGTCGTGCTCGTGCGCACACGCGGCCTGTGGGGCAGCAGCTTCAGTCAGGCCGCCGGAACGCTCCCGGAATTCGGTCCGAACCTGTGGCGGCGCGGATGGGGCCTGCTCCGCAGCTTTCTCTTCTTCGCGCCGCGCCGGCCGGTGACGATCGAGCTCTTCGAACCCGATGACTTTCCCCGGCACGCCGATCGAAACGAGCAGAATCGTTACCTCGAATCGTTCTACAACCAGGACGCCCCGCCGAACCGCTACGTTCCCTACTCCATCTGGGAGCGCGGCGGACCACGCGACCTGCCGGACCCGCCGCCGACGCGGCTAGCCGGCGACGTCTCGCAGGTGCCCGAAGCGGTGCGACGGCGCGTCCTCGATCATCTTCGCCAGCTCAGCGGGCAGCCGGACCCCGCGCCGCAACAACGCCTCGGCCCCGACCTCGGCCTCGACAGCCTGGCCCGCGCCGAGCTGCTCGTCTGGCTCGAGCAAGAATTCAGTTTTACCGAGCGCGACATCGACGCCATTCAGACCGTCGGCGACGTCCTGCTCGCCGCCCGCGGACAGGCCGTCGTCACGCGCCTCACACCGATCCGGCCGCCGCCGCCGAAGTGGTTCCGCTCTGCCCGCCCGGAGCGCGTCCGGCTGCGCGCGACGGACTCGCTCCTGCGCGCGTTCCTCGCCCAGGCCGCTCGATCGCCGTCGCGGCCGATCATCGCCGATCAGATATCCGGCCCGCGAACCTATCGCGATCTCGTCACGGCCGTGCTCGCGCTACGACCGTTCGTCAGCGAGCTGCCCGGCGAGCGCATCGGCATCCTGCTGCCGGCGAGCGTCTCGGCGGTCGTCGCGTGCCTGGCCGTGCTGTTTTCCGGGCGAACGCCGGTATTCCTGAACTGGACCACCGGCCCGCGCAACCTTCGGCACGCGCTCGACGCGCTCAAGATCGATCGCATCCTCACCGCCCAGGCGCTGGTTACGCGCCTTCAGTCCCAGGGCATCGACCTGTCATCGCTCGGCGACAAGCTCGTCCCGCTCGAACGGATCGCCGCGCGGATCACGCGCTTCGCGCGCCTGCGGGCGTGGCTCGGCGCGCGGCTGAGCTGGGCGACGCTGCGGAGAGCGTCCGAGCCGCCCGTCATCGCGATCCTGCTCACCAGCGGCTCCGAGACCGTGCCGAAGTGCGTGCCCCTGACCGCCCGCAACGTGCTCACGAACATCGCCGACGTGACCGACGCGGTCGAGCTGCGCGGCGACGACTGCATGATCGGATTTCTCCCGCCGTTTCACTCCTTCGGGCTGACGGTGACGCTGCTGGCGCCGCTCGTGCTCGGCTTCCCGGTCGTTTATCACGCGAATCCGACCGAAGCCGGCGCGATCGTGCGCCTGATCGAAACCTACAAGGCCACCCTGCTCTGCGGCACGCCGACATTCCTCTCCGGATTGCTGAGGGTGGCGCGTCCGGGACAGCTCGACTCGCTGCGACTCGCGGTCACCGGCGCCGAGAAATGCCCCCAGCACACGCACGAACAGCTCGCGCGGCAGTGCCCGCGCGCGATCATTCTCGAAGGCTACGGCATCACCGAATGCTCGCCGATCGTCTCCGCCACGCGCCCGCCGAACCCGCAGCTCGGCACCATCGGCCGCGTCATGGCGACGCTCGAATACGCCGTGATCGACGCCGAAAGCGGGTGTCGGATCGAGGACGGACGTCCGGGTCTGCTGCTGGTTCGCGGACCGAGCGTGTTCGACGGATACCTGGGCGACGCGCCGTCGCCGTTTGTCGAGTTCGAAGGCGAGCGTTGGTACCGCACCGGCGATCTCGTCAGCGAAGCTGCGGACGGCACGCTGACGTTCCGCGGCCGGCTGAAGCGGTTCGTGAAGATCGGAGGCGAGATGATCTCGCTGCCGGCGATCGAGGCGGCGCTCGAACGCCGCTTCGCGGGGCAGTCCGACGAAGGACCGATCCTCGCGGTCGAATCGACCGGCGACGAGCAGCGCCCGGAGCTGGTGTTGTTCACGACGCAGAACATCGAGCGCAACGCCGCCAACCAGGCGCTGCGCGACGCCGGTTTGTCGCCGCTGCACAATCTCGCGAGCGTTCGGCTGCTCGAGGCCCTGCCGCTGCTGGGAACGGGCAAGACCGACTACCGCGCGCTGCGCGAGCGGCTGGGTTAGTTCGGGCTCTCAGACCCGCAACGTTCGAAGTGCAGATCTCCGGGCTGCACGAGAAATGCTGACTCTTGCGCATCGACGCGGCGCAGAACGCCGCTCCGCAGTTCAATTGAGAAGGCGGACCGCATGCGACCGGCATTCGCGGGCCTCGCTTGACTTCGCGCACTCGGGGGGGGGGGGTACGATCCAGACTGCGAAATTCAGCCGCCGAGCCAGCGAACAAGAGGGGTTCACGATGCGTAGACTTTGCAGCATCGCGACAGTCTTCGTTTTCGCCTGGACGGGAATCGCGCCCGCGATGGCATGCACCGTGATCTCGACCAACGGCACTTCGCAGGGCAACGGACCATGCACAGGTTGCGCCGGGTATGTGTCCGTCAGCACATCGTGCCGATGCAAGTTGTCCGAGAACACGTGCAACGACGGCGGCGAACTGAAGCGCTGCTTCGACGAAGACCGGGGGTGGAGCGCCGGGGGCGGGTGCACAGTGTACGAATGTGATGACTACTGCTGGGAGCACTACGATTGCCGGCTCCCGGATGCGACCTGGGGACCGTGCAATGAAATCTATGGTCAATGCACCAGCGACATCGAGTATTACGGCGGCTGGGAAGTCAAGTACACGTCGATATGCCTCTAAGGAAACACTCGCGCCCGCCGCACGCACGCCGCCCGCGAATTCACGAATCTACCGTGCCGCAGGCAGCGCGCTGAGTCGGAACCTGATCGCGCTGGGCCTGATCGCATCGTTGCCGCGCGCGCTCGCGGATTCCGCCGAATTGCCCGAACCGCTGAAGCGCATGCAGCAGGCCCGCGACCGCATCACCACCGCAGACATCACCTGGTCGCTTCGCCGGGAATCCGGCCGGCTGGCCGGCCGCGAAGTGATCGAACGGATGCGCATCCAGTCCGACACCTGGCTGGTCGAGCATCTTCGGAACGACGAAGGCGTCGTCAGCTACGATCCCGATGGCGACCCGCATCGCGCGTCCGAAGCGCGCTACGTCCGCGGGCGAGAGTTCGTGGCGGAGACGATCGAGGGGATGCCCGAATGCAAGGTGCATCCCGTCGCCGCGACCGACAGCCTCGCGATTCGGTACGCGTTCGAGCGCGACTTGCGAGCGCTCGGGTTGACACCGGAGTTCCGCGGCGGCCCCGGCATCGCGGCGCGCGTCGCCGACTACCCCGAACCTGGGATTCCGCGAACGTACGAAGTCGAGCGGCGCGGCGAGTTGCACGTCGTCACGGCCCGGCTCGCCGGCGACGAGGAGATCGTCTGGGAGATCAACGCCGCCAAGGGCTGGAACGCCGAGCGAATTCGAAGGACGAAAGCCGGCGAGCTTCTCACGGAAGCCGAAATCCAACTGGAGCAGTTTGACGGCGTTTGGTTTCCGGCTGTGTTCCGCTCCTTTATCGGCCGCGACCGGCGTCCGGAGCGGACGGTCGAAGTGCAGGAGGCGCGCTTCTCGCTACCCGACGCCGATCGGCCGTTGGGCCTGGGCGACCTGCGCCTGGAGGTCGGCACGCAGGTGCTTCGCCGCAACGTCGAGAGCGGCGAATGGGACCGCGCGGTCTGGGACGGCGAGAAGCCGCTGCCGGTCGAGCAATTCCGCGAACTGCGCCTCGCCGGCAAGTTGACGCTGGGACCGACGATGCAGGCATGGGCGGACGGGCGTCCGCCGCCGCATCCGGACGACGCGCTTCGGCTGACCAAGCGTTTCAGCGCCGCGGGCGCGGCGCAGCGCATCTCGCGCTGGGAGCGCTACGTCGCGGACTTCATTCGGACGCACTCGCTGAACGACGATCAAACGCAGCGAGCGCTGGGGATTCTGTCGCAGTGTCAGCAGCGCGCATCCGACCTGCTGGCCGCGCGGCGCGACGAGCTCGACCGGATCGAACAGCACGTCGCAGGTTTCGAGGACTCGCGCGAGCTGCGAGAATCCGGGCGGATGGCGGAACTTGAGGCGGAGCTGGCGCGCGTTCTGACGCCGATTGATCAAGTCTTCGACCAGCAGCTGGTCCCGCGGCTGGAAGCGTTGCTGACGCGCCGCCAGCGCGCCGCGCCATGAGGGCATCCCCTCCCGTCCCGCATCGCCGTGAGCGCGCGCAACGGGCGCAAGCAAAGGTTGGGAGCAGGAAACAGGAGCGAGGGGCGAGAGCGAGCAGGTCGTTTCGAGAGAGCGAGCGAAGTCTCTCGCACGGTCGCGGCTTCGCGGGCGCGCCGCCGTGCGGCAAACCACCCGCCGCCCGTGGTGCGAGTCTCTGGTTGGCGACGGCAGGGCGGAGCGATCCGCTGCAAAGCGGAGCTTCGCGCAACAATGCTCCGCACGCGGTTGCTTTGCATGCCTTCATCGGTTCCCCAAGCCGAGTTGGTGAGCGCGGGCGTCTGGCCCGCCTCTGGCCGGTCAGGAGACCGGTCCCCACGCAAGAGTGCCCGACCGGGCTCCAAGCGGGTTGCATTCAACGCGCACCGCATGCTCACGCTGTGCACAATGAGAACATGCCCGCCGGCCGATATCCGTGAGATCACCGCGTCGCGCCGACGCCCGCCCGCTGCGGCGTCGCGAGCAGCCGACCGATCGCAGACTTCGTCGCCGCCACAGGCCGAAGCGCCATCGCCGAAACGGCAGCGTCCAGCTCGTGCGCCTCGCGCCGCAGCTCGATCGCTTCGTCGATCGCCGCCTGGAGCGCCGCGCCGGCCGCGCGATCCAGCTCGGCCAGCGCGTCGTGGACAGCGCCGCGCAGCGCTTCGGCGACCGTCCGCTCGATGCGCGGCTTCAGCGCGCGATCGGCGATCCACGGCAGCAGCGCCGCCAGCCCCACGACCAGCGCCGCGTGCACGGCGAAATCGCCGCCGAGATACGCCGATTCGCCGCGCGTCGCGCGATGAAACCCGACCCACGCCGCGTACGCGACCCAGCACGCCGCCAGCGCCGGCGCCGTGACCATCAGGAATCCGGTGACGCGCCGACCGGCGCGCTGCATCCAGGTGCCCGGTCGCGCCAGCGCCGCACGCACGCGATCGTCGCACAGCCGTCGCAGCAGTTCCGCGGCCGGTTCGAACGCCTCCGCCAGCCGCCCCACGGTCGGCGTCGTGGCGATGCCGACCCGCGCCATTTCGAGCTCGAATTGCGCGGACAGCTCGCGGAGCTTGTCGCCCGCCCACTCGTCCCACAGCGCCGCCGTCTGCGCCGACGCATCCGGTAACGATTCCGCCGGCGCGTCTGCGCTGGCGTGGGGTTGCGCCGGAGGCGGCAATCCCAGCACGGCGCGCCGCACGCCCGCCAGCCAGCCGGCCCCCTCCGCCTGCCCCGACCGCGCGAAGCGCGCCGCGGCGGCGCCGATCGGCCACTCGAGCCCGACCCGCAGCTCCGCCAGCCGCTGCCGCGTCAGCGCCGTCCACGCCGAGCCCAGCTTTCGCCACGCCGACTCGTCGCCCATCCGCGCCGGCAGCGGCGCGAGCGCGGCGCGCAGATCGAGCAGCCGGGCGCGCTGCCCGAGCCGGTCGAGCTCGCGCACGCCGTGCTCCAGCAGGATCTGCCGGATGATCGCCTCGATCTGATCGAAGTCGTCGGTCGCTGCGCCGTCTCGCGTCGTCGCGCAGCAGGTGCGGAGCACGAACGGCGCGTCGAAGCCCGCCTCGCGCAACATCCGGACGAAGTCGTCGTGCTGCTCCGGCTGGCCCTCGTCCCAGCGGTTCATCACGAACAACCAGCCGTGCCGATGCCCGCGCGACAGCAGCGTCCGCCAGCCCGCGTCGTCGCGATATCGTTCCGGGCTGACCACGTAGATCACCACGTCCACGTGCGGCAGCCATGCCAGCACGAGGGCGCGGTTGTCCGCGCGCGTGCTGTCCATGTCCGGAGCGTCGATCCACATCGCGTCGCGGCGTTCCGAGTCGCGGTGGCGGCAGATGCGGACGCGATCCACCGGCAGCTCCGGCGGCAGGCTGTGCAGCCCGACCGACTCGTGCAGATACGCGGTCGCTTCGGTCGACGTCGGACGTTCCACGCCGACTCGCGCCAGGGCTTCGCCCGCCAGCCGGTTCAGCAAGCTGCTCTTGCCGACGCCCGTGCCGCCGAACAGCGCGATGACGAGCGGACGCCCCTGCTCCGCCGACTGAAAAAGGTCTGAAGGCGCGGCCCGTTCGATCGCGTCCACATCCCGGACCTGCGCGTCGGTCAGCCAGCCGCACTCGCGACACCGACGCGCCCATGCCAGCGAGCGCGCGAACAGACTCGCCGCCGCGTCGCTCATGTGCTCTGCTCCCATGCGTGCAGCGCCCGCTCGGCCGATTCCAACGCCTCGGCCGACACGCCGAACAGCTCCGCGTCCTCCAGTCGGTCCGTCAGCTCCTGAAGCGTCGGGCGGATCGCGGCGTCCACCACGGCGCTGCGCAGGCTGGCTTCCTGCTTGTCACGCAGCTCCCGCGCCACGCCGGACATGTAGGTGCCCAGCGCCCCCTCCGTGAGCATGCTGGTCAGCGAGAGCAGAGCCGGCGTCAGCAACAGGCCGCCGGCCGCCAGTCCGGCCGTCTTGATCGCCAGCGCCACCGCGGCCGCCTCGGCCGTGACGCGCGCCGCGCGCAACGTGTTCAGCAGCGCCGGCCGTTCTCGCAGCATTTCGTGAAGCCGGCGGGCGGCGACGCGGATCTCGCTGGCGAAGCGGCGCTCATGCTCATCGATCGCGCCGGCGAAACGATCGCGCAGCTTGCGATCGTCGACCCGCAGCTTCCGCCGCAAGGCGCGCCATACGGCGGCGCCGCTGCTCGTTTCGTCCGATTCACGCAACACGCGGCGCTCGAGCGTCGCCAGAAGCGTTTCGACGCATTCTTCCAGCACCAGCCGCTCGCTGCTGGCCGGACGGCGCGCTCCGGGCGAAGCGCCGCGCGTCCGAAACTCGTAGAGCTTTCGCGCCGGCAGCGTCAGCCAGCCGCGCACCGTGGTCATCGCCCGCGCCGCAACCGGCAGCTCCAGCTCCTCGAGCAGCTCGGCGACCGCGCGGCGAAACGTGTCGAAGCGCTCCGGGCAATCGAGGAAGTTCCGCCGATGCGCACGGCAGAACGCCTCGACCGCGTCGTCGACCTGCGCCAACCACGCTTGTGCCGCCGCGTGCTCCGCCCGAAGCGGGCTGGTGCACGAATCCCAGTTTTCGCGGATCAGGCGCGCTACGTCCGCCCGCGTCAGCGACCCGGCCGTGCCGATCAGCGTGTCGGCCGCACTCCGCAGCGCGGCGACCGCGGCGACCGACCCGCCCCGCAGGATGCGCGGATCGTACGGAAGCGCGACCACCTTCGCAGAAGCCGCGACGCCGCCCAGCTCGCCGAGCTTGCGCCGCAGCGCCGCTACCACCGGCACGACCGCTTCGTCCGACAGCTTGTTCACGCACACCAGCAGCGGACGCCCGAGCGGCGCGAGACGCTTCAGCATCGCCCAGACCGTCAGGTCGGAGTACTTCTCCTTGCTGACGACGAGCAGGTGTGCATGCGCGCCGGCCGCCACATCCAGGATCGCCCGCACATGCCGATGCGCCGCGATCGAATCGAAATCGGGCGTGTCCCACAGCACATAGTCCGCCCGATCGCACGCGGCCTTCGGCGCCGATTCGCCGCCGCCTAGCGGCAGCAAACCGTCCGGTTGGCCCGGCGGCGAAGCCTGCTGCGGCGCGCGGCTCTCGATGCACGAAAACCCGACCTGCGCCGGCTCCTCCCGATTCAAGCGGTGCGGAGCGAGACGAGGCCAGTCTGGCAGGAAAGCGGCGATGCAATCCGACGCGATCGCCGAACCGTCCGGCGCGCACGTCGCGAAGGCCTGGGCATGCACGGTGAATCCGGCGAGCGGGCTGACCTGCGCAGCCTCCTGCCCCGCCAGACAGTTCACCACGGTGCTCTTGCCGGTCTGCGTCGGACCGAGCACCGCCAGGTGGCGCGTGCGCGAATCCGACCCCAGGTGACGCAGCGCCGACGAGGCCAACAGCAGCGCCAGGACCGGCTCGGCCGCCCCATTCGCCCCGGCAATCGCGCGGTGGCGATCCGCCAGGTGCGACAGGAACGCGGCGAGGACCCGTTCCGGATCGTCGGAGATGCGCAAATCTGACTCATCACGCTCGTGCGACACGGGAGTATTCTGCGCGCCCCGGACGGAATTCGACAGCATCGCAGCAATTCGTCTTTGCAGCCGGACGCTTGCATGCGAATATTGGGTCGTCGAGCTCGAACTCCTACGGTGCGTCTGCTTCGCGCGGGAGTCGGTCGCGGTTGCGCCGACTCGCCGCCCGTCGTCCGCGAATCGCGGAACGGCGCCGTTTCAGGAGTTCGATTCGCCCACGGAGTCCCCGATGCGCACGCTCGTCCCGACTTTGCCGCGGCGCTTGCCCGGCAGCGCGAACTCAGGTTTCGTTGCGGGACTGCGAGCCTCTCGGCGTCGGGCGCGAATCCTGCCCGCGGCCGCCGCGCTGGTCCTTACAACCTGCTGGTGCGCTGCGAGCGCTGCCAGCGAGCGCGCCGCGCCGGATCGCGCCGCAGTCGCCGACGCCTCGACCTTTCTGCCCGACACCGTGCTGGTCGCCGTCACGTTGCGCGACGGGGATCGTTGCGTGAAGGCCCTCCGCGCCTACATCGAGTCGTCCGGCCTGCTCGACTCGGAGTTGTATCGGCGCGTCGCGCAAGATCCCGGGTTTCTGCAGGCGCAGATCGCGTTCACCGGAATCTGCGTGACCGCCGGCTTCGACCCCTGGGACGCGATCGGCACACTGCTGGGCGCCGACCTGACCCTCGGCGCGGCCCCCTCCGGGACGGGCACGCCCGACGCGATGCTGGCGCTGGTCGCGCGCGATCCGGCGGCGCTCGATCGGCTCGCGTTGGTGCTTCTGACGGTGTTCGGCGCCGCCGGCCCGAACGCTGCGCCCGAGACACTCGGCGACGCAACCATTACGCGCCTCGCCGACCGGATCGAAATCGCGCGAATCGGGCCGGCTCTGCTCGTTTCGAATCAGCCGGCGATGCTGCGGGCCGGCATCCGGGCGCACCAGACCGGCGCGGGCCGGCTGTGCGACCTGAAGACCTGGAGCAGCGCAGAATCGCACGTGCCGAAGAACGCGTTCGCGTGGGCGTTCGTCGACGCGCCGCGCGTTCGGGACCGCTTTCAGCAGACGCGCGGCTTCGAGCCGCCCGCTCAACTGCCGAACCCTCTGCTCGGCCTGCTCACCGGCGGATGGTGGCACGCGCTGCGGACGTCCGAGACCGCGGTCGCCTGGATCGAAGCCGATCGGGGCGCGATCCGCCTCGGTGCGCGCGTCGATACGCCCCTGCCGCTGCCCGCCTCGCACCAGGGCTTTCTCGCACGAAGCGCCGCGGCCAGCGGATGGGCGGCCGAGAGCCTGCCGAACTACCTGGGCGAGCTGACGGTTCAGCGCGACTGGGCCCGGCTCTTCGCGGAGCGCGAGCGATTGCTGACGCTGCCGGCCGCGGGCGATCTCGTGAACTTCGCCAACACGATGACGACGCTCATGGGCCAGCTTGACTTCATGGACGGGTTTCTGCCGCGGGTCAGCGGGCCGCTGCGGCTGATCCTCACGCGCCGCGAATTCGATGAGACGAGCTACACACCCACGCCGAAGCTGCCGGCGTTCGCGCTGGTCGCGCCGCTGCGAAGCGGCACGGACGAGCAGTTCGAACGGCGGCTGCAATCGGCGGCGCAGATGGCGCTGACGTTTCTGAACGCCGACGCCATGGAAAAGCGGCAGCCCGCGTTCATGCTGGACGTCGATCGCTATCGCGGCATTCGGATCGTTTTCGCCGAATATCCGCGCGACGTGGCGCAGAGCGACGCTATGAGCGGCGACACGATGACACCCGCGCCGTCCGACGCGGCTTCGCAGCCGGACGCCGGCGGCGAAGGCGGCATGCAGGGCGCGCGGGTGGTCGGCGTTCGATTCAACTTCGCCCCGGCCATCGCGGTCGTGAAGGACCACTACGTCATCGCCACGACGCGCGGCGCGCTCGAAGCCGTCATCGACCGCTGCCTCGACGCCGAGCCGCAGGCCGGCCAGCCCGCGGGCGACCGCTGGAGCCTGTCGCTGCGCGAGCTGGCCGCGCTGCTTCGCGAAAACCGCGAGGAGCTGGTCATTCAGAACATGCTCGAAGAGGATCACGCGCGACAGCAGGCCGAGGGCGAGATCGACGCGCTGCTCGGTTTGCTGAGCCTCGGAGAACGCGCCGATCTGTCCGCCACGACGCGCGAGAATGGATTCGACGCGTCAATTACGCTGACGCTCGCGCAGGCCGCGGAGTGACGGGCCGGGTGCGAATTCTCTGCGCCGCGCTCGCCATGGAGTCGGCATGCCCGATCTGCTGAAAGCATACACTCCGACGAAGTCCCGGCCGTGGGACCGCGCCGCCGCCGCCAGTCTGCTTCGCCGGGCCGGCTTCTGTCCCAGCCGGCAGGAGCTTTCCGACGCGGTCTCGCTCGGGCCGTCCGACACGGTGGATCGGCTGATCGACGAGCCGGAGCGCTCGCCGCGAGCGCTGGAGCTGGACGGGCTGGCGAGCGCGATGGCCTCGCGGGGCGACGTGGCGGCGCTTCGCGGCTGGTGGCTTCTGCGAATGCGACACACGAGCCGCCCGCTGGCCGCGCGGCTGAGCGTGTTCTGGCACAACCACTTCGCCACCAGCCACGAGAAGGTTCGCGACGCCGGGTTGATGGCGCTGCACCTGCGGACGATTGAACGCGCCGCGTTCGGCGGCTTCGGCGCCTTGCTGCTGGCGATGGCGCGCGACCCGGCGATGATCGTCTGGCTCGACGGCGAGCAGAACGTGAAAGGCCGCCCGAACGAGAACTTCGCGCGCGAGCTGTTCGAGCTGTTCGCCCTTGGCGTCGGAAACTACACCGAGCCCGACATCCGCGAGGCGGCCCGGGCGTTCACCGGCTGGCGCCAGCGCGCGGGCCGATTCGAATTCTCCATCAGCCGCCACGATGACGGGCCCAAGACGGTCTTCGGGCAGACCGGCGCGTTCGGCGGCGAAGACATCGTGCGCCTGACGCTCGCTCAGCCCGCGGCCTCGAAATTCCTGGCTGGCAAGCTCGCGGCCGAGTTCGTCTGTCCCGATCCGCCGCGCGAGCTCTGCGCCGCGCTGGCGGACGTCCTGCGCGAAACGGGGTTCGGCGTAGCCGCGGCGCTGCGCATAGTGCTCAAGAGCCGCGCCATGCACGAGCCGACGCTGCGCGGGCGGCGGATCAAGTCGCCGATCGAGCTTGTGATCGGGCTGGCCCGCAGCCTCGAGCTGTCGGTCGGGGCCGACAAGCTCGAAACCGTCGTGTCGGAGATGGGGCAGCGTCTGCTCGAACCGCCCTCGGTGAAGGGTTGGGAAGGGCATCGCGGCTGGCTGAATTCCGCCACGATGCTGGTGCGCCTCAGCGCCGCCGCGCGCGCGGTCAGCGCCGAGGCCGGCTTCGATCCGGGACGGCTCCGGCGGGAGGCGGGGGCCGAATCTCGCGAAGACGCGTTGGCGCTGTGCCGCGAGCTGGCGCTGGGGGCCGACTTGCCGCCGGCGCTGGAAAAGCAGCTCGAGGCGCTGCCGGCGTCGCTGGACGACGCGATGCGCGAGGCGCTGCGGCGGCTGCTGTGCAGCCCGGAATACCAGATGGCATAGGCGCGGCGGCGCGCGCCGCGCTGAGGAGTGTCGGAATGAGAATCGATCGTCGCGCGTTTCTCGTGCAGGGCGTGGTCGGCGCGTCGCTGGTCGCGACCGGCGTCAGCATGCCCGGATTCCTGGCGCGGACCGCCCGCGCGGCGACGCCGCGCCAGGACGAGCGAACGCTCGTGGTCGTGCAGCTCACGGGCGGCAACGACGGACTCAACACGGTCATTCCATTCGCGGACGACGCCTATCACCGCGCCCGCCCCTCGCTGCGCATTTCCGCAGATCGCGTTCTGCGGATCAGCGATACGCTCGGGCTGCACCCGGAGATGTCCGGGCTTCACCGGCTGCACCAAGACGGCTTGCTGAACGTCGTGATGAACGTCGGCTACCCCAATCCGGACCGATCCCACTTCCGCTCCATGGACATCTGGCACACAGCCGACCTGACTCCGGAAGACGCGGCGGACGGTTGGCTCGGCCGGGCTATGCATGCCGCGCGGCGCGAGGCCGACGCGCCGCCGACGCTGCACCTGGGCGACGAAGCGACGCCGCTGGCGCTGCGCGCCCGGCACAGCGCTACGCCGTCGATCCGGTCGATCGACTCGCTGCGCCTGCCGCCCGACAGCGACCACCTGGCGAAGGCGGTCGCTGAGCCGCGAATCGGCGCGTCGGACGACCTGCTGTATGTCCAGCGCGTGGCGGTCTCGAGCTGCTCAAACGCGGCTCGGCTGTCACGCGTCGGAGACTGCGGCGGCGCGGCGGAGTATCCGTCGTTCGGACTCGCGCAGCGCCTACGGCAGATCGCCGCGCTGATCGGCGCGGACTTCGGCCCGCGCGTCTACTACACGACGTTGGGCGGATTCGACACGCACGCGCGGCAGGCGCTCGCGCACGGGCCTTTGCTGCGTGAATTCTCCGATTCCGTCGCCGCGTTCTTCGACGATCTGAAATCGCGCGGGCGCAGCGAACGCGTCGCGCTGCTGACATTCAGCGAATTCGGGCGCCGCGTGATGGAGAACGGCAGCCAGGGAACCGATCACGGCGCGGCCGCACCCGTGTTTCTGGTCGGGCCGGGCTGCCGCCCGGGCGTAACGGGCGGAGCGCTCGACCTGTCGCGGACGACGGACGGCGACGTCGCTCACCAGGTCGACTTTCGAAGCGTCTACGCGGCGGTGCTCGAACAGTGGCTCGGCGTGGACTCGCGCGCCGCGCTGGGCGGCGCGTTCGCGCCGGCGAGGCTGTTTCGCGCGTAGCCCGGCTCGGCCTCAGCCGATTCCGCGGATGCGCACCGGGATGTCGCGCCGCGCGGCGACGATCGTCTCGCACGGTTCGCGCGGCGCGCCGGCGACGAAGGCGTGCAAGTCCTGGAACTTCCAGCTTCGCGAATCGACCGCGACGCCGCGCGAGTCGGTCACCGGGCATCCGTACGCCTCGACCAGCGTTCCGGCCGCGAAGCGGTCGCACATGCCTTCCTTGCGGCGCGTGTTCCGCCCGGCTGCCATCACCAGGTAGTGGAACAGTTCGTGCAGATAGACGAACAGCGCGAGCTGGTAGGCGTCGGCGACCGTGAGGCGATAGACCTCGCGTTTCCAGCCGCCGGGCAGCCCCTCGGCCCGCGCCAGGTGCGTGCCGAACGTGTACGGATAGGCCACGCGCCGCCCGAGATTGATGAACAGCCGCGCGTCGCGATAGAAGCAACTGCCGGAGAAATCCGCCCCGCGGCTGTCGCGAACACGCACCTTGAGCGAATCGTGGCGATAGGGATGCGTGTGACGAAGAAACATCGAGCGCAGTCGCACGCTATCCAGTTTCGTCGAATTCTGAAAAACCATTGAAGCCGCGATTTCCACACCGGGCGATTCGCCGGCGACGCGCGCCAGCTTAGCGGCAGCCCGGCAAAATCGCCTGTGCCCGGTGGATGGATTGTGCTAAGCTCCTGCGTGGACCTGGATCAACCGCGGCGTCGACGCCACGCGTCGCAGCGTTCGCGCGGTTCGAGGACACTGGCCGTGTCGCGAATTCCCTGCTTGCTCCGATCGGCAGTCGTCGCTGGCTGCGCGAGCGCCGTCCTGGTCGCGCCGGGCCGTGCGACGGGCGAGGACTCAGTCTCCGCCGGCACGCTGCTTTACGATGATTTTTCGGGGGCGCGTCCGGATGCCCGCCTCTGGGTTTCGGGCGGCGTCGAGGCCGCCGCAGCGCCCGCACCGCTCGAGCCGGCCGGCGGACCGGATGGCCTGCTGCTGCCGCCCGGCGCCGTGCTTACGTCCGTTCCGATTCAGCCCGGCCTGGTCGGCGGGGTCGAGGTGTCGATGCTGGTCGTCGCCGCGGGCGTTTCGGATTCGTCGTGGCTTTCGCTCGAGGCGGGCGGCGAGTCGGCGGGATGGATCGAATGCGGACGGCTGATCGGCGCGATGCGCGCGCCGGGACCGTTCGTGCTGTGGACCTCGTATGTGCCGGACTCGGCGATAAATGACGGTCTGCGGATCCGCATTCAGGCCGGCGGCGAGGCGGACCGCGCAGAATGGACGCTCGCGGAGATCGCGGTGACGACGTGCGCCGCGCCCGCGCGGCTCACGGTTCAGTCGGATCCGCCCGGCGCCGCGATCGCATGGTCGGGCGAGGGCCCGGCGGTCGGCCTGATCGACGCGTCGGCGCCGGATCGCCGCGTGGCGGCGGGCGGCGAGGTGCAGTTGGCGGCGCCGCCGTGCCTGGGAGAGCTGGTCTTTCAGCGCTGGCTGGTGGACGGTCGCCCGCGCGAACCGGTCGCGCCGGCGCTGCGAATGGTCGTGCGCGGCGACACGTCCGTCGTCGCGCAGTATGGTCCGCCGACGGAGGAGGATCGCCCGGTCGAGCTGTTCGTCGGCGCGTCGATCGAAGACGGGGTTCCGCTGTGGTACGGGGTGGATGCCGAATCCGCGATTCTTCCCGCTCCTCTGGACGGCGCGCTGCGCGCTTCGCGGACCCGGGAGCTGGCGATCCGGGCGCCCTGGCGAGTCGGGCCCTGGGTTTTTGAACGGTGGCGCATTGATGGATCGGTCTACCCCGCCGGGCGGGCGGTGGCGTCGGCCGAGCCGTCCGGCGGCGCGGTCTGGACCGCGGAATATGCGATTCTCGGAGACCTGAACGACGACGGCGCGCTGAACAAATTCGACGTGGACGCGTTCATCCTGGCGCTGACCGACCCGCGCGGTTACGAGCGCGCCTTCCCGCAGGCGGAGCGCGTGCTTCGCGCGGACATCAACCGCGACGGCGAACTCGACGAACGCGACGTCGCGCCGTTTGTGCAGCGGCTGCTGTCGGACTAGGCTCGCCGAGCGCGGATAGCGCAACCGAACCCTGATCGCGGGAGCAACCTCATGGATACCCCGGCGACAACGCTTGAACGTCCCCGCGCTTCGTCGATGCAACGCTCTTCCCGATTCGGCGGCGCTGTCCGTTGGGCCGCGCTGCTGTGCGTGGCGGCGGTCGCGCTCGTGGCCGCGGCTCGGTTCGGCTGGCTGCCGGCCGGCTGGGGCCAAGCGGCGGATCAGCGCTCGCTCTACCGCGTGCAGCCGGTGAACCTGAGCATCACGCTCACGGAAAGCGGCGAGATCAAGCCGCGCGAGTCGATCAATATCAAGTGCGAGATCGAAGGTCAGGCCACCATCGTCAAGGTCATTCCCGAGAGCACACGGGTGAAGAAGGGCGACCTGCTGGTCGAGCTGGCGAGCGACGCGCTGACCGAGCGTCTGGAGCAAGAGCAGATCGAACTTCAGGGCGTGCAGTCGCGCCGGCAGCGCGCCGTGGAAGAGCTCGAGATCCAGCGCGACCTGAGCGTCAGCGATACGGCCAAGGCGCAGATCGACCTGGAAATCGCGCAGCTCGACCTTGAAAAGTACCTCGACGGCGACTTCGAACAGAAGCGCGCATCGAACAACATCGACATCCAGCAGGCCGAGCTCGATCTGGATCGGAAGAAAGAGGAGTTGGACAAGAACAAGGACCTGCTGGAACGCGGCTTCGTGACGAGCGCCAAGATCAAGCAGCTCGTTTTCGAAGTGACAAAAGCCGAGATGACGCTGAACCGGGCCAACCTGGCGCAAACTACACTGCTGGAGTACGAAGTCCGCATGGAACGGATGCGCCGGGATTCCACGCTGCAGCGCGCCATCGAAGAACTGGATCGCGTCAAGCGTCAGGCCGACTCGCGCGTCAAGCAGGCCGAGGCCGACGTGCAGCAGCTCGAGTCCACGCTCGCGATGCGCGAAGGCCGCGTTCGCCGGCTCCAGGAGCAGCTCGCCAAGTGCAAGATCTACGCCCCCGCGGACGGCATCATCCAGTACCAGACCGATCAGTGGGGCCGCGACGAAACCCGAATCGCCGATGGCGCGAAGGTGTACGAGGGGCAGACCCTGCTCGTGCTGCCGGACACCACGCGGATGCTCGTCTCGACGCGCATCCACGAGGGCGATCGGCATCGTGTCTCAGAGGGCACGGCATGCGTGGTCCGCGTGCCGGCCGTGCCTGGCAAGACGTTTATCGGCCGAGTTTCCAAGATCGCGAAGTTCGCCGACTCCGCCAACCGCTGGATCAATCCGGAACTCAAGGAGCATGCCACTGAGATCTTGCTCGACGAAACGGACGCGCCGCTTTCCCCCGGCGATTCGGCCGAGATCGAACTGCTCATCGAAACCGTGCAGAACGTCCTTGCAGTCCCGGTGCAGGCCGTTCACGCCCGCGGCCGGCGCAGCTTCCTGTTCGTGCAGTCTGGAGTCTCAACCGACCCGGTCGAGGTGACGCTTGGACGATCCACGACGACCGCGGTCGAAGTCCTGAACGGGATTCAGACTGGCGACCGCATTCTGCTGCACGCGGACGAGCGGATGATCGCGGAGCTTCCGGCAATCCAGAGCGAGCGCTCCGCGCCTCTCGGGGAACCCGCCGTCGATGCGCAGCCCGAGTCGGCCCGCGCGAATCCGAAGCCGCCCGGTGCGGACCGAGTCGCGTCCGGCGAGAAACCCGCTGAACCCGCGAACGAAAAGCCCGCTGAACGGACGACCGGCGGCGAGTCTGGCCAGTAGCGCCGGTGCCCGGCGCTTTCGGCGCGCGAATGAGCCTCCGCCGGATGGACGGAGGCTCGGTCACTGTCTCGGGACTTGCCGATGGTCCGGTCGGAACGCGGGATCATCAATACGTGTTGTACGCCCGGTTGGCCTCATCGACGGCGGACGAGTTGATCAGGAACTCGCCCGTTGCCGGGTTGTAGACCCAGCCTTCGCCGTTGGTCGTGTTCACCTGGGGCGGGCTGTTGGTCGCGTCGATCAGCACGCCGTCTGGATCGGTCGGGTTGCCCACCGGACACGCCGGCATCGCCAGCAGGTACGGGCCGTACTTGTACGTCGTGTCCTTCGTGGCGGATGTCGCGCCGGTTGCGCTGGTGTACATGGTCAAATGGTCAATCATGTCGCCGCTGTCGTGTCCCGGAAACTTGCTGCCGTGCTCCGCGGCGTACAGGTTGATCGCGTTGCGAACGATCGACAAGCTGCCGAGCACGACCGCGTCGCCGGCGCCGGCCGCGCCGCGGCTGAGTCGCGGAATGGCCATCGCCGCGATGATTCCGATAATCACGATCACGACCACGAGCTCGACGAGCGAAAATCCGAACCGACGGTGCTTCATCAGGCGAATCACAGCGAACACTCCTTTTCCGCTTGACGACCGGTCCATTTACGCATTGCAACGCGCGCCGCGCCGCGACCGGTATTCAATCGGCAGTCCCGGACAT
This sequence comes from uncultured Planctomycetales bacterium, assembly GCA_964553225.1. GTDB lineage: Bacteria > Planctomycetota > Phycisphaerae > UBA1845 > Fen-1342 > JABRWC01. Next base: position 338,454 of record CAZKJT010000003.1, on the reverse strand, counting down.
GGCCTTGCATCGACCGCGCGAAGCGTCGACTTGAATGACGGGGCGATTACCCGTGCGGCGGCCGCGCCGATCCGCGCTACGGGGACGGCAACGTGAGCCACTTCTGCCGGCCGTCACGCACCAGCAGCACGCCGTCTCGCCGGATGCTCTCGACCCGCCAACCGTTCACCTGCGCGCCGCGCGGATACAACGTGCCGTCGATCAGCGCAAGACTCTCTGCGCCGGTCACCACGCCCTGCAACACCGGGTCCGGCTCGGCGGCCGCGACCTGCTCGGATTCGGTCGGCGGCGGCGCGGCCGGAGACAGCGCGCTTCGAATCTCCAGCGACACCTGAAACAGGTCGCGCAGTTCGCCCGGCGTGGCGACGTTCGCTACCGGACCGGCCATCAGACGCTCGGCCAGCGCCACGGCCGAACTGCCGGCCAGGCTGAGTTCGAGCGGCCCCTCGGCGGCTGGGCCGACCAGCGCCGCGGAAGCCGCGCGCGGCTCGCCGCTGCCCGTGAACGTGTCGAGGCACCACGAAACGCCGACGATGAGCAGCGCCGCCGACAGGATCCGCGCGCGGGCGGAGAGTCTGGCAATCACGGTGCGCTCTCCGCGTTAGAAATCGATCCGGCGCGAGCGTGCAGTCGGATGCACAATCCGATCTGGCATTCGCCGTCGGCTTCCGAAACGTGTCGCGCCACCTCCAGGCTGCGCACTTCGTGGCTCGGGTGCCGCGCGGATAGGTCCCGGAGAAACGCGATGAGGCTCGGCCAGTCGCCTTTCGCCACCAGCCTCACATCCGTCATCGCGACGCCGCTCTCGATGACTTCGCCCTGCGGCACGATCTGCGAAAACTGGATGCCGTGCTGCTCGTCCGCCTTCAGAAGATCGGCTGTCAGCTCGGTCAGTTGCCCGCTAAGCCCCGCCACCGCCCGACGGGCCGCAATCGCGTCTTCCAGGCGCTGCAGGTCGTCGGCGCACCGGGCCAGCCGCACCTGCCCTTCCGCGAGCTCGCGCTCCCGCTGGGCCAGCTCGGCCATCGCCTGCCCGGCGCCGCGCGCCGCGGTTCGCATCGGCGCATAGACCGCCAGGTAGCCGACCATAAGCAGCGCGGCCGCGGCGGCGGCTCCCACCGCGTCGACGTCGAACAGGCGCACGGGTCGGCGGGTGAGAATCATGCCGGCTCGGCCTCCGTACGCCCGCGAATGCGGAACAGAATCGCCTCGCCCGCGAGCAGCGGCTGGCGGGTCGCCTCGAACAGGATCACGTCGGTCCAGCCCGCGGCGCTGGTCATCACGTCGATCAGCTCACGAATCGCGTCGTGGTTCAGAGCGAATCCGGACACCTCGAGGACCAGAGTTTCCTGCTTCACCGGCTTGGCCGGCTTGATGGTTGATCCGGGCGGTGCCTCGCGCGCGCCCGGACTCGCACCGCCTTCGGGCGGCCTGGCGGCAACCGTGGCGGACTTGGCGCGAAATTCAGTCAGCACGACGCCCGGCGGCGCCGCGGCGCTGAGCGCCTGAAGCTCGAGCGGAAGCGACTGATCGCGGTAGAGTCGCTCCAGCAGCGCGCCCTCCTCCGCCAGTGCGCGGCTGCGCCCGACCATTGCGGCGCCGCGTCGCTCCAGGTCTTCCCGTTCGGTCTGAAGCCGGGACAGCTCTTCATGCACGCGCAGCGCGATGCGGTCGCTCATCTGCACGTGCAGCCAGGCCGCCGCCAGCAGCGCCGCAAGCGCCGCGTTCGACACCAGCCACGCGGCGCGTCGTCGCGCGCGCGTGTTGGCGTCCAGGCGGCAGACCGGAAGCAGGTTCACCGAGCAGGTCATCACGCCTCCAGCTCCAGCAGCGCGGCGCCGATCGCGGCGGCCGCTTCAGGCCCCGCGTCTGCTCGGAGCCGCGCGCCCGCCGCCCCACCGAGCGCGATTCCCACCGGCACTCCGATGATCGACTCCAGGTATTCGCGCAGCCCGCGCATGCGCGCGCCACCGCCCGCCAGCTCGATGCGCGTGACGTTGGTGTCGGCGTAGTACTGAAGCGCGTAGGACAGGCACACGTTGATCTCGCGCACGAGCCGCTCGAGCGACGCGCGCAGCAAGCGCATCGAGACTCCGGATACGTCTTCCAGCGGCGACGCCTCGCACTCCGCGCGGTCCGAACCCAACAGCCCGTGCGCTCGCTTCAACGTCTCGGCCACCGCCGGGGATACTTCGAACCCCTCGGCCAGCAGCCGCGTCCATTCGTCGGAGCTGATCGGCAGCGATCGGACGTACACCGGAGTCTCGCCGACCACCGCGATCAGCTGGCTGCGCGTACGTCCGACGTCGAGGATGCCCCAGAGATCGCGCGAGCCCGGATCGACGGACAGCCGCGCCGCGCGCGCCAAAGCCGACGCGGACGACTCGATCCGCGTCAGGCGCAGCTCGTGCGCGCCGAGCGCATCGGCCAGCAATTCCGCGTTCCGCGCCGGCATCGCGACGGCCATCACGTTGAATCCCTCGCGGTGACCGTGCGGCAGTTCCCAGTAGCGCACTTCCAACTCGGCCGCGTCGGCGCGCGTCTCGCGCGCCAGCTCCCACGCCAGCGCCTCGATCACGCGCTGCGGCGATTGCTTCAGCGCGCTCTCCGGGAAGCGCATGGCGTGGTAATACACGTCCGGCGGCGCCAGAACGACCGCCGCGTCACGCCCCCGAAACCGTCCCTGACCGATCAGTCGCGCCAGCCGGCCGAGCCGCGCCGGGTCGGTCAGGCTGGGCGCGCCGCCCGTCGGAGGCTCGCCCGCGGCGAACTCGACCGCGAGCAGGTCGGTCAAGGCGCGCTGAGCGCCGCGGCCGCGCGCCTGCGCGGCGCGCACGCCGCCCTGACCCGCGTCGAAAACGACCGCGGACGTGCGCGGGCGGACCGCTCGACTCAGCGCCGTAAGGTTCACGTTCGATCGTCCTCGCCGCCTCAGCGGCCGGCCGTGGCCATGTCAAAGAGCGGAAGAAACAGCGCCAGCGCCACCGCGCCGACGATCGCGCCCATCAGCGCCAGCATGACGGGCTCGACGATGCGTGTTGCCGTGGCGATGAGCTGGTCGTTGTCCTCGTCCACCCACGTCGCGACGAACTCGACCGACTCGGTCAGCCGGCCGTTCTCCTCTCCGGTCGCGATCGCGGACGCCACCACCGGCTCGACCCAGCCTGATTCGACCAGAGCGCGCCCCATCCGACCGCCGCCCGCCACGCGCTCCTCCAGGTTAGCCAGGATCGCCCGCAGCCGGGCGCTGCCGGCGACCGCGGCCGAATGCTGAATCGTGTCCAGGAGCGGAACGTGGCAACGAAGCATCGCCGCCCATACGCGCAGGACGCGGGCCAGCACGACGCGCGAATAGACCCGCCCCACGATCGGAACGTTCGGGATCAGCGCCTCGATCCGCGCCCGCACCCAGTCGAGCCGCAGGGCCGCGATCAGCGCGACGATCAAAGCCGGCGGCGCCAGCGAACAGAGAATCCAGTTCTCGCGAATCTGCGCGGACAGTGCGAACAGAAGTTGCGTGTAGATCGGCATCGGCATGCGAAGGTTGCTGAACAGGTCGCCGAACCGCGGCACCACGAACAGGATCAGCGACGTGACGGCCGAGAGGCACATCAGCGCCAGCAGCGCCGGGTAGACCATTGCCGACACCACCGCCCGCGTCGCGCGCTGCTGCCGCTCGAGCAGCTGCGACAGCCTCGCGAACGCCTGCGACATCGCGCCGCTGCTCTCGCCGGCGGCGATCATGCTCCAGTACACCGGACGGAACACGCGCGGGTGCTTCTGAAACGCCTCGCTCAGCGCGCCGCCCATCTCGACGTGCTCGCGCACGTCCTTGACGAGCGCCCGCAGCGCCGGACGCGAACTCTGTGCTTCGATCGCCGCCAGCGCCGGCACGACCGCGCTGCCCGACTCGAGCAGCATGCGCATCTGGCGCGTGAACATCACCAGGTCGAGCCCGCTGATGCGCGTCCGCGACCCGAACTGTTCCGCCGCGACCGGCTCGCCCGCGCCGCGCACGCGCGTGACCATGAGCCCGCGCGTGCGGAGCGCCTCCGCGGCTTCACGCTCGCTGGACGCCTCGATGCGGTCACTGATCAGCCGGCCGTCGAGCGTCATCGCTTCGTAGGCGAAGTTCATGCGGCTCCTCCTAGACCTCGGCCAGCGCCGGCGCCTCGGCGCGCGTCCGCGATTCCGTCTCGGCGTGCGTGACGCGCAGCACCTCTTCCAGCGTGGAGCGCCCCTGCTCCACCAGGCGCAGCCCCTCCTCGCGCAGCGGCCGCCACCCGTGCCGCCGGACGATCTCCTTGATCCGCTCCTCGTCGCTCAGGTCGTGCAGTCCGCCGCGCAGCTCGTCGGTCACTTCCAGCACTTCGAATACGCCCATTCGCCCGCGGTACCCGCTGTCGTGGCACTGCTTGCAGCCCTCGCCCTTGTAGAACGCGCGCTGCCGGTCCTGAAGCCAGCCGGCGTCGGACAGCGCCGCATCGGACGGGTAATACGACGTGCGGCAGTGCGGACAGATGGTTCGCGCCAGGCGCTGCGCGATCACGCCGTTAAACGCCGAGGCCAGCAGGTACGGCTCGATGCCCATGTCCGCCAGGCGAACGAAAGCGCCTGGGGCGTTGTTTGTGTGCAGCGTGCTCAGCACCAGGTGACCGGTCAGCGCCGCCTGAATCGCCACGCGGGCCGTGTCGTGGTCGCGAATCTCGCCCACCATGATGACGTCAGGATCCTGCCGCAGGATCGAGCGCAGGGCCCGCGCGAACGTCAGCCCGATCGTCTCGTGAACCTGAATCTGGTTGATCCCGTCGAGCTGATACTCCACCGGATCCTCGATCGTGATGATGTTGCGATCCGGCGACGACAGCAGGTCGAGCACCGAGTACAGCGTGGTCGTCTTGCCGCTGCCCGTCGGTCCCGTAACCAGCACGATGCCGTGCGGACGCGCGAAGATGCGGCGAAACGCGGCCAGTTGCCGCGGGTCCAGCCCGAGCTTTTCGAGCGACACGTTCAGGTTGCTCTTGTCCAGCAGGCGCATGACGATCTTTTCGCCCAGCAGCGTCGGCATGCTCGAGACGCGCAGGTCGATCTCGCGCCCCTCGGCCACGACGTGCACGCGGCCTTCCTGCGGAAGTCGGCGCTCGGCGATGTCCATTTTTCCGATGACCTTGACGCGCGAGATGATCGCCGCGTGCATGCCCGGCGGCGTCGCCATCAGGTCGCGCAGCCGACCGTCGATGCGATAGCGGATGCGCGTCGATTTCTTGGTCGGCTCGACGTGAATGTCGCTGGCCCCGTCGCGGATCGCCGTCAGCACCGCCAGGTTCACCAGGTTGATGACCGGGCTGCCGTCGATCATCTTGCCGATTTCGTGCGGTGTGTCGTCGTCGACCGCCTCGCGCTCGATCACCTCCACATCCGACGTGGTCAGGTTCACCAGAAACGAGTCCACGTCCACCTGCTCGCCCAGGTACTTGTCCTGGAACTCGACCAGGTCCGTCTCCAGCGCCAGAACCGGGTTCACCTCGCAGCCCGTCAGCCGCGCCAGCCGGTCCACCGTCGCCAGCGACTGCGGCTCCGCCATCGCCACCGTCAGCCGGTCGCCCACCCGGAACAGCGGCAGCGCCAGCAGTCGCCGCGCCTCCTCCTTGCTCAGCAGCCGCGCCGTATGCGGGTCGATCAGACCGTGACGCAGCCGGCAGCACTTCACATTCAGGTGCCGCGCCAGAGCGCTCAGCAGCGCCGTGCTCGAGAGCAGGTTCAGTCCGACCAGCACTTCGCCCAGACGCTTGTTGTCCGCCGACTGGACCTTCAGCGCACGGAGCAGGTCCGCCTCGGTCACCAGTCCCTCGGACACCAGCAGCTCGCCCAGTTTTCCGGCCCGTTGAAGCCTCATCGCCGCAGGCTCCGCATGGCGTTCTCCACCGTGTCGAACACTTCCACGCGCGGCAGCACGTCCGTCAGGTCGAGAGCTTCGCGGCACGTTTCCGTCAGGCACGCCAGTCGCGGCCGACCGCTTCCGACTCGGTCGCCGCTGCCGCACTGCGCCAGAAGGCACTCGATGCCCGCGCTGTCCAGGTAGGGGACGTTCGTCATGTCGAGCACCACGCGCCCGCCCTGCTCGCGTGCGCCGGCCTGGACCGCCGCGCCGAAGTCGGCGGAGTCCTCGCGAACCAGCGGTCCGTGCGGGACCAGCACGAGAACGTTTCCGTGCTGCTGCTGTTCCACCTTCATGACGGCCTCTCCTCGCTCGTCCGCGGTGCGCGGCGCCCGGCGGCCACTTGCCGCGCCGCACTGCTCACCAGGTCGGCGAACGTCCCCGAACCGCCGGCGAATGCCGCCCGCACCGCCAATCGCGGCGCCGGCGCCGACGCCACCACCTGCTCCGCCGCCAGCGCGAGCTTGCCGGTCGCCATCCGGCCGAGCTCCTCGTCCATGCGCGATATCACGATCACGAACCGGTCGTCGCTGAACCGCCCGATCACGTCCCGCGGGCGCAGCTTCGACCGCAGCGTCGCGCCCACCTGTTCAACCAGCGCGTCGCGCCGCCCCCACAGACCGGCGTCGTCCAGCGCGCGAACGCCCTCCAGCGCGATCATGACGACGACCACGGGCTCGTCGGCCAGGCGCGCGCGTCCGATCTCCGCGTCGCCGCGCTCGAAGAGCTCCTGCCGGCACAGCACGCCCGTCGCCGCGTCGGTCCGCCGCGCCCGCGCCAGTTCGGATTCCGCCTGGACCAGGCGCCAGCACAGCGCCACGGCGCTGAGCGCGTCGGAGAGCGGCTGTCGATCGCGGCGGAATCGCTCCGGCAGGCGGCCCACGGCGATCAGCCCCAGCCGGTGCGACCCGTCGTGAATCGGCCAGACGCAGTCCCATCCGTCTGCATCGCGGAGCGGGTCGCCGCATTCGGCGAACTGCGGGCGCCCGGTCGCCGTCGCCGCGCCGATCGGGCCGCTGAGCGCGCTGCGGGGCGGTTCGGATTCCGTGTCGGCCGGCACTTCCGCGGCGCCGATCGACTGCACGACATTTCCCCCGTGCGAGTAGCGCAGACAACGCACGCGCTCCGCGCCGACTTTCCGAAGCAGCGTCTCGCGCACGAAGCCGTCGAGTCGGGCCAGGCTTCGCTCGGCCGGCTCCAGACCGGCGCGCCAAGCCTCGAACGAATCCAGCACCCGTCGAGCGACACTGGCCAGCGGCTCGGCGCGATCGACCTCGCCGCGCGCGCGATCGCGCGGCGCGCGCGGGCGATCGCCGGCCCCGACCATCAGCGCCGCGCCGGCGCCCGCCAGCGCGCAGCCCGCCAGCATGCCCTCGGCCGCCGGAATTCCGTTCGGACGGATCGCGGATTCGAGCAGAGACAGCGGCGCTCCGACCGCCAGGATCAGCAGTCCGCCGATCGTCATCCACGCGCCGAGGCGAATTGCGTGCGAGCCGGCTTGCACGTCACAGCTCCTTGCGCTGACCGAATCGCTGCTCGAATTCGCCGGGGTCGTTCTCGCGCATGGTCTCGAGCGCGCGAAGAAACGCCGCCGCCGCGCCCGCGTCGAGCTTGGTCCCGGATTCCTGGCGGAGAATCTGGATGGCGCGGTCCGTCGCGAACGAATCGCGGTACGAGCGCCGCGATGTCAGCGCGTCGAACACGTCTACGACGTGGATGATCCGGGCCACCAGCGGAATCTCGTCTCCGCGGAGCCCGCGCGGATAGCCGGTTCCGTCCGGGTTCTCGTGGTGATAGAGCACTCCGTCGAGCACGCTGGTGAAGCTCGAGATCGGACGCAGAATGTCGTAGCCCATTTCCGGGTGCCGCCGGATGACCGCGAACTCCTCGTCCGTCAGCCGTCCGGGCTTGTTCAGGACTTCCTCGGGAATCCCGATCTTGCCGACGTCGTGCAGCAGTCCCGACCACTCGAGCACGTGCAGCACGTCCGGCGGCAGACCCATCTGAAGCCCGGTCATGCGCGACAGCAGCCCGACGCGCTCCGAATGGCCGCGCGTGTAGTGATCTTTCTTGTCGATCGCCGCGACCAGCGCGCGGGTCGCTTCCATCGACATGCGCCCGACGCGTTCGTGCAGCTCGCAATTGCCCAGCAGCTGCCCGACCAGCGTCAGCACGTTCTCCAGCAGCAGCAGATCACCGGCGGTGAACTCGCCCGCGTCCGCCGGACGCCGGATGAGCACGACGTCGGCGTGCCCGTCCAGCCGCTTCAGCACGCCGCCCGCCACGCGCCGCCCGTCCAGCTCGAACACGATCGGCGAGCTTGACGCCCGGATCGACTCCACGTTTCGCGCGACGCGCGGGTCGGCAACGTCGCCGATCGGCCGCGACGGACCCGAGAGGTGGACGCATTCGCTCGTGCCGTCATGGCGCAGCAGTTGCACCAGGTCGCCGCGAAGCAGGTCGAACAGCCGGTGCAGAAAAGTCTGCTCAATGTCGCTCGTGCGCGTCAGGCACGCGACCCGCCGCGTGAACTCGAACACCACGTTGAGCTGCTCGTAGCTGCGCAGCACTTCGTCGGCCAGGCCCTCGTTCTCTTCCGCAAGCTGTTCGGTCTGCGCCAGCAGCCCCGAGACCGCGTCCAGCGGCGTCATCACCCCCGGAAGCGCCCCCCCGACCGTCACCAGCACGCCCGTGCGCCCGCCGGACTGCACCGACTCGGCCGTGCAGGCGAAGCCTTTGCGGCAGGTGTGCGTCGCCCCGGCCGCGCCGGACTCGCCGCGGCCGATGGCGTTCAGCCACTCGCAGCCCAGCGCCGCGATTCGCCCCGGATCGCCGCTCAGGCAGGCGCGCAGGCAGTGCTCGGGCGCCGCGGGCGGATTCTGCCCTTGCACGAGCAGCGCCACCGAGCGCGACGGCTCGACCGCGACGCCGCCGGGCGCGCGTTCGCGAGAGGACGGCGATGTCGGCAGATCGCGGCTCACTTACACTCCCGACCCGGCGCTGGCCGACGGAAACTGCTCGATCAGCTCCGCCAGCTTGCTCGGAGCGAACGGCTTCGGCACCACGCGCACGTTCCAGTCCGCCAGCCGCTGGCCGATGTCGCGGTGATCCCAGCGGTTGGTCAGCACGATCAACCCGCGCGGCGCGTTCGAATCCCCCACGATCCGGTCCAGCAGCTCCAGTCCGTCCATCCCCGGCATGTTCACGTCGGTGATCAGGATGTCAGGACGCTGAACCTTCCACAGCTCCAGCGCCGCAAGACCGTTGCGGGCCTCGAGCATCTCGTGGCCCTGCCGCCCCAGCCACAGGCAGATCACGCGGAGGATGTGCGGATCGTCTTCGGCGACCAGGATGCGGCTCATCGCGTCGCTCCTCCGATTTTCGCGGCCGCGGCGAGCGGGATTTCCGCGACAAACGTCGATCCCTCGCCCGGCTTACTCGACAGCCAGACGTCCCCGCCGTGAAGCCGGGCGACTTCGCGCGCGATCGCCAGCCCCAGCCCGGTGCCGGGCACGTTCGCGATCGTCGCGTTCGTCGCACGATAGAAACTCTCGAACACGCGCGGCTGCTCGGCCGGCGGAATCCCGATCCCCGTGTCGCGAACAAGAATCCGCGCGGCGTCGTCGGTCGTTTCGAGCGAGACGTCCACGCGCCCGCCGCTCGGCGTGTACTTCACCGCGTTTCCGATCAGGTTCGAAACCAGCATCGCCAGCCGCTGCTTATCGCCGCGAAGCGGCGGGATCTTCGGCGGCAGGTGCAGCGCCAGATCGACCTTCTTGTTGTCCGCGGCCGCCAGGCTGTCCTGCACCATGCCGCGCAGCAGCCGCGCGATGTCGACGTCGTCGATCTCCATGCGAACCGCCCCGCCCTCGAGCTGCGAGACGTTCAGGATGTCCTCGACCAGCGTCGCCAGCCGGCGCGTCTCGCTGATGATCACGTTGTAGCATTCCTTACGCGTCTGCTCGTCGTCGAAGTCCGGGCGGCTGAGCGTCTCGGCGTAGGCGTGGATGTTCGTCAGCGGCGTGCGAAGCTCGTGCGTGACGTGGTACAGGAACGTGTCCCGCGACCGCTCCGCCTCGCGCTCGTTGCTCACGTCCTCGACCGACAGCAGCGCCTCTCCCGGCGCGCAGTCCTCGTCCGGCATCGACCCGATGCGCAGCGTCGCCACGCCCGCGCTCGCATCGGATCCCAGCGGGCGCGAGAACTCGAACGTCGCCTTCGGTCCGCCGAGCGCCAGCGCCCGCGCGCCCGCTTCCCCGATCAGCGACGTCAACGTCCTGCCGACGGGCGACTCGCTGGCGCCCAGGTGCCGCTGCGCGGTCGCATTCGCATAGGTGACGTGCTCGGACGCGTTCACGCGCATCAGCCCCAGTGGAAGCCGATCCAGCAGCCGCCGGAGCGCCCGCCCTTCGAATCGCTGCAGCGCCGCGCCGGCCGGCGCGCCGCCTGACCGCGCCGGGTTCGATGCGTGCTCGGCAAGCTCCGCGAGTTGCGCCAGGAGCTGGTTCCACGCCTTCGCCGGCGGTCCGAGCGAATCGCTCAGCGCCAGCGCCGTCAGCTCTCGCTCGACGCCTTGCGCGTAGTCTTCCAAGTTCCGCTGAATCGCAGCGAATGGACGGACGTGAGCCCGCAGCCGCCGGTGAATCAGCGCAAAGCACAGAACCGGGATCGCGGTCGCCGCCAACCCCCCCGCCATCAGAGCCGGGTGCAGCCCTTGCGTTTCGAACCGCGGCAGCTCGACCCGAACCGCTGCGAATCCGTCGACGCCCGGATTCGACGCCGCGACCACGTGGCGATCGTGTTCGGCCAGTCCCGCGCCGCGCGTCGCACCATCCCGCCCGACGCCGCTGAGCAGAACGGTACCGCTCCCGTCCAACAGCTCGATGCGCCGCGCTCGAAGCGTCTCCGCCAGCTCGCCGAGCCAGGCCTCGTCGCGCTCCGGCTCGCTTCGCGCCGCGCTCGCCGCCAGCCGCGCGACCTGCTGCCCGAGCCGCGCTTCCGCCTCGCGCACCGCGATCTCGACCGACCGGTCGGCCAGCGCCGTCACCCCGATCGCGGTCCCGATGAGCAGCACGAGCATCGCGAGGCTCACGGCCTCGGGCACGATGTCGCGCCACAGAAGCCGCTGCACCTGCCGCCACGATTGGCGCAGGCCGAGCGGATCGCGCGGCGGAAGCGTTGGCACGGGTGCCGTCACAATGAAGCCTCTCTTGAATTCGATTATGCGTTCCCGGCATCGGCCCCGCCGACGCGCGACTTGAACACGCGGTTATCACGAACCTGCACGTCTTTGCGCTTCGCCGCCCGCCGCCCATAAACGCACCACGCCCCGCGCGTCCCGCCACGACCTAGAATGCTTGCATGTCCACCGCGCGCACCTCCGCGACCGTGATGCAGATCGACGGCATGCACTGCGCCGGCTGCGCCGCTGCCGTAGAACAGGCCCTGCGGCGCGTCCACGGTGTGGAGTCCGCGAGCGTGGACGTGCTCACCGGACTGGCCCGCGTGGTGTCCGCCGACCCGCCGCCGCCCGGACTGCTCACCCTGGCGGCCGACGCCGTGCGAGCGGCCGGCTACTCCGCCCGGCCGACCCGGACCGACGCACCGACCATCGCCGCTCAGCGCACGCTGCGCGATGCCGAACTCGCCGCGCACCGGCGGAACCTGACGCGGGCCATCCTGCTCGGCGCGCCGGTCATGTTCCTGCACGTGGGCGGCCAGCGGCTGCATGCGTTCATCGACGTGCATTCCGCCCCCCTGCTCGCAGCGCAGGCGGCGCTGACGGCCGCAACCATCGCGGCCGGCTCCGGCGCGATGGTGATCGACGCCGCGCGAAAACTCGCCGCGGGCACGCTGGGAATGGACCTGCTCGTCTCGATCGGCATGCTCGCCGCGCTGGCGGCGGGGCTGCTCGGAATCGCGCTGGACCGCACCGACCTGTTGCTGTTCGACTCCGCCGTCATGATTTGCGCGTTCGTGAACATCGGCCGCTACTTCGAGGCTCGGGCGCGTCGTCACGCGCTTTCGGCGCTCGAAGCCATGCACGCGCGAACGCCGCGCGACGCATTCCGCATCCGCGACGGTCGCGTCGAGAAAGTCCCGGTCGACGCGATCGCGCCGGGCGACCGCCTCCACGTCGGCAGCGACCAGCTCGTCCCGGTTGACGCGCGCATCGTCTCCGGCACGCTCGTTCTCGACGAGTCCATGTTGACGGGCGAATGGGCCTCGGTCGTGCGCGACCCCGGTGAAGTGCTGATGGGCGGCACACGCGTCGTCGAAGGCGCCGCCGAGCTGCACGCGCTCGCCGACGGTCCCGGATCGACCGCGGCGCGCATCGCGCAGCGCGTTCTGGAGGTCCAGCAGAACCGGCCTCGTGTGCAGCGCATCGCCGACCGCGCCGCGTCGGTCTTCGTGCCCGCGGTCCTGCTGATCGCGCTGCTTACGTTCATCGGGTGGCTGCTCATCGGGTCGGCGTCGCCGTCGGATGCGTTGCTCCGCGGCCTGGCGACGCTCGTGGTCGCGTGCCCGTGCGCGCTGGGGCTCGCGATCCCGACCGCCGTCATGGTCGGCGCCGCCCGCTGCGCGGAGCAGGGCATCCTGTTGCGCAGCGGCGCGGCGCTCGAAGCCGCCGAACGCGTCCGGCGAATCTGGCTCGACAAGACCGGAACCCTCACCGCCGGGCGACCCGTCGTCGCGTCCGTTCGCGTCGTGGGACGGCACGACCCGCGCACCATGCTCGAACTGGCGGCCGCGGCAGCGTGCGTCAGCGAGCACCCGCTCGCACAAGCCCTCGTGCGGCACGCCCGCGATCAAGGCGTGCAGCCATCGCCCCCTCAGCAGCACCAGTCGATCGCCGGGCGCGGCATACGCGCCCAGGTCGACGCCCGACAGGTCGTCCTCGGCAGTCCGCAGTGGGTTCGGTCACTCGGCGTCGCCGACGCGCCCGCCGAAGACGCCGCCGAGCCGGAATCGGATCGAGGGCGCAGCGTGGTGTGGGTTGCAATCGACGCCGCGCTCGCCTGCGTAGTGACGTTCGACGATCCACTCCACGCCGACGCGGCCGAGTCCGTGCGGAAACTGCGCGAACTTGGCCTGGAAGTCGGCATTCTTTCCGGCGACCGCACGGAATCCGTGCGCAGCGTCGCCGAACGGCTCGGTGTGACCCGCTACGAGGGCGAGCTGTCGCCGGACGACAAGCTGCGACGGGTGCGCGACTCGGCGGCGGACGGCACGGTGACCGCCATGGTCGGAGACGGCGTCAACGATGCCCCGGCGCTCGGCGCGGCCGGGTTCTCGGTGGCGATCGGCGCCGGCGCGAATCTCGCCCGCGAGTCGGCCGACGTCTGCCTGATCGGTCACGCGCCGCTGGGGATCGTGCGCGCGATTCGGATCGCGCGCCGCAGCGCGGCCGTAATGCGGCAAAACCTCGCGTGGGCGTGCGTCTATAACGCGGTCATGACGCCGATCGCGATCTTCACGGTCATTCCGCCGTCGGCCGCCACCGCCGCGATGATGCTCAGCTCGTTCAGCGTCGTGGCGAATTCGTTACGGCTTCGGCGAGCCTGACTCGCGCGGCCGCGCGGCTTCCGGCTCGGTCCACTCGACCCAGGCGCGGCACCGCGGGTAATCCACGACGAATAATCGCATCTTCCGAAACAGCGGCATCCCCGCCAACACGTCCGTCTGAATGCCCATGATCGGCGACAGCAGGCTGTCCAGCGCCTCCAGGCCAATCGCACCGCCCTCGCCCACCTCTCGACCCCAGATTTCCACTTCCGCATCCGGAGCGGCTGTCACGGGCACCGCCGGCTGCGTTCCGACGCCGAGACCCGCGACCGGCAATCGCGCGCCGCCGCCCCCGAGCCCGTCGCGAATCAGCGACGGCGAGAACGCCAGCGCGTCGGCCCCGGTGTCCAGCACCGCCCAGCACCGCGACTTGTTCACGCGCGCCGGCGCGATCAGCTTGGCGTCCGCGACGATGCGCAAATCGACCGGTTGACCGCCGGCGCTGGGGCTGTCGCTGGGCGAGAGAATGAGCCGTTCGCCCGCGAAGTCGAGCGTGAGCTGCGCCGACAGGAAGACGCCGGTCCCCAGAATGCCGTCCGCGGCCGCCTCGATCGGCGCCGGGAACTCGAACACGCGTGTCATCACGCGCGACAGCTCCGCCTCGCCGATCGCCAGCGAATCCACGAGCGTTTGATCGGAATCCTGCGCGCCCGCCACCCCGTGCACGCGCGCTCGGGCCAGCGGCGTCAGGTTCAACTCCCGCGCGACGCGCGCGCTCAACGACAGGGTGGCGCTGCCGCCAGTGTCCACGATGAGGCGGAACGGACCGACGCCGTTGATCATCGCCTGGCAATAGGGCAGTCGGAATCCGAGCAGCATCGGCATCGACGCGACGCCGAACGCGCGAACGACGTTGATCGACGCCGGGCCGATGCGCTCGAAGAAGACCGGCATGCCTGCGACGGACTCGCCCAGTATGCTGTCCGGATAGCCGCCATGCGGGTCCAATCGACCGAGCAGGCGCGCGAGCAGTTCCGATGATCCCTCGGTACGTTGCGTCGCCAGTCGAACCGAAAACGCGTCGAACAGGTCGGCGGCCGACGGCGCCCCATGCGCCTCGATCCGCGACGCCAGCCGGCGCGCCGTCTCGAACTGTCCCCGCGAGAGACACGCGCGTGCCTTCATCGCCAGTTCCAAGGGCGGCGGATCCGTCGTGCGCAACGCTTCCATCACGTTTTCCGCCAGCGTGAGCTCGCCGGCTCGCCACAACGCCCGGGCGGCGCGGGCGCGGACCACGGCGGACCGGTCCGATCCGACGGCCAGCCGCGCCACGCGTAGCCCGCTGACCCAGTCATCCGCTTTCCATGCGAGATCGAGCGCGTCACCCAGGGCCACGTCGCTCCGCAGGCGCTCGGCGCGCTCGACCGCATGGGCGACCTGCGGCAGCGGCGGGGTTTCTGCGCGGGCGTTCGTCGAGGGCAGGATCATGCAACACCCGCTTGCGACGAGAGTACGGATCAGCGCGAGTTTGGCGAAAGCGTACACGGACGTACTCCGAACAGGACGCGACACGCGTCCAGCTGAGGACTCGCACGGTACCCATCACGCTGGAACGGTGAAAGCCCCCCTTGTGCACGTTAACGCTGTTCCGAGCGGGTCGTTCCGGAGGAGCGTGCGCCCCTGTTTATTGGACGTTGTAATTCTGTCGTCATCCGTAGATAATCTCTGGCGATCCGGGGAGTTGCGGAATTTCCGCGCGGCAATTGACGGTTGTAGGAGAGGGGCGGCAGGAAGCGCGGCCGCCCGGCGGGTGCATGCTGGATGGCGGTGCGAGCGATTTCGAGGCCGTTGCACTGCCGCACCTGACGGTTGTGTATCGGGTGGCGCTACGGCTGGCGCGCGACCCGCACTTGGCGGAGGATCTGGTTCAAGAGACCTATCTGCGGGCGCACAAGGCGTTTTCGACGTTTCGCATGCGCGAGTTTGGAATACGCCCGTGGCTGCTTCGAATTCTTCATAATGCGTTTCTGAACCAGCGGGAGAGACAGCAACGCGGCCCTCGATCCACGGATCACCAGAGCATGGAACTCGTGGACACGCGACCGAATCGCACGGCATCCGGCGGCGACGGCGTCATCGACTTCGAGCAGGTCGATGAAGAGATCAAGGTCGCGATCGACGCACTTCGACCGGAGTATCGTTCGGTCGTGCTGTTGTGGGCGACGATGGAGCTGAGCTACCAGGAAATCGCCGATGCGCTGCAGATTCCGATCGGGACCGTCATGAGCCGGCTTCATCGAGGCCGACTCGCGCTGATGGACGCGCTCAAGGACTACGCCGCCAAGCGGCGGTTCGAGGCCGCGCTGAAAGGCAAACAATGACCCTGGACGAAGCCCGGATGGCCGTGCTCGCCTACGCGGACGGAGAGCTCTCCGGCGCCGCGCTGCGCGATTTTGAGGCCGTGCTGGCTCAGCACCCGCAGTTGCGCGGCGAAGTCGAGCAGTGCCGCACGCTCCGTCAACGCCTGAATCGTTTCGTGTCCGCCGCCCCGGTACCGAGCGCACTGCGCGAACGCGTGCGAATTGCGACGCGACGCCGAAGCTCCGCCCGGCGCTGGGCGCTGCTCGCACCCGTCGTCGGAATCGCTGCCGTCATCGCCTGGTTCCTGCTGCCGCGCGCGGCGTCGCCCGACGGCGGCGCAACCGACGCGCTCGATCCCGCCCTCGTCAGCGACATCATCGAACCGGATGCGTTCGCCGCCGTGCACCTCAAGTGCGCCTGCGGCGTCCGCCACAACCCGATTGAACATTCGAAATTCACCTGCCCGGCCGACGCGCAGCGCGCGATCGCGCGCAACGCGCCCTTTGGCTCCGTGCCGGACCTCGCCGCGAGCGGGTACGAGCTCGACGGCCTCTGCGCCTGCTTCAACCAGCCGAACGTAGACGTCGTGCACGCCTACTACCGCTTTCCCGGCAATGAGCCGGAGGTGCTGTCGGTCTTCTCGATCAACCGCCACGTGCACCTGTCCGACGCCGAGCACGTCTCCGACGAGCGCACCGGCCGCTCGTACGAGGTCGGTCGCTCGAACGACGTGACAATCGTCATGTGGAACGGCACCGAGGCCAGCTTCGCCGTCTGCGGACGCGCGAACGTCGAGACGATTCTCGTGCTGGCCGAAACGATCAACGTCGCCTTCAACTGGATCGACACCGGCGTACGCTTCGCGTCTGCCGCCTTCGGCTCGTGATCCACGCGTCGTTCGTTCGATTTCCGCGTTCGAGAATCCCGCAGCAACTCTCCGCGTCGCCGGGCGCGCCGTTCGGCCTCCGCATTGCGGCCACGTTCGCAACCTCGTCGTTCGGCGCTTGTGACGATCCCGACGTTCGGGAATAATCGCCGGGATGATCGACTCGCACTCCATCCGTGTCGGCCGGCGACGGTCCTCCGTCGTTTCGTCCCGATCGCTTTCGCGCCGCGCCGTCATCGCGGCCATCGCCGCGATCGCGCTTTCGGCCGCGTGCGGCTGCGCGAACCGCGACGAGCGCCCGCCGTTCGTGCCGCCCGCGGAGACGCCCTATCGCGTGGAGCCGTGGCGATTCGGCGTGCGCGACGGGCACCGGATCACGACCGACCATTACGTCGTGTACACCACCGTTCGCGACGCGAGCCTGCTCGACGCGCTTCCCCGCGCGCTGGAAACCACGTACGCGTTCCTCCAGTACACCGTGCCGACGCCCTGCGCCGGCAGCGAGCGCATGCAGGTTTACCTCTTCGCCAACCGCGACGACTGGGTGCGGTTCACCCGCGCGACCTATCCGGAGAAGGCCGATCTGCTCACGAGCATCCGCAACGGCGGTTACACCGAAGGCGACGTGGCCGTCATCGAGTACGTCGCGCACCAGGTGACCGGCACGCTGCTGGCGCACGAGGCGATGCACCAGTATCTGCATCACTGCGCCCGGCAACGCGTGCCGGCCTGGCTGAACGAGGGGCTGGCGGTGCTGTGCGAGGGGCAGCGCTGGCACAGCGACGGTCTGGCCGACTTCGATCCGTCTTTCAATCCGTCGCGGCGAAACGCCCTGGCGGAGTCGCTCCTGCGACAGGAGACGTTCCCCCTCTCGGAGCTGCTGCGGATCAACGCCGGACACGTTGTCGGCGGACCGGTGCGCGACATCGCCGCGTACTACGCGCAGGTCTGGGCATTGCTGCTCTTCCTGCGCGAAGGCGACGAAGGGCGATACGCCGCGGGGCTGGACCAATTGCTCGAAGCCCTGGGCGACGGTCGCCTCGAAGCGCACGCCGCTGCGGCCAGCGCCGCGTCGGAGACCGGCCCGCTGGACGCGGGCACGGCCCTCTTCACGGCCTTCATCTCGCCGGACATCGAAACCGTGGACCGGGAGTATCACCGCTTCATGCGGCAGCGCATCCTGGGCGAACGCGTGATGGCCGGCGTCGGAGTTCCATGATGTCCGATGCACCGCAGACGATTCAGTTTGACGACTTCGCAAAGCTCGACTTGCGCATCGCAACCGTCGTGTCGGCGGAGCCGCACCCGAACGCGGACAAGCTGCTTGTACTCAAGCTGGACGTGGGCGGACAGCCGCGGCAGATCGTGGCCGGCATTCGCGGGCACTATGAGCCGGCGACGCTCGTCGGCCGGCAGATCGTCATCGTCGCGAATCTGGCGCCGCGCGTCATGCGCGGTATCGAGAGCCAGGGGATGCTCCTGGCGGCCTCGAACGCGGACAAGTCCGTGCTGAGCGTGGTCAGTCCGGATCGCGCCATCGACTCCGGGTCGCGGGTGTCGTGATCGATCGCTCTGCACGCGGGCGGAACCTTCGCGAACCGCGCGGCCTTCGCGCCGAATGGACTGGCGCAATTCCCGGCAACGTCCGCCCGGCGCCGCCGGCTGCTGGAGCGGTTTCGAAATCGCCGTTGCGACTGGGCGACGGGATTCGACCGCTCGCGCACGCTCGCGGCTCGACTGGGACGAGGCGTTGACCCGGAGTACGGTTTAGTTGCTTACCGCGAACACGGTCTCAAAGTCGCCGCCCGACTCGCGGTAGATCAGCGTGATCGTCTCGCCGCAATTGAACCCGACATCGAGCGTGAAGACACGCTGCGTGCCCTCGCCCACCGTGTCGCCGTCGCTATCGACGAAGCGCCCCGCATAGGTGCCGAGAAGCCGTGCGTCCTCGCAATCGACCTCGAACTCATCCGAGCTCTGCCGATCGATCAGTCCCCGCCCGAACAACCCATATCCGGTGTACAGGTTGCTGCGAACGAACAGTTCATCCGAATTCGTCGCCGCGCCGGAGAAATACACCTGACCTTCGACGCCGAAGTCGGTCTCGTTCACCACGCGCACGCGAACCGTCGTCGGCTCCGGCGTTCCCCCGCCGCCCCCTCCTCCGCCGCCGCCGCCATCATTCGGCGTCACCGTGACGACGCAACCCGTCAGCGAACCGGCCATCAAAGCGACAGCGAACCATCTGGTGCGCGAAAAAACAAGAGACATCCGTGTTCTCCCGGAAGCGTGACCGGCGCGGCCGATACCCAATGCACGTATTATGCGAAGACCCGCTAAGAGCGGCAAGTTGGGGCCGGCGCCCGGCCGGTTTGCCGGTTTGCCGGTTTGCCGGTTTGCCGGTTTGCCGGTTTGCCGGAAAGGCTGCGACGGCCGAGCGCTGCGCCGCCCGCGGACACCGAGACAACGCTCATGCTGATCCGAGACATTCGTTCTCTCGCGATCGTCCCGCCCGGACCGCTACGCGGCAGCGCCATGTCCGCCATCCGCGAGCTGCCCGACGCGGCGCTTCAGATTCGCGACGGACGCATCGCCTGGTTCGGACCGCAGCACGAGGCCCCGTCCGATCCCGACACGCTTTCCGCCGGCGGCGGCTGCGTCGTCCCGGGGCTCATCGACTGCCACACGCACATCCCGTTCGCGGGCGATCGACATGAGGAGTTCGTCCGCCGCATCCGCGGCGAGAGCTATCTTTCCATCATGCAGTCCGGCGGCGGCATCCGCGTCACGACGCAAGCCGTTCGCCATGCGTCCGAAGAACAACTGGTGCACGCCAACCTGGGGCGGCTCGCCCGCATGCTCGAATTCGGCGTCACCACGATCGAATGCAAGAGCGGCTACGGCCTCGATCCCGACAGCGAGCTCAAGCAGCTTCGCGCGGTCCGCGCGCTGGCGCAGCGCCAGCCGATCGAGCTCGTCCCGACCTATCTCGGCGCGCACGCCGTCCCGCCCGAGTTCGACGGACGCGCCGACGAGTTCGTGGACACGATCAGCGACGCCGCGCTGCTGAAACGCATCGCGGACGAATCGCTGGCGCGATTCTGCGACGTCTTCTGCGACGTGGGCGCGTTCGACGTGCCGCAGGCGCGCCGCGTGCTGGAGCGCGCCGCGGCCGTCGGCTTGAGCCCGAAGATTCATGCCGACGAGCTGGCGCAGATCGGCGCGACGCGCCTGGCCGGCGAACTGCGGGCCGTCTCGGCCGACCACCTTGAACACATCGACGATGCCGGCATCGCTGCCCTGCGGTCCGGCGGAACCGTCGCGGTTGTGCTGCCAGGAACGTCGTTCTTCCTCGGAATTCCGCATTGCGACGCACGGAAGCTCATCGACGCCGGATTGCCCGTCGCACTCGCGACCGATTGCAACCCCGGCTCGTCGCACATCGAGTCGTTGCCGCTCATCCTGAACATCGCCTGCTGCCAGCTTCGCCTCCGGCCGGGCGAGGCGCTGGCCGCATGCACCGCCAACGCCGCCGCCGCCGTCCGGCAGGAGCGCCGGCTCGGCGCGATGCACGTCGGACATGACGCCGACGTAGTCGTGCTCGACGCGCCCTCGCTCGCCGAGTGGATGTACACCCCGGGAAGAAACCGCGCCGCGATCGTGCTCAAGCGCGGCCGGGTGGTGTGGACGGCTTCGCAGGGTCGGACAGCATCCCCGCGATAAGCTCCTTGGCGTGCTCCAGGTGTCGCAGCGCCTCGCGCAGATCGGGCGCCGGGCGCGTCGAGCCGCGCGCCGCGCGGCAGTAGGCCTCGTGCGTGCCCAGCACGATGACCGCGTCGGTCAGCAGGTCCATCGTCGCCGCCAGCCGCCCGCGCTGCGGACCGAGCTTAAATTCGAGCTCTTCGATCCACTCCGCTCGATCGCGAAACACCGACACGTTCGTTCCTTTCGGCGGCAGCGCTGCCGCGCGGCTCCCCCGAACCGGCGCCACGCCCATCGCCGCGCCCGCCGTGCGATCAGGGCGTTTCCTGCGTCTCGACGCCTTCGGTCGCCGGCTGCGCGCGGGACAGCAGCTTGACGCCAGGCGCCAGCCGCACGCGCATCTCGTCCAGCAGGCGCTGCGGATCGGTCCGCAGCGCGTCGGGCGCAAGCCGGCCGGACCGCAAATCGTCCAGCACGCGCCGAACGCCCTCGGCCATCGTTCGAAACGCCCGCGGCAGGCTCGGGTCGTAGCCCTCGCCCGGATCGTATCGCCACGATCCGTCCACCCGCCGCAGCGTCGCGTGCTCGACCGGCAGTCGCGCGTTCACCAAGAACGAGACCGTCGCGCGATCTCCGTCCACCTGTTCGCCGAGCACTTTCACGTGGGTACTGAACACGTCCAGCGCGTCGCCCATGTGCGATTGATCGATGAGCAGCGCCAACCCGGGCGTCACGCGCTCGCGGACATGATCGCAGAGCTGCCGGTTCGCGAGCAGGAACTCGTCCAGAGCCGCGAGCGTCTCCAGCACCGGCGCGGCGCGCTCCGAGATCAGCAGCGGCGCGAGCGCCGCGAGCGATCCCGTCCCGCGCAGCTCGACGATCTTTTCGATGGTCTGTCGCGGCGAAAGCAACTCCGCGGACGTTCTCGACGCGGGAATCGGCGGCAGCGCGGGGGCGCGATCGCACGCCGAGACCAGCGCCAGAGTCGTCGCCGAAACCGCCAGCGCTCGGAAGAACCGGAGCGCCCGCCGCGTCACTTCGCATCGTCGAGCTTCAACGCGGCCGCCGGATCGACCCGGCACAGCCGCGCGAACATCTCGCCGCCGCGTTTCATCTCTTCGGGCGTCGGCTTGGGCTTGTTCTTCTTGAACCACGCGTAAAGGTCTCGCAGAGCCTGCGCCGCCAGGTCCGGATCCCACTCCTCCAGCCGATACGCTTCGATCTCGCGGTCCAGCGATTCGAGCAGCGAGCCCGCCAGGATCGGCTTGTTCATGTCCGCGAACAACCCGGCCAGCGCAAGCTGCGCCCGGAACCGTTCGCGTCGGCTGCCGGCGCTGTCGGCCTGCGCCGCGAGCCGCGACACCGCTTCGCCCGCCTTGGCCGACGAGAAGAGCTTGCGGGCCTCGCTGACCGCGGCGGAGAGCGCGTCTTTCGACGACGAAGACGAGCCGCCGCCGCCGCCACCCTGGCTCGCGCCGACCTCGTCCAGCCAGCCTTTCGTCGCGCCGTCCGCGAACGGCGTCCCTTCCTTGAACGACAGGTCGAACACTTCCGGAAGGCGTTTGCGGAACGCGAGCGTCTCGGCCGCGACGGCGTCGTGAATCGGCTGGTACATCGGGCCGAGATTCGAGGCCGCCTGCGCGACGAACCGCTGCATGTCGAGCCACAGCGGCGTCACTGCGAACTGGCCCTCGGCGTCGATCAGCAACTGCGGCCAGTTCCCGGTCGACACGAGATTGTCGAAGAACTGCTTTCGCTGAGCGTTCGGCCCGGGGATGAGCTTGTCCTTCGGCGCCTGCGTCACGGCGCCGAAATGCACCACCCGCGCCAGTCGGTAACCGCGCGGGTCCTTGTTGTCCTGCGACAACAAATATTTCGCCACCTTCCCGACAATCGTCAGCGCCTGACCGACCGAGGCGAACGACTCCGGCACGGCCACCGGCGAGCCGCCCGACGGTTGCGCCGGGGGCGCGGCGCCCGTGGCGGCCGCAGACGGGGCAGCGGCCGATGCGGGCGGCGCTTCCTCCACCAGCGGTCCGACGCGCTGCTTGAGCGCCTTAAACGCTCGCGAGAGCGGCAGCAGGTTCGGAGTCTCCGGCGCGGACGAAGCCTGGAACGCCGCCGTGACGGCGCTGTCGAATTCGGCCAGCAGATCGGCGCAGCGGTGAACCGCTTCCTTCTCTCCGCCGCCGGGGGTCTTCTTGATCTGCCCGCCCTTCTCCTCGACCAGCGGGAGAATCTTGTCGGCGAGGTACTGGACCGCGTTGAACCGGCCGTGCGGCGGCTTCACTTTCGGGAAGCACGCCTCCCAGAAATTCTTGACGAACTCCCGGTAGGCCTCGAACGCGGCCGACAACCCGGCATAGCCGTTCACCTCGAACAGCGCCAGGCTCAGATACGTCATGACCAGCAGGTCCTTCGACTTGCTTCGAAGGATTTCGCTGGACAGCCGCGCGACTTCCGACCAGGCGACCTGCTCTCCGGTCAGCGACGTGAGCTTGTCCATCTCGCCCTGGAGTCGTTCGAATATCTCCTCGTAGCGTACCGGATCGCCGACCGGGCGATCGGCCGCGATCGGGTCTTTGCCGAGGGCGATGATTTCGTTGCGGCGATCTTCCGTCATACGGGGACTCCACGCGAATTCCGCGGCCGACCGCGCCGACCGGCGATCAGTCGGACCGGTCGTTCACACGTTTCTGGCGTCATTTGGAAGCATTCAGGCGATGGGGCGCACACGGCCGCTTCGCCGATCCGGCGACGCCGAGCGCCTACCATAGGGTCGCGATTGTCGGCGGGCAACTGCGCGCCGCGCAGGACCGCCGGGGTGAGTTACCGCGCCTTGGCGCGGGCACGTGCGATCTGAGTCTGGATGATCGCGAACAACCGTTCGCGATCGATCGGCTTCACCGCGAAGTCGTCGCATCCCGCCGACAGGCAGCGTTCGCGATCGCCCATCATGGCGTGCGCGGTGAGCGCGACGATCGGGCGGCGATAGCCCTGGCTCCGCAGCTTGGCAGTTGCCGCATATCCGTCGAGTTCCGGCATCTGCATGTCCATCAGCACCAGGTCGAACGGCGTCCCCTGCTGCTCGGCCTGCTCGGCGGACTGGATCGCCTGCATCCCGTTCTCTACGATCGAGACGCGCGCGTTCGCGCGCGTCAGGATGTGCTGGATCAGCCGCTGATTGTCCGGCCCGTCTTCCGCGACCAGGATGGACGCCTGCCGCAGGTCGACCATCGCGGTCGGACGCGGCGCGGGCCCCGTGCCCGCCAGCGCCTGGTCGATCGCCGCCTGGTCCAGTTGGCCAGCGTCCTGCGCGATGCCGACGCGCACGCGCGCCACGAACGTGCTGCCGACGCCGGGGCGGCTGTCCACCGCCACTTCCCCGTGCATCAGGTTCGCCAGCCGGCGCGTGATCGCCAGTCCCAGCCCGCTGCCGCCGAATCTTCGCGTGGTCGAGCTGTCGGCCTGCGAGAACGGCTCGAAGATCCGCGTGATTTCCTCGCTGGAGATGCCGATGCCGGTGTCGCGGACTTCGAAGTCCAGTCTGCGCGTCAAGGCGATCGCCGCGTCCGGTTCGCAGCTTGGCGCAGAGATCGTGACGCGCACCTGACCGCGCTCCGTGAATTTCACCGCGTTGCCGACCAGGTTGATGAGAATCTGCCGCAATCGCATCGGATCGGACAGGATCATCCGCGGCGCAGGACCGCGAACCCCGAACGTCAGCTCCAGTCCCTTCTGGGCGCTGCGTCCGCGCATGACCGCCGACACGTCCGCCAGGATCTCGTCCAGCCGGCACGGCACATGCTCGATCTCGAGGTGTCCGGTCTCGATCTTGGAGAGGTCGAGAATATCGTTGATCACGTCGAGCAGGTGCGCCGCGTTTCGCTGAATCGTGTGCACCGCCGCGATGCGCTCGCCTTCGGACATCGCCGGCTCGAGCAGCGTCTCGGCGTAGCCGAGCACGGCCGTGATCGGAGTGCGAATCTCGTGGCTCA
This sequence comes from uncultured Planctomycetales bacterium, assembly GCA_964553225.1. Lineage (GTDB taxonomy): Bacteria > Planctomycetota > Phycisphaerae > UBA1845 > Fen-1342 > JABRWC01. The sequence continues at coordinate 314,063 of CAZKJT010000003.1, read as the reverse complement.
TGTTCGCCAGGAACACCGTCTTGGCGCGGTTGGCCGACTCCGCCCGGTTGAGCGCCACCCGCAGGGCCTCAGACCGCAGGTTCACCTGCCGCTCGAGGTCGTCGATGTCCCGGTGCTTCTCGCGAAGCCGCGCCTCGCGTTCCTCCAGCACGGTCTCGATCGTCCGGGTGAACGCGTTCCGCAAAACGCGCTCCTCGTTCTCGAGGTGGCGGGCACGCGTCTGGTGATAGAACAAACGACGTTGCCAGTCGACGAACTGCAGCGCGCAGCGCGCCAGATCGAGCACGTCGTCGCGAACTTCGTCCGGAATGTCGACCGACGGCCCCACCCCGTTCACTTCCAGCGAAAGATCGTGCCGCTGCAACGGCCAGCTCGCCGATTCGTGGGGTTCCGGACAACCGTTTCCGGCCGGTGTGTTGTCCTCGGCGCCGGCGAGCGCGACCGCTTTCCGCGCGTCGACGATTCGGCATGAGGTCGCCCCGTAACGCCGCATTCGGCGCAGAGCCAGCGACAGGCAGCCGCTCTCGTCGCGGCGAGGCGGGTCGGTCTGAAACAGTGCGTCGATCTCGGCCGCGAGCGTTTTCATGAGAGTCACTACAACTGAAGCAGCGCTTCGTTGCGCTTCAGCTCCTGGTCCAGGTCGGTGGCAAGCACCAGGATGTCGTCCCGCCCGAACGACATCGACCGGAACGCGGCCAGCGGAGCTGCGACCAGCTTGCGCCCGACGCTCGTGATGTCCTTGAGCGTGCAGATCGCATTGGCGATCGCCACGCACGACACGATCTCGCGACCTTCGCCGCGGGCGCTCTCGGGAATGTGGTGATAGCGAATCGCGGCCGTCACGCCCGCCGAGAACCGCCAGTCCTGCGCGATGCGCTCGCCCAGCTGGGCATGATCGAAACCGAGATGCTCGCGCTCCGCGGCGCAAAGCGAGTCAAACTGATCCAGCGCGTTGATGGCCCGCGCGAAGAAGCGGTGAACGTGCTGATCCTCCAGGATGATGCCGATGTCGTGCAGCAGCCCGGCCACGAACGCGTCCTCGAACTGCGGCAGCGACGCGCGGATCGCCACCAGCCGTGAGCAAACCGCCACCGAAACCATGTGCCGCCACAGATCGCTGCGGCGATACGTGCCGAGCTGCGACTCCTGCCGGAAGATCTCCGCCACCGACGCCGTCAGCGCCAGATTGCGCACCTGGCTGAATCCCAGAAAGCTGATCGCCTGGTGCAGCGCCGTGACACGCGTCTCCAGTCCGTACGCGGCCGAATTCACCACCCGCAGGACGCGGGCGCTCAACGCCGGGTCGCCTTCGACCACACGCTTCAGGTCCGCCGCGCCGCTGCTCGGATCCTGCGCAACCTCGATGATCCGCATCGCAACGTGCGGCAACGTGGAAATCTCGCTGATCTGCCGCTGAACGTGGTCGAGCGACGGCGCGCTGCGGCTCGAATCGAACTCGACGTCGGCGGCGCTGTTGCGCGCCGACCGCTGGGTCACGCTGTGCATGTCGAAGACCTCGGCCAACGCGGAGCTGAATGTCGCGCCGCCGGATTGATGCTTGCCCGGTGCGCGGCGCGTCCAGCATCGCCGCGCGGCCGCCGCTTTATCGACCGAATGGCGCGGCCTGTTCAATTCGAGGCGAACGCCTGCCGCTCCGATCTTCGCCCTCCGCCCCGCCCGCATCGCCCCGGGAAGCCGCCGCGGGGCTGGACTTTCGTCCGCACTCGCGGACATACTGCTTCCTAGAGGTGGTTGTCGGCGATTGCGACGCCGCGCGACGCCGCTGTCGTCCCCGGCCGACCGCTTCGACGAAGGTTTGTCACGTCATGTTGAAGTCTCTGACTGCTTGCGCACGCGCCATGCCCCGTCACGTCCGCTTCGCCGGCTGTTGGCTGATGCTGATGGCCACCCCGCTGCTCGCTGAGCCGCCACCGCCTATTCCCGCGCCGCCGGCGACCGACCAGCCGCCCGCGCCGGTTCTGCGCGTCGAAGACGACCTCAGCGTCGTCGTTGAACAGGCCGGCAAGCCGCTTCCGGTCCGCCTCGTCGGTGTCCGCGACGCGGGAGACGGCGCCACGAAACGCGCGATGGAGTCGCTCCTGCTGGCCGAGACGGTTTACATCGTGACCGAAGCCCCGCCGGAGTCCGACGTCGAGAGCGACGGCCCCATGCGCGTGTATCTGTATCGCGCGCCGGACGGACTGCTTATCAACCTGGAGCTGCTTCGCCGCGGCGACGCGCGCCTCGCCGCCCGTCCGCCGTTCGAGCATCGCGATCTCTTCCGGCACTACGAGACGCGTGCACGGCTCGCCGGCAAGGGCGCCTGGAGTCCCGACCGCGAGATTCAGCCCGACGCGCCCCGGAACGTCTCGCATGCGGAGCCCGCCGCGCCGTCCGACGAGGCGTCGTCCGACCGGACCGCCGGAGACGATGTGATCGTCTACGTGACGCGCACCGGAACGAAATACCATCGGCAGGGTTGCCGGCACCTGAGCGAGAGCTCGCAGCCCAAGCGGCTCGGCGAGGCGCGCCGATCCCATGAGCCGTGCAAAGTTTGTCGACCGCCCGAATGAACTCGCTGTCCAGCGCGGTCAACGGAGCAGCGGCGCGACCTCGACCCGACATGCCAAATCCGAGACCACGCGCTCCGCAAACTCCCGCGCGCCCGGCTCATCGCCGAACAGCCGGAAAAACGCCGAGCCGGACCCGCTCATCCGCACCACGCCGCCGCACGCCTCGCGCAGAGCGTGAGACAGCTCTCCGAGCGCCGGACGCACCCGCAGCGCGGCCGGCTCCAGATCGTTGAAACACAGCGGCATCAACGGCTCGCCCCGCTGCGCCCGCGCATGCGTCTGGCGGACCGAAAGCGCCGGCGGCTCCGGCGGCGGCAGGCGATCAAATTCGGCGTAGACTGCCGCCGTGGGGCACATCACGTCCGGCAGCACGATCGCGGCGAACGTCGGCGGCAGCGACTCGACCGGCTCGACCCGTTCGCCGCGCCCCGTCGCGATGCCCACCGGGCTGCCCAGGAACAGCGCAACGTCCGAACCGACGCTCGCGCCGATGGCCGCGAGCTGCGCGGTCGTCATCCCGCACTGCCACAGGCGATTGAGCGCCACCAGCACCGCTGCCGCGTTCGAGCTGCCGCCGCCCAGCCCCGCACCGGGGGGAATGCGCTTGCCGAGCTGGACCGCCGCTCCCACCCGCCGGTCGTCCGGTCCGGCCGCCAGAGCCAGGGCTCGTGCCGCCCTCGTGACAAGGTTCGTCGCGTCCGTCGGAACGCCCGCAACATCGCACTCGAGCAGCCAGACTCCGGGCGGCTGGGGCGCGATCTCGATGTCGTCGAACAGGCCGACTTGCGCCACCAGCGATTCGACGGGATGAAAGCCGTCCTCCGCGCGCGGAAACACGCGGAGCGTGAGGTTGATCTTGGCCGGCGATCTCACGTGAATCGGCTTCATGCCGGGCCAGCATGCGAAACGCGCGATCGGGCGTCAAGTATCTCGCGCTGCACCGCTGCATCCGAGTCGCTGCATCCGAGCCGCGGGCATCGGCGAGCGGGCAACGCGGCGCGCTGCTCGCGATTCCGGTGCGTACCCGCGCGGGTCCCGTTCGGAGTCCACTGAGGCCAATCCCCTGACCAGAGCGCGATAGCGACGCAAACTGCCTCAACATATAATTGTCCGGTTGCGACATCGCCGTCTGGCTCAGACGACGCTGGGAAAGCGCGGCGCAGGCTGGTTCTTACAGGGACTTGAACGTCATGTTCACGGCGATCAATCGAAAAGTGAAGCGTATGGCGCTGCGCTACCAGAAATCCAAGGCCATCGTCCGCGTCAGCGACACCACGCTGCGCGACGGCATGCAGACGCCGGGACTCCGGCTCGACGCGGATCAGAAGGCGCGAATCGCTCTCGCGCTGGCCGATGCGGGCGTCCACTCGATCGACTGCGGCTTCCCCGCCGCCAGCCCGAGCGACATGGAGGGCGTCAAGCGAATCGCCGCCCACGTCAAAGGCCCCGTGCTCTCAGCGCACGCCCGAACCAAGAAAGAGGACATCGACGCCGCGGCCGAAGCCCTCGCGGCCGTTTCGCCCTTCCGCCGCGCGGTCACGATCTTCATCGGCATCAGCCCCATTCACCGCGAACACAAGCATCGCCTCACCAAGCGCGAAGTGATCGACCGCGTGGTCGAGTCGATCCAGTACGCGTCCAAACAGTTCGAATTGATCTCTTTCGGCCCGGAGGACGCCTCGCGAACCGAGCCTGAATTCCTGCACGAAGTGTACGAAGCCGCGATCCAGGCCGGAGCGATCTCCGTCGGCTACACCGATACCGTCGGCATCCTCACGCCGGATCGCGTTTCCACCGCCATCCGGTCCATCCAGGACCGCGTCAAGAGCATCGACGACGCCATGATCGGCGTGCACTTCCACAACGACCTCGGTCTTGCCACCGCCAACGCGCTCGCCGCCGCCAAAGCCGGCGCGAACGTCGTGCAGGGCACGATCAACGGCATCGGCGAGCGCGCCGGAAACACTGCCATCGAGGAATTCGTCGTCGCCATGACCCTGCACCGCGACGAGTACAAGAAGAGCGTCAGCGTCGACGCCTCCAAGCTGCACAGTCTCTGCCGACTCGTCGCCGAAGCCACCGGATTCTGGCCGCAGGCCAACAAGGCCGTCATCGGTCGCAACATCTTCCGTACCGAGACCGGCGTGCACCAGGACGGGCTGCTCAAGAACCAGTCCACGTACATGCCCTTTCCGCCCGAACTCATCGGCGCCCCGCCGGTCGAACTCGTCCTCGGGCAGAACAGCGGCCGCAGCGCCGTCCGCTACCACCTGCGGTCCGAAGGAATCGAACCGAGCGACGAGCATGTCCAGATGATCATGGAGTATCTGAAGAACGGCCGGCACAACGACGCCGACCAGGCCGAGATCAACCGCTTCATGGAGCGGCTGCGCCCGTTCCTCACCAGCCAGGGCGACGTGAGCCCCACGCTCGGCGCGCCGGCCGCCGGTTGAGGATGCCGCGGCTCACTTCCGCTTGAACTGACGGATCGCGATCAGCAGCCCGACCGCGCCGACCGTCGCCGTGACGAGATTGCCGAGCAGCCCGATCGATTGCAATCCCAGCAGGCCGAACAGGAACCCGCCTACGATCGCCCCGATCACCCCGACCACCAGGTCGCCGACCACGCCATAGCCGCCGCCCCGCACGAGCTGACCCGCCAGCCATCCTGCGCAGAGCCCGATCAGCAGAAACCAGAGGAATTCCATGGCATCGGCTCCGTTCGCCCGCGCCGGTCCGGCGCGGGGTGCGATCAGCGCGCCGTGCGGATGGCGCGCTCGAACCCCGGCAACCCGCGCTCGATCGTCGCGCGGTCCACGCAGAAGCTGATCCGCATGTGCCCGTCTCGTCCGAACCCGCGCCCCGGAACGACCAGCACGCGCTGCTCGAGCAGACGCTCGACGAACGCCACATCGTCTCCGCCGGGCGTCTTGGGGAACACGTACAACGCGCCCGCGGGCGTGATGAAGTCGTATCCGAACTTCCGCAGCGCATCGCACAGCAGGTCGCGGTTGCGCCGATAGAACGTCACGTCGCAGCAGGCCGTGGCGCAGCGCGCCACCACGCGCTGCATCACCGCCGACATGTTCACAAAGCCCATCGTGCGGTTCAGCATCACGATCGCGGCCAGAAGCTCGCCGCGCGACGGCACGCTCGGCGGCACGGCGATATAGCCGGCCCGCTCGCCGGGAATGCTCAGATCCTTCGAGTAGCTCGACACGACGACGGTCCGCGCGTAATGCCGCGCCGGCGTTGGGCAGTCCTCGCGGTCATACACGATGCGTCGATATGGATCGTCCAGCACGAGGTACAGCGGGCGGTCCGACCGGTCGTGCCGCGAGAGAAGCGCGCCCAGCGACCGGCAGGCGTCCTCTGAAACGATCGCCCCGGTCGGGTTGTTGGGCGAGTTCACGATGACGGCGCGCGTCCGAGGCGTGATCGCCGCGTCGATCGCGCCCAGGTCCGGCTGAAACGCGTCATCGGTCTGGACCGCCACCATCCGCGCGCCGGCATGCTCGATGTAGAAGCGATACTCCGGAAAATAGGGCGCCAGAACAAGAACCTCGTCCTCCGGGTCGCAGATCGCCCGCAGCGTGACGTTCAGCCCGCCCGCGGCGCCCGAAGTCAGCACGATCGACCGCGCGTCGAACTCGATTCCGTACTCGTCCGACAGAAACCGCGCGATGGCATCTCGCGTCTCGTCGAATCCGGCGTTCGGCATGTAGCGGTGCAGCGCCGGTCGCGATTCGCCCGCCACCTCGCGCAGCGCCTGAAAGAATGCCTCCGGCGGAATGCCGTTCGGATTGCCCAGCGAGAAGTCCGACACGCTCTCGTCGCCGTGCTCCGCACGCAGCCGGCGGCCCTTCTCGAACATCTCGCGAATCCACGACGCGGTGGCCATGTCGGCCGAGACTTTCCGCGCGACGGCGCTCCTGGCCATGTCGTCTCCCCCGCGCTCCGGGCGCGCCGCGATCACACGTCGTTTTCTTCGTCCTGCACCAGCCGGTACTCGACCCGGAACCCGCCCGGCGCGTCGGCGTCTTCCACCAGCGTGAAGATCAGCAGATCCTCGCACGTGTAGTCCACGCCGAGCAGAACCTCAATCCCCTCGGCCGTGCCGGCGGTCGGCAGTTCCTCGCCGGCTGACCCGGTCGGCGCGGCCGAGAAGAAGATCGTCTCGTTCAGCAGGTTTTCGTCGAGGCCCGTCGAGCGGTCCACGCCGGTGTCGCGGATTCGCGCCAGCAGCCGCGCCGTGTTCAGCGCCAGGTTCTTTCGACACTGGAGCGTCAGCGGCGACGCGCCGACGCCCGGCTCGATGCGCTGCTGCTGAACCTGCGGATCGCTCGGCGGGTTGCGGTCCAGGTCGTCCCACACGCCGACGGTCAGCAGCGCACGGAACGGCGTGTTGTTGATGACCTGCACCAGCACGTTGCCCTGCCGCTCCTCGATCAGGTTGGCGATCGCAACGCCGTCACAGCCGAACGCCAGAATCGCCATCAGCGGCGCGCCCACGCACAGCGCCGCCAGCTTTGCCAGGTTTCGCATCTCGTGTCACTCCTGCGCCGTTTCCGCGCCCGCCGCGTCAGACCGGCGAAGCGGGGCGCGCCTGCTCTCCATATCGTAGGAGCCGCGCGACCGACTTGCGACCGCTCCGGTCGTCGCCGCCCACCGCGGTCTATCCGGGGAAATCAGCCCCGGATGTCTCCGACTCGTCTTCCGGCGCATCGGACTCGCCACTGCGTGGAAGAACCGGCGCCTGAGGCAGCTCCCGCGTTCCTCCGTCGTCGAGCATTCGAATGCCGTTGCGCAGCGCCTGCTCGAAATCCGCAATCACGTCCTTGGCGAGCCGGCTGCGGTTGGCCTGGAGCCAGCGTGCCTGCATCTCGAAGTAGAGCCGACCCTGAACGGATTGACCGAGCACTGCGTACGTGTGTCCGATAAGCGGGAAGCACGCCTTCGCCAGCTTAGGCTCGCGCTTTACCGCCTCCGCCCAGTCCTTGATCGCCTCCTCACGCTTCGGCGGCTGCGCCCCCACCAGCAGCGACCCGCGCGCCAGCAGCGACTCCGGCGTGTCGGGGAACCAGACCGTCCCGGCGGCGGCACGCTGCTTCAGCCTGGCGTACGCCTCGCCGTCTTTCTTGAAGAAGAGAGTCCACCGGCGCGTGTACAGCACCGGCGTCCACTCATCCCACTGCTCCATCAGTTGGAAGAAGGTCTGCAAACCGGCCGACCGACGCAGCAGCACAATGTCCGTCCCCGCCTCGGCCGCGTGCAGGTCGAACACCCGCCGCAACTGGTCGGCGTTGCCGCGCGTGTGAAACAACATCATGTACTTGCGGTAGTGCTCTTCGGTGTACACCTGCTGCGCGCGTCCGTCCATGAACACGCGCGTGCCGGGCGCGAAGAACATCACCGGTCCGGCCTGCGTCCATTCCACCAGCGCGTTGCCGCCCACTTCGTTCCGCTGAAGAAACAGGATCGCGTTGTGCGGCGTCGCGTCGTAGCGCGTGACGCGGTCCAGCAAGTCGTGCGTCGGCTCGTTCTCGAACGCCTTCACCAGCTCGTTGGTCGCCTTCCTGCCTGTCTCCCAGATCACGCCGAGCGAAGCCACGCCCGCCAGCGCCATGATCCCGAGCTGACACCACTGCCGGATCGCCGGCTGCACCCGCTGTGCCGCCAGCGAAACCCACACCACCATCATCGGCGCCGCGAAAATGAAGAACATCGGCGCGAACCGACGCGCCCACAGCGTCATCGTCAACCCGATCAGCACCGCCCCCACGTCATACACGTTCCATTGCGGACCGCTGCGCGCCGCCTCCGCGCTCGGCTTCGGCCGACCGAACATCATGCCCAGAAACGCGCACACCGCCCACGCGACGATCGGCACGGCCGCGCACCACGCCAGTATCAGCTTGAAACGCCACACCGGCGGAAAGCTGGCTTTCTCAAACGGCGGTCGCCACTCCGACACCGTGCGGAACAGCTCGCTGCCGGCCACCTTGCCCGGGTGGATGAAATTGCCCAGCCCGAACGGGCTGATCGCGATCAGCAGCGGGATCGTCACGACGATCACGGCTGCGATGCCGAGAATCTGCGCGATCGACGCCGTCACGCGCGGCCGATGAAAGTGCAGCGCCGCCGCGCAAATCGGATAGAGCAGCATGCCCGAGACGACCAGAAACCGCTGCAGAATCGCGTTCGACTTGAGAATGCCCGCCGACTCCGCGATCGCTCCGCCCAGCGGCACGCCCGAAGGATCCGCCGGCAGTCCGGCCGCAATTCGCGGCAGGAGCAGAACCGTCACGCTCATGAGCACGAACGGGAGCGGCAATACGAACGCATGCAGCCAGCCTGGAAGCACCCGGACCGCCAGCCGATACGCGACGTAAAGCCCGAGCATTCCGTAAGCGAATACGAAGCTGCCGTGCGCGTTGCCCCAGAACAGCAGCAGCACGAACAATCCGCCGATCGGCCAGTAGCGCCGCCGCGTGCCCTGCCCCTCGATCGCGCAAATCAGCATCCACAGCGCGGAAATGCAGAAAAACCCGGTCGTCGCCGGGCGCGCGCTCAGAAAGTCGCGGCTGCCCAGCGCCACCACGGTCGCCGCCAGCACCGACCCCAGCCACGACCCGCTGCGATACCAGCACGCCAGCATCGACATCAAGAAGATCGACGACGCCATCAGCCAGGTGAAATACACCACCGCGTTCGGCGAGATGTTGGCGTAGATCCAGTACTGCATCACGTGCGTCAGCCAATTCTGGTTGTACCAGAGCTGCCCGTTGAACGTGTAGCTGAACGTGTCCTGGAGCGGGAACTTGTCCGACTCGAGAATCTGCTTGCCCGCCGCCAGCCCGATCCACGTGTCGGTCGAGGAGTGCACCTCCAGCACGCCATACGCTGACGCCGCCACGAACAGCAGAATCGGCAGCGCCCAGAGCGCGCCCATCAGCGTCGTGCCAGGCGTCGGAAGCTCCAGCGACGCCGCCGGCGATGCCGTCCCGGCGACTGCGGTCGAGGGTGGTTTCTGCCGCGCCATCGTCACCTGTACCCGGGATGGAAAAGCCGCGACAATACCGCCTGTCGATGCGACCCGCGGGCGGCGCGCGACCTCGAATCGGCAAGGTAGTCAACCACAGCTTGACGGTCCAATGGCGGCCCAAATAATTAAAGAGGCCGACACGATGCCGCGGCCGCGCGTTCCGGGCTTAGCCCGCGCCGCCCCGTTCGCCGATAATTCTCTCAGACCGCGCGCGCTCCGCGTGCGGCCGGGAAGTGGGTGACTTTCGCATGTCCCGAACATCGGCTCTGCTGCTGTGTGTCGTCGCGGCCGCGCTCCCCGGCGGCACGTGTGTGCCGCTGCTCGATCTCGAACAGTCGGGGTCGAGCGCGGACGTGCCCCGCTCGCGAACCGAGCTGACGGTGAGCGTTCTGCGCCCGTCGTCGGATCGTTCCGTGGCGAAGGGCGCCGCGGTCGAAGTGCAATGGACCAGCGGCAACCTGACCGGGTCGGAAGCGATCGCAACCATCCTGCTGCGCAACCGCGACGACCTGAGCGAGACCATCCTGGCCGGCGGAATCCGCGTCACGGGCGTCGGCACGACGCAGTCGTTCGACTGGGACACGGCCGCGTTCGACGGCGGGTCGTTCGGCGTGCTGGTCCGCGTGGAGGCGGGCGGGCGGATCGCGGAGTCGTTCAGCCCGGGACGCATCACGGTCAATACGCCGCCGGAGCTGGAATTCACCGAGCCGACCGGCGACGTGCGCTTCGGCGAGGACGGCGGCGACGCCGACAATGACAACGCCGACGAGGCGCCTTCGCTGACGATCCGCTGGACCGCGACCGACCCGGACGGCGACGGGTCGCTGTCGCTCGGGCTCGATCCGGACGGCGACCATGCGAGCGGCAACGAAGTGTTCATCCTGGAGCGCGACATCCCGCTTTCGGGCGGCGTCGATTCCTTCCGGTGGGACGGCAACGACCTGGACGACGATCCGGTAGAAGACGGGGTCTACCGTCTGTTTGCGCGGATTTCCGACGACATCAACGAGGAGCGGTTCGTCAACGCCGGTGTGCACGTCACGATTCCTGAAGTCGAAGAGGAGACGCCCTTCGATCCTTCCGCGTTTTCGATCGAATCGCTGGCGGAAGACGCCGAGTTCCTCACCGACGATGAGTCGTTTACGATCGAATACGGCGTGCCGGGTGGGCGCGAGCTGTTGATCGACCTGCTCATCGATACGGACGACAACCCCTCGAACGGGAACGAACAGGTCATCCTCTCGCAGCGGTTCCTCGAGGAAGACGTGACCGCGGACGACTTCGAGTGGGACGGGACCGACGCGCAGGGCGACCCGGTCGCCGACGGCCTGTATAAGGTCGTCATCGTCGCGAACGCCGGCGAAAACACCCCGTTAATCGAAATCTCCGAGGGCCTGCTGATGCGCCGCTCGTTCGAGGACCAGCCGCTGGTCGGCGTCCTCAGCCCGGCCACCGACCAGGAGACCGATGCCGGTGCATTCATCCAGATCCGCTGGCGGGACGACGTGCCCACGGAGGAGGCCGAAATCCGCATCGTGGTCGACGACGACCCCACGCCGAACGAAGACGTCGAGACCGACGACCCGGAAGTCGAAGTTCTCGCCGGACGCGACGCCGTCCCGGACGGCACGGTGACCGACTCTTACCAGTACCAGGTCGCGGCCGACCTGTTGCCGGGGCGCTTCTGGTTCCACGTCTACATCGATCGCGACGGCGACGCCCCGTTCGATCACGTATCGACGTCGCCGCGTCCAATCATTATCCGCGACCCGGAGCAGCAGTAGCCGGCGCGCCGACAACCGCGCCCGGCTTGGCGGCGCGAATCGACCGGTTATACTGCTCGGTCTTGCCGATTCTTGGGCAAATAGGCGACAAATCTGAACAGAAACGGAGGCGCGCATGGCCGACCGCAGCATCGGAGACATTCACAACATCGCCCTCGTGGGGCACGCTGGCGCCGGAAAGACGACGCTCGGCGAGGCGATGCTGCTGAAGGCCGGCGTCACCAAGCGGCTCGGCAGCGTGGACGACGGCACGAGCATGCTGGACTACGACGAGGAGTCGCGCGAGCGCAAGCAGTCCGTGTCCTCCACCGCGTTCTACATTGAGCACCACGGCAAGCTGCTCAACGTCATGGACACGCCCGGCATCGCCGACTATTGCGGCACCGCGCTGGCGGCGTTGGCGGGCGTCGAGACGGCGCTGCTGGTCGTCTCGGCCACCTCCGGCATCGGCGTCAACACGCGCCGCATGTTCCAGGCGGCCGGCGAATTCGGGCTGGCGCGCGCCATCGTCATCACCCGCATCGACGCCGACGGAGTCGAGCTGGAACCGGTGCTGTCGAGCCTGCGCGAGTCCTTCGGCGCGAGCTGCCTGCCGATCAACCTGCCGGCCGACAAGGGCCGCCGCGTCATCGACGTGCTCAGCGCCGAGCAGGGCGAGAGCGACATCCTGAGCGTTTCACAGTGTCACACCGAGTTGTGCGACGCGATCGTCGAGACCGACGATTCGCTCATGGAAGAGTACATGGCGACCGGAACGGTGCCGCATGACAAGCTGCGGGCCGCGATCGGACACGCCGTCTCGATCGGACACGTCACACCGGTCTTCTTCGTGGATTCGAAGGAAGGCGTGGGCATCGACGATCTGCTCGAGGAGTTGTGCTACTTCGCGCCCACTCCCGCGGAGGGCAGGCAGCGCGTGCTCGTCGCCGGCGAAGGCGACGCCCGCAAGGAGATGCCGCTGTCCATGACCGGCGACGGCGATTTCGTCGCGCAGGTGTTCAAGGTCACCAGCGATCCGAAGAGCAACATCAAGTACACGCTGGCGCGCGTGTTCACCGGCAAGCTCGCGCCCGACCACGCGATCTATGCGAGCGGCGACCGAAAAGGACAGCGCCCCGGACACCTGTTCAAGCTGCGCGGCGACCAGCACACCGAGATTCCGATCGCGTCCGCCGGCGACATCGTCGCCTTCGCCAAGCTCGATCTCGCCATGGGCGCCGTGCTCTTCGACAAGCCGTCCGAGGGGACGATCGCGCTTCCCAAGTTTCCCACGCCGATGTTCGCGCTGGCGGTCGAGCCGAAGTCGCGCGGCGACGTCGAGAAGATCAGCGGCGCGATGCATCGCTTCGCCGACGAGGACCCCTGCTTCCACTACCACCGCGACCCCGAAACCAGCGAGCTGCTGATGCAGGGCATGGGCGACCTGCACCTGACCGTCGTTCGAAGCAAGATGAAGCGCTACTACAAGATCGAGGTCGATACCAAGCCGCCCAAGATCCCCTACCGCGAGACCATCTCCGGCGTCGCGAAGTACGTCGAGTACACGCATAAGAAGCAGACCGGCGGCGCCGGGCAGTACGCCAAGGTCGCCATCGACATGGAACCCAACGAACGCGGCAAAGGCTACGAGTTCATCGACAAGATCTTCGGCGGCGTCATCGACCAGGCCTTTCGCCCGAGCGTCGATAAGGGCGTGCGCGACCAGATCAAACGCGGCGTCATCGCCGGATACCCCGTGGTCGACGTCAAGGTCTCGCTGGTCGACGGCAAGACCCACCCGGTAGACAGCAAGGACATCGCCTTCCAGATCGCCGGACGACAGGTCTTCAAGCAGGCCTTCGTACAGTGCAAGCCCATCCTGCTCGAACCCGTCGTCAAAGTCGAAGTCACCGCGCCCGCAGACTTCGTCGGCGAAATCACGCGCGACCTCGCCGGCAAGCGCGGCCAGATCATCGGTCAGGACATGCTCCCGGGAAATCAGATCGCGGTGCGCGCCACCGTGCCGCTGGGCGAAGTCGCCAGTTACGCCTCGCAGCTCAAGAGCGTCACCGGCGGACAGGGCAGCTACATCATGGAGCTGAGCCACTACGACGTCGTTCCGCCGAACGTCCAGCAACAGATCGTCGCAGCCCACAAACCCAAGGACGAAGAGGAGTAGCGCCCGCCCTCCGAAATCACGCACGCCCGACGAGCGACTCATCTCGCTCGCCGGGCGTGCTCGTTTCGCGTCTGATCCGCACTCGGCGGTTCGAGCGGTCCCGGATTTGGACACGGCGTGCCGGCTCAGCCGCGAGCGAGCGGTCCAATTCCGCCGCTCAGACGCAATGTCACTGCTGAACCCACGCGCGCGGGGACTATGGCTTCGCCGGATCCTTCGCCTTCGGCGCGTCCTTACGCTCCGGCGTGACCGGAGTCGGCGTCAGCACCTTCACGTTGCCGGACTCCGTCGGCGCCGGCGTCGGAAGCGGCGCGTGCTGCGGCTGAACGTTCGACGCCTGAACGGTCGCCGGGACGGGCGCGACGGACGAGGTCGTGCCGACGCTCACCGGCGTCGGCGTCAGGATTGCCGCGGAGCCCATCGCGACCGGCACGGTCGGGTTCGGACTGGCAGACGTCACCGCAACGCTTCCCTGCGTCACCGGCGCGGCCGCAGCGGGACCCATCGCCGTGACTCGATTCATGTCGGCCGCAAGCATCTGCGCCAGCCTGTCAAACCGGTCCGTGCACTCGGCGACCGCGTTCGGATCGGCCGGCGTCTCGCCGGTGGACGGCGTCGCTGGGGCGGGCGTCGACACGCTCGGCGTCACCGCAGGCGTGGCCGGAGCCGGCACAGTCGGCGCGGGCGGAACGCTCGCCGGCGCAGTCCGCGACGGCGTACTGACCGTCGTCGGCACGAGCAACTGCGGTCCGGCGTCGCCCGCGGGCGCGGGGACCGGCAGCGGCGCCGAGACGGGAGCTGATTGAATCGGCGCCGCCCGAACCGGCGTCGGCTGAATGATCGTCGGCGGTTCCGCCGCCGTCGGCGCAGCGCTGGCCAGGCGGGCCGGCTGCTCGTTCGGCGCGATGCTGATGGCTGCGGGCGCTTCCCGCTGCGTCAGGATCGGCGCTGCCCCTGCGCCCGGGCTGACCGCCGCCAGGCGGGCCACCTCCAGGAGCTGCCCGCGCGCCGCTTCGAATTCGGGCCGCAGCTCGAGCGCGCCCTCGAGGTATTGCGCGGCCTCGGCATATCGCCCGGCCTCGGTCAGCAGCAGCCCGATGTTGTAGTACGCGTCGGGCGGAGTGCAGACCTGTTTGAACTGTTCGAACGAGGCGTCAAACCGGCCGACCTTGGCCAGCGCCAGGGCATAGTTCATGCGGGCCCGCTGAAAGCCGGGCTTGATCTCGAGCGCCCGGGCCAGCGTCTGCTGCGCCTCGTCAAAGCGGTTTTCCAGGTAGTAGCTGAAGCCGAGGTTGTTCAGCACGTACGCGCTGCCCGGCTGCATCGTGACCAGCTTCTCGAACTCGCGCGTCGCGTCGGCGTGGCGAGCCAGCTTGTTCAGCGTGATCCCCAGGCGATTGCGGGCCGCGATGAACGTGGGCCGCCCTTCCAGCGCGCGTTCATACTGCGTGACCGCCTGCTCGAAAGCGCCCTGCCGCTCGAGCAGGTGCCCGTGCGCGAACAGCGTCGTCGAGCTGATCGAGGAGTTCGATCCCTCGGTCGAATGCCGCGGTAGCGCTCCGGGCGCGGCGGCCTGTTGCTGAGGTTGTTCACAACCGAACAGCGTGAGCGCCAGCGCGGCGCCGGCGGACACGGTGCGGATCGTATGTCGAACCACGGTGCTGCTCCTGTGTCGGCGTCCCGGACGGACTAGTCGCTCTGGCTGCTGCCGCCATTGTCGGCGTCGCTCTGCGCGCTGGAGCCCGAAGACGAGCTCCGCGACGGCTTGTAGCGGTTGAGGTTCTGCTGAATCAGCACCGCCTCGGCCGCGGGGATGCCTTCGCCGCCCGGCATGTCCGGCGTGACGGTCTGCCCGGTGGTCTCCAGCCCGCACTCGGACAGAAACCCAGTGATCGTGCGCGTGCGCGCGTCGATCAGGTTCTGCTCGGCGAGGTCGGTGTCGAAGCGAATTGTGCCGCCGTACTCTTCCATCAGCGATGCCAGCCGGCAGAGCCGCTGTTCGCCCAGAGTCGTGAGCATCGCTCGATGCGGCACAAAGTGCATGTCGGAGACGGTCATGTCCGCCAGTAAGGCGTTGTCCGACATGTACACAAACGTGCCCTGCGAATCGACCGTCTCGAGCGGCGCGCCGTGTGGCGGCGCGTTCAGCCGCGCGTTCGGCGAGTTGCAGCCGGCTGCTACAACCGCCAGCGAGATCCCGGCGATGATTCCAAACCGCATGAGGTTCGTCCTCCCAGCAGGATTCCACCGCGACGCCGCGCGCGGCTCGCGGCCGCGGCACGCGGTGAAATTTCCCATAAAATCGGCAGAGCGCAAGTCGGGCTGAAGCCGCCGCGCTGCGATTCGCATCGACGCGGCGTCCGTGCGCACGGCGACCCGCAACTTCCGGGAGCGTTTCCCTTGGCGGTTTCACGAATGAGAGCGGCGGCGGCGGCCGCGCTGGGCCTGATCCTGGTCGGTTCCATCGTCGCGACGCTCAGCGTCGGCTGGTACCTGCGAAGCCCCGCCTATCGCCGCGCCGTCGAATCCTCGCTGAGCGCAAGACTTGCCTTGCCGTCCGAGGTCGGGCGCGTCGTACCACGCTCGTGGAGCAGCCGCGAATACCGCGACATCGTCATCTGGTTGCCGGAGCGGCGCGGCCGGGCGATGACTTGCGACCGCGCGCTGGTCCGCGCCACGCCGCAGCACGGCCCTTCCGCCTACGAGATCGACCTGTTCGGCGGCGCCGTCGAAATCTCCACGCGCACCTGGCTCAGCGGCGACTACCGCGGCGTGATCGAGTCCGGACTGCGCCCCGGATTCTCGCCCGACGGTCCGCACGCTTTGCGTTTCCAGGGAATGGTCGTGCGCTTTCAGCGCGACGATTTCGAGCTGACGCTCAGCGACACCGCCGGCAGCGTCGAGTTCGAGATGCCGACCGTCGGACGCGCCCGCGCGACCGCCACGCGACTGAACGGCTTCGAGGGCGCGACGCCCGTGACGCTCGAGGCCGAGTTCAGCCCGCGCGAATCCGGCGTGCGCGTCGATCAGCTCACGCTCTCCACGCCAGACATTCCGCTGAGCGTGCTCGGGCTGCGCCCGCTGGTCGGCGCCGACGTCCATCGGGGCTCGTTCCAGGGACGGCTGGCCTATCGGGAGGACGGCGGCCGGGTTGAACTCGAACTGAGCGGACGCTGCCGGGACATCGACCTCGCCGAGTGCACGCACGGCCTGGGCGGGACCGCCTGGCGCGGACGATGCGACGAGATCGAGCTGCTCACGCTCCGGCTCGGGGCGGAGGGCTTGCGCGAGGTCGCCTTCCGCGGGCGCGTCTCCGACCTCCAGCTCGACGATGTACTGGCCCGCTGGGCGCTCGACGCCGGCGGCGGCGTCGCCCACCTCGACGTCGGGACCGTAGTGGCCGAACCATCCGGCATCCGCGACTTCGTCGCGTCCGGCCGTTGCGTCGATGTCTCGCTCGACGCGCTCACGCAATCGCTGGGAATGGGCCGGATGACCGGCGTGGTCCGCGTCCACATCGACGACGTGACGATCGTGGAGAATCACCTGAAATCGCTGAAGGCCGCTGTCCGCGTGGTGGACGCCGACGACGCGCCGAACTGGATCGAAGGCCGGCTGCTACACGCGATGGCTGAGAAAGCCCTGCAAATCCAGCTTCCGAACATTCTGCCGGAGCGCGTCGAATACGTGCGTCTGGGCCTGCGGCTCGAGGTGCGCGACGAAGTGCTGCGCGTCTACGGCTCGCACGGTCCGGGCGAGCGGACCATTCTGACTGTCCGCATCGCCGGGCAGGACTTCCCGCTCATACAGGAGCCGCGGCGACCGTTCGACCTGACCGAGCTGACCGACTGGCTCCGCGAGACCGCCGCCGCGCGAATTCGCGACCGGCTGCGGGGGCCCGCCTCGCGGCCCGCGCCGTAGCGCCGTCTGGAGAATCGTTGCGATCTCGAAGTCCGCGCCGCGACCGTTAGGGAGCGGGGCAGCCGCGCGATCGGGAGCACTTTGGATTCCCCGCTCCCTGACGGCTCGGAAAGCGGTCGCGGCTCGGAAAGCGCGGACAGACGCGTGCGGCCCGGCGCGCGCCTCGGATGGCGTAGGCGCGAGCTGGGGCGCTTCGGATACAATCCTGAGCGGCTCAGCCGGCGGCGCCGCGCCGCGGGCTCGCGGCTTCACGTCAGAAATTCGGACGCTCAGGATGCCGTTGATGACGCTGCCGGCCGAGAGCACGATTCCACAAATCGAAACGGGTGTGCGCCTTTTGCCACCCTACCGTGTGCTGCTGCACAACGACGACGTCAACACGTTCGACCACGTGATCCGCGCGATCCGCAAGCTGACGCCGCTGACGATCGAGGAGGCCATCGAGCGGACGATCGAAGCGCATGAAAACGGCGTGAGCCTGTTGCTGGTCACGACGAAGGAGCGATCGGAGCTGTACATCGAGCAGTTCGCGACGTTTCGGCTGACCGTGACGTCCGAGCCGGACGAGTAGCAGCCGGCGCGGCTCCGCTCGCGCGAGCTCGTCGCCCCGCGCCGGCACGCCGTGCAGGAATCGTCGTGGGAGTGTCCGGCAGCCTGGTGGCGCCCGCGGCCTTCAAAGCCGTTGTGGGGCTGCGATGCAGTCCCAGGTGGGTTCGATTCCCATCCACTCCCGTCCGCCGCCGCCGAGCGGCGCGCCCGGCTGCATTCATCGCGCGATCGGGCTATAGTCTGGCAGTTCCCAGATCGTAGCGGTTGCGCGGGCCCGGCCAGTCGAACTTCGATCGGCCGCTACGCGTCGCCGCAGCGGGCGCCTGTAGCTCAGTTGGATAGAGCATCGGATTTCTAATCCGACGGTCGGGGGTTCGAGTCCCTCCGGGCGCGATGAAGACGGCGCCGGACGGCATTCCGCCGAACGGCGGGCGGCGCGCGGATCGGCGCGGCCGGCGAACCTGTCGGACGCTCGCGACATGCAGGACTGGCTCACAACATCCACGATCCTCACCGGATTGCGCGACTTCAGCCATCCGACTGCGTGGTCGCGTTTCACCGAACGATTTCACCGACCCATCGTCCAGTTCGCCCGAAAACTCGGCCTGCGCGAGGCTGACGCCGAGGACGCCGCCCAAACCGCCCTCATCACCTTCGCCGAGCGATTTCGCGCCAACGCGTACGACCGCGAGCGCGGCCGCCTGCGATCCTGGCTGTTCGGCATCGCCTATCGCTGCGCGCTCGACGCGCGCAAGAAGCGCCCCGCCGACGCCGCCCAGCCGATCGACTCCGCCGTGATGGACGCGCTGGCCGACGAGGACTCCGCCGGCAAGCTGTGGGAAGAAGAGTGGGAGCAGGCGATGCTCGCGCGCTGCCTCGAAACCGCCCGCCGCGAACTGAGCGATCAGGCCCTGCGCGTCTTCGAAGGCGTCGTCCGGCAGGGGCGGCCGGCCGAGGAGGTCGCGGCGGAGCTGAGCATGACCCGTGACGCCGTCTACGTCGCCAAGCATCGCGTGCTCAAACGGCTGCGCGAGCTTGCACAGGAGTACGAGGAGCCGTTCGCCTGACGCAGTGACGACCGGGCCCGCCGTCGCTCGCACGTTCGGGCGGCTACGGCCGGAACGGATCCTGAACGGTGATCGACGGCTTTGGCGTGATGCCGAGGATGTAGCGGCAGAACTCGCGCACCCATTCCTCGTCGACCGTGCCGAAAATGTCCTCGAAGCGCTGCTGCTTTTCGGTCCGCGATAGGTGAATCGTGAAGTCGCTCTCGCGCTCGCCCAGCTCGCGCAGCCACTCGCCGTATTTCTGGCGATGCTCGCGCCACATGTAGTGGTTCAGCGCCCAGCCGGTCACGTACGCGTCATAGCCCTGCGCGTCGTCGATGATGACGTTCCGCACATACTCCCATGGCACACGCTCCGGATCGGTGCCGAAGAAATCGCGGAACTCGATCAGCCGGTTGTGATTGATCGCGCCCAGGCCCGTGCCCACCTCGCTCGGCGGCACCTCGAACATGGTCGCGAGGCCCTCGGTCATCCACCGCGGAAGATCGCCGAAACGCGGATAAATGCCCATGTTGAAGTGCATGTGGTGCCCGGCCTCATGCTGCACCACCCGCAGATTCCACCAGTTCGCGTACGCCTCCGCCCGCGACCGCATCCGCTGCCGGTCTTCCGGCGAGCGAGCCGGATCCTGCGCCTGCTTCAGCAGGTCGGCCACCGGCGGCCAGGTGTTCATGTCGAAGAACGCCGAGCGGTTATTCGTCCGCATATAGAAGCCCAGCGCGCCCATCTCGCGGAAGCCGTTCAGCGTCTGGTACGCGGCGTACTCGTCGAAGTGCCCAAAGTAGAAGATCTCGAGCTTCGCGCGCGGCAGCCGCTTGCGGATGTTCAACTGGTTGATGTACGTCACGCACCAGCGATACGTCGATTCCAGCCGCCCGGCGAGCTCGCGCGCCTGACTCGCTTCCGACGTATACACGAACACGAAGTGCGGCGTCGTGAAGTGCTTCGCCTTCCGACCGGCGATCCGCATCATGTCTTCGAGCGACGGATTGTCGAGAGGCAGCTCGACCGACAGGTCAATCGTGTCTTCTTCTTCCAGCGCGCTGAGCTCCAGGCTCTCGCTGCCCAGTATCGCCTCGACCACCGCTTCGTCGATCTTGCCGTCGGGCGTGCCCGACGCGGCGTCTTCCAGCGCGATCAGACGCGCCACCTGCGTCTTCGGAACGCGCATCGTCGCGACGCCCTGCTTGATGAGGTAATAGTCGCCTTCCTCGGTGACTTCTCCCTCGATCGGCGCGCGACCGCCGTGCAGCATCACGCGGTATCGCCCGGAGACGTCCGCCATCGCCGGCAACATCAGAATCAACCCCGCCGCCAGCACTCCAGCGAGCCACGGTCTTGCGGATGGTCCCACGATGTTCACTCCCGTTCGTGCGATCGCGCCAAACCAGTTTCAGAAGCCACACGACGCGCGCCAGCAGGCTCCGAACCCGCCAGCGCGTTCCACGCTGCTTTTGTCGGTAGTATATCGCCCGCGCGGACGACCGCGACAGAAAAGTCCGCCCGCGCCGGAGCAGACTCGCATGCCGGGAAACCCAGTCGATCGCGGCGAACGCGCTTTCGTCGCCCGGCTCGCCCGCGTCATCCCCGACCGCCGCGCGGCGCCCTTCGGAGACGACATGGCCGGCATCGACGACGCCTATGCCGACCTGCTCTGGTCGTGCGACATGCTCATGGACGGCGTCGATTTCCGCGCCGGCGAGCACGCCTGGCGCGACATCGGCTGGAAAGCGATGGCCGTCAACCTCAGCGACGCCGCCGCGATGGCCGCCCGGCCCGTTGCCTCCCTGTGCGCCATCGCCCTCGCCGAACAACTCCCGGCAAATGCCGCCGACGAACTGCTCGACGGCGTGCGAAGCTGCGGCGAGCACTACGGCTGCCCGCTCACCGGCGGCGACACGAACAGTTGGCGCTTCCCGACCGTTATCTGCGTGTCCGTCGCCGCCCGCGTGCCGGCCGGCGCGCGCCCGGCGCTGCGCAGCGGCGCGCGCCCCGGCGATCGCCTCTTCGTCACCGGACCGCTCGGCGGATCAATCCTCGGCCGGCACCTGCGCGTGCGGCCGCGCGTCGCCGAAGCGCTCGAAATCGCGCGAACGATCGATCTTGCGGCCATGATCGACATCAGCGACGGCCTTTCGATCGACCTGTCGCGAATCTGCGACGCCTCGGGCGTGGGCGCCGAGCTTTCGACTCCGCTGCTCGAGCGCGCCATCCACGACGACGCCCGCGTGTTGGCGCGCTCCAGCGGGCGAAGCCCGCTCGATCACGCGATGAGCGACGGCGAAGACTTCGAACTGCTGCTGGCCGCGCGATCCACCCTCGACATCGAAGTCGCGCGACGGCTGGGCCTGATCGAGATCGGTCAATGCGTCATCGAGGCCGGCCTGACACTGCGCGCCGCAGACGGAAGCGCCGCGCCGTTGTCGCCGTCCGGCTGGGAGCACCGCGTGTGACGATCGTTCGCGTCGATTCGAACAGCCCGGAGCAGACTTTCGAGATCGGTCGCGCCATCGCGTCGCAGCTTCGCGGCGGCGAGCGCGTGGCGCTGTGCGGTCCGCTCGGCGCGGGCAAGACGCAACTGGCCAAGGGCATCGCCGCCGGGCTGGAGGCGCCGTCGGACGAACCGGTCGTCAGCCCGACCTTCGTGCTCGTTCGCGAATACGCCGGCCGGCTGCTGCTGCTGCACTGCGACGCCTACCGCCTGGGCAGCCTCGCCGAACTGGACGACCTCGATATCTGGGAACTCGCGGCGCGGCCGGACTGCGTGCTGCTGGTCGAATGGGCGGATCGCTTCGCAGAGGCCGCGTCGCGTTTCACGCTGCGGATCGACCTCGAGCACGCCGGCGAATGCACGCGCGTCGCGCGCCTCCGCGCCGCCAGCGTCGCGGCCGCACCGCAACTTGAGGCGATCGCTGATGCGCTCGTGGAGCGCCTCTCTCCCGCCCGCGTCACGCGGGAGGCAGCCCCATCGCCCGACGCCACGCGCTGAGCTGCCCCAGGTGAATCTGCGGGTGTCCGCTGACATAGAACATGAGCATGCCCCCCAGCAGCGGGAACAGCTCGCCCATCCGCCCGCCGACCGTGTTCGCGGCCAGCAGCGCCTCGTCGCCGGCCTGCTTCAACCCGTCGAGCGCCGCGGCGTGCGCCGCCGTGAAGAAATCGATCAGCTCGCGCATCGGCGGATAGATCGTGCCGCCCGCGTCGTCGCGGCACTCGACGCCGTGCCGAAACAGCCCGTCCCACGCTGGCGGGTGCGCCGCCGCGCCGGCCGGCATCCCCAGGTGCTCGAGCACGATCCGCGGATACAGACTCAGATGTCCGACGATGAACGCCGGATGGTTGGACCGTATCTCCTCGCCGCCGACCCGCGCGAACCGCGCGAACGTCGCGGCCGGGATGTCCGCCAGCAGTCGCTGCGCATACGCCGGGTTCATCGCGCCGGCCGCCGCGATCATCTCACCGATTCGCCCCATGCATTTGCTCCGTACCGTTCAGCTCGATCGAGTTTGCACGCTGGCGCCCAGCCGCGCTTCAGACTACCCGACAGCCCAACGGATCCGCGTGCCTTTCCGCGCCGCGCGCCCCTCCGCGCCTCGTGCCATTCCGAACCGCCTGCCATTCCGAACGGCCTACTTTTCCGAGCCGCGACCGTCCGGGAGCGGGGTTCGCGCTCGCTCGCGCGCCGCGCGCGAGCATCAGTCCTCACTCCCCGCGCCCGCATCTGCTTCGACGAGCTCGATGCCGTAGTCCAGCGCGTGCGGCGGCGGCTCTCCGCCCGGTCCCTTCAGGTAGTGCTCCAGCCACTCAAGCTGTCGCAGCGAATAGTCGAGCCGCGCGCCGGCTTTTCGGTTCCCGTGACCCTCTCCCGGATACCACACCAGCCGCACCGGCACATTGCCGGCCAGCTTGAGATACCGATACAGCTCCAGCGATTGGCTCGGATGCACACGCGGGTCTTCTTTTCCGTGGCAGATCAGGATCGGCGTTCGCGCCTGCTGGGCCCACGTGATCGGGCTGCGCTCGCGCATCTCGTCCCACGCTTCCCACGGCCACTTGCGCGCGTGAACCAGGTACTCCTCCGTCGGAATGTCCGTCGTGCCCGACTTCGACACGCGATCGCTGATGCCCACGAACATCACCGCGGCCGCAAAATGCTCCGTCAGCTTCGTCGCTGCCCACGCCGACGCGTACCCGCCGTACGAGCCGCCCGTGACGCCGACCTTGGCGCGGTCGATCAGACCCGCCTGGTCCAGGTGCGCGATCGCGTCCACCAGGTCGTCGAATTCCTTGCCGGCCGGGTCGCCCTGCCCGGCCTTCGAGAATTCCACGCCACGCCCCGTGCTCCCGCGATAGTTGGGATAGAACACCGCGAAACCGCGCGCCGCGCCGGTTTGCCCCGGCGTCCCGTATCCCGTGACCCATCCGTTCGAAACATGCGCCTCCGGCCCGCCGTGCACGGAGAGAATGAGCGGATAGCGCGTGCCCGGCTGCTCATCCAGCGGACGCACCAGCACGCCCTCGAGCGCCAAGCCGTCCCGCGCGCGGTACTCCACGCGCTCCTGCACCGCCAGGCGTCGCTCCGCCAGCCACGGGTTGCTGTCGGTCAGGCGGCGCGGCGCGGCGTCCCCATGCGCCATGTAGTACGCTTCGGCCGGATGTTGCGGAGAATCGGCTACGAACACGCCGCTCTGCCCGTCGGCAGCGAGGCTGAGCTGTCGCAGGATCGGTCCGGGCGCTTCGAGAATCTGCGCGCGGTTCTCGCCACTGGCGTCCAGCTTGCCGAATGTCGTCCAGACGCCCTCCGCGCCGATGTACAGGACCGTGTCCGCGTCCTGCCAGGCGATCGCCTCGACCTGCCCGAGATACCCCGGCAGCGCGTTGTGCGGCTCGCCGCCCGAAGTCGGCACGACCATCAGCCGCCCTTCGCTCGGGTCGTGAATATCCTCCGCCGCCAGCATCGCCACGTGCTCGCCGTCGGTCGAAAAGCGAAACGCCCCCAACTTGCCCGGCGTCTCGACTCGCGTTCGAACCGCCCCGTCCGCGACGCCGACGATGTGCACGCGCCGCCGCATCATCTCGTCGTCCACCAGCGGCGTGGGCGAAAGTCCCACCGCGAGCACGTCGCCGGCCGGACTCCATTCGATGCCCGATGCCGAGCCGTCCAGCTCCAGCGCTCGCGGCTCGCCCGCGTCGGACGACAGCTCGGCGATCCACACGCGCGCGGCGCGCCATTCCTCTTCGTAAATCTCCGCGTTGAAGCCCTTCTCCGCCCGCTTCTTGCGCTCCTTCGGCTCCGCCTCGCGGGCGATGAACGCCACCTTCAGCCCGTCCGGGCTGAAGGAGTATTCCTCGATGTCGTCCCCGTGCGCGACCAGCCGCTTCGCCTCGCCGCCATCGACCGGAATCGCGTACAAGCTGCGGTGTTTGTCCTCGCCGCGCTTGCACAGGAACGCGATGCGCCGCCCGTCCGGCGTCCAGCGGATCGAGCCCACGTTCACCTCGCCCGTGATGAACGGGCGCGAGGTTCCGCCCGTGTCGGCCACGTGCAGCTCCGCCCACGGCCCGCCGTTCTCGTCCTTGCCCGGCTCGCGCGGCACCGTCAGCACATAGGCAATGAGCTTTCCGTCGGGAGCGATCCGCGCCGATTCCACCGAGCGAATCCGCGCCAGGTCAAGCGGCGTCAGTCCGCCGGCGGTGTCCGCGACGGCCATCGCACCCGCCAGACCCCAGACGACGCTGTAAACGATCCACCGCGTGCGAAAGTGCGAGCGCAAGGCTGTACTCCGTGAGGATGCGGGAGAGATTCCGAGCAAATTCGCCGACCCGGATGCCGACGGCCCGCCGAATGGTATCGTCGCGCCGCGGCGACCTGAAGTCCCGCGCAGCGACGAACTTCAGCGCTTTGGCGTGGACGCGCAAAGGACCGGTCGGTTACGTTGAATGGGAGTGCGAGCGCCCCGCGGATCGCGCCGACGTGCCCGTCGCAGGAGGATCGCCATGCTTCGTTTGCTCAGGATCGCCTGGATTGCCACCCTCGCCGCCACTGCGGCAACTCATGCGGAGGAGCCGACCCCCTTCCCCATCGATCCCGTCGAGCTGCGCGAAGGACGAGAGACGCCCGGGCTCGCCGAGATCACGGCCGACCATTACCGCTACCGATATTGCTTCGCGACCGAAGCCAATCGCGCCGAGTTCCTGAAGAATCCCACGCGCTATGAGATTCAGATGGGCGGCGCGTGCGCGCGGATGGGCCCGCTCAGCGGCGTCGGACGCCCGGACTTCTACGCGATGCACAACGGCGCGCTCTACCTGTTCGCGTCGCCGCAGTGCCGCCAGGCGTTCCTTGCCGACCCCGCAAAATTCCTCGAATCGGACGAGCCTCGCCCGGCTGAGGCGGACAACCCCGACGCCGTTCGCATGGGCCGCGAACTGATCGAGAAAGCCGTCGCCGCGCACGGCGGCGGCGAACGCATCGACGCGGTGCAAAGCGTCCAGCGCCGCACGAGCCGCAAGACCAAGTACCAGGACGAGCTGGTCGACAACGGAGAGGTTCTTACGATCGCCTTCCCAGACCGCGTGCGCGTCGACCAGACCTGGGGCGAGCAGACGTGGACTTCGGTCGCCCGTGGCGACTCGGGCTGGTTCAGCGGCGGCGAACTCCGCCCGATGCACGCCCAGCAGCGCCGCGCGATGCGGACCGAGCACGGATGGAGACATCTGCTCTCCGTGCTGAAAGCGCGCAACGACCCCGACGTCGCCCTCGCCTATCTCGGCCCCGCGACTGTCCAGTGGCAGCCGCGCCTGTTCGCCGTCTCCGAAGTCGCGCTGTGGCGCGACGGCGCGACCACCGTGCTCGGAATCGACCCGAAGACCGGCCTCGTCCATCGACTGCGCTACCGCGGCCGCGGACCGCGCATGTCTTTCGGAAAGCTGGAAAACATCTTCTGGGAATATGCCGATTGCGACGGCATTCGACTTCCGGAGCGCATCTACACGCGTTTCGACGACGCCGAGCTGCCATCGGATGCCTCGGAGATCGTCACGCAGAGCGTGAATCTATCGGACGTAGACGCTCTGTTCCGCGAACCCTGAGCGGCTCCGTGCGACGAACGGCCCGCGCCGACACGCGTCGGTCGATGGGAGCGTGCCGGCGACCCGCCAATCGTTCATGAATGTTCTGTGAGTTTCGCGCTCGGCATCCGTTTTTCTTGTTGCGCGCTTCGCCTGCCAGTAGAATTTTCATCAGGGGAATGTCTATCCCGCAGAAGCAACCTGAAGGAGGTTAAGAAATGAGCACGCGTCTACCCCGTTGGGTAGCGCTGGTCGGGGGCGCTGCACTCGCGTTTCCGACAAGCGCGTGGTCGGCCGTCACGGTGGACGGCCAGAATATCAAGGCGGACTTCGGCGCCAGCAATCTTCTGGCGACGCAGCGCTTGCAGACCGGCTTCGGCAACGACACCGACGGCGGTCAGTACGGATTCGGCAGCGAGTTGAATCAGCTCTACGCCACGAATGACAATGACTACTTGTACCTCGGCATCACCGGCAATCTCGAAAACAACGGCAACTGCGTGGTCGTGTTCATCGACGCGAACGGCGCCGGCAGCGGCGCGAATTTCCTGCTGACGCGCGACTTCGGCGACCCGGTCGGCGACCTGCCGCGCTACCTCGGCGGAAACGAGCCGGGCTTCGGCACCGACCCGGGATTCGACAACATCCAGTTTGAAGCTGCGTTCTCGCCGGACTTCGCCCTCGGCTGGTCGGGCGGCTCGCCGGTCGGCTCGCAGACCCGCACTTACTACGCCGTCAACTGGACCACCTTCGCGGATAACGGCGCCGTCGATCCCCTCGCGCACGACAACGAGGTCGCGGGCGTCATGACCGCCGGAGACGCGACAGCGTCCGGACCGGCCGGCACGCTCGGCTCGTTCCTCCAGACGTCGGTTCTCGGCATCCTCGCCGCCGCCGACAACTCCAACGATGACGGCGTCAGCGGCGGCTTCCCCTCGCTCGGCGTGGACGACCCGAACTGTCTCTGTTTCGGCGAAGATCCCAGCACCGCCGACAAGGGCTTCGAGGCCGCCATCCCGCTCAGCGAACTGGGCGTCGGCGAGGGTGACACCGTGTGCGTGTTCGCGATCGTCAGCAGCGCCAGCGGATTTATCAGCAACCAGATGCTGCCCCCTCCGGCCAGCGAAAGCCCGTTCAACAACATCGGCCTGCGCAACAACGCGGTCGATACGCTCGACTTCAACACCATCAGCGGCAACCAGTACGCCTGTTACACGCTCGTCGCGCCGCCCGGCTGCGATCTGGCCGGCTGCGAAGACGGCGATCTCGACGGCGACTGCATCGTCGGCCTGTCCGACCTGTCCGATCTGCTCGAGAACTTCGGCTGCACCAGCGCGGACGCCTGCTACGACGCCAACGCCGACATCGACGGCGACGGCACGAACGGGCTGAGCGACCTGTCGGCGCTGCTCGAAGAATTCGGCACGAACTGCAACAACCCGTAGTCGCACCGTAGGACAGGAGCCCGCAATGGGCCGGACCGAACGGACAACTTCGAAGCTCAACCGCGCCGGCCGACGCGCCGCGCGCGACCTGTGGAGGAATCTGGAAATGAGAGCGTTTCTCGCTTGCACCTGCGCCGCCGCAACCGCCGCGGCCGCGCTCGCCGTCACACCCACGATCGACGGCAAGAACATCACCGCTGGAAACTGGGGCGGCGCCGCCGTCGCCGTTCAGGACACGAACACCGGGTTCGGAAACGGCGAAAACGAGCTGAACCAGATGTTCATCACGTCCGACAGCAGCAACATCTACATCGGCATTCCCGGCAACATCGCCGACAACAACGGCCTGACTCTCTGGATCGACACGGACGCCGGCGCCGGCTCGACCACCATCGCCTCCGAGCCCGGCGGCGGCTGCCCCGGCAACATCGCCACGCTCGTGCGCATGTTTAACGGCACGCAGTTCGACACCGGATTCACGCCGGACTACAACCTGCTCGTGTCGGTCGGCAAGTTCCCCGGCCAGAGCGACCAGCTCCTGGTGTTCGCGGCGAACCTCACCACCCTGTCTCCGCTGTCCGACAACAACCTCGGCCTCGGGGCGATCGTCGATCCGACCAACGGCACGCTCACCGGCAGCTCCGGCGTGCGCATCGCCATCGACAACAGCAACACCGCTGGCGTCGGCAACTGGGGCGCGGGCGTCGAGACGCCGGCGCAAAGCGGTGACGACCCGACCACCGCAACCACCGGAATCGAGATCAGCATCCCGCGCTCGCTGCTGGGCCTGACCGGCGCGACGCCGACCAACGTGCGCTTCTGCGCGTATATCTCGAACAACGGCCAGGACGGCGGCCCCGGTCCGTGCAACCGCCAGGCGTACGGCTCGAATCAGTCGCTGCCCGGACTCGCCGGCGCGGGCAACCTCGCGAGCTTCAACGGCAATACGCTGTCGCTGAACTTCGCCGCCGCCACCGGCACGCAGTGGGTCCAGGTCACGATCCCGGCGCCGTAAGCGACGCCTGATCGTCGCATCGTGCCGACCGGCAAATCCACGGTTCGGCCCGATCCCGGAAGGCTTGAACGCGGGCCGCGGCGCATGTCCGCGGCCCGCTGTGCATTCGCGCACCGCCTAGCAGGCGCGATAAAATTCAGCGCGTCGGAGCGCGTCCCGTTCACCTGGTATTGTCGGACTTCATGACAAGGAACTCGCAGCCATGTTCCCAGCGCCGATCGCCATCCTGATCTGTCTTCTAGGCGGCTCGCCCAACGACATCGAGTGGAACGGCGTCTCCCACGTGCAGTGGCAGGACTGCCGCCCGCGCGTACCGGTCGATGGCGACCCGTTCACGGTCTACATCCAGACCTATCGCTTCGATGTGGAGTCGGTGCGCGCCCGCGTCTTCGACGGCGTCGAGCAGTGGATCGACGCGGTCTACTCCCACGACCGCGGTCCCTATGCCGTCTGGCGCGCCGACCTTCCCGAAACGGCCGCCAGCACGCTGACGTATTACTTCGAGCTGACCGACGGAACCGACGTGGACTACTACGGGCCCGCCGGCATGTCCGACGCCGCGCCAGGCTCGTCCTTCGTGGTGGATTTCGCCACGTACTCGCACGTCAAGCCCGGCGCCTGGCTGCTCGACAGCGGCGGCGCGATCTTCAAGGTCTGGGCGCCGCATCCCACGTCGGCCAGCGTCGCAGGACAGTTCAACGGCTGGTCCACCGCAACCAACCCCATGACCCGTGCCGGCGACTATTTCTACGCCCGCGTCAACGGCGCCCAGGACCGCCAGATGTACAAATACGTCTTCCAACCCAACACCAACTGGCGGCCCGACCCGCGCGCCCGGGCGCTCAACCCCGGCGACAACTACAACACCTACATCGAGAAGCCGCAGCGCTTCGTCTGGACCAGCGACGCCTTCGTCACGCCCGCGTTCGAAGACATGATCATCTACGAACTGCACGTCGGCACCTTCGCCGGCCGCAACGACCCCGACGCCAGCGGCGCCATCCCGGCCACCTACCGCGACGTCGCGGCGCACGTGGACCACCTCGTCGAACTCGGCGTGAACGTGGTCGAGCTGATGCCCATCACCGAATTCCCGTGGGATTTCTCCGCCGGCTACAACCCGGTCACCGCCTGGGCGCCCGAATGGAAGCACGGCACGCCCGACGACCTGAAATACATGATCGACGTCCTGCATGCCAACGGCATCGCGGTGATCCTCGACATCGTCTGGAACCACTTCTCAGGCTCCGACAACTACCTGTGGGAATATGACGGCACAGTCGCCCAGTACGGCGACAACATCTACTTCCGCGAGCCCAGCCTCGAGACCCCCTGGGGTTCGCAGGCCGACTTCGGCCGAACCGAGGTTCGCGAGTACTTCCTCGAAAGCGCGCTCTACTGGCTCGAGGAGTTCCGCCTCGACGGCTTCCGCATGGACGCGACCGAGTACATGAACATCGCTCCCTTCGAAGGCGACGGCTGGAGCCTCATGCAGGCCCTGAACAACCAGATGGACAACCGCTGGATCGACAAGATCAACATCGCCGAGCAGTTGCCCGATGACCCGTGGGTCACGCGCCCCACCAGCCTCGGCGGCGCAGGCTTCGATTCCCAGTGGCACGACGCCTTCACCGACCGTCTCCGCGAGGCCATCTTCGCCGGCGCCTTCGGAGACCCCGCCGTCGGACCGGTGGCCGACGCCATCGACGGCCACGGCCAGTACCTCGAACAGACCTACGTCATGAACTACCTCGAGCTGCACGACGAGGCCTGGCCCAGCAGCGGCGGACAGCGCATGGTCAAGACCATCGACACGACCTTTCCGCACGACGACGCGTTCGCCAAGGGCCGCATCAAGCTCGGACAGGGCGTCGTCCTCACTTCGCCCGGCATCCCGGCCCTGCTCCAAGGCTCCGAGTGGCTCGAATACACCGACTTCGGCGGCGGCAGCCCGGCCGGCGCCGACCGAATCAACTGGGCTCTGAAGTCCCAGTACGCCGACATCTTCCTTTACTTCAAAGACCTCATTGCCGTCCGAAAGACCAACGGCGCACTGCGCGCCAATGCAGGCGTCAATACCTATCACGTCAACGAGGGCGGAAACGTCCTCGCGTTCCACCGCTGGGATCTCGACGGCAACGAGATCGTCGTCATCGCGAACTTCAGCAACACGAACTACTCGAACTACCAGCTCGGCCTGCCGCACGGCGGCATCTGGTACGAATTGCTCAACAGCCAGGCATCGGAATACGGCGGCAACGGCCAGGGCAACGGCGGCAGCGTCACCACCACCGGCGGCAGCTACGACGGATTCAACCAGTCGGCGTTCCTGACCATCCCGCAGATGGGCCTGCTCGTGCTCCGTTTCAACGACTCGCCCGATCCGCCTTGCATCGGCGACCTCGACGGCGACGGACAGATCGGCCTGGCCGACCTCTCCGACCTGCTCGAAAACTATGGCTGTTGCGCCGCGGACGCGTGCTACGACGAGAACGCCGACATCGACGCCGACGGGTGCGTCGGCCTGGGCGATTTGAGCGAACTGCTGTCTGTTTTCGGATCAGACTGTCCCGACTAGACGCCGGGCGCTTCGTCGCAATGAGTCCGCGCGGCGGACTGGCCGGCTCCGGCCAGGCGCCGGCGTGCGCCGCTTCGCGTTCGCCCCGCGCGCCGGCGAACGTCGGCGCTTCGCATGGAACGGCGAGCCCGAGTGCCGCGCCGCGCTCAGCGCCAGATCGACTTCCACGCCTCCAGCGCCGGCTTTGGTTCGCCGCTTGCGTCCAGGAGTCCCATCGACTCGAACACTTCGCCGTAGCCGGTCGAGTCGTGAAGGAAGTACCAGTTCACCGCCAGCACCCGCAGCGGCGACAGCAGCTCCGGCAGCCGCCGAATGAACTCTGCCTGCTGCTCCGGCGAACCGCCGAAACGCGGGTCGCTCGGCCAGCCCAGCTCCGTGAACACCACCGGACGCTTCGTGTGCTGCGCCAGCCGCGCGTAGTAATCCGCCGCCAAGTCGCCCGCCGCACCGAACCGCGGCGGCGAGAACTGCGCCAGCGGGTAGCTCGATATCCCGATCGCGTCGATGTCCGGCTCGAAGGCCGCGAGCAGCTCCCAGTGCGGCTCGTGCGCCGGCATGCCTCCCTGTCCGCCGAACAGGCCGAGCAGTTGCTCGAATTGAAACGAGACAAACACGATCGCATCCGGGTTCTCGGCCCGGATCGCCGCACGCGCCTCGCGAAACAGGGACACGAAGTGCGGAAAATCCGCCGGCCGCTGCTCGTAATACGCGTTGATCTCCATCCCCAGGCAGATCAGCGGCGAGCGATAGACCTTCGCCCGCAACACGGCATCGGCGATAAACGCCCGCCGCACGCGCTCGTCCGAGAAGCTGTTCGCGGCGTCGCCCGGCAACCCGGGAATGTCGCCGCGGCGTTCCTTGTACGGATCGAGCTGCACCAGCACGTTCAGCCGGTTCTGCTGACACAACGTCCGTTGCCACGCCCCGTCCCGCACGCACTTCGCCGTCCGCGGCGATCTTCCGTGCGCCGCGAACCAGTCCACCGGATCGGGCAGGCTGATCAGACCGCCGACCTCGCCCGCCAGCCGGAACGCCGCCGTCACGTTCGCCGCGTCCCACGCGCGCGGCGTCGGCACGACGCTCTTGGCCGGGCGACCCTTTCCATCATCGGAGAGCCGTGAGAACGCCGGTGGATCAAACGCAATCGTGAACGGATCGACCACCGCCTGCGGCGGCTCTTCGGCACAGCCGACCGTCGCGCACAGCAGGATCAGCGCGGCGGCCATCCCCTTGACCGGAAACGAGATCGTCGCGGCGGCTCGTCCCGCCAGAGCGCCGTAGAACATCGATCGGTACGACATTGGTGCCCCACTGACCTGGGGAGCGTGGGCGTCTCGCCCGCTCCGGACCGGACTGCACGAGACCGGTCCCACACGAAGACCGGTCGGAGACCGGTCCCCCGTAAGATTGGGGAGCGTGGGCGTCTCGCCCGCTCCGGACCGGTCCGCACGAGATCGGTCCCACACGAAGACCGGTCGGAGACCGGTCCCCCACGAAGACTGATCGGAGATCGGTCCCACGCGAAGACCGGTCGGAGACCGGTCCCCCGTACGATTGGGGAGCGTGGGCGTCTCGCCCGCTCCGGACCGGTCCGCACGAGATCGGTCCCACACGAAGACCGGTCGGAGACCGGTCCCCCGTAAGATTGGGGAGCGTGGGCGTCTCAACCGCTCCGGCGGCGGCCGCACCGCCCGCGCCTTGCGCTGGCGCGTGGCCCTCACCATCGCAGACACGAGCGCCAGTGCTTTCGCACGTACCGCGCCATCGTCTTGTAGTGCATCCACCGATGCGCGGAAAAATACCCGTTGTACTTGCGGTCATCGAGATGGTGAACGAACACCGACTCGGGTTCGTACCAGATGTCCCAGCCCGCTCGCCGGCAGCGAAGGCAC
Organism: uncultured Planctomycetales bacterium; assembly: GCA_964553225.1. Classification (GTDB taxonomy): domain Bacteria; phylum Planctomycetota; class Phycisphaerae; order UBA1845; family Fen-1342; genus JABRWC01. The sequence goes on along the minus strand of CAZKJT010000003.1, from coordinate 280,965 downwards.
CAGTCCACGTCCTCGCTGTACAGGAACATCTTCTCGTCCAGCCCGCCCACCTGCTCGAGCGCCTCCCGCCGGATCAGGATCGCCGCCCCGAACAGCCAGTCGACCGGCCCGGCACGTTCGTGATTCCAGTCCGCCATTTCGTAGCGCCGCGCCTTCGCCGACCCGCGCAGCAGGATCCGCAGCGGCGTTCGACGAACCAGGAACGCGCCCAGCGTCGGAAACTGCCGGCAGGAAAGCTGCAAACGCCCATCCGGATACACCAGCCGCGGCCCGACCGCGCCCACCCGCGGATGCGCGTCCATGAACTCCACCAGCCGGTCCACGGCGCTCGCCTGCGTCTCGGTGTCCGGATTCAGCAGGAATGAATAGCGCGCCCGCGGCGGCAGGATCACCTGGTTGTTGTTCGCCGAAAACCCCAGCCGCTTCTCGTTCACGATCAGTCGAACCTGCGGAAATCGCGCCGCCACCAGCTCCGCGATCTCCGGTTCTCCGACGTTGTCCACCAGCGCGACCTCGATCGCCGCCCGACGCGTGTTCGCAAAGAGCGTCGAGAGGCAAGCATCCAGGTAGCGAAAGTGCCGGTGGCTGACGATCGCGATCGTCACGTCGAGCGGTCGCCCCGTCGCCGCGGTCTGCGTCATCGCCGCGCCGCCTGGTCATACACCGCCAACGTCTCGCGCGCCGTCCGGTCCCACGAAAACTGCCCCGCCCGCGCCAAACCGCGCTGGACGAGCTGCTCCGCCAGCGCCGAATCGCCCAGAACGCGCTCGAGCGCCGCCGCGAAGGCGTCCGCGTCGTTCGGATCCGCCAGCAGCGCGCCGTCGCCGACCACTTCCGGCAGACAACTCGCGTTCGAACAGATCACCGGCGTTCCGCACTGCATCGCTTCGACCACCGGCAGCCCGAACCCTTCATACAGCGATGGAAACACGAACACGTCGGCGGCGTTGTAGTACGTCGGCAGGTCGGCGTCGTCCACGAATCCGGCGAACACGATGTCCTGTGCGCGCCCGGATTCGCGGATCGCCTCGTGCACCGGCTCGACCATGTACTTCGGCTTGCCCACGATCAAGAGTTTGTGCGGCAACCCCGCGCGCCTCCCCAGCGACCCGAACGCCCGGATCAGCACGCCCACGTTCTTGCGCGGCTGGAGCGTGCCGACGTACAGGATAAACGGCGCGCTGATTCCATGTTTTCTTCGCACGGAATCCGCGCACGCCGCGCGGTCCAGCGGCCGGTGAATCGGGTCGGCCGCCAGCGGAATCACCGCGATTCGCGCCGGATCAACGCCGAAACGGCTCGACAGGTCGCGGCGCGTATATTCCGTATCCGTGATGACCCGCGCCGCGCGGCGCAGCGCGCTGGGCACCAGCGCGCCGAGAAACACCCGGTCGCGAAGCGTGAAGTACTCCGGACGCACCGCGAACGAAATGTCGTGCACCGTCAGCACCGCCGGACACGGACAGAGCGGCGGCAGGAAATACTGAGCGTGATACACGTCCGGCCTGCGGCGACGCAGCGCCAGCGGCAATCCGACCGGATGCCGAAGCCAGATCGAATCCGGCCCGACGCGCAGGAAGTTCCAGCGCTCGCGCGGCAAGTCCGAGAATCGCGCCGACTCCCGCGCCGGGTCGCGTGTGAACACGTCGTAGCGATTCCGCTCGCAAACGCGCCCCAGCCCGCGCAGGAGGCTCACGAGGTAGCTTTCGTCGCCGGTCCGCTTGCGACCCAGCGTGTCGCCATCGAGCGCGATCCGCAGCGGTCGGCGGCGCGCGTCGGTGACGACCGACGCGTCCGGCTCGGGAGACGGTCTGGAGACTGGGGCGGTTCTCACGGGAGCGGAGATTCTATCGGCGTGGCGCGCGGCGAACATCGCGTGACCCCGGCTGGACTTCGCGTCGATAGGATCGGTACGATAGTCGCAGGGATTCGGCCGTTTTCCCCGCGAGCGCCGAAATCGGGAAGGCCTCACACGTGCGCATCCACCGTATCCTGCTTCTGGCGCTGACTTTCTGCGCACTCGCCGCGCACACTGCTGGCGACGAGCCGTGTGAGCGCCCGGACCGTCTCTGCCTGACGGGCGAGTGGATCTTCTGGAACGGCCCCGACACGAACATCCCGATCCAGGTGCCCTTCTCCAACCCACCGCGCAACGGGCTGACCGCTTATCAGAAGCTGTTCGACCTCCCCGCCGAAACGTGCGACGGCCTGGCGCTGCTGCACTTCGACGGGCTGGTGGGCGAATCCAGCGTACTGCTGAACGGACTGCCCCTCGGCGAGCACAACTCATTCACGCCGTTCTGGTTCGACGTCTCCGACGTGCTGAACTCCGCCGCGACGAACGATCTCATCGTGCTCATCGACGATGCGTACGACGTCACCACCACGCCCTATGCCGACGTCCCCTGGATCAACTATTCCGGCATCCATCGCAACGTCTACCTGCGATGCGCCGAGAAGGCGCTGCTCACCGGGGCTGAGATTCAGTACGACCTCGCCCCCGATTTCTCCAGTGTCAGCGGCGAGATCACCGTCCGCGCCGCCGCCCTGCCGGGAACGCAGATCACCTTCGCGGCCTACTTTCTCGAGGGCGAACCGGGCAACTATGTGATCGTCGGCGGCGCCGGCGGCAGCGGACAACTGACGGTCGGCCCGGAGCGCGCCGTCTCCGACGTTCTTACGTTTTCGCTCGCGAATCCACGCCTCTGGTCGCCCGAGACGCCGGAGCGCTACTCCGTCTACGTCGTCGGCTTCGTGCAAGGCGCAAGCTCCGCACAGACGCTCTTTCAGACCGGATTCCGCGACATCCGCGTCGAGGGCAACCGCATTTTGCTCAATGGCGAGCCGCTTTTCCTGCGAGGAATCTCGCGGCACGACATCTACTACGAGACCGGATTCCTCGGCACGCCCGAGCAAGCGTACGCCGACATGTCCGCCATCAAGGCCGCCGGCGCGAACTGGGTGCGGCTCATCCACTACCCGCATCCGCCCTACGTGCTCGACGCGGCCGACGAGCTCGGCTTGCTCGTCTCCGAGGAGCTGCCCGGCTGGGCCGCATTCAACGATCCGCTCGTTCAGGACAAGCTGCTCACCATGGGCGAGGAGATGGTTCGCCGAGACATGCACCATCCGTCGGTGTTCCTCTGGATCAGCGGCGTGGCGCGCGCCCACCCGACCGCCTACGCCGCCGCCGCCCAGCAGATGTTCAAATCGCTCGATCGCAATCGCCTGGCGACGTACGTGATCGATAACGATCAATATGACCCGAACACGATCGCGGTCGATGTTCAGCTCTACCACGACGCCGACCTCGACCTCTACATGAAGATCACCTGGTGGTTCTACTACGTCGAATACCTTCAGGACGCCTGGGCGAATTTCCCCAAGGACATCCCTATCGTCATCGCCGAGTTCGGCCGCGAGGGCAATGACCGCGAGCCGATCGTGGTCGAAGACGACGAGGAGTTCTGGTGGGGCGAGGACCAGCAGGCCGACGCGCTGGCCGAAATGTGCGAAGCCTGGCGACCGCACCTGCCCATGTACGACGCCGAAGAGTTCATCTCCGGCATGTGCCTGTTCAACTGGCAGGACACCGACTGGCCGGACGTGGTGCGATTCCTGCCCAACCACATTCCGCAGCTCTGCTGGGGACTCGTCTACGACGACCGCGCGCCCAAGCGCGCCCTCGACACCATCACGCAGTTCTATTCCACGCTGCCGGACGAATTCGTCGGCCTGCCGACTCCCGACGACGCCGCCGTCGAGCGCGCCTATCACAACCCAGCCAATCTCGGCTCGCCGATCAACACCATCAACCGCGACTCCGGCCCGTCGCTCTCGGCCGACGGAAACGTGCTGTTCTTCGCCTCCGACGGGCCCGAGTTCGTCGGCCGGCCGAAGATCTACTTCAGCGAGCGCGTCGCAGACGGCTGGAGCGCGCCGCAGCTCTTCAACATCCCGCAGGAGACGGACGAATTCGCCTTCCGCCGCGCGCCGTGCATCGCGTACGACATGCAGACGCTTTACTTCACCCGCGCGGTCGTCAGCGGCATCTACGTCGCGCAGACGCGCATCTGGAAGACCACCTGGGACGGCGCGCATTGGACCGAGCCAGTGGATCTGGGCGACCTCGTCAATTATCCCGACTCAGCCCGCATCACCAGCGACCCGGCCGTCCTGGGCGACAATCGCACGCTCTTCTTCAGTTCCGACCGGCCCGGCGGCTTCGGACGCACCGACCTGTGGGTGTCGCTCGACGTGGACGGCGAGTGGACGCTGCCCAGCAACCTTGGCCCGACCGTCAATACCGAGTACGGCGAGAGCGAACCGACGCTCACGGCCGACGGCCGCACGCTCTACTTCACGTCGGATCGCCCCGGCGGACTCGGCAGTAGTGACATCTGGGTGACACATTTCGTGGCAGGGCAATGGACGGAACCGCGAAACCTCGGCCCGGAGCTGAACTCGACCGGCGGAGACCGCGAGGCGGAAGTGTCCAAGGACGGGCGATTCCTGCTGTTTACCGGGATTCGATCCGGCGGGCTGGGTCTGAGCGACCTGTGGACGGCCGAGGCGCTCTGCGCGCTGGTCGACGCAGACGGCGACGGCGCGGTTTCGGGGTTTGAGTCGTCACAACTGATGGAATGCCTGTCGGGCCCGGAGGCGACGCCCTTGTCGGCGTGCGAGCTGTCGGACGTGGACCGCGACGGCGACGTCGATCTACTGGACTTCTCGCGCCTTCAGCGATGCTACGCGCCGTAGACCAGCCCACGGGTTGCGCGGCTACGCCGCTCCACCCGTGGCTACATTCCACCGCCCCTTCGGGGCGAAACAAATTACTCGACAGATCCGCGGGTTGCGCAACTGCGCCGCTCCGTCTCCGATCGCCCCACCGGGGCGATGGAATCGCGCCACGGATGGAGCGACGCGGGCGCAGCCCGCCGTCGCAGAACCCGTGGGCACCCGCCGAGCACTCGGCTTTGCCCCGAAGGGGCGACGGGAGATTCGCGACGAATTCCGACGGAAATCCTGGCGCGAGGCGCTGCCCGAATCCGCGTCATCCTGAGCGGGTCGCGCCGCCCCGCGCTCGGCCGGGTTTGGCGAACAGAGCGGCTTCACGAACGCTCGGCGTCTGGACGCCGGGAGCGAATCGCTCGCTCTCGGGCCTGGCACGGGCCGGTTTCGTATGCCGCGTCCTGTCGGAACCCTCGCTGACCTGCCCGCTGCCCAGGAGACCTCCATGCCGGACCGGAATCTCGAATCGGACTCCCCGCGGAAGCGCCGCCGCGGCGCGACGTGCGTTCGCCACGCGCTCGCATTTCGACGCCGCGAACCTCGACGAATTGCCGCCGACGCCGGCCCCGGCGCTGCGGTCTTGCCCCGAATGACGCCAGAAACGCTAGAATCCCCTCGTCCCATCGCAACACAGCCCGGGGGCCGAATCGAGAGCAGGCGGCCGACCGTGACCGATTCCCGAGCCGACGTCACCATGCTCCTGCGGGCTGCCGCCTCCGGCCAGCGGAGCGACCTCGACGCGCTCATGACGGCGATTTACGACGACCTCCGCCGCCTGGCGTCGGCGCATATGAAAGGCGAGCGCGGCGACCACACGCTCCAGCCCACGGCGCTCGTGCACGAGGCGTACGTCAAGCTCATCGACCAGCGCAACACCGACTGGAAAGACCGCCTGCATTTCTTCGCGGTCGCGGCGCGCGTCATCCGCCGCATCCTGATCGACCGCGCCCGCGAGCATCGCGCAGCCAAGCGCGGCGGCGCGGCCGCGAAAATTGACCTCAGCGCGCACGACCTCGCTACGCCCGCCCCGGACGTCGATCTGATCGCGCTCGACGAGGCTTTGGCCGAGCTGGCCGAGATCGACCCGCAGCAAGCCCGCATCGTCGAACTGCGTTTCTTCGGCGGCTGCACGATCGACGAGGTGGCCGACGTGCTCCAGCTTGGCAAGCGCACGGTCGATCGCGGCTGGCAGGCCGCTCGGGCCTGGCTGCTGGTCCGCATCGAAGGCGGCGAAGGCGAGCAGGGCCATGCCGGATGAACTAGCAAGACTCTCGCACGCCCTGCTGACGCAGGCGCTCGAACTCGAGGCTCCGAGCCGCGAGGAATTCCTGAAGCGGTCGTGCGCCGGCGAACCCGCGCTGGCGGAGCGCGTCCGCAGGCTGATCGCGGCCGTGGATCGATCGGCCGGGTTCCTCGAACATCCCGCGGTGAACATGGCGCGTTCGGGAGGCGCCGCGCGCCCTGCCGCGCCGCCCTCGTCGATCCGCATTCCGTCCTACTCGCTGGTGCGGGTCATCGGCGTCGGCGGCATGGCGACGGTCTACGAGGCCGTCCAGCGGCAGCCGGAGCGGACCGTCGCGCTCAAAGTCATGAACCGCGGGCTGGGCAGCGCCTCCGCGGTGCGCCGCTTCCAGTACGAAACCGAAGTGCTCGCGCGACTGCAACACCCTGGCATCGCGCAGATTTTCGAAGCTGGAACGTGTGAAGACGGCGTCGGCGTGCCTCTGCCGTATTTCGCGATGGAACTGATCGCCGGCGCCCGCACCCTCACCGACTACGCCGTCCAGCAGGCGCTGCCGCTGCGCCAGCGGCTCGAGCTGTTCGCCGCCGTCTGCGACGCTGTGCAGCACGGCCATCAGCTCGGCGTGATTCACCGCGACCTCAAGCCGGGGAACATCCTCGTGGACGAGGCCGGCCGCACCAAGATCATCGACTTCGGGATTGCGCGGCCGGTCGATGCTGCGGGCGCTGACCTCACGCAGCGAACCGCTCCGGCACAGCTCATCGGTACGCTGAACTACATGAGCCCGGAGCAATGCGCCGGCGCCAGCGTAGATGTGCGCACCGACGTCTACGCGCTCGGCGTAGTGCTTTACCAGCTCATCGCCGACCGGCAGCCCCACGATCTTGCCCGCGTCGCGCTTCCCGAGGCTGCCCGCATCATCGCACACGCTCCGCCGACGCGGCTCGGTTCGCTGGTCCCGGCCGCGCGCGGAGACCTTGAATCCATCGTGCAGACCGCGATGGCCAAGGACCCGGCGCGACGGTACGCCAGCGCCGCGGCGCTGGCGGCCGACATCCGGCGCTTCCAGAATTGCCAGCCCATCGACGCGCGCCCCGCGACCACGCTCTACCAGCTCCGTATGTTCGCCCGGCGGCACCGGCCTCTGGTTCTCGCACTTTCAGCCGTGTTCGTCGCCTTGGCGGCCGGAGTCGTCACGACGTCCACGGCGGCCGTCGTCGCGTTTCGCGCCCGGACGGCCGCCGAGCAGCGCGAACACGAGCTCGAGCAGGTGGTCGCGTACCAGGAGTCGCAGCTGGCCGGCATCGATGTCGCGGAGCTGGGTCGCGGCATTCGACGCGCCCTGCTGACCCGCGCCACCCAGCCGGCTTCGCAACCGGACGGGGCAGCCGAACCGGGCGGCGGCGAATCGACCAGTGCGAAACTGGATCGCCTTCTATCCGGCGTCAACTTCACTTCGCTGGCTCTCGAAGCCCTCTACGAGCACGTGCTGCTTTGCTCGCGCTACGCGATCGACGACCAGTTCGCCAACCAGCCGCTGGTCCGGGCGCGCCTGCTGCTGCGGCTGGCGGGCACCATGCATCGGCTGGGCCTTTCCGGGCAGGCCGAACCGCTGATGATCGACGCGCTCGCGATCCGACGCGAAGCGCTGGGCGACGATCATCCCGACACGCTCCAGGCGTCGCACGCGCTGGGCGCGCTGCTCGGAACGCTCGGCCGCGACGCGGAGGCGCTGCCGCTGCTCGACGACGCCTACCGCCGTCTCACGCGGCTGCGCGGCCCCGGCGACGACCAGACGCTTCGCGCTGGAACAAGCCTGGGAGGCGTGCTGCGCCAGCTCGGCCGCCTGGACGAAGCCGAGCGGATCTGGTCGCAGACGCTCGCGGCGCGGCGGCGCATGTTCGGGGACGACGACGAGGGAACGCTGCGCGCACTCAGCAACATGGGCATCATCCAGGCGATGCGCGGCGATTACGAACGGGCCGAGGCGAGCTGGCGCGAACTGGCGCACCGCCGCCGCGCGCTGGGCGAAGACCACCCCGACTACCGCAATTCGCTCATCAATCTCGGGGCGATCCTGCACGAACGCGGCAAGCTGGACGAGGCGCGCCCGGCCATCGAGGCGGCGCTCGCCTCCACGCGAAGCGCGCTGGGCGACAATCATCCGGACACGCTGTTGGCGATGACGACGCTCGCTCAGCTTCTGATCGATCTCGAGGATCTCGATGCGGCCGAGACGATTCAGCGCGAGTGCCTGCTCCGCCGCCGCGACACGCTGGGCGTCGATCACCCGCGAACGCTGCTCGCGAGCACTACCCTCGCGCAGGTGCTGGTCGAGAAGTTTCGCCGCGACCGGGAAGGCGACGAGATTCTGGCCGAAGCGCAGCGCCTGGCGCGCGACGCGCTCGACGCGCAGCGCCGCATACTCGGCGACGATCACCCGGAAGCGATCGACTCGCGCGCTGTGCTCGCGGCGGTGCAGCTCGAATCCGGGCAGCTCGAGGACGCCGGACGGACCGCCGCGGAAGCGGTCGAACGCGCCCGCCGGCATTATCCGCCCGAGCACGCATACGTCGGCCACTATCTGCTGACGCTGGGGCAGGTGAATGCCGCGCTGCGGCGCTGGGCCCAGGCGGAGGACGAGCTGCTGGAGGCGCACGCCATCCTGTCCGCCGCCCGCGGCCCGCGGCACAAGCACACGCGGGACGCCGCCGAGGATCTCGCCGAGTTCTACGAAAGCTGGCACGAGGAAGCGCCGCTCGATGGGCACGACGCCCGCGCCGCGCGATGGCGGTCCGAAAGCGCCGCCGATGAAGCCGAGTGATCGCGGCGGCGCAGCGCCCCGCGCGAAGCGAACCACCCCGCGCAGCCCGCGATCAGTCGAGCTGTTTTCGGAATCGCGCCACCGCCAGCGTCAGGATCGCCGTGCAGCACGCCGCCAGTCCCAGAACGTGCGGCGCGAGATCGCTCAGCGTCGCCGAGCGCAGCACGATACCGCGGAGAATCTCCAGGAAGTATGTGACCGGAATAGCGAAGGTGATCAGGTAGATCGGCGTCGGCATGCCCTCGCGCGGGAACATGAACCCGCTCAGCAGGATCGACGGCAGCATGATGATGAAGGCGAACTGGATCGCCTCGAGCTGCGTCCGCGCCAGCGTGGACACCAGCAGTCCCAGCCCGAGCGCCGTCAGCAGGAACAGCAGGCACAGCGATAGGAGCAGCAGCAGGCTGCCCTGAATCGGCACGCCGAACACAAATACCATGATCAGCAGCACCAGCACCGTTTCGCCGAAGCCGATCACGGCATACGGGATCAGCTTGCCGAGCAGCAGCGCGCCCCGCCCCACCGGCGTCACAAAGAGCTGTTCGAGCGTGCCCGTTTCGCGCTCCCGCACGATCGCGAACGACGTCAGGAACAGCGTGACGAGCTGCATGATGATCCCGACCAGCGCCGGCACAAAAAACCGCTCGCTTTCCAGGTTCGGATTGAACAGCAGCCGCGCCCGCAGATCGAGCGGCAGTGCGACCTCGCTGCGCTGGTCGCGCGGGGCCGCGGCCGGGGTCGCCTCGATCAGCGCCTTGCCGGCGCGCATCGAGCGCGCGAACCCCAGCAGGTGCGTCGCGTTCATCGCGTGCGTCGCCACCTGCGAATCGGCGCCGTCGATCAGCACCTGCACGACCGCCTGCTCTCGCGCCAGCAGACGCTCGGTGTAATCCGGCGGAATGCGCAGCCCCACCTGCGCCCGCCCTGCGCGAATCGCCGCCAGAAACCCCTCGTCGCTGTCGGCCCGCTCCGCCACGCGAAACGAGCGCGTGTTCACGAACGCCTCGACCAGCTCGCGGCTCTCGCGCCGTCCGTCCAGATCGAGCACCACCGTGCGGATGTGCTCGATCTTCGTGTCGATCGCGTACCCGAAGATCGTGAGCTGCATGACCGGAACCACGAACGCGAAGAACAGCGTCACCGGCTGACGCCGGATGTGAGAGAACTCCTTGCTCAGGATCGCCAGCAGCCCGTTCACGCCGACCTCCGCGACTGCTGCGCGCGACTGAGCGTCACGAACACGTCCTCCAGGCTCGGCGCGATGGCACGCGACGAAACCTCGCCGGCATCCGGACCGACAGCGGCCTGGAGCCGAGCTTCGTCCAGCTCCGCCGAAACCAGCACGTGCAGCGCCTCGCCGAACAGCGTCGCGTCGCGAACGCCGGCAACGCCCCGGAGCCGTTGCAGCGCGCGCGTCGGCGCCGCGCACGTCAGCTCGTAGCGCCGCGTCCCCTCCGGCGTCACTTCGGGCCGCCGCTTCAGATCGTCCGGCCGGCCGAGAACGATCAGGCGCGACATGTCGATGTAGCCCACCAGCGAGCAGCGCTCGGCCTCGTCCATGTAGTGCGTCGTCACGAACATGGTCACGTCGCGACCGGAAAGCTCGAACAGCAGGTCCCACAGGTCGCGCCGCGCCACCGGGTCGATGCCCGCGGTCGGCTCATCCAGGAAGAGCACGCGCGGCTCGTGAATGAGCGCGCATGCCAGCGCCAAGCGCTGCTTCCAGCCGCCCGACAGCGTGCCCGCAAGCTGCTCAAGCCGGTCCTGCAGCGCCGTCAGCGCCAGCACTGCGTCGCGTCGCTGGCCGAGTCGCGCCCCGCGAAGCCCGTACACCCGCCCGTAGAAATCGAGGTTCTCTCGGACCGTCAGATCCTGGTACAGGCTGAATTTCTGCGACATGTACCCGATGCGCGGCTTGAGCTGCTCCGCCTGCCGCTCCGAATCGAATCCCAGCACCTGCGCCGCGCCGCCGCTCGGGCGCAGCACGCCGCACAGCATCCGGATCACCGTAGACTTGCCGCTGCCGTTCGGACCGAGAAACCCGAAGATCGCGGCGCGCGGCACGGCGAAGCTGACCGCGTCCACCGCCACGCGATCGCCGAACCGGCGCGTCAGCCGGTCGGCCCGAATCACAGCCTCGCCGTCACAGGGCGACGCGCCGCGACCCGGGCGCGCCGCTTCTTCCGCTCCCGCGCTCACGGGCGAGGCTCCAGATGCACATCCACCGCCATGCCCGGTCGCAGTCGCGGATCCGGCGACTCGATGCGGATTCGAATGCGGTAGACCTGTTTGATGCGCTCCTCCGGAGTCTGCACGTTCGACGGCATGAATTCCGATCGCCGCGAGATGAACGAGACGCGCCCGGTGAACTCCGCTCCCGGGATCGCATCGGCCTCGAAACGCAGCGCCTGCCCTTCCTTCAGGTCGATGCGGTTCTCCGGCACGTATGCGCGAATCCACAGCTCCGACGTCGCCAGAACCGTGATCATCGGCGTGTTCGCCGGAATCAGGTCGCCCGGCTCCAGCTCCAACGCGTCCACCACGCCGTCGACCGGAGCGACAATCTCCAGCTCCGAAACCTGCCGCCGCATTGCACCCACCGCCGCCTCGGCGGCCGCGGCCTCAGCTTCGGCTTGCTCGATCTGTTCGGACCGGTAGCCGTTCTCCAGCAGCGCCAGGTTCGCACTGGCCTCCGCCAGGTTAAACCGCATCGCCGCGACCTGCTCGGCCCGCGTGCCCTCCTCGCCCAGCGCGAGTTCGCTCGCCGCAACCGCGAGCTGCGCCCGCGTCGTCTCCAGCCGCAGCACGGCCGAGTCCAGCTCCTCTTTGGATGCCTGCTTCTGTTCGTAGAGCCGGACGATTCGGGCGTGCTCCGTTTCCGCCCACTGCATCTCGGCCGTGGCTTCGGCCACGCGCTGCTGCCGGATCTGAAGCTCCAACGGCCGCAGCCCGGCCAGCAGTTCGTCCAGGCGGGCCTGAATCGCGTCGCGTCGCGCGCGGGCCTGCGTAATCTCCTCGGCCCGGAAGCCGGACTTCAGCTCCGACAGGCGCGCCGCGCGCGCCGCCAGTGCCGCCTGCGCTTCCGCCAGGCGCTCGTGCAGGTCGTACGGCTCCAGCCGCAGCAGCGCCTGCCCGGCCGAGACGCGTTGCCCCTCGTCCGCCAGCGCTTCCTGGACCCGTCCTCCGACGCGCGATCCGAGCCGAATCTCGTCGCATTCGATCATCCCGGACAGCGTCTGCGCGTCGCCGCGCAGCGTGCTCCACCACAGCGCCGAGAGCGCCGCGACGACCAGCGCAACCAGGATCAACGCGCGAGGCACGTTCGATCTCCTCAGGAGCAATGCCGAGCCAGGCGGCGACCGCGGCGGCTACGCCGGCAGGTATCGTGCGGTGCAACCCGGCGCTTCCTCCACCGATACGCATTGCACCCGCACGCCCGGCGGCAAATCCGCCTTCATGTGCTCGGCGACGACGACTGCGACCGACTCGGCCGACGGGTTCCGAGCTGCGAACTCCGGCAGCTCGTTCAGGCAGCGGTCGTGCATGCGGCGCAGCAGGTCGGCCAGCCGCGGCTGCGCGACGGTGAAGTCCACCAGCAGATCCTCGCCGTCCAGCGTGCCGCCCTCGAATGTCACGACCACCCTCCAGTTGTGCCCGTGCAGCGGCTCGAACGCGCCGTCGCGCATTCGCAACTGGTGCGCGGCCGAAAACCAGCCCTCGATCTGAACCTGGAACATGCGACGCCGCCCCGCTCCGCACTGCGCGGCCGCCCGGTTCGCCTCCGGCAGGCAGGCTGACCGCAGCGCCACCCGCCCGCCCCCGGGACGCGTAGTTTACCGACGTTCGGGCGGTCATGGTTGCCCACGGTCGATGTGGCCTTCGGCCCAGCGCCGGCTCGCCCGCTTCGCGTGAAGCGCGGGAGTCTCCTATACTGCCCCGCGACCGGCGAGGGAGGTATTGACGCCGGCCGCCGTTCCGGCGCGGCGGACGCGCGCGGATCGGGCGGCGCGATTCGAGTGGACGCAATGCGAATCTGCTTCACGAGCGATCTCCACGGCAACGAGCACCTGTACGCGCAGCTTGCCGATCTGGTCGCCGCGCAGAGCCCGGAGCTGCTGATTCTCGGCGGCGACATGTTTCCGGACGGCGACGACGGCGACCCGGCCCGATCGCAGGCCGCGTGGGTGACGCGCGTGCACGTTCCGCGGCTGCGGCAACTGCTCGAGCGCCGCTCGAAGCTGATCATCGCGAACGTTTCTGGAAATCACGACTGGCAGATCGCAGACGCGGCGTTGCGGTCCGCGTGCGACAGCGCCCGGCTGCACGCCCTCGACCTGAACTCCCGCGTGTCGCTGGGCGGTCACACGTTCGTCGGCTTCGGACACACGCCGCCTACGCCGTGGCACGTGAAGGATTTCGAGCGGCTCGACCTGCCCGGCGACGCGCCGCCGAAAGACGGCGGGTGGCGCGGCGACGTGGCCGGCGTCGTCGCGAAGCACTCCAGCGCAGCGATTTTTCGCGCCGACGATTCCGTGCAGCGGCTGTTGGACGCGGCCAGCGCGCCGCCGGCGCCGTGGGTGCTCGTCTCTCATGCCCCGCCGCACGGAACGCGACTCGACTGGCTTCCTGACCTCGACTATCCGATCGGCAGCCGCGCCGTGCGCGCCTTCATCGAGCGCGCCCGACCGACCCTCGCCCTGCACGGACACATACACGATTCTCCGACGGTGACCGGCGGTTACTTCGACACGGTCGGCGAGACCTTCTGCGTCAACCCCGGACAGGGCGGAGACCGTCTGCACGCGGTGCTGTTCGACCTCGCCGATCCACGCGGCACCATCCGCCACACGGTGCTCGGGTGAGCGCGGATCCTCCGCGGTCCGGGCCGCCGCGCGGGAGCAACGTCCTGCTCATCGGCAGTCGTGGCAGCGGCAAATCGACCGTCGGCGCCGCCCTGGCGCACCGGCTGAGCTGGAGCTTCGTGGACACCGACGTCGATATCGAAACGCGCCTGGGACTCAGCGTGCGCGAGATCTTCGAACGGCTCGGTCAGCCGGCCTTCCGCCAGGCCGAATCCGAAGCTCTGGAGCGCGCCGCGGCCGCCGACCGCACGGTCTTCAGCACCGGCGGCGGCGTGGTGCTCAGCGCCGAGAATCGCCGCCGGCTTCGTCGCGCCGGCCTGTGCGTCTGGCTTCGCGCGGATGCGGACGAGCTGCATCGTCGCACCGCGCGCGATCCGCGTAGCGCCGCGCTGCGCCCGCAACTGACCGATCTCGACCCTCTCGACGAGACCCGTCACGTGCTGGAGCGGCGCGCCCCACTGTACGAATCGGTCGCGGACGCTTCGTTCGACACGAATGGGCGCTCGATCGAGCGGATCGTCAGCGACGTCTTCGAATGGGTGTCGGCTCGGATCGTCGCGGAGCGCGCCCCGTGACCGTCGTGTTTGCCGCGGGCGTGCTGGTCTGGCTGGTCGGGCTGTCGATCGGCAGCTTCCTGAACGTCGTCGTATACAGGCTTCCCCGCGATCTTTCAGTCAGCGAGCCGCGCCGCTCGTTCTGCCCGGGCTGCCAGACGCCCATCGCGTGGTTCGACAACCTGCCCGTCGTCAGTTGGGTCGCGCTTGCGGGCAGGTGCCGCCGCTGCGGCTGCGCCATCTCGACGCAGTACCCGATCGTCGAAGCCGCGACCGGCCTGGCGTTCGTCATCGTCTACAGCCTCATCTTCGTCGATCACTGCCGCATGGCGTCGCCCGCGGCGCTGCCACGCGACGCGGCGCTCGGCGCGGCGTGGCTGGTGCTCGCGGGCGCCCTGATCGCCTGTGCGGCGATGGACATCGTGTCGTACATGATCGACACGCGCATTACCGACTTCGCCGTCATCGCCGGCATCGTCCTGACCGCGCTCTGGCCGCGCAGCGAAATGACCGCGCCGCTGGCGCTCAGCCCGCTGGCCGCCGGCGCAGTCGCGGGCGGCGTGGTCGCGGCGCTGCGGCTCTGGCGGACGCAGCAGCGCGACGACTCGGCGGACGGACCCGACGCCGAAACGGAATCGCGGCCGGAAGATCCGCCGAAGCCGCCGCGCGCGACGGCCTCGCGCGTCGCGTTCGCGCTGGCGTCCATCGCTCCGTTGATCGGCCTGGCGGTTCTCCTGCTGGCGCGCGCCGGCGACGCCGCGTGGCTGCCCGAGGCGGCCGGCTCCGCGCCGATCGCAGGCGGAATCGCGGCGCTATTCCTCGTGATGGTGCTCGCCGCCGGTCAGCCGCGCGAGGTGGATGCCGAGCTGCACGCGGCCCTCGAAGACGAAAGACCTCGCGCGCGCCGAGTCGTGATCGACGAATTGCTCTGGCTTACGCCGGCGCTGCTGGCGGGCGGCGCGGCCTACGCTCTGGTCGTGGCATGGCCGGCAGGCGGCGCCGCTTGGCGCTCGATCGCCGGCTGGGAATCTGCCACCGGAGTGGCGCCGATCGCTGGCGCGATCTACAGCGTGTTCGGAGCGGTGGCGGGCGCGGCAGCCGGCTGGTTGGTCCGCATGATCTTCACGCTGGCGATCGGTCGCGAGGCGTTCGGCGTGGGCGATATCTTCATCCTCGCGGCGGCCGGGGCGTGCGCCGGGTGGGACATTGCGCTGCTCGGGTTCCTGCTGGCGGTCCCGATTTCGCTGGGAGGCTGGATGCTCGCGCTGCTGTTCAAGCGCAGCGGCATGATCGCGTTCGGTCCCCCGCTGGCGCTCGGATTCCTCACCGCGCTGTGGCTGCGAATGCCGGCCGGCGCGATCGCGGAGGAATATGTCCGCGTGCTCGCCGGCCTCTGGCGGCAGCAGCCGGCGTTGCTGATGGGCGGCGCGCTCCTGGTCCTGGGAACCGGGGCGGCTGCGCTGCTGCTGGCGGGCCTGGTGCGAAGGCTCGCGGAACGGCGGCGTCCGCCGACGGGCTGAACTCCGACGGGCGCGGCTCTGGCCTCCAGCGCGCGGCGAGACTATGATCGGTTCGCTTCAGAAAGGACGAATCAAGCCGCTATGCGACCCAGCGACCGTCCCGTCTATCAGCGTGTCCTGTTGAAGATCTCCGGCGAAGGATTCTGCCCGCCCGGCGAGTTCGGCATTCATCCCGAGCAGCTTGAGCGCATCGCGCGCGAGGTGCACGAGGTCGCCCGGCTCGACGTCCAGGTCGCGGTCGTAGTCGGCGGCGGGAACTTTCTGCGCGGCGCGAACTTCTCCCGCGAGCTGGGGATCGATCTGGCGACAGCGGACTACATGGGAATGCTCGCGACGGTGCTGAACGCGCTCGCGCTCCAAGAAGCGCTGGAGCGCCTGGGCGCGGTGACGCGCGTCCAGAGCGCCTTGTCCATCTCGCGCGTCTGCGAGTCGTTTATCCGCCGCCGAGCCGTGCGGCACCTGGAAAAGGGCCGCATCGTGATCCTCGCCGCCGGGACGGGCAACCCGCACGTCACGACCGATTCCTGCGCGGCGCTGCGGGCCGCCGAGCTGCGTGCCAATGTCCTGCTCAAGGCCACCAAGGTGGACGGCGTCTACAGCGCCGACCCGAAGAAGGACCCGTCTGCGACGCGCTACGAACGCGTCACCTACAACCAGGTCATCGACGGCCGGCTGAAGGTCATGGACGTCAGCGCCATCGACGTCTGCCAGCAGCACCGCGTGCCGATCATCGTCTTCGATCTCTTCCAGCGCGGCCATATGCGCGAGGTCGTGCTCGGGCATCCCCACGGAACGTACGTAGGCGAGACGTGATCGAGTCGCCGCATTCCCCGACGCCGACGCGCCGAACCGTTTCGAAACTCCGGCAGGTACGGCTGTGGCTCGCCGGACTCTTCGGCGTCCGATATGACGGGCTGCATCACTTCGCCGTCGTCGAGCCGGGCGTGCTGCTGCGCTGCGGGCAGCCGCGCATCCGCGACCTGGAGCACATCCGCGCCCAGCATGGCCTCGCCACGGTCGTCGCAGCGCGCGGCGGCACGCGCCATCCGCTGCGCGGCCGGTGGTTCCGCGACGAGCAGCGCTTCTGCCGGGAGAACGGCGTCGCGTTCGTGCACCTTCCGTTCTCCGACGCGCAGGCGCCGCCGGCCGACGTCTTCGACCGGTTCCTCGACCTGATCGGCCGGCCCGAGCGGCGTCCCGTGCTGGTGCACTGCGAGCAGGGATTTCACCGCACCGGCGTGCTGGTGGCCTCGTTCCGCGTGCGCGTGCAGCGCTGGCCGATCGCCGACGCGCTTCGTGAAATGGAGCTGGCCGGATACGAAGTCGATCGCGTGAAGCGCCGTGCGCTGCTCGACGCATTCCGCGCCTGGGCGCAACGCGCCGAGACGGGCGGCGAGCCGCCGTCAACCTGATCCGTTGCGGTTCTTGCGGAGCATGATGCGCTCCAGAAAGACCTGCATGACGCGATCGTACAGCCCCATCTTGAACACCTGGTCGTCGTAGCCGGCGTCGATGTTGGGGTTGTCGTTCACTTCAATCACGTACACCTGATCGTCCACGTACTTCAGGTCTACGCCGTACAGGCCGTCGCCGATCAGCTTCGCCGCCCGCAGCGCGGTTTGCAGCACGCCCGACGGAAGCGCCTCGAACGTGACGGCCTCGACGCGGCCCAGCTCGGTCTCGCCGCTGGCGCTGCGGTTGACGATCTGCCAGTGCTGCTTGGCCATGAAGTAGCGGCACGCGAACAGCGGCTTGCGGTCCAGCACGCATACGCGCCAATCGTACGGTGTCGGCAGAAACTCCTGCGCGATGACCAGGTCGGACGACTCGAGCAGCTCTTCGATCGACGACTCGAGCGACGGAGCGTCCTCGACTTTCCGCACACCGAGTGAAAACGCGCTATCCGGCTGTTTCAGCACGCACGGCAGCCCGATGTCCGTGCGCACCTGGTCGATGTTGTCCTTGTGAACGATCAGCGTGCGTGGCTTGGGCACGTTGTGCCGGTCCAGCAGTTCCGCAAGATAGACCTTGTTTGTGCACTTGGTGATCGACTCGGGATCGTCGATCACCACCAGTCCCTCTTTCACCGCGCGGCGAGCGAAACGGTACGTGTGGTGATTCACGGCGGTCGTCTCGCGGATGAAGAGCCCGTCGAACTCCGCCAGGCGGGCGTAGTCCTCCTTCTCGATCAGCTCCGCTTCGAGCCGCACGCGCTTGGCCGCCTCCAGGAATCGCCGCATCGCCAGCTTGTTCGACGGCGGCGTGTCGTCGTTCGGGTTCACCAGGATCGCTAGATCAAACAACGGACCCTCGCGACGCCGTCCGATCGGACGCTTCTGCGAAAAGAACTGCGTCGCCGATTGGATCACGAACGCCTTGTGTCGCTCGGGAATGTCGCTAGCCGCGATCGGACGCACGGAGTGCACGCCCCACTCGCCCTCCTCGCGCGCGAACTCCGCCCGCAGAAACGGCGCCGGAAACACCCGGAAAAGGTGCTGGCACAGCGCGTCGTAACGCTTCGCCATGTTCCGACCGAAGTACACGCTCAGCGTGAAGGTGTCGCTTTTGACCCGGCTCAGGTCGTGCTGGAGCCGCGCGATCAGGTCGTCCGAGGCCAGCCGCACCAGCGGCAGGTTCTTGAGGTCCTGAATCGTCGTGATGCTTGGGATCGGCTTGTGGTCGCGCGCCATCGCCAGCAGCGACACGTAATAGCCGGTGCTGTGATAACGGTACGAGCGGCACAGATTGAACACCCGCGCGCCGCGAAGCTCGGAGTAGTGCGGGTTCGTCAGATACTCGCGCGCCGCCACCAGCGACGCGCCCGGAAGCTGCAGCGGCCAGGTCTTGGGATTGTCCACCACGATCAACGGAAGCACGATCGTCCTCGAATCAGCCCTTCGGCTCGATCACGAGCAGGTTCGCGTCGTACGTCAGCACGCCCAGCAGGATCGCGCACAGCACTCGTTCGATTCCCACCGGGTAAATCAAGCTGCGGTCGAAAGGGTTCTCGTGCAGCGGGTCCGCCACCAGCACCTGCCGCGCCTCGCGGTCATACCCGCACAGCACCACAAAGTGCCCCATCGGCTGTCCACGCACGTCGTCCGAGTCGTCATTCGCCCCGAATTCCCGCGGATTGCGATACAGATACGTCGAGCTCAGCCCGCACAGAATCGGTCGCCCGCGCGTCAGGTAGCCCCGAACGAGAGACGCCGTCAGGTCTTCCAGCCGCACCACGCCGCCCAGCTCGAGGAACTCCAGATATCCGTGCGTTGCCGCGACCAGTCGCGGGTCGTTCTTCTCGCGAAGTTGCGCTCGCAGCTTCAGCGCCAGATCGACCTCGTGAGGCACAAACCACGTCGGGTCGAACACCTGAAGGTTGTACGTGTACACCGTCGCCCGGTAGCCGCGCCGCAGCGCGTGGCACGCCAGCAGCACCGCCAGCGTGCCGCCGTCCGGGAGTTGCGGCACTTCGCGAATCACGTCGGGCAGCGACGCGTCGTCGCCGTAGTAACGATAGACCGCGTGCAGACACGTCGGCCCACAACTGAAGTCGTCCGGCTGAGGAAGGATTTCGAACGGCAGGCGCGCGACCATGCGGTGAGCTTCCTCCGTTTCCCTTCCAACGATCGCCTCCTGCATTTCAACGCGCCGCCCGCGCCCGTCAAGTGCCAACCGCCGCGGCCCAGCCCCGCGGCCGCTTGATATCCCCGTCCCGCGCGAGTATCAGCGTCACGTTGGCGCGGCGCGTCCGTCCGTTGCACGCCGGCCACCCGCGCAGGAGACGAGTCCGCGGTGACGACGCCACGCATCGAGCGCGTGCCCGCAGAGGAGCGTCCCGCCGCGCTGGCCCGCCTTGCCGTCGCTTTCGGCCAGCGATGCGGCAGTCGCGCCGAGATCCTCGCGCTCGAAGCCCTCGTCGGCCTTCCGTCGCTTCGCTTCGACGCGTTTCGCGTGCAGCGCTCAGCGACCGCCACTTACCTGGGCGTGCTGCGCTTTCCCGGACGATCCGCCATGCTCCTGCCGATGGTCGGCCCGGTGAACCAGGTGAATCCTGACGATCTGACCGCTCTGGCGACCCACGCCGTGTCCGAATTCGCGTCGCGAAAAGACGCCTTCGCGCAGGCACTCCTCCATCCGCACGACGCACGGACCGCCGCGTGCTTGGTCGCGGCCGGTCTCCGGTGCGTCACGACGCTGCGATACCTTCAGCGCGACGCGACATTTCCTTGGACCGAGCCGCCGCGCGCCGACGAGTGCGCCTGGCGCCCCTACGACCCGGGCGTGCACGGTGCGTTCATCCGCACGCTGGCCCAGACCTACGTGGAAAGCAACGACTGCCCCGAGCTGTCCGAGACGCGCACGCCCGAAGAAGCGCTCGAGACGCACCGAGCCGGCGCGTTGTTCGACGCCTCGCTTTGGGAACTTGCGGTCATCGGCGACGAGCCGTGCGGCTGCGTGCTGCTTGCCCCGGTCTTCGGCGGATCGATGCTCGAGGTCGCGTACATGGGCGTGTCGGCCGGCTGGCGCAAGCGCGGAATCGGCGCGCTGCTGTTGCGGCGCGCCCTGGCGCAATGTCGTGCGCGCGGCGCGCGACGACTTACGCTCGCGGTCGACGATCGTAATGATGCTGCCAGGCGACTTTATGATCGCTTCGGGTTTTCGGAAGCCGCGCAGCGGACCGCATGGCTGTGGTCGCACCGCGCTCGTCCCGGCGCGAGCGATTCCGCGCGCGTGCCGTGAACAGAATCGGGGACAAAATGTGGACGAACCGTGAAGCGAAAGTTTTTTTAGCGCATCGATCCTTAACGGCGAAGCAGTTACGACAATCTCGCGTTGACACGCGATGCGGACCGTTGCGACCCCTTGCGGAGGCTGGTATATTCACGCGTCGCGAATGACCCAGCGGCGCGACGCCCGGCGATCATCCGTTCTTGTTTCGGCCTAATTTTCGTCGTAACGACTGAATGCTGACGGAGGGACTGCGCGTGCAACCTGCGCAGACGGAGACGCTTTGTCAGAAGATTCGTGAACGCGTTCAGAACCGCATCGGAGCCAATCGATACCGAATCTGGTTCGGCGATACGACCGTCTTTCAGCTCGACGACCAGTTGCTCAGCGTGCACGTGACCAACCCCTTCGCGGGAAAGTGGATCGCGTCCAACTATCTCGACGACCTGCTCGCCGTCACGCGCGACGTGCTGCCGGACGCGGACCGCGTCAACGTGCAGATCCACACGCGCCGCGTCGAGGCCGAGCCGGCGCGCCACCCGCTCCCGATGCCGCCCGGCGCCGCCGCGACCGCTAACGGCCGCGCGACCGCCAGGTCTCCCAAGCCCGGCAACGCGCCGCTGCGCGGCGAACTGGACGACTTCGTCGTCGGCCCCGGGAACGCCGTCGCCTTCGCCGCCGCGCAGTCGATGGTCCGATCCGTCGGCCGAGCGTTCAAGCTGCTCGTGCTGCACGGCGGAGTCGGACTCGGAAAAACCCATCTGATCCACGGCGTCTGCAACGCGCTGCGTCGCGCGGACTCCACCATCGAATGCCGCTACATCTCCGGCGAGGAATTCACCAACGAGTTCATCGCCGCGGTGAAGTCCGGCCGCGTCGAGGCCTTCCGCGCCCGATTCCGCAACGTCGACGTGCTCGCCGTCGACGACATCCACTTTCTCGCCAACAAGAAGGCTACGCAGGACGAATTCCTGCACACCTTCAACGCCATCGACGCGTGCGGCCGGAGCGTCGTGCTCACGTCCGACCGCCATCCGCGAACGATCGCCACGCTCACGGAGCCGCTCATCGATCGGCTCATCGCGGGAACGGTCGTTCAGATCGACCCGCCCGACTACTCCACGCGTCGCGAAATCCTCGTGCGCCGCGCGCGGACCATGAACCAAGACGTCCCGGCCGAAACGCTCGACTACATCGCCGGGCACGTCACGCGAAACATCCGCGAACTGGAGGGCGCGCTCTACACCCTCACTGCCTACGCGTCGCTCATGCGCCAGCCCCTCACCGTCGAGGCCGCCCAAGCCATCCTGGCCGAGCACGTCAACCAGAGTCGCCGCAGCCCCGACGTGCGCGAGATCGAACGCGTCGTCGGCCAGCGCTTCGGCGTGAGCCCCGAACAGATTCGTTCCCGGAGCCGGGACCGCACCGTCAGCGCCGCCCGAGCGGTCGTCATGTACCTCGTCCGAAAGCACACGGCGCTCAGTTTCCCCGAGATCGGACGCTCCCTCGGCAAGAAGAACCACTCGACCGTGCTGATGGCCGTGCAGAGAATCGAAGCCCTGCTCGCCCGCGACGGCGACGTCGCCTGGCGCGTCGGCGCCGAAAGCCAGGTCGCCACGGCCCGCACCCTGATCGCCGAACTGGAGTGCGTGCTGATGCCCAACCGGCACTGACCGCCCAGGCCGCGCGGTCGCCGGCACACTGGCCCACCGTCCGCCAACCCCGGCGCCGCGCGCGAGCTTCGCCTTATCCGCGTTCACGCTGCGCCGTATACTGTCCCGACGTCGGGAATCCGCGACGGCGAAGTCCGGGCACGCCGCCCGGGAGGGCGATCATGCAGCGATTCAGCCGCTCGTACCAACGTTGGTTTCCGCTCGCGCTCTTCGGCGGGCTGCTCGCGACCGGGTGCCCCGCGCGCCTCGAAGGCGCGCTCGACACCCTGCTCGCACCGGCCGCCGGGGCGAGCGCCCTGACCTTGCCCTACAGCGATCTGCTGCCGATCGCCGCGTTTCTGGCCCGCTGGCTCTAAGGAACCTGCCCATGCCGCAACTGGTCGTGCACGCTCCGGACGGCTCGAAGTCCGTCTTCGAGCTTGCACGGCAATCGCTCAAGGTCGGACGCGCCGACGGCTGCGACATCGTCCTTCGTCACGACGCCGAAGTTTCGCGGGTGCACGCCGAGATCGGCCTAGACGAGCGCGGCCGGATCGTCGTCAGCGACCGCGGCTCAAAGAACGGCACGCGCGTCGACGACGGCGAAGCGTTCCGCAACACGCGCCGCGTCGCGTACCGCACCGTCCAGATCGGCGAGCACGAGATCGAACTGATCGGCGCGCCGCCGCGCACCACGGACGCCCCCGCCTCGGTCCGATTCCGGAACGACGAAGGCTCGACCATTCTCGATACGCACGTCTTTCCCAGCACGCGGAGCCTCGATCTCAATCAGCAGAGGCTTTCGCTGCTGATCCAGCTGGCCGAGCGGATCGGCGGCGTGTTCGAGCGCAAGCAGCTTCTCGAACAGGCGCTCGACGCCTGCTGCGAGGCGCTCGGATTCGAACGCGGACTGATCGCGCTGAAGACCCAGCGCGGCGACACCGAACTTCCCGTGACGCGAAACGTCGATCAGGATGAGACGGGCGCCTACAAGGTCAGCCGCACGCTCATCAACCGCGCCATGATCCACGGCGAGCGCGCCATCGTGAACAACCCCGCGACCGACCTCTCCGGCAATCTCAGCGAAAGCCTGGTGCGCTTCCCGATCTGCTCGGCGCTGTGCGTGCCGATCCTCAACCGCAACAACGTGCTCGGAGTCATTTACGGCGATCGCGTCACGCAGGCTTCCACCTATCAGCCCGGCGACGTGGACTTCCTCGCCGCCATCGCCCAGCAGGTCGGCGTCGGACTCGCGAACCTCCAGTTGTTCCAGGAACACGTGCGCTCGCAGAAAATGTTCGCCGAGCTGCGCCAGGCCCGCGACATTCAGAACAAGCTCCTGCCCGAAGAGCCGCTCGAGCTCGGCGCCGTCGTCATCGACGGCTGGAACGAAGCCTCCTCCGCGGTCAGCGGCGACCTCTATGACTACTTCGAACTCGACGACGGCCGCGTCGGTCTCATCATCGCCGACGTCACCGGGCACGGACTGGCCGCCGCGCTGCTGATGGCCAACCTCCAATCCGCCGTCCGCGTCGCCCTCTCGGCCCGAACGCCGCTGCCGGAGCTCGCCGCGCGCGTCAATCGCCTCGTCTGCCGCAACACGTCCTCGCACGTGTTCATCACCGCCATCCTCGGCACGCTCGACCCGCGCACCGGGGAGCTCGAATACGTCAACGCCGGCCACCCGCCGCCCGTCCGCATCCTCCGCGGCGCTGCCACCGCGCCCGATGAGGAAGGCGCGCTGCCGCTCGGCGTCGATCCGGCCGAGACGTATCGCGTGTCCACGCTGACACTCGGAACCGAGGCCGCGTCCGTGCTGTTCTACACCGACGGGTTGTCCGAAGCGATGAACCGCGCCGGAGAGCTGCTCGGAACCGACGCCTTGCTCGCGCGAATGGCCGGGCTCGCCAGCGCCAGCGCCAGCGCGATCATCCGCTGCGCGTGCGACATCGTGCACGAACATCTCGGCGGCGCAGAGCGAACCGACGACATGACTTTGCTGGCCGTCGAGCGGCTGAAGTGAGCCGCGCCCGATCAGGCCGACGCGAGCTTGCGCCCGCGGGCAGTCGTCGGAGAGTTGCGAAGCGGGTCAGCCGGCCCGTCGATCGGATCGCCCGCGCGAATCGACGCCAGCCGCGCCTCGACGCGCGCCGCATACTCGCTCGACAGCTCGAAGCCGACGTAGCCGCGCCCCAGCTTTTTCGCCACCGCCAGCGTCGTCCCGCTACCGGCGAACGGATCGAGCACCACGTCGCCCGCGTTCGAACTCACCCGGATGATCCGCTCCAGCAGCCGCTCCGGCATCTGGCAGCCGTGCCAGCCGGCCCGTTCGCCGAACGTCCCGCACACACGCGAGAAAACCCAGGTGTCCTGCTCAGGATCAAAGCAGTCGGCCGCATCCTGCGGACGGAGAATCCACGTGTCGTCCGGCAGCCGGCCGGTCGAATTGGCGCGCTTGTCGGCATAGACCAGTTGCCGCGCGCTGGGCACGCGGATCGCTTCGGCGTTGAACGTGAATCGCTTCTCGTCGCGCACGAAGTGAAACAGGTGGGCGTGGCTGCGCGTGAACTTTTTCGTGCAGTTCACGCCGAATGTGTAGTACCAGATCACCCAGCTCCGGCACGCGAACCCGATCTCCTGGCTCAGAATCTTCAGCTCGGCCGCATATTCGTCGCCGATCGCCAGCCAGAACGTGCCGTCATCGGTCAACGCCCGGTGCACGCCCGAGATCCACTGCCGGCTCCAGTCCAGATACTCCGATCGTGCCCGCTTGTCGTGATAGACGTCGTATTCGTACCCGATGTTGAACGGCGGGTCGGCGAAAATCAGGTGGACACTGCCGGCCGGCGTTTCCGCCAGTCCGGCGACGCAGTCCCCGTTCACGAGTTTTGCGCTGGTCGTCATGTTCTAGTCCTATCTATTGAGCATTCGACGACCGAGTATACCGTATCTTGTGCCTGTCGGCGAGATTGTCGTCGCGCGACCGCCTCTCGATCCGCGCATGGTCGCGCAGACGATCGTGGGAATCCGCCCCAGTCGCGCGGGGGAACGCGGGCGTCCCGCCCGCTTCGGACCGGTCAGGAGACCGGTGCCCCGCAAGAACCGAAGCGCGCGGGCGTGCCAGCCGAGCCGCGCGCGTCGGCAGGCTGAGGCGGGTGGCACTTTCGAGACAGGTTCAAGAGCGAGTGGCGTTGCTCGCACAAGACCCTGCTCGCCGAGCAGGGGCACACGGCCTGATTCGAGATTGCTCGAAGACCCTGCTCACAGAGCAGGGGCACACGGCGTACGGCAGACTCTGTTTGCCCGCTGCGCCGTTTGCTACTGCGGCGTTTCTTCCAACGCGATCCGGTCCGAATCCGCCTGGAACCGCCGCTCGTCGAACAGCGCCATGAACGCGATCGCGGCCAGCACCGTCACGGCGATCGGGATGGCGAAGATCATCGGCCAGTTGTGCGCCCCGCCGGCCTGTTCGAAGTAGTCGTAAATCCGGCCGGCCAGAAGGCTGCCGATGAGCATGCCGACGCCGTTGGTGGCGAAGACGATCAGCCCCTGTGCGCTGGCCCGCACGTCCTTGTGGGCCAGGCGCTCGATCGCGATCATCCCGCCCACGAAAAAGAACGAATAGCAGATGCCGTGCAGGGCCTGCGCCGCGACGACCAGCCAGGCCGGCTCGCCGATCGCGAAGATCGCATAGCGCACCGGCCACGCCAGGATGCCCAGGAAGATCGTCATGCGCATGCCCAGATGCCGAAGAGCCGGCGCCAGCAGCAGCATCAGGACGATCTCGGCCACCTGTCCCAGGCTCATGGCGGCGTTGGCCCGGCTCTCGGCCATGCCGACGCCCTCGGTCATGAAGAGCACGGTCAGGTTGTAGTAGAACGGCAGCTCGATCGCGACGATGAACGAGATCACGAGCAGGACGGCGAAGTTGCGGTTCGCGCAGAGCTTCAGCGCTTCGAGAAACGCGTACGGGTTGCGGGCGTTTCGCGAGGGCGGCGTATTGGGCAGCGAGAAGCAGTAGACGCCCATCAGCGCGGAGGCGATGGCGGCGACGAGCAGGCAGTCGCCGGCGTGGCTGACGCCGGGCGTGGCGCGCTCCCAGTAGTCCAGATAGGCGGAGTTGAGCCAGGTGATGGCGATCCATCCGAGCGTGCCCCACACGCGGATCGCGCCGAAATTCTTTGAATCGCCCATGTGATGGAACGCGATCGCGTTGGTGAGGGCTATCGTCGGGAAATACAGGACGGAGTAGCAGAGAATCACCCACCACAGACCGGCGAACGTCTCCTGCTGCCACGCAAAGTACAGCAGCGCCGCGCCCGCCAGGTGAACCAGGCCGGTGAACAACTGGTTCGGCAGCAGCCGGTCGGCGATCGACCCGGCAATCATGGGCGACAGCATCGCGCCGATCGCCGTGGTGAGGTACACCGCGTTGATCTGCGTGCCCGAAAAGCCCAGGTTCTTCATGTGCTGGGCGATCAGCACCGCCCACGCGCCCCACACCGCGAACTGAAGAAACATCATGATCGACAGACGCGGATAGAGCGCGGCGGGCGCGGCCTTACCCCCGCCGCCGGCAGAAAACGAACGTTCGGACATGAGCCGCCTTCCTCGACGATGGGGTGGACGAGTCGAATCGAAGCGGGCGGATCGTAGCGGTGGGCGGCGCGCCTGTCACGCGCAGCGCGCGACTTCGCCGCGGGCGGGCGATCTCCGGTCTGAGCGTGGATCCGGCCGCGCGCAGCGAGCCGCGCCGAACGGCGCCGAGCCGCGCCGGGCCGAACCGAGCCGGGCCGAACCGAGCCGCGACCGTAAGGGAGCGGGGTTGGGTCCAACGCGAACCGCCGCGCTTGCCCGTTTCAAACGCGTTGCCGCGGCAGCGCGGCGCGGCGCTATGGTCTCGCCGGCTGCTCGCCCTGCGCCAGTTGCTGCGGCCAGGGCAGGTTGCCGGCCATCTTGATCCGGAGCTGGAGCAGCGCGGCTTCGAGCTGCGCGTCGATCGGCGGCGCTTCGAATGGATCGGACCGCAGCAGCTTCAGATCGTCTTCGCTGAGAAGGTCTTCGTCGCCGTCCGCTTCGTCGGCCTCGGCGCCGGCGTCGTCCCGCAACGCCTCCTTGCCCGCGGCCACGGCGTCGGCGTCGGCCGCTCGGTCGGCGTCATCTTCGTTGTGGATGATGTAGGCGTCGCGCTGCTGACGCAGGCACTCGCTCATTTCCTTGGGCGTCAGCCCGATGACCCAGTCCGGCTCGACGCCCCAACGCTCGGCGTCGCGTTCGCGATGCGGCGTACGTCCGCTGGGCAAGTAATACAGCGCGGTGGTGAGTTTCAGGCGCGCGTCGCTGGCTGCGCCGCCGCCGATCGGGAAACGGCGATCCAGCCGCAGCACGCGCTGCACGCTGCCCTTTCCGAACGTACGATCGCCTAGCACGATCGCGCGGTGATGGTCCTGGAGCGCGCCGGACAAGATTTCCGACGCGCTGGCGCTCTGCTCGTTCACGAGAACCACCAGCGGCAGGTCAGCGAATTCGGAGTCGCCGGTCACGGCGTGTCGCTGCGCCGGCTCGCGGCGTCCGTTGGTCGAGACGACTTCGCCCTGCGGCAGGAACGTGCTGACGATGTCGATCGCCACGTCGAGCAGGCCGCCGGGATTGTATCGCAGGTCCAGCACCAGCCCCTTCATGCCCTGCTTGCGCGCGTCGCGCAGCGCCGAGACCAGCTCACGCTGCGAATCCGGATTGAAACCCGTCAGCCGGATGAGCGCCACGCCCGAGTCCGGGTCCAGCATGTAGTTCCAACCGAAGCCGTCCGCCGTCCGCACGCGATTCACTCCGCGAACGGTCGTGAGCTGAATCTGCCGGCGCACGAGCGGGAAATCCAGCGTTTTGCCGGTGCTCGGACGGAAGATCGTCAGCGCCACGCGCGTTCCCTCGGGACCGGTGATCTCGCGCACGGCCTGGTCGCTCGACCAGCCTTTCGTGCTTTCGCCGTCGACCGCGACGATCAGGTCGTCCGGCTGAATGCCGGCCTCGAGCGCCGGCGAGTTCTCGAGCGGCGTGACCACCTTCAATCGCCCGCTGTCCTCGTCGATGCCGAGCTGAATCCCGACGCCGAAGAAGTTGCCGATCATCATCTTGTCGAAATCGCTCGCGTCGGCAGGCCAGACCACCGACGTGAAGTCGTCCAGCACGCCGATCGCGCCTTCGGTAAATTCGATTACCAGCAGCCCCTCGGGCAGCGACACGCTGGTGCGGTTCGCGTCGCTGATCTCGCGGTAGAGTCGGATCAGGTCGCGGTACGACGATCCCCACTTTTCCGTCCCCGCGATGCGCGCGCGAAGCTCCTGGAGCTTGCCGAGAAAATGCTCGCGCGCCGCAGGGTTGGCGATGCCGTTGAACAGGTCCGACGCGTCGTACAGCTTCGTGCTCTGCGCCAGAGCGACGAGCTGGTCCACTGCGCCTTCGGCCATCTTGCGGAAGTCCGGCGGCTGGTAGTAGTTGTCGCTGATCAGGCCGAGCGATTGCTCCAGCAGCGCCGGATGCACGCCCTCGATGCGCCGCTCGACCGACTCGGCCGAGTCGTAGAGCACTTCCAGCCGCACATGCCGCGCCGCGGCCTCGCGCCGCTCGGAGGCGACCTCATCCTTCTCGTCGATGCGTTCGAGCTGGTAGTAGTACGCGTGCGCCTTGCTCCACTTTTCGTCTTTCATGAACTGTTCGGCTTCGGCCAGCGCCTTGTCGCGCAGCTCTTTCAACCACGGCTCGCCCGAGAGTGGCTTGCCGGCCGGCGCGTAGGCCGACGCCTGAACCGCGAAGCTCAGCGCCAGATAGGTTTTGCTCTCGCCGAGCGCCTCGCGCGCCCGCTGCGACGTCCATTCGAACGTTTGCTTCCGCAGTTCGTCGCGAGTCGTTCTGGTTTTCTCGAAGGAGTCCAGCCAGGCGACCGCCCGAGCGACCTCGGGCATTGAGGCGTCCGGTGTCGCAAGGTGCTCCAGCGCGGTCCGCCCGCCGCTGTAGTCACCGCTGAGAATCGCCGCGTACGCGTCGCGGAGCGTCTGCTCGCCGCGCGCCGCGCCCGCCAGCAGCACAATCCCCGCCAGCACCCCGACAAAACGCCCCAAAGACGGCGTCCGCATGCTCGAATCCTCTGCTCGCGTTCCGGAACCCGGCCCGGCAATCCGCCGGTGCGCGGGCGCTCCGGCCCAAACCACCTGATTATACGACGCTCGGCGAGCCGCGGTCACGCCACAAACTCCGCGCCCGGTCCCGCCAATCTGTTTCCATCGACCCGCGCCGCCCGCACCGTGAAGGACGCGGAGCCCGAACCGACTTCGCCGCCACGGCTATTGCCAGTCCGGAAAAATACGCGATAGTGCCGCGCATGATCGCGCTTCCGCGACCGCCCGCCGCGCTCGATGCGTGTCCACGCGTCCGCATCCTCGGAATCGACCCGGGACTGCTCCGCACCGGCTACGCGATCCTCGACGCCCCGCCCCCGCCCGCGCCGGCGACGCTGGTTGAGGCCGGCGTGATCCGCCTTCACCCGAAGCAGCCGGTCGAATCCCGCCTGATCGAGCTGGAAACCGCTCTTCAGCGCATCATTGAGGAGCGCCGCCCGCACGTCATGGCGTGCGAGGATCTGTTCGCCCACTACAAGCACCCGCGCACAGCGATTCTGATGGGACACGCGCGCGGCGTCGCCCTGCTGGTGGGCGCCCGCAACCAACTTGAACTCCTCCACCTCGCGTCCACCAACGTGAAGAAACTCATGACCGGCAACGGGCACGCCGGCAAGCATCAGGTTCAACGCGCCGTCGCGCTCGCACTCGGCCTGCCCCGACTGGCCGGTCCGCACGACGTCTCCGACGCCGCCGCGCTCGCGCTCTGCGGTGCGCGGCTGCACGACGCCCGACGGCGCGTCGCCGCCGCCGGGGGACGGGCATGATCGCGCGCGTCACAGGCCGCCTGTGCGAAGTCGTCGAGAATGCGGCCTACATCGAGCTGGGCGGGCTGTGCTATGAGATCATGACGCCCGCGACCGCATCGGGCGAGCTGTCGGCGTCCATCGGTCGCGAGGTCACGCTGCACACGCTTCACTTCGTCGAGGGCAATCCCGCGCTCGGACCGCTGACGCCGCGACTGCTGGGCTTCGTGCGCGCCGCCGATCGCGCGTTCTTTCTCGAGCTGACGCGCGTGCGCGGCATCAGCTCGCGCAAGGCGCTGCGGGCCATGAGCATCGACACTCCGCACTTCGCCCGCGCGATCGAAAGCGGCGACCTGGCGGCCCTCAGCGCGCTGCCCGAGATCGGAAAAAAGACCGCCGCGCAGCTTGTGGCCGACCTCCGGGGGCGGCTCGAGTCGTTCCTGACCGATGCGCCGCCGACCGTGTCCGAAACGCCGCTCACCGGCGCACAGCAGATGGCCGTCGAAATTCTCGTAAAATGGGGAGATCGCCGCCCGGACGCGCAGCGCTGGGTCGCCGCCGCCGTGGCGGAAGACGCTGGCCTGACCGGCGCCGACGAGATCGTCCGCGCCGCCTATGCTTGGAAAGGCCGCTCCTGACGCCGGCCCGCGTCGCGCGCAGCCCGGCTGCGAGGAGGGGGTTCCGTGGCGATCGAACGCGTGTTCACCCAGGCCCCCGCTGACGAGGATTCGTACCTCGTCTCGCTGCGCCCGCAGCGTCTCGCCGAATGCATCGGACAGGCGCAGATTCGCCGACAGCTCGACATCGCGCTCGAGGCTGCCCGGGCACGCGGCGAACCGCTCGATCACGTGCTGCTCGACGGCCCGCCGGGGCTGGGCAAGACCACGCTCGCCAACGTCATCGCCCGCGAGATGAACGCGACCATCCGCGTCACCAGCGGGCCGGCCGTCACGCGGCAGGGCGACCTGATGATGCAGCTCACGCAGCTCGAAACGGGCGACGTGCTGTTCATCGACGAGATTCACCGCCTCGCCACCGTCGTCGAGGAATTCCTCTACCCTGCCATGGAGGACTTCCGCGTCGACTACACCACCGAAAGCGGCGTCGGCGGTCGGACCGTCAGCTTCTCCTTGCGACGATTCACGCTCATCGGGGCCACCACCCGGGCCGGAATGCTCTCGCCCGCTCTCCGCGGCCGATTCGGGCACGTGTTTCACTTCGACTTCTATCCGGTCCACGAACTCACGCAGATCGTCGCCTGCAACGCCGAGCGGCTGAAAATTCCCGCCGACGCCGACGGGCTCGAGCGGCTGGCCTCGCGCGCCCGCGGCACGCCGCGTATCGCCAACCGTCTGCTGCGACGCGTCCGCGACTTCGCGCAGGTCCGCGGCGACGGACGCCTCTCCGCGCAGGTCGTCGATGCCACGATGGACATCCTGCAAGTCGACAACGCCGGGCTGGACGCGCTCGACCGAGCCTACCTGACCGCGCTGATCCGGAACTACGACGGCGGACCGGCCGGCATCGAAGCCATTGCTGCCAGCATGGGACACGAACGCGACACGCTCGAAGACGTGGTCGAGCCGTACCTGCTGCAGGCCGGCTTTGTCATCCGCACGCCCCGCGGCCGCGTCGCGCGTCCGTCGTCCTATACCCAGCTCGGCCTGCCTCCGCGCGCCGTCCCGGATGAGTCCGCGTTGTTCTGAAGCGTCGCGGCGCTTCTCCGGAGCCGGAGTTCCCGCGCAACGAAGGAAGACCGGTCAGAGACCGGTCCCCCGGAAGATTGGGGAGCGCGGGCGTCTCGCCCGCATCGGACCGGTCAGAGACCGGTCCCCCATGAGAAAGACCGGTCAGAGACCGGTCCCCCA
>CAZKJT010000003.1:153828-248899 GCA_964553225.1 uncultured Planctomycetales bacterium | reverse complement strand
GACCGGTCAGAGACCGGTCCCCCATGAGAAAGACCGGTCAGAGACCGGTCCCCCACAAGAGCAGGGCGCGTCGGCGACGCTAGCCACGGATCGGCCGGACACGCACGACACACTCCAGTTCGGCGAGCTCCTTCAGCTTCGCGACCTCGATCGAGCCGATGACGATTCGAGAACTCGCCGCGCTCTCCGCCGACCGCCGGAAGCCGATCGCTTCGATCTTCGACAGCGCCTCCGACACGTTCACCGTAAGCTGGAGCATGACCTCGACGCGCCCGTCGTTCACGCTCACGCCGTCGATCCGGCCTTCCACGACCGCGGCCGTTCCCTCCGCGAGCTTGCGCAGCGGCGGATCGAGCTTGTTCTGCCAACCTGGGTCTTCCAGGCTGACCCATTCCCCCAGCGCCGTTTCACTCTCGTCGCGCCCGAGCAACTCCGCGGGCGGCGGAGCGGCAGGCCGACCGCCGCGCGCGCCGCCGGTCGGCGTTGCGGTCTGCGTCATGTACCCAAGCGAAAGCGACTGCCGCGTCCGCTCACCGGCCTTCCGCTCGCCGCCGAACACGCCCTCGTAGCTCACGCCGTCCGGCATCTCCACCGGAACATCCACGACCACCGGCTTGCCGCCGACCGTCACCGTCAGCTCTTCCACAGCGACGAAGCTCGTGAACTGCGTCATCAGCCGGTACGCGACGCCCAGCTCGGTGATCTTCTCGCGCAGCTCGTTCGGAAACGATCCGTGCTGAAGCCCTGCCAGGTCGCGCTGCATCAGGTCTTCGACCTTGGCCCGCGCCCACAGCGACGGCAGAGCCGCGTGATCGTTCTCGGTCGCGCTCGGACGGATCACGATCCGCTCCTCGTACGGCCCGGCGCCCGTGCGGCCGCGCAGCGTGATCGCCCCGTCGGCCCCGTCCAGCAGCCGCCCGTGCACCACGATCGGCTGCGAGCTGAACAGGTCGGGAATCATCGCCGGGTACACATCCTCGACGGCCAGCTCGCTCCAGTCGATCTCGATGTCGATCAGCACCGGCGCGCAGACGCGCTCGTGGAACCGCGTGACCGCCGCGTCCGCGTCGCCCTCCAGCGTCACGATCTCGGCTTCGCCGCGCCCGGCGGACGCCATCGACTCCAGCAGGAAGCGGTTCACCGAATTCCCGATGCCGAAGCTGAACACGCGCGTGGTGCGGGCGTTCCGCCTGACCGCGTCGATGATCTCGAAGTCGTTGCCGACGTATCCGTCCGTCAAAAAGCACACCACGCGCATCGCCTTGCCGTTCGGGCGGGCGCCGGGCGCCGGGCGCTCGATCGGATGCGAGTGCTCCGGCTGACGCAGCGCGGTCTCGATTGCCGTCATCATTTCCGTGCCGCCGCCGCCCTGAGCGTCATTCACGAGCCGCCGCGCGGCCGCGATGTTCTCCGCCGTCGCGGCTCGCGGCGTGTCCCACAGCACGCGCGTCTCGCCCGCGAACGTGATGACGTTGAACGTATCGCCCGCGTTCATGGACGCGATCAGACGGTCCATCACCTGCTTGGCCTTGTCGATCGGAAAACCGCTCATCGAACCGGACGTGTCGAGCACAAAGATCAGCTCGCGCGGCGGAATCTCGGCCGGCTCGACCTTCGCGGGCGGCTGAAGAATGAGCGAGAAGAACCGTCCGCGCTCGTCCTCGTGCACGAGCAGCGCGTCCTGAACGCCCTCTCCACCCAGGCGATACCGGAGAACGAAGTCGCGATTCGCAATCTCGCCATTGCGGGCCAGCCGCACGCTGACCACGCCCGGACACCGGGCCGGCTCGACCTCCACTTCGTGCAGTTCCGACCTCACGTTCACCGGAGGAAGCGGCGCCGTCACGCCGGCGCGGCAGCTCAAACCGCCCGCGATCGACATCGTCAGGCCGATGTCCGCTCCGCTGCGCGTTCCCGGCCGCACCACGGGCGGCGTGATGCGATCCGCGTCCGGAACCTGCGCCGTGGGCGACCCGCTCGTCATCGGCGCGGGCGCGCTGCCCCCGCCGGGAATGTAGCGCGGACCGACCACCATCGGAAACGTCCATTGAAATTCGCCGTCGCGATAGCGCACCGTCTCCACGTAGCGAATCTCGACCACCACCGTCGCGCCCGGCTCGATGTTCGCGACCGACTGCGTGAAAACGTTCGGCCGCTCCTGGTCCAGCAGCCCGGCGACGTGACCGGCGGCGACGGCCGCGTCGTAGACGGCGCGCGCCTCCTCTCGCGGAAGCACCTTGCCGCTGACCTTTCGTTCGCCGACCGTGATCGTCATGTCGTCGACCGCGGCCTGCTCCGGCAGCGGAAAGACGTAGATCGCTTCGATTTTGCGATCGAGCGGGTTTTCGAACGTCTGCGTCACCGTCACCCGGCTGAGAAAGCCGGCGATGTCGGCATGGACTTCGGTGTGTCGCAGCGGACACGCCGCCGCCTGCGCGTCCGATTCGGACACGATGACCAGCTCTCCGCACGCGCCCCGGCCGGCGTCTTCGCCACGGACCGTCGGCGGAGTTTGCAGGAGCACGAGCGCGAAAGCGGCGACGAGCGAAGCCGCGGCCGTTGCGGACGATCGAGCGGGGTTCCAGCGCGTCATGACAATCTCCTGATGCGGTGCATAACTCGTGTCACCGCGGGGATTGGACGCGCCGAAGACCGCGCGGTTCCCGAAAGCGACCGGCGCGATTGCCGAATCCGCGCCGGGCGTTATCTTCGCGCCTGCGCCGGAGCCGCCGGCGTCGCCGTCGCAAGCGCGGGACCGACGCCCCGTGCCGACCATTCGCCCGCATCGGACACGCATGAGCGCGCTCGTTCACGGCATCGACCTGGTTCTCTGCTCGCGCGTCGAGCGATCCTGGCGAACCCACGGCGAGCCGTTCCTCCGCCGCGTGTATACCATCCCCGAGGCGGCCTATTGCCTGGACTCGCGCACGCCGGCCCTTCGGCTCGCCGGACGGTTCGCGGTCAAGGAGGCCGTCATGAAGGCGCTCGGCACCGGTTGGCGCGGCGGAATCGAGTGGACCGACATCGAAACGCTGCCCGACGGCTTCGGCCGCCCACATCTCAGGCTGACCGGAAAGACCGCCGAACTCGCGGCGGCGCTGGGCGTCGCCTCGTGGCTAGTGTCGATCTCGCACGCGGGCGAATACGCCATGGCTTCCGTGATCGGGCGGGGCGCGGGCGGCGAAAGGGGCGATGCGATTGTTTGAACGGGTGCAGACGCTCGGGCAGCTTCGCGAGACCGGATACCGGCCACGAAGCGTCAAGCACGAGCTGCGCGACAACCTTCTGCGACGGCTGCGCGACGGCGAGCCGGTCTTCGGCGGCCTGGTCGGCTATGAGAACACCGTTGTGCCGCAGCTCATTCACGGCATCCTGGCGCGGCACGACCTGCTGCTGCTCGGCCTTCGCGGACAGGCGAAGACGCGCATTCTGCGTGCGCTGCCGGAGCTGCTCGACGAATGGATGCCGGTCGTCGCCGGCGTCGAAATCTGGGACGACCCGCTGCATCCGATGCTGGCCGCTACCCGCCGGGCGATCGAGCGCGACGGCGACGACACGCCCGTTCGCTGGGTGCACCGCAGCGAACGCTATCACGAGAAGCTCGCCACTCCCGACGTCACCATCGCCGACCTGATCGGCGAGGTTGATCTGGTCCGGCACGCGGAAGGACGCCGCCTCTCCGACGAGGAGACCATGCATTTCGGCCTGGTGCCGCGCAGCAACCGCGGCATTTTCGCCATCAACGAGCTGCCCGACCTCGCCCCGCGCATCCAGGTCGGGTTGTTCAACGTGCTCGAAGAGCGCGACGTGCAGATCCGCGGCTATCCCGTGCGGCTCAGCCTCGACGTGGTGCTGGTCTTCAGCGCCAATCCGGAGGACTACACCAACCGCGGACGGATCGTCACGCCGCTGAAGGACCGCATCGGCGCCGTGATTCGCACGCACTACCCGTTCGACAACGACGTCGCCATGCGCATCACGCGCGAAAACGCCGAGATCGAGCGTTCCGACGGGCCGCCCGTCACCGTGCCGCCGTTCATCCACGAGATCATCGAAGAGACCGTGCGTCTCGCGCGCGTCAGCCCGCACGTCAACCAGCAGTCCGGCGTCTCGGTCCGCACGAGCATCGCCGCGCTCGAAGCCGTGGTCGCCAGCGCCGAGCGCCGCGCGGTCGCCTGCCGCGAACCGGCGATCGTGCCGCGCGTCAGCGATCTCGAGGCCATGCGGGCCGCCTGTCGCGGGAAGATCGAGCTGCTGCTGTCCGAGGACGAGCACGCCGAAGACAAGCTCATCGACGCCCTGATCGGCGAGGCCCTGCGAAACACGTTCGACCAGTACGTCGACGACCTCGAATCGCTCCAGCCCATCGTCAACGCGTTTCTGGGCGGCAAGCTCAACCTCGAAGTCGGCGACGACCTGCCGGCCGCGACTGTCCTCGACGCCGCTCGTTCGGTACGCGGCCTGCTTCCGGCGGCGGAGGGTGTCGTCGCCTCTGCTGTGGACCGCGCCGCGCGGCGGAGCGCGCCGCATTCGCCCGCGACTGAGCCACGCGATCTGTGGCTTGCGGCCGGCGTCGAGTTTGTGCTGGAGGGCTTGCACGTGCACGACAAGCTCAGCCGGTACACGTTTCGGCAGCGGACGTTTTACAAGCAGTGAATTCGCCTGCGTTTCCGGCGAAACCCGTTCCGCTCGGCGTGCACGGCGGCGTGCGTTCTCCGTCCTTCTGGCGCTTCCCCGGCCGATGCGATTAACAATCTGTTAAGACGCGGTTTGCAGCGTTAATACAGATGCAAGATGATATTCAGAAGATACTTAGGAGAATTCCGCGTCATCACCTGCGCTCGCGTTTCTCATTGGCAAACGCCGTCGCAGGCGATACAATGTGCCCCCCTGGAATGACGGTTGGGGAACTGCCCGGCGAGCGCTGGCGCAGCGAACGATTCGGCGCGGCGCGATCGATGACATCACGGCGTACGGTCGCGGTGCGCAGTCACAGACTTCCGTTGAAAGTATCCGCTTCATTGTTCGTCTGACACTGCTCAAGGAGGTAACGAAAGATGCGAACCCGGTTCCTGTATGGAAATGCCGCGTTGGCGGCCCTGTTCGCCGCGACGCCCGCTTTGGCGGAGTTCTGCGGCTCGTTCTGCGACTCCACAGACCGCGCCGGACGCGCCTTCCAGGCGATGAACTCCGTCGTCGCCTACGGTCCCGGCAGCGCCACGGCCGTCCGCGTCTGGGTGCCACACCTGCTCGATGACGGCACGTCGCTCCAGAACGGCACCGCAGCGCAGATCGTCGACGGCCGCGTGATGGGCGCGAACACCGCGTTTTCGAGCGCTGCGTTCGACCCGCGCATCGTCATCTCGTTCGGCACGGCCCGCGAGACCGACGTGCTGGGCGGCTTCACCAGCAACAACATCGAAGTCTTCGAGCCGACCGCCGGTGTCAGCAACACCGTCGGCGCGATGCTGCCGGATGGCCGCCTGCTCTGGCGCGCCAACTTCAACAGCGGCGTCGGTCAGAACAATATCGAGACGTTCGATCTCGTCCCCGGCGCGCAGACGCCGATCGTCGAACCCGACTCCGGCGACCCGATCCTGTTTGGCGACGGCATCGACGCCACGCCGGGCAGCGTCTTTCTCGGCACGCCGGGCGCCATCGCGCTCGATTCCGACACGATGTTCGTCGGCAACACCACGTTCAGCAGCGCTGCGCCGGTCGATGCCCCGGTGGGCTGCAACATCTATGAGTACTCCGGCGCCGCCGTCGCGGCGGTCACGCCGCTGCGGACGTACTCGCAGGCCGGCGCGGAGACGTTCGCGAACGCCAACGGCGTCCCGGTCGATACCGGCGACGGCCGCCAGACGCAGCCAGTTCTCACCAAGATCGGCTCGAACAGCTACTACGTCGCATTCGGCATCAACGACACGACCGTCGGCGGCTCGGGTCGCCCGGCGATTCTGGTCGTCGACAAGTTCTACGACGCCACCTCGCCCGGCACGTTCGACGGCTTCACCGGCGCGGTTGCCATTCTGCCCCCGACCGGCTGGCGCTTCGTCGATCACCAGGCCACCGGCGGCGGCTCGGGTCCGTTCGAGGGCAGCCACTTCGACATCAACAGCAGCGGCGACGTGGTCGCGCTGATCGAAAGCACGCAGAGCATTCCGAGCTACGCGATCATTTACTACGACTCGGTCCTCTCCGGCGAGAACGTCACCGGCTACGCCGCCGGCGTGATCATCGCCGACGCCGGCCCGATCGACACGGTTGCCGACAACCTCGCCGGCCCGATCCTCGTCGATCCGAACATTCCGGATGCGTACATCAACGCGATCTCGGGCGCCTCGATCAACGACCGCGGCAACATCGCCTTCACCGCGACGTACGACACCGGCATCCCGTTCGACGCGAACGACCCGAACAGCGCCACCATTTGGGACACCGCCGCCTACCTCTACAAGGGCGGCACGCTCCACCAGGTCCTGCGCGAGAACGACGTCATCGGCTCGACCCTTTCCGGCCAGGCGGAGGTCACCATCGGCCTCATCCCGCAGGAAGGCAGCGACTCGATGTTCGGCGCCAGCCTCGCGAACACCGCCGACGTCATGGCCATCAACTTCCGCGCGTCGCCGAATGACGGCCGCGGCGTGGCCGTCCCGTCGCGCGGCGTGGCGATGGTCGCCGTCGGCCATATCGGCGACGTCGACTTCAGCGGCAACGTCGGCCTGGCCGACCTGTCCGCGCTGCTGACCGGCTTCGGCACGTCATTCCTCACCGCCGTTTATGACCCACAGGCGGATTTCGACCTCGACGGGTTCATCGGCCTCGCCGACCTCTCGTTCCTGCTGACGAACTTCGGCCTGTCCGTGACGCCGTAGTCACTCGCATCCTCGCCGGGCTCGCCGCCCGGTCGGACCGACCCATGAACGCCGCCACTCGCGCAAACGGGTGGCGGCGTTCGGCCTTTCAAGGCCGACAGCAAGCCGCCAGTACGAACGACACTCAACGAAAACGAAAGGACCGGACCTGCGACCGGTTCGGCTGCCGGCGCCTTTTCGTTCCGCGCCAGAATCGCGCGGGCGCTGGGTACCACGGCTGTGCAACGTGTGCCACGGCTGTGCCAGCCGGGGCGTTGCGTGAAGCAGTGCACTTCTCAAAGAGCAGTGGCGCCCACGACGTTACCTGAAGAATTGCACTACTCACAGAGCGGTGACGCCGCCCGCCAGAAACGGCGCCAACGCCCTGCCCCCGCTCCCTGACGGTCGCGGCTCGGTTCCGGATACGAAGTGTTCACACCGAGGCGTTGCCTTAGAAGAACTCCGTCGCGGATGCGAGCGTCGTTACGAAATCGCCCTCGGCGCCGGGCGTGC
This sequence comes from uncultured Planctomycetales bacterium, assembly GCA_964553225.1. Taxonomy (GTDB): domain Bacteria; phylum Planctomycetota; class Phycisphaerae; order UBA1845; family Fen-1342; genus JABRWC01. The sequence continues at coordinate 241,529 of CAZKJT010000003.1, read as the reverse complement.
CCTCCCCGGCGTCGGCGTCCGCGCCACCGGGAACACTGCCACCGACGCCGCCGACGCCGGCCGTCGCACCCCCGCCGCCGCCGCCCGAACGAATCGCCGCCGTCACCGGCAGACCGTCGTCCGTCGTCCCGGCCGATCCGCCGGCTACCGCGATCTCGCCGTCGCCTGCGATCTCCGGCGCCATCAGATGCACAATCCCGCCGCCGCCGCCGCCGCCCGGGCCGGCCGCTTCGGTTGCGTCACCGCCGTCGCCGCCCTGAGCCAGGATCGCCGCGCCGGACGCGTTCGAAATGCTCGTGCCGGACGCGAGCACCACGATGCCGCCCCCACCGCCGCCGCCGCCGTCGCTCGCGGACTCGCCCGGCGCCAGAATCTGCCCCTCATTGACGATCGGTCCGGCCGCAATGACGGTCATCGCGCCGCCGCCCCCGCCGCCGGACGCGAGCGCGGCCCCGCCCGCGCCGCCCGCCTGCGTGCGGTTGAGCAGCAGCAGGCGCGACTCGAATTCCGAGAGCCCTTCGCCGCCCGCGCCGCCGGAGCGATCCGACGACGTGCCGCCGGCTTCGCCGCTGGCGGCCGCGAGCTTTGAGACGCCGATGGCCGCCGGTCGGAGCGATTCAGCCAGCGTACCGGCGTCGGTGCCTTCGCGGTCTGCCCCGCGCGTGCCGAACTCGACCACGATCGTGCCGCGATTAATGAACTGTCCGGTGCAGCGGATCACCGCGCCGCTCTGCACGGTCAGCGTCACGCCTTCTTCGACAATGAAGTCTTCGTACTGGCGCTGCGCGTCGGGGCCGGCGATGCGCACGTCCGCATCGACCACGCGCGTGCCGGCGACCGCCCCGCCGTAGACCCGCTGGCGGAGACGCGACTGGAGCGCGGCCACGTCCGTCTGAAGCTTCGTCAGTTGTTGGTTCAGCTCATCTCCACCGCCATTGTCGTTGCTGTTGTCATTCGCGTTGTTGTTCTGCCCGTCGGCGTCGTCCATCGGCAGCGGGCAGCCGGTGCACAGCAGTCCGACGAGGAAGGCGGCGAGAACGGCGTGGGTCGAGGCTCTGGTTTTCATTCGTGCTCCTTTGCGCCGTGGCGGCGCGCCCGGTCGTCGGGCCGCGGCTCGGACCGATCGCGCCGCATTCTGACCCAACGCCACGCCGGCGTCACGAAGTTGTTCGAGCGACGGGGTGAACGAAACGCCGCGGCGCCGCGTCCAGACGGAATTTGCGCTCATCCGCGGAATTCCGCGTCGGGAGCGATTCGAATCCGGGCCCGGAAACGAGGTCGCGAGCTGCGCCCGACCTGGGGCGCGAGGCTCGCGGCTCGTTGACCCGACGGTCAGTCGTAGCTGATGAAGTTCCCGGCGTACGTGCTGACCCAGTCGCCGGCCCAGTCGTATTCCGAAGACCCGCCGCCGGAGTAACCCCCGTCGTCGTAGCCGTAGTACCCGCCGTCATCGTAGTAGTAGCCGCCGTCGTCGTACCCTCCGGCGTACGGGCCGAATGAACCGGAGTCGTACCCGTAATCGTACGCACCCCATCCGGGGGCGAGCGCCGCCGCCCCGGCCACGCCGCCTGTTCGTTCGTCGCATCCGGTCGCGGCCACGAGCGCCGAGGCACACAGAATCGCTTTAACCAGCATCGCCGTTCTCATGATCGCTTCCCCTCTCGGTTTCAGCCGCCGGGGCCCTTCCCCGGAGCTCACCCCGTATCACGAGCACAGCGTCGCTTCGGAACGAAAAATGTCGCAACGCGATCACTCGCCCCCGTCGCCGTTCGCGGAGCTGCGGACGACGATCCGGAGCCGAACGGGGCGCTCGGCGGGCACGCGTGGCGGATAGGCGCGGGCGACCGACTGCACGAGCTGCTCGACCGGGTTCGGGACGCGGCTGCGAGGCTTCTTCGCTCGGGAATCGTTGAACCAGCACATGATCGCACCGTCCTTTCGCGCGGGGGCGTCGGCTGCGGTCGCCGATGGTCGCCGCTCCCTGCACGATTTGGACGGGGCTGCCGGACTCAGAATTCACGCAAACGCGCCGATCGACGTGCGAGAGTTGCCGCTGGGTCAATCGAGCGGTGGATTTCCGGAACTTCGTCGCGCGGGGAGGTCTTCCGGCTTCACGCCGACCAGTTCCGCGAGCAAGTCGTCCAGAATGCCGTCCGGGTCGTCCAGCATCAGCCTCACATCGATCCGCGCCAGCGTCGGCGCGGCGTCGCCGAGCGCCCGCCAGAGCGGTGCGAGCTTCACCCAGTCTTTTCGCGTGGTGATGACCAGGTCGGCGCCCGATCGCGCGGCGCGACGCGCGATGTTCGCGGCATCTCGCCGGCTGTAGCGATGGTGATCGCGATACACGAATGGCTCGCTGACGCACCCGGCTTCATGCTGCACGAGCCGCACAAACGTCGTCGGGTTGCCGATGCCGCAGACCGGCAGCACATGGTGATAGTGCAGGTCGGGCATCGCCAGCTCGGTCCCGTCCAACAGCAGCACGCGCTGCGCGACGACATTCGCCAGCAGCACGTCCACGTGCGGCGCGACATCCGCCAGCCTCGCGTCGATCGCCTGCAACGCGTCGGCTTCGACCTGGTTCGCGCGCGACACGACCGCCAGTTGTGCGCGGCGGAGCGACGAAACCGGCTCCCGCAGCAGCCCGGCCGGCAGAAGCCGCCCGCCGCCCCATGGGTCCAGCGCGTCGATCAGCACGATGTCCAGATCGCGCGCCAGCCGTCGATGCTGAAAGCCGTCGTCGAGCACCAGGCAGTCCGCCGACTCGACGCGAACGGCCGTCGCCGCCCCGGCGGCGCGGTCGGCGTCCACCACGACCGGAACTCCGGGCAGAGTCTCGCGAAGCTCGCGCACTTCGTCGGACGCTTCGCCCGGACGGGCGTGGTAGCCGCGCGTCAGTATGGCGGGGCGACGCCGCAGCGCGCGCATCCGCTCGACCACTTCGATGACCATGGGCGTCTTGCCGGTGCCGCCGGCGGTGAGATTGCCGACGCTGACGACCGGCACGCCGGCGCGGTGCACCGGCGTCACGCCGCGGTCGTAGCGGCGATTTCGCGCGGAGAGGATCGCCGAGTATCCGGCCGCCAGCGGCAGGAGCAGCGCGCCCGCCGCCGCTTTCCAGACGGACTGAGCCGGATCGTGTCGCATCGCGGCGCCTGCGCGGGGTGCGCTACTTCAGGTACCCAGCCTGTCGCTGCCATTCGATCGCCAGCGGCACCCCGCCCGTCAGCGGTGTGGTCGGCTTGTATCCGAGAAGCTGCCTCGCCTTTGTCAGGTCGGCGACGTAGCGCGTGACTTCGCCGGCCCGGGCCGGCTCGAGCGTCAGCTTCGGCTTGCGACCCAGCGCGAGCGCGATCAGGTTCACCAGGTCGATCAGCGTCGAACCCTGTCCGAAGGCCAGGTTGATCGTCTCGCGCGAGACGCGCCCGGCCACAACCGCGTCGATCCCGCGGAGCACGCCCGCGGCGCAGTCGTCCACGTACGTGAAGTCGAGCACCTTCTCCGGCCCGAAGACGACGATCGGCTCGTCGGCGGCGATCTTGCGGATGAACAGCGGGATGACGCGCTCCATGCGCTCGAGGTCGCAGTCATAACGACCATAGACGTTGCTGAACCGGAAAACGAGGCACGGCAGGTGATAGCATTCGGCGTAGGAATAGATGTACGCCTCGGCCGCGATCTTGGAAGCGCTGTAGGGGCTTTCGGCGACAACGAAGTCCGCTTCGGCCTCTTCGGTGACGTGCCGGGTGATGTCGCCGTAGACCTCGCGCGAGCTGCCGAACAGGATCGGCGTCTTCGTCTGCCGGCAGTATTCGAGCACGTTGAACGTCATGAGCAGGTTTTCGAGGGCGCGTTCCGGATGCTCGACCAGCTCGAACACTTTCGCATGAGCGGCAAGGTGCAGCACCACGTCGAATTTGCCGGAGACCGGGAGAGCACCCGGGCGGACCGCGCAAAGGTCTACCCGGTCGGTCGTCAGCTCGGGCGACCAGGTGTTGGGTCGGCGATCAAGACCGACGGTTTCGTCGCCGCGGGCGCGCAGCGCCAGGGCGACGTTAGTGCCGATCTGCCCGCTGGAACCGGTGATCAGAACGCGCATGAAAGCCCTCGGAGTCGGCCGCGGCGGGCGACAGGCGCGCCGACCGGCGGACGTGCTATCCTACGGGGTGTCCCGCGTGACCAGAAACCGGCGCGACCGTTGGGCGAGCACCGCCCGTCCGACGCCCTGGGCGGCGTCCGGCCTGCACCGTTCTCTCGCACGCCGCAAGCGTACGATGAGAATACACTAGCGGGTAGGGCCGGCCTTCACCAGAACGCACGGAAGAGCGTCGACGCTGGCGGGCGACGGAGTCGGACGGGAGCGAGCGCGGATGAGCAGGTCGCGGCAGAAGAGTTGGATCGACGCGCGGGCCGTGCTGGAGCGGAATTCCGGCGAGCACCTCATTCTGCGCCCGAGCAGCGACGCGTCCGAGCCGCACTGGGAGTTCCCCGGCGGTGCGCTGAAGGCGAATGAATCGCCCGAATCGGCGTTGCGACGCGCGTGCGAAGCGCTGCTGGGCGTCGGCGTGGACATCCGCGTGGGCCAGCCGCCCTTCGTCTTTCACTATGGCTCGCACGCGGTGACATACCGCTACTACTTCGGCTCGTGCGTCGGCACGCCGGCGGCTCTGGGCTGCCGCGAGATCCGCTGGGTGCTGGCAGGCCAGATGCGCGACTACGTCTTCGAGCCGGCCAGCCAGCAGGTGGTGGACTGGCTGCTCGAATCGCCGCGCAAGAGCTGACCGCTTCTCACACGATCAGCATCGCGTCGCCATAGCTGTAGAACCGATATCGCTCGCGGATGGCCGACGCGTATGCGGCCCGGATCGGCTCGATCCCCGCGAACGCCATCACCAGCGCCAGCAGCGTGCTTTCCGGCAGGTGAAAGTTCGTCAGCAGCACGTCCACATTGCGGAACGCATAAGGCGGATACAGAAAAATGTCGGTCCAGCCGGACGCGACGCCGTCGCCCGCCGATGACGCGCTGCCGGCACATCCCAGCGTCGCCGGGCACGATTCGAGCACGCGCGCCGACGTGGTGCCCACCGCCACGATCCGCCCGCCGCCGCGACGTCCGACGTCGAGACGCCGCAGGGTCTCAGCCGGCAGCTCGAACCACTCCGCGTGCATTCGGTGCTGCGACAGATCGTCCGCGTCGATCGGCGCGAACGTGCCAGAACCCACGTGCAGCGTCACCGTCGCCCGGTGAATCCCCGCGGCCGCCAGCTCCTCCAGCAGGCGCGGCGTGAAGTGCAGGCCGGCCGTCGGCGCGGCCACCGCGCCGGGTCGCGCCGCGTAAACAGTCTGGTAGCGCTCCGCGTCGTCGGCCGCCTCGCCCGCAGCGCGGCGGATATAAGGAGGAAGCGGGGTATCGCCGAATCGCGCCAGGAAGTCATGGGCGGACTCGGGCGGTTCCGGGCGTGCAAGCCACTCGCCGCGCTGCTCGCGTGACTCCAGCACGATCCGCGCGGCGCGCGTATCCGCATTCTTCCCGACCGGCGTCGCGGGCCGGGCGACCACCGCGAGCGTCTCGCCGACACGCAGCCGGCCCGAAGGCTTCAGCATCAGCACCCAGCGCGGACCGCGTTCGTGCAGAAACAGCGCTTCGACCGCTCCGCCGCTCGCTCGGCGGCAGAAGAACCGCGCCGGCAGCACGCGCGTGTCGTTGACGACCAGCACGTCGCCCGGGTGCACATACCGCGGCAGATCGCGGAAGAAGCGGTGTTCGATCGCCCCGTCGGCGCGGCGCAGAACCAGCAGACGCGACGCGTCGCGCGGCGACGCCGGGCGCCCGGCGATTAGTTCGCCGGGAAGGTCGTAATGCAGCTCGTCGCGTCGCACACGGGCCTCGACGGAGCGCCGGCCGCGAGCGGGCGGCGCGCCGCCGATCGGCGACGCCGGCTTCGTCCGTTGCGGCGCGATTCGCTAGGATACGCGACGACGTGCGACGGAACAGCTCGGTCGGAACCGGGAGCGCCACGCGATGTCGGATACGCCGCCGCAGGTGGTCGTTCACGGCCAGTGCAGGTGCGGCCGAACGTACCGCGTCGTGAACGCCCGTGCGGGGGCGCGCGTGGCCTGTCCGGCGTGCGGGGCTCCGATCCAGGTTTCGGACCGTGCGTTTGCGCGGGCGCTGGCATTCGCGCACATCGAGGCACGCGCCAAGGAATCTCCGCAGGAGCTGCTCGAGGCTGTGCCAGTCGATTACGGGCAGCTCCGCCTCGCGCCGCGCGGCAGCCGCGTCGGTCTGACCAGCAAGCGCGCCTACATTCACGGCGACGCGGCGCTGGCCGAGGCGATGGGCACCCTCGGCGCTTTTCGTTCCAACGCAGCCAACGAATCCGACGGGCTCGGGCTGGACGGCGCGATGACGGCCGCGCCGCGCGGCCCCGCCGCGCTGTGGCACGGGCTGCTGCTGACGCCGCTGCTGGGGCTGAGCTGGCGGAATGCCCGCACAGTCGCGCTGATGTCGCTGTGCATGGGTTTGCTCATCGCGCCGATGATCCTGAGCGTGTACATTCGGCTCCTACCCGGGCGCATGATCCTCTTCGGCGGCGCGCTCGCGCTGCTCGCACTGGCGCTGCTGGCCTCTTTCCTGTGGTCGGTGCTGACGCACACTGCCAACGGCGGCGATGACGTGCCGCTGTGGACGTCCGATTGGAACTGGCTGGACGACGCCGCGTTGCCGTTGCTCTGGCTGTTGCTCGCGGCGATGGGCTGCTGGTTCCCCTGGGTGCTGGTCGGGGTGCTCACGCAGGTGTTCGGTGGATCGCCGGCGCTGGCGAAACCGTTCGAGTGGATGGCCTGGGCGTTGTGGCCGGCGACCGTGCTGGCGGTCGGAACCGGTGGACCGTGGACGATTCTCCGGCCCGATCGGCTGCTGCTGGGCATCTGGCGGATTCTGCCGCCGTACGCGGCGGTCCTGGCGACGACGCAGTTGCTTCTGCTGGGATGGGAGGCGGCCCGCGCGCCGCTCGCAGGGAGCTGGTACGCGTACGCGCTGGACGTCGTCGCAGCGGTCTACGCGGGCTTTGTGATTCTCCGAATGGTCGGGCTGCTTCATCGCCACTGTTATCGCGTGCTGCCCTGGAACACGCCGATGCCGGGCACGGAATAGCCTCGTCGATCCGTCGGCCCGCGCGGACCTGCGTCGCGACGCATTCCCGACGCGGACGATCCCGGGCGATACAATGGGGAGCTTCGCCGAAGGCCAGCGGCTGCGCGGATCGGGTTGGATCAGCCGCCGGCCGTGCAACGGGAGAACAGTCGGCATGGCGTACATCGAATTGCGCGAGGTGGACAAGGTCTATCGCAAGCGCAGCATGGACATCCCGGTGCTCTCCAAGCTGAGCATCTCGATCGAGGCGGGCGAGTTTGTGGCGCTGATGGGTCCGAGCGGCTCCGGCAAGTCCACGTTGCTCAACCTGCTCGGCGGGCTGGACACCCCGACGCGCGGAACGGTCCGCGTCGGCGATGCGTCGCTCGAGACGATGTCCGAGCGCGAGCTGACGGCGTGGCGCAGTCGCCACGTCGGCTTTATCTTTCAGATGTACCATTTGCTGCCTGTGCTGACGGCCGCTCAGAACGTCGAGCTTCCGCTGCTGCTGTTCCGCATGAGCGGGCGCGAGCGGACGGAGCGCGTCAAGCTCGCGCTGTCGATTGTCGGTCTGGAAGATCGCGCGGATCATCGCCCGTCGCAGCTTTCCGGCGGGCAGGAGCAGCGCGTCGCGATCGCCCGGGCGATCGTGACCGATCCGGAACTGCTGCTGGCCGACGAGCCGACCGGCGACCTGGACGCCACCAGCGCCGCCAGCGTTCTCCAGTTGCTGGAGCGGCTGAACCGCGACTTCAAGAAAACGATCCTGATGGTGACGCACGACCCCAAGGCCGCTTCGCACGCGTCGCGTCAGCTTCACCTGGAGAAGGGCGCGCTCTTCGCCGACCACGCGCCGGCGGCGGTCGCGGCGTATTAGTGCGGCCGACCGTTTGCGCGCCGCTCGGCGCGCCGCAGCCGGTGCGACTTACGGGGCGATTCGCATGACGAAGACGACGGTGCTGCTGAAGAACCTCGGGCGCAACAAGCAGCGGATGGCGCTGACGGTTGCGGCGATCGCGCTGCCGCTGCTGGTGTTCACGGTGGCGCGTTCGTTTGTGGACGTGGTCAATCAATTTTTCGCCGAGTCGGATCGGAAGATGCGCGTGGCGGTGCATCAGAAGATCACGTACACGGCACAGCTTCCGTCGCGAATTCGCGACGAAATTCTCCAGATGGCCCCGGAGGGCTATATCGAGGCGATCTGCCGCACCACGTGGTATGGCGGGCGGATCGAAGGCAAGCAGGCGACGTTTCCGAGCATGGGCGTCGACCGCGAGACCTTCCCGCTCGTTTACGCCGAGTACGGCATGACCGACGAGGAGATCGCCCGCTTCCAGGGCGAGCGCCGCGGCGCGATCATCGGCAAGCCGCTGGCCGACCAGCAGAACTGGACCATCGGGGACCGCGTCACGCTGGTCGGCTCGACCCCGCCGTTCGCGAAGATGGAATTCATCATCACCGCCATTCCGAAGGACCTCGAAGCGCCCTGGTTCTACTTCGGACGCGACTATTACGACGAAACCGTGCGCGAAATCACCGGCGAGCCGCTGGGCGTCAACAACTTCTGGCTCAAGTGCGCCACGCCCGCGGCGCGGGAATGGGCCCTGGCCGAGATCGACAAGCGCTTCGCCAACACCGAGTACGAGACGCGGACCGAAATGGAGTCCACGTTCATCGCGCAGTTCGCCAAGAGCGGCGGAGACTGGGTCGGAATGATCTGGAACATCGGCCAGCTCATCGTCCTCGTCGCCGTCGCGGTGGCGTTCAACACCATGAGCATGGCGTTCCGCGAGCGAACCCGCGAGATCGCCGTGCTGCGGGCGCTGGGCTTCTCCGCCGGGCGGATCGTCCGCATGGTGCTCGCCGAAGGCGTGCTGCTCGGGCTGCTGGGCGGGATCATCGCGGCGGTTCCGATCTACGCCATCACGCAGCTCATGGACATCAACCCCGGACTGGGCTTCAACGTCCGCGTCACCGCCACCACGGCCGGCCTGGCGCTGGCCGTCGCGGTCGCCGTCGGGTTGCTCGCGGCAGCCGTGCCCGCGGCGCTCGCCGGGCGGCTGCGCGTAGCCGCGGCGCTGCGGAAGGTGGTGTAGCGTGGCGCTGCCGTTTCGATACAACCTGCTTAGTGTCGCCGCTCGTCCGACCAGCACGCTCACGTCGATCGGCCTGATCGCCGTCGTCATCGCGACCTTCGCTTACCTCCAGGCCGTTACCGACAGCGCCTTCAGCACCATGGCCGCGACCGGCGACGAGAACACGCTGGTGGTGCTGAGCCAGGCGGCCGAGACCGAATCGGTCTCGCGTTTGGGGCGCGACGAGATCAACAAGCTCGACATGACGCCCGACGTCGTGCGCGACGAATCCGGACCTGTGCTCAGCGTCGAGGTCGTCGCGATCAGCAGCGCGTTCACTCCCGCGGACGACGATGTGGCCGTGAACACGGCGCTGCGCGGCGTCGATTTCGAGGCCGCCAATCGCGTGCGCCGCGGGAAGGTGCGGATGCTTGAAGGCCGTGTCTTCGAGCCGGGAGCGTACGAGATCATCGTCGGCGATGCCGCCCGCCGACTCTATCGAAACCACAACGTCGGCGACGACGTGCAGATCGGGACGCGCGGCGTGCGCCTGTTCAAGGTCGTCGGCATCTTCACGACCGACGGAACCGCCGCGGACAGCGAAATCTGGGGCTATGCCGAATCCGTCCGCGACGCCTACAGCCGGACGTCCTACTCGTCGGCGCGCCTGATCGTGGACAACCCCCAGGCCGGACGAAGCGCCGCGGATTTCATCAACGGCCCGCAGGTCGCGCTGTCCGCCAAGAGCGAACGCGCGTATTTCACCGCCGTGAGCACCAACCAGACCGCCACCCAGGTGCTCAGCGTCGTCATGATTGTCATCATGGGACTGGCGGCCGCATTCGCTGTCGCAAACACGATGTACGCGGCCGTCGCCGGACGCGTGCGCGAGATCGGGATGCTCCGCGCGATCGGCTTCGGCCGCACGAGCGTGCTCACGGCGTTCGTGCTGGAGGGACTGCTGATCGCGACCGCGGGCGGGCTGCTGGGTTGCCTGCTGAGCCTCTCGGCCCACGGCATGCAGCGGAACATCCTGCCGGCGACGTTCACGACCGTAAGCTACAGCCTTCAGATCACGCCGAAGATCGCGGTGACGTCGCTCATCGCGGCCATGGTGATCGGACTGGTCGGCTCGCTGATGCCGGCGTGGCGCGCCGCGCGGTTGAGCGTCACTGGCGCACTGCGCGAATCGTGAACCTGACCGGAATCGCCGGACGTCGCGAGCGAGGGGGGACTGGGCAGGAATGACGGACGCACTCCACGAGAAGATGGAAACGCTCGCGCGGCTGCGGATCGAACGCGCGCAGCGTCCGGCGTCGTCGCGTCGCGGACTGTGGGCGCTCGCGGCGCTGCTCGTGGCGGTCGGCGCACTCGGGGCCGGCGCCGCGTGGTGGTATTACCGAACGACCGGCGTCAGCATCGCCGCCGCGCTGGCGCGCAAGGTGATCGACGTGAACGTGCTGCTCGTGCCGCGCCAACCGCAGGCGACGCAACCGATCGCACTGGTCGCCAGCGGAAGAATCGTCAGCGACGTGCGTGTGAACGTGGCGACCAAGGTCTCGGGACAGATCACCGAACTGCTGGTCGAACAGGGCGACCCGGTCGAGAAAGGCCAGGTGCTGGCGCGAATCGAGGACGTGGTCTACCGGGCGCAGCGCGACGAGGCCGCCGCGACGCTGGCGCAGCGGGCCCACGACATCGTCCGACGCGAAGCGGAGCTTGCCCGCGCGCAAGCAGCGATCCTCCAGGCGCGGGCCGAGGCCGAGTTTCGCCGGCGAGACTTCGAACGGCTTGAGCAGCTCTTTCGAGGCGGACAGGCCAGCGAACTCGAGTATCTGAACGCCCGGAACCTGCACGAAGCCGCCGCCGCCGCGGTCGAAGTGGCGGTCGCCGCGGCCGACTCGGCCAGGGCCAGCGTGCAGATGGCGCGGACCGAGCGCGAGGCGGCCGACGCGGTGCTTCGCGTCTGGCAGAAGCGCCTGGACGACTGCGCGATCCGGGCCCCCATCGGCGGCGTGGTGCTGGAGCGGAACGCGCAGGTCGGCGACTTCCTCGCCGCCGAAGGCGGGCGCGGCGCGAACGCCAACGCGCAGCTGGTGTCTATCGCCGACATGTCGCTGCTGCGGGTGGAGATTGACGTCAGCGAGCGCGACGTGCACCGCGTACACGCCGGGCAGCGCGCCGTGGTGACGGCCGACGCGGACCGTTCGACGTACGACGGCGACGTGATGTGGGTCGACCCGATCGGCGACTACGCCCGCGCGACGGTGCAGGTGAAAGTCCGCGTCCGCGAGCCGGGCCGCACGCTGCGCGTCGACGGTTCGGCGAAGGTCGAATTCCTCGCCGACACGCAAGCAGCGTCGCAGCCCGGTTCGCAACCGCAGAGCCTCTGGCTGCCGAAGCAGGCTGTGCAGCTCACACCGGGCAGCGAGGACGCGCTGGTGTTCACGGTCGCGGGCGGGCGGGCCGTCGCGAACAAGGTGCGGCTCGGCGCACGGACCGATGATCAGGTCGAGGTACGTTCCGGCGTTTCCGGGGGCATGGAGCTGATTTGCGAAAACCTCGCTGAAGTCGAGGACGGCTCGCCGGTTCGCGTGGTGAAGACTGTGCAGATCGGAGACCTCTGAACCGGCATCCGACTCGCCGAGCCACGACAGAACCGAGCCCCATCCGATCCGAGCCGCGACCGTCACGGAGCGGGGTCTTCATCCGCTCTCCCGCATCCGAGCCCCATCCGAATCGAATCACGACCGGAAACGGGCAGAGTGCTTGCCCCACCGCCGGCACGCCCAGCGGCGCGTCGAACGAATCCGCGCGGGCGACCCATCGGCCCGGCTATCATCCGCCGCATGACCCGCGACGCGCCGCCCATCGGCCTGATCGCCGGCGAGGGCGAACTGCCGCGCCTCGTCGCGCGCAACGTCCTCGGCGCCGGACGGCGACTCGTCGTCGTGGCGCTTCGCGGCTGTGCAGACCCCGGACTGGCGACGAACGCGCACGCGCTGCACTGGCGCGGCATTGCCCAGGTGGGGCGCTGGGCCCGAGTCCTTCGCCGCTACGGCTGCCGCGAAGTGGTCATGGTCGGCCGCGTACGGAAGTCGACGCTGTTCGCCGCGCCGCGCTGGCTGCAGTGGCTTCAATACCTGCCCGACTGGACCACAATACGCATCTATTACTTTCGCGCGCGCGACAAGCGTAACGACACGCTGCTCGCGGCGGTCGCCGACGCGCTCGACGGGATGGGAATTCAGATGATCGACTCGACCCGCTATTGCCCCGAGGCGCTCGCCGAGGCCGGGCTCATCACCCCGGATGGCGTGGCCGACGCGCACCGCGCGCCGCGCGCGGTGCTGGATGCGGCTCGGTTCGCGTGGCCGATCCTCAAGCAGATCGCCGCGATGGACATCGGCCAGAGCATCGCGGTCAAGGAGCGCGAGATCATCGCCGTGGAAGCGATCGAGGGCACCGACCGGCTCATTCGCCGCGCCGGCGAGCTGTGCCCCGCCGGCGGCTGGACGCTGCTGAAGGTGGCGAAGCCCAACCAGGACATGCGCTTTGACGTGCCGACGATCGGCCCGGTCACGATCGAAAAGCTGGCCGCCGCGCGCGCCGCCGGGATTGTCGTCGAGGCCGGAAGAACCCTGATTCTCGAACGCGCCGCCACGTTGGATCTCGCTCGCCGCCACGGGATCGCCGTGGTCGGTCTGCCCGACACGCCCGCGCAGCAACGGCCCGAATCGCAGGATCCGCGCATCTCATAATCACACGACTCGCGGCGGCGCAAGCGGCAGCTTGCCGGCTTGGTCAGCGCAGGCTCGCCGCAGACCGATGCGACTGGCGAGATTGCGCCGGGGCACGGCGCGAACGCGCGCGTGCCGTCGCATCGGGAAACCGCCGAGCGAGAGTGCCGGTGAAGCGCGCTGCCGGACCGAGAGCCTACACGCTGCTCGAACTGGTGCTCGTCGTCGTGATCATCGCGATGGCGGCCACCATGGCGGCGCCGCGCATTCACCGCTCGATCCAGCGTCAGCGGATCGAGGCGGCCGCGAATCGCGTCGCGGCGGATTTGCGCATGGCGCGACGCCGCGCCATGGCGCAAAGCGCCTCGGTGGCGATCGAGTTCGACGTCACGAAGGGCGAGAGCGCCTATCAGGTGAACATGCCGCACCCCGACCACCCGGACGCCAAGTACCGCGTGATCCTGACGCTCGAGCCGTATCTCGTCACGATCTCGAGCGCGGTGTTCGGCGCCGACGCGGAGCTGATCTACGACGGGTTCGGCGTGCCGGATTCGAATGGTCAGGTCGTGCTCGTCCTGGGCGACCACCGGCGCGTCATCACGATCGACGCCAGCGCGGGCGAACCCGTGATCTCCGAATGAGGCCCGACATGCCGAGAAGTCCGTCACGCAGCATGCCGGCGAACTCGCGTCCGCGGCGGCGTGCCCGCGCGCTGACGCTGGCAGAGCTGACGGTCAGCCTCTCGCTCAGCGGAATCGTGCTGGCGGGCGTCGCCTCGACCGTTCTGCTCGCGTCGCGGACGCTGCCGGACTCCGGCGTCGGGGCGCGGGAGCGTCGGCTCGGCGTCGCGGCGTCCGAGGCGCTCGAGCGAATTTCGGCGGAGCTGACCTACGCGACGGAGATCGGGGAACTGACTGCGACATCGATCGAGTTCGCGGTCGCGGATCGCGGGCACGGCGGCAGCGGCGACGAGACCATCCGGTACTCGTGGTCGGGCGTCTCCGGCGCGCCGCTGCTGCGGGCATACAACGGAAGCTCCCCGGTCGCCCTGGTGGACGCCGTGAGCTCGTTTCAGATTTCGGCGCGCGAGGGGGCGGGCACGCTGCGCTCGACGCCGCGCGTGCTGTTCATCGTGAAGGATGCGGTCGGGCTGCTCGGCATCGTGGACTCCCTGGGCGGCCTGCTCGGCGGGCTGCTGGGCAACTCGGACGACGACGCGGCCAAGTACGCGCTGCTCGACTCGTGGGGCTTCTCGATCGCGCTCGCCGGCGAAGCGGATTCGCTGGCCGCGATTCAGGCGCTGGCGCGCAACTGCGACGTGATTCTGATCTCCGAAGAGGTGAACGGAACGACGTTTTCGAGCAAGGCCTACAACTCCGCGCGGGGCGTGGTCCTGGAGGAGAACCAGGTCGCAACCGCGTTCGGCGTGACGTGGTTCGTGCTGGGCCTGACGCAGAAGCAATCCAAGGTGATGATCGCCGAGCACCCGATCCTGGCCGGCTGGGACGTGGACGATTCCATCGATCTCTGCACGTCCAACCAGACGCTGACCGCGACGGTGCTATCCGACCTCGCGCCGGGAGCGATCACTCTGACCGAGACGTCCAACGCGCCGGCGTGCGTGGCGCTGGAGCACGGGGCGGCGCTCATCTCCGGCGGGACGGCGCGGGCTCGACGCGTGCTGCTACCGTGGGGTGGAAGCTCGCTGTCGAACTTCGAATATGACACGCTCACCGACGACGCGAAGACTCTCCTGCGGCGGGCGCTGGTCTGGGCGGCGGCGCCGACCGTCTACAGCGGCGCGCAGATCTCGCTGACCGTTGCGGGCGACGCGGCCCTCACGACCGAAGCGCCGCTTCTGAACCGCCCGAAGGTGAACGCGCCGTGACCGGTCTGAGTACCAGCACGTCCGCCACGCGCCGGCGCTCGGCAATGACGCTGGCCGAAACGGTCGTGTCGCTTGCGATCGTGGGCGGACTGCTGGCGGCGAGCATCGGCATGCTCGGGGCCGCGACCGCGGCCCAGCGCCACGTGCGCGAGCGGTCGATCGGGGAGGCGCTCGCGGCCGAGCTGATGTACGAGATTCTCGAGCAGCCCTACATGGACGCCGACGACGAGGCCGGCGGCTTCGGACCCGACGCGGCCGAGCAGGCCACCGGCAACCGCAGCCTGTTTGACGATGTGAACGACTACGACGGATGGAGCGCGTCGCCGCCGCAATCGAAGAGCGGTTCGCCGCGGTCCGACCTGCCCGGCTGGAGTCGATCGGTCACCGTCACCGGGGTGAACCCGGCGGCGCTGGACGCGCTGGCGCCGAGCAACCCGACCGCGTGCCGGGTGGACGTGGTGGTGTCCTATGACGGGATCGAGGTTGCGCGGCTGACGGCTGTGCGGACTGCTGGGCTTGCCGAGGCGCTCGGCTGCTGCTTCGCGGACGAGTCTTGCCAGAACGTGAGCGAGGCGGAGTGCCTGTCGCTGGGCGGCGAGCCGATGGCAAAGGGCTGGAACTGCTGGTCGGACGAGTGCAAGCTCCTGCCGGTGGCGCATTGGACGATGGACGACGCAGCCGGACTGATCGCCACGGACGACGAGGGCGGGCACGACGGCGCGCTGCTCAACGGTCCGGTGTGGATCAGCGGGCGCGTGGACGGCGCGCTGGAATTCGACGGCGTGGACGACTACGTCGAGGTGCCGCACAGCGAAGCGCTGTCGATCGCCGGCAAGATCACTCTGTGCGCTTGGATCCGCAAGTCGAGCAATTCCGGCTGGGACGTCGTGCTGAGCAAGGGCACGACGGGCAACAACCACAGCTACGCGATCCAGGCGTTCAACAGCCAGATCGCGTTCTCGTATAACGACGGCACGAACCGCGACCATTTTGTTTCGTTCATCATGCTCCGGAACACGTGGTACCACGTAGCGGCGACGTTCGACGAGACGACCGACTCCGTCAAGTTCTACATCAACGGCACGCTGCGACAGTCGTTCACGTCCACCGGAACGCTGAAGGCCAACACCGAGCCGCTGCGCATCGGCCGGTGCGTCGATGCGTACTACTGGCACGGAATGATCGACGACGTGCGGGTCTACGACCGAGTGCTGACCGGCGAGCAGATCGCCAACATCCACGCGGGACTGGAGCCATGATGCGGGCGCGCGACCGAATGCGTTCGGCGGCCGCGCGGCGGCGCGGCGCGGTGTACGTCTTCGTACTGTCGGTGTCGCTGCTGGTCACGGTCATCGGCATCGGCGGGCTGTATCACGTTCGGGTGGAGACGATGCGATCCGTCGCCGCCTCTGAAGGCGTCCGCGCGCGACTGCTGGCGCGCTCGGCGATCGAGCTCGGATTGCTGATCATCCGCACCGACGATACCTGGCGAACGAAGCTCGGCGCCGGCACGTGGATCGCGATGAAGAAGTTCGGCGACGGACAACTCGCGCTCGATGCCGCCCTCTCGCCCGACCCTGGCGGCGATCCGCGCAAGGACCTCGTTACGCTGGAGGGTCGCGGCATCGTCGGAAGCGCGACCCACCGTTGCAGCGTCACCGTCGAATGCGGGTCGATCATCATCGAGTCCGGCTGGAAGCAGGAAGTGGACTAATTCCGCGAGGATCGCTCCGCGACCCGCGCCCGGCCGCGCTTGAACTGCCGCGCCGCCAGGGCGATGATCGCCGTCCGACTTGCGGGGAGCTCGGATGAGCGCGGCACTGCTCGACGGAAACGCCATCGCGGCCGACATTCGAAACGACGTCAGCGCCCAGATCGCCGACCACACGGTTCGTCATGGACCGATCAGCCTGACCGCGATCCTGGTCGGGCGCGACCGCGCGGCCCGCATTTATGCCGATTCGCAGCGAAAGCGTTGTCTCCAGGCCGGCGTCCGCCACGAGCTGCTCGATCTCGACGAATCCGTCTCGCAGGGCGAGCTGCTGTCGCACATCGATCGGCTGAACGCGGCGCCCGACGTGACCGGCGTCATGCTTCAGCTCCCGCTTCCGCCGCACCTCGACCCGGCGCTGGCCCAGTACCGCATTGATCCGTACAAGGACGTCGAAGGCGTGAACCCGGCCAACATCGGCTGGCTGTTCTATGGCGAGCCGATCCTGGCGCCGTGCACGGCGCTGGCGGTGATGGAGGTCATCCGCCGGAGCGGCGTCGAGGTGCGCGGCGCGGACGCGGTCGTCATCGGGCAGAGCCGCATCGTCGGGCGTCCGATCTCGATGTTTCTGACCACGCAGGCGGCGACGGTCACGGCGTGTCACATCGACACGCGCGACGTGCCGGGAATCGCCTCGCGGGCCGACATTCTGGTTGTCGCGATCGGCAAGCCGCGCGCGATCGGCGCGAACTATGTCAAGCGCGGCGCGCTGGTGATAGACGTGGGGATCAACTCCATCCGCGTGAAGGACGAATCCGGCATCGAAGTGCGCAAAACGGTCGGCGACGTTCGATTCGAGGAGGTCGAGCGCGTCGCC
Source organism: uncultured Planctomycetales bacterium (assembly GCA_964553225.1). Taxonomy (GTDB): domain Bacteria; phylum Planctomycetota; class Phycisphaerae; order UBA1845; family Fen-1342; genus JABRWC01. The sequence continues at coordinate 224,103 of CAZKJT010000003.1, read as the reverse complement.
GGGGCGATCACACCCGTCCCAGGCGGCGTCGGACCGGTGACGGTGATGATGCTGCTGCGGAACACGGTCGAGGCGGCGCGCAAGCAGCTCAGTCGGCGGATCTGACCGACCCGCCGCCCAGCCGTCGCGCGATCGGCGCGAGCGCCATGGCCGCAGCCGTCTTGACGACGATTCCGGGCACGAACGGCGTCAGCCCCAGCGCGACGGCCAGCGCGAGTCCGCCGCCGGTCCAGGCGGCTAGCCAACCGATTCCGCAGGCGAAGATCACGGCCTGCCCCGCCAGCAGCGCCAACAGCAGATTGTGCCAGCCGCGCGCACGTGAGAGGCGCGCGAGCACCGGCTGCGCCAGCACGAAGCCGATCAGGAAGCCGCCGGTCGGGCCGGCGACGGTGGCCAGTCCCCAGTTCCCGGCCGCAAAGACGTGATATCCGGTCGTGCCCAAGAGCACGTAGAACGCCATGCTGAATGTGCCCAGCTTCGCGCCGAGCGTGACGCCCGCAAGCATGACCACCAGCGTCTGAAGCGTCATGGGCACAGGCGTGTTCGGGAGCGGTATGTAGACCTGGGCCGCCAGCGCAGTGGCCAGGGCGAATCCGACGGCCGCGAGCAGGCTCCGCGCGCGGGTCGCGCCGGACGCACTCGCCGCCGGGACGATGGATGTTGATCGAACGACGCAGGTGTGCGATGGGGCTGAGTTCATAGTGCGACGAATGATAAGCGTCCGGGCTGGAGGATCAAGGCGGTCGATTCCGCCGCGCGAATCGGGCGTCGGCGCGCGGGAGGGTGCACCGGCGCGCGGAGAGGGCGCGGGGGATTGGAGGTCGCGGGGATCGAACCCGCGCAGTGCGGTTTCCGCTCTGGGTTGTCGCGGCCGCGGGACGAGCGGTGTCGCCGCTCGGCGGTTTGAGTTCCCGTCGAGCGCGGCGGTGGGTTCGGCGATCGGTTACCCGGTCGTCGGACTCCGCCGGTCGGCTGCCGAGCCTCACGCTTGATTCGCCGCCGGGAGTGAGGCGCTGGAACCGGGGCTAGCCATTTTGACACGCGCGAGGCGTGTCGCGAACAGGGATCGTACGCGTGTCGTCTGGCACGAGACCCGTACGTCGCCGGGCGGGACGGCGGAGGCCGCTAGTCGCATGCATCCGCTGGGTACAGCGAAGGCATGCCACCCGACCGGCATTGAACCGCACTGGCTGCCAAGCACCTCCGGACGAGCAGAAGCTCGTGTGTTTCGCGATCGGGCGAGCGACGGCTCGCAACGATTGCACGGTCCGCGGGCGCTGGTACCGGCGCTGCGGGTTGTTGGAAGATTAGGGTTGGATTGGGGGGTGGGCGAGGGGCGCGGGGGCGTTGAGCGGAATTGGACGGGAGAGGCGCGCGGGTGCGCGGTTGTGCGAGGGAGGATCGCTGAAGCGGGGAGTGAACCCGCCGACGCGAAAAGCCGTCGGCGGGGCACCCGGCCGTCGGCGGGGCACCCGGCAATCGGCGCGCAGGAGCGATGGCCGCCTTCACTCGCCGACTGTCCCGGCGACCGCGGCGCTTGTCGCGGGCGCGGAGAGCAACTGCGTCCAGCGGCGGATCGCGTCGACCACGATCGCCAGCGTCAGCACGAGCATCAGCGCGGCCAGCGCGCAGACGAGCTTCAGCAGAAACGCCTGGTCCGGGCTGGCCGACGGAATCTTGCCCCACCACTCCTGCATCTTGAGCACTCCGGCGGTGAACGTCGTCACCACCACGAACGCGAACGGCACGCCCGTGCACAGGGCGTAGACGCGTTTCGGGGCGTGCCGCAGCAGGTAGGTCGTGCCGACGGCCAGTGCGATCGTCGCCAGCAACTGGTTCGCGATGCCGAGCATGCTCCAGAGCGTGCTCAGGTTTCCCAGGTACAGCAGGAATCCCCAGCCGAAGCACGTCGCGACGCTCAAAGCGACGTTCATCGACCAGTTCGGCTTGCCGCCGCCGGCCGCGATCGAGCGGGGCAGCAGCCGCAACGCGTCCTGCACGACGAAGCGCGCCACGCGCGTGCCGGTCTCGAGCAAAGTGAGGATGAACAGCGCCTCGAACATGATGACGAAGTGGTACCAGTAGGACATGAGCGTCTGCATGCCCGGCAGGCTGCTGAACACCTTGGCCATGCCCACCGCCAGCGTGACGGCGCCGCCCGTCCGGCCGGCCAGCTCCTCGTGCGTGCCGGCCTCGAGCGCCGCCAGCTCGATCGGCGTCGCCGGCAGACCCAGCCGCTCGCTGGCGTGCGACACGAAGTCGGCATAGGCCGCCTGCTGCGCCGGCGTGTCCTGCGCGATGTTGATGGCGAAGTAGTCGCCGGGCTCCAGCGCGCATGCTGCCACCAGGGCCGTGATGGCGACGAAGCCCTCCAGCACCATCGCGCCGTAGCCGATCGGGCGGATGTCGCGTTCGCGGTTGATCATCTTCGGCGTGGTGCCGGAGGCGATCAGGGCGTGAAAGCCGGAGACCGCGCCGCACATGATGACGATGCAGACGAACGGCCAGACGGTTCCGGGGATGACCGGACCGCCGCCGGAGAGGAACGGCGTGGTGGGCGGCATCTTCAGGGGCGGCGCGGCGAACAGCATGCCGGCGGCCAGCACGATCATCACGCCGATCTTCATGTAGGAGCTGAGGTAGTCGCGCGGGCACATGAGCACCCACACCGGCAGGATCGAGGCGATCAGGGCATAGAGCGGAAGCAGCAGCGAGAGCGTGGGCTTGCTGAACAGCAGCGTGCCGGCGAAGGACGAATCGGCGAACGGCTTGCCGAGCACGACGCCGAGCAGCACGATCGCCACGCCGATCGCCGACGCTTCGGCGACGCGCCCGGGGCGGATTTTGTACATCCACAGGCCGGTGATGAGGGCGGCCGGGATGGTGACGAGGATGGTGAACATGCCCCAGGAGCTTTCGGCGAGTGCGTTGACGACGACGATCGCGACGCTGGCGAGCGTGGTGAGGATGATGAAGATGGTGGCGATGCTGGTGGTGATGCCGGAAAGCTCGCCGATCTGCCGGCGGGCGATCTGAGGCAGCGAGAGGCCGTCCTCGCGGACGGACGCCCACAGGATGACGAAGTCGTGCACGGCGCCGGCCAGGCACGCGCCGATGAGAATCCAGATCAGCCCAGGCAGATAGCCCCACTGCGCGGCCAGCACGGGTCCGATGAGCGGGCCGGGGCCGGCGATGGCGGCGAAATGGTGGCCGAAGAGGACGTACTTGTTGGTTGGATGGTAATCGACGCCGTCCTTGAGGCGATGGGCGGGCGTGGCGCGACGGTCGTCGAGCACGGCGACCCTGGCGGCGAGGAACGCGCCGTAGACGCGATAGGCGATGGCGAACGTGCAGGCGGCGCCAATGATGATCCAGAGCGAATTCACGCGAGCACCCGGCAAGACGGACATGCGGCGGCGCGCCGCGGGGACGTCCCGGGCGACGACGTCGGGATCAGTCTACCGGGGGAGCGGGGGCGAAAGAACCGTAGGCGCGCCGCGGGGCGGGACGGGCGGGCTCAATGGGCGGGCACACGGGGTGGACGAAATCTGCGGACGCAGCGAGCGACTCGGCATTCCCGGTGCGGGCCCGGCACGGCCGTACTGCGTTCAGTTGCAGTTCGTGCCATACTCCTCGAGCAGCGCCGACAAGTCGGAGAGGTGGATGCAGCCGTCGCCATGGACGTCGGCTTCCTCGTCGTAACAGGCGCTCGGTTCGCAGCAGCCGAACGCCTGGAGCATCTGGGACAGGTCCGCGAGGTTCACCCGGCAGTCGCCATCGAGATCGCCATCCTCGCAGCCGGGAAGGTTGCAGCCGGCGGTGGCGCGGTCGTAGAGCCGGAAGAAGAACTGCGCGAGCGGAGCGGGCGGTCCGCCGAAGGAGAACGTCGCGTCGTAGATGAATGCGGCATTCGGGTCGGCGCAGGGTTCATTCGGATCGTGAATGTAGCGGTCGAAGGCATCCTCGGCGCCAACACACATCAGAGGGTTGTTGGGCTCGGCGCCGGCGAAGACGCCGGTGTACGTGCTCTCGCCATAGCCCTGCGGACCGAGGAAGCCCAGATAGAAGCCCGTGTCGGGTCGTCCATCTTCGTCGAGGTCGTCGTTTCCGTATTCGAAGGTCAGGTGCGGGACCAGGTCCAGATTGACCGTGATCGTCCACCCCACGAACGCGTAGGGCCAGCCGGGCGGGCGGCCGGGCAGGTTGAATTCGAAGCCGGCCACGATGTCGCCGGTGTTGTCGCCGTAGCCGTTGGCGTCGTTCTGAAACAGGATCGTCATGCGCACGGCGTTCGGGTCGGTGGGCGCGTCGGTGCCGTACGAGAACTGGAACCCGCCGACTTCGAAGCGATATGGAATGTCCATCCAATCGAACAGAAGCTCGTCCACCTGGCCGAACTGCGGATCGGTCTGGAGGCAATTGCCGGCCGGGAAGAAGTAGGGAGTGCCCGAGGAGCAACTGTAGAGGAGATTGCCGATCCGCGGCCCTCCGCGCATGGCGCCGGGCGGCATGGGAGTGAGTTCGCCGGTGGCGGCACTGTAGTACGCGTGCTTGAAGCCGATGCTGGCTGGCGTGTGGAGTCGGTGGCTGTAGTCGTCCGGCTGGGCCAAGGCGTGCGTGGCGCCGACGATGACTGCCGTGGTGAGCGGCAGGAACAGCAAGAATCGACCCATGGTGTAATCGTCCTCTCTTGAACGGCTGCCTCTCGCGGGCCGGTCCGCGGCGACGTGCGGGCTGACGAGCGACATCAGACTACTGGTAATTGTATTCGTTCTACTTCGAGACGTCAATTCCGGAACGCGCAAGCAAATTGTCTTCCATGGCCGGGCAGACCGCCGACTCGCGCGCCGGGTGCGCAATTCGCGATCAGTTGCAGGCGACGCCGTAGTTGCGGAGCAGCAGCGACAGGTCCGTGATGTTGACGCAGCGAGGCGGCGCGAGATCGGCCGCTTCGTCGAAGCAGGCATCCGCGGCGCAGCACCCATACGCGCTGAGCAGCCGCGAGAGATCCTCAAGGCCCACCACGCAGTCGCCATCGACGTCGCTGTAGTCGCAGCCGGCCTGCGGGCATCGAGTCGCGTACAGCGCGAGGGCGAATTGCGTGAATTGGTTTTGCGGACCCTCGAAGGAGAGCGTGTCGACATACGAGAACGGAGCATCCGGGTCCGCACAGGGATGGTTCGGATCGCGAGCGTACAGATCGAAGTAGTCCTCCGCGCCGGTGAAATACAGCGGATCGTTCGGCTCCTGCATCAGCAATGGTCCCGTCAGGCTGCTGTCGCCATAGCCATCCGGACCCAGAAAGCCGTAGTAGTATCCCGTGTCGGCCAGCCCGTCGTCGTCGAGATCCCGGTCGCCGTACGTGAATTCCAGCCCGGCGCTCTCCAGGTCGATGGTGATGACCCAGCCGATGTAGGCATAAGGAAAATGCGTCGTTCCCGGAACGGCGAACTCGAAACCGGCTACGAAGTCACCGGTGTTGTTGTTGAAGCCATTGGCGTCGTTCTGAAACAGGATCGTGAGTACGAGCGCGTTTGGATCAGACGTGGCGTCGGTCGCGTATGCGAAGGTGAATCCGCCGATTCGCGACCGGGCCGGAATGTCCATCCAGTCCATGAGGAGCTCGTCCGTCTGACCGAAGTCGGGATCGGTCTGAAGGCAGTTTCCGGCCGCAACGAAGGGCCATTCGGTACGACGGGCACCCCAGATCCGGTCGCCGACGCGTGGCCCACCGCGCATCCGATCGCCCGGGCGCAACGCCTCCAGCTTTCCTGTCGCCACGTCGTAATAGGCGTGCTTGAAACCGATGCTCGAGGGCGGGACGAGCCGGCGGCCCAGGTCGGCTGCGTCAGTCGCCGCGGGCGCGGATTCGACGGCGAGAACGGCCGCAAAACGGATGACGCGATGCCGAAACCAATGATGACGGGACCGGCACTCAGCGCCGCGACCGGAGTGGAGCGGGGAAACCTGAGAGATTCGAATCGCACGTCTCCCGCGCTCGTTTCCGGTCGCGGCACGGAGCAGGGTACGGGATCGCTTCATGGTCGTGGTTCGAGGCATGTCGGCGACCCTCCACGACGCGCGGACCGCGAACGAGAGGCGGCGCTCGCGCGCCAGACTAGCCGTGCGCAGCGACAAGGGGTCGAAAAGCGCGTCGCAGGACGCTCGCGACGATGCCGTAACTTAACGCCGCCTGTGAGCGCCGGCTACGCTTCTGTGATTTCTGAAGTGAATGCCTACTTGGGGACCGGTGGGGTTTCGGCCGCCCGCACAAGCCGCCAATCGCCGTCGGCGTCGCGCAGCTCGCACGGGCGGAAGCGTGTCTTGTATTCCATCTTCCGGCAGCCGGCGATCCAGTAGCCGAGATACCAGTGCGGCAGTCCCAGGCGGCGGCAGTGCTCGATCTCGCAGAGCGCGGAGAACACGCCCAGGCTGCGCCGGGCTTCGGCCGGGTCGAAGTAGAAGTACACGCTCGACAGTCCGTCGGGGCTCACGTCCACCAGGCCCGAGCCGACCAGCCGGCCGGCCAGGCGGAAGTCCAGCTCGAGCGACACGATCGACGCCGGACCGAACGAGGCCTCGAACTGGTCGCGCTCGCGGATCATCTGTCCGCCGTGCTGGTGGTGCTGATAGCGAAGGAACAGGTCCCAGTGCTCGTCGTCGGCCGACGGTTCGGCGGCGACGACGGTCAGGTCGGCGTTTCGGCGGAGCACGCGGCGCTGCGATCGCGACGGCGTGAAGTCCCGCACCGGCACGCGAATCGGCACGCACGCGGCGCAGTCGCGGCATCCTGGGCGGTAGAACAGGTTTCCGGATCGACGGAAACCGCGCTCGAGCAGATAAGCGACGGTGTCGGGGTCGGTCACCAGCCCGAGAACGATCAGCTCGCGTGCGGAGCGATTTGGAAGGTAGCTGCACGGGTGCGGCTCGCCCAGAATGAGCGGGCCGGAGATGTCGGGCGCTTCGACGATCTTCGGGAGCGTCATCGCGAGCAAGAGTGTACCGCGGACGACGTGGCGCGCCGGCAGGCGTTTCTTTCGCCGCGGCAGTGGTTACAATAGGGGTTGCCGGCTTGCGGCGGCTTCGTCAGCGCCGGCGAGTTCCTAACTCGATGTTGCTCAACCGCTTAACCGGATGTGCCGCCCGGCGCACCCGTCGAGCCGTCGCAGGAGCACCGCATGAGCATCGATCTGGCGTCGCACGCGGACTCGAACGGACGGGCGTCTGCGGGGTCGGCGAAACGCAGTGTGCCGACGACGATGTCGGGCATTCCGCTTCAGCCGATCTATACGGCCGACGACGTGGGCGGGGTGGAGCGGCTGGCGTCGATTCCGCTTCCGGGCGAGTTTCCGTACACGCGCGGGATTCACCGCACGATGTACCGGGACAAAGTCTGGACGATGCGGCAGTTCGCGGGCTTCGGGGACGCGGCGCAGACCAACCAGCGGTTCAAGTTTCTGCTGAGCAAGGGGCAGACGGGTCTGAGCACGGCGTTCGACCTGCCGACGCTGATGGGGCGCGACTCGGACGATCCGCTGTCGCTGGGCGAGGTCGGCAAGTGCGGCGTGGCGATCGCGTCGCTCGAGGACATGCGTACGCTGTTCGACGGTATTCGGCTGGCCGACGTGAGCACGAGCATGACGATCAACGCGCCGGCGGCGATCCTGCTGGCGTTCTACATCTGCGTGGCGCGGGAGCAAGGCGTACCGCTCGATGCGCTGCGCGGCACGCTTCAGAACGACATTCTGAAGGAATTTCACGCGCAGAACGAGTTCGTTTTTCCGCCGGCGCCGAGCGTGAAGCTGGTGATCGACACGATCGAATACTGCACGCAGCACATGCCTCAGTGGAACACGGTCAGCATCAGCGGCTATCACATCCGCGAGGCCGGCGCGACCGCGCCGCAGGAGCTGGCGTTCACGATCGCGGACGGCATGTGCTACGTCGAGGAGGCGCTGCGGCGCGGGCTGGACGTGGACGCGTTCGCCCCGCGGCTGAGCTTCTTCTGGGACGTGCACAACGAGTTCTTCGAGGAGATCGCCAAGCTGCGGGCCGCGCGGCGCATCTGGGCCCGCATCATGCGCGACCGTTTCAAGGCGAAGCGCGAGCGAAGCTGGTGGATGCGCTGTCACTGCCAGACCGCCGGCGTCAGCCTGACCGAGCAGCAGCCGATGGTGAACGTGATTCGCGTGGCGTACCAGGCGATGGCCGCGGTGCTGGGCGGCACGCAGAGCCTGCACACCAACAGCATGGACGAGACGCTGGCGCTGCCGACTGAGCAGGCGGTCAAGGTCGCGCTGCGCACTCAGCAGGTTCTGGCGGAGGAAACCGGCGTGACGCGCACGGTCGATCCGCTGGGCGGGAGCTTCTTCGTCGAGTCGCTGACGGACGAGATCGAGCGGCACGCGACCGAGCTGATCGAGCACATCTACGAGACGTTCGGCGGGGTGATCCCGGCCACCGAGGCGGGGTTCTTCCGCCGCGCGATCGCCGACAGTTCGCACACGTTCGGTCAGGAGTTCGACCGCGGACAGCGCGTCATGATCGGCGTGAACAAGTACGCCGAGCAGGATTATGAGCGTATCCCGATCCTGAAGATCGACGAATCGGTCGAGCGGGCGCAGGTGCAGCGGTTGACGGCGATGAAGCAACGCCGAGATCACGCCGCCCATTCCGCGGCGCTTTCGAAGCTGCGACAGGCGGCGCTCGACGGCGCGAACGTCATGCCGTCGCTGATCGACGCGGCGTCGAAACTGGCGACGGTGGGCGAGATGATGGACACGCTCAAGAACGTGTACGGTCCGTACGACGGCGGACCGGAGCTGTAGATTGACGTCGCGGATGCCCGCGCGTTCGAGCGACGGAGAAGAACCGCGCGCTCACGCTCGCGGCTCGGCTGGCCGCCGAAGCTCTCCCAATCCGTGTGAGGGGCCGGTCTCCTGATCGGTCCGAAGCGCGAGAGATGCGCGCGCTCCCCAATTCTTGCGGGGGAGCGGTCTCCGGACCGGCCTGCCGGCGGGACGCCGACGCTCCCCTTGAGAACTACGGGCACGACGCCGCCCAGCCGCTGAAGCGGAATGCGTCGCGCATCCTCATCGCTCGGGCGGGCGTCGTCGCGGACGCATCAACAGGTGCGGGCGGCGGGGCCTACACCGGCCCAGCCGCCCGCGTGACACATTGAGGACTTCACCGGCGCGGGAGAGCTGGGTGTCGCTCCTCTCGCCGCGTGCACATCATCGTGCAGGACGGGGTCGAAAGAAGGCACTAGCGATCCGGCGACGAGGCGCACAACGCCGGGAGCGCTGCCGAGGGTCGCTCGCCGCTGACGCTGGCTCGCGGACGCCCGACAACGCTCCTGCGCTGAATCTACAGAGGTCGCGCGGACGCCTAGGCCAGGCGGCGACGCAGCAACGCGACCATCCCGCCGAGAGCCAGCAGGCCCATCGACGCCGGTTCAGGCACCACGACGGCCGACGACGTGAACGCCGCGGTGTACGTGGCCGAGCCGGGCGTGATGACCGGGTTGGCGAAGCTGAACGCGAACTGCTCGGAGTTCAGGGCCTTGCCGTCGGTGGCCGGTCCGGAAAACACGACGTTGTTCGCGACGAATTCGCTGGCGCCGAAGACGAACGGCTGAACCAGCGAGGCGGACGCGAAGTCGATCTGGAACACGAGGCTGTCGCCGTCGAGGAACTGGATGGATCCGCCGGAGAGTCCGACGATTCCGTCCCAGGTCAGCGGCGTCATGACCATCGTGACGTTGTTGTAGATCGTGTTGGCCAGCGGCGCGGCGAGGTTCAGCCCTTCGTCGGCCCAACCGCCGGTGAAGCTATTTCCAACCAGCGAAAACACTGGCGTGGACGCGTTGGCGGCCGGGTCGCGGAATGTGGCTACGGTGGTGGCCTGTGCCAGGGCCGTCTGTGCGGCCATGGCAATCGCCGCCACGGTGGCGGCACGACAGAATGATCGCATATTTTCCCTCCTCCGGAGAAAAGCCAGAAACACGCGCGAGGGGGGAAACTCAGACGCGGCGCGCCCGCAGCGCCTCCTCCCTCACAGCTTCGTAGGCGGGCAGGGCAGCGGAAATCAAATCGCGGTCGAGATCTCTGTTCAGATTGGAGCAGTCGCTGGCGCGTTCTCGGACGTCGCGGACGTTACCGGACATTTGCCTGGCGCTGGCGAGGCGTGGGGGACGGCGTCCGAGGGCGCATCGCGGATACGCGCGGAATCGCAACTTCCGGTAAACTGCGTGTCAGGATCGCGGACGCGGCGTATACGTTTGAGGCGGATCTGTCGGCGCGGGCGGTGCGTCGGCGGATGTTGTCCGGGCGGGTGTGCGCGGAGCGAGCACGCGGACGGCGCGATGATGGACGCGGATCGGATGGCTCGTCGGTACGAACAGCGCCATTGAGGGAGTGAGGAAGTGCCTGACCCTCGGGATGTGTCCGCGCTTGAGCAGCAGATCGGCGCCCGAAGGCGGCCGGACCGCCGCATTCTGGTGCGTGAGATCGGCAGCGGTCCGCGTCCGGCGCTTTCGGTGCTGTCTGAGCCGGACGTGGAACGTCTGATCCGATTGAGCCTGCTGGATATTACGCCGGGGGCTGCGCTGCTCATCGCGGGCTACCCTCGGGCCGGGCAGGTGGCGACGATCGCGCGGCTCGTGATCGCCGGCCGGCTTGAACTGATCGAGGAATATCTGGAAGAGCCGCTGCTGACCGGCGCTCGCCCACAGGCGGCGCGTCCGCCCGAGGAGCCTCCGCCCGGTCCGGGTCCGGGCGAGGACACGGGGTGGATCGAGGTCGTGCTCGTGGATGAGCAGGACCGTCCGATTCCGGGCGAGGATTACCGGATCACGCTTGCGGACGGGACGCCGCGCACGGGCAAGCTGGATACCGAGGGCAAGGTTCGGCTCGACGGCATTCCGCAAGGCACGTGCTGGGTGCAGTTCCCGTCGCTGGGGCTGCGAAGTTCGACGACCACCGCTTGATGGACGAAGGACGCCGCCATGCCGACAGGCTCACAACCGACGACTTCGCAGGACATCACGGTTCGCGACCGCGACAAGAAGTTTGGTCGACCGACGAACGAGACGCACCTGTTCCGCCTGCTGCGGAACCACGCCTACATCCTCGAAGTCGAGGATGTGCATTTTCATTGGGACAGTGCGGTCTTGCTGCCGGACCACGGTCCGTGCGATCCCAACGTGGATCCGGCGGACGAAAACCACGTGAGCGGGCTGGACGCGATCCGCGCGTGCTATACGCACGCGGAGAACATGCCGTCGAACGTGCTGCTGCTGGCGGGGCACACCGACCGCAGCGGTTCGGAGGCGTACAACCTCGATCTGTCGCAGCTTCGGTCGGACAGCGTGCTGCACGTGCTGCTGGGCAACCGGGCGGACTGGGTCGCGATCGCCGACGGCAAGCACAAGGTCGAGGACTATCAGCAGATTCTGATCTGGATCAAGGGCTTCTTCGGCTGGGACACCGACCCGGGTCCGAAGAACAACGTGAACAACGCGCAGACGCAGTCGGCGGTGCGCAAGTTTCAGGAGCAGTACAACGCGGCGTTCAACCAGTCGATCGGTGTGGACGGCGTGGTGGGACCGGAGACATGGGGCGCGTTCTTCGACATGTACATGTCGGGCCTCAAGCGTAAGATGGAGACGGACGACTCCGGGCTGGCGGACGCGCGGGCGCGGATCAAGTTCCTGAATCCGTCGCAGCCGACGGTCGGCTGCGGCGAGCATCACCCGATTACGCCGGACCTGGTAGAGAACCAGCGCAGCCAGATCGACCGGCGCGTGCACATCCTGTTCTTCGATCCGCCCGAGCTGCCCGAGATGCACTGCCACCCCGGGCGGGGCACGTGCGAACCGGACCGGTGCCAGCTCTACGGCCCGAACCGCATCTTCACGTTCGATCCGCTGCCGTGCGACCCATCGAACGTCGGGCGGCGCTTCCGTCTGAAGTTCGAGTACGGCGACATTGACAAGATTTTCCCGGACATCGGGTCGCCGACGCACACCGACGACGGCGTGCGGAAGCGGCTTCAGGCGATCGGCTTCCTGTATGAGCCGCTCAACAGCGCGCAGATCGGCACGTGCGCGGAGCACGCGTGGGAGCACTTCAAGACCGTGGTTGGGATCGCGGACAATGGCGGCGCGGCCGACGAACTTCGTAATCGGGTGAAGAGCGTGATCCTGGCCGACAACGTGCTCCCTGGAAAGGACGAGTTCAACCGCATTCGCCTGCCGGGCGCGTGGTGCGTGACGAACGCGGACCTGGCCGGCGGTTTTTTCGGCAGCCCGGGGACGCCGGCCGGCACCCCGCACCGCCTGATCGGCGCGGAGCTTGCGGCGTGGAATGCCAACGACGCGCTGGGCCTGCTGCCGGTCGTCGTGGTGGTCGAGGAACGCACCGGCAACGCGTGGGGACCGGCGACGGCCGGCATCGAGGTGCATCTGCAACTGATTGCGCCGGACGATCCGCCGAGCGGCTCGTTCACCGCGCAGCCGGCGACGCGGAGCACGGCCATTACGGGGAGCAACAACAGCTCCTCGACGACGTCGCCGCCAACGCCGTTCACGTTCAACATGACGGGGCATCCGAAGCGATACATGGACGACGAGAAGGCGCGTAACGCGCCGGCCGGCGGCGACGTGCAGGTGGACAACGCGCACCAGAGCGTGGGCGGGAAGCGCGGGCGGGCGATCGTCGGCAACAACCGCATGCAGAACGTGCTGGGGACGGGCGCGCGTCCCGGATTCCACGACGCGCTCGGCTTCAGCGGCGCGGAGGCCAGCCGCCACCCGGACACGGTGAAGGCGGTCACGAACGACGACGGGAAGGCCGCGTTCATCTTGATGCCGGCCCGCACGGCGGGTTCGCGATACAAGCTGCGCGCGTTTCTGGACCCGATTCCGGAGCCGGGCAACGACCAGGCGTCGGACGGCAGCGAGGGCTTCGCGGTCAAGGAAGAGACCGGCACGATGGTCGTCTGGCGCATCTGGAAGCTGAGCAAGTACATTCGCTGGGATTACCCGGGCGCGGGCGTGAATCCGAATCACGCGGCCGAGTTCGCGCTGTGCGGTCAGGCGCTGAACGACTTCGACACGGGCGGTTTCATCTCGGACGAATACGCGAAGGCGTGGTTCGACGTCGAGATCGAAGACCTTGCCAAGACGCCGCAGACGCTCTCGCAGGCCGACTGGCTGGCGGCGATCCGCTTCGCCAAGGGCCGGATCGCGCCTTCGCTGAGTCAGAATTACAACCTGAACGTGCTGATCGCCGAGAGCGCGCCGGGCGGCGGCGGCACAAACAACAACAGCTCCGGTCTGATTCAGTTTCTGACCGCGGCGCAATATGACGCGGCGCCGAAGGGCGCGGCCCCGCCGGGCGGTTGGCCGGCCGCGACCGGCAGCGCGAATTTTCTGGGCGACCTGGCGTCGCTGATGCACGCGATGTCGGCGGAAATCATGGAGTTCTTCACACACAACGCGATCGGCGGGCTAACGATCATCCAGTCCCCGGTGATGACGTCGACCGAGGCGCAGCAGGGCTTCGCGCTGCTCAGCACGCCCAGCGGAGGCAACTGGCTGCGTAGCGGCTGGGGCGGCATGCGGCGCGGATGCTACGTGACGTTCGGAAACGGCACGTACAGCAATCCGGGCTTCCCCTACGACCACAACAGCAACGCGCTGCATGAGACGGGGCACACCATGTACTGCCCGCACCAGTACACGGACGCCGCGCAGGTCAACACCGGCGCGGGCGGCTCGACCGGCGGCGGCTTCGACGAGCACGACTATCACGACCTGTGCGTCATGGGATACATGAGCCGGCGACCGGGCGGACAGGCCGATTTCTGCGGCCGCTGCCTGCTGCTGTTCGCGGGCTGGGATACGCACGCCATGCCGGCGAATCATCCGGGGCCGTGATGACGGACGATCGACGATCGATCCGCGGCAGTGTCGCCGGGCGCGCGGCGCGCTGCGCGGCGCTGCTTCTGGCGCTGGCTGGCGGGTGCGCCGGCAACGACATCGTCGCCGGCGGACACACGGAGAAAACGGACATGAGTCTGGAAATCGAGTTGTCGCTGGGCGCGGCGTCGCTGGTGGCCGGCGCGGACACCCCGCTGGCCTTCGTGCTGACCAATGCCGGCGGTTCGCCGCTGACGATTCCCGACCCGCTTCAGAACCCGCGCTGGCCCGAAGTGGTCGTCCGCAACGCGCGGACCGGCGTCGAGACCCGATTCGGTCCGTTCTCGCCCGGCAGCAAGGACGCGAACGAGTTCATGCCGGTCGTGCCGGATCTGAACGTCTCGCTCGACGCGCGCCAGAGCCTTCGCATCGACAGCACGCTGCTGGCGCGGGCCGCCTTCGACGCGCCGGGCGAGTACGTGCTGACGGCACACTTCGAGCACGCCGGCGGACGAGCCAGCAGCGCGCCGGTGAAGCTCGAGATCGCCCCGTTCGACCTGCTCGCGGCGCAAATCGCCGGCGGGCACAGCGGGCACAATCCGTACCGGTACTGCGCCTGGCTGCACAATGCGGGCGGCGCGGGCGTGGTCGGTCTGACGTGCCATTCCTTCGACCAGCACGGACACGCGACGCGGATGTTCTCGACGCGCCTGGCCGACGTGGGCAAGGCGACACAGGTGGCGATCAGCGCGAGCGCGAACGGCTTGCCCTATCCACGTCACTGGATCGCGTGGATCGCCGGCGACGAGCTGACGGCGTGTTACGAGAACAACGGCCGCGTCGAGACGACTACGCGCGCCCACGCGCTGGGTCTGCCCGGCGCGACCGTCCTGGCGCCGATCCTGCTGGACCTTGCGGGCAACGACGGCTCGCGACCCGGTCGCGGCGAAGTGCTGCTGTGGACGTCGGGCGGCGGCGAGCGGGTCAGTGTTCGCGTGATCGAATCGGACGGCTCGCTGAGCCGCGGTCCGACGTTCCGGTATGACGCGGGCGAGATGCGCTGGGCGCGCGCTTTCTTGCTCCGGAACGGGCAGCGCCGCTGGGTCGTCGCGCAGCAGGCCGGCGGATCGGGGCGGGCGACGCTCGCCGACTGGGACGGCGGCGCCGCAGCAGCCGCCCCGCAGACGATTGCAAAATGGGATGGCGAGCTGTTGGGCGCTGGCGCGAGCATGAACGCCAACGACACGGTGTTCGGCGCGGCCATCACGGCTCGCGCAGACGGTTCGGCGACGGTGATTTCGCTGCGCGGCTGGCGCACGACGTCGGATCTGAACACGATCGAGGAGCCGCCGGTGATCGTTCGGACACCGCGCGACGTGAAGTTCGACCGCGCGATCGTCGAGCTGAGCGCCGAGGGCAATGCGATCGGATTGCTGCACGCCACGGACGGGCTCTGGTATTACTGTAATCGCGGCGGCGACGTGAAAGAGCTGGAACATCGGCCGAAGGGCGCGTCCACGCCGATCGGGGCGTTCTGGTTGCATGAATCGGCGCCGCAGATCGTGTACGCGACGGCCGATTCGGGGATCGTGGTTCAGGACTTGCACCCGCATCACTGACACGGCGAAGAATCGTCGGTGCAGCGTTCGCGGGGAGGGCACGTGCGCGCGGCGCGAAGCGATCGCGGCGCGGACCGGTTGAATGCCCACGCTTCCTCACGGTCGCGGCTCGGTTCGGTCGCGGCGCGGACCGGAACCGGCGCGGCCGGCGGCGCGACTCGGCAGAGTGGAGCTACGGCGACTCGGATTCCGGCGCGGGCTCGTCTTCGCTCACGGACTCGCGCTGCCCCTCGCCCGCCGCGGGCGGCGCGACGGGCACCAGTCCGGCCAGGCGCTCGAAGTAGAGCCGCAGCACGCGTTCATATTGCTGGGGCACCTGCTCGCGCTCGATCGCATCCGTTGCGTCGCGCACGGCCGACTGCACGGCGTCATACACGGCCGCCTGGGCTTCGCCGGTGAGCATCGGCGCGTCGATCAGCATCTGTCCGATGATCTGCCCGTCGCGCGTCTCGCCGCGCAGGCGCGTGGTCTGCAAGCCCTGCGCGACGGCTTCGTGGCCGGCGCGCGCACCGCGGCCGCGGCCGGCCTCGCTGCCGTTCTCGCCCGGCTTGTCCGATGGCCGCTCACCCGGCGTTCCGCCGCCCTGGCAAGCGGCATCCTTCAGGTCGCGAAGCTGTTCGAGCTGCGCCTGGAGCTCCTGCATGAGCTGTTCGGCCGCGTCGGCGGCGGAGAGTTGGCCGGCCATGCCCTCTAGCGCGTCGCTGGGGCGTTTCTGCCCGGTGCCGCCGGGGGAGGGGTTCTCGCCCGGCTGCTGACAGGCGCTGGCGGCCTGCCGCATCGACTGGGACATTTCCTTGAGCGCCTGCTTGGCGTGCTCGTTCTTTGAGATTTTTTCCGCCATCTCCTGGGCGAGCTTCTGGGCCTGCTCGGCGGTCATGCCAGACTGCTGGAGCTGCTGCTCGAGCTGACTCTGCAGCTTGGCCGGGTCGGCCTCGGCGGCGGTGTTCATCAGTTGCTCGATCTGCTGGCCGCTCATGCCGGCGCGGCGCTCCAGCTCTTTGCGAATGCGCTCGTCGCCGTTGAGCTGGTCCATCTGTCTGGCGAGTTCGTCGAGTTTGCGACCGAGTTCCTGGAGCTTTTGTCTGCTCTCCGGATCGCCCTTTTGTTCGCTCTCGCGCAGTTCGTCTCGCATTTGCTCGAGCGATTTGCGGGCCTCGGAGAAGTCGCCGCGCACCAGGTCTGACGCGAGCTTCGCGGCGGGGTCGTCGTCCGGCGGCGCATCGAGCCTGGCGAGCTGCGACTTCAGGTCGTCGACGGCGCGCATCGGCGTCTGTTCGAGTTGTTTGCGAAGCTGCTCGGCCACGTTGTCGATCTGTTTGACCGCTTCGCGCCGCACGTCTTCGGGCGTGGCGCTCGGTTCGAGCGGAAGCTCGAGTTGCTTCAGCGGCTCGGCCAAACCGGCCAGCGCCGGGTTCTGCTCGACGCGCTGCTCGACGCGTTCGACCTGCTCGCGCACGGCGACGCTGATTTCGTCATGCACTTTGCGGGCTTCGAAGACGTTCGATTCGTTCGACGCCGGGGTCGCCGCGAGCAAGTTCAGCTCCGGCATGAAGAGCCAGATCAGCACCGCGCAGGCCGCGACGGAGAGCGACCACGGCAGCAGCGGCGGCGCGACCAGGCGGATGTGCGTCGGCACATGGATCGACTTCGCGACGCGTTCGGCGTCGCGGACGGCCGCCATTGCGAAGGCGTCGCCGCTGCGACGGACGGCGAGGGCGGTGCTGAGCCGCTCCTTCAGGCCGGCGGCGCGATCGACCGCGAGCGCCGCCTGCATCGGCGCGACGCGCTGAAGCCACAGCCCCGCGCCCAGGCGAAGAACGAACGCGCCGGCGGCGAGAATCAGCGACGCATTGGCCGGCGCGGACCACGCCAGCGCGCGGTCGATGAGCTCTGCCAGTGTTCCGGCGACGCAGCCGTACACAGCGCTGACGGCGAGCTGCTCGAACAGGACGTTAGCCGTGAGGCGCGTCCGCGCGGACCGAACCGTGGCGTCCAGCACCGACATGGCCGACTCCTGCGAGGGTCGCGCGGCCGCTGAGCCGCACAACGCATTGGTATCATTGTATTCGGGTCGCGCCTGCACAAGACTGAATTCCGCGGACCCTGAGCGCAGGAGGCCGTCGTCGTGGCGCGCTTCTGGATCGGACCGGCCGGCTGGGACTACGCGGACTGGGCGGGCGTGGTCTATCCGAGCCGTCGGACGCGCAGCTTCCGCCCGCTGTCCGTGGTCTCGGGGCTGTTCAGCGCGGCGGAGGTGAATTCGAGCTTCTACGCGGTTCCCGCGCCCGCAAGCACGGAGGCCTGGATCCGCGAAACGCCGACCGAGTTTCGGTTCACGTTCAAGCTCTTTCGCGCGTTCACACATGAACGCAGCGCGGATGCGAGCCTTGCGGCGCGCGTGCTCGACATGTTGCGGCCGGTTCGCGATGCGGGTCGGCTGGGACCGCTGCTGATGCAGTTTCCGTGGTCGTTTCGCTTCGGGCGCGCCGGCGTCGAACATCTGTCGCGGCTGGCGGAGTTGTTCGCGAGCGTGGAGCGGGTGATCGAAGTGCGGCATGAATCGTGGGCCGATCCGCGCGCGGTCGAGGCTCTGTTGCGGCTCGGCGTTCCGTGCAACATCGATCAGCCGCGGCTGGCGGCGTGCCTCGGTCCGTCGCTGCACACGAGTTCGGGCGTGGCATATGTCCGCCTGCACGGGCGGAACGCCGCGATGTGGTTCGCCGCGGGCGTGCCGGCGTACGAGCGATACAACTATCTCTATGCCGACGCGGAGCTTCGCGAATGGGCGGCGCGACTGAACGAGCTCGCCCGGCACGCGCGGGACATATACGTCTTCACCAACAATCACTACCGCGGGCAGGCGGTTGCGAACGCGCTCGAGATCCGCTGGATGCTGGACGGGCGGCGCGTCGCGCTCCCGTCCGGTCTGGTCGAGGCGTATCCACGGCTCGCGCGACTGGCTCTGACGCCGCGGCAGCCGACGCTATTCGGGCCGCAGCCGGAGTGAGGGGCCGACCGTCCGCCGGTCGTCGCGGGCGGCGGCGGACCGGGGCGATCGGCGCGCGGGACGCCTGCGCTGCCGTGATGTGGGAATCGTGCAGGCGCGGGAGCATTGTGGGCGAGAGGCCGGCGCTGCCCGAGCCAGACGAATCACGGCTGTGCTTTCGATCGTGGCGGGCTCTCCGGGCGCACTCCGCGGGGCGTTCTCGGCGGGGAAGTCGCGCTGCGGGGCGACAGCTGCGCGCCCGTCGTCGCAACGGTCTCGACGGCGAAGTTCATCGCTCGCCGGGGGTGGTTTCGCCACTGCCGGATGCAGCCCGTTTCGCGTAGAATTTCGGCTTCAGAGCCGGCGGGCGCAGCCGGCCGCAAACCCGCATCCTAGAACCTGCAGGGAAGCTG
Source organism: uncultured Planctomycetales bacterium (assembly GCA_964553225.1). GTDB lineage: Bacteria > Planctomycetota > Phycisphaerae > UBA1845 > Fen-1342 > JABRWC01. Next base: position 205,164 of record CAZKJT010000003.1, on the reverse strand, counting down.
AACGACCGCATGAGCGAGACTCCCCACTCCGGAACGTTGCTGACGCCGATTGCACAGGAGATGCAGGATTCGTATCTCACGTATGCGATGAGCGTCATCATGGCACGGGCGCTGCCCGACGTGCGTGACGGGCTGAAGCCGTCGCAGCGGCGAATCCTGGTCGCGATGCACGACTTGAATCTTCGGCCGACGGCCAAGCACCGCAAGTGCGCGAAGATTTGCGGCGACACGAGCGGCAACTATCACCCGCACGGCGAAGGCGTGATCTATCCGACGCTGGTTCGCATGGGCCAGGAATGGGCGATGCGGCACATGCTGGTGCATCCGCAAGGCAACTTCGGCAGCATCGACGGCGACCCGCCGGCGGCGATGCGATACACCGAGGCTCGTCTGACGCGCAGTGCGGACGAGATGCTGGCCGACCTGGACAAGGACACGATCGACTTCGAGCCGAATTACGACGGCACGCGGACCGAGCCGGTCGTGCTGCCGAGCAAGTTTCCGAATCTTCTGGTGAACGGGTCGGAAGGCATCGCGGTCGGGATGGCGACGCGCCTGCTGCCGCACAATCTGGGCGAAGTGTGCGACGCGGTGATCGCCTGCATCGAGAATCCGGCGATGAGCGTGGACGATCTGATGCGGATCGTCCCGGGGCCGGACTTCCCGACGGCGGGCGTCATCTGCGGCGCGAGCGGGATTCGCGAAATCTATGAGACCGGGCGTGGCTCGATCACGGTGCGCGGCGTGATGCGGGTGGAGGAGACGGCGAGTGGTCGGGCTCACATCGTGGTGGACGAGATTCCGTACGGCGTGCTGCTTCCGACGATCAAGGACCGCATCGCCGACGCGGTCGAGTCGGGCACGATCAAGGGCGTGGACGACGTCCGCGACGAGTCCGGCCGCGAGAGCCTGGTGCGTCTGGTCATCACGCTGAAGAAGGACGCGAACCCGGACGTGGTGGTGAACCAGCTCTGGAAGTACACGCCGCTGCAGAGCAACCTTCACGCGATGAACATCGTGCTGGTGAATCGCGCGCCGAAGACGCTGAGCTTCAAGCAACTGATCGAGCAGTTCGTCGAGCACCGCGTCAGCGTGGTTCGGCGTCGGACGCAGTTCCTGCTCCGCAAGGCGCGGCAGCGGGCGCACGTGCTGGAAGGCCTGATCCTGGCGATCGCGGACATCGACGAGATCATCGCGGTGATTCGGCGTTCGCCGAATTCAGACGCGGCCCGCGCGGCGCTGATGGCCAAGCCGCTGCGGCTGAGCGAAGCCGCGACGGTGCGCAAGCTGCTTCCTGCCGCGTTCGTCGAGCGCGCCGGCGGCTCGGACCAGCACCTGACGCACACGCAGGCGGACGCGATCCTGGCGATGCAGCTCCGCCGGCTGACCGGCCTGGAGATCGAGCAGCTCGCGGGCGAATACACGAAGCTGTCCGAGGAGATCGCGGACCACGAGCTGATCCTGAGCGATCATCGCCGCGTGCTGGACATCATCGCCGAGGACATGCGCGAGCTGAAGGAGCGCTACGGCGAGCCGCGGCGCACGCGCATCGCCGGCGAGATCGGCGACATCGACATCGAGCAGCTGATCGAGCAGGAAGACGTCATCGTCACCATCTCGCACGGCGGCTACATCAAGCGCGTTCCGGCGGACACGTACCGTTCTCAGGGCCGCGGCGGGCGCGGCGTGCGGAGCGCCGACACGAAAGACGGCGACTTCATCGAGTACCTGGGCGTGGCGAGCACGCACGATTTCATGCTGTTCTTCACGAACCGCGGTCGCGTGTACTGGCTGCGCGTGTTCGATATTCCCAGTTTGCAGCGCACCAGCCGCGGTCGCTCACTCGCGAACGTCCTGACGATGCAGGAGCACGAGCGGCACGTCGCGGTTCTGCCGGTGAAGGCGTTCGAGGAGCGCTACGTCTTCTTTGCCACCGAAAAGGGGGTCGTGAAGAAGACGCCGCTGACGGCGTTCGCGAACCCGCGTCCCAGCGGCATCGCCGCGATCAGCCTCGATCCGGACGACAACCTCATCGGCGTTTCACTGACGAACGGCGATCAGGAGATCGTCCTGGGCACGCGTCAGGGGATGGCCTGCCGCTTCCGCGAGCCGGATGTGCGCCCGATGGGCCGCAGCGCGCGGGGCGTTCGCGGCATCGACCTGCGGGATGACGACCGCGTGGTGGACATGGCGGTCATCGAGCCCGGGATGAGCCTGCTGACCGTGTGCGAGAAGGGTCTGGGCAAGCGGACGGAGCTGGACGAGTACCGGCTCACGCGGCGCGGCGGAAAAGGCGTGATCAACGTGCGGGTGACCGACCGGAATGGTCCCGTCGTCGCGCTTCGCGCCGTGACCGACAGCGACGAGCTGATGCTGATCGCCGCCAGCGGCACTCTGATACGCATGCAGCTCGATCAGCTCCGCGACATCGGCCGGGCCACGCAGGGCGTGCGCCTGATGAAGGTCGAGGGGGACGACCGCATCGTCGCCGTCGCCAAGGTGGTCCCAGAGCGCGACGAGGAGAATGGATCGTCCGGCAACGGACCGTCGGCGGCCGCGGATTCCGGCGAGACGCCGGAAGCGGACTCGTCTGGCGACTCGCGGGAAGGCGCCTAGAATAGGAATCGCCCGGCCGGGGCCGTGCTGCGGCGTGCGGCCGAACAGAATCGAGCTTGGTCACGCGGCGCGCGTGCTGGACCCGCGCCGCCAACAGGAGGCGTCATGCCGCACATCGTCACGGGACGCTGCGTCGACTGCAAATACACGGATTGCTGCGCCGTGTGCCCGGTGGATTGCTTCTACGAGATTGAAAACCCGAAGATGCTCGTGATCGATCCCGACACGTGCATTGATTGCCAACTGTGCGTACCCGAGTGCCCGATTCACGCCATTTACGAGGAAGAAGAAACGCCGGAGCCATACAAAGAGTGGATCGAGAAGAACAAGGAACTTTTTCCGGCCGGCGTGGTCATCAGCAAGAAGAAGGACGCGCTGCCCGGCGCGAAGCCGCTCGACGTCATCCAGGCTGAAGAACGCGCGCGCGGCTGGAGCGTCAGCGAACCGCGCAACGCCTGAGCGACCCGGGGCACATTCGCCGCCTCGCTCACCAATCGTCGCCCCGCCTCCGATAGAAGCGCTGTCGAGTCATCCGTGCCCGACGGGAGGCTGGCGCTTTTATGCGCACCGCGAGCATCATCATCCCCACCAACCGGCCGTGGGCGGCGCTGCGCCCCTGCCTGAGTTCCATCGCCGCGCAAAACCTGCCGGCCGACCGGCTCGAAGTCGTGCTGGCGTTGAACGGCGCTCCGACGCCGCCCGAAGACTATTCGCGCAGCGCGCACCCATTCCGCCTGCGCGTGGTGGAGCTTTCGGAGCCGAACATCGCGGCCGCCAAGAACGCGGCGCTGGACGTGGCGACCGGCGAACTGGTCGTGCTGGTCAACGATGACGTGCAGCTCGCGCCGGATTACGTCGCCACGCACCTGGCTGCACACGCCGCGTTGGATTCGCCGGCGTGCGTGCTCGGCCTCGCGGCGTGGAAGCGCTATTCGGACCAGACGACGTTTGACGAGCTGGTGCAGCGCACGTCGATGATCTTCTTCTATCCGAGCATGCGGGCGCGGGCGTTTTACAACTTCCGCCATGCGTGGAATCTGAGCCTGTCGGTTCCGCGCGCGTGGCTGGACGCGGAGCGCTTCGACGCCGGACTCGGACCGTTCTTCTTCGAGGATCTGGAGCTGGCTTGGCGGCTGGCGCGGCGCTTCGACGCGCGCGTCTGGTACGAGCCGGCGGCGAGGTCGTTGCACGATCACCGCTACACGTGCAGCGGCTACTTCGACCGCGAGGCCGCGCTCGGGCAGGCGTCGCTGCGGCTGTATTCGTGCAATCCGGAGTGCTTCCGCGACGTGTACGGCTGCGACCTGGACGACGACTATCTCGGCTATTGCGAGCGGTTCGTGCGGACCGAGAGCCGCCAGGAGGCCGCGCTGCGCGACCGTTTCGAGCAGGCGGCCGCGACGCCCGCGCCCACCAGCGGACCGAACGGACTGACGGTGGAGCAGTGGCTCGACCTGCTCTACCTGGCGCACCTGCCGCTGAAGCGCCTGGCGTTCCGGCGCGGCGTGCTCGCCGGTGTCGCGGCGCGCCGGTCGCAGCCGGTCTAGAGCGGTTTCAGAAATAGTGTGTTGCATCCCGCTGCGTGCCACGGCTCTTGAGCCGTGCAGCTTGCTGAAGAAGAGCACTGCTGGCACAACAGTGGCACAGGAGCACTGCTGACACAGCAGTGGCACAGGAGCACGAGAGCACGGGAGCACTGCTGGCACAGCAGTGGCACAGGCCGGGGGTGGCGGCGCGCCGATCGCAGCCGGTTTACGCGACCGCGGCCGTCCGCTCCAGGTGGTCGATGCGCCGCGCGGGCGCCAAGGCCAGCGTCGCGCCGCCGGGCAGCGAGAGCGCCAGACGTCGCAGGCCGAACTCTCCGAAATCCGCTTCGAGCGGCCGAAACGCCGAGCCGGCCGTTTCCAGGGTTAGCCCGAGGATGACGAGGTCGAATTCGTCGCCGCGGATGGCGTTGCGCGTCAATTCGCGCCACGGCGCATGCACGCGGAGTTTCGGACGAAGTTCGCGCGCCGTCCGGACGAACGTGGCGGTTCGCTCGATCAGCGAGCAGTAATTGTTCTCGATCAACGCGCTCAGGCCGCCGCGCCCGAGCCGCAGCACCAGGTCCGCGGCCGACGCGGAAACGCCGAGCACGCGGAGCGAGCGAAAGTCGCCGGTCGACGCAGAGTCCATGAGCGTCGCGCCGATGCGCAAGCGACACTCGGCTCGCGCAAAGGCCAGCTCGGAGAGGTGTCGCGGCAGTCGAAACAGGAAGTAGGAGTGCATCCGCTCGGTGCGGGTCGAGCCGGCGTCTCCGATTAGAGCGCTCGCCGAACCGACGGATGGGATTCCATTCACAACCACGGTCGGCAAACGTCGTTGATGCAAGGCACTTCTCCCGGTACCGCGCGAACACGCTGCGCGATGCGGCGCCGGTCCCCTGGACAGGACTGTTTCACTGCAACGTAAAGGATTGCATCTATTCGGCTTGTATGCCAACCGGCAGGAGATTGCGCGGTCCGTCCGGTAAGGCTGGTTGCGAGGGATTGCTCCCGCGAATCAGGGCCAGAGGACGGCGTCGCGGGCGAGGTCGGCGGCGGTCGATCGGATGAGCTGGAGCTGCCGCTGTGCTTCGGCATAGCTGGCATAGCGCCCGACCAGGACGACGTCGAGCGAGCCGCGTGCCCGCGGCTCGGAGCGGATGTAGGCGTCGAACCCGCGTCTGGCGAGGTTCGTTTGCAGCGCCTCGGCGTTCTTACGCTGCGTGAACGCTCCGCACTGGACCGCGAAGTGCGTGGCGCCGAGCTGCGTTCGGCGGCGCGCCCATTCCGCGTGCGGACCGGCGCCGAAACTGGTGACGATCTGCTGGCACACCGGGCGAACTTCGGACCAGCGTCCGGTGCGCTCGTGGCACATCGCCAGCCGCGCCAGCACGGTGTCCTTTGGCGTGGCGTTTGGCATGCGGGTGGCCGCGGCGCGGAGATATTGTCCCGCGTCGGACCAGGACTCATCTTCAAACGCGAGCGTTCCCAGCACCACGTAGGAGCGCCAGACGGCGTCGGGGTCGCCGCCGCGGGACACGGCGTTTCGCAGATCGGCGTAGGCCGCGGCGCGCCGTCCCAGCCGGGCCTGGCTGATGCCGCGCAGGTAGAGCGCAGCCGTAGTCTCCGGCTCCTTCGGATTCTGTCCCAGGAGCTGATCGAGCCGCGTCACAGCCGAGGCGTATTGCTGCCGCTCGTAGGACCCACGAGCCTGTTCGAGCAGAGTCGCGACGCCGCTGCGGGCCGGATCAGCGCAACCCAGCGGCGCGCCGGCGACGGCGATCACGATCCAGAGCGTCCATCTCTGCATGCCGCGCAGGGTACACGGGCGGGCAATTCGCGCGAAGAAGGGGCGCGCCGGGGAGCGCCGACCCGATTCCGAATATTGGCGGGAGAAACGTCGGAGCGCCCCGTACTGCTTGTCGGCTCCCTCTGTCGGTGGACACTGGAACGCTACCGAACCCTTTCTTCCGGAGAGTCCCATGATCCCGCTGCGACTGTTCAGAAGCGACCGAAAGCCGGGCTTCACGCGATGGCTGACGTTCGGGTCCCTGGCGCTCGTCGCGCACGCGGTCGGTTGCGCGACCAACCCCGGTTTCGAGCCGCCGCCGGACGACACACCGACGCCCCCCACTTCGCGCGAGGTGGACCTGGCGCGCGAGATCGAGGAAGCGGACATCGTGCAGATCGCCGACGGATTCTTCTACCTCGTGAACCCGTATACGGGCCTGCGGATCATCGATGCGCGCGAGATCGCGCGCCCGGTGCTCGCGGGCGTCGCCGAGCTGGGCGGGCGGGGCGTCGAGATGTTCCTGCGGGATTCGACCGCGTTCGTGTTCACGTCGGCCGACTTCGCGCTGTGCGCTGGCGAGCCGGTCGGATTCGACGAGAGCCAGGCGCCCGCGTCGCTGGCCCCGGACTTCGACGGTTCGCGCCTGTGGGTGATCGACGTGAGCGACCCAGAAGCGCCGACGGTCTCCCACTTCGTGCAGTTCGACGGGTTCGTGTCGGAGTCGCGCCGCGTGGGAGACGTGATTTACGTGGCCGGCATTGCCGCTCCGCCCGGCGACGAGGACGACCCGGACGGCGGCGACCCGAACGACGAGCTCGATGACGACGACGCGAACGTGCCGCGTGCGCTCGAGCCGCTTGCGACGGAGGTGTTCGTGACGTCGATTCTCATCGCCGACCCGGCGGCCGCGACGCTGGTGCAGACGGAGCGCTTCTTCGGCGACGCGCTGGACATTCACGTGAGCGAGACGGCGATGTACGTCCTGGGATATGACCAGTCGATTGCGGGCACGACGCTGGTGTCCTACGTGGACATCACCGATCCGGCCGGGGCGATCATGCTGCGCGACCAGTTCCGGGTGCCGGGTGTGATCCGCAACCGCTTCTTCGCGGACGAATTCGAGGGCACGTTTCGCATCGTGACGGACGAGTTCGTCGCATCGACGTTCTCGAACGTTGTCAGCCTGTATGTGTACGACGTGTCCGACCCGGACGACGTGCGGCGTCTTTCGGAGACGCCGATCGTTTCGGGCGAGGATCTGCGCGCCGTGCGCTTCGACGGCATTCGCGGATATGCGGTGACGTTTCGGCTGATCGATCCGCTGTTCGTGCTGGACCTGAGAGATCCGGACGATCCGGTCGTAGCCGGCAGCCTGGAGGTGCCCGGCTTCAGCACCCATCTGACGCCGCTGGGCGAGCGTCTGGTCGGCGTGGGCTTCGACGACACGAACGGCATTCGCCCGGCCGTGTCGCTGTACGACGTTTCGGACCCGTCGTCGCCGTCGGAGCTGTCGCGGATCATCGTTGGCGAGGAAGGCGCGTTCGACGTCGCTTCGGAAGCGACGGTGGACGAGAAGGCGCTGAAGGTGCTGCAATCGGCCGGCCTGATCCTGCTTCCGTTCAGCGAGTTTGACGTCGATCGCGCGGAGTACGTCGATCGACTTCAGTTGATCCGGATGACGTCGAGCGCGCTGCGCGAAGGCGGGCAGGTGAGCCATCCGGGTCTGATCCGCCGGGCGGGCGTGCTCGATGACGCGTTGTGGGTGCTATCCGACCTGGCGTTTCAGACGGTGGATGCGTCCGACATCGACGCGCCGGTTCCGCTGCGCACGGTGGAGCTGATCGACGAGCAGACGTTGCTCGACGCGGGGCTGCTGCCGTGCGCGGATTCGGCTCGGTTTCGCGGCACCGCGCTCAGCGAGTTCTTCGGGTTCGGCGGCGCCTTTCCGCCGTGCGTGCCGGTCGCGTTCGTGATGTTCGGCGTGTGCGCCGCGGGGTTGCGGCTCACGCGTCCCGGTCATCGACGCCGCTGAAGCAGTTGAGACAGCCGCTCGCCGGCGCCGCGCGCCCACCGCCGCCACCACGCGGGTCGCGCCGCGCCGGCGAATTCCGCCCGCAGCTCGCGCACGAACGCATCGACCCGGTCCGCCCGGCAGGCGGGCATGTCGATCCCGCAGCGGTCGTTGTGATACTGCCACTCGCCGCGCGTGTGCAGCCAGCCGTTCTCGCGGCACAGCGCGTGCGCCGCGGTGCCCGGGAACGGATAGAACGGACGTGCATCCAGCGCGTCCGGGGCGATGCGTCGCAGCAGCCGGCGTGTGAGGTCGAATGAGGCCTCGCTCTCGTACGGCGCGCCGGCGTAGACGATCGCGCGCCGGGCGACGCCGGCCGAGCGCAGCACGTCGAAGAGCGCGACGATCTGCTCGTCGGAGGCGTCCATCGCGAAGATTTCGTTGCGGATGAAGTCGCTGCCGGCGATGACTTCGACGTCGGCGCCGCGCATTCCGGCCCGCGCGAGCATCGTGGCGCGCTCCGGCGGGGTCGGGCCGGCGCGCAGATGACAGCGGAACGGCGGACCGCCGCGCGCGGCATACGCGTCCAGGAACTCCGTCAGCCAGGCTTCGTCCAGCGCGAACGCGTGATCGAGGAACCGCACCGATCGCGCTCCCGGATAGCGGCTCCGCAGCGCGTCGATCTCGTCCAGAACGTCCTCCGGCGGGCGCCGACGCGTCCATCCGTCGCCGACGGAGTAGCGGTCGGCGAGCCGCGCGTTCAGGCAGTAGCCGCAGCGCCGCGGGCAGCCACGACCCACGGAGATTTCGAGCTCGCCGGTCGCGCGGACGTGCGATTCATAGTGAAACAGGTCTCGCTCGGGATGAGGCAGCGAGTCGAGCGCCTCGACCAGCGGCGGCAGCGACGGACGCACCTGCCCGTGCTCGTCCCGCACCCAGACGCCGAGCACGACCTGTCCGACGGCTGGGTCGCGCAGCCGCTCGAGGTATGTGACGAGCGACGCGTCCGGTTCGCCGACCGCGACCGCGTGCACGCCGGGCAGGCTCAGACAGGCGTCGGGATCGACGCTGGCCAGCGTTCCGCCGGCGACGACTGGCAGGAATTCCCGCTGCTGAACGTGCTGGAGCGAGCGCCGCGCGACATCGACGCACACGCACGAGACGTCTGCATAGATCATTTGCGGGAGATGACGCGCGAGGGCGGCTTTGATCGCCGGTTCGTCGTAGTGCGTCAGGCCCAGGAGCGCCAGCTCATGGCCTCGCTCCTTCAGGAGACTCAGGAGCGCGCCGAGCGCCGGCGCGAAGCGCGGTGCGGCGCGGCAGCGAACCGGCGCGACGAACTGAAGCGCCAAAATGCGCATCGTGAAAGGGCACTCCGTGCGCCGCCGTCGGCGCGGCCGCGCGGGGCGACGCCCAACTCGCGTCAGTCGAACAGGATCTCGTCCCAGAAGGCGACCGACATGGAGCTCGGGAATCGGCCGCTGCCGGCGGGGATGACGGGGATCGTCACCGCCAGTTCGGGACGCCGGAGACAGAGCGTCAGGTACGCGGACGTCTCCTCCAGGATGCGCCGCCGCATCTCCTCGGGGGTTTCGGGTCGCGTCGGCAGGAATCGCAGCCGCATTCGATGGCACCCCGCCGCCGGGCGCGCCTCAAGTCGCCTCAGGCCGGCGCGGGTTGCGCCGGATGGGACCGGTGCGCTTCGGGTCGCAGCGCCCAGTATACGGCGATGACCCCCACGGACACCATTTCAATCGGGATCGGACGAACCAGGTGCGTCGGCGGAAGCAGGTCGAGCGCCTGATACGGCGCGCCCGGCGTGGGACGCAGCATCGCAAGCAGCACGCCTGCCGCGCCCGTCAGAATCGGCGCCACCAGGTACCACCCCGGCGCGCTCACATGCGTGAATTGTCGCCCCAGGACAGTGCCGGCGTACGCGCCGACGCCCACCGCGAACCAGACCTGGCCGCGAAATGTCGGACCGGACGCCGGACCGGACAACAGCATCAGACCCGCTGCGCCGATCACCGCGGCGATCAACAGCGCCATCCATCCGGCGGCGGGCGCGGCCGGCGGCTCGACCGCGAACGCCGATCGCACGCAACCGCGCCAGGATGCGCCGGTCGCACGGTGATCGAGCATCGCCCCCAGCCGGTATAAGAACGCGACCACCGCCAGGAGCGCGGCATACTCGATCAGGAGCGGTGCGAATGTCGCTCCCTGCGGAGGCGCTGGAACCGGACGGCGCAGCGCCAGCCAGTCGTCCATGACTCCGCCGCTGAAAGCCCAGAGCGCCATTCCGCACGACGCCACCAGGAGCGTTCGCAATCCGCCGGCTGCGCCGGCGACGCGTGCGCCGATCGCGGCCGCGAACAGCAAGACGACGGCCGACAGCGCCTGTCCGGAGAGCAGCCGCGCGTCGCCGATCAGGAGGAATGCCGGGGAACGGATGCCGCGGTCGAGCAGGAACCGGTCGGCGATGAAATGCAGCGCCGCCCAGACGATCGCGACGCCGCACGCCAGTCTCGCTCGTGCGACCCAGCGCGAAGACGCGGAGACCGGCGGAGCTGACGCGGCGGCATCCATGCGGGCGTAGGCTACCTGCGGGCGTGCGAACCGGTCAACCCGCGATTTGTCGTCTCGACGCGGGTTCGAACAGGCGTGCGAGTCGCGCCGATCGTCGCGGCGTCGGGCTTTGACTTGTCGGAGCGCGGCGCTATAATCCGGCCCGGTTTTTCAGTCTCGACCCGCAGCAGGCCGCCCTCCCCGCGAAGGGTTGCGTCGCTCCTGGGAGTCAACGATGCCCGTGTCGCACCGCGTTCGCCGGTCGCTCGCGTTGTTCCTCTTCGCAGTCGGCGCGGGCACGCGCCCCGCATCGGCCCAGACCGGAGACGAAGTGTTCGTCTCGGGCCTCGCCGCGCAGGCGTGGACCTATTGGCAGACTGGACTCGAGTCGATCCTGTCCCGCGACAACGAAGCGGCGGAAGCCGCGTTCGGCCAGCTCGTCGCGCTCGAGACGTCGCCGCTGCGGCTGGCTCTTCTCGCCGAACGGACGGCGGAGCGCACCCGCTCGGGCGGCGCGCTGCTCATGCTCGAGCAGGACGCGGCGGCCGGCGCGCTGGGCGAGATGGCGCAGAAGGTTTACGACGCGCTCGAGGTCGGCAAGGAGCAGTTGAACCAGGCCGACGACGGCTGGTACTTCGCGTCGATCGGGCGTTTCGGCGTGTCGAAGGCGAACTTCGAGGCGCTTCTGGCGTCGAGCCCCGACCCGGTCGCGTTGCTCGAGTTCGCCGACCGCGCCGCGCGGCGTCACGAGATACTCATTCAACTGAGCGATCACGCCGAACTGGGCGTAGTCGCCAAGGGTGTGCTGCGGCTGCTGGCGGAGGGCGAGCGCCTGTTGAACGCCGACCCGATCCGCATTCGGCAAAACGTCGATCGCCTGGGCGGGCCGCCGCGCGCATTCGAGAACGGCGTGGCGTATCTTCGCGAATCCGGCGAATACTCGGTGCCGTTCCTTCTCCAGGCGCTCCGCGACCGCGAGCGGACGGATCTGGCGCAGCCGGTTTCGCGCGCGCTGGCGCTCGTCGGCCGGTCGGGACTGAACCCGCTGGTGATGGCGTTGCGGACCGACGAGCCGAGCGTGCAGGCGCAGGTGCTCGCGGCGCTGGGCGAGATCGGGTATTGGCAGGCGGTGCCCTACCTGCTGGCGCTGCGTGAGAACAAGGACACGCCGCCGGCCGCCCGCACCCTCGTCGAGCAGACGCTGAGCGAGCTTTCGCGGCGCGGCGTCCGTGTCGATTCCGGCATCGGAGCGGCGCAAGCGTTCCTGCGGCTGGCGGAACAATACTACGACAACGCCGAAAGCGTCGCCGCCGATTCGCGTTACGCCACGACGAGCGTCTGGTACTGGCGCGACGACCTCGTGCAAAACGTCGAAGTGCCCACGCCGATCTTCAACGAAGTCATGTGTATGCGCTGCTGCGAAGAGGCGCTGCGGATCGATCCGAATCTCAAGCCCGCGCTGGCCCTCTGGGTGGCGGCGAACATCCGCCGCGAAGCGCAGCTTCCGGCGGGCGCCGTGGACGACACCCGCCCCGAGAACTTCGCGCCGGCGGCGTTCTTCGCGCAGTCGTCGGGCGCCGAGAGCTGCCTGATGGCGCTGGCCCGCGGCCTCGAAGACGGCGAGCCGGTGGTGGCGCTCGGCGCGATCGAAGCGCTGCGCCGTACGGCCGGCCGAGCCGCGCTCACCGGCGGGCTGGACGGCAAGCACCCGCTGGCCGAGGCGCTGTCGTTCCCGGATCGGCTGGTTCGCATCCGCGCGGCGCTGGCGCTGGGCGCGGCGCTTCCCACGGATCCGTTTCCCAACGCTCAAAACCTCATGCCCGTGCTGAGCGATGCGCTGCGGATTCACTCCGGCTCGCGGTCCGCCCTGGTCAGCGACCCGGACGAGAGCGCCGCCAACGAAGCCGCGGCCGTCCTGCGCGGCCTGGGCTTCGACGTCGTCGTGGAAGCGAACCTTCTGACAGGTTTGCAGAAAGTCCGCTCGCAGACGGCCGGCGCGGACGTGTTCGTGCTCGGATCGGATATTTCGGCGAATCTTTCGGAGGCGATCGCTCAGATTCGCAGCGAGAACCGCTTCGCGCAGACGCCGATCCTGCTGGTCGCGCGGCCGTACGACGCGCGTCTCGTTCGCGATCTCGTTCGCTCGGATCACCGATTGTCCGAATACGTGCCCGGCGCCACGCCCGAAGCGGTCCAGGCGATCCTGGACCAGGCGGCTCGCGCGACCGGCGCGCTGCCGATCACTCCGGAGCTCGGTTCGGAGCTGGCGCTCGAGGCGGCGATGGTTCTGCGGGAGATCGCGCTGACGGACAACCCGCTGTTCAAGGTGGGCGAGGCCGAGCCTGCGCTGCTCATCGCCCTTCAGGGCAGCGAGCTGACTCTGCGGGCCGCAGTCGCGGGTGTGCTCGGATACGTCGGGACGCCGTCCGCCCAGGACGCGGTGGCGGCGCTGGCGCTCGACGAATCGGGCGAAGAAGCGCTCCGGCTGACGATGTTCACGGCGCTGGCCGAAGCCGCGCGCCGCACTGGCAACCACCTGTCGGGCGACCAGGTCGCGGCGCTCACGAGAATTGCCGAGAACGAGACCAATCCAGCCATTCGAACGGCCGCCTCCGAGGCGCTGGGCGCGCTGAACCTGCCGGGCAATCCGGCCAGCGCGATCGTTCGCAATCAGTACCGCGGCTAGGGGGCGTCGATGTTCGCCTGGTGCCTGATTCTGCCATTCCTGCTGGATGCCCAGAGCGCCGACGCCGCGTCGGCGATCGAACCGTCGCGCGTTCCGATCTCGTGGGAGTTCGACTTCCGCTATGTCGAGCCGCGCCGCATCGAGGTCACGACGCGTGCCGGCCGGCAGACATACTGGTACCTGCTGTACACGGTGGTCAACCGCTCCGGCGCGACGCAGACCTTTCATCCGACGTTCGAACTGGTCACGCAGGATCTGCGAGTGCTCTCGACCGACAAGGGCATCAGCGCGACGGTGTTTGAGGCCATCCGGGAGCGGCATCAGCGGACGCATCCGTATCTCGTGCATCCGACCCGCGCGATCGGCGACCTGCGCGTCGGCGACGATTACGCGATCGAATCGGTCGCGATCTGGCGCGCGTCGGACGTCGGCGTAAACCGCTTCACGATCTACGTCGCCGGCCTGAGCGGCGAGGCCCGCGCGGTCCCGAACCCGGCCTTCGACCCGGAAAAACCCGAATCGATCGAGTCTCCGGCGGAGCCCGGCGCCGCCCGCCCCGCGGCCGACAATCCGCGGTTCTTCACGCTGCGCAAGACGCTCGAGCTTTCGTACCTGCTGCCCGGCTCGGACGAAGCCCTGCGCGGCGCCGATGCGCATCTTTCCCGCGCGCGGTGGATTCTGCGCTGACGCCCGCCCGCCGCCGGCCTGTTGTGGCCGGGCCGAGCCTCCGATAGTACGATGACGCGGCGAAGTGCGACCGCCGAGCGCGCGCCGACGCCGTCTGCGCGACCGGCTGAGGCGGTTTCACATCAACAGGCATTCCCGGAATCACGAGAAAACATGCGGCTGGTTGTGTTATGCAAGGGCGCGCGGGTCTCGGAGCACTTCTGCGCCGACCCGAACGTGCTGATCGGCTCCGGACAGGATTGCCAGGTGTGCCTTCCGGACCCGCGTATCGCCGCACAGCACGCGGCGCTCAGCCAGGCGGAAGATGGCTGGAAGGTGCGTCCATGGGTGGAAAACCTGCCGCTCCTGTTGAACGGCGTGGCGCTGTCGGGCTCCGCGCCGATCCGCCATGGCGATCGCCTCGCGGTGCACGACTACGTCATCCTGGCCTATGACGACGCGGCCGAGCGGACGACCGGCGGCATGTCGGTCGAGATGATGACGCGCTTCGTCAAGTTCCAGCTTCCGCCCGGCACGCAGACTCGCAAGGGCGAAGAGCCGATCACGCTGACTGCTCCGCAGCTGGCGCGGCTGAACAGGCTGAGCGCTTCGCTCGCGGCGTGCGATAGCGTGCCGAGCGTGATGGAGCTGATGATCCAGACGCTGCTGGCGGCGTTTTCGGCGCATCGCGTCTGGGTGGGCGTTCGTCGCGTGAACTACGGCGCGATGGAGTACGTCGAGGGCCGACTGGTCACCGGTCAGACCTGCGAGCTGCCGGAGATCGGCGAGAATCTCAAGCCGCGCGTGCTGGACCGCACGCAGGCCGTGCTGGTCCCGTTCGTCAGCCCGGAAGCCCCCTACTCGGTGATGGCCGGTCCGCTGTGCGGACCGGACGGCGGCGTCGGCATGGCTTATCTGGACACTTCCGAGGGCAACCGCCGCTACGACGCGTCCGACCTGGATTTCCTCTGCGCGTTGCTCGGCGTGATCGCCGCGCAGATGGACTCGATCTTCAAGCAGCAGGCGCGGGTGCGGGCCGCCACGGCCGAGGGCGAGGTCATCGTCGCGCACGCGTTTCAGTCCCGCCTCACTCCGCGCAAGCTTCCGCAATGGGAGGAGCTCCAGTTCGGCGCGTTCCGAGAGCCGGGCCGCGAACGCAGCTCGGATTTTTACGACGTGGTAAAGCTGTCGAACCAGATGGCCGGCGTGCTGATCTGCCGCACGACCGCGACCGGCCCGCTGCCCAGCATGCTGATGGCGCAGGCGCACGCGGCGTTCCGGGTGTGCTGCATGCACCTCGACGCGCCGCACGTGTTCCTCCGAACGATGAACTACCTGTTGTACGACGGCGTGAACGACCGCCCGCTCGATTGCTTCGCGGGGATCATCGACCCCGCCTCGGGCGAGCTGCGCTACGCGATCGCCGGAAACATCGGCGCGTACGTAATCGGCAACCGCGGCGAGGAGCGCCGGATCGGCGGCGACGGCTCGACGCCGGCGCTGGGATTGAACAAGGCTGCGGCCCACGCGCTCCAGACGGCCGAGCTCGATCACTCCGAGACGCTGGTGCTGTTCACGAACGGCGTCGTGACGGCGAAGAACTTCAAGAGCGAGGTGTTCGGCGAGGATCGCTTCGTGAACATTCTCTGCGACGGATTCGGCCAGCTCGCCAGCAGCATGCTCAAGGACATGCTCACGGACCTGCGGAACTTCACGGAGGGCGGATCGCAGCCGGACGACATTACGGTCATCCTCGCGCACCGCCTCTAGCCCGATTTCAGGAAAACCGTCGGGTGTGAACTGCGGAACAGGACCGCTCGCAGACGCGCGCGGGATGGCTGGGACGCCGTCTGTGAACCGCAACCGACGTTAGACCGGTTCCGGCGCGCCGGACTGCCGCCGAACGCACAGAAAATGGCCGACTATCCCGACATCGTGACTTCCGGCGACGGCGTGGAGCTGGCGGTGAAGGCCAGTCCCGGCGCGAAGCGGGACGCGCTCCTCGGCGTATGGAATGGAGCGCTGCGCATCAGCGTGTCGTCTCCGCCGGAAGACGGGCGAGCGAACGAGGCGATCGCGCGCGTGCTCGCCGGCGCACTGGGTGTTCGGCGTGCGCAGGTGACGCTCGTGCGAGGCGCCACCAGTCGATTGAAGCGATTCAGAATCTCGTTGACGACCGCCGTCGAAGTTCGGCAGCGGCTGGCGAACGCGCTGGGCGGGTGATCGCGACCTCGTCGCCGGTCGTGCCGCTGATCGCCGTTGTTGGATTGCGGATCGCAGGCGGGTTGTGGGGCGCGGCCGCGCTTCGCCGCGTTGTGCGAGTGGCTGTCTTGGTTTCGCGTGCGGCGCAACAAAAAACCCGGGGAAGCCACTAGGACTTCCCCGGGCGCTTGGGTCAGCTTACCGCGGCGTCAGAATTAGCGGCGACGCAGCAGGGTGGCCAGACCGCCGAGGCCCAGGAGGGCGACGGTGGCAGGCTCGGGCACAGCGTAGATGCTGTAGCTGAAGTTGGCGAACACGCCGCCAGCTTCACGGGTCTGGCCGACAACCGTCGCGACCAGAACGCCACCGGCCGTGTTGAGCAGCGGCTGCGTGGCGGCATCATGCTCGAGGGTCAGACGCAGACCGCGGAAGTTCGCGTTCGCGTCGGCGCCCGACGTGTTGAACCAGGCCAGCGGGATGATGTCGCCGATCGGGTTCAGACCGTAGATGTCCGTCGCGTTCGAAACGCCGGTCGTCGCGAAGTTCGCGGTGGTCAGCGTGCCGTTCGGGATGCCCATCTGCGTGTCATACGAACGGGTCTTGGCAGCGGTGCCCGTCGTCGGGAGCAGGTTGTCGAGCGGGCCCGGGTTGTTCGGGTCCGAACCGAGGGTCTGATCCGACGCGTGCCAGATCGTCGCGATGTCGGGGCGAACGACCTCGACGCGGACTTCGGCGGCCGTCCAGTCAGCCGTCGACGTCAGGTTCAGGTCGAACACCGTGTGCTCGCTGTTGAACGACGCGCTGAAATCCGCACCGCTCGACGCGGTCGGAATCGACTGCACCAGCGACGAGCCGGCACCGAGAGCGGCCGCTGTCATGGCCGCGACCAGGGACGTAGCAACGAAATTTCTCATTCTTCCTCTCCTCTGAAGGAATTCCGAGAGAAGTGTGATCGGCCCACCCGACCACTTCGATCTCCTCCTCGACGTGTCACACGTAACATTAGCCGCGGGCAGTTTAATTTTCAAGGCCAATTGGTCCGGTTTCGGGCAATTTCCGGCGTCCCGAACCCAACCCTGAAAGAACGGCGTCGGGCACAACGCAACCCGCTTCCCGACCGACGCTTCCGGTTGCGACCCTCACCCCGTCCACTACGCCATTTCCCGCGGGTAGTCCCATAATAACTGGCCGATATCTCTCGTCCGAGGCTCTGAGCGACCAGGATTCGCGTCATCGGGCCCCTGCCGACGTATTCCGAAGCGAGCGTGCGCACGAAACGTACGACGATCACGCGTCGATCCGCGGTCCACGCTTCAGAAGCCGAGGCGGAACGCGCGGCCGGGCGAATCGCATTCATTACCCGCTTGTCCCGAAGTTCGTGAGCAGCGCCGAAAGGTCGCCCAGATCGACCGAACCACTCCCATCGATATCGGCACCGGGATCGTAACCCATGTCACCGATCGAGGTTCCGAACGCCGTTAGAAGCGCCGAAAGATCGGCGAGGCCGACCGAGCCGTCGCAATCCAGATCTCCGACGATGCACGGAAGTGTGACGTGAAGCACGACCGGCGCATGATCCGACGCAGCGGTCGTCGCATCCACATCGCCGCTCGAAAGCAGTCCGAAATCATCGCCCGAGAGGTACACGAAACCGGCCGCGTTCAGTTCCGCCTGGTTGACGATGCCGTTCCCGTTCGCATCGAATGTGTCGAACACTGCGTCGCTTGCGAGAAAGTAGTCGTAGCGACTGTCAAAGCTGCCCTGCGTGCTGAACGTGAGAACGATCGGCGTGCCGCCGATCGTGGCGCCCAGCAACGTCTCCATCCGCACGTCGTTCAGATTCGTCGGCAGGCCGTTGTCGCCGCCGGAGAGCAGCGCATCGATCGCCGTGCCCGAGAAGTCGTGCTGGTTCAGGTCGCCGACGACGAGAAAGCTCGTCGGGAAAAACTCGTTGATCATGTCGTCGTCCAGGTCGAAGCCGTTGACCTGGTCGCTCGCGACGCGGTTGGCGAGCGCGTTCGCCTCCACGGTGCGCGTGGCGATGTCGTCCGGCGTGCCCCCCGCCTTGAAGTGCGCGTTGTAGACCACCAGGTGCTCGGGCGTGCCGGGAATATCGAGAATCGCGCGCAGCACGCGCCGCGGCCCGCCGGTGTTCACTTCCAGCAGGCGCAGCAGCGTGATGTCCGGACGCAGGAAGAACCCGTTGGCGTTGAACCCGTCCGTGATCGTCCCGCGGATGGACTGGTATCCCGGCAGGTAGTCGTTGCGGAACGAGTTCATCGCCGACTGGCTGCGCGTTTCCTGGAGGCAGACGATGTCGGGCATGAGGCTCGTGTTCGGTCCGCCGCCGTCCAGGTCCAGCGTGGTCAGCACGTTGCCGAGCGCCTCGCGCGCCGGAACCGTGTCCGCCACTCCCTCCTTGACGTTGTACGTCACGATCCGCAACTGGATTCCCGCGGCCAACAGCACGCCGGGCGACGTCAATGCGACCAGTCCACACACCATCCACACAGGACGCGCGCGCATGGGTTCCCTCCTCCGCAATTTCGACGCAGATTGTACAGGAAACGGGATGCGGATTCCGTGTGGGGGGACGCTCGCCCACGTTCGCGGCTCGGCTGGGACGCCGATTCCATCCTGAAACCGCGCACAAGAGCACTGCTGACACAGCAGTGGCACAAGCAGTGGCACAAGCAGTGGCACGAGAGCGCTTCTGAAGCCGCTCTTAACGGCGGGGCGCGGCCGCGCCGGCGATGCCCGGTTCGGCCGCGCTGAACACGCTCCTGAGAGCCTCAGCTCGTGTGGATCGTGTTGGCGTCCTGGGTCTCGGTTGCGACGCCTGCGCCGTCGGGCAACGCGTCCGGTATGGCGGCGTCCTGCCCCGGAATTCCACGCAGGCTGAGCGCGGGCGTCCGCGGCCAGGTGTCGGTTGCGCGGCGGCGGGCGCGCGTGCGGGTCTCGGACAGTGCGGCTCGCACCTCGCTGAACGCCTTCTTGATGTTGTTCAGGGCGGTCTCGGCGTTGCGGTTCGTGTTGCGCAGCGACGCCAGCTCGCACTCGTAGAACTGCTGCTGCTCGATGAGGCGCGTCTTCTCTCGCTCGAGGTGAGTGAACTGGGCGGCTAGCGTTCGATTCTCCGCCTGCGTCGTTTCGAGACGGCGTTCGGTCGCTTCGTTCGCCTTGCGCAGTTCCTCGGCGAGGTCCTCGGCGGCACGGAGCTTGAGCTCCGCCTGGTGACGGGCCTGTCGCGCCTCTTCGAGCGCCGTCTTGGTCTCTTCGATCTTCGCCTGGGAGGCGATGCGTTCCTGCTGAAGTTCGCGCACCGCCCCGTCGAGCTGCTCGGCCCGCGTGCGGATCGCTTTGATATCGTTGCGCAGTCCGTCGCGTTCCTTGCGGACGGTCCAGAGCTCTTCGAGCTGCTTTCCGGAGGCCTTGAGCTCGCCGCTGATGCGCGCGTTCTCCTGCTGGGCCTGGGCGAACTGCTCGGTGACGCGCTGCGACCGCGCGTTGGCGTCGGCCAGCTCCTCTTCGAGCAGCGCGATCTCCTGGCGCACCTGCTCGAGCGCGTCGACGCGCGTCTGAAGCGTGACGACCTGCCACTCGAGCTCCTGCACGCGCTGCCGGCCGGCGGCGGCCTGTTCGTTCGATTCGCGAAGCTCGCGCTCCAGCGTCTCGCGGACGCCCTCATAGCGATCGAGCTGATCCTCCAGCTCGTGAATCACAGTCAGCACGTCGTCGCGCTCGTCCGTGAACGCGTCGGCGCCGGGCCGAGCGTGCGGGCGCGGCGACGCCGGCGGCGTCGGCTCCGCATCGGTCGGCCAGCCGGACACGCCGTTCATCCCGCTTCGCGCGGGCGATGCGTCGGACGCACTGGACGCCGGTTCGTTCTTCGAGATTCTCGCTGCTGCGACCGATTCGGATTTCGCCATGGCTGGACCCACTCGCGACCTGTGTGCCCCGGAACGAAGCCTTTCCCCGACATTTCGGGTGCGGGGGCAGAGCCCTCGCACGCCCGTCGATATCGGCACATCGTGCGCCGCGGCTTGACCGTTCTATTCGGACGCGCAATCCGCGGCGATCTGTCCGACCCGGCGATCGAACCGCCGGCGGCTCGCAACGCGAAACGCGAGCGCCGGTCTGGAGTTGCGCGACGCGCCCGGACGCCGCGCGCGCTCGATCCCCGGGCTTTACGAGCCAGACGCGCGGGCTATACTGCCGGGTCTGGACTTTGGTCCGGGCGCAGCGGACGCGCCTTGTGGCGCGAACCTGCGCATCCGCATTGCGCGTCCAGCCGTTTGCCTGAAGCTCGGCGAAGGGCGAGCTCCGGGAACGCCTGCGACGGCAAGATCGGTGGCGTAGCTCAGCTGGTTCAGAGCGGCGGATTCATAACCCGCAGGTCGCCGGTTCGAGTCCGGCCGCCACCACTCCTTCCGATCCGTTCGAGCCGGTTTCGGGCGCGCGGGGGCCGGTCACTCGCGCGGCGCTCGCATCATTTCGTCGCCAACAGCATCAGCTCGTAATCGTCGAGGTGGATCGGGCGAAGTCCCCAGTCGCCGGCCGTGCCCCCGTAGATTCCGGAGACGCGAAAACCCACGTCCTCCGCCATGCGCCGCAGCTCCGGCGCGGTATAGCAGCGCTCGCGCAGCCGGGCGGCGGCTTGAAGATCTGGAACCAGCGTGCGGGCATCGCTGGCCTCCGTCATCGTCAACGGGTCGAATCGGCCTTCGGCGATGCTCTCCGCGGTCGCGGCGCGGACGACGCGCAGGGCGCTGAGCACGTTCAGAATCAGGACGCCGCCCGGCTTCAGCGATGCGTGGATGTTGCGGAGAATAGCCTCGTCGCGGCGCGACGAATCGTCGTCGTCGCTCAGCAGGCAGACCGCGCCTTCGCAGAGGCACATGGCCGCGTCGAACGAATCGGAGCGAACGAATTCAACCGCGTCGCAGCGGACGAACTCGACCCGCACGTCGGCGCGGCGCGCACGATCCGCGGCAATCGCCAGCATCCCGGCCGAGATGTCCACCCCGGTCACCCGGAAGCCGCGCGCAGCGAGCGGCACGCTGTGGCGGCCGGTGCCGCAGCCCAGGTCGAGGACGGTCGCCCCGGCCGGCATGGCGGCGTGTCGGATGAGAAACTCCACTTCCGCCGCGGTGTTCGTGGTGAACACTTCATCGTCATATCGCGGCGCGAATCGATCGAAGAACTGTTGCCATGCATGCATCTTCAGCCCAGGAGCTCGTGATGAGGGAAGGGATATCTGTATTCCCGCTCAAGGCGCCTGCCCCAGCGCACTTTCAGCGCGGATCGTCCCGTGGAATGCACCGCTGAACCGAATCCGCCCCGATTTCGCTGGTGCGGCGCGCGACCGACCCTTCGTCGCGCCGCCGTCCCCAGCGCTCCGTGGCCCGCGAACGGCATGGCGGGACATTGGATGCGACGGATTGGCGAAGGCTCGGCGACGGCGGCGCTCCCAAGGCCAGACGCAGGACGCTTTCCACTTCGCAACGCCCGGCGCGCTTCGATTCGAGAACCACGCACCGCACGTTGCGGCCGTACATTCGCGACGCCAGGTTCGGCGCCACGTCTTGCAGTCTGGGTCCGTGCTCTCCGAAGTTCAGAAAGTGGTCAAAGAGAACTTCCGGCCCGCGCTTGCTCGGGGCGAGCCGGGTGCGGCGTCCAATCCCAATCCAATTCACCTTCTCGGCGATACCTTTCTCTCTCGCGTCGCGGCCGATACCGCCGATCCCGATGACCGCTTCAAACTGACGCCCGCGGAATGATCCCATGCAATCGTTGGCGCCAAAGCAGCCACCCGCATCCGGATCGCCCTGGTGCGTTCGCTTGTAGATCAGCACCCGCATCGTCAGACCTCGGCTCGATCGCTTGCGGGCGAGTTCGGCCGTCGCCAACTCGCACCGGCAGGCGTCCGCCGCAAGCAACTCGCGCGCGGCCGTCACTTCTCGCGCTTCACCATGGCCTCGACCCACACCGGAACGTACGGCGGCGTACAGCCCTTCGACACCGGCCAGTCCTTGTAGAGTCCGATCTTCTCGCCGATCGCGACTGCGCGCTGGCGCAGCGCCGCGTGCTTGATGCCGATGGCCGCCAGCGTGTTGTTCATCGTCCATTTCACTTCGGGCGCGGCGTTCGGCAGCTCCTTTTCGATGCGATCGAGCAGCGCGATGGGGTCGAGACCTTCACCGCCCTTGTTCACGCGGCTGGCGGTCAGGTGCCAGCCGGCCCGAGCGGCCCAACGGTCCCTGTCTTTCATCCACTTCTCGCGCAGGGCGTCTTTTTCCGGATGCCGCGCGACGACGTAACTGTTCAGCCACTCCGCCACCTGCCCGCAGGTGGTGGAGCGCGTGAGCCGGTCCAGCTCGGCC
Source organism: uncultured Planctomycetales bacterium (assembly GCA_964553225.1). Taxonomy (GTDB): domain Bacteria; phylum Planctomycetota; class Phycisphaerae; order UBA1845; family Fen-1342; genus JABRWC01. The sequence goes on along the minus strand of CAZKJT010000003.1, from coordinate 182,720 downwards.
GCCGGGAGCGCCTCGGGCTTGAGAATCAGCGTCGCCAGCAGCTGCGCCTCGACGTTGCCGGTGTCCCAGAGCTTCAGCGCGAGCTCGTGATCGCTCTTGATCTTCTTGGCCATCGCGCGGATGTCGCCCAGTTTCACGCCGTACTGGTTTTCCGGCGCGGCGATCCCGTCGGGCCCGACCTTCGCGTTGTGTTTGCGCCGCGCATCGTCGCCCATCGACTGGAGCTGTGCGAGGATTTCTTTGGTAGTCATGGCGGGAATCATACCCGACGCGCGGCCGCGTCAACGGCGAAACCGGGCAGCCAAGGCGGTGACACAGGCGGTGCATTCCGCGCGATGCGTCGGAGGGCAGACGTTCAGCGTCCGCATTCCGCCGCCTCTGCTGGCCTCGACCCGTTGCGACGTGCCGCGGCGGAGGGGACTCCGGTGATCCGGGACGACGCGCTTCAAATCGACTTGAGCGGGCGAGCGGCAGGAGTCTACAGTGGCTCTTGTTCGGGCGCACTACACAGTGGCCGGTAAGACCGTCTCTTCGCCGGCGATCGCCCATTGCATCGCGGATCGACGCCGCGTGTTCACCGCGGGGCCACGTCCGCGGATTTCCGCGGCGCGCCGCGGACGAGGAGGCTGCTGCCATGATTCCGCGCCATGTCCAAAGCGTTCTGGCCGCGCTGGCGTGCTTCACCGCCAGCGTGGCGGCGGCCGATCCGGTCCGGCCCGCCATCACCTACCAGGGGCGGCTGCTCGACGCCGGCAGCCCGGCAAGCGGCAGCTACGCGATGTCTTTCACGCTGTTCGATGCCGCTGCCGGTGGGAATCCGATCGGTGCGACGCTGACGTTTGACGGCTTAGGCGGGAATCCACCGCTGGTGAACGTGACGGACGGTCTGTTCACGGTCGAGTTGGATTTCGGGATGGACGCCTTCGCGCACGAGGCCCGCTGGCTGGAGATCGGCGTCCGGGGAACGCCGCTCGTCCCGCGCCAGAAAGTCACGCCCGCGCCGCTGGCCCTCGCATTGCCGGGACTGTTCACGCAAGAACCCGGTCCGGGTTTGACGCCGAATGTCCTGGGCGGCGCCAGCGGCAACACAGTCACCGCCGGCGTCCAAGGCGCGACGATCGCCGGCGGCGGGCAGATCGGCTTCGGTCACGTCGTGACGGACCACTTCGGCACGATCGGCGGCGGCATGAACAACCGGGCCGGCGACGCGGCCGCTTCGGTCTCGAGCAGCGAATTCGCCACCGTCGCCGGCGGTGATTCCAATGTGGCCGGGGACGGCTATTCGGTCGTTGGCGGCGGGAGGCTCAATCTGGCTGAGGGCTTCGCGACCACGATCAGCGGCGGCGAACAGAACATCGCCAGCGGCATCGGCGCGACCGTGGGCGGAGGCGAAGACAACTCGGCCGGCGGCGATCGCGCTACAGTCGGCGGCGGACGCGACAATCTTTCCAGCGGCAGCGTGTCCACCATCAGCGGCGGCGACAACAACGCTGCTACCGGCAGCCGCGCAACGATCGGCGGCGGCGACAACAACACCGCCGGCGGAGACCGTGCGACCGTCGGCGGCGGAGGAGGAAACACCGCGGGCGGCCAGTATTCGACCATTGGCGGCGGCGCCGCGAACAGCACCGCCGACGCCGACTTTGCCACGTTGGCCGGTGGATTAAGCAACACGGCGAACGGCGCGTTTTCAAGCGTCAGCGGCGGACAGAACAACAGCGCCAGCGGTACGCACGCCGCCGTCGCGGGTGGATACAACAACGCCGCCGCGGGCCCCTTCTCTCTCGCCGCGGGCCGGCGAAGCAAGGCCAATCACAGTGGATCGTTTGTGTGGGCCGACGCGACCGATGTCGACTTTGCATCAAGTGGCGACAATCAGTTCCTGATCCGGGCCGACGGCGGCGTGGGCATCGGCACGTCCGAGCCGACCACCGCGCTTTGCGTCGATCCCGGCGGCGCCGGCGGCATCATCGTGGGCGGTCCCGACATCACCGCGGGCGGTCGAACGTCGCTGAGTTTGGGGGTGTCCACGAATTCCGGCGGCCACTCGTATCTTCAGAGCGTCGGCGCGGCCGGCGAGAGCTGGGGCGACATGATCCTGAATGGGGACGGTGGAAACGTCGGCATCGGGCTGACCGAGCCGACCGACCGACTGCATGTGAATGGTGGTTTCCGGGTCGAGAGCGATGCGAACTTCGGCGGCGCCGTGAATGTCGGCGGACCGCTTCAGTCGTTCTTCACAGTCAAGGTTCGAGCGCGGCCGGGAGACTTCAGCCCGTTCCAGGTCGAGCAGGCGAATGGCGCCGATATCGTAACGGTCGTCAACCAGGGGCTGTACGTGACCGGAGCGCTGTTCGTCTCGGGCCAGAAGAATTTCATCGTCGATCACCCGCTCGACCCGGCCAACAAGAGCCTCGCGCACAACGCGATCGAGGCCCCGGGGTATTACACGATGTACCACGGCCGCGTCACGCTGAACGAGGCCGGCGAAGCGTGGGCCGCTTTGCCGGACTATTTTCAGGCGTTGAACGGCGAGTGGCAGTACCAGCTCACGTGCGTCGGCGGCTACGCGGCGGTGTACGTCGCGCAGGAGATCGCCGACAACCGTTTCCTGATCGCCGGCGGCAAGCCGGGACTGACCGTGTGCTGGCAGGTGACGGGTCAGCGGCACGACCCATTCGCCCGAGATCACCCCTACCAGGCCGAGATCGACAAGGACGAGGTGCATCGCGGACGGTACTACTACCCCGAAGGCCACGGCGCGCCTCCGGAGCAGGGCATCCGCTTCGCGCCGTCTCCTGCGGGTGCGGCCGCGCAGAAGGAATGACGCCGGGTGCCGGGTGCCACTGCTCTCGAGCAGTGGTATTCTGCCCGCACGATGGTCCCGTTGATTCGAAAAACACGGCGTGCCTGGAATGAACCGGGCCACGCACATTTTCTGACGTACTTATGCTTTCGTCGTTCGCCGCTGCTGACCCGCGAGCGAACTCGCCGGTGGGTGCTCGGTGCGCTCGAAACCACGCGACGCGAGCACGACGTTGCGTTGTGGTCGTATGTCATCATGCCCGAGCACGTACACGCCCTGTTGCTGCCGCGACAACCCCGGTACGAGATGCGCGGCATTCTCGTCTCGCTGAAGCGGCCCGTCAGTGACGCCGCCCGCGCGTACCTGGAGGAAATCGAAGACGATCGCTGGATGGAACGGCTGAGCGTCGAATATCCATCGCGGAAAGTCTTCCGGTTCTGGCAGCCGGGCGGCGGGTTCGACCGCAACATCTTTCGCGAGAAGACGGTCCCGGCAGTGATCGACTACATCCACGCCAATCCGGTCCGCCGCGGACTGGTCGCGCAGCCGACCGATTGGGAATGGTCGAGCGCGCGGTTTTGGGAGAAGTGGCCGAACGTTTTGCTTCGGATGGATCACCCTCTCGGGTGAGCGACCGTGAGTGTGCCGCTGCTCTTGAGCAGTGGCCGCACCCTGCAATCCGCCGACCGCTCGAGCGCCGGAAGAGCAGTGGCACACCCAGCACACCCGGCAGTGGCACCCCCGGCACACCCGGCAGCGCAATCCGCCGACCGCTCGAGCGCCGGAAGAGCACTGCTCAAGAGCAGTGGCACACCCAGCACACCCGGCAGTGGCACAACCGGCACACCCGGCAGCGCAATCCGCCGACCGCTCGAGCGCCGGAAGAGCACTGCTCAAGAGCAGTGGCACACCCAGCAGTGGCACACCCGGCAGTGGCACAACCGGCAGTGACACCCGTTTTCTCAGAGTTCGTTCGGTCACGCACGCATCGGCGGCATCCGTCGAAGCGTCCGTGGCGACGCGGCTTCGTCCGGCGTCCACGCTACGTCGCCGGCGAACTTCGATTCGGATTTCCCCGCGGACTCGTGTTGACAATTAAATTTGTCAAAGCTATCCTCGGGACGTGTTCGACATTCACGTCATCGATGATCCGGCGGCCGCGACCGTTGCCCTCGAGCCTGTGCGGAGCCGACTCCTCGCGGAGCTCGCCAAGCCCGCGTCCGCCGCGACGCTAGCCGCACGCGTCGGCCTGGCTCGGCAGAAGGTCAACTACCACCTTCGCGCGCTCGAGGGGCACGGCCTCGTGCGCCTGGCTTCGGAGCGCAGGTGGGGCGGGCTGACGGAACGGCTTCTCATTGCGACGGCCACGTCCTATGTCGTCTCGCCGAGCGCGATGGGCCCGGTCGCCGTAGACCCGGACCGGGACGGCGATCGGTTGTCCGCGAGCTATCTCATCGCGCTGGGCGCACGGGTCGTCCGCGAGGTGGGAGACCTCGCGCGTCGCGCGAATGAAGCGAACAAGCGCCTCGCGACTCTGGCGGTGGACACCGAGGTTCGCTTCCGGTCCCCGGCGGACCGGGCGGCGTTCAGCCGCGAGCTCGCTGAGGCAATCACGAGACTCGTTTCGAAGTATCACGACGAATCCGCCCCGGGCGGCCGCGCGCACCGCCTGGTGGTGATGGCACACCCCCAGCCGCAGAAACCTGATCCGAAGGAGCCAGCATGAGCGTCAAGAAAGAAGCGAATGGACGTCGTTCCATCCAGGTCGAGGTCGAAGTCCCCGGCACGCCGGAGGAAGTCTGGCGGGCCATATCCACCGGACCGGGCATTTCGGCGTGGTTTGTGCCGGCCGAGTTCGAGGAGCGCGAAGGAAAGCCCGTCGCCGTCAAGCTGGACTTCGGCATGGGCATGGTTTCGCGTTCCGTGGTGACGGCCTGGGATCCGCCACGTCAGTGGGCAACCCAGTCCGACGGCTGGGTTCCCGGCTCGCCACCGATCGCGAACGAGTGGATTGTCGAAGCGCGCCACGGCGGCAACTGCATCGTCCGAATTGTCCAGAGCCTGTTCGCCAACTCCGACGACTGGGACAATCAGTTGGAAGGCGCCGAACACGGATGGCCTGGCTTCCTGCGGACGCTGCGAATCTATCTCACGCATTTCCGCGGCCAGTGCGTCACGACGATGAAGTGGATGGTCCCGGTCTCCACGGCCGAAGCGGACGCCTGGGAAGCGCTCACCGCGGCGCTCGGCGTGAAGGGCGCGAGCGTTGGACAGCGGTGGGCGGCGCCCGCGGGCGTGCCGGCGCTCGGCGGCGTCGTGGAATATCTCACGCAGAATCCGTACGACGCCCTTCTGCGGCTCGACCGACCTGCGCCGGGCGTGGCCGCGCTCGGCGCGTTTCGTTGCGGCGGCTCGACGATGGTCGCGACGGGCTTTTACTTGTACGGCGACCAAGCGGCCGGAACGGTTGACCAGGAAAAGCCGTTATGGGACGCGTGGTTTCAAAAGCTCTTTCAAGCGTGACGCTGCGCCTGAACTGCGGGAGCGTACCGGTCGCTCTCGCGCGCGGCTCGGCTGGGACGCCGCTTGAAAGCGGAGGTGGCTCTCCGGCGCTTTCCGCTTCCGGTCGGTCCAGCGGCGCTATTCGTTAGAGACCGTGGCATTTCTCGGTGGTGTAGTCGCCGCAGCGGCTAGAATTGACGTTCCAATCAGGAGTGCGGAATGCGAAGACTGGCGCTTGTTCTGGCGACCGTTCTTTCCGGAATTGGCGGCTGCCCGCCGCCGGACGGCGCGCCCGACGACACACCGTCGCCGTCGAATTCGAATGCAAACTCGAACGACAACGGCGGCGATGGAGGTTCGTCCACGTTGCCGCGGAACGAGCCGATTGCCGCGGACGAGCCGCCTTCCGCGCCGGTCGAGCCGGCCCCGTCGCCGATGCTCGCAACTACCGCGCTGCTGAACGAAATCCGGTTTCTTCCACGTGACGGCGACACCGCGTTCGCCGAATTGAAGGGCCCGGCGGGCGCCGCGCTCGCCCATCTCAAGCTCGTCAATGAAGCCGGCGTCGAGTTCGTGCTTCCCGGCGACGCACAGACGGATGACGCCGGCGTCGCGCTCGTCGTCTTCGACGGCGGCTCCGGCGTCGACGGAAGTCACATCAGCGCCGCGCCCGCGGATTTCCTCCATCCGGTCTCCGGCTCGCTCACGCTGCTGGACGCGGCCGGCGCCGCGCTCGACCGCATCGCCTGGGGCCCGGAGCAGGCCGAAGCCGCCCGGCTCTCCACGGGAGGCGGGGCCGGACCGGAGGATCCGACGGCGGGAATGACGATCGGCCGATTTCCGCAGTCGGTCGTCGTCGGTTGGGAGGGCTGGACGAGCTACGCGCCGCTGCACGCCACCCCCGGATTGCCGAACCCGAACCCCGGGGCAGACGTGCTGCTGCCGCTGTCCGGATTCACGGTCGAGGCGGGGGAAGTGCAGCTCTCGTGGTATCCCGTGGCCAGCGCCGATGCGTACACGCTGCAGGTCGCGACAGACGCCGAATTTTCTTCCGTGGTGATCGACGTCGGGACGGATGCAAACGTCACGACGCAGACGCTCGCCGAGGGAACCTACCACTGGCGCGTGCAGGCGCTCGACGCGGACGGCGTTGCGGCCGACTGGTCGCCGGTGAACGTGCTGTACGTTGCGAATGCGGTGGACACGAGCGCGACGGACGAGGACGGCGCATCCAAGCCGCGCGGACCAGCGCAGGGCCGCGGCATGATTACGCGCGTGAATCTCGACGGGCACGCGCCCGGCGGGGCGTTCCCGAGCTTCTCGCAGCGGAAGGATTCGCCGCTTCTGCTGCTCGAGTCGGATCGGACGGACGTGGGTCACGCCTGGGACGGGCCGCACGCGACGTGCGACACGGGCGATTTGGCCGACAACATGAACTGCACGCTGGCGTCGACGCAGATGATCAACCACTATTACCGCGGCGACCTGACGCAGGATCGCATCGGCTACGAAGTGCATCACGCCGACGCGCGCGGCCCCGAGACCGACCTGAATTACGGCGAGGGCAACTGGCCGGACCGGCCGCTCCGGTTTGCGCTGGGCGCGCCGGTGGGGTACACGACGGCCGGTGTCCACACCTACACCTCGCTCTGGACGGCGATGACCGACGCGATCGACGACGGACGGCCGATGCTGCTGGTGATTACCGCGGGCGCCGGCACGCACAGCATCGCCGCCCACGGATACGAAATCGACACGACCGTTATCCCCACGAAGTTCTCGATCATCGTCAACGACCCGTGGAATCACGGCAGCGCGTCGGCGACGCGCGGACCGATGGAGTTCTACGCGCTGGCGAATCGCCTGGTGCGAATCTACATCGTCCCCAAAGGCGTGGCCGGGCGGAAACAGGAGAAGGAAGTCACGACGGACACCGACAAGGACGGCGTCTTTGACTTCGACGAGAAAAACCGCTTCGGAACGCGTTGGGACGGGAAAGTTGTCGGCGGCGTCCCGTCGCACGACTCGGACAACGACTGCCTGTGGGACAAGGTGGAGATTCAGCGCAGCGTGCTGGACGAGAAGCATGGCTTCGCCATCAAGCTCAACCAGAACAAGGGCGACGGGAAAGCCCGCGGTAATCCGCCGGGGAACGCGTCGCCGGGCGGGCGAAAGCCGGAGCTGCTGATGGACACCGACGGCGGCGGCCTGCCGGACTCGGTGGAGGACTGGAACCTCGACGGCAAGGCGCAGGCGGACAAGGGCGAGTCCGACCCTTACGAGCGCTCCGACGACCCGCGCAAGATCTCGGGCACGATGCTGCGAACCAAGGACCGCGACGATCCTCCGAGCCACTCGATCCAGACGTTTAAGGTCGACTACACGCTGCAAACGACCTCCGGCGGCATGCTCACCGGCACGGCGAAGATTGCGTACAACTCGTGGAAGGATTTTCAGGCCGAAGCCGCGCCGCCCCACTGCCCCGAGCCGCGCACGATCGTCTGGCAATTCGACGAAGTCACAGGCATGGTCGAGGTGGAGGGCGAATTCCGCTGCTATGGGGACAAGGGCCCGGCGATCTACCTGCGCGACAAGGGCGAGCCGGTGAGGGCTTCCGCCACGGGCATTCAGACCGATCCCTGCCTGGGCGGCGGCGTCACCACGGAGGGCATCCTCGTGCACAGCGGCAGCAGCGTGATCACTCCCGAAGTCGGCGACGCCTTCGGCGTCGTCAGCAATGGGTTCTTCCCCACCATGAATCGCATGCAGTGGAAGACGAGGCACCGCTACTCGACACTGGAGACGGAGAGGAACTTCATTCTCGAGTGGGATCTTGTCATGACGCCGCGGTAGTCTTGATGATGACCGCGAGTTGAAAACGGCCATTAGTAGGGTCGGGGATACTGGCGGGCGCGATGCCGACGGCTTCGTTCGTCGGTGGGTGCTCGGCCAACGACGTCTCGCGTCGGCGGATGTCGTGCGCTCGTCGCGATGCGTTCGCACGCGCACGTCGAGCAGAGAGAGGGACAGAGAGAAATCCGCACCCAACAACCCGTGCGATCAGAATCGCGGCAACAGGACGCCAATTGAGCAGTTCGTGCGGGGAATCGGGGCCTTGAAGCCCGGGGCAACCCGAACCAGGTGACCCAAGGGGGAGGCACTCATGCGCGAACACAAACTGCGCGGAAACGCCAATCGCCGCCGCGGCAACCGGCGCGAGCGTGCATCGCGCTGAAGTCGTGTCATGAGTGATAGCGCGAGCGAACGCGCGAGATCGCTCAGGACTCCCTACGCGTCGTTCACGGCTTGTCAAGATCGTGCAGGCTCGCTTCGGTCGCGGTCACTACCTTCAACGCGTGCCCGTCCGGATCGCGGACGACGAACGCCTCGCGATGTGCTGGCCACGATTCGCCGGACCGAGCGATCCCGGAAGAGACGAAACGGGCCTCGCCCGCGCGCAGTCTTCCCGCCAGCGCGGTTAGATTCCGCACAACCAGCGTCGTCTGCCAATGCAGCACATCGTTGGGCTGCGCGTCCGCCGGATATGGGCGGCCGTCGCGCGGATTGAGATACTCCAGGAATTCGATGGCCGGTCCCCCCGGCGCCTGTAACGTCGTGATGCGCAGATGCGCGCCGGGAACGTTGTTCAGATTCTCCTGCTCCACCCCGAAGTTCTCGCCGGCGCCGACGACTCTGAAGCCCAGCGTATCGCGATAGAACCGCAGACTTGCGGCGGTGTCGGCGACGACGATGGCGGTGTGGTCAATTCCGAGGAAGAGCTTGTCGGTCTTGCGGCGCCACTTCGAATCGCCCTTGTCCGGCGGAAATTCGAGCACCTCCAGAAAATGGCCGTCGGGATCCCGGAAGTAGAACGCCTTGATGCCGGCCGCATTCTTGTTCCAGTCCGGAAGCCGCTGTGGATCCTTCGAGGCGTGGAGCGCCCTCTTCTCGTGCAGCCAGGCGTGGGCCTTCTCCATGTCGCTGACGATGATTGCGATATGCTGAAACCAGCGGTCGTTGCTCCGCGAATCTTCGGGGAAAGCGCGCCCGGTCGGCGATTCGTATTGGATCAGCTCGATGAACTCGTCGCCGAGCTTCAAGCGCGCCAGGCGTGCCTGCGGCGAGGAGAGCCCCTGGAGCTCTCCGAAATCGTCGCCCGACAGCCGCGTCTCCGCGACTTTGTCGAATGTGAGGACGTCGCTGAAGAAGGCGACGGCACGGTCGAGATCGGCGACCGTCATCCCGATTGTGGACACCGACTCGATTTCCGATCGCGTCGGCTCTTGCGGGGGGTTCGCGCTTTGCGCGGACGACGCCGCTGCGTAGAACGTCAGCAGCACGATCGCTGGAAGCCGGCCATGCCATGACGGGAATACAGGTTGGGACATCGGACGTCCTTTCGGTGGCGCGCCGGGCGGGTTTATCACGTCGCACGCGAGCGAATGTGAGCCTGCTCGAACGCTGCTTTGCGATGCAGGGCGACTCCGCAGGTTTCACGGGCGGCTGCCACCCGTCGTCTCCATTTGTTTTTGGAGCTGGTCAAACTGGCATTGAAATATGCAGCGCCGGTCATTGCAGTGGTCGAGTTTCGCGCAGTAGACCTGATTGTGGATCGGCAGGGCTGCATAAGTCGCCGAAGCCACCAGCATCCCGACGACCGGGGCGGTGAGGTAGACCCAGAACGCCTTCCAGTGCCGCGCGACGAGCGCCGAGCCGAACGAGCGGGCGGGGTTCAGGCTCATTCCGGACAACGGCGCTTCGAAGGTGATGTACAGCGCTACGAGGACGGCCGCGAACAGGCCGGTGTACGGCGTCAGCCTGGAATCGTTGCTGACGTACAACACCGTGAACATCATTCCGAACGCGATCAGAAGCTCCGCGATCCACGCCGACGTCACGCCGCGCCGACCTGGCGTCGTCACCACATGATTGACGGACTCATGCCGCAGCCGGTCGCGCAACAGGAGCCGCGCGGCCGCCACGCCTGCCGCCCCGCCGGCGAACTGCGCCGCCACGTAGAAGATGGCATCCACGGCCGCGACTTTTCCCCGCAGAAAAAACGTCAACGTGGTCGCGGGATTCATGTGGGCGCCGGACTGTTGTCCCCAGGGCGAGTAGATGAGCCCAACGGCGGTGAACCCCATCGCCACGCCCATCAACGTGCGCCGAGCGAACGCGCTGCGGATTGCTCGGTGAGCGCGAGAATCGGGATGATGCAGGAGCGTGCCGAACATGCACGCGGCGATCATGAAGCTGCCGAGCAACGCGGCTTCCATCAGGTACTCGGGCCAATGCTGGGGCAACGCTTCAGTCATGGCGGACGATGCCCGGAGGCGCGGCGGCAAACGTCTCAGCCGCAGCACGCGAAATGGTTCGCGGACCCGCCGCCGGCGGATCGGCAAGAACCAACTGCTCCAGTCGCAAGAGTTCGCCCAGCGACCACGCCTGGAATGGGCAACCGCCCGAAATGTGGGGCGGGGCACCATCCCCCACCTCCGACACGTGTCCCAAGCCAGCCTGGCCCAGATGGTCACGCAGGGGTGCGATGAAACGCTCGCGCGCCGCGCGCCGGGCCGCGCTGGTGTTCCCGCGTACGCGCAGCCACGCTTCGACAAACGGCCCGATCAGCCACGGCCAGACCGCTCCCTGGTGGTACGCCCCGTCGCGCTCGCGCACTCCGCCACGATAGTGGGGGGCGTATTCCGGGTCGTCCGGTGCGAGGGAGCGCAGTCCGAGAGGCGTCCAGAGTCGCTGCTCGACGGCGTCGACGATCTTCCGCGCACGACCGTTCTCCAGGAGCGCGACCGGCAGGCCGCCGACCGCGAAGATCTGATTCGGCCGAAAACGCGGATCGGCCGTTCCGGCGCGGTGGTCGCAGTCCACGACGTCGTAGAGGCAGCCGCGGGCATCGCTCCAGAACCGGCTGCGGAAACTGTCGCGCCCCTGGACAAACCGTTGCGCCCAGTGGTCGGACAGGTGACGCGCCGACCAGATCGCGTTCAGCCACAACGCCTGGACCTCGACGGGTTTCCCGATGCGCGGTGTGACGACCCAATCGCCGACCTTCGCATCCATCCACGTCAGTTGCACGCCGGGCTGCCCGGCCGCGAGCAACCCGTCATCGTCGCACCGGATTCCGAACCGGGCGCCGCGCTCATAGCCTGTTAGAATCGCCTGGACGGCCGATTCGAGGCGAGTCCGCTCGTCGCGCGCCAATCGCGACCTGCCGGCATCAGCGGCCGCGATGTATTCGTGTACCGCGATCACGTACCAGAGCGACGCATCGACGGCGTTGTACTCCGGAGTTTCGCCGTGATCGGGAAACCGATTCGGCAGCATTCCCTCGGAAACGGCTTCGGACCATTCGAGCAGGATCGCGCGCGCGTCGTCGAATCGCCCGGTCGCGAGGCACAAGCCGCGCAGTGCGATGAACGTGTCGCGGCCCCAATCTGTGAACCAGGGATATCCGGCGACAATGGTCTTCCCATCTCCACGCCTGACAAGATAAGTGTCGGCCGAGCGGTGCAACGGCGAAGCGAACTGCGCGCGGCGTTTGCGCTCCGCGCTGCGCAGCGCTGTCAGCGACCGCGCTGCGTCGGACGTATTCGGAATGGCCTGTTGCCCTTCGGAGCCGGCGCCGATCAGCCAAGCGGCCTCACGGGCGGAGAGGTCGAAGCGCAGCACGCCGGGCGCTCCGAGATCTTCCACGTGATCCAATCCGCGCTCGCGCTCCTGTTCGTAGTGAAAGTTCCGGTACCAATGCGGCTCGTGGCGATACTCCGAGTTCGCACACGATGTGACCTGCGGCACTCCGTCGTATGTCCGCCACACCAGGCACCCGTTGTCGTGCGAAGGCTCGAAGCGCAGTGCCGGGTTCTCGTGGTGCAAGGCGTGGTAGTCGCGGCCGGAAAGAAACGGTCTCACGCAGAGCGTCACGCCAGGGCGCGGTGCGAGCAGACGCCAGGAGATCGCGACCAGCGGACAGCCGTGTCGGGCAAAGATCTCCTGCTGGACCCGCGTGCCGTCCGCGCATCGAAACACCCACGTCGGCCACGGCTCCGTCGTGAATGACTCGCGTTCCGGTCCATTTTCCGGATGAACGACGCCGGGAGCGTATTGCTGCGCTGTCAGGCCGAACGTGCCGCGCGGCGTTTCGAGCCACGCGTCGAAGCCGTTGACGAGCATCACGCGGCCGGTGGGCGGGCTCGCGGCCGTCAGCAGCAATCCGTGATAGCGACGTGTTCGCACGCCACCGACCGTGCCCGAGGCGAAACCTCCGAGGCCGTCGGCCTCCAGCCATTCCGCAGATGCGTCACAACGCTGCACCATGACTCACCTACTCAGACCAGCTCAGGACGGGCACAAGCGCGTGGAGACGCCGCGCATCGTTCGCAATTGGATGCCGCACTCGCGAATTGGTTTCCGGTTGCAGCGGAGAGTCGGTCAGTCTGAGGACGTGCGCGAGCGATCGGGAGGCGACGGCCGGCTATCCTGCTTACCCCATCCCAGTTCAGCGCGACGACTGGCAATAACCGCGGCGACCAATTCATGCGGCGGAGGCTCGGGAAATGCGTCAGTGGGGCCGCAGAGCGCCGAGCGGCCCAGCTCGATCGTCGTTAGGTACGAGTTCAGGTAAGCGCGGCATTCGGGACAAACGGCCAGATGCTGCTCGAAAGCGGCCCGCGCTTCGCGCGTCAGCGCGCCGTCCAAGTAGTCCATGAGGAATTCTGACAGTTCTTCGCAGGTCATCCGAGACTCCACGGGGTTGGATGCGGGAGCCTGCGGGCGATTACGGGGTGGACTGGGCAACCCGCATCCGGCTGGCGTGCTGCAACTGGTTCACTTCTGCGCCGCAGCAGCGCAACACGCAGGGGTAGCGTGGGCGTCCTCGCCCGCGAACTGCGATGGTCGCCTGCATCGAGACCACCGCCTTCCTCTCCAAGACCTGGACCCACTTCACCAGCGACGTGCAGGAGGCGTGGCATCTCGTGCAGAACTGGCTGACCAAGCGCTGGATCGACGTGATGAATCTCTTCGGCGACCTGACCGACGAGCAGGCGGCGGCCGCCAAGCAGATGGCCGATCAGGACTTCGCCGATACCGCCGCAGGCATCGAGCAGCGCCGCAGCGGCGCGCTGACCGAGCGCGAGCAGCGCCGGCAGAGCGAGCGCGGCCAATGCGCTGAAGTCAACGGGGCGACGCTCGCCGGGGTAGCGTGGGCGTCCTCGCCCGCGAACTTGCCACGTCACGTTCTTTGTGTGGTGTTCCCATTTACAGCCGCAACCTACGCGTCTTCGAGCATGTCGCAGAAGTGGCGCATCAGGAAGAACAGCCACGTAAGCTGACTCCGTTGCAGAATGCTGACGTTGAAGTCTGTCGGGACGCTGGCGGTGGAGACGATTTGGCTCAGGTCCGCGATTGAGTACATTTGCGCCGGCGGATCGGCGTCGCCCGGAGCAACGCACGCCCGAATCAGCGCCGTGCATACTTCCGCAAGACATCCAGTCCCACCAAGGTGTGTCCACCAATCCGAACCGATCCGGACTGCGACGTTCACGGTGATTCCGTCGCCTCGGAATGCGCAGTCCCACCGGCCATTTGGGCTCACCGTGACGGTGTCGGCGGAAACCTTCTGCCAGACGTTTCGCAGAATGTGCCAGTCTTTCTTGTTGGAAAGGCGCGGCGTTCCGTAGAGCACTCCATAGCTAAAGTCGACCTGCCGCACTCCGGCTTCCGCAGCCCAAGCCCCGGCATGCGTAACGATAGAGTCCGCGAAGTTCTCGCTCATTTCATCGTTCAGGCAGCGCGGCCCGCTCTTTAGCGTGGCGACGTGCAACGTGCCGGCTTCAATCCGCTTGCCGTCGAGCGCCGAGTTTGGCGAGTGCATCCCACTCAGGACGATGTCCCACCCGTACGCGGGCAACGTCACCGCTTCGACCATCCGGCCCGCGGAAGTTTCCATCGACGAGAACAGCTTTGCCGGCAGAATGTCGCTTTCAATCTGGCTGATCCGGCTGTAGCCGCGCTTCATGCAGTGGATCATCAGGACGAATGGGCTGGTGTTAAACTTCTCGAACCCGGCGTCGTTCGCCGGCAGCGCATCGACGTGTGTCTGCACGCGCTGGCGAAACTCGGTTTCGAGCGCGAGTACGCGCGCGGTCGCGGCGCGATCACCGTCAACTGCGCGAAGCGTTCCGAGCAATTCAGACTTGCGAAATACCCGTCGCTCCGCTCGGGGTAGGCCCGCGTGCCCTCGTGCCATTCAAGCTCCAGCTGGCTATCTCATTGCATTCACCTTGCGCAGCGTCTTAGGAGCCGCGTAGGTTGCATCGTCATTGTCCGCGCCGTCCTCCCAGACGAACGTCGCCCCGTCCTTGAACCATTGCCGCGTTCGGACATGGGATTGCACATATACTACGCGGTAATCCAAAGGTGCTTTCGCGTACGGCGACCAGCTGCGCGCAGCAAGCGCATCAAGCGCGCTGGCGACCGCCTCGCCCGCCACGCGGCCCAGCCTGACCGGTACGGCGTTCCCGACCTGGGCGTACTGCTCCGCGACCGTACCGGCGAACTGCCAATCGTCGGGAAACTCCTGCACGCGCGCGTACTCGCGAATCGAAAGGGCGCGGGTCTCCACGGGATGACAAAGCGACGTGCTCGCGTGGTTGGGCATCGTTACCAGCGTCGGGCAGGGCAGGTCGAGCGTGAGACGCCGCCACCACCCGGACCGCCCGCCCTTTGCGAACCATGCCTGCCCCATCGACTCGCGTTGCACGTCTTCGGGCAAGCTGCGCCAGTTCGAGCCAGGGGGAACCTGCGCCAGAAATGCCTTTTTGCGCGGACTGAAGTCGAGCACGACCGGAGAGAGTTCGCGCAAGTCGCCGATGGCGTCGCGCAGCGTGGCCCACGGCTTGAGCGGCTGCGCCAGCTCTTCAAACAAGCTCGTTGGCTGACGAGCCCCGTCGTTTGCCGATGCAGGCCCGTGCGTCGGGTTCGGGAAGTCGACGACCGCGTTGTAGCGGTTGCCGACGAAAATCGCTCGCTCCCTGATCTGCGGAGCGCCATAGTTAACGGAGTTGACCTCGAAGCAGTCCATGTGATAGCGGGCTTCGGGTACGCGCTGAAGGTCCGCGGCGAACAGACGGACCACCGATCCGGGTTGCTCATCGGAATCAAGGGTCACGCCGCCTTTGTCGGGCCGCGCCGCGATCGGCCGATGACGCAGTGCCGCGGAGAGCAGGCCGCGCACGTTTTCCATCAGGAAGAATCGCGGCTGAATGTGCTCGACGAACCGCAGGAAGTGCCAGAGCAGCGTGCCGCGCGGATCCTGCACCGTGCGGCGCTTCCCGGCCGTGCTGAACGACTGGCACGGCGGACCGCCCACTACCAGATCGACCTCGCCGCGGCGCAGTCCCACTGCGTCAAGCAGCGCGGCGGGGTCCATCCGGCTAATGTCCGCCTCGAAAACGCGCATGCTCGGGCTGAGGCGTCCCGCCGCCTGATTCTTCCGGATCGTCGCGCAAAAAGCGGCTTCCTTCTCAACACACGCGACGATCTCGTACCGGCCCGCAGCCTCCAGGCCGAGATCGAGGCCCATTCCGCCGGAAAACAGCGAAATGACGCGATACTTGGTCCTGGGTTTGATCGAGCCGGCCGACATGCGGGCAACGATACAGCCGCCAGGACGCTGATTCAATTCCGTTCGGCGAGCCGTGTTGATGCGCGCTCCCTGGACGCCGCAGCGCGCCGAGTGGACGGAGCGGCGCGCAAAATGGACGAAATCTCGCGAAAAGCAGGGGCATTACCGAAGTCGGATGCCGCGCGGGGCGATCGCGTTCGAGCTGGATGCGCGATCGCGCGTCGGCTGCGGTCGGCCGCGCGATTCGAGGAAAGCTCCCGAGCGAGTAACCGCGCGGCGAATGACGCATCGGAGAGCGCAACCAACGCATGTTCGCCAACGATGACGAGGAGACACCCATGCGCGACGACGCCGAACGACTTCGCCTGGATGAAGACCGCAACGGCACGTCTCGGTGGCGCAAATGGGGACCGTATCTCAGCGAGCGCCAGTGGGGAACCGTCCGCGAGGACTACAGCGCGCATGGTACGGCCTGGGAGTATCTGCCGCACGATCATGCGCGTAGCCGGGCATACCGCTGGGGCGAGGACGGCATCGCCGGCATGAGCGACGACGGACAGCGGCTGTGCCTGAGCCTGGCGCTGTGGAACGGCCGCGACCCGATCCTCAAGGAGCGGCTGTTCGGGCTCACGAACAGCGAGGGCAACCACGGCGAGGACGTGAAGGAGCTCTATTACTACCTCGACGCGACGCCGACGCACTCGTATCTGAAGATGCTGTACAAGTATCCGCAGCGTGAATTCCCATACTCGCAGCTTGTCGAGGAGAACCGGCGTCGCGGCAAAGACCGGCCCGAGTTTGAATTGCTCGATAGCGGCATCCTCGACGACAGCCGCTACTTCGACGTGTTCGTCGAGTACGCCAAAGCCGGCCCGGACGACATCCTCATGCTGGTGACGGTCCACAACCGCGGACCGGAAGACGCCGCCATCCACGTGCTCCCGCAGCTTTGGTTCCGGAACACGTGGTCGTGGGACCGCAAGGCGCCGAGGCCCATGCTTTCGCTGGAGGCTGGCGCGGTCACGGTTTCGCACGCCACGCTGGCCGCCTACCGGCTCTATGCCGAAGGCGAGCCCGAGTGGCTCTTCTGCGACAATGAAACCAACACCCGTCGGCTCTTCGGCTCGGACAGCGAGACGAAGCACGCCAAGGACGCCTTTCACGACTACGTCGTTTCGGGCGACACGAACGCGATCAATCCCGCACAGACCGGCACAAAAGCCGGCGCGTGCTATCGGGCGACCGTTTCCGCGGGCGGCTCCAGGCAATTTCGACTTCGCCTGACGGACGCCGCATCGAGTGCTCCGTTTCGAGAGTTCGACGCGGTGATTGCGGAACGCCGCAAGGATGCTGACGCTTTCTACGCACACCTTCAAGCCGATATCGAGGACGCGGACGCGCGGCTCGTGCAGCGGCAAGCCCTCGCGGGCATGATCTGGAACAAGCAGTTTTATTACTTCGACATGGCGGAGTGGTTGAAGGGCGACGCGTCCCAGCCGCCGCCGCCGGTGGAGCGGCACTTCGGGCGAAACCGCGAGTGGTCGCACCTGAACAACGCCGACATCATCTCGATGCCCGACAAGTGGGAGTATCCGTGGTACGCCGCGTGGGACCTGGCGTTTCACATGATCCCGATGTCGATGATCGACCCCGAGTTCGCGAAGGACCAGCTCATCTTGCTGACCCGCGAGTGGTACATGCACCCCAACGGACAGCTGCCGGCGTATGAATGGGCGTTCGGCGACGTGAATCCGCCGGTGCATGCGTGGGCAACGTGGCGCGTGTTTCAGATCGACCGCGCGCAGCGCCGCGCCGCCGGCGATCCGGGATACGCCGGTGACGTTACCTTTCTGGAGCGCGTGTTCCACAAGCTGATGCTCAACTTCACCTGGTGGGTCAACCGCAAAGACGCCCAGGGCCGCAACGTGTTCCAGGGCGGGTTTCTCGGCCTCGACAACATCGGCGTCTTCGACCGCAGCGCTCCCCTTCCGACCGGCGGCTTCATCAACCAAGCCGACGGCACGAGCTGGATGGCGATGTACTGCCTGAACCTGATGCGCATCGCGCTGGAGCTGGCGCAGCGCAACCGAGTCTATGAAGACGTCGCAACCAAGTTTTTCGAGCACTTCCTGCACATCGCCAAGGCCATGAACAGCATCGGCGCCGAGGACATGTGCGCCGAAGGCGGCGTCGGGCTGTGGTGCGAACGGGACGAGTTCTATTACGACGTGCTCAACCTGCCCGACGGGCGCGTCGTGCCCCTGAAAGTGCGGTCGATGGTCGGCCTGATCCCTCTCTTCGCAGTGGAGACCATTGAACCCGAGCTGCTCGATCGATTGCCGGATTTCAAGCGCCGCCTGGAGTGGTTCTTGAACTACAGGCCCGACCTGGCTGCACTGGTCTCGCACTGGGACGTGCCCGGAACGGGACAACGCCGGCTGCTCTCGCTGCTTCGCGGACATCGCATGAAGGCGCTGCTGCGGCGCATGCTGGACGAAAGCGAGTTTCTTTCCGAATTCGGCGTCCGCGCGCTGTCGCGCGTGCATCGCGACCAGCCGTACGAATTTCCGCTCAACGGGCACACGCTGACCGTGCGCTACCAGTCCGGCGAGTCCGACACGGGCGCGTTCGGTGGCAACTCGAATTGGCGCGGGCCGATCTGGTTCCCGGTCAACTACCTGATGATCGAGTCGCTTCAGAAATTCGACAGCTATTACGGCGACGAATTCAAGATCGAATGCCCGACCGGGTCCGGGCAGTTCATGAGCATCGGGGAGGTCGCCGCCGAGCTTTCGCGGCGGCTGTCGCGCATCTTTCTGCGCGGCGCCGACGGACGCCGGCCGGTACTGGGGGACCGGTCTGCCGACCGGTCGATTCCCGCTGGGTGTGCCACTGCCGTATCAGCAGTGGGCTCGGCGGACGGGCGGGAAGAGGAGCACTGCTCACAGAGCAGTGGCACACGTCACGAGTTGCTCCAGTTCGACCCGCGCTTCCGCGACTACGTTTTGTTTCACGAGTACTTTGATGGCGACACGGGCCGCGGCGTCGGAGCATCGCATCAATGTGGTTGGACCGGTCTCGTGGCGAAGCTCCTGGCGCCGCGCTCTGGGGAAGTCGGTGAAGAGACTTTCGACCCCGAACTTCGGTCGCGCCCGCAGCCGTCACGACAGACCCCGTCTCGCAAACGCGCAGCGGCGGTTCCCGCCGGAGGCGGCCAGTGAGCCCGTCTGGCTCGGCGGCGGCGTGATTCTGTGTCCGGGCGCGACGATCGGCGCGAACACGACGATCGGCGCGCGCAGCGTCGTCACGAAGGATGTTCCCGCGGGCGCGCTCGCGGCCAGCAATCCCGGTCGCGTTATCCGCCAGCTTCAGCAGCTCGAATTCGATTCGCCGGCCATCTGAGCGCGTCCAGCGCGGCTTGTAACGCCGCGCCGAACGCCCGCATCCAATTAGTGCACTTTGACGAGTCAATGCAAAACCACACTTGGCGTCGCGACAACGACGCCGTATGAGCCTCCTGGAGCAACAAGATGTCAACGGCGACGGCGTCTGGGCGAGCACCGGACTTCACGAGCGCTGCACCGATGAGCAGCGCCCTCATTCGCGACATCACGCCCGATCAGCTACCGAAGGTCGTCCTGCCCGAGTGCGAGGTTCGGCCGGTCCTGAAGGGCCAGAAAGCCCTCGTCACTGGCGCCAGCTCCGGGATTGGCCGCGGCATTGCGACCGCTTTGTGCGCCGCGGGAGCGGACGTGATGGTCAACTTCGTCGGGGACGAGGCGGCGGCTCACGCGGTCGTGGACGAAGCGACGCACTGCGGCTGCACGAACCGTGGGCGGGCGATCCTCCATCGCGCCGACGTGTCGGACGAAGGGCAGGTGGCCGAGATGTTCCGCCGGATGCGGGAGGAGTTCGGCACGATCGACATTCTCGTCAACAACGCCGGCCTTCAGCAGGATGCGCCGATCGAAGAAATGACGCTGGCACAATGGAACAAGGTCATCAGCGTCAACCTGACCGGCCAGTTCCTTTGCGCCCGCGAAGCCGTCCGCGAGTTCAAGCGCCGCGGCGTTCAGAGCGAAGTGAGCTGCGCCGCCGGGAAGATCATCTGCATCAGCAGCGTCCACGAGGTGATCCCCTGGGCCGGGCACGTGAACTACGCGGCCAGCAAAGGCGGCGTGTTTCAGCTCATGAAGTCGATCGCGCAGGAGGTGGCGCCGTGGCGCATCCGCGTCAACAGCATCTGCCCCGGCGCGATCCGCACGCCGATCAACCGCGCGGCATGGGAGTCGCCGAAAGCGTACAACGAGCTGCTCAAGCTCATTCCGTACAAACGCATCGGCGAGGTCGAGGACATCGCGCGGCTGGCGGTGTGGCTGTCGAGCGACGAAGCGGACTACATCACGGGTGCGAGCCTGTTTGTGGACGGCGGAATGACGTTGTATCCGGGGTTTGAGGCCGGGGGTTGATGGCCGATGCACGCCCCAAAGGGGCGTCGGGTTGTAGCCACGGGTGAAGGTCGCCGCAGGCGACCGGAACCCGTGGACAGCGGTCACGCAGCACGGTCCGCCCCATCAGGGGCGGAGGAGGCGAGGTCTCACGAGCGGCCGCGCGCTCGTTCGATTCCTCTGCCCCTCCGGGGCAGGCCCGAAAGATGGATTCGCCTTCCACGGGTTGCGCTCCGCCCGGCCGGCGCCGGGCTGCGCTCCACCCGTGGCCACACTCCGCGGCCCCGGTGGGGCCGACTACCCGCGCTGGCAGCCGCGGCGGGGCAGGCATGGTTGAAGTCTCCTCGCCCCGAGCGTGGGCCGCTCCGACGGATGCGGGGGCTTCCCCGGACGGTCCGGGAGCGTCCCGGATGAGCCGGGGACGTAGCGGCGTGACAGGATTTCAATTCGGGCACTATGGCCGTCCTGACTGCCGAAGAGCGTGTCCGCCTACTCAAACGTGCTGAACTCCAATTCAAGCTGATGATTGCCGTTCGCACGGCAGCATCGCTCGGAAAAGCAATCGCTCCAAGTGCCGGGCGTGTTCACGTTTGGGAAGCAGACGGTCACTGGCGCGGATATGGAGTTGACGCGCGATGAAGCGGATGAAGCTGCCGCAGTACTCGAACACAGCGTCACGTACACGCTTGCGCTCCAAATCGTCCAAGCGATGAAGGACGTGCTGGGCGACGCGCGCCGCCATCAGAGCGCGTCAGTGCGCTGCGCGTTTGAGATTGCGCGTCTCATTCGCAATTCATACGCGCATCAGCCATTCGCCCCTCATTGGTCGATCGATCCCGCTTGTGCCGGAGAGACGTTCGAGGTCCCGCGCATTGCGCGGCTTGACACGACCGAACTGAGCGGGCAGGCAGTGTGCTGGCAGGATTATGGTGGAATGCTCGCGCTGTTCCGCCTGTCGCAGTTCGTTCGCTCGGTCATCTTGCCCTCGGAGACGGTGAATATTCCGCCGCTGATCGAAGGGCCACTCCGGGTTCCGGAGTGCAAGCCAGGCGATGTGATCCAGCAGGGTCGGTTGCTGCTGACCATGCTTGATCGTCTTCCCGAAGGTGCAACGCCGATTCCTCAGAATGGCCCCATCGAACTTGACGCGCCGGATGGTGTCCACAGAATCGAGCCGAGGGAATGAGGTCATACCGCGCCGCACGGCGTACTACCCATCCCCGCATCAGGTGACGCTTCACGCACTTCAACCCGTACATCTACGCCATGCCGGAGATGCGGCTCGCGGGCGGGGACGCCGCGGCGCGTGGCCCCGAGCGTTTCTTCGCCCGTAGGGCGAGCGAGCGTTGCCAGATGCTTCAGCGTCTGGAAGGCGAGCCCACCTCCCCTTTCTTTCAGGCCGCCCGGAGGGCGGACGAAGCTCCCGGATGGAATCTGTGCGCCCTCCGGGCGGACAAACGAGGGAGTAGCCCTCAGGGCCAGGCGTTGAAACGCCTGGCAACGTTCGCGCGCCCTCCGGGCGGACAAACGAGGGAGTAGCCCTCAGGGCCAGGCGTTGAAACGCCTGGCAACGTTCGCGCGCCCTCCGGGCGGACAAACGAGGGAGTAGCCCTCAGGGCCAGGCGTTGAAACGCCTGGCAACGTTCATCCGCCCTACCGGGCGAGGACAAGCCGTCGAACGTCTATCAGCTCGCCCGAATTCGCCCGTGCGGCTCCGCGCCTGAAACCCCTCACCGCTTCGCTGCATCCAAGCCAGCAACCCGGAGGCGCGTATGCCCGCTGCGAACAGCTTCGACATCATCATCATCGGAACCGGCGCGGGCGGCGGGACGCTCGCCGCGAAACTCGCGCCGTCCGGAAAGCGCATCCTCCTGCTGGAGCGCGGCGATTTCGTCCCGCGCGAGAAGGACAATTGGAGCACGCGCGCCGTCAACGTCGAGGGCAAGTACAACACGAAAGAAGTTTGGCGCGACAGCGCCGGCCGCGAGCTGCACCCACACACGAATTACTACGTCGGCGGCAACACGAAATTCTACGGGGCGGCCCTGTTCCGGCTCCGCCAGCAGGATTTCGGCGAGATTCGCCATCACGGCGGCCTCTCGCCGGCGTGGCCGATCTCCTATGAAGACCTGGAGCCCTACTACACCGACGCCGAGCGCTTGTACCACGTGCACGGACAGCGCGGCGAGGACCCGACTGAGCCGCCGGCCAGCGGGCCCTATCCGCATCCGCCCGTCAGTCACGAGCCGCGCATCCAGCATCTGCACGACGATCTGACGGCGCTCGGTTTGCGGCCGTTTCACGTGCCGCTGGGCATCATGCTCGACGAGAAAGACCCGCACGCCAGCAAGTGCATCCGTTGCGAGACGTGCGACGGCCACCCGTGCCTCGTGCAGGCCAAAGCCGACGCGCAAGTGTGCGGCGTCGAACCGGCGCTCGCGCATCCCAACGTCACACTCGTGACCGGAGCGCTTGTGAAGCGGCTGGAGACGAGTCCCAGCGGCCGCGAAGTGCGCGAAGTTGTGGTCGAGCGGAATGGCGTCGAGGAGCGCTACCGCGGCGACATCGTCGTCGTCTCGTGCGGCGCGATCAACTCGGCCGCGCTGCTCCTGCGTTCGCGCAGCGACACGCACCCGCGCGGGCTGGCCAACCGCTCGGACGTGGTCGGGCGTCACTATATGGGGCACATCAACTCGATTCAGATGGCGATGTCGCTCTGCCCCAATCCGACGGTGTTCCAGAAGACGCTCGCGATCAATGACTTCTACGGCCCATCCGGCGAATGGGACTTCCCGATGGGCCACATCTCGTTCGTCGGCAAGCTCGACGGCGACACGCTTCGGGCCGGGGCGCCCGGTCTCGTGCCCGGCTGGACGCTCGACAAGATGGCCCGTCACTCGCTGGACTTCTGGCTCACGAGCGAGGATCTGCCCGACCCGAAGAATCGCGTCGCGCTCGACGGCGACGGCAACATCGTGCTCAGCTACGTCCCGAACAACGAGGAAGGCCACAAGCGGCTGATCGGCAAGCTGAAGAGCCTGATGAAGCAGACATCCAGGTGTGGAATTCACGGACACGAATGCCACCAGGGCCTGCTCGCACGCTCGCTCTGGGTAGGGCAGCGCATTCCGCTCGCCGGCGTGGCGCACCAGTGCGGGACGATCCGCTTCGGTCGCGACTCGAAGTCGTCCGCGCTGGATGCGAACTGCAAGACCCATGACGTGGACAATCTGTACGTTGTGGATGCCAGCTTTTTTCCATCGAGCGGAGCGGTGAACCCGGCGCTGACGATCATGGCCAACGCGCTTCGCGTAGGCGATCATCTGCTGAGTCGATTGGGGCTCGCGGGCGTCTGAGCCGGCGCATCGCGCGCTGAACCGTGGGTCAACAGGGCTGACAGGAGCAAGCACAGTCGCCCGCCCGGTTCTCTGGCCCGGTTACAATGGGCCACGTTCGCCTGCGGCTGCCTCCTCAGCCCGCCGGGCTCGAACGGTTCGCGACGCGCCGATCGGCGTCGCGGGAGTGCTGGCGCCGTCGATGAACGAGAAACCAGACACCGCCGCCGCAACGATGACCCCGAAACCGGAGCCTGTTCCCACCTCGGTCGCGCAGGCCCTCGTGGAGCCAATCGCGGACAGCGAGCAAGTCGCCGCGCTGCGCGCGATCGTCGAAGGAACCGCCGGCGCGGTCGGGCAGGAGTTCTTTCAGACTCTCGTCCGGCATCTGGCCGCCGCGACCGGAACCAAATACGCGTTCATCGCCGAATTCCTGGGCGGCACTCGGGCGCGCACGACCGCGTTCTGGTTCAGCGGCGCAATCGCGGACAACGTCGAATGGGACTTGCGCGGAACGCCTTGCGAGGACGTTGTCGTCGGAAACGTCTGTCACCACGCGACCGGCGTGAGCCGGAAGTTTCCGACGGACGCGCCGCTGGTGGAACTGGGTATCGACAGCTACCTGGGAGTACCGCTGCGCGACCCTGACGGCCGGACGATGGGGCACCTGGCCGTGTTTGACGACCGGCCCATGCCGGACGAACCGCGCCGGCTGTTTATCTTCCGCATCTTCGCGGCGCGGGCCACGGCCGAGTTGCTGCGTCTGCGGGTCGAGAAGCAGCTCCGCGAAAGTGAGCAGCGCTACCACGATCTCTTCGAGGAATCGCCGATCGCGTACGTACAGGAGGGATTGGATACGCGCTTCATCCGCGCGAACCGGGCGGCGCAGCGAGCGCTCGGCATCACGCCGGATCAGGTGGAGGGGACCTACGGCCGCACGTTCGTGGTGGACTCGCCCGAGAACCAGCGCCGGTTGCGTGAGGCGTTCGAGTCGGTCGGACGTGGGACCGAAACGAGCGGCGTGTTCCTCGAGCTTCGCCGGCGTGACAACGGCAAGCCGCTCTGGATTCAATGGTGGTCCAAACCCGATGTGAGCGGCGAGTTCACCCGCACGATGTTCGTGGACATCACCGAGCGCGTGCTGCTGGAGCAGGAGCAGGCGCGGCTCCGGGCGCAGAATGTCTACCTTCAGGAAGAACTCAAGTCGGTCCACAATTTCGAGGAGATCATCGGCCGCAGCGCCGCACTGACGGCCGTGCTACAGCTCGTCGAGCGAGTCGCGCCGACCGAGACTTCCGTGCTGATCACCGGCGAGACCGGAACCGGCAAGGAGCTGATCGCCCGGGCGATCCACTCGCACAGCCCGCGCCGCGATCGGCCACTCATCAAGGTCAACTGTGCGGCGTTGCCGACCGGTCTGGTGGAGAGCGAGCTGTTCGGTCACGAGAAGGGCGCTTTCAGCGGCGCGATCGCCAAGCGCGTCGGTCGCTTCGAGCTGGCCAACGGCGGAACGATCTTCCTCGACGAAATCGGCGAGATTCCGCCGGACGTACAGGTGAAACTGCTGCGCGTCCTGCAGGAGCGCGAGTTCGAGCGCGTCGGTGGAAGCGCGCCGATCCGGGCCGACGTGCGCGTCATCGCCGCGACGAACCGCGATCTGCTCGCCGCGTCGAAGGAGGGCAAGTTCCGCGACGATCTGTACTACCGACTGAACGTGTTCCCGGTGCAACTCCCGCCGCTCCGCGAGCGCGCCGACGACATCCCGCTGCTGGTTCAGTTTCTGCTCCGAAAGTTCGCCGTTCGGATCGGCAAGCGAGTGGACGCGGTGTCGGCCGACACGATGAGTCGATTCCAGGCCTATCACTGGCCCGGCAACGTGCGCGAGCTGGAGAACATCATCGAGCGGGCGGTGATTCTGGCGAATTCCGATGTGCTCGAGATCGAACCGGGGACGTTTTCGCCGGCCGCTGGTTCAGCGGGGACGGGCGGTTCGCTGGCCGCCGCGCCATCGGTCGGTCCGGGATGCGCCACGCCGGCAGCGACGTCGTCTGCCGCCTCCGCGCCGGCCGCGCCGGCCTCACATTCGGAGTCTGCCGCGCCGTCAGAGTCCGCGGGCGCCACTCTGGAGGCCGTCGAGCGTGACCACATCCTCTCGACCCTGCGCAAGACGAACTGGGTGATCGACGGCCCATCCGGCGCGGCGAAGATCCTCAGCCTGCATCCCAACACGTTGCGAAGCCGGATGAAAAAACTCGGCATATCGCGCGCCGGTCAGGACAGAACCTGACGGCACTTCCTCACGCCAAGGCGCCCTCTGTGGGCGAAGCCCCGCACTCCAGTTCGGCGCCAATCGTCGCTGCGCCGCCGGCGGCGGAAGATGCCCGCGGGAACAGCCGCAAACGCCGTCTGAGTTTGTTTCGTGTGGCGATGAAAGCTTCTGCGTCGTTTGGGTATTTCACGGTTGGGCTATAATGGCCGCACGAGGGCGCTTATGTCAGGTATGGGCAACGATAAGACCAACTCCGAGTCACTCGCCGCGTCAGGAAGAGTCGCGATTGTCGATCTGGCGGACGATCTTCAGGTTCGAAAGCAGTGGATCTTCAAGATCACCAAGCGGCTTGGAATCCAGACCGGCCAACGTCGAGACTCTGAGCGCGGCAACCAGTTGGTGGCAATCGTATCGGCACGTGACGCCGACACGATTCGGCGAGAGGTCGAAGCGAGCGTGCGTCGGGGTTCCGATGGTTCTGCTGCCAGCGATGAAGTCATCGACCTTGTTTCTGAGGGCGGGTTCTTCTACGTGGTTCAATTGGAGCCCGAGCACGATCCCGGCCGCATAAAGGTCGGCTTCACGACCGACATTGACGGTCGGCTCCGAAAGCACAGGTGCAGTGCCCCATTCGCGATCTGCGCGAAGAGTTGGCCGTGCCGGCGGACGTGGGAACGCGCCGCCATTGATTGCGTTACTGCCGGACTCGAACGGCTGCACACCGAAGTCTTCCGCGCGGAATCTACCGCGGATGTCGTCCAGCGTGGCGACGAATTCTTCGACGTCATGCCGAAACTCGCGCCCGACACGGCGGACGACGACGGGCCGTGAGCCCCCGATATACGGTGGCAGATTCCGGCCCGACAGGCCTTGATGTCCGGGCCGAGTTGAGCGAAGGGTCAGGGCGGAACTACGTCGCGGAGGGCACGTGATGATCGCGGCAACGCGAATCCCGGCGGTCGCGTACCTGCGGCGCTCGACCGATCGCCAGGAACAGAGCATCGCCGACCAGCGCAGCGAGATCACGCGCTGGGCCTGCGAGAATGACTTCGAGCTCGTCGGCGAGTACATCGACGACGCCGTCAGCGGAACGTCCGCCGACAAGCGGCGGGGATTTCAGATGATGATCGCCGACGCGCAGCGCGGCGCGTTCAAGGCGGTCATCGTCTGGAACTCCGACCGGTTCTCGCGCGGCGACGTCACCGAGACCGAGCACTACCGCTACCTGCTGCGCCGCGCCGGCGTGACGTTGCTGTCCGTCACAGAAGACTACCTGCACCGCGACGGCATCGACGGCGACGTGCTGCGCACTGTCAAGCAGTTCCAGAACCGCCAGTACTCGATCAGCCTTTCGCAGAACACGCTCCGCGGCCAAGTGAGCGCCGTCCTGGCCGAGTCAGACCCGGGGCGTGCAGCGCCGTACGGGTACGACCGCGAGATCATAGCGCCCGAGGGTTCCGTGCTGTTCCGCATTCGGTTCTGCCCGGGACGCGTTCGGGAGGTCTACAGCAGGGACGGCAAGCTTCAGGCCCGCTACGAGAAGGGGCAAGCGCTCTCCAAGCCGGGCCGGGAGTGCAAAGCGCGGCTCGTACTGTCCGACCCGAAGCGCGTACAGGTGGTCAAAGACATCTTCCGCATGTGCCTCGACGGTATGGGCTTCGCCTCCATTGCGGCCGCGTTGAACAAGAAGGGCATCCCCAGCCCTGGGAGCGACATCTGGAACTTCACGACGATCAAGTCGCTGCTGGAGAATCCGGCCTATCGCGGCGACCTCGTGTGGAACCGCAGAAGCGAGGCGAAGTTCTACCGCGTTCAGAACGGACGCACAGAGGAGCGTCGGCGGCAAGCCGGCGAGAAGAAGGTCATCAAGACGCCGAAGGACGACTGGGTTGTGGTTCGCGACGCGGTGCCGGCGATCGTCAGCGCCGAGATATGGGAAAAGGCCCAGAGGTTGGTCCAGGCCCGCGCTCGCGCACGCGGCGGCGCGGGTCACTTCAACCGCCGCTGGCTGCTCACCGGCGTGCTCGTATGCGGGGATTGCGGCCATAAGTTCTGGGGCGACCCACGGCACAAGGGCCGCGTCGAAGGACGCGCGCAGGTGCTGACCAACTACTACATCTGCGCTGGCCGGCGGTCGCACGGGACAGATATCTGCCCGACCGCCTCGACGCTCCGGGCCGAGCAGTTGGAATCGTGGGTGCTGGGCAAGCTCCAGGCCATCGTCCTGGCGGACGAACGCGCGGTCAATGCGGCCGTCGAGCGGTTCGTCGCGTCGGCAACTCACCACAACGGGAACACGTCGACCGCAGAGCGCGTCGCCGCCGAACTCAAACAGGTAACCGACACGGTGAATGCGCTGGTCATGAACATCGACCCCGCCAACCTGTCGCTACTCAACGATCGCCTGACGCAGCTCCGCAAGCGGAAAGAGGCGCTCGAAGATGAGCTCCGCAACGCCCGGCGCTCCAACGACGGGTGCGACGTGGCTGGAATGCGGAAATGGGCGCGCGCCCAACTCGCCGGGCTTCGCGAGGCGTTGGCGGGGACGCGCGACGACCGCACGCGCGAAGTGGTCGCGTCATACGTGGAACGAATCACGGTCTGGCCATCGCAGAAGCGCGGCGAGATGCTGTTGAACCCCGCCGCCGGCCCGCTATGGAAACGCAACGACCGCCCCGAAGGACGGTCGCGGGTAAACAGAATCGGGGCGACAGGATTCGAACCTGCGACCTCCTGGTCCCAAACCAGGCGCTCTAGCCAGACTGAGCTACGCCCCGGGCGAACGGCTCGCAGATGCGCCGTACGGCAGCCGCGAGTTTTATTGTATCGGCGGGCACGCCGGCCGCGAACGCGGCGGTTCGATCTCCAAGTCCTGCCGGCTGCGCCCGGCCCC